>CAVYTK010000003.1:1095000-1876374 GCA_963771535.1 uncultured Acidobacteriaceae bacterium | reverse complement strand
GTCGCCGAGAAAGCTGCAGAGCTTGGGGCGGTGTCTGCTATCTCAACCCAGACTCGCACCTTCCCCGACGGCGTGAGCACGCTGCAGGAGTTCGCCGATCACGCCATCTTCTATCAGCCGGCCTATGGCGCTGTCTCCGTCGACAATGCGATCTATCGCAAATGGAGTTCGGCCTCGGTGACCTCGGTCAAGGCAGCGGGTGGACAGCTCATGCGCGACTATCTCGGCTTCCCCATCGCCGACTCCTTCAAGATCGCGGAAGCCGGCGGCACAGCTGCGTACTTCGAGCGCGGCATGATCGTAGCGCGCGGCAACGGCCAGGCATACGTTCTGTCAGGTCCGATCTACGAACACTATCGACGCCTTGGCGACATCAGCGACGCCAACGCTCAGCCGGTCGTTGGTCTGCCCACCTCCGACGAACAAGCTGTGGCCAACGGCCGCTGCGCCCACTTCACCACGGGCGATATTTACTGGAGCGCCGCCACCGACGCGCGTGAGATTCACGGCGCCATCCGCGATCGCTGGATCGCGCTCGGCGGTCCCACCAGCGTACTCGGGCTGCCCACGTCTGACGAATGCTCCGTAATGAGCGGCACTACCGAGAAAGGACGCTTCAACCGTTTCGCCAATGGTGGATTTATTTACTGGAGCCCTGCAACCGGCGCGTGGGACGTCTATGGCGCAATCTACGCCGAATGGAGCAGCAAAGGCGGCCCTTTGGGACCACTAGGCTTTCCTACTTCCGGAGAGACCGACACCCCTGCGCTCCCGAATCTACCGTTCCTCGGCAACTTGCCCAAGGGACGGTTCAATGATTTCGAACACGGAGTAATTGTTTGGTATCCCAGCGGCCCCTACGCTAACGCGCACACGGTGCAAGGCCTGCAACTGCACGCGATACGTTACGAGTGTAACGATGATTTCAATGTGCAGATCAACATCGAGTCTACCCCGGCGAATCCACCGAACGTGAATCACGGGCGCATGCCGTCCGGCGGACACTATAACGGCGGTGGAGTCGATGTCTCCACGTCAATTCTTCTTACCGTTCCGGTAGTGCAGGCCAACACCCAGGTGAACATCTGGATGTTGTGTATCCATGAAAAAACCATTGGCGCGGACGACGAAGAAGGTACCGTGACCATGAGCTACAACATCCTCAACCTGTGGGGACTTCTGGAGAACGATCATTCCCACCAGAACGGCGCGTTTACCGCCACCTTTGCGATGCAGCCGTTCCCGCCTCCGCCCGTCTCCCTGGATCCCGAGCAGTTTCGCTATCAGCTCTTCTGGCCCTTCCAAAATATTGATACCGATCAACTGAGTTGGAAGACCTACTCCGACACCTTCGCCGATGTGGCTGAGACCGACAAGCACATTGACCTGAATCCGTTCTCCTTCAAGATGCACTTGTTCGAGATCACCTTCTACGAACTGGTCTACAAGTCCCTGGCGCAGAACGGGACCTGCTTCGGCTTTTGTCTGGAATCGATCTACGCGCGCGAAAACCGCTCCCTCTTTATCGAACCCCTGTACACCCAGAACAGCTATTCCAAAGACGGCAGTCTGAAAAATTCAACCGGTGCGGCTCTTGATGTAGTCACCGAGACTGTGTTCCCCAGTCAGCAGGACGCCGAAGTCGTGAGTGAAGCCAGCATTAAACACGGCTATCAACTCGGCGCGTCGCTGGTCGCATGGTTTCTTGGGGGAGCGGTGACAGGAAGCATTCACCAGCCGATCGACGCCTTCTACTCCAGCCGTGATTCTTTCAATTCGAACGACTGGCCCGTGATCTCCGTTTCATCCGGCAGTGACCTGAGTCAGACCGCGCACGTCCTGGTGCCATACAAGTGGTCGCCTCCGCAGGGTGGTGAGCTCACCATATGGGTCGCCAACATCAATGATCCTCCCTCCGGTCGCAGCGACACGGCCAACACCGACCCGACGAACTTCGTCACCATCAATCCCACCGATAACTCCTATCGGTTTGATATGCATCCCGACAAGGGGCTCGATGGAGTGTGGTTTGGCTCGCCCACCACCGGCGGCCGCTTCTTGCCTATTCCGTATTCCAAGCTCAATTCGCAACCCGTCACTCCGGGGGATGCCATCCTCGCCCTCATCGCCGGCGGCATTCTGCTCATCTGCGCGGGCGATGCCGACACCTCGCAGATCACCGATGAGCGTGGGCACACTTTCTATGCCGAGGCTGCTGGGCTGCAGGCGCCCAAGCCCGCCATGCTTTCCACCGCGACCATGGTTACGTCGGCCGCAGGATCCGCCCATCCTGCCGAAATGGCGATCAATCAGCCCGTTCGCGGCAAGCGCATCAATATCGATCCCGCAACCCGCATTCCGGGAATGGCCAGAGTTCCGCTGCATCACTCCACTTCGCCCGACTTGCACTTCTCACAGCAAGCGCAGCGCGAGATTGTCAATCCGGGGCAGCGGCAAATCGTGTCTATCGAGTCCAAGGCGCCGGAGCTCTACTATCTTGAACGGCTGCAGATTGCGAGCATGGAGGCTAAGTCGTCTCTCATCGCTCAGCCGCTCGGAAATATACATGCCGGTGTCACTGAACACCTGCTCATTAAAGCGCCGCAGCAGCAGCAACAAGAACACCTGGTTGAACAGCCCAGCCTCACCTTTTCCATCGAGCCCCAGGCCGACGGAAATTACGACTGGGCGATTCTTACGCCGCGCATGTCGGCCAGCATCTCCGCCCCTTGCTCGATGGGAGCGCCCGACGCGATTCGTGTGGATTCGATCAACGCAAGCGATCAGGCCGTGACCTTGAGCGTTCCCGCAGGCGCCGCTGCCAAAACCATCAATATGGCGATTGGAGGGTTTTCCGGCGGAGAGGCTTCCGAGCGCAGGTGGTACGAGTTGCTCAACCTCAATCTTGCCCCCGGACATACAATCTCTGCCCAGGTCAACAATCGTGGTGGCGAGTTGCTGCTGCAAAACACAGGGCCTGCAACAGCATTTGAATTGCGCGTGCACTATGGAATGAACCCCGCTACGGTTGCAGTACGGCCCTCGGTTTCGCTCGATGCGAATATGGCGTTTCACATTGCGCCGCAGCAGTGGAGCGCCGACTCCATCGTCAATGTGGCCATTCAGATGACCACCTTCAATGCTGCGAGCGGTGCGCAAATCAAGCAGCTGCAGCTCTGAGCGATGAGCAGAGTATGAGCGCGCTGTTCCACGGTAACGTCCGCAGGCGGGTGAAAGAGCTTGGCTCCAGTGGTGGAGACCCGGGGAGATTTGGCGCCGTACGAGATTGCCATTTCTCGCGGTTGGCCTCCAGAGTCGGGGCCCGTTGGCGTCGAGTCGACAAAGCAGACAGCAATAAAAACGGCCGCCCGGCGAAATTCGCCGGCACGGCCCTAACAATCATGGTGAATCGGAGTCGCGAGTCCACTGCCTCGGGCGGCGGCACTCTGGGCCTCCAAACATGGCAGAAGCTACACGTCGCCGACGGCTTACCGCGAACTATTGTCCGAAGGCTGCGATGGCTGAGGCCTCGTCGTCCTTCACGTCAAACACGGTGTAGAGCTTGGTAATCTGAAGCAGGTCGTGGACCTTCTTGGTCAGGTTCAGCAGCTTCAAATCGCCGCCCTGGCGCTGCACGGAAGTGAAGGCGCTGACCAGTTCGCCGATGCCTGAGCTGTCGATGTAGCTGACATCGCCGAGGTTCAACAGGATCTTCTTGTGGCCCTTGCCCAGCAGGTCTTTGATGGTGTCGCGCAACACCACGCTGCCTTCGCCCAGGGTGATACGCCCGCTCAAGTCAACAATCGTGATGCCGTCTACTTGCCGGGTGCTCGCTTTCATGCTCACGTGGAGGTCCTCCTTGCGTGCCGGGTCAGTTGCCGGGAACACGCTTGATCAAAGTAATTTCGGTGCCGGGTTCCAGCTTGCGGAAATTCACTTCATCCATGAATGCCCGCATCAAAAAAATGCCGCGCCCGGATTGCTTCATCAGGTTTTCCGGGGCCAGCGGATCAGGAACTTCCTGAGGGTCCATACCCTCCCCTTCATCCCTTATCGTAATAATAAGGTTGCCGCCGGATTGATCGAAGCTCAATTGCACGCGCTTGTCGGGACTGTAGCCGTTGCCATGCATGACCGCATTGATCATGGCTTCGCGTACGGCCATCGAAATCCCGCCGCGCGCATCCTCGTCAAAGCCCGCCTGCGAAGCGGCTTTGTCGGCCATCTCCTCGGCCTTGTTCACGCTTTCCAGCGTGGACTCCATGGTATGCGACACGGGTGGCTGCACGGTCATTAGTATGCTGTCCCGCTGCGTCGCCGTGCGATCAGCAGTCGCAGAACGAATTCAGCAAGATTCTGAAGTTTGCCTTGCCGGGCAGACTCTTGTCAACGCGGGATTACACGGAGATATTGAATATAATGTTGACGGGCAGGATGTATGCATGCAATGCGACTAAACCGAATTATCCGCAACCTCATGCTCGTGGTTTCTTTCCTGGCTCTGCTGACCGTAGTGGCCGGCTACTTTACACCTCCCCAACCCGATGAAGGCACTTTAGCCCACATCTTCCAGCTCTCCATCGCCGGGCTCGTGCTGGCCCTGCTGGTTTTCTTTTTCACCGCTGACTGGAAGCGGCCTCTGGGGGTGGCGCGTGAACTCAGGATCCCTGGGGTCGCCGTAACCGCAGCTTTCGTCGCGCTGTACTTCCTGGAACACCGCTAGGCCAACGTGGTGGTAGTTGCAGAGCGGTGGACCGGCGCGGTAGAATTCGAACGAACGTTCGAATGAATTGCCGGCCCTCGTATGGCAGCTACCCTGGTCCCCTCCTCACGTCCGATGCCCGCAGCCGACACGCGCTTTGACCGCCGGCTGTCGGAGATCCTCGACTTCGCCACCGAGGTCTTCGCCGAAAAGGGATATGAAGGCGCGTCGATGCGCGACCTCTCGCGCCTGAGCGGTATCTCGCTGGCCGGGCTCTACTACTATTTCGATTCCAAAGAAAAGCTGCTGTATTCCATTCAGAAGCATACGTTCACCACCATCCTTGAGCGCCTGCGCGAACGTCTCAGCCAGGAACGCGACGCCGAAAAGCGGCTCAGAATTTTCGTGCATAACCACGTGGAATACGCGCTAGCCCGCCACGACGCGATGAAGGTGCTGTCCCACGAAGACGATGTGCTGAAGAACGGCTACCGCTCCGAACTGGCGGCCATCAAACGCAGCTACTACCGCATTTGTGTGGGACTGGTCGAAGACGTCGCGCGCGCGGCATACGGCGATCGTGCAACGCTTCGCGGCGACAGCATTCGGACGGCAGTGATGTCGCTGTTCGGCGCGATGAACTGGCTCTATACCTGGCACAATCCCAAGTCCGACCCGGGGGCGGAGACGCTGTCGCGGCAAATCAGCGATCTGTTCTTACATGGAATTCTGGGAACTGCGCTGCCCCGAGCCGGCAGGAACGAAGCCTACGGGCCGGACGCAAAGCCGTGCGATCGGGACGGGAATTGAGCAGGAGCGCTGATGAGTAACACTGTTGCAAGTGCGGTCGAGACCCGCACGCTGGTCGAGTATCGGGTTGACGCGGGAGTTGCCGTCCTCGAGCTGAACGACCCACCGGCGAATACCTACAGCTACGCCATGAACCGGCAGCTGGACGACGCCATTCTGCAGGCGCGCATGGACGACGGCGTGCACGTGATCGTGATGACCGGTGCGGGCGAGAAGTTCTTCTGCGCGGGCGCTAACATCCAGAGGCTGACCGAGGTCGATCCCACATTCAAGTACTACTTCTGCCTGCACGCCAATGAAACCCTGTTGCGTCTGGAAAATACTCCCAAGCTGGTGATCGCAGCCATCAACGGACACTGTGTCGGCGGCGGGCTGGAAGTCGCGCTGGCTGCCGACCTTCGTGTCGCGCGCAAAGGGGCCGGCAAGATGGGCTTGCCAGAGGTGAACCTCGGCGTTCTGCCCGGCACCGGCGGCACTCAGCGGCTCTCGCGCGTGCTGGGAAAATCGAAGGCCATTGAGCTGATGGCGAAGGGCGAAACCTTCGGCTTCGAACGCGCAGTTGAGTTGGGCTTGATCAATGAGCTGTTCGACACCAGCAACTTCATGAGTGACGTGATGGAGTACGCCCGCCAGTTTTGTCCACCGCATAAGGCGGCGAAGGCGGTTGGCCGCATGAAGCGGGCGGTGCAAGCGGGCTGGGAAGTCACGCTCGAGGCTGGATTGGCATTGGAGCGCGAAAACCAGCAACTGTTGTTTGAGAGCGAGGACGCAAAAGAAGGGCTCGCCGCTTACCTGGAGAAGCGCGCGCCAGTGTTCAAAGCGAAGTGATGAGTTTCTTTGGGTGTCATCCTGAGCGACGAGCGGAGCGAGGAGTCGAAGGACCCCTATCTCTCCCACGAATTACGGCATTGAACCCATGAACGACACACCACAATCCGCTTTCACCCGCATCGCCGTCGAGTTGCGTGCTCCTGCGGCGCGCATCACGTTGCAGAATCCGCCGCTGAACGTGATCGACGTCCGGATGATGGAAGAACTTCGCGCCGCGCTAGAGCAGATTGAAGTTCGGCCGGAGATCAGCGCCATAGTTTTCGCAGGATCGGAACGCGCCTTCTCCAGCGGCGTGGAGATTGCCGAGCACACGGCCGACAAGATTCGCAACACGCTCGCCGCGTTTCACAGCGTCATCCGATCGGTTGTCGCCAGCAAGAAGCTGACCATCGCTAGTGTCCGCCGGCATTGCCTGGGCGGAGGCGCCGAACTGGCGATCATGTGCGACGTCGCATTCGCTTCCGAAGATTCGGTCTGGGGATTTCCTGAAATCAAGCTGGCGTGCTATCCCCCGGTCGCCAATGTCGCGCTATCCGCCATTGTGGGACAGAAGCTCGCGGCCGAAATGATCCTGACCGGAAAGACCTTGGACGGCGCCACAGGCGCTCGCAGCGGGACTGGTCAACGGTATCGCCGACGATCCGGAGACGCTGGTACAGGAATGCTTGCAGCGCGTCTCGCAGTTGAGTCCGGCAGCGCTTGCGGTTGCGAAGAAAGCCTTCTACGCCTGGGATGCGATTCACTTTGACAAAGGGCTGGCCCGGGCCGAGCAGATCTACTTCGATGAGTTGATGAAGACCGCCGACGCGCACGAAGGTATCGCAGCGCACATGGAGCGGCGCCGCCCGGTGTGGACCGGCAAGTAATATGGCGATGGACTACGAAATCTCGGATACCGAACTGAAGTCGTTGCTCGACGCTCGCGCTGAAGTCGTGCTGCTGGACGTACGTGAGCCGTGGGAACTTCAAACGTCCCACATTGTGGGAAGCAAGCACATCCCGATGGGCGAGGTCCCCGCGCGATTCAACCAGGAGCTCGATCCCGACTCCCACATTGTGGTGGTCTGCCATCACGGTGTGCGCTCCATGAACGTCACTGCCTGGCTGCGGCAGCAGGGATTCGAGAAAGTGCAGTCACTGCGCGGCGGCATTGACCGCTGGGCGCAGAGAAATTGATCCGGCGGTACCGCTTTACTGAATAGGGCTGACATGAAAAAGCAACTTCTTGAACTCCGCGTTAATGGTCGCAACTATGAAATAGCGGCCGAGCCTAACAAGCTCTTGCTGGACGTTTTGCGCCAGGACCTCGACCTCACCGGCTCTAAGCGCGGCTGCGACGATTCCTCCTGCGGCGCGTGTACGGTCCAGGTGGACGGCATTCCGATGCTGGCCTGCACCATGCTGGCAGCGAGCTTTGAGGGCCACGAGATCACGACAGTCGAGGGCTTTGCCAACGCAGCGGGACTGGCCGCGCTGCAGAAGGCTTACGGCGACTTCGGTGGGGCGCAGTGCGGCTTCTGTACCCCAGGCTTCATGATGACGATTAAGTGGCTGCTGGCGAATAATCCTGATCCGACGGAGCAGGAAGTACGCGACGCCTTGAGCAGCAATTTGTGCCGCTGCACCGGCTACACGCAGATGTACCAGGCGATCCGCGCTGCGCTTGATGCCGAGCGGAAGTCCGCTGAGCAGGAACCTGTGGGAGCGGCAAAGTAAGGTGTGGTCGTCCCTCACGCAGAGGTGTCATCCCGAGCGCAACGAGTTGTAATCCCGAGGCGAAGCCGAGGGAATTCGCTTTTGCTAATTGCTAGTTACTAATTACTGGTTTTCTTATGTCTGACTTTTCAATTATCGGCAAATCTATCGCAATGGTCGACGCTGCTGGCAAAACCACCGGCGCCGGAAAATACACCGACGATCTCAGCTTGCCCGGCATGCTGGTCGGTAAAATCCTGCATTCGCCGTATCCGCACGCGCGCATCGTGCGTATCGACACCTCGCGGGCGAAAGCGCTCGAAGGGGTCGTGGCCGTGGTCACAGGAGCTGACGCGCCGAACCAGTACGGCATCCTGCCCGTCGGCCACGACGAAACTGCGCTGGCGGTGGACAAGGTTCGCTACATCGGCGACAACGTGGCGTGTGTGGCGGCCATCAGCGAGGAGATCGCCGAGCAGGCGCTTGAGTTGATCGACGTGGAATACGAAGCGCTGCCGGCGTATTTCGATCCCGAACAGTCGATGAAGGCCGAGTCGGATCTCATTCACCCGGAGCGCCCGCATAACATTGAGAAGGACTATCACCATGTGTTCGGCGATCCGGACGCGGGATTCGCTGAAGCGGATTACGTGCACGAGGCGCGCTACGTCGCCAATGAAGTAACGCACGCCGCGATGGAGCCGCATTCCACGCTGGCCAGTTTCGAACTCGATCCCCACACCGGCCAACTCGGACGTCTGACAGTGTGGTCCTCGACCCAGGTTCCGTATTACTTGCAGCACAAGCTGTCGCTGGTGCTGGAACTGCCGATGTCGCAGATCCGCGTCATCAAGCCGCTGGTGGGCGGCGGATTCGGCGGCAAGAGTGAGATCATCCCACTCGAGATCATTGGGGCGGTAGCGGCGCGTGCCGCGCGAGCGCCGGTGAAAGTCACCTATACGCGGGAAGAGGTTTTCTGGGCACATCGCGGCCGGCCGCGCACCATCGTCGACTTGAAGACGGGCGTGAAGAGCGATGGGCGCGTCACTTCTGTTGCCTGCAAGGTCATTCAGGATGGCGGCGCGTACTGCTCCTACGGTGTGGTAACGATTCTGTATTCCGGCGCGTTGCTGGGGGCGCTCTACGACATTCCCAACATTCGCTACGACGGCTACCGCGTGCTGACAAACAAGCCTGCGTGCGGCGCGATGCGCGGACACGGCACCGTCAACGTGCGTTTTGCGTTTGAGTCGCAGATGGATGAGATTGCCGTCAAGCTCGGGCTCGATCCGGCCGAGGTCCGGCGCGTGAACCTGCTCAAACCGCCAACCGTCACCGTGAATGGCCTGCGCGTTCTCAGCTACGGCCTGCCTGAGTGCATCGACCAGGTGGTCACGCGCTCCGGCTGGAACGAGCGCCGCGACCAGATGCCGCGCGGGCGCGGACTGGGCGTCGCTTGCAGCCATTATGTGAGCGGAGCGGCGAACAGCATTATTCGTTCTGACATGCCGCATTCAACGGTGAACATCAAGATTGACCGCGACGGCGGCGTAGTCGTCTATACCGGTGCGTCGGAGATTGGCCAGGGCTCCGACACCATGACAGCGCAGGTCGTCGCCGAGGTGCTGGGATGCGCTCTGTCGCGGGTGCGGGTCATCGCCGCCGATACCGATCTCACGCCTATTGATTTGGGCTCGTATTCCAGCCGCGTCACCTTTATGGCCGGAAATGCGGCGCTGCGAGCAGCCCAGGACGTGAAGAAGAACATTGTGAGCGCAGCGGCCAAGCGTATGAACTGCTCACCGGAAGAAGTCATCGTGCGCGACGATCACGTCTGGCGCGCTGGTACCACAGAGTCAGATAACGATCCCACAGCGTCAGAGCTGCTGGAACAGATCGACGCACCTCGCGGCCGGGTGGACGGCCAGATTCTGCGCGGATCGGTGCTGCAGACGCGCAAAGAGGAAGGCATCAAGCAGCACATGAGCTTTGAGGAGGCTGTGGTTTCGGCCATCGACTTCCATGGCGGACTGACCGGCACCGGCTCGTATGCGCCGCCAATGGCAGCGCGCGGGGGCAAGCACAAAGGCGGAGGCGTCGGACCCTCCCCTGCTTATTCGTATTCGGCGCAGGTGGCGGAGGTGAGCGTCGATGAAGAGACCGGCGAAGTGACCGTACACAAGGTCTGGGCTGCACACGATTGCGGGCGGGCGCTGAATCCGGTAGCGGTCGAAGGCCAGGTGGTCGGCTCGGTGTGGATGGGACTGGGACAGGCCATGCAGGAAGAGATGGTGTGGAAAGACGGCCTGATGATGAACCCCGGCCTGCTGGAGTATCGCAGCCCATCTTCGGTCGAGTCGCCGGAGATCGAAACCATCATCGTCGAGAGCATCGATCCCGAGGGCCCGTTCGGGGCGAAGGAGGCAGGCGAAGGTTCGCTGGCCGCGACCATCCCGGCCATCTCCAACGCCATCTACCACGCTGTGGGAGTCCGGCTGCGCGAAGCGCCATTCACGCCGGAGCGCGTGCTGTCGGCATTGCGCGCCAAGCGTGGCGACAAGAGAATTGCCATGACCGAGTCTGTCGATCCGACCGCTCCTACGACTTTTCGCGAGCATGGCGGCTCGTTGTGGTTTAAGGGCAAAGGGCCGATGCGGCACCCACAGGATCCCGCGCGACAGAAGTCCGCCAATGTGGGAGGCCAGCAATGAGCCTGCCCAGCTTCCAACTCCTACGCCCGCGCACTGTCGACGAAACCATGAGTCTGCTCGGGAAACACGCAGGTGAAACTAAGATCGTCGCGGGCGGTACCGACCTGCTGCCCTCGATGAAGCAGAAGCTCTTCACCCCGCCGTATTTGCTTGACCTGCGCGGTGTATTAGAGCTTAACGGGATCACATCATCCGCAGATGGCGTTACTATCGGCGCGCTTACGCCACTCAGCCTGATCGAGCAGTCGGCGCTGATTCGGCGCGACTATCCTGTGCTTTATGAAGCAGTGAAGACGGTTGCATCGCCGGTGATTCGCAACATGGCGACGCTGGGCGGCAACATCTGCCTCGACACGCGCTGCCTGTGGTACAACCAGTCGCTGCTGTGGCGCAAGAGTTGCGGCTTCTGCCTGAAGAAAGATGGCGACCTCTGCCACGTCGCTCCCGGCGGCAACTTCTGCTGGGCAACGTTTTCCGGCGACACGCCCCCGGCATTGCTGTGCCTCGACGCCGAAATCGAGATTGCCGGGCCGAAGGGCGTTCGGCGCGTTGCGCTGCGCGACTTCTATGTGAACGACGGAATTGTGCGCTTGCGGCTGGAGTCGCACGAGATCGTGGCCCGCGTCTTTCTTCCGGCGTCATCCGCAGGATGGCGCGGCAGCTATCAAAAACTCCGAGTACGCGGCAGCATCGATTATCCTTTGGCGGGCGTGGCGGTTGCCCTTCGTATCGAGCCGAAGTCAAGGCGCATCGAGGATGCGCGGGTGGCCATTACGGCGGTCAATCCGGCGCCTCTCCTGATCCAGGATGCTGACGCGCAGTTGATTGGCACCCTCGCGGACGAGTCGCTGGCTGAACGCATCGGTGAGATGGCATCGCGGACCGCGAAGCCGCTAACCACGTCGGCGCTGACGCCGGAGTATCGGCGAGAGATGGTAAGGGTGTTTACTAAACGCGCGGTCATCGCAGCGGCGAATTAGAGTTGTCAGTTGCCGGTTGTCAGTTGTCGGGAAGAGGTTGATAGTTCGTGGTTGTCAGAAAGATGTGGACAGCTATGCTCTTTCAGTCGGAAGCAGGTCCTTCGCTGCGCTCAGGATGACAACCACCATCGCCGAGCGATGTCTTGTCGGGCGGCGGGTCTTTGGCTGCTGTAACTGTAACTGGGGACTGACAACTGAGATCGAAGAGGGCACGCTTTCAGCTGTGCCAGCAAACTTGCGGTTAGGGAGCCTTCATCGGCATGGCTGAAGCCATGCCCTTTCAAATCCTCATGATCACTGACTGCCACATCCATATACAGCCTCTCGAGGAGTTCAAGCCCGAAGCGCTGGCGCTGATGAAGAAAACGCGCAAAGACTTTGCGCAAATCGAGGAGTATTGCCGCTCCCCCAAGGCGTTTCTGGGCTACCTCGATCGGGCGGGCATCGATCGCGCTGTGCTCATCAACTACGTTGCGCCCGAGGTGATCGGCTTCACCCCGGCAGTCAACGAGTTTATCGCCAACTATGTTAAGGCTGACCCGAAGCGACTCCTACCCTGTGGGAGTGTGCATCCGCGACACACGCGTAACGTGCTCGCCGATATGGAGCAGATTGTCCGGCTGGGGATTCGGTTGATCAAGATCCACCCGCCGCATCAACTGCTCTATCCCAACGATTACGTGAACGGCGTCAAGGAACTGGAAATCATCTATCGCGCGGCCGAGGCGAATGGCATCCCCATCATGGTGCACACCGGGACGTCGATTTTCCCCGGTGCACGCAACAAGTATGGCGATCCCATCTACGTCGATGATGTTGCGGTAGATTTTCCCAAGCTGAAGATCCTGCTGGCGCATGGCGGACGTCCGCTGTGGATGGACACCGCGTTTTTCCTGGTGCGGCGTCATCCCAACGTCTATCTCGACATCAGCGGAATCCCGCCCAAGTCGCTGCTGGCGTACTTTCCCCGCCTGGAGCAGATTGCTCACAAGACGCTGTTCGGCACCGACTGGCCGGGACCGGGGGTGCCGGAAGTAGAGAAAAACCTGGAAGAATTTCGTAGTCTGACGTTGTCAGACAAGGCGCGCGAGCAGATCCTGAGCAAGACCGCGCTGGAGATCTGGCCGGCGTAGCGGTGTACTTCCGGTGAGCCGCGGGTGCCGCCGGCTAAAGCCGGCTCAGTTCAAAAGGCGTCCGCAACGCGGGCCTGAAGGCCCGCTCTAGCCGTTCACGCCGACCCTACTCGGTGCCGGTGGGGAGCATGGGCTCGGCTCCGGAATCTTCCAGCTGAGCTGCCGAGCGAATGACACGCCACAACTCGTCCTGCCCGATGCGGGCTTTCGCGGAAAACGGCACAATCTGGTCAAGGCTGACTTGCAGCTGGTCGCAGAGCTTATGCAGCGAGGTGCGAAGCTGATTGTTGGAGATGCGATCCGCCTTGGTTGCGACAATCAGAAACTGACGATCAGCGTGGCGCAACCATTGCAGCAACTGGATGTCGAGCTGCTGTGGCGGAATGGTGACATCGACCAGCGACAGGCAGAGCGCCAGGGACGAGCGCTTTTCCAGATACGGGTTAATGAACTCGCTCCACTTCGACGTAATGTCTTTGGGCACGCGGGCGTACCCGTAGCCGGGTAGATCGGCAAACATGAATTCAGCTTTCGGCTTGCCGTGGCGCCTGACTTCGAAAAAGTTGATGGTTTGCGTTCGTCCCGGAGTGTTGCTGGTTTTTGCGATTTTGTTGCCGACCAGCGCATTGATCAGGCTGGATTTGCCCACGTTGGAGCGTCCCAGGAAGGCGATCTCAGGCGCGCTCGGAGGAGGAAACTGCCCAGGGGCAGCAGCAGACGTAACAAAGCGCGTGATGACCTTCATGGTTTCAATATGAGACGAAGCGGCCGAAATCGCAAGTTACGAAGTGTTAGCCAGTGTTTGCTTCGAAAGGGATCGCCTTCAGCGTGCGGTAGAAGTTGCGAATCAACTTCCCTCAGGCCCTGAAGGTCGGTACATCGGCGGCCATTCACGGCACGGCTGAAGCCGTGCCTTGAAAGCCTCAGACCTGCAACGGGTGTTTCACGGCGCGGCTGAAGCCGTGCCTTGAAAGCTACTGGTGTGCCGCCGGCGACTGCTCGGCCGCAGGAGGCAACGCCGCGATTCCCGGTGTCTCATCGGCGATCTCAGGCAGCGGACTCTCCAGCGCAAAGGTCAGCACCTCGTCCATGGTGTTCACGAAACGCATTTTCATCACGCTCCGCAGGTTCTCCGGAACCTCGGCCAAGTCCTTTTCGTTGTCGGCCGGAAGAATGACTTCCATGATGCCGGCGCGATGTGCCGCCAGCAGCTTCTCTTTCAGTCCGCCGATGGGCAGCACCTTGCCGCGCAGCGTAATCTCGCCGGTCATGGCGATGTCGCGGCGCACTGGTATGCGGCTGAGCGCGCTGGAGATCGCGGTGGCGATGGTGATGCCGGCAGAAGGTCCGTCCTTCGGGATAGCGCCTTCAGGCACGTGCACGTGAATATCGAGGTTGCGATAGAAGTCGCGAGGCAGTCCCAGGCGATGGGCGCGTGAGCGCACATACGACATCGCGGCCTGTGCCGATTCCTGCATCACGTCGCCGAGCTTGCCGGTCAGTGTCAGCTTGCCCTTGCCATCGACGGTGGCAACTTCGGTCACGAGTATCGAGCCGCCGACTTCGGTCCAGGCCAGTCCGGTAACCAGACCAATTTCGCTACGCTCGTTGGCCGCCATGTCCCGGAACTTGGTGACACCCAGGAACTCGTTCACGTTTTCAGCAGTCAGGCTGACCTTGTACTTGTCACCCTCTTTCACCACCTTGCGCGCGACCTTGCGGCAGATGTTGCCGATCTCGCGCTCAAGGTTGCGGACTCCGGCTTCACGCGTGTAGTTGCGGATGATCACCTGCAACGCGTCGTCGCTGAACACTATGTTCTCTTCCGTCAGGCCGGTCTGCACGCGCTGCTTGCGGACGAGATACTGTTTCGCAATTTCAACCTTCTCAGGCTCGGTGTAGCCGTGCAGGCGCAGCACTTCCATGCGGTCTTGCAATGCGGCCGGGATGGTGTGCAACACGTTCGCGGTGGCGATGAAGAACACCTGCGACAGGTCGTATTCCACGTCGAGGTAGTGATCGACGAACATGAAGTTCTGTTCCGGGTCGAGCACCTCGAGCAGCGCGGCTGAGGGATCGCCGCGGAAGTCCATCGACATCTTGTCGACTTCATCCAGCATGAACACCGGATTCTTGGTGCCCGCCTTTTTCATCATCTGGATGATCTGGCCAGGCAGCGCGCCGATGTAAGTGCGGCGATGGCCGCGGACCTCAGCTTCGTCGCGCACGCCGCCCAGCGACATGCGAACGAACTTGCGGCCGGTCGCCTTGGCGATGCTCATGCCCAGCGAAGTCTTGCCCACGCCCGGAGGTCCGACAAAGCACAGGATCGAGCCCTTGGGGTTCTTGACCAACTGGCGGACAGCGAGGAACTCAAGGATGCGCTCCTTGATTTTCTCCAGCCCGTAGTGATCTTCGTTGAGCACCTTCTCGGCCACTTCGATGTCGCGAATCTCTTTCGAGCGCTTCTTCCATGGCACCGCCAACAGCCAGTCGAGGTAGTTGCGCGACACGGTGGATTCGGCCGACATCGGCGGCATGGCTTCGAGCTTCTTCAGCTCCTGCAGCGCTTTCTCGTGGACTTCGCGCGGCATGCCGGCGGCATCGACTTTCTTCTTCAGCTCGTCGAATTCGCTCTTCTCGCCGCGGCCCAGCTCTTTCTGGATGGCCTTGATCTTTTCGTTGAGGTAGTACTCTTTTTGCGCCCGCTCCATCTGGCGCTTCACGCGCGACTGGATGGTGCGGTCCATGTTCAGCTTTTCGATTTCGACGTCGAGCACGTCGGCGATACGGTTCAGCCGCTCGGCAGGATCGAAAATTTCCAGCAGCTCCTGCTTCTCTTCGATGGAGAGCTGAAGGTTCGCCGCGATGGTATCGGTGAGCTTCGCCGGGTCGTCGTTGCGGACAGCCGCGATCATAGTTTCGTAGTTCAGCGACTGGCAAAGCTTGACGTATTGCTCGAACAGGCCGGTGACGCGCTGCATGGCAGCTTCGACTTGCGGCGTCATCTCGGCTCCGTACTTGGCGGTGCGGACGGTGGCTTCAAAGTAGCCGTCGGTATCGACCACCTGGAGGATCTTGCCGCGCTCCAGGCCTTCGACCAGCACCTTGATGTTGCCGTCGGGCAGCTTCAGGCTCTGCACGATGTTGACGATGGTGCCGACCTGGTAGATTTCGTTGGCCTTGGGCTCGTCGATGCTGGCGTCGTGCTGGGTGGCAAGGAAAATCTTCTTGTCGCTCGCGAGCGCTTCTTCCAAGGCGCGAACGCTCGATTCCCGGCCCACGACGAACGGAGTCATCATGTGGGGGAAGATGACAACGTCGCGGATGGGCATCATGGGAAGTTTTTTAGTTTCGAATTTTTCGCGCTGACTCACTAGGAACCGCCTTTGTGGCTGAGAACGCATCGGCGCTCTCGGAAGAAATGTCGTAGCATCTGCTACTTAGCATCGCGCACGCCCGGGCTAACCGGCACTCTTATACGCAAAGAATATCATGGGGCTAAGGTGAATATGGCCGCTTTCGGCTTGCCGGGAGCGCAATGCTCTGCATCATCAATAACTTTGGGAATACCGGTTTCAGTTCGGGCTACGGCGATGGAAGCGGGCCCGGGTGTTCATATTGATGCAATGCTCAGGAATCGGATGCGGCGGGCTTTGTTGTCATGGCCAGTGAGGCGAGGAAAGAACCCATCGCGGGCAGAGGGGATCTGTTCCGACCGGTGACAACAAACGATGTCGAGGAGCATTATCTTGTTTACTGGAATGAGAGCAGATCCCTCGCTGCGCTCGTGATGACAAGCTAGAGCAGGTCCATGGCTGCGCTCGTGATGACAAACTAAAGAGCGCGTGCTGACGAATAGGCAGGTCGTGCGAGAAGTCAGCCAGACCACGTCCCAGGAATATGCACCCGGAATCCTTTATCGACGTTGCAGAGGCCGAAGCGCCGGTGCGCGGGACGCTTCATCGCGCCGACGGTGGAAGCCAGGACTTCCTGGTGCTGACTCACGGCGCCGGCGGGAACTCCAATGCTGCGCTGCTGGTGGCGCTGGCTGATGCCTTGGCGCAGGATGGCCTGTCGGTGCTGCGCTGCGACTTGCCGTATCGCCAGCGCAAGCCGAACGGGCCGCCGTCTCCTGCCGATGCCAAGCGCGATCAGCAGGGACTGAAGCGTGCTGTCGAGTTGATGAAGCAGCAATTCGCCGGACGGGCATTCCTGAGTGGCTCGTCTTACGGTGGCAGACAGGCGAGCATGCTTTGCGCATCCGAGCCTAAGCTGGTTGACGGGTTACTGCTGCTGTCGTATCCGCTGCATCCTCCGGGCAGGCCGGCGCAGTTGCGCACGCAGCATTTTCCCGAGCTGCAAACCCCAGCTCTCTTCGTTAGCGGCACGCGGGATGCGTTCGGAAGTATCGACGAATTGCAAAGCGCCATTCATCTGATCCCCGCCAGGACGAAGCTCGTGCCGGTTGAGGGCGCGGCACACGGATTGAGCGACAAGAAAAAGCAGTCGGAAATCGTCCAGTTGGTGACGGCCAGCTTCTGGCAGTTCTTCGGCAAGTCGGCCGTCGTCCGGTGAGAGGGCGAGACTGCTGCGCCGTGTAGTCCGGGCTCCGCCACCTTCGTGGACGCACCTGCTTGAGACTGCTTAAACCCCAGCATGCTACAGACGACGCCCGCAAATTGGCAGTTGATGCCGATACCCGGAAACTGTTAATTTCAGCTCGACCCATCTAGCTTCGATTCACGCCTCGCCCCTAGAAGACGTGGGCACACAATCATGCCTAAAACTAAGAAAACCAAGAAATCCGAGAAGAAGAGCGACAAGGCTGCATCGGTATCTGCGGCGTCTTCCAAAGCAAAAGGAGATGCGCCAGAGCGAAGCGCCACCTACGCGGATGGCAAGCCGCTGGACAGAGTCACCTATCTGGAAGCCAAGCTTATTCTGAAGCCCGATCGCTTTACCTCGGTGCAATGCTTCCGGGAGTTCGGCAAGCTGGTGAAGGCGACGGCGAAGAAGGTAGGCGTGGGATTTCATTCCCGATGCCCACACCGACCTTCGACCCGAGATCCGCGAGATCATCTTCATGGACACTCCGGACTTTCGTCTCTACAACAGTGCATTCATCCTGCGCCGGCGCGTCCCCTACGTTGACGGCTTCCCGGCAGGCGATCCGGAGATCGTCTTCAAGTACCGCCATCCCGAGGAACAGCTGGCCATGCAGATGGACATGCGGCCGAAGATTGCGGGCAAATATCGTATCAAGTTCAAGGCCGAAGCCCTGCCCTTGAAGGATGAAGTGGGTGGTTATCGCATTCTGTACTCGCACAACTGCCAGTTCGGCCTGAGCCAGATCCACGATGCCGATAAGAATTCGATGAGCACGCTGGCTAAGATATTGCCCGCCCTGGGCTCGATGAAAACTTCCGCCGAGGAGCGCGTGGAACTGGTGAATGAAGGCATTGTGGAGGAAGTATTGCTTCCACTTGGACAACTGGATTTTGGAAAGGGACAGCTTGCCAAGTGCGATGTTGCGCTCTGGCGGACACGGGGCGAGCACAAGGCGCTGGTAGGAGAGTTTGCGTTCCAGGCCAGGTTTCCCAGCAGTGCATCGGTTTCCGAGAAATCGAGGAAGCTGGCGGAGCAGTTCTACATCTCGCTGCAATATGACGTGGAAAGCTGGTTGGTACTCGGCGTGACCAAAACGGCTATGGTCTATCGGCTCAAGGGCAACGCGCCGCAAAGCCATGAGTAGCTCAGCCCCGGCATCGCTGCCATCTGCCAAGATCCTTCCCTTGGTAACGGTTTCGGTGTGGGAAGTCTTTCTGGAATTCCTCATCATCGGGGCTACCAGCTTCGGGGGCGTGGTGCCTTATCTGCGCGGCAACCTGGTTATTAAGCGCCAGTGGCTGGATGACAAAGAGTTCGTGGAGATGCTCTCCATCAGCCAATCGCTGCCCGGTCTGAATGCGACCAACATGGCAGTGCAGGTGGGTGAGAAGCTGCACGGATTTGCGGGTTCGATCGCCGCAGTCATAGGGATTTGCCTGCCGGGAGGCGCGCTGATGTATGTGGCAGGCATTCTCTACCGGCTGCACGGGGATCATCCCTGGTCGACCGCGGCATTGAAGGGCGTGGCCGCTGCCGCGGTGGGTCTGATCCTGGCGACCGTCGTGGGCCTGAGCAAGAAAGCGCTGGCCCGGCACTTCGACCTCATCTTTGTGGGAGCGACCGCGGTGGCAGTCGAAGGCCTGCACTGGTCGGTGCCGCGCGCCCTGATCACCATGGGCATCGTCTCCATCGCGTTTCATCATCCCCGCATCGTCCAGAAAGCGAGTCCAACGGAATGAACCAACTAGGCGCGCTCATTCGCGTTTTCAGTTACTTGTCGCTGCTGACGGTTGGCGGGGGCATGGCAGCCTTTCCCGAGATGAAGTACCTCACCGTGGAAGTGCACAAGTGGCTGACCTTCTCGCAACTGATCCATCTTTATAGCTTGGGACAGATGGCGCCCGGCCCCAACATGATGATGATCGTTTCCATCGGGCAATGGACCGGCGGGGCGCTGGGAGCAGCGGTGACCGTCATCGCCTTCTTCGGCCCCACCACCCTGCTTGCCTACGCCGTGACCAAAGCCTGGAGAATGGCAGGAGACCGGCCGTGGCGTACGGCCATTGAGCAGGGACTGGCTCCTGTGTCGATTGGCTTGCTGTTGGCCGGCACCTTCAGCATGGCCAAGGGAGCGATTACCGGACTGGAGACGGCTACCATCGCTGTGGCCGCCCTGCTGATCCTGCTGCAATACAAGATCAATCCGGCGCTGCTGGTCGTGGGCGGCGCTGTGGTCGGCCTTATCACGTACTTGCCCAAGTAAGCCAACGCTGCGGGGTGAAAGCGTCTTGCCTGCGCTGCCTCCGAGTCGTATGATGCCGCTTCGTTCCGGAGGTGCTTCATGCTCGATCGTCGGCAGTTCCTTTCGCGCAGTGCGGGATTGGCGGCCAGCCTGGCTTTCGCCGAGCCGCTTCTGGCGCAGCTTGCCAATTATCCCGCTTCCCTGCCCGATCGCAGCCAGTTCACCAACAATGAAGACGCCTACTGGGCCGAGCTGCGCAAGCAGTACCTGATTCCGGCGGACGAGATTTATCTCAATAACGGCACTGTGGGCTCCAGCCCCGCGCCGGTGCTGCGCGCGGTCTTCGAGCAGTACACCAAAGAAGAGCAGATGGACCAGTCCGATCCTGAGGACTATCCGATCTGGGGCTATGGCCCGTGGAATGAGTATCGCGATCCGCTGGCGGCCTTCATCGGCTGCAAGCGTGATGAGCTGGCGCTGGTGCGCAACGCCACCGAAGGCAACAACTACATCGCCAACGGCGTTGACATGAAGCCCGGCGACGAAGTGCTGATGACCGATCAGGAACATCCCGGAGGCTTGCAGCCGTGGAACTTGAGAGCCAAGCGTTACGGCATCGTGGTGAAGCAGGTCAAGCTGCCGGTGCCGGCAAAGTCGCCCGACGAGATACTCAACCTGTTCAGCGAAGCCATCACGCCGCGCACCCGCGTGATGTTCTTCAGCCACATCACCACGGTCACTGGAGTGGTGCTGCCCGCTAAGCAGCTCTGCGCGCTGGCGCGCTCCAAGGGCATCCTCTCGGCAGTGGACGGCGCGCACGTGCCGGGCATGATGCAGCTCAATGTGCACGACGTCGGCGCGGACATGTACTCGGCCAGTCCGCACAAATGGTTGCAGGCACCCAAGGGGACGGGCTTCCTCTACGTGCGCGACGAGGTGATCGACCGCATCTGGAACACGCTGGCCACCGAAGGGTGGGACGAGCCTCAGCTTCGCGCCGAACGTTTCCAGCGCATCGGTTCCTCCAACGTGCCGACGCTTGCCGGGCTGCGCGCGTCTATCGAGATGGCGAATGCCATCGGCATGGATCGCATTGAAGCCCGCCAGCGGCAGCTCGCCAACTACATGCTCGCCGAGATGACCAAGCGCGGAGCCACCTCGTGGACGTCGCCTGATGCCGCGATGCGTTGCGCCATCGTTACGGTGAACGTGCCGCCCATCCAGCGTATGAAGCTGGAAGACTGGATGTGGAAGACGCAGAAGATTCGCATTCGTGGCGGCGAGCCCTCGAAGCTCAGGCTCTCCACTCCGTACTACCTGCAAAAGAAGGATATCGACCGATTCCTGGCGGCCTTCGACGAATACAAGCGAACGGCGGCAGCGGCCTGATCCGTCCGTGCGGCGCCCAACCGCATCCAATGTGTGTGAAAGGAACGTTACTTACAAAGATTGGCGCTTCTTCTACTATAAGCCGTATCCTAATCGAGCGGTCTCCAGCACGTAATCCTCATGGCATCGGACCATACCCTTCAAAGACCTGCGGTAAAAGTCTTCGTCGCCACCACGGTGATGTTGACGTTCATTTCGTTCTGGCGCGCCGCCGCCATCGTTCTTTCTGACCTGGCCTCGTCAGCCTATTACGTGGGCGGCGACGCCGAGAAGGTCATCGGTAAGAGCGCTCCGTGGTTCGTGCTCGCGGTCATGCTGTTCAGCTACGCGGTGCGCGCCTTGTATATCGAGTCGAGCGCCATGTTCGTTCGCGGCGGCGTGTACCGAGTGGTAAAAAACGCGTTGGGCGGGACCCTCGCCAAGTTGTCGGTTTCGGCGCTGTTGTTCGACTACATCCTGACCGGTCCGATCAGCGCGGTGGCGGCAGGACAATACGCCGCCGGCCTGATTACCGACACGCTGCATCACATGGGATACGCGCACGCGCATGTTCCCGACAACTTGTTCTCCGCCTGCTTCGCTGCCCTGGTGACCGTTTACTTCTGGTATCAGAACGTGAAGGGCATTCACGAGTCGAGCCAGCGGGCCATACAGATCATGCGCATCACCACCGTGATGGTCGTGCTGCTGATCATCTGGTGCATCATCACCATCGTCAAGACGGGTGCGCATCTGCCGCCGTTTCCTGCGGCCGCCGGGATTCCCCATACCCACGAGGCCCTGGGCTGGTTGTGGGGCACATGGGCGGCAAAGCTGCCGCTGGTGCTTGCTGCTGGTGGGCTTTGGACACTCGGTGCTGGCTATGAGCGGCGAAGAGTCGCTGGCCCAGGTCAACCGCGAGATCGAGCATCCCAAGCTGAAGAACCTGGAAAAGACCGGGCTGATCATTTTCGTCTACAGTCTTCTGTTCACCTCGCTGGTGTCGTTCTTCGCGGTGATGATTATCCCCGACAAGATACGTCCCGACTACTTCGCCAACCTGATCAGCGGCCTGGCAATGAACGTGGTCGGCCCCTACACCTTGCGGCTCTTCTTCCAGGCGTTCGTGGTGGTGGTAGGCGCGCTGATTCTGTCGGGAGCGGTCAACACGGCCATCGTCGGCGCCAATGGCGTGCTCAATCGACTGGTCGAAGACGGCGTTCTTACCTCGTGGTTCAAGAAGCCCCACAAGAAATTTGGAACGTCGTATCGCGTACTGAACCTGATCGCCGGATTGCAACTGCTTACCATCGTTGCCAGCCGCGGCGACGTCTACCTGCTGGCATCGCTCTATGCCTTCGGCGTGATCTGGAGCTTCTCGTTCATGTCGCTGGCACTGCTGGTGCTTCGCTACAAGCTGCCGCAACAGCGCGAGTGGAAGGTCCCCGGCAACATCAAGATCCGAGGCGTGGAAATTCCGGTCGGCGTGGCGCTGATCTCGCTTGTACTTTTCGCAACCGCCGTCACCAACCTGCTCACGAAACAATTGGCGACCATCGCGGGCGTCAGCTTTAGCGCGGTGTTTTTCCTGGTCTTCACCATTACGGAGCGCGCCAACGCCAAAGAGCATTCCAAAGGCGAGTCGGAGTTGGAGCAGTTCCGCGTCGCGGCCCAGGAGGAGTTGAGCGCCGACGCCATGGACGTGCGACCCGGCAGCATCCTGGTGGCGGTGCGCGATCCCAAGAATCTCGCTTACCTGAAGAAGGTGCTGCTCGACACCGATACGTTACAGCGGGACGTGGTGGTGATGACGGCGCGCGTCTATCACCGCGAGCACTCGTTCAGCGGCAACGAACGGGTCGACAGCTCCGACCTGTTTGAAGAGTACGAACGCGCCTTATTTACCGCCGTGGTGAACCTGGCGGAGAAGCAGGGTAAACACGTTTCGCTGCTCGTGACTCCGACCAACGACGTGTTCGAGGGAATCGTCGCTACGGCGCAGCGTCTGGGTTCGACGCGTGTGGTCTGCGGCCTCTCTAACAAGCTCACACCCGAGGAGCAGGGCAAGCTGACGGGCGATGCCTGGGAGCGGCTGCCTGAGCCCAAGCCCCGCATGAAGCTCGAGGTCTACGGGCCTGATGGTCACCGTTGGGAATACATCCTCGGTCCGCATACTCCGCGCATGCGTCCGCAGGACCTGAAGCTGATGCACGACATCTGGCTGCACGTCACGCGCGACCGCGACTTCGGCCAACTGCACCACTACCACGTGGTGTCGGTGGCCCTGCGCGAGTTGAATGAACGTCTGCATGGCCCTACGCGAGAGCAGGCGCTCGAGGACCTCAAGGACGAGGTCGATCGCGACGAATACACGTAGGGCTCAACACTCCGGAGCCAAAGGGAGCTGAGGCAGTCTCGCCCCAACGAAACTCCCGGTGAACCACATCAATGATGGTCCGAATCCCCTGAGCTCAGGAGCCAACCCGGAACGGGTGACTCAGCTTAGCCCAGCACGTAGCGTAGTGCTGGGTGGTCTTACGGAAAAGCAGGAGCCCCGGCCGGGGCTCCGATTGCGTGCGGCAGGTTACCCAGCGTTCCGCTGCGCTTCACGCTGGGCTAAACTGAGTCGCCTTTTCGGGCTCGCGTCCTGCCTGCACGCACGCTTCACGCTAGGCTCAGCTGAGTCGCCCTGTCGGGCCGGCGTCCTGGGTTCACGCGCCCGCTCGCGATTGCCACACGGGCGCAGTCCGTCCCACGCCCTGTCGGGCTCGCGTGCTACTTTGCTTCGCGGGTGCGGGTATCCACTTCGCGCAGGCGGGCAGCTTTGCCGCGCAGTCCACGCAAGTAATACAGCTTGGCGCGGCGAACGTGCGCCGAACGCAGCACATCGATCTTGTCGATGACCTTGGAGTGCAGCGGGAAGATACGCTCCACTCCCTGGCCGAAGCTCATCTTGCGGACCATGAAGCTGGGCTGATTGCCGTTCTTCTTGGCGATCACTACGCCTTCAAAAGCCTGGGTGCGCTCTTTGTCGCCTTCCTTGATCTTCACGTGTACGCGGACGGTATCGCCCGGCTTGAAGGAGGGCAAATCAGTGCGCCGCGTCTTGGCAACTAAACGGTCGATAATTGGTGAGATAGACATTTTTTCTTCTTCCTTCTCAGTTTAACGCGCCTCGCGGCGGCTGAATCTTGTGCGAACCTTCCGGTCCGCGTGAATCTTGAACACCGTCTGTCGTCCCTACAGGACTCTCGGAGAGGAGTTAGAAGGGCCGCTTACCCGGAATTTCCGTCCCGGGCTACAGATTGTTTCGCCCTCCGGGCTCCTCGTTCTCCGCTTCAATCTCCGCCAGCAGCTTGCGGTCTTCCTTGCTCAACTCGGCGCCGTCCAACAAGTCAGGACGGCTGCGCGTGGTCTTTTCCAGCGCCTTGCGGCGGCGCCAGCGCCGGATCTCATCATGGTTCCCATTGACAAGCACATCCGGAACCTTCATCCCGGCAAAATCTGCCGGCCGCGTGTAATGCGGATAATCCAGCAATCCGCCGGAGCCGCAGGTTGAACTCGGCGGCTCGCCTGCCACTTGCGCCTGCACTCCATCGCCGGCGGTAAACGATTCCTGCTGCGAACTCGCCGCATTGCCCAGCACGCCCGGAACCAGCCGCGCGGTGGCATCCACAATCAACGCCGCACCCAACTCGCCGCCGCTCAGCACGAAGTCGCCGACGGAAATTTCTCGATCCGCCATGAACTCGCTTACCCGCTCATCTACGCCTTCGTAGCGGCCGCAGATGAGCACCACGCGCTCCATCCTGGTCAGCCGCTGCGCCACGGTCTGGGTGAACAGCTCGCCCTGGGGCGACAGCAGAATCACCGTCTCTTTCGCGCCAGCGCTCAAGCGCTCGTTGCGCGACGAAACGCCCAGCGACTGCAGGCACTCGAAGATGGGCTCCGGCTTGAGCACCATGCCTTCGCCCCCGCCAAACGGCCGGTCGTCCACCGTACGATGACGGTCGTGAGTGAACGCCCGCAGATCGTGTATGCCGATTTCAATGAGCCCGGCATCCCGCGCCCGGCGCACGATACCGTAATCCAGCGGCCCGCGAAAGAAGTCCGGAAAAATGGTGACAATCTCGAACTTCATGTCGGATCCAGCTTTGTGTCAGGGCACCCTTCGGCTTCGCTCAGGGCAGGCTGAAAGCTTCAGTCGTGCCGCTGAAAACTCGCGTCTGCGAAGACCCGCGTCAGGGCACGACCTCGGTCGTGCCGATAAGCCCTCTATTTAAAGTCCCCGGGCCGGCTTCAGCCGGCGGCAAGGACAAGTTTCGACGCACTGGGTAGCGCCGACTAAAGTCGGCTCCGGATCATCGATATCACCGCTCATCGTCACGACCAAGGTCGTGCCCTGACTCGAAGTTCCGCAAATCCACAAATGATCCCATCCAACTCTACCCGCCGCTTCTTCCGTTCCCCTGCCGCCCGGGCCTCGTCGGCTTCCAGCTTCTGCCGCTGCTTCTCGTCGCTACTCAGCGGAGCGTTCAATTCCAGCAGCCCCTCGGGCAACGTCATCTCAATGCGCCGCCGCTCGAAATCCGTACTCCGCAAAAACTCTTCCGCGTAGGGCACCAGGTACTCCTGCTGCCCTCCACCGCGAATCACCAGCAGCGGAGCCGCGCCTCCACCAAAATCCACCTCGGCGACAGTACCCAGCAACTGCGAACCATCGCCGATCCAAACTTCGCAGCCCACCAACTCGCTGACGTAGGCCGCGCCGGCTTCCAACTCGGCGCGCTGCTCGCGCGGAATCTGCACTTCCATTCCCGCAAGCCGCTCGGCATCGCTGATGGAGTCGACGCCCGCAAACTTCAGCACCACGCCACCCTTGTGGAACCAGTGCTCTTCCAGCAGCAACTCGCGGCGCTCGCCGTTGGCGGCCAGTCCCGACAGCTCGCGGCGCTCATCGAAGCGCTCAGGGAAATCGGTATGCAAGTTGGCCAATACCTCGCCGCGGCGGCCCTGCGGCCCCAGCACGCGGGCGATAGTGATGAACTCGCCGCTTATTCGACGATCTCCAACTCGTAGCGCTTGCGCGTGCGCTGCGCGGCCGCGTTCATGATGGTGCGCAAGGTCCGCGCCATGCGGCCCTGGCGGCCGATCAGGCGGCCCACTTCGTCCTCGGCCACTTCAATTTCGATCACTTTGTGGCCGGGTTCGTCGAACTCCTCAACGAAGACTTCGTCGGTCTTCTCGACCAGCGACTTCGCCAGGAACTCCATCAATCCGACCAGATTCGCCGCGGAACTACTAGCCATTGCGAACTCCTACTTGGTGCCAGTGGCTTACAACGTCCGATAACGCCAAACCTTGAAAAAGGCATTTTGCGCATCTTTGTTTTCAATAGTTTAGCCAAGATATCTATCCCAAATTCTTGATTCGGCGATACTTACAGGCAAAAACCAGACAACAAAGAACTTAGCTGGCCGAAATTCTAGGCTACGGCCGGCGAAGTCGGCTCAGTAGCCGCAGCGGTCGCCGGAGTAATCGGCTCGGACGAGGCCGGAGCCGACGCCGGAGCTTTGGCTACGATCTTGCGAACGCGGTCCGACAGCTGCGCGCCCTTCGACACCCAGTGGTCCACGCGGTCGCGCTTCAGTACGATGGTGGCAGGTTCGGTGCGCGGGTTATAAGTGCCCACGACCTCAACCGAGCGGCCATCGCGCGCGCGATCTTTTTCGATAACGACAATACGGTAGTGGGGCTGTTTGCGCGCGCCACGGCGCGACAGACGAATCATCAGCACAGATTGTTCCTTTCCTGCTTGTCAGGGTAACGGCTGCGTTTTGGCACGAAGGCGCAACGCCCAGCCGTACAGCTTAACCAAAATGGCGGATGCTCCAGCGAACCCTTGTTCGCTCCACATCCCAACCCGCGCCTGGATTGGCACAGGTCAGACCTCCGCTGTTAGAGGCGAAGCATTATTATGGCGTAGCCGGGGCGGGTTTGGCAACCGAGGCGGATGCAGCTTACCTCATTCCAAGGGAACATGGCTCACACAAGAAGAAAACGAGCACGTAAGGCGAATCCAAATGAGAAATGGTTCGCCATCACTTTCACAATCCTTCTGGGCATCGCGAGCATTCAATCTCTTGTCTACGCATTTCGTGAGCACACGAAAGATGCAAGAGTGCGCTCCATCGTTCTATCACTCTTCTTTGGCGCGGTATCTTTTGGAGTGTGGCGAACGTTTAGGTCCAGAAATTCGAACTGACGCACGACCCGGATTCCTTTCGTGCGAGACGATTCTTTCCAATTGTCTGGCAAGGGACGATAGAGGGATTTCACAAGTAGCCTGATGGAACAATGGCCCGGTTGCGTCGCGAAGATAAAACGGGATTTCGACCGGTTTGGTCCGTATCTGGGCACGACCTTTAGTCGTGCCGTAGGCATTTTTTATCGGAGTGTCATCCTGAGGCCGCGCAGCGATCGAAGGATCTGCAGTTTGCTTCCTTTGGCGAACAGATTCGCCTTCTGAAATAACTGCAGATCCCTCGTCGGGCTGAAGCCCTCCTCGGGATGACAATACAAACTACGACTTGCGGCACGGCTGAAGCCGTGCCCTGATACAAGGCGATTCACCAGCGAGCTCTTGGTATAAGTGTAAGTTCGAATGCACAAACTTCTTTGCATCACCGCACATCCTGACGACGAAGCTGGCGCCTTCGGCGGGACGCTGGCTTTGTACGCTGAGCGCGGCGTTGAGATCGGCGTCATCTGTATGACGGCCGGAACCGCCGCCCGCAATCGAGGCTCAGCACGAGATAACGAAGAACTCGCGGCGATGCGCGCGCGTGAGCTTGCCGACTCGTGCCGGCTGCTCGGGGTGAAGCATTGCGAGGTGCTGGGCTATCAGGACGCGCACCTCGCCGAAGCTGACTTGATGAAAGTGGTTGGCGAGCTGGTGCAGCGGATACGCGAGTTTCGTCCCCAGCTGATCCTCACCTTTGGTCCCGACGGCGGGATGACCGGACATCTCGACCACGCTATGGCGGGAGTATTTGCCACCATCGCCTATGAGTGGGCGATGCGCAGCGATCGCTACACCGAACAGGGACTGGCGCCGCATGCCGCGCAAAAGCTCTATTACCACACGACCGATTTCCGCCTGTCTGACCGCCAGATGACGGCGCCGCCGGTAGTGACTTGCTCCATCGAGATCGGGGCGCATGGGTTCGAGAAGAAAATCGAGGCGTTCATGCAGCACAAGACGCAGGAACCGCTGTTTGCACGGCTGCGGAATAACCTGGAGAATCCACCTTTTTATGAGCACTACCACCTCGCCTGCGCGCGCGAGCTACGCAAGGGTAAGTTCGAAACGGATCTGCTGACAGACGTTGTGGACGAGTGATCTTGTTTGCGGCGGGAACCGAAGAGCAGATCCCTCGCGAGCTAACGCTTCGCTCGTGATGACAATTCACAGTCGTCTAAAGAACGCCTGAAGGCTTGCCCTTCGGCGCACGGCGAAAACGGCATTCTCTTGGTTTGTCATCACGAGGGGAGTTCAGGCCCCGAGGGATCTGCTCTTACATTGTGGGATGGACGCGTCGGCAAAGAGCAGATCGCTCGCGAGCTAAAGCTCGCTCGTGAGGACAAATCGTAGAGGGCGTTCTACGGCACGACCAAGGTCGTGCCCTGACGCGAATCGACTGCGCAAAGGGCCGAAGCACTGGCGTGAGACCCTGAAGGCGGGCGGTGAATGCGGGCTAGTTGCGCGTGCGCTTAGTCTTCGTCTTCGCCTTGGCGGGCGTTGCTGACGCGGGTGCTTCCGATGCGGGTGCTTCCGCCGCAGGCGTCTGTGATCCGGGTGTTCCCGACGAGGCGGCTTCGATCTGCCCTTTGGCGTTGTCGAGGAGCTTGTTGAAGACCTGTTCCTTGGTAGGCTTGCCGGAATCGTTATGCCGGATACGGGTGCTCGGTGTGGCAGATGCGGCAGGCGACCTTCTGTACTTCTTCGCCGACCATGGCCGCGATGGAGTGGTCGGTGGATCGTTTGCAGCGTGTGCAGTAGTCGTCGATGTAGTCGCCCAGGCGCACGATTCCTCCGGCGGAGAACAGGCAGTTTAGCACGTCAACCGTTTACTTGTTCTGCGATTCCAGGAAGGTCACGATTTGCCAGCGCTGCTGCTTGGGCAGGCTCGACCACGACGGCATGCCGGCATTGAGGTTGCCATTGGTGATGAACCAGAACAGCTCGCCCGGCTTGGCCGACTTCACGTTGCTGCTCTCCAGCGTCGGAGCCGGTCCCATGCCCTGCAAGTTGTTGCCGTGACATTGGGAGCAGTTTTGCGCGTACAGTTTCTTGCCGCCCGCCGCGGCGTTGGCATTTCCTTCGTAAGGGTTGGTCATGGCTGCGGCCGAAGCCGGAGCGCCGCGAAAGCTGCTGCCTTGCCCGGACATCGCCGACGGAAGGCAGAGCATGGCAAGTGCTGAGACAGCAATCGCGAAAAGAAAGTGGGGGCGCAAACTCTTGCTCAAATCGTCTCCTCCAGCACGAACAGAAGAAATATTCTATCGAAAAAGACGAACGAGAAGCTTGCCGAA
The DNA here is from genome assembly GCA_963771535.1 of uncultured Acidobacteriaceae bacterium. Classification (GTDB taxonomy): domain Bacteria; phylum Acidobacteriota; class Terriglobia; order Terriglobales; family Acidobacteriaceae; genus CAVVDY01. The sequence goes on along the minus strand of CAVYTK010000003.1, from coordinate 1,846,696 downwards.
CCGGCGCAGCAATTGGATGATCGGCAAGTTCGCACCCGGTCAGCAATCGCTGGCATCACTCCCGAGCTGTTTTATCGTTCCACAACCTTCTCTAAATCTTCAAAGAACGCGGGATACGAAATCGCCACGCAATCGGCGTGGTGAATCACGGTTTCGCCTTCTGCCCGCAACGCGGCGATGGCGAATGCCATGGCGATGCGGTGATCGTGGTAGCTCTCAATCTCGGCGCCGTGTAACGTCTGGTTGCCGGGGATGCGCCAGCCATCGTCCGTCTGCTCGACTTGCGCGCCCATGGCCTGCAGATTCTGAGTGACGGCGCTGAGCCGGTCGGACTCCTTCACCCGCAGCTCTGCTGCATCGCGCACCTCAATTCCGGCGGAGGTGAAGGGCGCAATGGCGGCCAGCACCGGCAGCTCGTCGATGAGCAGCGCGGTCTGCGCGCCGGCGATCAACACATGCCGCCCTTTTCCTGCGACCAGCGAGATCGTGCCAACCAGCTCTCCATGCTGCTGTTCCACCCGCAGCATGGAAATGCGGCAGCCCATCGCGGTCAGCACATCGAGCAGGGCCGAGCGAGTAGGGTTCAGCAGCACTCCATCCAGCACAAGATTTGACTCAGGAAAGATGGCGGCCGCGCACAGGAAGAACGCGGCGGATGAGCTGTCTCCGGGAACGTAGGCGTCGAGCGGCTGCAGGCTTTGTCCTCCGCGGATACTGACCCTGCCGCGCGAGCGCTCCAGCTCGGCTCCGAAGGCCTTCAACGCGAGTTCGCCGTGGTCGCGCGTAGCGTGCGCTTCTTCGACAGTAGTAGTGCCCTGTGCCAGCAAGCCGGCGAAAAGCAGACAGGTCTTCACCTGCGCGCTTGCCACCGGAGGACGATAGCTGATTCGTGCAGGCGGGTGCCGCTAATTTGCAAAGGTGCATGGCCATCGAGCGACTCGATGTGCGCTCCCATCTGCGACAGCGGCTCGATCACTCGTTTCATCGGACGGCGCGACAGCGACGGATCGCCGGTCAGCTCGCTGCTGAACGACTGGGCGGCGAGAATGCCCGACAGCATGCGCATGGTCGAGCCCGAGTTCCCGCAGTCGAGCGCCTGCGTAGGAGCTCTCAATTGCAGCCCCAGCCCCTCGATCACCACACTTCCGTCGTCGGCTCGCTCAACCGCGCAGCCAAGTTGGCGCACGCAATCGAGGGTGCTGGCGCAATCGGCGCCGGGAGCAAAATTTTCGAAGCGCGAGCGTCCTGCAGCCAGTGCCGCCAGCATCGCATAGCGGTGTGAAATGGATTTGTCTCCCGGCATGCGGAGACTTCCCAGGACGTTACGCGCGCTTCGCACGGTTACGGTGGCATTCATCTCTAAGTGCGCCTGATTCCCTCTTGGCACCAGCAACTTGACAACATCAACAATTTGTGAAGCAAAAAGCCAACCTGGACAACTCGCCCCCCAAACCTACATCAGAAGGAGTCAGCGTCAGGGTTGAAACACTGCGCTGCTGAAACCGTACGGTCCTGCCCCGCAGGAGCAGCTCCCCAGGAACAGCCTTCGAACGAGCCAGGTGGATGAAATGCGTTTCCGGGTCCTCTGTTCTGTTTTCTGCTTCACCGTTTCCATCGTCATCACTGCCGTAGCACAATTCGGCTCTCCCAACCCGGGATTGCGTGAAATGCCGCCCGGCATGTCGCCAGACCGCGGCAATACCGTGATTACCGGCACGGTGTACGGCGACGACGGCGTTGCCATGGCCGGGGTGCGTGTGGATGCTCGCGATCCGGCCAACAACATGGTCGTGTCTTTCGCCACCACGCGTTCCGACGGCTCCTTCGAAATGTATAACATCCCGGCCGGGAGCTACGAGTTGGTGGCGCAAGCGCAGGGCTCGGAGGCCAGGGAGCTGGTCCCCGAAGGCCGGAGCGTCAACCGTGTCGATCTCCGTTTCGGTCACGCGGCAGCCGGGGCCGAGCAGGGTGAGTCTGCGGTTTCGCTTTACCGTCTCAAAGTCCCGGGCAAAGCGCGCGACCGTTACCTGAAAGCGGTGCAGTGTTTCGCCAGCGGCAAGTTCGAGCAGGCGCAGAAAGCGGTCGACCAGGCGCTCGCCATTTATGCGAATTATCCGGACGCGCTCACCCTTCGCGGGTTGCTGGCGTGGCGAAGCAGGGATGCAGACGTGGCGATGCAGAGTTTTCAGAAATCCATCGAGCTTGATCCCAACTATGAACCGGCTTACACCGCAATGAGTTCGGTGCTCAACAGCCAGGGCAAGTACGATGACGCAGCCCGCACCACGGAGCGGGCGGTAGGGCTCAATCCCAACGCGTGGCAGGGATATTTTGAGTGGTCGAAGGCGATGTTGGGGAAGGGGCTTTACCAGAAAGCGCTGCAGCTCGCGAATCGGGCGCAGTCACTGGCGCCCAACGGCGTGGCCGGAGTCCATCTGCTCAAAGCGTATGCATTGGTTCCGATGAACCTGTACAAGGATGCCGCCAACGAATTACAAGCTTTCCTTTCGCACGCTCCTCGCGGCCAGGACGTGTCGAGCGTGAAGGTGCTGTTGGCGAGAGTGCAAGCGGCCGCGGCGCAGGGAGCGGGCACGGCTCCGGCGGGACTGGCGCTGGTCAACCACTAATTCGCAACGGCAGCCGCTCAGGAGGCGATGCCGACCCGCTGTTGGGCCTCGTCGAGAAGCGCCGGCGGAACCTCGCGCAGCCGCACCGCAATTTCAAAGCGAGGATTTTTCGGCCCCCGTCCCCAGCGGCTCGCATCCCAGTGGACGCGCAGATATCGAGCATCCGGACGCTGTGATAAATCAAGCAGCAGGGGAAACTCGCCGGGATAAAACTTCTGGGCCAAGGTAGCAATTGGCTTGGCGTCCCAGGCCGCTCCATCGGGCGAGAGGAAAACTCCCAGCTCGAGGGATTCCTGCTCCACCACTGCGGTAATCGACAGGGTCAGAAGAAAGATACGGTGCTCGGCCCCGCTGATCTCGGCGGGAGCACTGTCGCCGTTACTGCTGATGACGGTGGCTTCGGGAACGAGGAGGACATCAATCATGACGCAGCTATTGTAGTAAAAACCGGCGACCGGCTCCGGTGACTGCCATCACAAATGACACAGTCGCACATGGCATAGGCTCCGATGCTGCCGAGAAGTCGACAACATAGCTCATTTTTTCGCAAAGTCGAGAAGCAGCGCGGAATATTCCTCAGGCTTTTCCATCGCGGCATAGTGTCCTGCTTTGGGAATTACGTGCAGGCTACTCGCGCGAATGTGATGGCGCATGAGCTCTGACTCTTGTAGAGGGATGGTGTCTTCCTCGGCGGCGATTACCAGGGTCGGAACATTGATAGTGGAAAGCGTCGCGGTGGAATCAGGACGCGCGGCCATTCCGCGCTGCACTCCGGCAATGTCGTCGGGCGACATCTGCTGCATCATGCTGCGAGCTGCCGCGATCACCTCGGGCCGGTCTGACATCGTGGTTGGGCCAAGGACCTTCGGAAGCATATCTTCAATAAACGCGGCAGTACCCTGGCTCAGCACCTGATCGGCAAGACGCAAGCGATTCGCACGACTCTCTGCCGTTTCTGCCTCGGCCCGCGTATTTGAGAGCACGAGCGCAGCAAACTTTTCCGGATGCCGCCGCCAAAACTCGAACAGCGCGTAGCCGCCGATGGAGACGCCGACGAACGTCGCCTTGCTCACTTGCTCGGTGTCGCACAACCGCAGCAGATCAGCGGCGTGCTTCTCCATCGTCGCCGGCCCTTCGCCCAAATCCGACTCGCCGTGGCCGCGCAGGTCGAACGTGATGACGCGGTGTCGCTCGGCGAGCGAGGGCACCAGCGCGTCCCAGAAATGATGGTTCAAAGGGAAGGGATGCAGCAGGACAAGGTCTGGGCCGGAGCCGGAGACTCCGTAATACAGAACAGCATCGCCGCCTGCCAGAGTTGGCATCTGGTTTGGTTCCCCTCAGTCACGATGCACAGCGTGTCGGTGATGCGAAGAAACTGCAGGTCCCTCGGCTGCGCTGTGCTCGGGATGACACGCCAGGAAAGAAGCGTCCCTCGGCTTCGCCCTGGGGATGACACCCTTTTGACGGGATGACACTCCTATAGAAACGCCGCGCTGGGCCGACTACTGCTTCAGCGCTATTGGTTTTGATACGGCTGCATGTTAGCCGCAGGCGCGGAGACGGCCATCGCAGTTCCCTCGGGAATGACGATCCAGCCAATGACATAGGCCAGCAAGCCGGTGCCGCCAAAGAGAACGATGATCAGCCACACCACGCGGATCACGGTTACATCGAGGTCGAAGTATTCCGCAAAGGCGGCGCAGACGCCCGCGATCTTGCGTTCAGGGCTGCCCTTCGGAGGACGCAGCAAACGCGTGCGCCCCGCGACGGCGCCCACGCGCGCGCCGCAATAAGCACATACATTTGCGTCGTCTTGAATCACCTTGCCACAGTAGTTGCAGTACATGATCCCCTCCCACTGATAGATACGTAGAGGGCCGCCAAAGGTTCCCGACGGGACGGCCCTGCGGCCGCCCGTAATCAGAGCTCCCTACCGCTCAACCGCCAGGGCAACAGCATTGCCTCCGCCCAGGCAGAGTGCCGCAATGCCTTTGTGCACGTCGCGACGGGCCATTTCGTAGAGCAGCGTCACCAGGATTCGCGAGCCGCTGGAGCCGATGGCGTGTCCCAGCGCGACCGCTCCGCCATTCACGTTTACCTTGTTCAGGTCGATGCCGAGCTCGCGCGTGACTCCGATCGCCGCCACGGAGAACGCCTCGTTGATCTCGTACAGGTCGACATCTTCGTTTTTCCAGCCCGTCTTCTTCCAGATCTGGCGGATGGCATCGACCGGCGCCATCATCACCCACGCGGGATCGATCCCGCTCACGGCCTGCGCCACGATGCGCGCCATCGGCTTCAGCCCGAGCTCCTTCGCCTTGGCTGCCGACATGACGACCACCGCCGACGCTCCATCATTCACCCCGGGAGCATTGCCCGCCGTCACCGTTCCATCTTTCTTGAACGCCGGCTTGAGATTGCGCAGCGCCTCGATGGTCGAGTCCTCGCGCGGCGACTCGTCTTTGGTGAACCACTCCGGAGCAGCGCCCTTTTTCTTGGCCGGCAGCTCGACGGGAACGATCTGGTCTTTGAAGCGGCACTCCTTGATGGCCGACACCGCTTTGCGATGCGAGTTGAGCGCGTACTCGTCCTGCTCTTCGCGCGTGATGCCGTACTTCTGCGCGACGTTCTCGCCGGTATTGCCCATGTGGTAGTCGTTGAAGGCGTCCCACAAACCGTCGTGCACCATGGAGTCGACGATCTTGCCATCGCCCAGGCGGTAGCCCTTGCGGGCATTTGGCAGAAGATAGGGAGCGTTAGTCATGCTCTCCATGCCGCCGGCTACCACAATGTCAGAGTTGCCGGTTTGGATTGCCTGCTGGCCGAGCGCGACCGCCTTCAGTCCGGAGCCGCATACCTTATTGATGGTGGTGGCCGAAACCGCGGGAGATAATCCGCCGCCCAGCGCAGCCTGGCGCGCCGGGTTCTGTCCCAGGCCGGCCTGCACCACGTTGCCCATGATGCATTCGTCGACCGTGTCCGGGTCGATGCCCGCGCGCTTGACCGCCTCACGCACTGCGATGGCGCCCAATTGTGGAGCGGTGAGATCGGAGAGCGATCCCTGGAACTTTCCTACCGGAGTACGTACCGCAGAGACGATAACCACATCTTCTAAGGAAGCCATGAGTTACGAGACCTTTCACGAGATATAGAAACCCAACATTATAAGATGGACGCGCGGTGGCCCTCGACCCACAAATTCCGATCCCGGCGGCGCCTGCGCCGGCTGAACGCCGCCTGCTTGCGCCGGTGTGGCACACCGCGTTGCTGGTGGCAGTGCTGTTGGTGGCTTCGATCAGCGGCTCCGGGACCCATCATCCGTTGTCGCGCGGCGGCGGCAAACTACCGCAATACCTGTGGGGCATCACGTGGGAATGGATCCTCACCGGGTTTGTATGGCTCGGCATTCGTAAGCGGTACCGCTTGCGCGACATCATCGGCGGACGCTGGGACAGCTTCGGCGCTTTCTTCAAGGACATCCTGATTGCCGGCTTCTTCTGGCTCGCCGCTGCCCTGGTGCTTGGTGCAGGAGCCAAATTGATGCACCTCGACCAGGCACAGAAGCTCGACGCCATGCGCCGTCAACTCGGATTTCTGACTCCCAACACCCGGCTCGAACTCGTCGTGTGGTTCCTGCTGAGCTCGACCGCCGGGTTCTGCGAAGAGTTCATCTTCCGCGGATATCTGCAACTTCAATTCGCCGCGATGACGCGTTCCATGTTCGTCGGAGCACTGCTCTCGGCGGTCGTGTTCGGAGCGTCGCATGGGTACGAAGGCGGCGCGCGCATGCTGCTGATTGGAATTTTTGGGTTGATGTTTGGGCTTCTCGCCTGGTGGCGCAGAAGCCTCCGTCCAGGAATGATCGCGCACGCGTGGCACGACGCGCTGAGCGGCGCAATTTTGCGGATGTTGAAATAGCCAGTATTTATGCGGGTCGCAAGCACTACTTCGGTGACGATGCGAAATTGTCGGTTGCGCACCCCTGCAACTGAGGAATCCGTTGTCGGGTGAGTGCTGCTTCCGCCTCACCGGGTACACACAAAAACGCGCTTTTTTTTCTTGACTATTCGTTTCGTGGACTCTATACAAAGAACAAATTGCGATGATGTGATATCGCAAACTTCCATGAGAATGGAAAAGGGAGAATAGAAAAAATGGCAACTAAGAAAGCTGCAAAGAAGGCGACCAAGAAGGCCGCGAAGAAAAAGAAGCACTAACCTAGGCTAGGACCATCCGAGGGGACGCGAAAGCGTCCCCTTCGTTATTTGGTGGCAGCCGCTCTTTCTTAAGGTGGAAGCCCTCGGCTTCAGCCGAGGGTAATGGGTCGCAAATTGACAGGAGCCTTCAGGCCCCGCCGACTCGCGAAATTTCACGTTGATGGTTCCAGCGCTAAAGCGCGACCCTCAAGACGAAGCTTCTTTCCCCCGCATGAAATGCGGGGGCTTCCCACCCGGCGTGCCTGAATGCGCGCCCCTTCCTCATCCCTTCACCAACCGCTCCAGCTCATCCTCATCGATCACGCTGACACCCAGCTCCCGCGCTTTGTCGAGCTTCGATCCCGCATCCTCGCCCGCCACGACGTAATCCGTCTTCTTGCTCACCGAGCCCGAGACTTTCCCTCCGGCATCTTCGATCAGCTTCTTGGCTTCATCGCGGGTATGCCGTTGCAGCGTTCCCGTTAGCACAAAGGTCTTGGACGCTAACGCGGTGCCGCGTTCCTTCTTCTTGCCTTTGAAGGTCAGGCCGGCTGCGCCCAGCCGCTGCACCAATGCAACGTTCTTGGGCTCGTCGAAGAACTCGCGAACCGCCGCCGAGACCCGAGGCCCAATTTCGTTCACCTCCTGCAGCTCTTCCTCGCTGGCGTTCATGAAGGCGTCCATCGAGCCGAAGTGCTCGGCCAGAAACTGCGCGGTGCGTTCGCCGACAAAACGAATACCCAAGCCATAGATCACGCGCTCCAGCGGCAGCTTCTTCGATCGCTCGATCTCCCGCAGGATGTTCTGCGCCGACTTCTTGCCCATACGCTCCAGGCCAAGCAGGTCGGCTTCTGTGATCGCGTAAATGTCGGCAACGTTCTTCACCAGCCCCTTGTCGACCAGTTGATTGACCAACGCGTCGCCCATGCCTTCGATATTCATCACGCCACGCGAAGCGAAATGCCGGATACTCTCGCGCAGCTTGGCCGGGCAGTTGGCATTGACGCAGCGATGGTCGGCCTCACCTTCGGCGCGCACCACGTGGCCGCCACATTCCGGACAGCGCTCCGGCATGTGAAACTCGCGCGTGCCCCGCGGCTTCGTCTCGTCAACTTTGACGACCTTGGGAATGACGTCGCCTCCACGCTCGACCACAACCCAGTCGCCGATGCGTACGCCCAGGCGCTCGATCTCAGCCATGTTGTGCAGTGTGGCGCGGCTGACGGTGGTGCCTCCAATGGGCACCGGCTTGAGCGCAGCCACGGGAGTAAGCTTTCCCGTGCGCCCGACCTGCACCAGGATGTCTTCAATCTGCGTCTCGCCCGATCGCGCCGCGTACTTGTAGGCGATCGCCCAGCGCGGAGCTTTGCCGGTGTAGCCCAGCTCCTGCTGCAGGGCAATGCGGTCAACCTTGACCACGATGCCGTCGGTTTCATACGGAAGGCTGTCGCGCTTGCCTTCCCATTGCTGGATGAAGGCCAACACTTCGTCGAGGCTGTGTACCAGCCGATGATTGGGATTCACCTTGAAGCCGGCAGCCTCGAGCGCCTTCAGTGCCTCGGAGTGGCGCTCGAAGATGGTGCGGCCGTTCGCCAGCAATCCATAGGCGAAGAAGTCGAGCCGGCGGCTGGCCGTGATCTTGGGGTCGAGCTGCCGAACCGTGCCTGCGGTGGCATTACGCGGGTTGGCGAACTTCGCCAGGCCTCGCTGTTCCTGCTCTTCATTCATGCGCTCAAACGACGTGCTGGGCATCAGCAATTCGCCACGCACCTCGAAATCAGCAGGCAGCCCAGCTTCTTTTCGCCGTTTCGCCGCAATGCTCAGCGGAATGCTGCGAATGGTGCGCACGTTGGCGGTGACATCCTCGCCAGTGCTGCCGTCGCCGCGCGTGATGCCCAGCGACAAGCGGTCGGCTTCGTAGCGCAGGGCCATGGACATGCCGTCGAGCTTCAGTTCGCAGACGTAGTCGACCTGGGTGACGCCGCTCAGGTCGTGAACGCGGCGCTCCCAGTCGCGCAGCTCGGCTTCGCTGGTGGTTTTCGCCAGAGACAGCATGGGAGTCGAATGCGGCACGCTGGCGAACTGCCCGCTCGGTTGCCCGCCAACGCGTTGCGTGGGCGAGTCGGGCGTGATCGACTCCGGATGCTTCGCCTCCAGCTCGATCAACTCATCCATCAGCTTGTCGAACTCGGCATCGCTGATCTCGGGATCGTCTAAAACGTAATAGCGGTGCTCATGATGACGAATCTTGTCGCGCAGCGCTTCCAGGTGGCGCGTCAGCTCTTTCGTGCTTGCCGGCATGTGGCAATTATAGAAAGGGTGACATCGCTCACGGCGAAACCCGGGCACATCCCGTAAAATCGATGCTTCCGGTCAGAGATATTGAAAGCACTGCTCGCCAAATGGACGCACCACCTCATCGCCATACTGGGGCCGTTGGGGGTTTGGGGCGTGATGGGTTTCGCCTTCATCGATGCTGCCCTGTTCGGCATGCCCATCGATGCCATCGTCTGCGGCTACGTTTTCGCCAAGCCGAGTCATCTTCTGCTCTACGCTGCGGGAGCCGCCATCGGCTCGGCCTTAGGTAGCCTGATCGTCTACGGCATCGGCTACAAGGGCGGCGAGGTGATGCTGAAGAAACGCATGGGTGAGGCGCGCTTCAACCGCATCACCGCATCGTTTGAGAAACGCGAGTTCCTGCTGCTGACCGTGATCTCGCTGTTGCCGCCGCCCACTCCGTTCAAGCTGTTCGTGCTCTCGGCAGGAATGGTCGAGATGCGTCCGCCTCGCTTTCTCGCGGCGATCTTCCTGGGCCGATTTGTCCGCTTCACCATCGAGGCCGTGCTGGTCATTCGCTACGGCCCGCACGTGATTACCCTGCTGGCGGAGGCCGTCCGCCATCACCTGAGTTACGTCATCGCGACCGTGCTTGCGGCCGCCCTCCTCGGTTGGTGGGCGTGGCGAGTCACGAAGGCGCGGCAGCGGAAGGCTCTTTAAAAACACGAGAACGAGGCCATTCCATGGACCAAATACAAACCGAACTGCAAAACGGCATCTTCCACATCATCCTCAATCGTCCGGAAAAGAAGAACGCTCTCACCTCGGCCATGTACGAGGCGATGGTGGAGGCCTTGCAGCGCGCTGAGTCAGACCCGGCCGTTCGCGTGATTTTTCTGCGCGGCAAGGGAGACTCGTTCACCGCGGGCAACGACATCGAGGACTTCGTCCAGAAACCCTGGAAGGGCCAATCGGTCCCGCCGGCAGAGCAATTCATTCGCGCCGTGGCCTTTGCTGCCAAGCCGGTGATTGCCGCCGTGCATGGCCTGGCAGTCGGGATCGGTACCACCATCCTGCTGCACTGCGACCTGGTCTATGCGGCGGAGGAAACCCGGTTCATGATGCCGTTCGTTAACCTCGGCATCATTCCTGAGGCGGGCTCGACCTTGCTGCTGCCCAGCTTGATCGGCCATCAGCGCGCAGCAGAGTTGACGCTGCTTGCAGCGCCTTTCTCCGCCCAACGGGCGTACGAGTTGGGAATCGTGAACCGCGTCGTGCCTGGCGATCAACTTCTATCTACGTCGGGCGCAGCGGCAGAAGCGTTGGCGGAGAAACCGGCGAGCGCGATCCGGCTAACCAAGAAGATGATGAAACAGCACCTCAGCGCTGACCTCGACCGCGTTATCCGGGAAGAGGTACTGGCGATCGCCGGCCAGTTGGATTCTCCGGAGACCGGGGAAGCGTTGAGCGCTTTTCTTCAGAAACGCAAGCCGGACTTTTCCGGTTTTCGATAAGGACGACTAAACTCAGTAACCTTTTTGTAATTACCTGCTTGACGGAAATCGGAATCATGGATAACGTTCTGTTCACGCGAACAAGCGCCCAAACCTGTGACTCAAATCCTTGTAGCGGCTGACGTCTACGACCGTCTGCAGCGAGCCATGGCCTCGGATCCAGACGGTTTCTGCGAACTCTACCGCGATTATCTTTCCGACGCGCGGCAAACGCTCACCTATCTTCGGGTCGCTTGCGACAAGAAGAACGGCGAAGAGTTTCGCTTCAAAGCTCACTACCTGAAAAGCAGCAGTTTGATATTGGGTATCGGCCCCGTGGCCCAGCTCTGCACGGAAATGCAGGACTCTGGCCGCACCTCTGATTTTGTGTGGGAGCTGCAGAAGTTGCAAGAACTCACACATCTGCTTAGGCTGGTTCAGGGCGAGCTCGAACAGAAGCTCGGCCCGCGGGTGATTCCGGCTGCAGCTTAAAAAAACAGAATGTCGGGCCCAACTCCAATTCGATTGCTGATCGCCGACGACCACCCGGTGGTCCGCGTCGGGTTGCGCAATATGCTGCTCTCGGACGATCAGTTTCAGGTACTGGCTGAGGCCCGCGATGGCGCCGAGGCGCTCGCCCTGGTGAAGAAGCTGCAACCCGAGATTCTCCTGCTCGACCTCGCCATGCCCAACATGCCCGGCATGGACGCGCTGCGAGAACTCACCACTCACGAGACGCAGACACGCACCATCGTGCTGACCGCCAAAATCGAGAAGCAGCAGATCCTGGAAGCCCTGCAACTCGGCGCCCGCGGCGTAATGCTGAAGGACGCCGCTGTCGAGCACCTGGCCGCCTGTATCCGCGCCGTCATGCAAGGCCAGTACTGGCTGGATGGACGTCCGGTGCAAAACCTGGTGCAGGTGTTGCGCGAACTCACCGCCCAGACCGCGCCTCCTCCGCGAAAGACTTACGGCCTCACCGGGCGCGAAATTGAAGTGGTCACGCTGATTACCGAAGGATGCACCAACAAGGACATCGCCACCCAGTTTGGCATCAGCGAAGAAACCGTCAAGCGTCACCTGACGAACATCTTCAACAAGCTGGGCGTCGGCAATCGCCTGGAACTGGCGCTGTTCGCGCTGAATCACCATCTGCTGCCACCGGCGCCCGCGGCGTAGCTCAGGACCCCTGAAGGGGCTCGGAAATTAATCGTGGGGGCCGCGTCCCAACGCTTCCGCGTTTGGCTCGAATTGGGTGAGGAATGCAGATCGTTGCCTGGGGCCGCGTGCTGGCCGAGGCGTGGAATTGTTTCTCAAAGCATGGTAATGGGTGAGCGGCGCTGATAACCTCACCACCAATTCCAGCCCTGACAATAACGAAGAAAACTCTGCTGTCAGTCCCTGCTACATTGGTTCCCTTCCCTTGTGTTACCCTTCGCAACGAACACTCTGTTTCATCCTGTTCTGACGAGGTGGCCAATGAGCCAGCACCAGAATTTCTGCATGGACTATATCGAGTTTCCGGCGACCGACGTTGCCGCAACGAAAAGCTTTTATAACCAGGTATTCGGTTGGGACTTCAAAGACTGGGGTCCGAACTACATCAGCTTCCACGATGGCCGCATCGCCGGGGGATTCACGACCGAAGCCCAGGTCGCCAGCGGCAGCAAAACTACCGGCCCGCTCGTAGTTCTTTACGCACCCAAGCTGGAGGAAACCTATAACAAGGTGAAGAGTGCCGGTGGACGCATCGTGCGCGAGACCTTCGACTTTCCCGGCGGACGCCGCTTCCACTTCGCCGATCCCAACGGAAACGAACTCGCCGTCTGGAGCGAATAAGCTGACATGGCCCGCATAAACTCCTACGTCCTCAGGGGCACCATGGTCGGTGCCCTTGGTGGACTGTTATTCGGTTTCGATACTGCTGTCATTGCCGGCACCGAGCAGCAGCTCATCCAGGTCTTCGGGCTCAACGATCGCCAACTGGGAATCACCGTTTCCATCGCCTTGGTCGGCACGGTGATTGGAGCCATCTTCTCCGGTGAGTTAGGTGACCGGATCGGCGGCCGCGAAGCGCTGCGCATTCTCGCCGCGTGTTACGTCGTATCCGCCTTCGGATGCGCCTTCGCCTGGAGCTGGCCGGCGCTGCTGGCCTTCCGTTTCATCGGAGGCCTGGCGATTGGCGGATCATCCGTGCTGGGCCCGGTTTACATCGCTGAAATCGCTCCCGCACGATGGCGCGGCCTGCTGGTGGGGGCCTTCCAGATCAACATCGTCATCGGTATTTTAGTTGCTTATCTATCGAACTATGTCGTTTCGCTGTTCAAACTGGGCATGAACGAGTGGCGCTGGCAGCTGGGCATTGCCGCGGTCCCCGCCGTGCTCTTCTTCGTGATGCTGTTTACCATCCCGCGCAGCGCACGCTGGCTGGTGCTCAAGCGACGCATTCCCGAGGGTCGCGAGGTTATCGTTCTTCTCGGAGCGGACAATCCTGACGCCGAACTCAAGGAGATTGTCGACTCTATTCACGTGGAGGGCATGTCACACTCCGAGCCGCTGTTCCAGCGCAAGTATCTGCGGCCGATGTTCCTGGCCGTAACGGTCGCCGGATTCAGTCAGCTCGCCGGGATCAACGCGATCCTCTACTACTCGAACTACATCTTTGAGAAGGCGGGCTTCAGCAAGAGTTCGGGCCTGCTGCAATCGGTCGCTTTGGGCGCGACCAATCTCGTCTTCACCCTGGTCGCGATGAGCCTGATCGACAAGGTAGGACGCAAAACCCTATTGCTCATTGGCAGCGTAGGCATGGCGATCTGCCTGGGTGGCGTCGGGATGGTCTTCTATAGTGAGCGACACCAGAACCTGCTGATCGTCTTCCTGGTGGCTTACATCGCATGTTTCGCAATCTCGATTGGGGCGGTCATTTGGGTGTATATCAGCGAGGTGTTTCCGAATCGCGTGCGCTCCAAGGGACAGAGCCTGGGCAGCTCCGCCCATTGGATCATGAACGCCATCATCTCCGGACTGTTCCCTGTCATGGCGGCGCGTTCGCGGTCGCTGCCCTTCATCTTCTTCTCGGCGGCGATGGTGGTGTTCTTCTTTATCGTGCTGTTCACCTATGTCGAAACCAAGGGCGTGACGCTGGAGGAGATGCAGCACAAGCTGGGGATTGAGTACTGAGACATCTGCGCCCGCTGCAGCAAGTTGTTGTAGTTTGATCTGTCATCTTTTGGATCTGTCATTCTGAGCGAAGCGAAGGATGACAGACATTACTTACACACCATGAACAAACATTGTCTTCTCCTTGCTCTGCCTCTCTTCTTTGCCCTGTTCTCCTTCGCGCAACAACCAGCTCCTCCCAACCCATACGCCGCGACGCTCGATCGCCTGAACGCGATCACGGCGATCCCGCTCAGTGGGTGGACACAGGTTCCGGGAGACATGGCGCATGGCGAGATTCCGCCCAACACGGCGATGACCCTGAACGCCTCTGCGCTGAACCTGGGCGGCGATTTCACGCCTCCGGTCTGGCTGTATCGCGAGATCGAGATCCCCAAGGAGATGCGCGGCTACGAGGTGCGCGGCTCGACCTTGAAGCTCGACATCAACGTCGGCGGCAACGAAGGCCTGATGATCACGACTTTCGCCAACGGCAACATGATCGCCCGCACCGACGAAGACGGCCAGGTGCCGATCACGCTCACCAGCAACGCGCAACCCGGCGACAAGATTGTCATCGCCGTGCGCGTGCTGCCGTCCGCCGGTGTGGGATGCTGCGGTGGGCCGCTCGAAGCCAAGCTCGAGCACGCACAGCTGCTCATCACTCCGCCGGTCAACCGTCCCGATCCGGCGGTGATTCGTCTGGAATTGCTGTCGGCGCAGCTGCTGGTCGCTGCTTATCCCGACGGCAAGGCCGAGCGCGAACAGACGCTCGATGCCGCAGTGAAGGCCGTCGACCTCAAAGCGCTCGATGCCGCCGATCAGAAAACATTTGACGCCTCCCTGCGTGCAGCGCAGGCCAAGCTCGACGCGCTGCGTCCGTACATGAAGCAGTTCAGCATCAGCGCCGTGGGCAATAGCCACATCGACATGGCATGGCTCTGGCCGTGGACCGAGACGGTTGAAGTCGTGCGCAACACCTTCGGCACTGCGCTCGACCTGATGAACGAGTATCCCGACTTCAAGTTCACTGCCTCGACCGCGCAGGCGTACACCTGGATCGAAGAGAAGTATCCAGAGATGTTCAAGCAGATCCAGCAGCGCGTGAAAGAAGGCCGCTGGGAGGTCATCGGCGGCATGTGGGTCGAGCCCGACCTCAACATGCCAGACGGCGAATCGCTGGTGCGCCAGATTCTCTACGGCAAAAACTACTTCAAAGACAAGTTCGGCGTGGACGTAAGGATCGGCTGGAACCCCGACAGCTTCGGCTACAACTGGCAGCTGCCGCAAATCTACACACGCTCGGGCATCGACTACTTCGTCACCCAGAAGCTGCTTTGGGCGCACGAGTTCACCACGTTTCCCTATCGCCTCTTCTACTGGCAGTCGCCTGACGGCAGCAAGATGCTGACCTACTTCCCCAGCGACTACGCCAATCAGATCGATCCGGTGAAGATGGCGCGTGACTCGTCGGTCTATGGTCCGGCGATGTACAAGTACGACGGCGGGACCAACTCTGCCCCGCAGGGCGCGCTCGACATGATGTACCTCTACGGCGTGGGCGATCACGGTGGCGGCCCGACGCGCGTCGATCTTGACACTGCGCTGCGCTGGCAGAAGTCCGATGTTGTCTATCCCAAGTTGCAGTTCTCAACGGCGACCGATTTCTTCGCCGACCTGAAGCAGCACCAGAGCGAGTTGAAGCTGCCGACCTGGGATGGCGAGCTTTACTTCCAGTATCACCGCGGAGTGCAGACCACCCAGTCGGAAACCAAGAAGGGCAATCGCAAGAATGAGGTGCTGATCCTCAACGCCGAAAAGCTGGCGTCGATTGATACGCTCCTGGGTGCGAAGTACCCGGAAGCAGGCATCGACTCGTCGTGGAAGAAGATCCTGTTCAACCAGTTCCATGACATTCTTCCCGGCTCGGGCATCGGCATCAACTACGTGGATGCGGCGCGCAAGTACGCCGAGACCTCGCGCTTCAGCAATGACACGATTCATGCGGCACTAGATAATATCGCGTCGCATGTGAAGTCGGACGGCGTGAGCGTGCTGGTGTTCAATCCGCTGTCGTGGGCGAGGACGGAAGTAGTTGAGTTCGAGGTACAGTTCCCGAATCCGTTGCAGGCAATTTCTGCGACCACTTCGGACGGTAAGGCTCTGCGACATAGCTGGGACAACGAAGACAAGCAAACCGGCAGGGTACGGATGCGCGTATTGGCAGAAGATGTTCCGGCAATGGGATATCAACTCATCACGCTTCATCAGCAAATGGCCGAAATTTGGAACGGACCACCGAATCCGCTCAGGGCGACCCCCACTTCCCTGGAGAACGAATTCCTTCGCGTACAAGTTGATCCTGCGACTGGCTGCGTCACCAGCCTCTTCGACAAGCGCAACAACACCGAGACGCTTGCGCCCGCAGTACAGGGGGTAGGCGCTCCTCCCACGTTGTCAGACGGCAAGCCCTGCGGCAACCTGCTGCAAGCCTTTGTTGACAAGCCAAAGAAGTGGGACGCGTGGAACGTTGACGCGGACTTCATCGAGCACCACACCGACCTGTTGCAAGCCGAAGAGGTGAAGCTCGTCGAGAACTCGCCGCTTCGCGCAGTCATCCGCGTGCGCCACAAGTGGCAGAACTCGGAGTTCACGCAGGACATCACCATGTATCCCGGCGTGCCGCGCGTCGACGTTCATATGCAGACCGACTGGCACGAGAAGCACATCCTGCTGAAGGTGGCATTCCCGCTCAACGTGCGCAGCGACAAGGCGACCTTCGAGATTCCTTACGGCACGGTCGAGCGGCCGACGACACGCAACACGCCTGCCGAGAAGTCGCAGTTCGAGGTGCCGGCGCTGCGTTGGGGCGACATCTCCGACGCAACACACGGCTTCTCGCTGCTCAACGACAGCAAGTACGGATACGACGCGAAGGACAACGTGCTGCGCCTGTCGCTGCTGCGCGCGCCGGAATGGCCCGATCCGAATGCCGACCAGGGACACCACGAGTTCACCTACTCGCTCTATCCGCACGCGGGAACCTGGCGCGAGGCCATGACGGTTCGACAGGGATACGACCTGAACTATCCGTTGCTCGCCGTCACGACTACGCAACATCCGGGAACGCTTCCGGCGCAGCATTCGTTCTTCAGCACCAAGGAAGACAACGTCGTGATCACCGCGGTGAAGCAGGCTGCGGATGGCAGCGGGACGATCGTGCGCTTCTACGAATGGGCGGGTAAGAAGGGCGATGTGCACCTGACGCTACCGCAAGCCGCGACCGCAGCCTGGCAAACGAACCTGATGGAGCAGCAAGAGAATTCGCTTGCGGTCGCAAACGGCGGGAGCGAGGTCGCGGTTCCGACAGGAGCTTATGAGATTAAGACCGTGAAGGTGCAGTTCAAGTAGCCGACTTCAAAACGAACGAGCACCGGTTCGCGCTCGACACGATGTGTGTTTTGTTGCGCGCTTAGGTTTGTTAAGGCCGCGGAGGTACCCGTAGGAACTCTACCGTCCCTACGGGACTCGGGACTTTTTCCTTCGGCCACCCAGCGCTGAAGCGCTGGGCTATCATCTGCTGCGCCTACGGCGCGGGCTCTCCGGCGCGACGAAGTGGCCGCCAAATGCGAAGCTAGAAGCTAGGACGCAGGTTTCGCCAGGAACCTACTTCTTGCCCGGCTGCGGCGGATAGTTCTTGAACAGTTTCGCGATTCCTTTATTGAGCTGGCTAAGGTTTTTGTTGGAATTGTCTTTGATGGTGTCAGTCACTGAGCCGCGCCACTCCAGTTCGTGGTTCCTGGCGTTGGCCAACTCGACCACCAGCGTTCCCTCGCGCGTGATGTACGTGTTATAGGTCGTGGTCGTCGGACCGCCGCCCCACCACGGACCCCAGCCCCATCCCGGCCCGTAGTTGTAGCCGGTGCCAACGACCTGCTTCTGGTCCTGAATATGGCTGGTATAAACCACCCAAAGATCGGGGTCCGACTGGACTTCCTTCAGTCCCTTGGCCTGTAACTGCTGGTTGATACCGTCGATGACGCGCTGGTCCCAAAGACCTTTCGCCGGGTGCGGACTCTTCTCCCAGGAATAGGTGTGGAACTGCGAGAAGTCAGTGCTGCGGTCCCAATCAACGTTAGTCTTTTGGGCGACGGCCGAGAGCGAAACGAGGAAGCAGAAAGCTAGTGCGAGAAGCAGCCGATTGGTTTTCAAAGAAACTCCTTGGGCATCCTGAAGTTGAGATGGGCGTGCGAGTGCAGAATCATACAATCAGTTGCGCTGGAATGAAACCAAAAGTCGCGCAAGCCGACCCGGCGTCATGTTCAGTCGTGCGCCGCAGTCTTTACTTCGGACGCGGTGTGCGAGCCGGTCATGTATTCCTCAATCACCTGCATGAACTTGGTCAGCCACGCGGTCTGCGCCGGCCACGCCGGGGCGGTCACCAGCATTCCGTCGACCACGGCGCCCGTCATCGCCACCTGAACATATTTGCCGCCCGCCAACTCCACCTCCGGCGCGCATGCCGGATAGCAGGTCAGCACTTTGCCGCGCACGATATCGGCGGCGGCCAACAGTTGCGCCGCGTGGCACAAAGCCCCGAGGGGCTTTTGATGCTGATCGAAGTGCTGCACCATTTTGATGACCCGGTTGTCGAGCCGCAAATATTCGGGCGCGCGCCCGCCGGGCAAGACCAGGCCGTCATAATCGGCAATGTTGACCAGGTCGAAAGTCGCATTGAGGGCGAAGTTGTGGCCGGGCTTCTCGCTATAGGTCTGGTCGCCTTCAAAGTCGTGGATCGCGGTGCGCACCGTGTCGCCGGCCTTCTTCCCCGGACAAACAGCATGCACCATGTGTCCAACGGCCTGCAGCGCCTGGAAGGGCACCATGGCCTCGTAGTCCTCGACGTAGTCTCCGACAATCATCAGCAGCTTGGCTTCTTTCACGATAGCTCCTTGTTCCTGCCCAGTCTAGCAACGGGGCGTGCGCGCTGTTTGTGAGGCGGGTCACAGGAGGGCGGCAGGTGGCGGGGCAGGGCAGGTGTCAGGTGTCAGGTGTCAGGTGTCAGGTGTCAGGTGTCAGAGAACAGCTGCCGGCCGCCAGCCATCGGCCGCCAGCTCTCAGCTTTCAGCCATCAGCTCTCAGCCTTCGGCTCTTGATGATGATTGTCATGGTGAGCGTAGCGAAATACCCGCTTTTTTTCTGCAGTGTCATCCTGACCCGAGCGTTGCCGAGAGCGAAGGACCTGCTTTTTTCTGCGGTGTCATCCTGAGGGAGGAGCGCAGCGACGAGTCGAAGGACCCCTATGCCCTACGAGCGGCCGCCTCCATCGTCATCCTGACTATAGTTCCCATCTCAGCCCGAGCGCAGCGGCATGCTGCAAGCCCCGCCGAAGAGTTCGTCCAATCGCACGGTTCGAGCACGACAGGATGGGCACCGCCAACCGAGTGAAGGTTAGACGGCGCCGTGCCCACGCGAGGTTTATGCAGGTTTCGCTATGCTCGCTTGATGAGGCGAGTTATCCAGACCAGGATTACGGCGCCGACGAAGGCCACGATAATGGAGCCGATGATGCCGCCTCCGGGCCAGATGCCGAGCATGCCGAAGAGCCAGCCGCCCAGGACACCGCCGACCAGTCCAAGAATGATGTCGACGAGTACGCCGTAGCCGCCACCCTTCATCACCAGGCCGGCCAGCCAGCCAGCAATCATTCCCACCAACAGCCAAATCAAAATTCCCGACATGTTTCCTCCCTCTCGAATGCGTATGGGGCCTGAGTCTTCAACCGTGTTCGCTATGCCAGCGAACTATACGTGGTGGGCACGTTCTAAGCAATGTACTTGTCGGATGCGGTGATGTGGGCAAGGACTGGCTTCGAGAAATCTCTAATCCCGGCGCAAGGTCCTGATAAAAAGCAGGGGTTCCCCAAGACGGCGGTTCGTGGCATGGCGAAGGAACAGCGGGTCCCTCGACTGCGCTCGGGATGACACCCCATTCGGGTAGCAAGGAAAAAGCAGGTCCTTCGCTGCGCTCAGGATGACAATCCAAAAGAACTCGCCGATGACGACAAGAAAAGGCCGTTCGTCACCCCTGCACGCGTGCGAGTATCATCTCCTGCTTATGAAAGAGAATCGCTTCTACGCCACCCCGGGAAAGCGCTTTCGGCTCAAAGACTACGATCCGGCAGACACAGGCAACTACAAGTCGCACGCCCATGCAAAGAAGGTGCTGGAGGACAACCTTGAGCGGCTTCGGCAATATCAGGACTTGCTGTACTCCGAGCGCAGCCATTCGCTGCTGATCGTCCTGCAAGCGATGGACGCGGCCGGCAAGGACGGCACCATCAAGCACGTCATGTCGGGCGTGAATCCCGCAGGATGCGATGTGCACGCCTTCAAGCAGCCGTCGCAAGAAGAGCTGGATCACGACTTCCTGTGGCGTTGCTACAAGGTGTTGCCGGAGCGGGGCAAGATCGGCATCTTCAATCGCTCATATTACGAGGAAGTGCTGGTGACGCGGGTGCATCCCAAGTTTCTCGATGCGCAGCGGCTGCCGGATTTCACCGGGCCCACCGAAAAGTTCTGGAAGCATCGCTTCGAGTCGATCAACGACATGGAAAAGCACCTGGTGCGCAACGGCACGGTTATCCTGAAATTCTTTCTGCACCTGTCGAAAGAGGAGCAGGCTAAGCGCTTTCTTGAGCGGATCGATGACCCCGCGAAGAACTGGAAGTTTTCCGAGGCCGACCTCGAGGAACGCCTGCGCTGGGACGACTACATGGCGTGCTACGAAGACATGATCAACCACACCAGCACCAGGCATGCCGGGTGGTACGTCGTTCCTGCCGACAACAAGTGGTTCACCCACCTCTGCGTGTCGGACATCGTGGTTGAGACGCTGAAAGGGTTGAAGCTGAAGTATCCCAGCGTGTCGGCGGAACAGAAGGAACGGCTGCAGGCCGCGCGCGAGGCGCTGACGCGAAAGTGAAACAAGGGTTAAGCGACCGCAGCTTCCGCGGAACAGACGCCGGCGCGGTGCATCAGGCAAAACAGGTCGCGGACAGAACAGAATTCAAACACACGATCTAGCCTCGTCAACTGCAACACCCGTTGGACATGGTTGGCAGTGTTCATCAACTTGAGCACAGTTCCTCTCGAGCGCGCCCTCTCGCGCAGCCACAGCAACACACCCAAGCCGAAGGCATCGATGCGGTTCACCTGAGCCAGATTGAGCACGATGGTTCGGGCATCAGTCTGACTGAGTGCGATATCTCGCAGTTTCGAACTGTCCTCGCCCCACACAAGTTTTCCTGTCAGGTGAATGACCGTGGCGTCTCCTAATTTCTGGACCATAACTTCTAACATCGTCCCTGATACTGCGTATGGCATGGATACACCCCTACGAATATTTTTACGGCTTGAGCGGCCGAGTGGTTCCAAATCTCGCTCACATCTACATGACGGATGAAGACGGTCGAACCGTACACTTTTGTTCTGTGGCACCTCTTTTGGCACTCATCACGCAAGAGTGCCAGTTGACACGCCGTAGCTAGGTACCTAGAATAAAGAAGCGGGAGTTTCTCCCTCGGTGTCTTTGTAAGATATTGCTGGGCAATGATTTAATCGCAATTATGGCTTCAGGCGACAACATCGGACGACGCGAGCGCGACATTTTGACCGCCATTGTCGAGACCTATATCTCCACCGGCGAGCCGGTCGGATCGCGTACCCTGGCGCGCACCAACCGTGAAAGCCTGAGTGCCGCCTCGATCCGTAACGTCATGGCCGATCTCGCCGACGCCGGATTTCTGGAGCAGCCGCATACCTCTGCCGGACGGGTGCCGACCACCGATGCTTATCGCTTTTATGTAAAGCAGCTCACCGGCGAAGCGCGGCTCTCGCCCACCGATGAGGACCTGATCCAGGGAACGTTGCAGGCCAGCGGCGACGCGCAGGAGTTTCTGGAGCGCACCTCGCATGTGCTCTCCCTGATCTCGCATGGAGTGGGCGTGACGGTGGCAAGCAATCCGACCCAGCGCAATGCGTTGGAGCATGTCTATTTCCAGCGCATGGGCGACAAAAAGGTGCTCGCGGTGGTGGTAACCAGCGGAGGCCTGGTGCGCGATCGCGTGCTGCGTCCCGAGCGCGAGCTCACACTGGAAGATCTGGAAGCGGCCGCCAACTACATCAACCAGAACTTCCGCGGCTGGGAGATGCAGTCGGTGCGCGACGAGCTCGCCAAGCGCGTGCAGCAGGAGCGCAATGAATACGACCGCCTGATGCTTTCGGTGGAGCAACTGCAGACCGCGCTGACCGAGGCGGCGGCATCGCAGAATGTGTATGTGGAGGGCACCGCCAACCTGCTGGTCACCGAGCAGGACAAGGAGCGGCTGCGGCAACTGCTGGCGACGCTGGAAGAAAAGCAGCGCATTGTCGACCTGCTATCGGCATATCTCGACGTGAAGCAGGAGGCGGTACGAGTGGTTGTGGGTCTGGAAGACGCCATGCCGCATCTAAGTAACTTCGTGCTGATTGGTACTCCGGCGCGCGTGGGTGACGAGGTGATGGGATCGCTGGCCGTCATCGGACCGACCCGCATGGATTACGAGCACACCATCACCGCGGTGTCGTACATCGCGCGAATGTTCGACCGTCTGTGGAACGAGTCGACGTAGCAGAGGATTCATGGCAGACAAGAAATCAAGCAACTCCGCTGAGCTGGAGTTAGACCACGAATTGCCGCCGGCAGAAGATGGCGACTCGGCCTCCGCGCAGGGGAATGGCGGAAATGTAGCGACGGCGTCTGATACGGACTCGGAGCTCGAGAAAGTCAAGGCAGAACGTGCCGCCTATCTCGACCGCGCAGCACGCATCCAGGCCGAGTTCGAGAACTATCGCAAGCGCAGCGCACGCGAGCAGCAGGAGTTCCGCGAGTATGCGGTGGCCGATGCCATCCGGTCGCTGTTGCCGATTCTCGACAGCCTCGACGGCGCGCTGAAGTCGAAGGCCGTCTCGCTGGAAGATTTGCGCTCGGGCATCGAGCTGATCGATAAGCAGTTTCACGATGCGCTGGCCAAGCTCGGCGTCGAGCCGCTGGAAGCCGAAGGTCAGGAGTTCGATCCCAACTTTCATCAGGCGGTGCAGATGGTTGACACCGACGAGACGAAAGACAATCACGTCATCGACGAATTGCAGCGTGGCTACAAGTTGAAGGAACGGCTGCTGCGCCCGGCGATGGTAAGAGTGGCGCGGAACGCGAAATAATCTTTTGAGCCCGAAGGGCGTGTGATGATAGCCCAGCACCCTTCGACTTCGCTCAGGGCAGGCTAAGCGAAGCGGAGTGCTGGTTAGGTTGAACGGCCTCGACCACGCAATTTGGCGAAACCTGTGCTGCGCCGATACTCCAGTCCCGCAGAGCGGGACGAATAAGTTTAGCCCAGCATGGAGCCGAAGGCGGAATGCTGGGTCAGGCGTCGTAAAAATGATTCAGTCCCTCTAGGGACGACACAAGGTCTAAGGCACTTATTTGGCGACTAACGTTAAACGCGATTTCTACGAGGTTCTAGGCGTATCGCGCACTGCGACCGATCAGGAGATCAAGAGCTCCTACCGCAAGCTTGCGCTGCAATTCCATCCCGATCGCAACCCGGGCAATCCCGAAGCAGAAGAAAAATTCAAAGAGTGCAGCGAGGCCTACACCGTGCTCGCCGACACCGAAAAGCGCGCCCGCTACGATCGTTTCGGACACGCAGGTGTTGCCGGCAACGGCCCGAGTGGCGGCGGATTCGATGCCACCACCGTTGACTTCCAGGACATTTTTGGCGACCTCTTTGGGTTTGGCGACATGTTCGGCCAAGGCGGGCGTCGCCGTACGCGCGCACAGCGTGGCGGCGATCTGCGGCAAGACATCACGCTCGAATTCGAGGAAGCGGTCTTCGGCGTAACCAAGCAGGTACAGATCCGCCGGCTCGAAACTTGCGACGAGTGCAAGGGAGACGGCGCGGCTCCGGGCAAAGCGCCTATCACCTGCACGACCTGCGGCGGACGCGGCCAGGTTCGCTACCAGCAGGGCTTCTTCGCCGTCAGCCGCACCTGCACTACCTGTGGCGGCATGGGCAAGCTGATCGTCGATCCCTGCAAGAAGTGCAAGGGGCAGGGCCGCATCAAACGCGAGCGCACCGTCACCGTCAAGGTCCCCGCCGGAGTTGAAGAAGGCGCGCGCATTCTATATACAGGCGAGGGTGAGGCTGGGGTTTACGATGGGCCTCCCGGCGATCTTTACGTTGTGTTGCACGCCAAGGAGCACTCGTTCTTCCATCGCGAAGGCAGCGACCTGCATTGCGTCATTCCCATTTCGTTTACGCAGGCCGCGCTGGGAACTGAAATCCAGGTTCCCACGCTCGAAGGCCAGCAGAAGTTGCAGGTTCCCGAGGCGACGCAGACCGGCACCACTCTGCGGCTGCGCAACAAGGGCGTCCCGGTGCTGAACGGGCACGGTCGCGGTGACCTCTATGTTGAGCTGCAAGTACAAACACCTGCGAAACTTAGCAAGCGACAGCGCGAATTGCTCAGCGAACTGGAGAACGAAGGCGCAGTAGAGAACAAGCCGGTCGATCGCGGCCTCATCGATAAAGTGAAGGACATGTTCGCGTAAGAGATGGAGCGCTCAGGATTCTGGTCTCTGGATCGCGTCCTTCACGTTGTCATCCTGAGCGAGGAGCGCAGCGAGGAGTCGAAGGACCCCTATAGCTGCTATCATTTCGCATCCATAGGGGTCCTTCGACTCGCGCGCAAAGGCCGCGCGCTCGCTCAGGATGACACACCAGGAACGTTGGACCATAACCTCCGCATCTACGCGTGGTTCTTGCTGCTGGTGACGGTGCTGCCGGCGGCGGCGCGGCTGTTCCGGCCGCGCGAGTTGGCGAAGATTCTGCTCCTCCGCTACAAAGATCCTGGCCGCAGAAAACGGGCGCGCATCGGAGGCTATCTCTTTCTTGCGGTATCGGTGCTGGCAATGCCGTTTGCCATCCGCGCACAACGTCCTGAGTCGACCTGGCTCATCATCGCCTTGCTGGTAGGAGCGGTGTCGTCGCTAGAGTTTGTGCTCGACACCCGCATGGTCGAGGAAGAGCCGCTCACCCGGCAGAATCGCTATTTCGGTGGCGTGTACGCCTCCATCGCAATCGCAAACTTCTTGCTCTTGATGGCTCGATGACACGCCGCCGCTGGATCGCCGACGAGTACTCTCCACCAACCGCCGCCTTGATCGGTGCCAACGCCGCACACCTGGCGCGTACCTTGCGCGCACGCGTAGGGCAGGAGTTCGATGTTGCCTGCGGTGACCGCGTCTATCGTGCAACGGTGTCGTCAGTGGGCGATGAGCGGGTGGAGTTTGTGTTGGGTGATGAAGTGAGTTCGGTGGCCCACGTGGTCCCGATCACGATGGTGTTGGCCGTCTTCAAATTTGATCGCATGGAATGGGCCATCGAAAAATGCACCGAGTTGAACGTCACCAGAATTGTTCCGGTGATTGCCCGCCGCACCGAGAAGCACCTGGCGCAAGCGGCGGGGAAGCGAGTCGAGCGCTGGCGGCGAATTGCGCACGAAGCCGCGCAGCAGTCGCGAAGATTCGCGGCGCCGGAGATTGCTGACCCGGTGAAACTCACCGAAGCAATGCAATATGATGCCGAGACGAGAATCGTGTTGGCCGAGAACGAGCCCGGCGCAACGCTGAGTGACCTTCTTCGATCAAGCGACGCGATTGGTTCGCTCGCGCTTGGCCGTCGGCCCAGAAGGCGGCTGGGCTGACGACGAACTGAAGCGTTCGCGGGCGCAGGCTGGATTTCCGCGTCGCTTGGAGAGACCATTCTCCGCGCCGAAACCGCGGCCATCGCCGCCTTGGCCATCGCACGTGCGGAGTTGGGGTAGCAGGCTGTCTTGCAACCTAGGCGCAGGTCGCAGGTTTGGCGCGCAGTGTTTGCTCTGCTCACCAACTGCCTAGCTTCTCTGAAACTCCCGATTCCATATGTGTACGTTTTAAGCAAGCGCATTCTCCCGCCATAAGCCAGAGCCCGCAGGGCGTGTGATAACAGCCCAGGACGGAGCGCAGCGGAGTCCTGGGTACAGCGAGATCGAGGTTCGCGAGTCCCCCGGGGACGACATCACGCAACCAACGTGCGGAAGTCACAGATAGCAAACCAGGCCACAGATACCCTACTGTTATGCCTCATACACTCGCCCGCAATCTCATTCACTGCGTGTTCTCTACCAAAGGGCGCACACAGATCATCCGCGACCCGCACCTCCTCTGGTCACGTCTCGCGCTCATTGCAAAATCGAAGAACATTCCACTGCTTACCGCCGGAGGCACGCGCAATCACGCTCACCTGTTGCTCGCGCTACCCACCACCATGACGCTCTCCAAGGCAATACAAGACCTGAAGGCGCACACCTCGCGCTGGATGAAAGAGCAGGTACCGCTTTTCACGTGGCAGGAGGGATACGGCGCGTTCAGCGTGAGCGAATCACAGCGGCAAATCGTCGCCGATTACATTAGCGTTCAGGAAGAGCACCACAAGAAATGGTCGTTTGAGCAGGAGTTCCGGACCTTGGTACGCAAGGCGGGGATTGAACCCGATACGGAACATTTGTTTGGGTGAAGGTCGTCCCCGGGGGACTCGGGGGTTTTATTGGCACGGGACCCAGCATTCCGCCTTCGGCTCCATGCTGGGCTGTCATCACACGCCCTGCGGGCTCTAGTTCGTGGCGGGGCAGTGCGTTTGCCAAAGCCGACGGTTCCGATGCCCGTGCGTTCGTTCCAGCGATGTTAGAGCCGCCCTAGTACAACCGGAAATTCACTTCCACGTTTATCTGCACGGGGACGGCCTGGCCGTTGAGTTTGGCGGGTTCGAACTTCCATTGACGCACGGCTTCGATGGCTTTTTCGTCGAGTCCCATGCCGAGCGAGCGCTGCACACGGACCTGCTGCGGACGCCCATCGGCACCCACTACCATCCAAAGCACAACCGTCCCTTGATACTTAGCTTTGCGCGCTTCTTCCGAATACTCGGGGTCGGGAGCGAATAACGCTTTGGGAGCGCTCACGCCTCCGCCGACACGGTAAGCGCCGCCACCGTATCCGCCGCCGTGTCCGGGACCAACACCTGGGCCGGTACCGGAACCGACGCCACCTCCGCTGCCGCTACCGATGCCGCCGCCCGAGCCTGTGCCATTCGAGGGCGGCCCGATAACTTTGGAAAGGGGATCGCCCAATGCGCCAACCGTCGGCAGTTTGATCTCGGGCGGGACCACCACGCTGGGTGTCACCGCCAATTTCGGATCATCATTGCGGATGACGATCGCCGGAGGCACGATCTGGTCTTTCGACAGCTTGGGAAGCGCGCCCTTGGGAGCTGCAAGTTTGTCGCGATCGCCACCGCCTCCGCCACCGCCCGCACGCGTCTTCGACACCGCCATCGGAAGGTAGGGGCTGATGTCGGTCACCAGTCCGACCACCTGCTGCTTGATCTCGTCGGTATGACTCACTACCCAGTGAGTCGAGTAGATAAGCAGCGCCACGGCAGCGACATGCACGATGAATGAGTAGAGGAACGTGTCCTTGCGCTGGGCGTACAAGCCCTTCCCCTCACCAAACAGCGTGGGCAGCACATCGTGGTGCTGCGGCACGGGCTCAGTGGCAGTTTCCGCCGGTTTGGGAACCGCAGGGGTGGACATCTCTGCTCAACAGTATAGCCCGATGTCAAACCCGCAACATGGGTAAAAAGTTGTCGGTTGTCAGTTGTGGGTTGTCGGTTCGGACGGCGTGTGATGAATGCGCAGAGCCGTCGTTGGCAAACCCATTATCCCGCCGGAACCCAGAGCCCGGAGGGCGTGTGATGATAGCCCAGGATGCAGCCGCAGGCGGAGTCCTGGGTAGGGATGGCGAGAAGAGCCCAGAGTCCCCGGGGACGTCACCTATGAAAGAGCAGGTAGCGTTTTCACGTGCAGAAGGTATATGGCGCGTTCGGGGTAAGCGAGTCGCAGCGCCAGATCGTGTTCGATTACATTGGCGCACAAGAAGAGCACCACAAGAAATGGTCGTTCGAGCAGGAATTCCTGACCTTGGTGCGCAAGGCGGGGACCGAACCGGATATGGAGCACCTGTTCGGGTGACGATCGTCCCCGGGGGACTCAGGGGTTCACTGTCCCCACGTACCCAGGATTCCGCTGCGCTCCATCCTGGGCTGTCATCACACGCCCTGCGGGCTCTGGTTCCCGGCTGTCATCACACGCGGTGCGGCTCTGGGTTGTGGCAAGCACCGGGCCGAAAATCCGCACCCCGCCAAAAGATGGCGGAATGGGGCACCCGGAAATGCATTTTGATTTGGGATGGCGTCGGCGCCCGATAAAAGATCAAGGCGCCAGGAACAGATCGACTACGCGATTCTTGAAGCGCAACGGCAAAATCTCGGTCGCCCGAAGCGGACGGTTGAGGTTCTCTGCTCAGTTTGCACGCGGCGTGACTTGGCGTCTTGCGGCAAGTGTGACCGGTGGTACTGTAGCTCCGCACGAATCGAGGCTGCAAGCGACGACCCTCCCTAGTCGCGATGATCGGTTCGACCATGAGGTGTCTCATGCCGTACCGAACAGAACCCTGATTAAAACCACCTGTAAAAATTGTCGTGGTTGGAAGCTCGTCTCTGTGTACGACGATTCGCTCCAGACTTGGGAGCGTGAGCACGTCTGTCGCATGGCGGTTAAATCCTCGACCGCGAGCGACAGCCGGCAAAGACGGCTTCTCGCATGAAGAATTTCGCCCTGCCAACCGTTCGATACGCTGCTGCGCAAGCGAGACGCGGAGGCCATCCACGTGGAATTCTGACGTCCTCCCCCGCAAGGTCGACTTGACAGGCTGGGGCGCCTGCCTGTACCTTGGCAAAACGATGTTTCACGCGACCTATCGCGCGACTGCTGTCAGCACCATGGCTATGGCCATGTGCATGTGTAGCAGTGTGCCTGTGGGTTGCGCGAAGGAGCGGCAAGCAGACTAAATAGCCGCAGAATTTTCGAAGCAGCCCACGGTCAAGCGATCGTGGGCTTTTCTGTTTTGCGTCAAAACTTTGTCATGTCGGAATCCGGGGCCATCAAAATTTCATCAGGAGCAGCATCATGAGCGAATCCGAATCGAAACCGAACTTTCACTTCGACACGCTGGCGATCCACGGAGGTCAGTCGGCCGATCCCACGACCAAGTCGCGCGCCGTGCCCATCTATCAGACAACGTCGTACGTCTTCGACGATGCCGATCACGCGGCGCCGCCTGTTCGCCTTGCAGGAGTTCGGCAACATCTACACCCGCATCATGAACCCGACCACCGACGTGTTCGAGAAGCGCATTGCGGCGCTCGAAGGCGGACTCGCGGGATTGGCGACAGCTTCGGGACAGGCAGCGGAAACGCTGGCCATTCTTACGCTAGCGAGTGCGGGCGATGAGATTGTCTCCACCACTTCGCTCTACGGCGGCACCTACAACCTCTTCCACTACACGCTGCCCAAGCTGGGGATCACGGTGAAGTTCGTGGACGCCGACGATTTCGCCGGGCTGCGCGCCGCCATCGGGCCGAAGACCAAGGCCGTCTACACCGAGACGCTAGGGAATCCCAAGCTCGACATTGTCGACGTCGAAGAACTCGCCAAGATCGCGCACGACAACGGGCTGCCGCTGATCATCGACAACACTACTCCGAGTCCGGCGCTGTGTCGGCCCATCGAGTGGGGAGCGGACATCGTCATCAACTCGGCGACGAAGTTTATCGGCGGGCATGGAACTACGATTGGCGGAATTATCGTGGACGCCGGCAAGTTCGATTGGGCCGCTTCGGGACGATACAAAGATTTCGTCGAGCCCGATCCGTCCTATCACGGCGTGTCGTACACCAACGCATTTGGGCCGCTGGCCTTCATCCTCAAAGCGCGGGTGCAGGGATTGCGTGATACCGGCGCGGCGCTCTCGCCGTTCAATTCCTTCCTGCTGCTGCAAGGCGCGGAAACGCTGCACCTGCGTATGGAGCGCCATTCGCAAAATGCCTTGAAGGTGGCCGAGTATCTCGCGGGCCATGCCGATGTCGAGTGGGTGAACTATCCCGGCCTGCCGACCAGCAAGTACTACCAGCGCGCGAAGAAGTATCTGCCGAACGGTTGCAGCTCGTTGGTGACGTTTGGTATTCGCGGCGGATACGAGGCGGGCAAGAAGTTCATCAACTCGGTGAAGCTGTTCAGCCTGC
Source organism: uncultured Acidobacteriaceae bacterium (assembly GCA_963771535.1). Lineage (GTDB taxonomy): Bacteria > Acidobacteriota > Terriglobia > Terriglobales > Acidobacteriaceae > CAVVDY01. The sequence goes on along the minus strand of CAVYTK010000003.1, from coordinate 1,816,665 downwards.
TGGCTAACCTGGGCGACGCCAAGTCGCTGGTCATTCATCCCAGCTCGACCACGCACCAGCAGCTGGCGGAAGCGGAGCAGCGTGAGACCGGAGTGACGCCCGACCTGGTGCGCTTGTCGGTGGGTATCGAGGACGTGCGCGATATCATCGCCGACATCGAGCAGGCGCTCGGGGCGGCGACCGGCAAGTCGCCGGCGTGCAACCAGACGACCGCCGAAGCGAGGTGATAGGCGAGCATGGGGGCAGGTCTGCAACCAACTCGAGAAGGCGATTTTACGTTCGCTAGCAGCGCGCCGTTCCGGCTGGAGTCGGGCGGCGCGTTGCAGCCGGTCACCATTCGCTACGCGGTTTACGGCGAGCTGAATGCGCAGCGCGATAACGCGGTGCTGGTTTGCCATGCGCTGTCGGGCTCGGCGCGCGCGGCCGACTGGTGGCCGGAGATGTTTAACTCTCTCCCACTCAATCCAACCCCGGGAGTGAATGGGGCACCCGGCGAGAGTGCTCGCCGCGTTTCGATCTCTAGCGCGACTGCGTTATCTGCACCAACATTCTCGGCTCGTGTTACGGATCGACCGGGCCAACGTCCGTGAATCCGACGACGGGCGCGCCGTATGGGCCGGACTTCCCTGTGGTCAGCGTGCGCGATATCGTGCGCACCCAGGCGCATCGTGCTCGATGAGCTCGGCGTTCAACACTTACGCACGGTGATTGGGGCTTCGATCGGCGGAATGCAGGCGCTCCAATGGTGCGTCGACTACCCTGACAGAGTAGGACATTGCATTGCAATCGGCACGGCCCCGCTTTCGGCAATGGGGCTGGCGCTGAATCATCTGCAGCGGAGAGCGATCCTGCTCGATCCTGAGTTTAACGGCGGGAATTATCCTGCCGGGCAGCAGCCTGCCGGAGGGCTGGCGCTGGCGCGGGCCATCGCGATGTGCTCGTACAAGTCGGCGGAGCTGTTTGGCGAGCGCTATGCCCGCAAGCCGAACCGCAACGGCGAAGATCCGCTACGCTCGTTGCATGAACGTTTCGATGTTGCAGGATATCTTGACTACCAGGGCGAGAAGTTCGTGCAGCGCTTCGACGCCAATTCGTACCTGGTGATCACCAAGCTGATGGACACCTTCGACCTGGCCCGCGGCTACGCGCTCGGAAGCGGAAGCGCTGCAACGTATCCAGGCGCAGGTTTCGCTGGTCGGCATTTCGTCGGACTGGCTGTTTCCGCCCGACGATGTGCGTGCGCTGGCGAAGCGGATTCAGGCGGCTGGCGCCGAATGCGATTACACGGAGTTCGAGTCGGCGCACGGCCATGATGGATTTCTGGCGGACGTCGATGCGATTGCGTCGGTGGTGAATGGGCGCGTCGACGCGCGACGATCGCTGGCGGGTAGTGCCCGCGGTTTTGAAGGGGCGTAGCTTTAGCTGCGCCGTCGCGTGATCTTTTTTGCTTTCATCCTGAGCGCAGCGAAGGACCTGCTTTTCTTCCTGCGCCACTCAAATCTACTGGAGCCATCATGAACGTCTTGACCGAAACCAAGCTGAACACCTTCCCCAGCCACCTGCTGCGCGATCGCGTGGCCATCGTTACCGGAGGCTCTCGCGGCATCGGCCGAGCTACCGTACAGCGGCTGGCCGAAGCCGGAGCCCACGTCGTGGTGAACTACCTGACGCACGCCAAGGAAGCGCAAGATGCGGTGCGCGAAGTCACCGGGCAAGGCGGGCGTTCGCTCGCCGTCCAGGCCGACGTGAGCAAGAGTTCCGAAGCCGCGGCGCTCATCGAGCAAACGCTGGATCAGTTTGGCCGCCTCGATCTGCTGGTGGCCAATGCCGGCATCTGGGAAGGGGCTCCTGTCGATGAGATGGAGGACGATGTCTGGGACCGCGTGCTCGACTGTAACCTGCGCGGAACTTGGACGGTGACGCGCGCGGCCGTTCCTACCTTCAAGAGTAATGGCGGCGGCTCCATCGTTATCGTCAGCTCAACTGCGGGGCAGCGCGGCGAAGCGGGCTATTCGAACTACGCGGCGTCGAAGGGCGGACAGATCAGCTTCGCCAAATCGCTGGCCACCGAGCTGGCGCCGAAGATTCGCGTCAACGTAGTCGCGCCGGGATGGGTTGACACCGAGTTGAATCACGTGGTCTTCACCGCCGAGGAGAACGACGAAAAACGGCGCGCGATCGAGGCCATCCCGCTGAAGCGCCTGGCGACGGCTGAGGATGTCGCCAACGCCATCGTCTTCCTGGGCTCCGATTGGGCGCGCCATATCACGGGCGAGGTGCTGAACATCAATGGCGGCGCGGTGTTGTGCGGATAGGTTGGCGGATGGATCGCAGCGGATTTTCGCGCGTTGAGCGTTGCAGCACCCAGCCACGAACCAGAGCCCACAGGGCGTGTGATGACAGCCGCGAACCACCGCCCGCAGCACGTGTCATCACAGCCACGAACCAGAGCCCGCAGGGCGTGTGATGACAGCCCAGGACGCAGCGCAGCGGAGTCCTGGGTACCGCGCCAATAAAGCCCCCGAGTCCCCCGGGGACGGCCTTCACCGTTAGTCAAAGGGTTGTCCCCGAGGGACTCGGAAATTATTTGGCCGCTAACCCAGCATTCCGCCTTCGGCTCCATGCTGGGCTATCATCACACGCCCTCCGGGCTCTCCCTCGCTGCGCTCGTGAAGACAAATCAAAGTTAAGATGAAGGCATGCGCGAAATCTGGCGGCATCGCGGGATGCGGTTGATCTTTGCCGCCAACCTGATCTCCATGATCGGGAGCGGCATGAACAGTGCCGCCGTGACCTGGTACATCCTGCAGGCCACGCACTCCGAGGTGTCGCTCGGCATCATGATCGCGCTCATGACGCTGCCCTCGCTGATCCTGCTGCCGCTCACCGGCGTGATCATCGACCGCAGCGATCGCCGCCATCTGATGATGGGGCTCGACGGCGCGCGCGGCGTAGTCATCCTCACCATCGCCATTCTCGCGCTCACTCATCGCGTTCACCTTTGGCAGTTGTACGCCATGACCATGCTGGTCTCCGTCGGATTCTGGATGTTCTGGCCGACGCTGAACGCGCTGGTACAGGAGCTCTCTCCCGATGACAAGCTGCTCGATTCCAACTCCCTGATGCTGGCCGCCGTGCAGGGCGGATGGATGCTGGCCGGCGCCGCGGTTGGATTCATGTACAACCACATCGGCCTGGGCGGCGTGCTGCTGATCGACGCAGCCAGCTACGTCGTCTCGATCGCGTGCGTGTTTCAGGTGCGCAAGGGGCGGGTGGTGGTCACGCATCCCGAGCAGGAGCAGGCCGCCGCAGATCGTCCGTCGGCCGCCGTCGCGCGCTACTTTCATGAACTCCGCGAAGGCTTCCACTACGTTGCCACGCACCGCCGCGCGCGCTACCTGGGCATTGCGTGGGCGCTGTTCATCGCCGCCATGATGACCTCGGGCGTGCTGACCGCTCCGCTGAGCGATCGCATTGTGCATGGGGGAGCGGTTGGCTACGGTTGGATGAACGCCGGCTGGGCGATCGGCGCCTTCGTTAGCGTGATCTATGCATCACGCGCGATTCGCCGCTGGGGTGCGAATCGCATCGTGACCGCCACCATGTCGGTGATCGGGCTATGCCTGTTCTTTCTACCAGCGTCACGCTGGCTGCTGATGGCGGTGCCGATCTACTTCGTCATGGGATCGGGACGTGGCGTAGGCGGCATTGCGATTTCGTCCGAGATGATGGAGATGGTGCCCAAGTACTTCATGGGCCGGGTGCAGAATACGTTTTTCTTCCTGGCGAGCGCGCTGCAGATTGGCACCTCGCTGGCGGTGGGCGAAGCGGCCCATCGCGAGGGATTGCGCTACGGCTTCTGGCTGGTGGCTTCGATGTATGTAGGGGCGGCGCTGGCGGCAGCGTGGCCAGTGGGTGATTCGGCGAATGCTATGGAGCAGACGGCGGCGGATTAGAAAGTAAAAGCCCGGAAGATTTCCGGGCCAGGAGTCCGGGCAGCCAACCGGAGTCGGCCGCCCAGCGCTCTTGAAATTTTGAACTCGCCTAATCGACTGCCTTGGCGACGTCTTTGCTGGCATCCTTGACCCCGACTGCAGTCTTTTCGCCACCCTTCTCGGTGTACTTCACGGTGACTTTGGAGCCCGTCTTGATGCCCTTGCCGGCGTCCTTGGTACCTTCCCAGGTTGTCTTGTCGGTGTACTTGATGGTGTGTTCGGTGCCATCCGTGGCTTTCACCACCATGGTTTTCGTGCCGTGATCAATATGCTTTACCACGCCACTCACGGCATGAGCTACGTCATCCTGAGCCACCGCGAACTGCGACAATCCGGCCACCGCGAATACCAGCAAACCTGCTAACGCGAACGCTGCCTTGGAACGAAATTTCATTGCAAAATCTCCTTGTAAATTCGGCAGCTACTCTGCCGGATGATGTCTAGGCTATCAGAGTATTCGCTGAGTGACCACGGGCGGAGCAGCGCTGCTCCGCCCGGATCTGCGCTGCTGAGGAACGCGTCACCAGATGGTCAGCTTGGCATTGTCCATCCACTCGTGGTAACCGGAACCGGTGGCATTGTTATCCAGCTGCCACTGCACGCCGAGGTTGTCGCCCCAATTAATGTCGAGCGAGTTGCCGGTGACGTTGACCGGTATGGTCTTGCCATCGATCACCCAGGTTACGTAGGTGTATTGATGGGCGGTGGTATTGGTGGTGGTGTACATCTGGATGTGATGCCAGGTGTTGACGGCGAAGTGCGGGCAGGAGATGTTGCTGGGAACCCAGTGGCCCGTCGCCTCGTCCCATGTGTCCCATCTCTGCCACCAGTAGTCACATTCGGTGCCCATCATGTAGTTGAAGCCGTTGACGAACTGGAAGGAATCGAACTCCAGCGCCTGGGCTGAGGTGTTGTAGTTGGAATCGACCTGGAAGTAGAAGTCCCAGAGGAAATTGTGGACGTTGTTGTTGGCGCCGAGCTTTTGGAAGAACAGGGCATTTTCCCAAACGCCTGCGGCATAGAATTCGGTGCTTTCGCCGATGAGCGAAGGCGCGCTCTGGTTCTGTGCCATCCAGTAGACTCCGCCACCGTTGCCCCCGGCGCAGTCGGAGGAGTCACACGTTCCCCAGTTGCCGTTCTGCTCGATTTTACTGAAGGTGACGGCGTTCTGCGGCGGAACCGGCAGTCCATCGGGTACGACCGTGATCTGGGTGACGGAACCGCCTAATGTGCCGTGGGCATCATAGGCGTGAACAGCCAACTGGTGCGTTCCTGTCGGGGCCGGAATCCAGGTATCGACGGAGGGAGCAGCCGGGCCGTTCCATACCAGCTGCCCGTCGATGGTTGCGTCCCATCCGATGATCACGGCCTGTCCGTTAGCACTCGCGACCAGGTGTATAGGGGCCGCGGAAGAACTGTTATCGCTGGGTGAGATGAGCGTGACCTTAATGGCAGCCAGGGAAAAGGAAGAAAGGCAGAAAACCAACCCTACGACGACGAAAAATCGTTTCATCATCCCGATGACTCCTTGGTTTTTTTAACCAAAACTCCGGAGGGTTCGCTCAAGAGCGGGCGGAGCGGTATTGGTGTAACGGACTGAGTATCGGCTGAACCGGCGGGGGGAAGATATCGGGCTTTTTACGTAAGGTGAGCGGGAATTTTAACGAAGGCGAAACATGATGTAACTAAGGGCTGAGTTACCGCAAGAATCCTGACCTGAGTTCCCTCGGCTTCTCTGATGCGCAGTTTGCTGCCCTAGCAGATAGCACCTAGAGGTCCGTAATCCCTACAGCCAGCGAAAATCTATCGTTCTGCATCGTACTTAGTTCTAGCAGAGTCGCGCCTGTTCTTCTTGTCGAAATCTGATCATGTCTATTAGCAATTTTGAAATCGCCGAGCAGACAAGTTTGCTGGCGCAGTGCCTGGACGAGCTTTGCTCGGCAAAAGCCGAGTCGCTGCCGCTTGCGACCTATCGACTGCAGTTCAATCGCGACTTCAAGTTCGAAGACGCGCGCCGCCTGGTTCCGTACCTTCACCGCCTGGGGGTGACGCACTGCTACGCTTCGCCGATCCTTAAAGCGCGTAGCGGCAGTGTCCATGGCTACGACATCGTTGACCACAACCAGATCAATCCCGAGATCGGAACGGAAGAGGAATTCCGCGCCCTGTCGCGGGAGCTGAAGGCGCATGGCATGGGGCTGATTCTCGATACCGTGCCCAACCACATGGGTATCGGTCCCGGCACCAATCCCTGGTGGCAGGATGTGCTGCAGAACGGACGCGCGTCGGAGCACGCCGAATTCTTTGACATCGATTGGGAGCCGCTACGAGAGGAGCTGCGCGACAAGGTGCTGCTCCCGATTCTTGGAAGCACTTATGGCGATGAACTGGAAAGCGGTCATATTAAGTTGAGCTTTGACGAGGGCCGGTTCTGCATTTCGTATTTCGAGAATGTGGTTTACGTGGATCCGCAGACGATTCCACTGGCTTTTGAGCCGCTGGACGAACTCGCTGCCGCCAGCGAACGCGAACGGCGATCCGGCGCTGCTCGACTTTCGCCGATTGCTCGCCGATCTCGCGCAGCTGCCTCTGAACAAGTCCACTCGTCCCGAGCTTGTGGCGCGACGCCAGCGTCAAATCCCCATGCTTCAGGAACGCCTGACAAAACTTGCGGCACAGCCCGCGATAACAGCAGTAATGGACGAAGCTTTGCATAAAGTAAACGGCGAGCCGGGCAATCCGGCGAGCTTCGACCGCTTGGACGCTCTACTCGAGAGGCAGGCGTACCGCCTGGCATACTGGCGAGTGTCGGGCGAGGAGATCAATTACCGGCGCTTCTTCGACATCAACGACCTGGTCGGCCTGCGCATGGAAGATCCGCGCGTGTTTGCGGAGACACACCGCATGATTCGCCGTCTGCTCGCCGAAGGGCTGGTCAGCGGCATGCGGATCGATCATCCCGATGGATTGCTGAACCCGGTGCAGTATTTCGCGCGCTTACAGATGCTCTACGCTGCCAGCCGCTGTTGCGGACCTGAAGTGGCCGGCGCCGCAGGCGACAACGGAATCGAGCTTGAGGTGCAAGCCGGGTTCGCTGAACATGGCGCGCCAAGCCATGTTGCCGCGCCTCTCTACCTGCTGGTGGAGAAGATCCTCGAGCGCGGTGAGCAATTGCCGCAGTGGCCGGTCGACGGCACCGTCGGCTACGACTTCACGAATCTGGTGAACGGAGTGCTGATCGACAGCCGCAACGAGCGGGCCTTCACCAACTTGTATGACCGTTTCACGGGAATGCCGGTGAATCCCGACACCATCATGTACGAGAGCAAGAAGATGGTGATGTACAAAGCGCTCTCCAGCGAAGTGAACGTCTTGAGCCACTTGCTCGATCGTATCTCGATGCACGACCGGAGGGCCCGCGACTTCACTCGCAGCGTGCTGCGCAATACCATTCGCGAAGCCATTGCCTGCTTCCCGGTGTATCGCACCTACATCGATGAGCGCGGCAATATGACAGAGCAGGACCGCCTTTATATCGAGCAGGCCATCGCCGAGGCCAAGCGGCGCAACCCTGACATCGCTCCCGCCTTCGACTTCCTGCAGAACATCCTGCTGCTCAAAGGCACCGACGAGGGGCCAACAGTTTACGGATTCCGCAACCAACTCTACTTCACGCTCAAGTTCCAGCAGCTCACCGGGCCCATCATGGCCAAGGGGCTGGAGGACACTACCTGTTACGTGTACAACCGGTTTGTTTCGGTAAACGAGGTGGGCGGCTCTCCGGCGGAGTTTGGGATTACGCTGGAGGAATTTCATCGCGGCAACCAGATGCGGGCTGAGCAATGGCCGCATTCGATGCTGACGACATCTACTCACGACACCAAGCGCAGCGAAGATGTTCGCGCGCGGCTGGATGTGTTGTCGGAAATACCGCGGCAATGGTCGGCCACGGTAATGAAGTGGCGTCGCATGAACCGTGCGGCAAAGATCCAGATCTCCGATGGCCGCGTGGTACCGGATAACAACGAAGAGTACCTGCTCTACCAGACCATCATCGGCGCTCTGCCCATGACTTTACAGAGCGACCACGAGCTGCACGAGTTCATCGGCCGGGTCCAGCAATATATGGAGAAAGCCGCGCACGAAGCCAAGGTCAACCTGAGCTGGCTGAACCCGAATCCCGAATACGTGGACGCGCTGAAGGAATTCGTCGCCCGTGTCCTGTCTCCGCGGAGGCGCGGCAAGCCTAACCCGTTCCACGAGTCGTTGCAGAAGTTCATGCCGTCGGTGAAATATTTCGGCGCGATCAACTCGCTGACGCAGACGGCTGCTGAAACTGACCTGTCCGGGAGTGCCCGACGTCTACCAAGGGCAAGAGCTGTGGGACTTCAGCCTGGTCGATCCCGATAATCGCAGAGCGGTGGACTTCAACTTGAGGCAGGGGCTGCTCGATTCGGTACAGCAACACGAGAGGGTGGGAAGCGAATTCTTCAGGGACCTGCTACAGAATTTCCATGATGGACGGATGAAGCTGTGGCTGACCGAGAAGCTGCTGAACTTCCGCCGCGAACATCGTGCCCTGTTCAGCCAGGGAAACTACGTGCCGCTGCCGGCGCATGGCGGCAAAGACGAAAACGTGATCGCCTTCAGCCGGGCGCGTGGAGATGACTTCATCATCGTAGCCGCGCCGCGATTCGCGTACAGCCTGATGCGCGGAGTGGAAGAGCCGCCGATCGGCAACGCATGGCACGAGACCAGTATCCGAGTGGACGTAAATTTTGCGAATTCGGAATTGCGCAACTTGTTTACCGGCGAGAGGGTGCCGGTGAGGCACGGGACAACGCTGCTATGTAGCGATCTGTTCGCACATCTTCCGTTTGCGCTGCTCACTGGCTGAGGCTTGCTGCTCGGCGTCGGGATCTTCGCTTGCGGGTTCTTCGCGCAGGACGGCGTCCCGATCGGTAAGTTCCACCAGGCGTGCCAGCTTGGCCGCCAACTCGTCAGTCAGCGCACCTTTGCGCAGCCGCCACGACCAGTTGCCGATGGCGCTGCTGGGAATGTTCATGCGGGCGTCGCTGTCGAGTCCGAGCACGTCCTGCACGGGAACGATTGCCAGGTTGGCCACCGAGGTCAGTGCGCCGCGCACGAACGACCACGCAATATCTTCCTCGCGGGTGATGTTGAGGTAACTCGCAGCCGAGACCCGCTCTTCTTCCGTCGCAGAATTCTTCCACCAACCCAGCGTAGTGTCGTTGTCGTGGGTTCCGGTGTAGACCACGGTGTTGGGCTCGAAGGAATGCGGCAGGTAAATGTGCGCTCCCCGATCGCCGAAGCCAAACTGCATCACCCTCATGCCGGGAATATCGAGCTTGTTTCGCAACTCGGTGACTTCTTCCGTGATCAGCCCAAGGTCCTCGGCGATGAACGGTAGCTTGCCGAGCGCATTGCGTAACGCGATGAATAAGTCCTCGTTAGGACCCTTGACCCACTGGCCATTGATGGCCGTCTCTTCGTCGGCCGGAATCTCCCAGTAAGCTTCGAATCCGCGGAAGTGATCGAGGCGAACGATGTCGCAGGTTTCGACGGCCCAGCGCAAGCGATCGATCCACCAGTCGTAGCCGCGCGCCTTCAGCTTGTCCCAGTCGTACAGCGGATTTCCCCAACGCTGTCCGGTAGCACTGAAGGCATCAGGAGGAACGCCCGATACCACTTCTGGCGTCAGGTCTTCATGCAGCCGGAAGATGTCAGGATGGGTCCAGACGTCGGCGCTGTCATAGCTGACGAAGATGGCGACGTCGCCGACGACGCGAATGCCGCGCTCGGCACAGTGCGAACGCAAGGCGCACCACTGATGGAAAAAAGCAAACTGCAGGAAGCGTTCGCGATTGAGCTCTTGCGCCAGTTCCTGGCTGATCTTCGTCAGCGCTGCCGATTCGCGATGGGCTAGTTCCTGCGGCCAGGACTGCCAGGTATGGTTCTGGAATTTTTCACGCAGAACACTGAACAGCACGTAGTCGTCCAGCCACTTCTGGTTTTCCTTGCAAAAAGCATCGTAGGCCCGCTGCAGATTTTCTTCTGGCTTGGCAAAGAAACGGTCGGCAGCTTCGCGCAGCAGAGGCAGCTTGTGCGTACGTACGATTTCGTAATCGACGGGGGCGTCGCCATCGGGCAGCGATTCCACCCTGTCGCGTTCCAGCAGCCCCTGATCAGCAAGGCGCTCGGCGCTGATCAGCAGCGTATTGCCGGCAAAAGCAGATGTGCAGGAGTAAGGCGAATTGCCGAATCCAAGTGGACCCAGCGGAAGCACCTGCCACAACGTCTGTTTGGCAGTGGCCAGCCAGTCGATGAATTCATAGGCCGCCGGACCGAAATCGCCGATGCCTCCTCGCGAAGGCAGAGAACTCGGGTGCATCAGTATTCCGGAAGAGCGCTGGGAGATCATGCGTCCTGCTTAAGATGAAAGCAGGCACGCCGGAGTGGTGTGCCTGGTTGCTGCAAGGTTAGAAACACCGGCCAGTGGATCGCGCGTTGCTCACAAACCAGCGGACGCGGGCCACGAATTTTGTACGAGGGGAGTTAGCTGCCTTCGCCCATCTTGGCCATGCGCTCCATTTCTTTCTTGTTGATCTTGATCTTGCCTTCTTTTTCCAGGCGGTCGCGCAGGTTCTGGACGTACAGGCCTTCCAACTCCTGACGCTTATCTGCCAGCAGGGTGTCCTTAGCCGTATCCCAGCTCTTCTTCAACTCTTCGGGCGATGGCTGCTGCTTATCGATCAGCATGGCCACCACACCGCTGCCTTGCAACCCGATGGGGCCGCTGATTTCGCCGGGCTGCAAGCTGAAGATCTGGGCCGCGGGACCAGTAAGCGCGCCGATGTCAGGAACCTGAGCCGTGGGACCCACGAGGTCGCTGGTCTTCACGGTCGCACCCAGTTCGCTCGCCGCCTTCTTCAGGTCGTGGCCGGAGCGTGCGCGATCAGAAAGCTCCTGCGTGCGTTGCGCCAGCATCTGCTGCGCGCGCTGGGTTTTAAACTGGTCGTCTACCTTCGCCTTTACCTGGTCGAAACTCGGGGTCTGCGGCGGCTGGATGTCCGTCACCTGGTAAACCGCGTATCCGGACGGGATGGAGGCGGTCGCTGGCGGATCCATTTTCTTGACGCCGAAGAGCGAACTCATCAGGTCCTGCGAAGTTCCAATGCCCGGCAAAGGATCGGTCTGGGTCAGGAAGTCGGTGGTGGTCACCTGAAGACCTTTGTCGGTCGCGGCCTTGTCCATGCCGTTGGTGCGAGCCAGGCTTTGAACGGTGTCGGCCATTTTTTGCGCCTCAGCCGCTGCCTTCTGCTGTTTGAGGATGGGCTCGATCTGCGCCTTCACTTCGTCCAGCGGCTTCATGCGCGGGGTCTGCTTGCCTTCTACGCGAATGATGTGGAAGCCGTAGCTGGTATGAATCACTCCGGTGGTCTGGCCTACAGGAGTATTGAAGGCCGCCTGCTCAAACTCAGGCACGGTGCGGCCCTTGGTGATCGGCGGCAACAATCCGCCATTCTGCGCTGAACCGGGATCCTCGGAATACTTCTTCGCCAGCTCGGCAAAATCGCCGCCCGCCTTCAGCTGTTTCTCGATGTCTTCAGCCTTGGCCTTGGCCGCATCGACGGCCTTCTGATCGACCTTTCCGTCCGCTCCTGGTACCGGCGTCTTGATCAGGATGTGGCGCACGGTAACAGTTTCAGGAATGCGAAACTCATCCTGATGCTGGCTGTAGTACTGCTGCAGGTCGGCCTGCGAAATTTGGATATTGTCGGCCATCTTGGAACGGTCGATCACGATGTAGCGCGCCTTGCGCTTCTCGGGAATCGAGTTCACGTACTCCTGCTTGTTCTGGTCGTAGAACGCTTTGAGCTCGGCATCCGTCGGGTGCAGCTGCTTCTTGATATCGTCGAGCGTGATAACCGCATAGTCGAACTTGACCTTGGTGTCCTGCTTGTCGACCTGCTCTTTAATCTGCTTGTCGCTGACGGTCGCCGGAGCGCCGACGGCAGCCAGCAGCTTCTGCGAAGCAATCTGCGCTTTCAGCTCTTTCTCGAACTGCGCCACGCTGAGCCCGAACTGGTTCTCGACCAGCTGCTCGTACTGGTCTTGTCCGATGAAGTTTCCGCCGGGAAAGAAGATCTGGCCAAACTGTCCCTGCTGCAGGAAGTCGCGCACCTCGGCATTGCTCGCACCCAGTCCCATACGGCCGGCTTCGTACACCATGGCGCCCTGGGTAATCATGCTGTCAGCCGCACGCTGCATGAGGAACGGCATCAACGTCGGGGGGACATTGCCGCGGAACTGCTGGCGTCCGATCATGCGGGCACGATTGGAAACTTCCTGCATGCCGACACTCTGGTCGCCAACCACCGCCAGCACGCCTTCCTGCGACACGCCGCCGTTGAAATAGTCGCCGAACATGCCGCCGGGAACGAGCGTGATGACCATCATCACGCAAATAACCACCAGGATAGCGCCCAGAATGATCTTCTTGAGCGGGCCTTCAGTCTGCAGAAACTTAATCATGCGGGTACGGGAACTCCAAGGCTGGATGCGCTGTTTGAGCTGTAATTCTCGATTATAAACTAGCAGCGCGGGTGCCCGATTCCGGGTGCCCCATTCCGCCTTCCTTTGGCGGGGTGGAGCTTTTCGCAACCGCCTCCCGCCACCAACCAGAGCCCGCAGGGCGTGGGATGACAGCCCAGGATGGAGCGCAGCGGAATCCTGGGTACCGCCCCCATCAACGACCCCGGGAGTCCCCCGGGGATGACCTTCACCCGAACAGGTGTTCCATGTCCGGTTCGATCCCCGCCTTCCGCACCAAGGTCAGGAATTCCTGCTCGAATGACCACTTCTTGTGGTGCTCTTCTTGGGCGCCAATGTAATTGACAACAATTTGCCGCTGCGACTCGCTCACGCCGAACGCGCCGTATCCCTCCCGCCACGCGAAAAGCGGTACCTGCTCTTTCATCCATCGTGAGGTGTGGGCCTTCAGGTCCTGTAACGCTTTAGAAAGCGTCATGGTGGTGGGTAGCGCGAGCAACAGGTGAACGTGATTGCGCGTGCCTCCGGCGGTGAGCAGAGGAATGTTCTTCGATTTCGCGATGAGCGCCAGACGTGACCAGAGGAGGTCCGGGTCGCGGATGATCTGTGTGCGCCCTTGGTGGTGAACACGCAATGGACAAGATTGCGAGCGAGCGTATGCGGCATGGTGGAAGGCTATCGATTGCGCCATAACGCATCTGTGATTTCCGTACGTAGGATGAGTGACGTCCCCGGGGGACTCGGGGGGTCTGTGGAGCCGGTACCCAGGATTCCGCTACGCTCCATCCTGGGCTATCCTCACACGCCCTTGCGGGCTCGTGGTTTTTACATCAGCAGGGCTCTGGATCCCCGCGGAGAATGCAACCGCCGGATGGCAGAACACGTCTATTGCTTGCCGGGTCCCCCCACCGCTCTCCCTGATTACCTTCGTACCCTCCTCGTGGTCGCGCGTCACAGACTTTCCGGTTGACAGGTTCTTAATCTCGAAACTGGGAAAGTCTGCCATCAGCCGTCAGTAAAAGCTTCGGGCCTTAACTGATAGCTGAAGGCTGACAGCTGACAGCCGTTTCTGGGAGACATTCATGCCACACAACATATGCCGCCACGTTCACGCCAACGGCGTCCTGTGCCAGTCGCCGCCGCTGCGGAATCGTGAATACTGTCACTTTCACCTCGACCAGATCGGTCGCCAACTCCGGGCCGCGCGGGCACGGGCCCGCCATCAACCGGCACGCCTCAAGCTGCCGTTGCTGGAAGATCCCTTCGCGGTGCAGGTCGCGCTCATGCAGGTGGCTGACGCCATCGCTTACGACGAGATTGATGCCCTGCGCGGGCGGCTGCTGCTGAGCGTCTTGCGCCTGGCTTCGAGCAACCTGAAGACCACCCGCGCCTGGCAGCACGAGCCGTTGTTTGTTGCCGGTGAAGATACGGCAAGCGCCGTCACCGAGTGGCCTGGCTTCGAGCAGGAAAACGACTTGCCGCCCGACTTCGATCTCCACACCGACCCGGAGGCGGCCTTTCCCCCTCTGCTTCCCGCGGCACAACCCGAAACCGAGTCGCCGCTCAAGGCCAGGGTGCGCCAGGCGTTGGCCGACGGGAAGACGGTCGTTCCCGGAACCGCTTACGCGGTTACCGGAGACGATATGGAGCTGATGGAAATCTACGAGCGCGATGGCGACCACGCCGCGTTGAAGTTCGCCTCCGAGATCGAGTGCAATCGCAAGCGTCGCGAACGCCGGCTGCAACGCGCCCATTACGAAGAACTGGCGCGCAACCGCAACATTCAATTGGCGGCGCAAAAGCTGGCTTTCGATCAGGAGCGCCAGGCCCAGGCTCAGACTGAGGCCACCAGCGCTGGACATGACGAGGCCGACCGTAGCTTGCGGAAGCAGCCGCAATCGGAAGCCACTCGTAAACCAAAGAAAGCTGTCCCGGGTACACCGTAAGTCTTTGCGGCTCAAGTTTTTACCTGTAAGTAGCTGGAGAATCAGGAATTTAGGAGTGATTTCTTGTGTAAATGACAGAAAACAAAAGGGGATGAATGAGAATTTCAATGGGTGTGGAGCATCAGCTATCCGCCGTCAGCCATTAGCTACCAGCTTCCAACCGCCAGCCGCGGCTTCCAAGCCGCCAGCTGCCAGCCGCCAGCTAGCGGCTAGCTAGCAGATATCGGCTAGCGGCAGGTGCTTGCAAATATGCTTTGGAAGAAGCTGCTGAGAGGCCTCTGAACAGTCGCCGCCTTTCGCTGACGGCTGAAAGCTGAAAGCTTTGACGCGGTGGCTGGTGGCTGGAGCTCGTGGCTGGAAGCTCGCGGCTGGCGGTTGGAAGCTGGTAGCTGGGAGCTGGCAGTCGGGGCTGGCGGCTCGGGGCTGGCGGCTGGCGGCTCGGGGCTGGCAGCTGGCGGCAAAGAGTTCCAAGCTGACAGCTGAAAGCTGACAGCTGAAAGCTGCACCCCGCGTAACCTCCCGCATTCCCCATCCGCACCCTAGTTTGCGCCGTATAAAGGTGCGAACTTCCCTTCCCCCTCATCCAATATGTTGTAATCAAGAGCGAATATGGCAGAAGTGTCTCTCAAGTCGCGGCGGCGAGTGCTGAAGTATAAGCGTCGGCTGCGCGAGTACAAGATGATTGCCAAGGGAGTGCTTTCGACCGACCATCCGGTGATGGCGCAGATCATCCCCATGCGGCGGTGCAATCTCGACTGCACCTATTGCAATGAGTACGACAAGGTGTCGGAGGCGGTGCCACTCGAGGTAATGAACCAGCGCATCGACGACCTCGCGCGCCTGGGCACATCGATCGTCACTATCAGCGGAGGCGAGCCGCTGCTGCATCCGCAACTCGATGACATCATTGCCCGCATGCGGCGCTACCCGATCATTGCCGGGATGATTACCAACGGATACCTGCTCACAGCCGATCGCATCAAGCGGCTGAACCGCGCCGGCCTCGACCACCTGCAGATCTCGATTGACAACGTGATGCCCGACGACATCTCGAAGAAGTCGCTGAAGGTGCTCGACAAGAAGTTGCAACTGCTGGCGGAACATGCCGAGTTCCACGTGAACATCAACTCGGTTGTCGGCGGAGGCATTCGCAATCCGCACGATGCGCTGGTCGTCGGACGTCGCGCCGTACAGCTGGGATTCACCTCCACCATCGGCATCATTCACGATGGCGACGGCCAGCTGCAGCCGCTGGGAGATGTGGAGCGCGAAGTCTTCACTAAGATGAAGAAGCTGTCGAAGAAACACTACGCGCGCTTCAACTGGTTCCAGGACAACATCGCCGCCGGCAAGCCCAACGACTGGCGATGCCGCGCCGGCGCTCGCTATCTATATATATGTGAGGACGGGCTGGTGCACTACTGCTCGCAGCAACGCGGCTTCCCCGGTACACCGCTCTCCGAGTACACGGTTGAAGATATTCGCCGGGAATTTCGCGCCGAAAAGAGCTGCGCTCCGCACTGCACGGTTTCGTGCGTACATCAGGTGTCGTACATGGATTTCTGGCGCGCTCCCCAGCACGCCGCCTCGCCGCAACCTCCGGCATCGATTGGCACAGGGCAACTGGTGCAGATCGAGTAGAGATGGGCTTCAGGTATCAGGTATCGGGTGTTAGGTATTAGTATCAGGCGTCGGGTGTTAGGTATCGGATCTTGGCATGAGCATTTGGGTCACATCCGATCGGCGGGCGTCGATCGAAAGGTTTCGTTCAGATCTAATACCGGGAACGTGACACCTGAAACCACGTGAGCACGAACGCGTTTCACTCTGCGAGCGTAATCGCGATGTTATACTGATTGGGCCCTTCTGCAGCATTTCCTCACAAGCGGGCGCGTAGCTCAATTGGCAGAGCAACTGACTCTTAATCAGTAGGTTGAAGGTTCGATTCCTTCCGCGCTCACCAACTCCAGTGTTGCCGGCAAGAGTTCAACTCACCATCTCCCTCTCCGTACCAGAAAATCAACGACCGCTTGGCTAATCGAAAGCGGTTCCGCGCGCCGTCACCGCTCGCCTGGTGGTACACCTCAGAACCGGGCCTAACTTTGACGTGGGCACGCCTTCTGGAGATCACCACGAGGTGAACTCCGTTCCAGGCATTTTGGTCGCGGCATGCACGCCGACAGCGAAAGCAGGAAAGGCGCACTTCAAGTGGAGGAGCGGGAAATATATCTGTCGAAACGGGCGCACCGCGTAGTAAAGTCTGGCGTTGCGGGGAAAGTAGCTGCGCATCGGAAGCACCGGGGCGGCTAACGCTTTCACAAAGGTGAAAACGGTGCCGAGCGGCCGTTTGCCTGCATCTCGCAGAAAGAGAGGACCACAGAATGCGACCTGTCGGAACGAGAGTTTGCTTCGCCATGGCGATCGTTGCGGTGTGCGTGGCCATGACGGCATCGATGCAAAGTCAGGAAACTGCGCCTGCGAAACAAGCCGCCGCATCAAACGGCACCCCGAAAACGATCGTTGGTTGCCTTAGCGGTTATGACGGCCGCTACACGCTGGGGACATCGACCGATGATCTCTATGAATTGGCAGGGGATCCCGATTTATTCAAGCGGTATAACGGCAAGAAGGTGCAAGCGACGGGAACCGTTTCCCAAACTGCGAGGGGTACCTCGCCCAATAATGCCTTGTCGCAACAGCCTCCCAGATTGAATGTGTCGAAGTTGAAGAAACTGGCGGACAATTGCTTTTTATAGCTTCGGGAGCTATCTCAGGGCACGTCTTCGCCACAACTGATCCAACTAGTGACAATTGTTGGTTGCAGGTCGACCTGCGAAGCGTGCTTCGATCCACGTGATCTGATCTCTGATCGAGTCGCCTAAAACGAGGCCAGGTTGCGGATCGGAAAACGTCTCCAATTGAATCGCATCGCCCTGCCGGCACATACGAGCGACAACCTGCGCTGCCATCGAGGATGGAACAGCAGGGTCACGATCGTCAGCGATCACCAGTAGCGGTCCGTAGGCCGGTGTCCCGCCGAGAGTGTTGCGCACGAAAAATTGTTCGACGAAACGGTTGCTTTGCCACCTCGGCTTCAGCCTTTCAAGGTTGGACTCAGAGCCACTGCTCACCCCCTCGCAACTCTCAATAATTTGCCGATAAGCAGGAAGCGCATTCTTTACCAGCATGTCGTTGGTATCGAAATCCGGATACACCGTCTTGATTCCATAGGCCAGCAGAGCAAATGAGCGAAAGGGCAACTTATTCGCCTGGTCGTTATAAAGAGCCTTAAGGTCCGCGAGCCCCGAAATCGCTATGCTGCCAAGGTAATTGGGGTCGCGCAGTTTTCGCTCCATCTCGGCTACGCCGACGGCAACACTGGCGCCCAGAGAAGAGCCGACTGCAACCCACTTCCCGCCGAGTTGAGGAACGGCGGCGCGTGCTGCCGGAATCGAATTGACTACATCTGCGGCATTGGAAGGTATATCCATTACCGCGCTTCGCGATTGCGTGCCCAGTCCTGCGTAATCGGTCGCAACCACGGCATAGCCAAGATGGACATACATGGCAAGTAGCGGCCCGTAATACAAATTTTTTAGAAGCGAGGGGGCACATTGGCGCGATGCGGCGCTAAACCCGTGGCCCCAGGCAAGGACCGGCCAGCCTGTGGCAGGGGGCTTTCCATCGGGCACCAGGACTACACCTGACGCAGTAATGTCCCTTCCGTCTGCAGCGCGCGAATGATAGAGAATGCGGAACGCTGAAAAGTCAGCCGCTAAGTTATATTCATCAGCCGCCTCGGAGCGAATGAGTTCTCCAGGCTTGCCGAAAGGCAGGGGCCGGGGATCATCGTAAAAACTGGTAAGTGGCAAACGCTGAATATGCCCGTGACGCCGTGCAGGTTGGTCTTGCGCAGAAGAGCCGGCAACGGCCAGGGTTGATACCAGCAACAGACCGGCTGCAACCGTAACTGGGGAAAAGCGAGGCAAACCTCGGCCGCGCAGTGACAACCGGAACAACATCGAAACGTGGTCCTGCAAAGCCTTCAACGCCGGGTCTCTCAGCTTCTTGCTACGGCTGGAATGCAGACGGCAAGTTCAGCGCTTGCACGCAATCATCAAACCGAGCACGATGGGCAGATAAATCACCGACGCGTGAAGCACGCGGCTGGCCAGCTTTCGTGATTCGGAGTTTGCCAGCTTAGCCACGTGATACAGCAGGAAAGCGCCGGCCACAAGCATTCCGCCGGAATAAATCAGCCCGCTGCGGTCCACCAGCGGCAGCATGGTGACTGCGATCAGAACGATGGAAAAGCCAATCATCTCCGCGCGCGTGAAGCGGGAATCCAGATCGAAACGCGGCAGCATGCGGTAGCCTGCGCGGTCGTAGTCTTCGCGATACATCAAGGCGATGGCGAGGAAGTGTGGGAACTGCCAGAGAAAGAGAATTGCGAACAAAAACCAGGCTTGCCGATTAAGGGTGGCCGAGGCCCCAGCCCATCCGATCAGGGTGGGCATAGCTCCGGGGATGGCGCCCAACAGAGTACATAAGGGCGTCTTCCGTTTCAGCGGCGTATAAACCAGAAGGTACGACAGCAGGGTCGAGATGGCCAGGAAAGCTGCCAGAGCATTGACTGTGATCGCGAGGTAAACTCCTCCGGCCACACTAACCAGAATGCCAAACAGCAGCGCCTCACGACTGCTGATTCTGCCGGAAGGCAATGGTCTAGAAGCGGTCCTGCGCATCTGACCATCCCAAACCCGTTCCATCCACTGATTCAGGGTTGCGGTGCCGCTGGCCACTAAGAGCGTCCCCAGCAACGTGTTGATCAGCCCCAGGAGGTGGAACGGCCCACGAGACGCCAGGTAGTATCCCGACGAGGTCGTCATCAGGATGAGCAGATTTACTTCGGGCTTGGTCAGGGTGCAGTAGTCCCGAAACCTGGAGGTGAAACCATGATTCGGGAGTGACTGTGGGACTACCTTAGCTATCGCCATTTTGTCGGTTTTACCGGACCCCGTTACCCTCAGATTCAACCAGCATCGAATCGTTTCCGTAACTCAACCATGGTGAGGTGAGTGATGTTACACGTTGCCGTTTACGTCTTGAGGGAAATCTTTCCCTGCATCCCCCATGCGACTGAGAATCTGGTTCGCCACACTCACCGTCTCATGTGACTCACTCCTAACGACCACCAGACTTCGGCCCGCCGCTAAGACCTTACGAAAATAATCGATTTCCTCGGAGCTTTTCTCCTCCAGGACAGGCTTCACGTCGCTATCGGCCGCAGACTTCCCGATGGCCGAACCCGCTCCGGCACCGGCAAGTCCGAGCAGCGCGGCCGCGCCGAAGCCGAGCGCAAACACTTGCCCAATGCCCGGCACTGCCATCAGCAAGGCTGCGCCGACTCCTGCGGACATACCTGCCGCCACACCCATGAAGCCGCCAACCGTGGCTCCTGTTTCGTTGCCGGCTTCTGCGGCGTTCCCGTCTGAGCGACTGAGCAAAACAAGCGAGTCAGGCGGGACATTCGCCTTCAGCAGCTCTTGCACCGCTTGTTCCGCGCGATCCCGAGTAGAAAACACTCCAATGGCCGTCTCCAAGCGATACCTCCTGCGATGAAGCGATTACCGAAAAAATAAAAGCAATGCCTCGCGGAACTCCCGGCATAAGGGCCGCGGCGCCATGCTGTCACTGTTGAAAAAAGTCATTGCGCCGTTTGTAGGCGATGCAAGTTACGGCAATCGACAGTGCCATGGGGGGGAGAACGAGAATCAGGATTCCACTCCGCAGGGCCTGAATAAAACGCTGTGTCGAGGCAGCCGCCTGGGTGTAGCACAGCGAACAGCTTTGAGCAAAGACGGCATGGGGAAAAATCAATACCAGGCCAGCGAGCAAAGGTATCGCCAGCCACGTCCGTCGGCCAAATCGAGCAGTGGCGTATTTGATCACTTCGGCCCCGCGCTATAGTTTGCTCCCGGAACTCCACGCAGCAACCGGAAACTATCCGACCAGCTGTATTGCATAGCGAGTAGTACGAAAATAACGACCAGGGCGATGCTGAAGGTGAATTTCTTGTCCTCTGCTCCCAGGTGCATGAAAAAGGTGACGGCCAAACCCGCTTCCAGCAAGGCGATCAGAAGCATGCGGAAAAACATCGTCCTTACATCCCAATGCTGATAGGCAATCACGAACTGCAATGCGGCGAGCCCCAGAATGCAGATGTAGATGATGAGAATCTTGCCGAAGCTGCCGGAGTAGTCAACGGTCTCGCCACTTCTTGTGGTTGTAATGCTCATAGCACGTCCTCTAAGACTGGTATTACTTGGCGACGTTCAACAGGTACATGAACGGTACGACGAACATCCAGACCAGATCGACAAAGTGCCAGTACAGCCCCGCAACTTCAACGTCATCGGCGTCGGAATGAACTCCCCGGTAGCGAGCGGCCACAACCAGTAACACGACGATACCGCCAGCCACGTGCAGCAGGTGTAATCCGGTAATGGTAAAGAACGCTGCACCAAACAATGGTTCTCCCCATGGGTTGTGCGATAAGCTCACGCCCTCATGGATCATGCCGAACCATTCGCGAATGTGCAGGAGCGCGAAGAGCAGGCCGGCGGCGGCAGTAATCAGCATCCAACGAATCGCCGTAGTCTTATCTCCCGCCTTGGCGCTTCGCACCGACAGCAACATGGTCAAGCTGCTGGTGATCAGGATGAATGTCATCGCCATCGCATTCAAAACGGTGGGGGAGAACTGGAACGGTGTAGGCCAGTTTGGCGAACTGTTTCGGAGGAATCCGTAAGCCACCAGGCATCCCGCAAAGGTCGCGCCATCGGCGACGATGAACAGCCAGACGGCGAGCTTTTTGGTCGGGATGGCAAACGGCGACGATCTCTCCAGCACAGTGGAGTGGCTTCCGACGGTCGTGCTCACGTGGCTCATGAAATCTCTTCTCCTCAGGATCTCAAATGCGCGCCCATAGCAACAGCAGGAGGTATATCCAAAGCACATCCACGAAATGCCAGTAGTACGAGACTGTGGTCAGAGTGCTCAAGCGCAAGGTCGGAACCGGCCTGCTGAAGCGCCAGATCACCAACATCAACCCGGCCAAGCCTCCGAGCACATGAAGCGCGTGTAGCGCCGTGAACAGGTAAAAGAACGAACTGCTGGGATTGGTAGACAGGTACCAGCCCTGTGCCTTCAGTTGCAACCACGCCACATACTGCCCGCCTACAAACAACAACCCGAGCCCCAGCGTGAGGCAAAGCCACAACAAAGGAAGCGAGCGACTTGCCTGCAACCCCCGGGCGAAGAGCGTCACCCTTTTGCGGGCGACCTGGAGGGTGAAGCTGCTCGCCAGCAGGATGAAGGTGTCAACGTACATTACCCATGGCAACGTGAAATGCCGCCAGTCCAGCGAAGCTCCCTGGCGGACGACCATGGCGCTGGTGATCGCCACGAAGGTCATCGTGATGGCCGCCATAGCTACCCAAACGCCGGTCCTGGAAGCTGGCGAACTGTCCGCAAGAGCGGTCATGTCCCAGGCGGGAGGCTCCGGGCTGTAGCCGCCGCCACCCTGCGACAGAGTCGGACGGGACTGTAGAACTGGTGGTTCGTGGACCGTAGTTGCCATAATTCAATGGACCCTTAGTATTCCCCGGTGTTACTTCTCGTCATGCGCTGAAGCGACCTGTTCCGGCGAATCCTGCATGACGTAGTCCTTGCCGTCGGCTTCCACTCCGTACTGATACGGGTCGTGATAGATGACGGGAATGTTGCCGCCAAAGTTGTCAAACGGCGGCGGCGATGGGATTGACCATTCCAGGGAAGTGCCCTCCCAGGGATTCTGCGGCGCCGGCGGTCCCCAGAAGCGGCTCTGGATCAGGTTGTACAGGAACACAATTTGTGCGGCACCGGTGATCAGAGCAGCGATGGTAATGAACTTGTGCACCGGCATCAATGGACCCATGAAATCGTCGACGAAAGCCTGGTACCGGCGCACGTTGCCCGCCATCCCCAGATAATGAAATGGCATGAAGATGCAGTACGCGCCGACAAACGTAATCCAGAAGTGGATCCTGCCCAGGGTCTCGTTCATCATTCTGCCAGTCACCTTGGAGAACCAAAAGTAGGTTCCGGCAAAGATGCCAAACAAAGCGGCGACCGCCATTACCAGGTGGAAATGCCCGACGACGAAATAGGTGGCGTGCAGCATGACGTCAAGCGAAGGCTGGGCCAGGAAAAATCCGCTGATGCCGCCGCTGACGAACATGGAAATGAATCCCAGGGCAAACAGCGAAGCCGTGTTGATGCGCAGCTTTGAACCGTAGAGACTCCCGATCCAGATCAGCACAATGATGGTGGCGGGTATCGTGATTACCAGTGTGGGGAAGGAAAATGCGATCGACGAAAACGGGTTCATGCCGCTTACGAACATATGATGTCCGTAAACCATGTAGCTGAGAAATGCGATAGCCACCATCGAATAGATGACGACGCGCGCGCTCAGCAATGGGCGGCGCAAGTTCGTGATCAATACGTGCGACACAACGCCAACTGCGGGAACGATCGCGATGTAGACTTCCGGATGCCCGAAGAACCAGAAGAGATGTTGCCACAACAGAGTCGATCCGCCGGAATGAGTCTGTAGCTGGTCATTCACCACCAGGCCGGAGGGGACGAAGAAACTTGTACCGGCAACGTGGTCCATGATCAGCAGGATGCAGGCCGGCATTAACACCGCAAACGCCGTCAGGCCGATGCATGAGGTGATGAACCAGGCCCAGACCGTCAGCGGCATGCGCATCAGACTCATGCCCTTGCAACGCATGTCGAGGGTGGTGGAGATGAAATTCAACGATCCCAGTAATTGTCCTACGCAGAAGATGGCAATAGATACCGCCCACAAAATCTGGCCGGTTCCCTGTCCTGGCCCGGCGATCTGGCCGAGGGCGCTCAACGGCGCGTAAGCCGTCCATCCCGACAGCGGCGGCCCCTGGGGTACGAAGAACGCTGACACCGCAACCAGAAAGGCAACGAACGTCACCCAGAACGACATCATGTTGAGGTGCGGAAACGGCATGTCTTCAGCACCTACCTGGATGGGAAGAAAGTAGTTGCCGAAAGCCGCGAAAGGAGCCGTGGTCAGCACAAAGAAGACCATGATGGTGCCGTGCATGGTCATCAGTTGCAGGTAGTACTCAGGGGTGAGTATGCCGCCAGGCGCTCCAGTCTTGGACAGGTACTGAACTCCCGGAATGGCAAATCCAGGCCATGCCAGGTGGATTCTCATAATCCACGACAGCACCAGCCCGATGTAGACAGCCACCAACGCCAGCGCATAGTACTGCTCGCCGATGACTTTATGGTCGAGGCTGAAGACGTACTTCCGGATGAACCCCGTCGGCGGAGCGTGATGATGAACAGCCGGTGCAGACATATCGTGCATGGAGTGCTCCCTCAGTCTCTCCCGTTTTACGGGAGTGGCTCGACCCTATCTACTGCAATGCCGCCTGCTGCTTCAGCCACTGATCGAAATCCTCCTGCGACTTGACTTCGAGATAGGCCTTCATGTTGTAGTGACCCAATCCGCAAAGTTGGGTGCACAGGATTTCGTATCGCCCAATCTTGGTCGGGGTGAAATGGACGGACAGGTCCAGACCCGGCACAAAATCCTGCTGGATACGCAATTCGCGCACGAAGAAAGAATGCCCGACATCCTTGGCATGCATCAACAAATGGATCTCTCGGTTTACCGGCACCGCCATTTCCGCCGTAACCACGTCGTCCTTTGAGTCTTGATCGTGTGTGGTATCGAGACCAAAGAAATTCTCGGTGGACTCGTTGATCATCTCGGGATGAAGCGGACCAAAGGTTCCATCGGGGCCGGGATAGCGAAAGTAGAAGGCAAACTGACCGGCTTGAACCTGTATCGGCAGGGCGTTGTCAGATGGCGGGGTGAAGTAAATACTGGCCCAAGCCTTGGTGCCGAACACTCCCAGCGCCAGGACTTCGACGCCCACCACAACAACTGCCGCGATAACCAGGGCGCGCGCGCCGCCTGGGAAGCTCTTGATCTTTTCACTCTTGGCGCGATTGGAGAAGCGCCAGATGAAGAATGCCAGAACCAGCTGCGCGGCCAGAAAGCAGATTCCCGCCTCTATCATAGTTTCCGACATCTGGGAGTCAATCAGCGGGCCATGAGTCGAAATATCAACCGGCGGCTCCCATGTATGCATCACGATGGGAACCGCCGAAGCGATAGCAATTACGAGGATTGTCAGCGCAAAGAACTTTGCCATGGCGCCTCAGTCGTTCAACAACACTGAATTTCGCGGAGCCCGGTCCTTCCGAACCGATCCCGGCTACTATTTCGCTTTGTAGGTAAAGTTTGCGGCGGCCGACTGTCCTGCTGCCACCGTCACCTTCTGCGTTTGGGTCCCGTAGGTTTCCTGCCACGAGGTCACCGTGTACGTTCCCGGAGGTATGTTTTCGAGAGTGTACGAACCGTCCTCACCGGTAACGGCGTAGGGTCCTTTCACCACGACGTGGTAGCCGTGCATCCAGGGATGAATATTGCACTTCACCGGGATAGCGACTTCCTCGGCCTTCCAGCTCTGAACGATGGGCGGCGCACCTGGAGGCTGGGAACGGTTCCACGGGATGTTGCCGGTCATGGGATTCGGCTCGGGATGAATGTTGTGCGCGGTCTGGTCGCTGGTGGTGACCTTGTATTCCTGGCCGACGTCCATGGCGATCACATGCGGGGTGTACATGCATCCCTTCTGATCGAATACGGGTTCGGAGGCAGGTTTCTGGCTGGCGGCACCCGGCGGCAAACCTTGGGAAATGTAGAGAACGACGTTCTCCAGCCCACCATCTTTGCCTACCACGACCAGCTCCAAGTGCGCCGGATTATTCTCATGCGCCTTGACGCAGTATGGGTCCTTCGACATGTCGATCCCCTTCATGTGGGGAGCCGGGCCGTCCAGCTTCACGGTTCCGGTAATCTTGCCGTTAGCGGCGGCTTTTACATTGGGCCCGAGCATGAGAACGGCGGTCGCAATCACCAACAAAACGGCTAACATTGCCGCAACCTTCAATTGCACTTTCATCGAGTGGTCTCCTGGTTCCTTCGCTTACTTATTTCCGTTGTTGTCGGCCTTAGGTGAAGGCGCTGGTGGATTGGCCGGCGTTGACTGCGACGGCTCCTTGGCTGGCGCGGTGGGCGTCTGCGGCGCCGAATCGGTGCTGGGCAACGGCTCCAAAGGATTGATCGGAGTCAGCCCAAGCTGTTTGGCTATCTGCTTCTCTTTGGTGTTGTCGGGCTGCAAGGTGCGCAAATACATCACCAGCGCCCATGCCTCATCGGGCTTCACGTTGTCAGAGAACGACGGCATCGGCGATCCATCCAGACCGGTCATGAAATCTCGGTACATGTCCTGGTCGGTAGAACCACACTTGAAGCGCTGCGAATCGTGGAAGTTGAAGGGCAAAATGGGACGATTTTCGTCATCGGTCAGAGTAGGGGCGGATGGCCCGTTCCCCCGACCCGTCACACCGTGACACTTCCAGCACTCCAGCTTCTGGAAGAGAACTCTCCCTTCCTTGATGCGTTCCGCGGTTACCGGTGGCTCCGGCGGAATGACAATCGGAGTGCCAGGCTTTTCCGTCTGCCAGCGCGGCGAGAAATGCTTCACGTAAGCCACGAGATTTACCCGATCCTGATCGGTGATGGGTAGCCAGTGCGGCATGTTGGAATTGAGCATCCCGCGTCCAACGGTGTTGTAGAGATCAGTGTCGGTGGGCAAGGTGCCTGTGGGAGTTGAGCGGCAGCGAAAAATCGCTATGGTGAAATTGCGCGGCTTGGGATCGATCCACATCGCATTCTCGCCGTTCCCATCGCCCAACTCTCCGTGGCATCCGATACAGAATCGCTTATAGCTTGCCGCGCCGATGGCGGCATGACCCGTCATGTTGCCGACATGGCTCTCCATGTTGAGCCGCTGCTTCTCGGCGTATTCCGTCTGCTGCGACCAACACGTAATCCCGAGGACCATCACCATCACGATGCTCGGTATCAAGTAGCGCTTTACAGTTTTTATGTGCACCGGAATGCTCCTCAGAAGGCGAAGTCAAAGCCAAGGAAAACACTGCTGCTGTTCAATTGGGTGAATGTAAGAGGAGAAAGTCCCTTCCCCTGCACCAGCGAGTACTCGGCGTGATAAGCAAACCCGGCCCTGCTGAACATGAACGGGTAATAGCGGAATCCAAAGGTATACGCATTCGTATTACCGGTATTGCCCGGGAGACTGGACGAACCCTGTTGCGCCATGCGCACGAACTCGTCACGCTGAATGAGAATCATCTGTGGATTGAACACATAATGCGTTTCTATAAATCCACCATTCCAGGAAGGCGCAGTCGCTCCGGGAGGAAGCGCCTGATTGGAGGGTGTACTGCTCCCGAAGTAGGCACTGTCCCATCCATGCTGGTAAAACAGCTGGAAGTCCAGCTTTTTGGCATACAGGAGGGCAAACGCACCTTCCCGGTTGAACGGCTTATTGCCAACCGCGGTGATAGGCACTCCGCCGGAATTGAGACTGTAGGTTGGCGCATTTCCGATGAAGAGATAACCGCCGACGCGGTCCACTCCGCCTTGATAACCGGCGTCGAAAGCCTGGCTCGCCGTGATGAACGTGCTGTAGGCGGTGGCGGAGGGCAAGCTGACATTGCCATCGTTGGAGCTGAGGAGCGCAACCGAGTAGCGCGTTCGGTCATTGAGCGAGTGCCCCATCAACTCCATGCCCAGCTGGTTGTCGCCAATCTGACCGAAGACATTGCTATCGCCGGCCGGGATGTAGTGGTAAAGCACATAATAACCACCATTGTTCGAGAGGGTGAGAATGCGCTTTTCAGAAATGATGTTGTCCAGCTCGAACTTGCCCAATTTGAAGTTGAACCATGAGCTGTGACCGATGTTGTCCAACCTGGCGTAAGCCGTTTCAAAGTGAAAAGCACCGGTGTTGTCGGCCGAAGGAGTCACAAAGAACGAGATGTTCTTGTAGAGCGTGCCGCCCGTGAGAAAGTCGAGTCCACTCAGATCGAAGCCGTTTTGGTTGACTTCCTGCTCCGCCTGGCTGCCGTCGGGTTGATCGACGGCTACTTTGTTCGTACTCTCGCGGTGCCAGTTCGGCGTTATGCGGAAGGTTGACGGCCAGTAGGACGGATTCTGCCATATCGGCGAATCGCGATCGTTCATCAACTGGTAGCCATTGTCCTTGAACGTTTGTCCGAAGGTGTTCAGCATCGGCCACGCTTCGTGGCACGCCGAACAAGGCAATCCGTACTTACGCGCAAAGGCCGGAATCGCCCGGACCGGAGTAGGTCTCCCTAAAAAAATCAGCAGGAAAGCCATCACGGTCAAAGCGCTCGTGAAACTTGCGCATGTAGCACCGTAGAAAGACCGCTTACCACCCGAAACCCTTGTAAAGCTGATCTGCATAGCGAATGCCTCGCTCACAAGACTGCCTTATCTCACAATTGGAAAACAGAGCACCCCAAGTTGGGCGGAATCCTATACCTCTCAACAGCGATCTGCAACTTATTTTTTTTGACAATCTTTTGACAAATTTATGACAAGTTTTTGACAACAGCAGACAGCACCGGTGATGACCACTGCCCGCTTGACAACGCTCTTCCTACGAGATATCTATGCTTTCCACGTACTGTTGCTCCAATCGTCACCAGGAATGCCCACTTATCCGGTCAAGGCGAAGGCTGCCTGCCAGCGAACACTGCTGTCGCTTGGTCTACGATTTTTCTTCGTCTTGTTGCTGACTATCTCCGCCGCGGCAGGGCGCTCCCCTAAGACGCGAACTGATGACACCCAAGGCCTCGTGGTGCGGGTTGAATTTCCGGAAGCGGACGTTCTAAAAGCAGTGCAGCAGGTGACACAAGATCAGATCATCCACGGGACCTATTCCTACGACAAGGAGCGGATACTCTACGGAGCGCACAGTGCCAATTCTGCTCGCGCCTTCGGCGTGTGGACAAACCCGGGGAAGGCTTACTACAAAACCGCCGACAAGATCCTGTCGCCACGCTTTTTCAAGGACAGCGAGGATATCGGCACCATCAGTGTCCGCTACGTAGTTCAGGAGGAGAGTGCAGAGGCCGTCACTCTGCGCATCGACGCGGTGTTCGTGGACGCCCGCAACGTCAGGCACCCCTCTGTTGGGATGACCGTCGAGTCGGCGGAATATGGCGCCATTCAAAGCCACCTGAAAGACATACAGGCCAGCCGCAACCAAGCTCTACAGGCTTCGGCGCAGCCTGCGGCACAACCGTCACAAGCTGCCGTGGAACCACTGGCAGCATTGCCGCCCACAGCATCGGCCAATGATGCCGCTGCCTCTGACTTGAACGTGCAGCAACTGCAAGAGCAGGTCGACTCGCTACGGCGCCAGGTCATTCTACGAGTCAAGGACGCGGGAGCTTCCTTGAAATCTGCCCCCTTCGAAAGTGCGGCCTCCATTTCGTCATTGCCCGGTCAGACCGACGTAGTCATTGTCGTCTTGACACCGTACTGGTACGGGGTGGAGACGAAGGATGGTCATCGCGGCTGGATTCATCACAGCCAACTGGAGTCCCTCCCGTGAGCCCCGCCTTGAGCCGGAGCAAGTATGCGATCGCGTGCTTCACCGCTACGCTCGTTTGCTGCTGCTGGCTCTCTGCGGCCGCGACAGCCCAAAGTGTGCCGGCAGAACGGACCTTCCACGCTAGCAAGGCGGAGGTCCAGAAGGCGCTGCGCGAGATTCAGTCTTATCCCGGCGGGAAATTACCGACACTCGAGGGCTTCGCCGACGGCGGAGATCATTCGCTGGATAAATATCAGCGCGGCTTTTATGAGTACGCGTTGCGTTTACGCACCACCAGTCCAACCGAGACCCTGGTGCATGTGGACGTAAAGATCACCGCCTGGTACGCAGGTTCTTCCTCGGCAACCTCCAGCTATAAGGTGTTGAAGTCGAGTGGACGCCTTGAGTCCGATCTGCTTGACGCTCTGGAGGACAAGCTGAATCCCTCATCCGCGGGCAATCGGTCGACCGTTACTGCCGCCTCCAGGCCTGTGGCCCCGGCGCTTCCCGACAGTCCTTCTACCTCGGGAGCAGGCTCGGCCTTCCATCCTCCACGCTGGACCACCGCCCCGTCTGTTGCACCAAAACCTGCGGCCAGCGCAGCCTCAAACCCAGTAACCAGCAAACGAGCCCTGGAACTGCAGCAGCAGGCGGCAAGCCTGGAAGAGATCCTTCATAATCAGGCTCGCCCGACAAACCTGGCGGTAGTGAAGAGCGTGAATACTCCGGTGGTGGCAGAGCCGGTGGAAGGAGCCCAAGTGCTGTTCCATGCCACTGCAGAAGATGAGTTCGAGGTTTTAGATGAGATGGAGGGCTGGGTACACATCAAGATCTCAAGCCTTTCGCGTGGTTGGTTACGACGCAATTATGTGGACATGCCCGGCGCAGCCACCGTTAACCTCTCGGTCCAGCGAAGTGAAGGCGACAAAGAGCCCGTTCGGCAAACTAAGCAGGAAATTGGGCTATTTCCCGGCAAGTGGGAGACGTTAGATGGGAAAAAAGTAAAAATCATCTGGGTCCAGCCGTTGAATAAGGACCAGTTTGGTTCCGAATCCAAGTGGATTATGGCGAAGTCCGTATTCCGTAAGGCTGACACCGGTGCTCCCGGCGACTCCACGGAAGTGGCTGGCGTGGTGGTCATCTTCGATTCCCAGGATGGCGGCATGGCGGCCACCAGTTTGGCAAACCTCCAGCAGTGGAGGGCAGGACACTTGTCCGATGATGCTTTCTGGAAGCGCTGCTGGCGAGATCCCGTCGAGGCCTTCAACTCCAAGAACTAGGGCCGCGGCTCGGACCGATTCCGTTATGCCATGCTTGCGCAAATGCGGCAGCGGCGGTGCATAATTCAGCTCGCCCTCTCCCCAAGCGAGGCCTGGGCTCCTCCTCCTGCTAAACAGTGCGGCGGGGAGTGCTCGTCTGCTGCCCCTGGCGTGCTTCTCGGGTCGCCTTCCCGGCTCGTTTGCCTTGCTTAACCACAAAAACTCACGGCGAATCGTTCTCCGGGAAATCACTGGCTCGTGAGTAGCCATCTCACATTCATGTTTCGGGACCAACCCGACGATGGAAACCACATGACACGCACGAAGTGGGCTGTATGGTCGGCACTGGCATTGCTGCAGGCGGGGGACGTAGTAAGCACCATGCTGGTGTACGCACGCCACCCCATGACGATGTATGAAATCAACCCGCTAACGCGGGATGCGGCGCTGCACCCGGTCTTGTGGAAAATGATCGTTTTCAAGTCGGCGATCATGTTGCTGCTGTGGTTGGCGCTTCGCGCCAGGGCAAGACGTCTGTGGATCTACTACGCAACTTGCGCTCTGTATTCCGCCGTGGTTGCGTGGAACCTGGCGTTGGCGACGTTAGTTATCGGCTAGTTGCCAGTGTTCCGCTTACATCACCACGACGCCGGGGTCCGAACTTTCCACGAAGCTTCCCGCCTTTGCCGAGCCGGCGACGACCTGACATCGTGGAAGGCGATCGCTGAGTACATGGGCAACCTCTGGGAACAGTGCAGCGCCGGGCGAAAGCCGGCATGCCGGTTCATCACCGGGCAGATTCACCGCAGGGTCGCGACAAGAATTCGCGAGCTGGTGATGACGGACGACCGGAGCCGGTGCTCCGTTGCATCTCACTGCTGCCACGGAGAGCGATTTGACATCTGAGCTGCGCGCCGGGTTATCGGATGTACGACGGTCGCACCGTGACGAGAACTGACGCAACTGCGCTTTCGGCTCGTGCGTACTGTTTGAGCAACCTCCACGCAAGCTTTGGAACCCCACTACTGTCTCCTCAATTCCCTCGCTGCTGCTGCCCGGGATAACAGGTTGCGAGTTTCCTGCTGATGAGCCTGCTGATCGCATTTGCGTGTTCCTTGTTTGCCGCTGTGCTGATCTCCGGTTGGGCCAGAAAAACCATTCTCTCAACCGCAGTTCTGTTCCTCGGGACTGGCCTGCTTGTAGGCAGCGGATGGCTGCCGCATACCGCGGTGCCGAAGCTGGAGTCGTTGCGGTCGATCGCCGAGGTGGCTCTGTTCTCGACCTTGTTCTCCGACGGCATTCGCACTGGCGGCTTCTCGGAGATCCGACGCGAATGGCATCTCGCCGGGCGTGCGCTGCTCATTGGCATGCCGCTGACCATCTTCTTCATCGCACTGGTGGGGCACTATGCCGCGGGCATGAACTGGATTGTGGCATTGCTTCTAGGTGCAGCACTGAGCCCCACCGACCCGGTGTTTGTCGCTGCCATTTTCGAGCAGGATGCGGTGCCTACGCGAATCAAGCGAGCGCTCAACGTTGAAAGCGGCATGAACGATGGGCTAGCGCTGACAGCCCTGGTGGTACTGCTGAGCGCCGCCAGCGGCAGGAACGGCAGCATCGTGAGCGTACTTTGGCAGCTTGCGTTGGGCGTGCTGATCGGGATAGGCGTTCCCTGGCTCGGTATCACCATCGAAGAAACCAATTTCTTCGAAGCCGTGGGAGTCTTTCAGCCGCTGCTTGCGTTCTCGCTGGCGATCCTGGTGTACGCGATTTGCCTGGCTACGGGCGCGAACGAATTCCTGGCCGCGTTCTCTGCCGGCGTGACGACTGCAACCGTCAGCAAGCGTGCGAGTGACGCGTTCCATCCTTTCGGAGAAGTGATTTCTGAATTGTTGAAGCTGACAGCGCTGCTAATCTTTGGCGCTGTCATTGCGAAGCAACTTCTGCAACCGCTGTCATGGCAGGAATATGTGTTTCTGCTGCTGGCAGTGTTCCTGGTGCGGCCGCTCGTAATCGCCATAGCGTGGATCGGCACTCACGTGAGCCGTAACGAGCTGCTCACGTTCGGGTGGTTCGGACCGAAGGGATTTGCATCTGTGATCTACGGTCTGCTCATCCTGCAGGCCGGCCTGACTCGCGCCGCCCACCTGATAGGAGTTGCAGTGATCTTATCCATTGTCGTCTATTCGTCTACCGACATCTTCGTGGGGCGCGTCTTCAATGAGACAAAGAGCGGTACGCCGGACGCGACGCACGCCGAGGGACGAAAGGCTGCGTAGCGCGAGAATCTGGGACGGCTATGGGATGTCTACAAGCAGGGTTGTCGGCCAGCCCATCCGGTGGTTGTCGTTGGATACCAAAATGACGTGGATGCTGTGCTTCCCCGGCGTGAGATTTTCCAGTGTCTGAGTCGATGACGCACTCTGCTGCACGTTGCCGTCGTCTACCCGATATTCAATATGCGCTTGGTTGAGCTTCGGTTCGTAGTTGACGGAGGCCGGATCCACCAGTCGCACTCCGTCGACCTGAGTTTCGATGACAGCTCTGTGCTTCTTCGCGTTGGACTTTTCGTCAACCAGTCGCGCGGTTAGCAGGGGGCCCAATCCGCTCTGCCCCGCCACGATGGTTCTGTCAGGCAAGGTGTTCTCAGGTGAGCCCGTGGTGGGCAGCTGCTTCCATTGCGCGTGTGCCGGACAAACCAGCCCGCCTAAACCAAGCAGCACCAGCGCAAACAGAGCGCTCCTCACGCTCCACCTCGGCTAGGGTCTAACATCACGAAACACGCAGGACTGAAAGCCTCGGATCCATGCAGCAGTTCGACACGGCTCTGCGCCTTGGGACTGTGTGCAATGCCGGGCTGCATCCACATCATCAGGAGTATCACGCCGATGAGCATAAAGAGCCCGAACACAACCGTAAGTACCGCGAAGGCTGCTCCGATTCCTGCGTGCTTGGTAGCCATAGTTCTCGTACTTCTCGCTCCTGTTGATTACTTTCCCGGAACTCGCAAGTATCCGCGCGTGATGTAGTCAGCCATAACCATCACCATCAGAATCCCTAGCCAGAAGGTCGCGACTCCAGCCCATATCCAGACAATCTTGTCTTTTTCATACAGCAGGTGCATGAAGAACATCGCGACCAGGGCAGCTTTGGCTACTGCTATGACGAACGCGATTACCGTGCTTCCTGCGCCGAGGTTAATAAACGAGAGCCCGCCGGTAAGGCCGGTGAGGCACATCAATGCGACCCAGACCAGAATATACGTTCGCTTGCTTACTGCCTGTTCCGCCATTGCAACCTCAAACGTGCCGATGCCCAATCAGGTACAGCATGGGATAAAGAAAAATCCAGACGATATCGACGAAATGCCAATACAACGCGACATTCTCAACCGGGTTGTAATACTCCGGTGTGTACCTTCCTCTGTGGGCATACCACGCAATGATGCCAACTACTATGATTCCGATGATCATGTGCAGCGCGTGAAACCCGGTGAGAAAAAAGTACATGACGAAGAACATCTCGGCATGGCGCGGGTCAGGGCCATCCCATTGAAACGAGTGACCCGGAACTTTGTGCTCCACCCAGTGATCCCAGTACTCGTAGCCTTTCACCGAAAGAAAGCAGACACCGAGGAACATGGCTGCGATCAGGCACCACACCAGCAGCTTGCGATTGTCCACGCGAGCGTAGTGCAACGCCAGCACCATGCAGAGGCTGGCGGTAATCAGTAGAGCGGTGTTGACCGTGCCCGCCATGAACAACATGTGCACACTGCCGGCGCTGAACGCCACCGGATAGGCATATCGATAAGCAACATAGCCGGTGATCATGCCGCCGAAGAACATCACCTCGGTGACCAGGAAAACCCACATGCCGAGGCTGGCGGCCTCGCGTTGCTGGTCCAACTCAGAGTAGTGCTCGTGCAAGGAGTGGACGTCTACCGCCCTCCTGGCAATCAGGTCGTGTGCTTGGCTACCTGCCGACAACGCTGGCCTCCCTCGGAATCTCGATATCCTTTGGCAGATCACCGTAGTTGTAAGGTTCGTGGGTGACGATGGGAGTCGAATCGAAGTTGTGCGCGGGCGGCGGTGATTGCGTTGTCCACTCCAGTCCGGCAGCATTCCAGGGATTATTGCCGGCACGGGCACCGTACTTCAGCGACCATGCGAAGTAGGCCAAAGGCAGAACATAGCCGATGCCCAGGATGGACGCTCCCGCGGTAGAGAGCACATTGAGCACCTGGAACTGCTGCGCATATTGCCAGTACCGGCGATTCATGCCCTCGTAGCCCAGGATGAACTGGGGGAAGAACGTCAGGTTGAAGCCGATAAAGATGGCTGCGGCTGCGATCCTGCCCCACATCTCGGGATACATGCGGCCGCTGATTTTCGGCCACCAGAAGTGAATGCCTCCCATAAAGGCAGTCACCATGCCTCCCACCATGATGTAGTGGAAATGAGCTACCACAAAGTAGGAGTCGGTAACGTGAACATCAATGCCAAGCGACGCAAGAAATAGCCCCGTCATGCCGCCGATGGTGAACAGGCCGATAAAGCCGAGGGCATACAGCATCGGGGTCAGCAGGTAGATGCTGCCCTTGTACATGGTCGCCGTCCAGTTAAATACCTTGATGGCCGACGGGACGGCCACGACATAACTCAGCAAACTGAAGACCATCGCCGAGTAGACGGAGATGCCGGCGACAAACATGTGATGGGCCCAGACTACAAATCCAAATACCGCAATGCCGAGAATGGCCAGCGCCATCGACGAATAGCCGAATACCCGCTTACGTGAGAAGCAGGTCACCAATTCGGTCACCACACCCATTCCCGGCAAAATCATGATGTATACCGCCGGGTGCGAATAGAACCAGAAGAGGTGCTGAAAGAGAAGAGGATCTCCACCCAGTACAGGATCGAAGAAGCCGATGCCGAAGATTCTTTCCAGCGCGATGAGCGCCATGCTGATGGCTACCAGCGGCGTACCTAGAACAATGATGACTGCGGTGGCGTAGCTTGCCCACACGAACAGAGGCAACCGTCCCCACGTCATGCCCGGCGCGCGCAGCTTGTGCACGGTGACAATGAAATTTACCGCGGTAAGAATGGAAGAGAAGCCAACCACAAAAATAGACAACGAGCCCACGACGACGTTACTGCTGGCAAAGCCGGTGCTCAGTGGCGTGTAGAATGTCCACCCGGTGTTCAGTCCGCCGGTGAGGATGGTGTACACGAACATGAACGCGCCCACGTTGTAGATGTACCAGCTCAGCAGATTGAGCTTGGGGAAAGCGACGTCCTTGGCGCCGATCATCAGCGGGATGAGGAAATTGCCCAGGGTGGTGGGAATGGACGGCACCAGGAAAAAGAAAATCATGATGACGCCGTGCATGGTGAACATCTTGTTATAGGTGTCGGCCTGCACGAAATCGCCTTTGGGCGTGAGTAATTCAAGACGGATAATCAGCGCAAATATCCCGCCTATAAAGAACATGGTGGTAATGGAGAATAGATAGAGCAGCGCAATGCGCTTATGGTCGGTAGTGAGCAGCCACGACTTAATCCCATACTCTGAATTCAGGTAGTCCGGCTGCGGAGTCGCCTCCTCCGGTGTGGGAACTTCGTGATGAAGAACTTCGACCTCAGTGGCCATTGCTATTGCACCTCGGGAGCGCCCG
Source organism: uncultured Acidobacteriaceae bacterium (assembly GCA_963771535.1). Lineage (GTDB taxonomy): Bacteria > Acidobacteriota > Terriglobia > Terriglobales > Acidobacteriaceae > CAVVDY01. The sequence continues at coordinate 1,780,560 of CAVYTK010000003.1, read as the reverse complement.
ACTTCGGCACTGGTGGACGATTGCTGACCGGTTCACTCTCTTCGGGCGTGGCAATCGATTTCACGTAAGCAATCAGCGAGAGCAATTGGTCCTCCGTAACGATCCCCTGGAAGCTCGGCATGATCGGTTGAAATCCTGCGACAACCTTGGCCCCGGGATTGAGAATGGATTCCCGGACGTAAGCGTCGTCCGCCATGACCGTGCTTCCATCGGCAAGCAGCACCGGTTTGCCATAGACACCGACCAGGTTGGGCCCGCGCCCCTGGGTATCGAAGCGGTGACATGTGGTGCAGCCGAGCTCCTGAAAAAGCTTCTGCCCGGTTCCGGCGAACGAACCCATCTCGCCGCCTCCGCTCAGCCAGGCTTCGTACTTGGCCGGCTCCATTACGATCACCTTCCCTACCATCGCCGAATGCAAGGTGCCGCAAAACTCCGCGCAATTCAGCATGAACGTCCCCGTCTTGTTAGCCCGAAACCAGAGCGTCGTGTAGCGACCGGGCAGCACATCGGCCTTCACCCGAAATTCGGGCACCCAGAAGCTGTGGATTACATCCTGAGAAATCATGGTCAGCCGCACATCGCGATCGGCCGGCACATGCAGCGTGTTTATCTCCCGCGCGCCGTTTTCATGCTGCAGCTTCCACATCCATTGTTTGGCTACAACATAGATTTGCAGCGAATCCCGTGGAGGAGTTGCGTTGGCCACATAAATACTTGCTCCCCACGCGAAAAAGATCATGAAGATACCCAGGGGAACCAGCGACCACGTGAGTTCAAGGGGAAGAGAGCCGGCAACCTGCTCCGCTACCTTGTGCTTGCTGTGCCGATACTTGAACAGAAAGAAAATGATGAGCGCCGTCACCAGCAGTGTCACCGCCGTGCAGACTGCAATCAGGAAGATGTAGAGGGCGTCTACATTGTCCGCCATGCCTGAGGCGGCGGTAGGCCACAATGGAAAAGGAAACATTCAGCTCTCTCTCCCTGCCGTGGTCTCGTGCATGGTCCGCGTTTTCCGTGCCTTGGCTTTGGTTTCGCGCGATGAAGATGCACCGTCGTGGTTGGGGTATGCCTTCAACAGGAAAACAATGACCCCGCCGAGTATCAGCAGCGTCACGCCACCTGAAACCTGAATCACGCGACTGACGATCGCGCCATAGCGTCCGGTGCGCGGATCCCAGTGATAGCAATACAGAACGATCTGGTCCGCCAGGCTACCGATGCGATTCTGCGAGGATTGCACCAGGCCGAGACGGATGTCGGACGGGAAATACCTTGCTCCGTAGTAATACTGCGATACCCTTCCTTGCGGCGTGAGCAGCATGATGCCGGCGGCGTGGGCAAACTGCTGGGTTCGCTCGTCCCAGTGGAAGTGGAAACCGACCGCCTGCGAAAGTGCATTGATCGAGGCCTGGTCTCCGGTAAGGAAATGCCAGCCGTTTTCGGCGCCGGCACGGCCATACATGGAAAGATATTTCTGCTTGGCCTCGGCGGCCTGCGCGGGCGTGTCACGCTGATCGAAGCTGACAGTCAGCACGTCGTACTGTTTGCCGGCATCGAATTTGATCAGCCGCATGGATTTAGTCAACGCAGCCAGAACTTCACTGCACAGCATGCGGCAGTTGAAGTAAACCAGCGACAGGATGACGGGCTTACCGGGCGCGAAGTATTGACCCAGCTTTACGGTTTTGCCGGTTTCGTCATGGAAGGTGATGTCGAGCGGCACCTGGCTATTGAGCTTCTGCTCGATGGCGACATCGCTTAGTTGCGGCGGCAGTTTGTCCGCCGTCGGATCGGTCGCGAACTGCGCAAACACTGGCGATGCGCCCAGCAAGAGCAGGATCGCGATCAAGCCCCTAGCAGAATGATGGCTCACGATGCGCATGAATTCTCCGTTGCCTTTACCTTCCTCCACCCGACTTTGCGCCGAGGGTTACGTTCGGGTTTTGTTGTCCGTCGGGAGTAACTCTTCCCTCGTCCGATGTGGCTGCCTGTTGCTGCGGCCAGGTAGACGCCATGATGTCGATAGCGCGCTCAATTGGGATGTGGATCTTTCCTGCCTGTGGGTCTACCCAGCCGTAACTGTTCAACTCCTGCTCTTCGCGCACGCGGAATTTATTAAGGTCGGCCACCGGGTTCGGTTGTATGCGTGGCATAGGGAACGACAGCGCCGGATCGCCGCCAATTTCTTTTAGTTGCTCATTGCTCGTCATGATCGGGTTTGTGGTCTGGTGTGGCACCCACTGTGAGCTGCCCAGGTAGCGGAACGCGCCCCACACCACCAGGTGGATAACGAGGCCCAGGCAGCCGAGCGCCAACAGCGTGCCGAGCACGGCGTAATGGCTGAGATCGCGCCTTTCATACGCAACCTCGGGGCGACGAATATCGAGTAACTCTCTATTGCTCGCTTCCATATGCCTGTTCCAATACGAGATCCACATGCGGATCCTGCAGCGCCAGCAGCGGCCGCGCCTTCAAATGCTGGAAGAACAATGCCAACCAGAACCCACCAAGACAGATCGGCACAACTGCGTTCAGCCAGCTGAAATGAAAGTGCCCTGCAGTGTCAGGAAATGAAGGACCAATGAACCAGAAGTTATCCATGTAGCGGGCGAAGAGCGTCAGCAACGCAAGTTTCGCCAGTTTGTGAGAATTGCTCTTGAAGCCGCGCGACAACAGCAGCGCGAACGGGATCACCAGGTACACCATGATCAGCGCGAATCCGTAGACTCCCCATCCCCCTCGGGTTCGCGCGATGTACCAGCTGATCTCGTCTGGCTTATTGCCCGACCAGAAGATGATCCATTGGGCGTAGCTCCACCAGCCCCACATCATTACGAAGGTGAGCATGATCTTTCCCTGGTCGAGGAACTGGTCGGGCTGCATCACCGTTTTCATCGGCTGATACCGCACCAGCAAGTCAGCAATCACTACGGCGAAGCTGATTGCTGCCAATCCATGCCCCGCGTTGAAGATCAGCGCGTAGATCATCGAGAACCAGTCGGGCGTCAGCGACATCAGCCAGTCGGTATAGAGGAACAGCGTCATGAACAGGTAAACCACGGCACCGGGTCCGCTTACCGCGCGCAGAGCGCTGGCCATCGAAACTTCCGGCTCGCGGTCCTGACGGCGCGAAAACGCCATCAATGCCCAAACCAGCATGATGAAGACGATGAAGTACAAGCCCGCGCGACCCAGCCATAGCCAGATGTTGAGATATTCGTGCGAGATGGCACGCACGTGATCGTCGTACGCGAGATATGCGGGACGCGACCACGGATACAGATGATGAATGCCGATGACGATGGGCGCGAACAACGGAAGCATGAGCCAGATGTTCTGCATCGCCGCTTCCATGATTCGCCGCAAGACAGTGCCCCATGCTCCGCCCGTGAGGTGATAGAGCATGAGCAATGCCATGGAGCCGACCGTCAGTTCGAAGCACCACATGTAGCCGAGCAGGTACGAGCGATAGAACTGGTCGGTGTCGAGCACCCATCCGATGATCGAGGGCACGGCGAAAACAATTCCGGCGATCAGCGCGCGGTTGCGCCATGTCTTGACCACCGGGGGAGCCATGAAGCCGAGTTCGGATTGCGCGCCGGTACTCATTTCTGCTCTACCTCGTGCTCTTTTTCCGCTCGCTTCTTCTTTTCGTCGGCGGCTTGCTTCTGCACCGCGCTGGGAGGTCCTTCCGCTGCCTCGATATTTCCGGACGATGGAGCCGCCTGCGCCGGAGTTGCGCCGCTTCCGGGAGTGCCGGGCAACACCGGCGGCGTTGATGGCAGAGAGGTTCCCGCCGGCAACAGATTGGCCGGGGCGTCCTGACTCAACTGCAAAGCGCGGATATAAGCGGCGATAGCCCAACGGTCATGCACGTTGATCTGCGCGGCGTAGTCAGGCATAGCGCCGAAACCGTTGCTGATGACTTCGAAGAAGTGTCCCAACGGCAGATTGCGAAGGCGGTCTGTGTGATACGACGGCGGCCTGCGATAGCCACGCTGCACGATCATGCCGTTGCCATCGCCGGTCCGCGCATGACAGGGCGCACAGTAGATGTTGTAGCGCTCGCGCCCACGCTCAAGCACTGCGCGATCGACCGGGAACGGAATGACGTTGCCCACCGTGTTGCCCGCGTAGCCTGTGTTGTAGTACGTGGTGCCGGATTCGTCTCGCGAGATGGTGCCGGCCAGCGGAGCCCTCGGCGCCTGCTGTCCAAGAAACTCCGAGGGCCGCATAGGGTTCAGCCGCGGCTGGTTCTGCATGTCCTCGCGGCAGCCGGGAAACATGGCCAGCACCAAGGCAATCGGCGCGAGCGTTAACAAGCGAATTGTCAGCCCGCTAGCGATAGGGCACCTCCTCAATGGCGCTCGGGTTCAGCGAAGCCAGGAAGCGGCGCGTGTACACCAGATCGAAATGCGGATCGGCAGCTTCAATGCAAAGGAAAAACTTGTCGCGACTCGCAGCCTTAAAGCGCTTCACGTTGAACACAGGATGGAACGGCATAGGCAGTCCATTCAGCGCCCACATGCCGAAGAATGCGCCGAAGCTGGCGAACAAAACCGTCATCTCGAAGGTCACCGGAATGAACGAAGGCCAGGAGTGCAACGGACGTCCGGCGACATTCATGGGCAGAGCGATGACATTTATCCAGTACTGCAACGCATAGGCAGCGGACCCACCGAAAATGCCGCCCATCAGGCACAGCAGGGGAACGTGGTGGTTGTGCATGCCAAGCGCTTCCGGCAGATTGGGCACCGGAAATGGCGAGTAGGCGTCCATCTTGCGATAACCCAGCGCATAAGCGTCCTTGGTCGCGTGCAGCAAGTCATCGGGCGAAGCGAACTCGGCCATCAATCCATACAATGCCGGCTTCATTTCGCGTGCTCCTCGACTTTGTCGGGCTGCTCGATTTCGTGGACCAGCTTGCGCATTTCGAAGATCGGGATCATGGGCACCAGGCGCACAAACAGCAGGAAGCAAACGATGAAGAAGCCCACGCTGCCGAACAGGATGACCCAGTCCCAGCGTGTCGGAATGTATAGCCCGTAGGCCGACGGCAGATGCGTGCTGTTTAAGGTGATGACAACGATCATCACGCGCTCAATCCACATGCCGATGACAATGTCGGCCGAGACGATGAACATCAGCAGGGGGCTGCGGCGCACCTTCGGCATCCACAGCACCAGGGGAATCACGCAGACCATGAAGATGTCGAGATACCACACGATTTTGTATGCGCCGTGAGAGCGGTTCCAGTTCCACCACGCGCCGTAGATGTCCGACCCATACCAGGAGAAGAAGGTTTCGGCGACATAGGTGTAGGTCACCAGCAGTCCGGTGGCGACCATAAACTTGCCGCAGTTGTCGATGTGCCGCAGGGTGACCAGGTCTTCCAGGTGGTAGAACTTGCGCAAAGGAATCGCCAGCAGCATCACCATCGCGAATCCGGAGAAGATGGCGCCGGACACGAAGTAAGGCGGATAAATACTCTCGTGCCAGCCGGGCATGATGGCCACGGAGAAATCGAAGCTCACCACCGTATGCACCGAAAGCACGAGTGGTGTGGCCAGTCCCGCGAGCAACAGGTAACCCATCTCGAAGCGGTGCCAGTGGCGGGCCGAGTTGCGCCAGCCTAGTGCGAATATGCCGTAGATCTTCGCGATAATCGGGTTTTGTGCGTGGTCGCGCAGAGTTGCGAGATCGGGAACTGTTGCCTGATACCAGAACAGCACCGACACGGTGAAGTACGTCGACACCGCGAACACGTCCCACACCAGCGGACTGCGGAAATTGGGGAACATCGTCATAGTGTTGGGGTACGGCGCCAGCCAATAAAAGAGCCAGGGCCGGCCAAGGTGTAGCAGCGGGAAGATACCCGCACACATGACGGCAAACAGCGTCATGGCTTCCGCGAAGCGGTTGATGGAACTGCGCCAGCTCTGCTTCAGCAGCAGGAGAATTGCAGAGATCAGCGTGCCGGCGTGTCCAATGCCGATCCACCAAACGAAGTTGATGATGGCGAAGCCCCACGCGACCGGAATCGTCACGCCCCAGATGCCGACGCCCTTGCATCAGCAAGTAGGCGATGCCGTACTGCAGCAGCATGAACAGGAAGCCGGCCGCGCCGAACAGTCCCAACCACATCAACCCGGTCGGACGCTTCAACACGATGTTGGCGATCTGGTCGGTTACGCTGGTGTAGGTCTGACCCGGCAGCAGCACAGGAGCCTGTCCCGCCCTTTGCTTCATCAGCTCGGCTTCGCGTGTGTCAGGCATCTCGACTAGCCCCAAACGTGCTTCGGAAGCTCATCGCTGTGATGTTCCTCCGGCTCGGGAATCTGCGGGTTGGGGTTGTGAACCAGCGCCAGGTAGGTCGTTCTTGGACGCGTGTTCAAGTCGGCCAACAGCCCGTAATTGCGCGGGTTCTCCTTCAGCTTCGCGACCCGGCTGTTGCCATCATTGATGTCGCCGAAGACGATCGCATCCGCAGGGCATGCCTGTTGGCACGCGGTCTGCAATTCGTTGTCGTTGACCAGCCGCTGCTCTTCTTCCGCCCGTATGCGCGCGTGCGTAATGCGCTGCACGCAGTACGTACACTTCTCCATCACTCCGCGGCTGCGGACGCTGACATCCGGATTGCGCATGAGCTTGAATTGCGGTTGCACCCAGTCCTGAAAGAGCAGGAAATTAAAGCGGCGTACCTTGTACGGACAGTTGTTCGAGCAATAGCGGGTGCCTACGCAGCGGTTGTAGATCATGTCGTTGATCCCTTCGCTGCTGTGTACTGTGGCCTCTACCGGGCAGACCAGTTCGCACGGCGCGTTCTCGCATTGCATGCAGGGCACGGGCTGGAAGAACGGTTTCGGATTGTCGGGGTCGCCCTTGTAGTACGCGTCGACTCGTAGCCAGTGCATGCGGCGCCCAATCGCAACCTGCAATTTGCCCACTACCGGGACATTGTTCTCCGACTGGCAGGCGATGACGCACGCATTGCAGCCGACGCACGCATTCTGGTCGATTGCCATTCCCCAGGCGTAACCGGTGTACTGGTAGTTGGGATACAGCGTGTCCATGCGTGGCGGCTCTTCCTCGTGCCGATGCGCAAATTCGGAATCCGCCTTGTACTCGTCCAGCGTGGCTTCCCGGACCAGGTGCCGGCCCTCCATGTCCTGCAGTCCCTGGCCGGTGATCAGTTTGTATTTGTCACCGGTTTTTCGCAGCGTTACTCCGGTGCCGCCATACAGCGCATTGCTGGTGCGAAGCTTGTAGGCGTTGTAGCCCAACCCGTCACCGCTGCGCCCGGCGCGGTAACGGCCGTAGCCGAGAAAGATGGTGAGCGCATTGTCGGGATGTCCGGGCTGTACCCACGTGGCCCCCACTTCTTTGCGTCCCTGGAATTCGAGCTCGACGACCGATCCGTTCTCCAGCCCCATGCGCTTCGCCATTGCGTAGCCGATCATTACCGGGTTGTCCCAGGTCAACTCGGTGAGCGGCTTAGGACACTCCTGCAGCCATGCGTTGTTGGCGAAACGTCCGTCGTACGCCGAGGGATCGGGGCGGATGAACAGCTCCATCCCTTCTCCGCTCGGTTGCGGGGTTTTGAAACTACCGCTCTTCGCCTGCACGGTGCGCGGCGGCAACGCCGAGTTGGCGATGAATCCGTCGAAGAGTGTCTTACGCCAGAAATCGTCGAAGCTCGTTCCCTTCGGGCCGTTCGCCTGCCAGTACTGCCGCACGATTTCGTAACCGGACTGCTGCGGGAAATCGCTGAAGACGGCCAGCAACTCGTGCTGGCTCTTGCCGTCGTAGAGCGGCGCAATCAGCGGCTGCACGATCGAAACTGTTCCGTCGTACGACCGCACATCGCTCCACTCTTCCAGGTAGTGCGTCGCATCGATATGCCAGTTGCACTTCGCCCCGGTCTCGTTCAGGTGCGAGCCGTGGTGGATAGTGGTGGGCACGTGCGTCAACGCTGCGGCGAAATCGAGGTCGGCGGGTGCGTCATAGACCGGGTTGCCGCCGACGATCAGCAGCAGATCAACCTGGCCGCCCTTCATATCGCTCACCAGGCTCTTGCTGGAGTCGGTCTGGTTAGTCGCGTTGGCGATGACGGGATCGGTATAGACCACCGTCTGCCCGACGTTGCCCAGTGCGCCGTTCATGGCGTGCGCCAGCGCGTGAACTTCCGGCGGCATATGTTGACCCACGATGATGAGGCTCGTACCGCGATGCGATTTCAAATCGCTGACCAGCGCGTTCAGCCAGGTCTCGTCGTAGTCCGTCTCCGCCGAAGCCGCGGCGGAGTTCACGCCCAGCTGCGCCGCAGCAATGGTCAGGTATTTCGCAATCTGCGACTCGCGCAGCTTGAGCCGATGTTCCGCCTTGGCCCCGGTATTAGTTGGCGTGCTTTCCATGGCATACATGCGGCTCATCGGAAGCCCTGGAAGCTGGTTGCCGGCGACATCGGCGAATGGCCGACGCTCGGGATAAGGCCTGCGGCGGTTCGCCCACTCACGCGCGTAACGATGAAAGCCGGGGAAGGTCGGGTATAGGAAGTCGGCGTCGACGGTGAGAATGACCTCGGCCTTTTCGAAGTGATACTGGGTTTCGAGTGGCTCACCGAACACCATCTGGGCTCCGCCGTAGACCAGATCGCGGTTGACGGGCTCCCACTGATGCCACTGCGCGTTAGGAAACTTGTTCAGCACCGCCTGTAGCTGAGCAGCGAGAGTCGGCGAACTCACGCTTTGCGTCAGTATCCTGATTCGCTGGTTCGGCTGCGTCATCAATGCGGACCGAATCGCCGCAATAAACGACAACCACGACGAGATCTGTCCATCGAACGTCACCGTCTGCGAGCGGTCGGGATCGTACAGCTCGAGGATCGAAGCCTGCGAAAAAACGTCACTGCCACCCAAACTCGCCGGATGCTGCGGATTGCCTTCGATCTTTGTGGGCCGTCCCTCGTGGCTCTCGACCAGTAGCGGAATGCCGTACCCGCTGAAGGTCATCGAAGTTGCGAAATACTTCGGCTTACCGGGAACGACGTTCTCCGGCTGCACGACATAGGGAACGATTTGCTCTAGAGGCTGCTTAACACATCCCGTAATCCCGGCCAGCGCCATGGATGCGGCCATCAGACTGAGAAAGTTTCGCCGTGAAATCGGATCCAGCCACTCGGAAGCGCCCTTGGGAAATTCACGATGCAGCCGCTCCTGGAACTCGGGATCTCCAGCCAGTTCCTGCAGGCTGCGCCAATACAGCGGGCCTTCCTCCTCCAGCTTGTCGCGCGCGGCAAGGAAGTCAGCTTTATTCAATTTGCCGGGACAGATAGCTTCACGGCGTGGCGATTGCTTGCTTTCTTCCATTTCCCTTGTTCCCTGAAGCTCGGCTCGTTTACATAGTTCGCCGATCAGCGATGACAGGTGTCGCAACTGGTTATGTCCTGCGGCGTCCTGACGTGGTACTTGGTTTTCAGGTAATCGCCTAGAGTTCTCTGGTCAGTGAAAGTTCGACCATCGGCCGTGACTGGAAAGCGATGGGTTGGCTGCTCATAACGCATGTTGAAGACCTGCTCGCGCGGCCTCAGAAACTTCTCGGGCGCGCGATGGCAGTTCAGACACCACTCCATCTGCAGCGTGTAGGCCTTGTACATCATGGGCATGCGATCCACAGGCCCGTGGCAGTCGTTGCAGCCCACTCCCTTGGCCACATGAATGCTGTGGTCGAAGTACACGTAGTCGGGCAGATCGTTGACCTTGATCCAATGCAGGGGCTCGCCTGACCGGTAACTTTCCCGTACCGGCCGAAGCATCTGCGTGTTGCTCCAGATCTGCGCGTGGCAGTTCATGCACGTCTTTGTGGGAGGCAAGCCGGCGAAGCTTGAGAACTCGACCGAGCTGTGGCAGTAACGGCAATCGAGCCCGAGGGCTCCGACGTGGTGCTCGTGGCTGAAGGGAACCGGCTGCTCGTGAACGATGCCGCGTTGCGAGTAGTAGGTCGAGCGCTGCATCATCTCGAAAAACCAGAACGTTCCCATCACCAGCAGCAGGCTGCCGAGAAGCGTGAACCGGGCAATCGTGTTGGCGCTCGGGTTGAAGAGCTGTGGCATTCCGATTAGGACTGGCTACTCTCTGCCACCCTGAGAGAACTTTGCTGCCCATGCGAGTTGTACCCCCCGTACGGCATCGGGGTTGCTATAGCAACCTGACGCGGTTTCCTTGGGCACGGAGATAACGGTTGGCATCCAATGAGGCGTCGCGAGGTATGCGAGGCGAGAAAATGCGGCTGGCTTATCGATTTCTTCTGTTCTTGTTTATTAGCTTTGCAGTGACGGCTTCGATCTGCCAGGCGCAGTCGTCGGCTTCTCAAACCGAAGTTGTCGGATGCTTGGTTCGCTCCCCCAATGGACCCCTGCAACTCGGCATTCGGCCCTCCGGCAAGACGTACCCGCTGACTGGCAACATCAACCTGCTGCAACGCCACGTCAATAAATTGGTCGCCATTCCCAGCTCTCCCAGTGCTGGAGGTGACAGTCTTAACGTCAGCACCCTGCGCGTTGTGTCGGAGAGCTGCACCTCTGCGCTGCCGTCGAAGAACGTGGCTGCGGTTACCGGCAAGGTGGGCCGCCAGGTAACCGCGCCGACTGTAACCACCACGCTCAGCGCAGCCGAAAACACGCCGGGATTTCAAACCGAATCAGACTTGCAGCAGGCGGCGGGAACCGGGGCGAGTGCACCCTATGTGCAGAACGGCCAAGCCGATTCGCCTTATGCTCCGGTCAACGCAGAGCAGGCGGGACAATCGGAAGCAGCCGCAAACGCGAATGCGGCCGCAGCAATTCGCGCCGAAATGTATCCTGGGAACACGTTGGGAGTGACTCAGAAAGCCATGCCGCCTTCTTCGGCGCAAGCATTGAAGAGGGACGAGCAACTTCCTTCCCCGACGAACCCGCAGCAACAGAAATAGAGAAGAGCTAATGTGCGCCGACTGATCGCTCTACGTATGTGCAGCTTTCGCCTTGGTCATATCCGTTCCGTTGGTGGTTCTCAGGACAGCCCCTTCCTGCGCGGCAGCCGCCAGAAGATTCAGCATCTGCACGGTTGCAGCCAGGTCGTGCGCAGCCGTTCGAGCATGCGCCTCCGCCAGCCTGGCTTCTGCCCTCTCCCAAAACGGCAGTGCGCGCGCCAATATCTCTCGACCATCGGGCGTAATGCTGTACACGTGCTCTCGCCGCGGGCCTGATATTCGCAGCGCGACCCAGCCCGACTTGCGCATACCGGCGAGTCGGCGGGATAACGTCTCAATAGCAATCGAGTGCTCACGGGAAAGAGACCACTGAGCGACCTCGCCATGCTGGGCGACGGAGCGCAGAATGATGAACTGCGTCGCTCGTAATCCAGTGGGCGACAGAACCAGATCGTACAACTGAGTGACAGCGCGTGCCGCCCGGCGGGCCGCAGCACAAACCCGCGGCGCGCCATCACCCGGCCAGTCATTTTTCATAGCCAATCCAACGTGCGAATTCAGCTACATCAAACAGAGTTACGATTCTCCGCGCCACAAAACGTTGGCTGCCGCGGAGTTACAAAATCCTGTTGCAGTCACGCCACTCAACGAGCTCACCCCGATAACAGGCGAATGAAAACCGAACCCGAGTGAAGCGCCCGGCGAGCCCTCTCCTGTATTCTTGTCAGCAGTCACAATGAAAATCATAGTTGTGGTATTTCTCCTCCACTGCGTTTGCATCATGGCGTTGGCCGCTGAAAATTTCACGAACCCTGCCGACAAGCCCGCTGCGGCCAAGCCCACTACCATCGAGGGCGGAAACGGCGTGACCTTACCGCCTCCACCGCCAACCGAGGTCAAACCGGTTACCGAGACCATTCACGGCGTGACCATCACCGATCCTTATCGCTGGCTCGAGGATGCGCAGAGTCCCGCCACCCGCGCTTGGATTGCCGCGCAGATGAAGTACACCGAAGACTATCTGGCACAGGTAAAGATCCGGCCGGAGATCGTCAAGCGGCTCAACGAACTCATGCGCGTCGAGACCTACAGCATTCCCATCGAGGCCAAGGGGCGCTACTTCTTTACCAAGCGCCTGGCGGAAGAGAATCAAGGCTCGATCTACATGCGCAACGGCATTACCGGCGCCGACGAGCGCCTGGTGGATGCGACGAAGCTTAGCGCGGACCAGAACACGAATGTCAGCATCGCTGATGTCTCGAAAGACGGATCTCTGCTGTTGTATGGCGTCCGCGAAGGCGGAGCCGACGAAGAGAGCGTTCACATTCTCGACGTCAACTCGGGCAAAGAAGCTTCTGACGTGTTGCCGCGCGCTCGCTATCTTGGCATTAGTCTCACCCCCGATAAGAAGGGCATCTACTACTCAAAGTTCGAAGGCAAGCTGACACAGGTCTACCTGCACCGTATGGGCACTCCTATCTCGGACGACCAGCACATCTTCGGTGGTTCGTTCAACGGCGAGAATCTTACTGCGCTCGATCTGATCAGCTGCAATGTCAGCGAGAACGGACGCTACCTGATCATCGATGTGAATCAGGGCGTTCCGCCCAAGCGCGTCGATGTCTACGTGAAGGATCTACGCACCTCCGACGCGCCCATCCGGCCCATCATTCACGGCCTCGACTACCGCTTTGTGCCGGCTAATTACGAGGACGATCTATACGTGTTGACGGATTACCAGGCGGAAAACTATCGCATCGTTCGCTTCAAGCTGAGCGATCCCACGCCCGAGCACTGGCAGACCGTGGTGCCTGAAGGCAAGGATCCCATCTCGCAATTCTCCATCGTCGGTGGCAAACTGTTCGCCACCGGCTTGCACGACGTTGTCACCGAGACTCGCGTCTTCGACATGGATGGCAAGCAGGTCGGCCACATTACATACCCAACGCTGGGTGCGGCATCGACCGTCTTCGGGCGCGAAGAATCGAAAGAAGGCTTCTACAATTTCCAGTCGTTCAACATTCCGCCAACGATCTACCACTACAACGTTGAGTCCGGCAAAACGGAAGTGTTCGCCCGCCCCAAGGTACCGTTCAATTCCGACGACTACGAGGTGAAGCAGGTCTTCTATACCTCGAAAGACGGCACCCGCGTTCCGATGTTCATTTCGTCGAAGAAGGGCCTCAAACGCGACGGCAACACACCGACACTGATGTTCGCCTACGGCGGATTCCTGGTTGACCTCACACCTGCATGGAATCCCGAGTACGTATGGTGGATGGAGCAAGGCGGATTCTACGCTCAGCCCAATCTTCGCGGCGGCGGCGAGTACGGCGAAGCCTGGCATAAGGCCGGGATGTTCGAGCACAAGCAGAACGTCTTCGACGATTTTTTCGCCGCGGCAAACTACCTTATCGACAACAAGTACACTTCGCCGGCGCACTTCGCGATTCGCGGGCGCTCTAATGGCGGCCTCCTGATGGGCGTGGCCATGACCCAGCATCCCGAGTTGTTCGGCGCCATCTGGTGCGGCTATCCGCTGCTCGACATGCTGCGCTATCAGAACTTCCTGGTTGGCCGCTGGTGGACCTCGGAGTACGGTTCTGCGGAGAACCCGGAGCAGTTTCCCTATTTGCTGAAATATTCGCCGTACCACAATGTGAGACCTGGAACGAAGTATCCGGCCATCATGTTCAACAGCGGCGATTCGGATACGCGCGTCGATCCGCTGCACGCGCGCAAGATGACCGCGCTGATGCAGGCGGACACCGGTGGCGACCGGCCCATCCTTCTGCATTATCAGCTTAAGGCGGGACACAGCGCCGGAGTTTCCATGACGCAACTGGTCAACGATACGGCCGACGAGTTGACATTCCTGTGGAACGAGGTGAGTGGAAAGTAATGGAGTTGTGCGGATCGGACAAGATTCGGGTTCCACACCTAACTTTCTAGGTCGGATAGCTACGGCGGATCGGGCGGATAGAAAGATGAGCTCAAAAACGGCAGCAGCCAAGAAAAGCAAGAGTCCCAATAAGCCTGTATCTGACGCTATGAAGAAGAAGGCCGCCGCGTCCGCTGCGGAGGCCAAAGCGTCGGTTACGCTTCACCTGCTCAGCGGCCCCAGCTATCAGATACGTTCGGACAAAGATTTCCAGCGCACGGCGATGTACTGGGATTACGTGCTGCGCAACCGCATCCGCTGGGCGCAGGACCCGAACACATCGCAGGCAGTGGCCACCCGCGCCATCGACGCCCTGAATAAGCTCGGCATCGACGATGCGAAACTGGCTGAAATCGCCAAGGCAGGTGTGGTCGAAATCGAGATTCCTTTCACCAGCGCTCACGAAGAAATCGGCTGGGAGCTGCGCGTCTTTCCCTGGGAGTTCATGCTCTTCACCGGCACTGCCGGCAAGCGAACGTCTCCGATCATCGTTGTACGCCACGTCTGCTGCACCGACCGAGCCGACACCGCCGCGCGTGTCCCCAAGAAGCTCATGGTGGTCGAGAGCGCGCCCGGCAAGTTTGCCGACATGTATTCCTTCAGCTCCGAGCGCAAGCTGGTGGAATCGAACCTGGGCCTGAGCAAAGTCATGTGCCCGCGCAATCCTACGGTCGACAAGCTGAAGGAACTGGTGTCCAGCGGGCAGCCCGACATTGTCCACCTGGCGGGAATCGATTCGCACCAGGGCGAGCAGCTCCTACACCGTCAGACTCGGACAACGTGGGACGGCTACCTGATGGCCGATGTTGACGGCAATCCCGCATATGCTACCGCGGAGCAGCTCGCCGAAGCTCTGCGCCCCGAAAAAGGCAATGCTCCCCTGCTGGTGTCATGCAATTTCTGGAACTCGGCTTCGCGCGTTGCGGGCCTAATTGCCGCCGAAAGCGCTACCGCGGCCATCGGCTTTCAAGACGAAGTGGGCGACCAGGTGGCAGAAACTTTCTTCTCCAAGTTCTATTTCAACTACCGCGCTATGAGCTGGGACCTGCTTCGCGCCTACCGCCTGGCTGTTCGCGAGATGCATTTCGGGGGCTCGATCGCCGTTCTTGGAGTTCACGCTCGCTGTTATCCGCGTTAAAAGCGAAGCCGCTACAGTCGGACGACGATCAGCTGCGCGCTAAGCGCCAGGAGTATCTGCGCCATGAAGTACCGGCTGACGCCGAGCCTTGGGAAGTCCTCGACGTGGTAGTCAAGCTCAAGGAAACGGTCAATTACTCGCTGCTGCACAACGATCAGAGTCTGTTCGAGGAGTTTTCGTTGCGTAAGCTGCGCGACGGGCTGGTGCGCGGAATTGGCATTGAACTGACTCTGTACGTTGGCGGCGGCCAGACCTTCCCCTACCGTAGTTGGATCGACATGTCGGATTCGTATCTGCCGCTGGCCGATCGCATACGTTTCCCGCTCACCTCGTACCTGATGCGCTCCCTTCGCGAGAGCGTGAAGAGCGTCATCTACATCGACATCACATGGAACAACAAGATTGTCTATCGCGACACTTTACCGGTAAAGCTGCTGGCCATTGACGAGTGGGTAGACACGCCGGAGCTGGACGCCTACCTGCCATCGTTCGTTCTGTCGCGCGATGCCGCCGTGGGCAGGATCATCGACAACGCCCAGCGCTATGTCAGGTTGTTCAACGAAGACAGCACCGCCGGATTCGACGGCTACCAGGGCGTCGACAAGAAAGCCAAAGATCCTTACGCCATGGTGGATTTGCAGGTGAAGGCCATCTGGTCGGCGCTCAGCTTTGACATGTCGTTGGGCTACATCAATCCACCACCGACGTTCACTGACGCGTCGCAGCGGCTGCGTACCCCCTCCGATATCATCGGCGGCAAGCGCGGTACCTGCATCGATCTGGCGCTGATGATCGCCGCCTGCCTGGAGTATGTCGGCATTTATCCTGTGATCTTCCTTCTCGCCGGCCATGCCTTTCCCGGCTACTGGCGGAGCCAGGATGCGCGCGACGCCTTCCTGCGCATGAGCAGCAAAGAACTGATGCCGCTCACCGAGGGCACCGCCTCCGCACTCAACGACTCGCAAAGCCGCACTCCCAACAAGCCCTGGATGTTCAACAATTATGCCGAGGTGCTGCAACTGGTGAAAGCCGGTTCCGTCGTTCCACTCGAGAGCACCTACATCACGCAGCAACTTGGCTTTACCGAAGCGATGAAAGGCGGTCGTGAAGACCTGCAGGAGAGATCTCAGTTCTGCTCCATGATTGACGTGCAGCGCGCGCGCACCGATAAAAATCCGGTTACCCCACTTCCTATCCTCGGCGAGACGACGTAGCGAAGTAAACACCGTAACCACCCAGGCATCGCTGAAAGGCGGTTGGTTTGTTGCCGAAGAAACCACCGTCACCCCCCGGCGTGACTGCTATCACTGCCGACAGCCGTCATTTGCGCGAGGGTAGTAAGAGAAGCCTGATGACGGCTCCCACCATTAGCGCGCGGCGCGGCAATCGCTACTCCATCCTCATTGCGGATGAGCAGCCGATGACATTACGCACCCTGGGACGGGCGCTCGACGGCGAGGGCTACGAGGTTATGCTCGCATCCACGGGCGAGGAAGCGCTCGCGTCGCTAACCGAAAATAAGCCCGACCTCGCGCTGCTCAGTGTCGTGCTGCCCGGGCCAAGCGGCATCGATGTGCTTCGCCAGGCGAAGGCTGCTCTGCCCGCCACCTTGTTCATCATGATGAGCGCACAGCATTCCGTTGACTGCGCTGTGCAGGCCATGAAGCTCGGGGCTTACGACTACATCCTCAAGCCTTTTCAAACCGCCGACATGCTGCACACCATCGAGCGCGCCACCGAGACGTTGTCATTGCGCGTGCGCGTGCAGGATACGGTGGATACTGCCCGGGGCCGCTACGACTTCGGCCGGGTGGTAACGCGAAGTCCGGTCATGCAGGAAGTGCTGGAAATGGCGCGCCGTGCCGCCGAGAGCGACCACACCACGGTGCTCATCCAAGGTGAGAGCGGCACCGGCAAAGAAGTGTTCGCCAAGGCCATCCACTACAACAGCGCGCGGGCCCAGCAGCCGCTCATCAGCATCAACTGCGCTGCCCTCCCCGATACGCTGCTGGAAAGCGAACTGTTCGGCTTCGAGCCTGGTGCGTTCACGGATGCTCGGCGCCGCAAGGAAGGCCTCATTGAGAAGGCCTCGCACGGCACGCTCTTCCTTGACGAAATCGGCAACACATCGCCCAGCCTGCAGGCTAAGCTCCTGCGCGTACTTGAGGAAGGTAATTTTCTGCGGCTTGGCGGGACGAAGGCGATACAGGTTGATGTGCGCATCATGGCCGCGACCAATACCGTGCTCAAGGACGCAGTCGCCAAGGGCGAATTCCGCGAAGACCTCTATTACCGGCTGAACGTATTGCCATTGTTCTTACCGCCGTTGCGCCAGCGGCGCGAAGACATTCTGCCACTCGGGCTCGACATGATGAGCCGCTTCAACCAGGAGCTGAAGAAGAAGTTCGTGGGATTTACTTCTCCTGCCGCCGAACTGTTGCAGAATTATTCCTGGCCTGGGAACATTCGAGAGTTGCGCAACATCGTCGAGCGCGCGATGATCCTCTCGCACGACAACGAGATTGGCGCGGACAATCTGCCGGAAGAGGTGCGCGACTTTCGTCCTCAGCTGGAGCCCGAGGACGCCTTTCCGGTTGACCCTTCGCCAACCGGCGACCAACTGGTGAGCCTGCGCGAATTAGAAGAGCATTACATCGAGCAGGTGCTGCACGCCACTGGTCAGAACAAAACTCACGCCGCCAAGATTCTCGGCATTCATCCCACCTCGCTTCTACGCCGCCTGAAGAAGGCCGGCCTTAACGGCAAAGAAGCACTCGAGCCGGAAGAAGTCATCGCTTTTCGGCGTTAGCCACATAAAATCTCATAGCGCATATTGCACTACTGCACTTTGCAGCCACACTCCTGCAAAATGCAGTAGCTGAAAACCCTCCTGCTTCCTTCCTCGTTGCTAAACCCAACAGCCTCAATCAGCTCCCCACTTGTTAGGTTTTGCCTTCAACGTGCACCACTACGGATGTCGCAGGTTGCGACGGCTAAATGCGGTTCCGCGCAACCTGACAGTAGCGGCCACGCGCCGCAAGGAGGGACTATGTCGATACTGTTCGTTCTACTGACGTTCCTGCTGATTCTCACCGTGATGTACTTCCGCAAGCCACAGACGACGGAAGACGCGTTACAAGTCGCCAATGGGCAGCAGGTTCCCGTGCCGGTCATGATGTCGTTCGCCGGATTCGAAATCCCCAAGGGCTACGCTTTCCATCCCGGACACACCTGGCTAAGCGACGAAGGCCACCAGAACGCTCGCATCGGACTGGACGCGTTTGCTGCCAACCTCTTCGGCCAGATCGATGCCATCGACTTCTCCGAACTGAATCGCTGGGTGCGCCAGGGACAACGCCTCTGCACCATCACTCGCGGCGATCGCAAGGTCGATTTGCTCTCCCCGGTTGAGGGCGTGCTCACCTCCATTAATGGGGGCCTGCGAAGCAATGCCAACCTTGCGGCGGACGATCCGTATCAGGCGGGCTGGCTGTGCACCATCAAGGCTCCGGAGTTGGCCATCAACAGCAAGAACCTGCTGCAGGGCCCGATCGTTCCCGCCTGGATGCAGAACAGCGTTGCCCGCGTGGGCGAGATGCTGTCGCAGCTGGCGCCCATGCCGGCGTTGGCGCAGGACGGCGGAGTTCCCATCAAAGGCTTGCTGTTCCAGATGAGCCCCGAAGTCCAGCAGAAGCTGACCAAAGAATTCTTCCTGACATAGATCACGCCAAGAAGAGCGAAAAGGGAGAGAGCCATGCCGAGCCAAAAAGCCATGTTGATCGACATCAAGCGCTGCATCGGATGCCTGAGTTGTGAGACTGCCTGCAAGCAGCTTCACGGATTCAGCACCGACCCGGAGCCCACATTGTCAGACACGGCATTTACCGTAGTCGAAAGCCGCGGCGACAAGTTCGTCCGCAAGCTGTGCATGCACTGTGAAGACCCGGCCTGCGCATCGGCCTGCCCGGTCGGCGCCATCAGCAAGTTGCCGCTGGGTCCGGTAGTGTACAACGCCGACAAATGTATGGGCTGCCGTTATTGCATGATCGCCTGCCCCTACTCCGTGCCGCGCTATCAGTGGACTAAACTCGCGCCCTTCGTTAAAAAGTGCGACCTTTGCGCCGAGCGTCTGCGCAACGGTGGCCAGCCGGCGTGCGTCGAGGCATGTCCGGCCCAGGCCAGCGTGTTCGGCGATCGCGATGAGCTGATCAACGAAGCCTGGACGCGTATCCGCGGTGACTCGTCGTACGTGCCTCATATTTCCGGCATTGAAGAGGCCGGAGGCAGCAGCGTACTTTTCATCTCTGACGTGCCCTTCGAGCAGCTTGGAATGAAACCTGCCCCCAGCGGCAACCGACCTATGCCGACGCTTACTGAAAGCGCGCTCGGCGACTCGCCCAAGGTGGTCATCATGGGCGGCACCATTCTATCGGCGCTCTATTGGGTCACGCAGCGCCGCCGCGAAGTAGCGCTGGCCGAAGGCGAAGATCAATCGGCCATCACCCGCATGAAGAAAGAAGGAAGGAGCTAGCCATGTTTACGAGAATCAAGTCTGAGGTAACGATGTGGCGCGCGATTCTGGCCGTCATCTTTGTGACCGGAATGTACGCAACCTATGTGCGCTTCTTCGAAGGCTTCCGCGCCAGCACCAACCTGAGCGATCAGATGCCCTGGGGTTTGTGGGTAGGGCTGGGAACGCTGTGCGGCATCGGCCTGTCTGCCGCCGGCTTCGGTATCAGCGCAGCGGTTTACCTGCTGGGCATGGAGCGCTATCGCCCCATCCTGCGCGCTTCCATCCTGATTTCGTTCCTGGGATATATGACGGTTTGTGTCGGCTACTTGTATGAGATCGGTTTGCCCTGGCGCTTCTGGCACCCCGTTGTCATGTGGAATCATACTTCCGTACTGTTCGATGTTTGCGTCTGCATCATGACCTACACCACGGTGCTGACCTTTGAGTTTGCGCCGGCCGTGATCGAGAAGCTGCCATGGAAAGGCTTCCGCGACGTCGTGCTGCGCTGGCACCACAAGATCCTGATCGGCGTCGTGCTGATGGGTGTCCTGTTATCGTCCATGCACCAGTCGTATCTCGGTGGCTTGTACCTGATTGCGCGCGGCAAAGTGCATCCCTTGTGGTACTCACCTTACATGCACGCCATGTTTTATCTGTCGGCGATTCCCGCCGGGCTCGCGCTCACCGTGCTCGCGATTTATCTCTGCATGCGCTCGCTGAACGTGCGAGTGGATTTCAGTATCCTGAGCGATTGCGGACGCGTGATCCAGTTGTTGCTGATCGTGTTTGCCTTGTTCAAGGTGCTCGACCTGGTATCGAACCAGGCGATCGGCTACGCCTTCCAGCGAACTGCCGAGGCGGGATACTTCTGGCTGGAGATGCTGCTGTTCGTTATCATCCCCGTCGCGCTCCTGAGTCGCGAGAGCGTGCGCAGCGATCCTGAAAAGCTTTACCTGACCTGCGCTGTGGTGATTGCCGGCTTTATGGTGAACCGCATCAACGTGTCGATCAACTCATTGCAATCGGCTATGGGAGGACATTACGTGCCGAAGTGGACCGAGTTGTCCTCCAGCGTGCTGGTGGTCGCCGCGGCGGTTGTGGCCTTCCGCTATGCCGTGATCTATCTCGACATCCTGCCCAAGGTGAAGCCGCAAAGCTTCACCCGATGGCTCAACACGGGAGCTCCTGCGAACGCGTAAGAAGCTGCTATTTCGGGTATAGACGGGTGCCCCATTCGGCCTTCGCTTGGCTGGGTGGGGTTTCTCTTTCACATCAGGTGCCCGCCTGCAGCCGCAATGAACGCCAGCACGGGAGCGTTGAAATGTTTGCTCGCCAGTTCCTCGGGAGGGGGCGCCTTGTCAGGAGCCTCGAGCGGAACTGGGTCAATGAAGTCCAGTCCCCTGGCCTGTAATGCGAGGTGCCACTCTTTACTCACCCACTCGGAGGCTTTCGCGTGTTGGCACCAGAACAGGTAGAAGACGTCCGCATCCGAAATATGTTTCACCAATTCCGGCTGCCAATTCTGGCCACTGCGCAGGCTCATCACATCCACGAACACGTCCACGCCGGCTGCTTCCATCCCCTGTACCCGGGCGAGGACCGCTTCCCTGTCCTGGCTGGCGTAGGACGCGAACGCTTTGCGGTGCGAGGTCGTGGTCGAGGGAATTTGCCCGGGGACCGCAGCTGCTGCTCCCACACGCACCAGAAAAGACATTTTCGCGATTTCGCAATCGTTCAATCGAATGGAAGCGGAGCCGATGTGCGTTCCAGCGTGAGTGGCCGCCGGGACATCGACGATGAACGTGGTCTTGCCAATCTCTCCCGTCCAGGTGATCCATTTGTAATCGTCCACACAGTCCAGTCCCGCAATGGTCATACGCACACTCAGCCGGCTGCCGCGCTCCAGCGGATACGGCCCCTCGGAATTCACCGACATCTCCGACGATGGCAAACCAAGTTCCGCGGCAGCCCGCACCAGTACTGTGGATCTCTGCTCTTCGTCGTGGACCCAGAACAGCAACGCGTGAGCTTCGCCGGGCGAGAGTGTCGAAGGTCCAGTGAGGGTGAACTGAACGTTGTCGCGTAAGAGCGCAGGCGTGCCGACCGGTGCTGGTGTCGGGCTAGGCGCTGTTTCGCTGCCCGACACTGATTCCGCTTCTTCCTCGGGTGCCTCCGCAGCAGACTCGTAGTCGACGTAATCGCGCGGAGACCTGACCCTGTCCACCTTCTTCGTCGCTGATCTTTTTGCCGATTTCTTTGTCGCGGGTGCCGGATTGCTGGGTGGGTAGTAATTCTCTGCGGGTTGTTGCTGCTGCTGTTGTTGCTGCTGCTGTTGTTGTTGCTGCTGTTGCTGTTGCTGCTGTTGCTGCTGCTGTTGTTGTTGCTGCTGTTGTTGTTGTTGCTGCTGTTGTTGTTGTTGCTGCTGTTGTTGTTGTTGCTGCTGCTGTTGTTGTTGCTGCTGTTGTTGTTGTTGCTGCTGTTGTTGTTGTTGCTGCTGTTGCTGCTGTTGCTGCTGTTGCTGCTGTTGTTGTTGTTGCTGCTGTTGTTGTTGTTGCTGCTGCTGTTGTTGTTGTTGTTGCTGCTGTTGCTGCTGTTGCTGCTGCTGTTGCTGCTGCTGCTGTTGCTGTGGTAATGCGGGGACTCCGTGCTCGCTGTACAGCCATGGCTCCGCCTGCGTCTGCGATGTATCAACTTCTCCCGGCAAGGACTTATCTGCCGGCTCCGACTCGCCCTCGTATACCTGTTCGGAGCCTTCGCCCGGGCCTCCACCAGTCCATGGCGATTGCCCGATTTCCTCCCGCAGAGCTCTGAAAGCAGCGTAATAATTGGTTTGAAATTCGGGAGGCGAAGTCTGACGCCGCTGCATGAAGTCATCAAACCTGCGCTCGAAGGTGGGCTGATCGCGCAACCTGTCCTGGGACTCGGAAATTCGCCACAGTACCGTTTGAATCCATTTGCCTCGGGCCGACGCGATCGAAAACTCGTTCTGCACTTGTGGCGAGCGAATCGCATCGGGAGACGCGATCAGTAACAGCGCGGCTGACGCCTCCAGAATTTCGTTGAGATTGTCCACCGGCCGTAGATCGAGCTGATCGATCCATACGGCGACTCCTGCCGCTCGCAAATCCAATGCGAGCCTTAGCGCGAACTGCGAATCTTCATAGCTCTCGCGACAGTAACTGATGAAGAAGTGGTACAAGACTGACATGGCGCAACCTTCTTACTCAGAGGCTTGCAGCAATGCTAGCCGCAGCAGGCACACTGGGGTGGCACCCATTTTATGCTGAGAAGCCTGGATTGGCGTCCGAAACTCTTTGGCGGTGGGGGAGGGAAAAGCCTGTACTACGCCGCTTCTACCTCAATACTCTTCTTCTCGACATCCAGCTTGGTGATTCGGAAGCTGCGTACCTGTCCTTCGCGCAGCGGTTCCTGCTTGGCAGCTGTCGCCGCCGTGCTCCCACCCTTCCATCGCGATTGCAACATGGCGCCCAGCGACGACAGGTCGGCTTTGCCACCGGATTGAACCTCGGAAGAAGACGCCCCTGCCGAAGTGGCCGCAGCTTCGCTCCGGCACAACGCCTGAATACCCTCGCCCAACTCCACGCGCACCTGGCCTTCCGTATCCATCACGCGTCCCGTGACCACGTCGCCGGTCTTGTGCTCGGCGATGTACTCATCAACGCTGGTTGGGACAAGCTGTTTCATGCTCAGCCGCATCTGGCGGCGCTCATTGTCGATGGCCAGCACTTGCGCACGCACTATCTCTCCGACCTTGAGCACGTCCTGAGGATGGTTGATGCGCTTCTCGGCACTGATCTCGCTGACATGGATCATGCCTTCCACGCCCTCAGCCGCCTGCACGAACGCGCCAAACTTGGTGATGCTCGTAACCGGCCCTTCGACGACCGAGCCCGCGGCAAAGCGCTTGCCGATATCGGCCCAGGGATCGCCCAGCGCCTGCTTCAATCCCAGTGAAATGCGGCGCTCTGTGGGGCTGATCGACAGGATTACCGCCTCCACCGTATCGCCGGGTTTCACGATGTCGGTCGGCTTCTGGACGCGCTTCACCCACGACATCTCGGAAATATGTACCAGTCCCTCAACTCCCGGTTCGAGCTCAACGAATGCGCCGAAGTCCATGGTCCGCGTGACCGTTCCGCGTACCCGCTCGCCGGTTTTGTATTTCTCGGTAGCGTTGTCCCAGGGCTCGGGTTGCAATTGCTTCAGGCCAAGCGATACGCGCTGCTTGTCGCGATCGATCTTCAGCACCCGCGCTTCGATTTCTTGTCCCACCGAGAGCACGTCCGCTGGGTTCTTCACCCGGCTCAACGAAATGTCGCTCACGTGCAGCAGGCCATCGATTCCGCCGATATCGACGAACGCGCCATAGTCCATCAGGCTGCGCACCGTGCCCCGAACCACGTCGCCTTCCTTCAACTCTTCGTAACGACTTTCCTTGCCGGCGCGCGCTTCTTCTTCCAGAACGGCGCGACGGTCCACCACGACATCTTCGTCGGTGGTATCGAGCTTGGTGATCCGGCAGCGGATCTCCTGCCCGACCAGCTTCTCCATTTCGGCAGCTTCGCGCGTGCCGCTGCGCGATGCCGGCATAAACGCGCGCACGCCGACATCAACGCTGAGACCACCCTTCACCACGGCAGTCACAGTCCCCGCGATGGTCGACTTCTCCGCGAAGGCACGCTCCAGCGCAGTCCAGTCAGTCGGCTGCGCCACCTTGAAGCGCGACAGCTCGTAATAGCCCTCTTCGTTGCGGCCCTTCACCGTGACCGGCAGCTTCTCGCCCGGCTTGGGAGGCTTCTCGCCAAATGTGCTGAGCGGCAGCACACCTTCCGTCTTGTAGCCAATGTCGAAAAAGACCGACTCGGCCGAAACCGAAATCACGGTCGCTTCGATCTGCCGCGAGCCATCGTCCGCGCGGCGCTTGTGGCTCTGCTCGTACTGCGAAAGCATGTCGGCAAACGACTCGCCGGACTCATTGCTGTTTGCATCTTGGGGAACTTCAGGATCAGACATGTGCAGGGATTGCCGCCTTGGAAGATAGAAGATAGTAGAGGTTCAGGATATCACCGGGCCGCGGAGGGCTGGTGGCATACTGCCGAACTCCGCCTCCTGGGGCGTGCCCTCGTCAGCTGGGTTTCTGCGTTGCCCCCGACAATTCATCTACGCCCATGACCCATCTGCCGTTACCGCGTGGCCTTCTCCACTAAATAGAGATACGACCGGTAGATCTCGCCGGTTGCGCGCGACATGCCAACCTCGCAGGTACGGCTGCTCGAATAGCACTCGTCCGGCTGGCTGGCCTTGATCTCGATAGCTTCCAGGCGCGTGGCCGAGCGGGTCAACTCGGGATGAAGAAACCCGCGATCCCCCGCGAAGCCGCAACAGCCGGCGTCCAGCGGAACCGTGACTTCTTCGCTGCAGGAGCGGGCGATCGCCTCGAGTTTCCCGCCAATTCCCATCTTCGTCACCGAGCAAACAGGATGCAGCCCCACCTTACGCGACTTTCTGTTGATCATGAGCTTCGGCAAAAGCTGGTCGTGCACGAACTCGATGGAGTCAAACAGCGTGAGCTGATCGAAGCGCCGCTGGTTCTCTAGGGTTAGTGACGGTCGCGCCGTCTTAAAGCCGTAGGTGCAGGGACTGGTGTCGATGACGATGGGCAACTTGCCTTGTTTGCTCCACCGCCACATGCGCTCGATGGCGCTGTTTACCGCAACCGCGTGCGCCTCGGTGAAGCCCTTGGACGAAAACGGCGTTCCGCAACAGGTGCCCGCAGCGTCCTCGGGAATGCATACCGGAACGCCGGCCCGTGCCGCCAAATCGACCATCACCTGCATCGGCGACCGGTCCGCCCGCTCGCCCGGCAGGCGGCCCATGGTGCGCGAGACGCAGGAAGGAAAGTACACCGCCGTGGGCGTCGCCGATAGCTGTTTTAGGTACCGCTTCCGCCGGATAAGGCATGTCCCCCATCCACTGTGGGAGCGCCCCGTCGCCGAACAACTCCGCAAAGAAGGCACTGAGGAAGCGCATTCGGGGCAGCCCAATCGCGTTCTGCGTGGTGTGGCCCAGCCGCAAAGCCCAGCGGACGCCACGCTCGACTCGCGCGAAGTTCCGGGCCACCCGGACAGCCCTGGCGTGCGCGGCCGCGGATGACCGCGCCCGGCGGAAGCGCTTCACCAGCTTTCCCGTGTCGATGCTCACGGGGCATGCGGTCGCGCACAGTCCATCGGTTGCGCAAGTATCAAGCGCCATATAGGGGAACTCGCGCTCGAGCGCCGCCAATGTATCCGCTGCATTCGTATCGCTGCACTGTTCCAGCCGCGCCATCTCGCGGCGCACCACGATCCTCTGCCGCGGGGTCAGCGTAAGCTCGCGGCTGGGACACTTCGATTCGCAATAGCCGCACTCGATGCACTTGTCGATTTCTTCCTCGACGATCGGGAACTGTTTCAGATTCTCGAGGTGAGCGCGGCGGTCGGCATTGATAATCACGCCCGGATTGAGCAGATTGTGGGGATCGGCAAGCTGCTTGAGCCGCCGCATAATCTGGTAGGCGTCAGGCCCCCACTCGGTCTCGACAAATGGAGCCATGTTCCGGCCGGTTCCGTGCTCGGCCTTCAGCGCGCCGTCATAACGCTCGACCACCATCTCGACGACTTCATCGATGAACCGCGAATACTGATCGATGTCGGCCTGCTGGTTGAATCCCTGGGTTATGACAAAGTGCAGGTTCCCGTCTTTGGCATGTCCAAAGATGATGGCGTTGTCGTACTCGTGTTTGTGGAACAGCTTGGTCAAGTCGGTGGCAGCATCCGCCAATGCTTCAACTGGGAATGCGACATCCTCGATGATCACGGTGGTACCGGATTTCCGCACCGAACCGACCGACGGGAACATGCCGGAACGGATCTTCCACAGCAGCGCCTGCTCAGTTGCGGAATGCGTGAACTGTGCCGGTTCGTACAGCTTCAACCCGCCAACGGCGTCGGCCGCAACCCGTTCCAGCAAAGTCCGCTCAGCCTCATCGGCCGACTGGAATTCCGCCAGTAAACCCGCGGCTCCTTCCGGAAGGGTGCGTATTGAGCCTGGAATGCCGGCCTGGTTCTCCACTGATCGCAGCGAGGCGCGATCCATGATCTCCAACGCTTTCGCACCGGCTTGCCGCAAGGGCACGATCGACGCTGCCGCCGCATATAGGTCCGGGAACAGCAGCAGGCCCGTGTACTTCACCGGCAAGTCTGGAACGGTGTTGAGAACAGCCTCAGCAATGAACGCCAACGTGCCTTCCGAGCCAATCAGCACTTGCTGAAAGATGTCGACTGCTTTGTCGAAGTCGAGGAACGCATTCAGGGAATAGCCGGTAGTGTTCTTGCTGCGGTACTTGCGGCGGACGCGCTCGCGGAGAGTTGCGTCCGATTCTATGCGCGACTTCAATTCGAGGATGCCGCGCGCCAGCTCCGGCTCGGCCGCATGGAAGCGCTCGTCGGCATCGGACTCCGCCGTATCAATCATCGTTCCCGAAGGCAGCACGAAGCGCAAGGATGCCAGTGTGTGATACGCGTTCTGTTCCACTCCGCAGCACATGCCGCTGGAGTTGTTCGACAGTATTCCGCCGATGGTGCAGGTCGCGAT
The DNA here is from genome assembly GCA_963771535.1 of uncultured Acidobacteriaceae bacterium. Lineage (GTDB taxonomy): Bacteria > Acidobacteriota > Terriglobia > Terriglobales > Acidobacteriaceae > CAVVDY01. Next base: position 1,753,347 of record CAVYTK010000003.1, on the reverse strand, counting down.
CGAGGCCGGATCAGGACCGATCTTGAAGCCCGAGGATGCCAGCAACTGATTGGCACGTGCACCAATCACGCCCGGTTGGCAGCGGATTTTACGGCCCGCATCTTCCACCTGCGCCTCGCGCCAGTGGCGCGCGACCTCGACCAGCAGGCCATCAGTGATCGACTGCCCCGAGAGGCTCGATCCCGCAGCCCGAAACGTCATCGGAATGCCGTGATCCCGGCTGAAGCGGAAGAGGCTGCGCACTTCCTCAACCCCTTGCGTCTGCACCACCGCCTTGGGTATCAGGCGATAGAAGCTGGCGTCGGACGCGTAGGCGATGAGGTCGATGGGGCGCACCAGGATGCGGTCGGAAGCGACCTGCCCGGACAATGCAGAACGGATTTGTTCGGAGTTCAAAGGCATCGAGGAGAGTGCTGTTGTATCCATTGATAGCTGACCGTTGCGGGCAATACCCGAACCGCCGTCGTGCCCGGAACCGTAATCCCCTCGCACCGTTCCACAGTAAAGCTGTCGCGCAGGCCTGCGGCGGAGCAACATCACCCAGACTTGTGATGCAACGCACAAATGGCGAACGCGCGACGCTATCAAAGGGGCTTGCCGTTTTCCCGGGGAGGTACCGGCCGGAGCCGACCGCGCCTTTTGCTGTTGTCAGTTTCGGGTGTGGCCTCGTCCGAATCACGATTCCAGGCGCTACGAGGGCGGGGTACAATGAGACGAAACATCTGCCGCAACAGGCGACCAGCCCAAGCTTTTCGAAGACGGTTTCGCCGAACCGCTTAGGGTGGCGTCGGTGCCTTTAGAAGTACCTTTGATCTGCTTGCATCTGAACGTTGCAGCAGTTGTTGATCATGAATGCGAGAGTGGCGGAATTGGCAGACGCACCAGACTTAGGATCTGGCGGGTAAAACCGTGGGGGTTCGAGTCCCCCCTTTCGCACCAACCTTCATCGATTCTACATCTCCCCTGCCGTTGTTCTTCCCGCCTGATTGCTGGCATTAACACTCGACCTTGCATCCCATGTCAGGAGCACACACCAATGGCTAAAGAATCTACTGATACGCCTCTCGCTGAGTTTGCGCCCAAACTATCCGAGCTGACCAGGAACGTCCTTTTTGGCGATGTGTGGGAGCGGCCCCAACTCGCCAAGCGTGATCGCAGTCTGATTACGGTTGCCGCGCTCATTGCGCTGAATCGTCCTGAGCAATTGCGTTTTCACCTCGGCAAAGCCTTGGAAAACGGACTCACGAAGCAGGAACTGATCGAGGCAATCACGCACCTGGCGTTCTACTCCGGATGGCCGACTGCCATGAATGCGATCAAGGTTGCGCAGGAAGTATTCGCCGAGCCCTGAACCTCACTGGCAGTGCCGCGACTCACAACTGCCGGGGGCCCAATCCGTTCACCTTGCGCTGACGGTCGTCATGGAAGCCGCGAGGGCCGGTGGCCTCGGCCCCTAGCACCTGCACCGCAAGTGACGGGGCTGGAACTGCAACGCCGCGAGCTCAATGCCGTAGAATTGAGGAATGCCGTTCCATTCGAGCAGCGATCCGAGCTTTCGCAAGCCGAGTCATCCGGCAGAAGACACGCATCAGGAAGCGGCCTACCTGAAATCACTCGGGGAGAAGCAGAAGCCTGTACGCGTCAAACTGCTGAGCGGCGAAGTCGTCCGCGGCTGGATTGAGTACTACGACCGGCGCATGATCCGCCTCACCCGCGACGGCGCTCCCAACCTCTTTATCTATAAGCATGAGATCTCCTACATCGCGGAAGAAGCTGGACGCCGCACCATCGGAGAGCCTCGCCGCGTCCGGTCAGCACCCGTAGAAGGAAACGCCCCTGAGTCGGCGGATTTCGCCGAATGATGCGCTACACGCCCGACGTCGAACCCATCATCAAAGAAGCGGGTGCCCTGCTGATGAGCTATCTTCATCGGCACATAGGCTATGAGTACAAGGGCGATGTAGACCTGGTGACCGAGGCCGATCGCGCTTCTGAAAAGTTCATCACCGAGCGACTGCGAGCGCGCTGGCCTGAGTTCGGCATCCTGGGCGAGGAAGGCACCAAGTCGGACCTCGATGCCGAGTACCGTTGGTTCGTCGATCCGCTCGACGGCACCACCAACTTCGCACACGGCTATCCCGTCTTCTGCATTTCAATTGCGCTGGCTCGTGGCGAAGACCTGATTGCAGGCTTTCTCTACGATCCCACCCGCGACGAGTTCTTTGCCGCCGAGCATGGCGCTGGAGCCAAGCTGAACGGGCAGGCGATGTCGGTGTCGAAGACACAAACCTTGTCGGAGTCGATCCTGGGCACAGGCTTCCCCAGCCACAAGCGTCATAAGAATCCAAACATTCACTTTTACCACCAGCTCACCCTGCGCTCGCATGGTTTGCGGCGTGCCGGCTCGGCCGCGCTCGATCTCGCCAACGTAGCCTGCGGCCGTTACGACGGATTTTGGGAATTCAATCTCAACCCCTGGGACACGGCGGCGGGCGTGCTTCTGGTGCGCGAGGCGGGCGGAGTCGTGACCCGCTTTGATGGCTCTCCCTTTCGCCTGAACAGCGAGCAGGTGCTGGCATCCAATGGCATCATCCATCAGGAGCTGATGGAGAACTTCGCCGAGATCTTCGCTGGCCGCGGCTTGGAAGAGCTTCCGTCACCAGTGGAATACGCGAAAAGCCAGCAGTCGTAGCTCCTTGACTCTTGCCTTCCCATCGGGCCGCTGGGTTCGAATTCGGGAACCTCCCCACAACCGCCCGCCCTTTTTCTGCTCATCTCGCGAAACTCTGGATTACAATCGCCGCGACCAACTCACAAGGAGACATCATGCGCCGTTTCCTTTTTCGTCGTGCTCTGTTCGCTCGCGCTTCCCCTCACCGTGTTGGCACAAGCCTCGCCCGCCCAGCTCTGCGTTGCCAACATGCACCTGGGGGCCGGCTCCGACACCGCAGGGCGCGACTTGCTCATGAAGTTCCTGGCCAAAGAGAAAGACAAGTCAGTCGCCACCGCAGTCCCCATCGACGCTTCCGACCCAGAGCCTGCAATGACAGCCGCGAAAGGCAAGAACTGCGACTACCTTGTCACCACTGACTTGACCGAGACACACACTGACTCCGATTACTGGGGCAATGGCCCGGGTGCGGTCAAGAGCTCCATCATCTATGTGACGGTCAGCTATAAGCTCACCAAGGTGAGCGACGGAGCAGAGGTGACGAGCGGAGTGTCGAAAGCCTCCGACCGCGGTTCGGAACAGAACGCTGTCGGCTTTGCCATGCATAAAATCGCCGACAAAGTGACCGAGGCAATCAAGAAAGCCGGGCCGGTCTCGAAATAGCGATCCGAAGCCCGCAGGGCGCGTGAGAACAGCCCAGCATGCAGCCGCAGGCGGAATCCTCGTTAGGGCGAGATACTCGAGTCCCTTCAGTGACGGCACCCCGCAGTAACCCGCAAACCAGCTCTGCTCTTCTGCGATAGAATTTTCAAGTGACTAATTCGCTGCTGAACCGCTCTGTTTCCAAGCGCCCTGACCGAGTGAAGCTGCAAGGGCGGATCCTTTTCCTCACCGAAGACCCTGAGCTCATCAAGCGCCAGCTCGCCGGCGAAGACCTTCCCTGGGACACCGCTCACCCTGAGCGCAATCCCAAGCTGCGCGACGACATCTCGACCGACGAGATCACCCCGGCGCACATCTGCTTCTTCTTCGATGAGACCCTGGGCGAGTTCCCCTACACCGGACTGAAGTGCGGCGACGAGACACCCATCAAGCGCATGGACGTGAAACGCGGCGGATTCGTGGCGGCGGTGAGCGGCAAGCGGCGCGGCAAAGGTTCGAGCCGCGAGGCTTCGCCCTATGCGGAGATGAATGCCGGCATCCAGCTCGTCATCGCGGAAAACATCGAGCGCATTTACAAGCAGAACTGCCAGAACCTCGGCGTGCTCACCTCGACCGACTTCAACCTCATCGATAAGATCCGCGGCAACGAAGAAATTCCGCTCAGCAAGTTCACCGAAGGCGAAGACGAGATCACCCGCCAGGTCATCGAGTATGGTGGACTGTTTCCCTTCAACGTTGCACGCTTGCAGGGCAAGGTATTTCTGCCGCCAATCGAGACCAGGCCACGACCCATGACCATTGCCGAAAAAATCTTCGCCCGCCACATGCTGCATGGTGAGGGCAAGGTTGGCGTCGAAGCCGTTAAGCCCGGCGACACCGGCTTTGCACGCACCGATCTGCGTTTCAGTCATGAGTACGTCACCCCCATGGCGGCGATTTTCTTCGAGCGCAACCTCGGAAAGGACGCGCCGGTTACCGATCCCGACTCGATTCTGCTGTTTCGCGACCACTTAACTTTCCTCGACGAGGTGATATCGGAAGACAAGCGCAAGATGGGCCTGCTTGATCTCGCCGGCCAATTGAAGCTGAAGCAGGAGGCATTCGCCAAGTCTCGCGGCATTCGCCTGCATGGCGAGTTGAAAGATCGCAAGGGCTCAGAAGGAATCTGCCATTCCCTGGTGACGGAGAGTTACGCGTTGCCCGGCCAGTTGAATGTCGGCTCGGACTCGCACACCCCGCACGTGGGTTCCATGGGATGCATCGCCTTCGGCATTGGCACCACCGACGTGTTCAATGCCTGGTTCACCAAAGATGTTCGCGTGAAAGTGCCGGAGTCGGTGAAGGTCGTTATTCGCGGCAAGAAGCGCGAGAACGTCACCGCCAAAGATTTCATTCTCAAACTGCTATCGCTGGAATACATTCGCAGCGGCAAGGCGCTCGCTAAGGTCATTGAGTATTCCGGCGAAGCCATTGAAGCACTGGGCGTGGATGAGCGCGCCACCATGACCAACATGGCCGCCGAGATCGGCGGCTTTACCGGCATCGTTGCTCCTGACCAGAAGACCGTCGACTTCCTCGTCGAGCGCCGGCATATGTCGAGTGCTGAAGCGGAGACGCTGATCGAAGGCTTATACAGCGATCCCGACGCGCACTATGCGCATGTCATCGAACTCGACGCTAACGAAATTTATCCCATGGTGGCGACGCCGGGCGATCCTGGCAATGGCAAGTTTGTGCGCGAGTTGAACACTCCTGTGCCGGTCGAAATCGCGTATGGAGGAACCTGCACTGCGGGCAAGAATGAAGATATGGACATGTACGCCCAAGTGCTCAGCGACGCGCTGAAGCAGGGACGGCGCGTCGCCGACAGTTGCAAGTTTTATATACAGTTCGGCTCGCAGGAGACACGCGAACATTGCGTGCGCAAAGGCTATCTCGATGTGTTCCGTCAAGCTGGCGCGCACGTCATCGAGCCTAGCTGCGGCGCCTGCATCAATGCCGGCCCGGGAGTTTCCACCCGTACGGACCAGGTCGTCATCAGCGCGCAAAATCGTAATTTCCCCGGACGCAGCGGCCCCGGCCAGATGTATCTCGCAAGCCCGTTCACCGTCGCTGCCAGCGCCGTCGCCGGCTACATTGTCGAGTACGAACCCGCCGGACAGATGGAGCCGGCAGGCACGGGGCGAGTACGATGAACGCGCCATCTCCTTCGATTTGTCATCACGCTTTGGCTGTCATCATGCCATTTGGTTTGTCATCACGAGCGAAGCGAGGGATCCGCTCTGCTTCCGCTACCCTCTTGGACCGACGGCCGTACCCGCGGCAACGACGAGAACAGATCCCTCGGCCGAACGACGGGCCTCGTGATGACAAAAAAAACTGCACGCTCTCCGCCCGCATTTTCCGCTTGACCCTCACCCAACGTCAGGCCCCAGCATAGACTCAGAGGCATGACGACGACGGCCATCAATCGCATGTATCGCGTGCGCGAATTCGCCGAACTCGCAGGAGTCACGGTGCGCGCGCTGCATCATTACGACCGCCTCGGCTTACTTAAGCCGCGACTTCGCAGTGATGCGGGTTATCGCCTGTACAGCGAACGCGACCTGCTCCGGCTGGAGCAGATCGTGGTGCTCAAGTTCCTCGGCTTGCCTTTGCGCTCCATCGGAAAGTTGCTAAACACCAGGGAAGCTGCTCCGGAAACGCTTCGACGGCAGCAGTTCGTGCTGATCGAAAAGCGTCGCGAGCTTGAGAAAGCCATCGAGGCCATCGGCACGGCACGTATCGCCCTGGAGCACAGCAACCAACCCGACTGGACGCTGATTACGCAAATCATCAGGAGGATTGCCATGCAGAATGATGCCGATTGGACGAATCAGTATTACAGCGAAAGCGCGAAGGCCAAGATCGAAGAGCGTAAATCACTCTGGTCGCCGGAGCTTCAAGAGAGCGTTACGGGCCAGTGGAACGAGCTGTTTCGCGACGTCGAGGCTGCGCTCAACGAAGATCCCGCCGGACCCAAGGCGCAAGCCCTCGCCGCACGCTGGCGCAAGCTGGTAGAAGGATTTATCGGCGGCGACCCTGAGATCCACAAAGGGCTCAAGGCGCTCTACGACGATCAAAAGAACTGGCCCGAAGGACAACAGCAGTATCGGGTGAAACCTGAGATCCAGGAGTTCATCTGCAAAGCGATGGAAGCTGGACACAAGTAAAGCCCGGATCTGTCTATATCCGGGTGTCATCCTGAGCGACGGCTTCAGCCGGAGTCGAAGGACCGCTATTCGCGGAAGTCGTTGGCGCGGGGTAGCGGTCCTTCGGCTTCGCTCCGGACGACAGCCACCCCAGCGCACGCCCCATCCAAACTCTGGTGTGCTGCTTGCATCCTAAGCTGCAGGACAGCCCACTTTGTCGAACTCCGACCTGACTTCCGTACTCTTTGTTCTCCTGCTACTGGTTGGCCTCACCCAGTTACTGGGCTATCTCTTCGTACGCCTGCGTCAGCCCAAGGTGATTGGAGAAATCCTTGCCGGCGTGGTGCTTGGCCCGGCGCTGCTTGGCCGTGTGCCGGCAATTGCACGCTTAACCGAGACGGTTCAGCATCGCGGCGACACTCTGAATTTCGTGTATTGGCTCGGCCTGTTGCTCTTGATGTTCCTTTCTGGCGCCGAGACCAGGCAGTTGTTCACCCGTGAAGAACGCCGCGAAGTTGGATGGCTCACGATCGTGGGCACTGGCATCCCTTTCGTGCTCGGCCTTGCGTTTGGTCCGTGGCTGGTTCGACCTTCCCTCGCTGGTCCCCACAGCAATCGAGTGTCGTTGATCATCGTGCTGGCGGTCGGGGTCGCCGTGACTTCGGTCCCAGTGGTGTCGAAGATTTTCGCCGACCTCAAGATTCTTCATACTCGCTTCGCTAGACTGGTGCTAGGCGTTGCGGTTCTGGAAGACATTGTTCTGTGGCTTGCGCTGGCGGTGGCAACCGCATTTGCCGGCCAGGCGGTGCTCGATCGCCGCCAAATCGTGCAGCACCTTGCCAGCACGGTAGCGTTCTTCGTGCTTGGGCTGACGGTATTTCCTCGCGTCGTTAAGCGCATCAACAAGGCGCGGTTCAACGTTTTCGCCCAGCAGTCGCCAATCGCCTATGCGATTGCGGTTTTGCTGGGATACTGCGTGGTCGCGGGCGCTCTGGACGTGAGCCTGGTTTTCGCGGCCTTCCTCGCCGGCTTCGCCGTCGTTCACAAGAAGCGCCGCCTCTTCGCCGAAGCGCTGGACGCCATCGGCAAAGTGTCATTCGCGTTCTTCATCCCAGTCTACTTCGCGATCGTCGGTCTCAAGCTCGACCTGGTTCGCGGAGTCTCGCTGCCCATGATCGCGGCGTTTGTAATTGGCAGCTGCGTCATCAAGCTGCTCTCCGTTTCGCTGGCCGGGCGCTTTGCAGGGTTCCGCGGACTCGACCTCATCAACCTGGCCATCACCACCAACGCGCGCGGTGGCCCCGGCATCGTGCTGGCCAGCGTGGCCTTCGACGCCGGCATCATCAGCGCGCAGTTCTACACCACCCTCGTACTGGCCGCAGTTCTGACCTCGCAAATCGCCGGAGCCTGGCTGGACTACGTGTTGCGCAAAGGCTGGCCGCTACTCGCGCCGGCTGCGAGCGACCCGAGCCCTGCCCTCTCGCCGGAGAACATATCCGCAGCTTGACCTGCCGCTGCTCCCGCTCAGGCGATGCAGGTTACGGTTAGCTGAAGGCGCAGTCATTCACTTCGGTTTTTTTGCTAACATCAGACATGGCGTAGATGTGAGGGATTGAGGAGAGATCAAGTTATGGCTTACGTAATTGCAGAGCCTTGCATTGGAACCAAGGACACGGCCTGTGTCGACGCCTGTCCGGTGGATTGCATCCATCCCAAAAAGGACAGCGACAAGTTTGCGGCGGAAGAGATGATTTATATCGATCCGGTCGAGTGTATCGACTGCGGCGCTTGCGTCCCGGTGTGCCCAGTTTCGGCGATCTTCGCGTTAGACGATCTGCCGGAGAAGTGGAACGAGTACACCGCACGCAACGCGAAATACTTCGGCCGCGAGTAATACCGCAACCGCTGCGTCGTGGCGGAGTGATACACTCCGCATGCTCGGACTCCGCCACGGTCCGGCTTCGGCAACGCAGATCAATTCGCAATTTGCGACACCGCGAAGCGTCGTCAGACTAACTGTTCGATCTTCTCGATCAGCGCGTCCGGAGGATCGCCTTTGGTGATGAAGGCGTTTGCCAACTCGAGCGCTTCCGGCGGCAGCGAAAAATAAGCAGATAAGAAAATGATAGGAACGTCGGGTCGGCGTCTGCGCAGCTCTGCCGCCACATCGCCGCCATTCATGTCGGGCATAAAGTAGTCGAGCACTACCAGGTCAACCTCGTTTTGATCGAAGACCGCCAGCCCTTGGCGGCCATCACTGGCGGTGAGCACGTTGAAGCCGTGGCTCTCAAGCATGATCTTGCGAACGCGCAAACCAATGCGCTCGTCGTCAACGCACAACACCGTTTTGAGGGCCGCGGGTTGCATGGGGTCCGACACACTCACCGCTAACATTGATGCTGAATGTTCTCCGTTCGCACGGTGCGAACTAAGGTAATTTTTCCACCGCCGCAGCTTCGTGTCGGCTGGGCGAACGGCTCACTGTCATATCTGTAACTGATACGGCGGCGTTTGCCTATGCCGAAAACGTGGTAGTGACGCAGTTGTCCTCGCGTTGACCTCGCGAAATCAGCGTGTTACCGTACCTTGTTACACCATCCTGCTGCCCGCCCAGGGCCTTCAAGGACCCCAATTTTGGCTTCCGAAACCCAGGCCGTCCCTGCATTGCGCAAAACCGCACTCAACGCCGTTCACCGGCGCCTCGGAGCCAAAATGGTCGACTTCAACGGCTGGGATATGCCAGTGGAATATCCGCCCGTTGGCGGCCTGATGAAAGAGCACCTTGCGGTGAGAAACGGCGTCGGCGTTTTCGATGTCAGTCACATGGGCGACATCCGTATCTCCGGCCCGCAGGCGCTCGAAGCGGTGCAGCATATCACGATGAACGACGCCTCGAAGCTGGCTATCAACCAGGCGCAGTATTCGGCCATGCTCTATCCCGAGGGGACCTTCGTTGACGACGTCATTGTTCATCGCTTGGGCGATAACGACTACCTGCTGGTGATCAATGCCGGCACGCGCGAGAAGGATGTTAACTGGGTCACGCAGAACACTCGCGACTATGACGTGAAGGTCGAGAACCTGAGCGACAACTACACCCAGATCGCCATCCAGGGACCGAAGGGTGTCGATACCCTGCAGAAACTGACCGATGTCGACCTGTCGAAGGTGAAGTTCTACTGGTTCACCCATGGCACGGTTTGCGGATTGCCCAATACCCTGATCGCGCGCACCGGGTACACCGCGGAAGACGGTTTCGAAATCTATGTACCGACTGACGAAGCCACCAGTTCCCGCGTGTGGGATGAAGTGATGAAGGCGGGCGAGGAGTTCGGCATCGTGCCCTGCGGCTTAGGCTCGCGCAATACGCTTCGTCTCGAAGGCGCGCTCTCGCTCTATGGCCACGAGATTTCGGAAAAGATCAATGTTTGGGAGGCGCGCCTGGATCGCTTCATTAAGATGGACAAAGGCGACTTCGTGGGCCGGGCGGCGCTGCAGAAGGCCCAGGCCGATGGGGTCACGCGCACGCTGGTCGCGCTGGAGTCGGTTGACCGCGGTATTCCGCGGGACGGCTATCGCGTGCTCGATGACAAGGGCGCCGAAATCGGTTACGTTACCAGCGGCTCCTACGCCCCGTTCCTGAAGAAAAACATTGCCCTGGCTTATGTTCCGGTCGAGCACTCGGCGATTGATTCGATCATCGCGGTCGAGATCCGCAACCAGCCGGTGAAGTGCAAGGTGGTTCCGATACCCTTTTATAAGCGGCCGAAGAAGGCGTCGTAGATAGTGCCGGCTTTCGGGCCGGCGTGGAGCAGCTTACTCTATTTTGTTGTCATCCCGAGCGGAGCGAGGGACCTGCTTTTGCCCCATGGCACGAACTTCCTGCGCCGGCGCTTTGAACGACGAACGAGGAAATCAAATATGGCTTATCCCGCGGACTACAAATACACCAAAGAACACGAATGGCTGAAGGTTGACGGCGGAACCGGAACCATCGGCATCACAGACTACGCCCAGAATTCGCTAGGTGACATCGTCTTCGTCGAGCTGCCCAAGGTCGGGCAGGAGATCACCGCCGGCCAGACCTTCGGCTCGGTGGAATCGGTGAAGGCCGTCTCCGACCTGTTCGCCCCCGTCTCAGGAACCGTTACCGAGATCAACGAGGCGCTCAACACCACCCCCGAGCAGGTCAATAAAGACGCCAACAAGACTTGGATGATCAAGGTCACCTTGAAGGATTCGGGCGACAGCAACCAGCTGCTTTCCGCCGCCGACTACGAAAAGTTCGTCGCCGAAGAAGGCGGCCACTAACGAGAACCGCGTCAGGGCACCCTTCGGCTTTGCTCAGGGCAGGCTAAAGACCCTTGGTCGTGCCCAATCGCCTGCTCACCATACATTTGTCATCCTGAGCGGAGCGAAGCGCAGTGGAAGGACCTGCTTTCGTGATGACGGCACGAACTACAGATCCTTCGACTCGGGCTGAAGCCCTCGCTCAGGATGACATCGGTTAGGAATTGTCATCCCCTATAATTTTCTTTGCATTCAACTCGTACCCATCCCGGTGATGCCCCAGCCCGGGAAGTTCATCTAATTACCATCGCCCAGAAAGTTACAGGTATCTATGCGCTATCTTCCAAAGTCTGATTCCGACCGCGACACTATGCTCGCCGAGATCGGCGCCGATTCGATCGACGACTTGTTCGACGCGATACCCTCCGAGTATCGCCTCACCAGCGACCTCAAAATTCCGCGGCAATACGCCGAGAGCGAGATTGTCGACTTCTTCCGCGAGCGCGCCGCTGAGAACGCACAAGGCTACGTGACCTTCCTCGGAGCCGGTGCCTACTCGCACTATCGCCCGGTCGTGATCGATGCGCTCATCTCGCGCGGTGAATGGTTTACGGCCTACACGCCGTATCAGCCGGAAATCTCGCAGGGAACGTTGCAGGCCATCTTCGAATTCCAGTCGATGATCTGCGAGCTCACCGGCATGGACGTGGCCAACGCCTCGATGTACGACGGTTCCACCGGCGCAGCCGAGGCGCTGATGATGGCGGTCCGCGTCACCGGGCGCCACAAGTCAGTCATTGCCAACACCGTTCATCCCGAGTATCGCGAGGTCATTACCACCTACGCACGTCACCAGGGCATGCCGATCGATCACGTCGGCTACGGCAAAGACGGGCGCGTCGATCTCGAAGCTCTCGACAAGGCCATCGACAACCAGACCGCGGGCGTGCTCATCCAGTCGCCCAACTTCTTCGGCCTCATCGAAGACGTCGCCGCCATCGCCGAGGTCGTACACAAAAAAGGCGCGCTGCTGATTGTCTCCATCGCCGAAGCCGTCTCCCTTGGCATCGTCAAACCTCCAACCGAAGCCGACATCGTCAGCATGGAAGCGCAGTCCTTCGGCGTGCCCCTCGGTTACGGTGGACCGTACTGCGGGGTGATGGCGACCCGCGACAAGTTCGTTCGCCAGATGCCCGGCCGCCTGGTCGGCGAGACCCACGACCGCAACGGCAAGCGTGGCTACGTGCTGACGCTCTCCACTCGCGAGCAGCACATCCGCCGCGAGAAGGCGACCTCGAACATCTGCACCAACCAGGCGCTGGTCGCGCTGATGTGCAACATCTTCATGACCATCTACGGACGCGAGGGCATGAAGGACCTGGCCAAACAGAACCTCGCCAAGGCGCACTACGCCGCCGAACAATTTAAGAAACATGGAGCAAAGTTGCTCTTCGAAGGCACTCCGTATTTCAACGAGTTTGTGGTTCAGACAAAGCCAGATCCATACGCGATCAATGACAAATTGCTACAGCAAAAAATTATCGGCGGCTTCCCGCTGAAGAAGTTCTATCCCGAGCTGGGCAATGCGGCCGTGTGGTGCTGCACCGAGACAAGCAGTCGCGCATCCATCGACGCGGCAGTGAAGGAGGTGGCGTAATGGAGTTCAACGACAAGATCAAGAAGGCCACCACGCACGTTAATCAGAACGAAGGACTCATCTTCGAGAAGTCTTCACCCGGCAAGAAGGCTTACAAACTGCCGCCGCTCGACGTTCCTGAAGTTGACGCCGAAGCGCTGCTCGGCCAGCACACGCGCGAAGACCTGGGCAACATGCCCGAGGTGAGCGAGATCGAAATCATTCGCCACTTCACCCGCATGTCGACCTGGAACTACGCCGTCGACTACGGAATGTATCCGCTGGGCTCGTGCACGATGAAGTACAACGCCCGCGTCAACGAGCACGTCGCTCGGCTCGAAGGCCTGGCGCAGGCACATCCCTATCAGCCGGAGCGCATTTCCCAAGGCGCATTGCGCATCATGAAGATGCTCAGCGAGCAGCTCATCGAGATCACCGGCATGGACGCGATCACCCTGCAGCCCGCCGCCGGAGCCCATGGCGAGCTCACGGGAATCCTGCTCGTCCGCGCTTATCTGGAATCGCAGGGCAATCCGCGCAAGAAGATTCTCGTCCCCGACTCCGCCCACGGAACCAATCCCGCAACCGCGGCCATGTGCGGCTATACCGTCGAGAATCTCAAGTCGAACGCCGCCGGCATGGTAGACATGAGTTCGTTAGTCGCGCAAGTGAATGACGATGTCGCTGCCCTTATGCTGACCAACCCCAACACTTTGGGCATCTTCGAGCAGGAGATCCACAAAATCGCCGATGTGCTGCACGAGAAGGGCGCGCTGCTTTACATGGACGGCGCCAACATGAATGCGCTGGTCGGCAAGGTTCGCCCCGGCGACTTCGGCGCAGACGTCATGCACCTCAACCTGCACAAGACGTTCTCCACCCCGCACGGTGGAGGCGGTCCCGGCTCCGGCCCTGTGGCCTGCAAGAAAATCCTTGAGCCGTTCCTGCCGACGCCGGTCATCCGTGAAAACGCTGACGGCACGCTGGGATTCGAGTACAACCGCCCGCAGTCCATCGGACGCGTGCGCATGTTCTTCGGCAACTTTGGAATGTTCGTGCGCGCCTTGGCCTACATCATGGCCAACGGGCCCGACGGCCTGCGCCAGACCACCGAAGACGCGGTGCTCAACGCCAACTACATTCGCAAGAAGCTGGAAGGCATCTACGAGCTGCCCTACAAAACTCCCACCATGCACGAGGTTGTGTTCAGCGACCACCTGCAAACCCGCAAGGGCGTCAAGACCGGCGACATCGCCAAGCGCCTTATCGATTACGGCTTCCATCCTTATACCGTCAGCTTCCCGCTGGTGGTGCACGGCGCGATGATGATCGAGCCCACCGAGAGCGAATCCAAAGAAGAGCTCGACCTGTTCATCGATGCCATGAAGTCGGTCGCCGAAGAGATCGAGGAGTCACCAGAGTTCGTGCTCGACGCTCCGCACACCACGCGCGTCTCGCGCATGGACGAAACCGCCGCCGCCCGCAAGCCGGTGCTGCGCTGGAAACCATCGCAAAAAGAAGAAGCCAAAGAAGCTGAGAAGCTCGAAGCTGCGATGAAGGAATAGGACAGCCCGAGGGGGGATTCTATGACGCACTTACCGCAATCCGCTGCGCTGATCGTCGTGGATGTGCAAGAGGCACTCGCCGATCCCGGCGGCGGTGAGCGCAACAATCCGCAGGCTGAATCGAACATTGCCCGCTTGCTTGCGGCGTGGCGTAACAGCGGACGGCCCGTCCGGCACGTGGTGCATGATTCGACGGAGCCCAACAGTCTGCTTCGGCCTGGTCTTCCCGGCAATGCGATTCAGGCTGCGGCGGCTCCCGAGCCTGCCGAACCCGTCTATCGCAAGAACGTAAACAGCGGTTTCATCGGAACCAGTCTGGAGAAAGATCTGCGTCAGGAGGGCATCGACACGCTGGTCATCGTCGGACTCACCACGAACCACTGCATATCAACCACCGTTCGAATGGCAGGCAATCTGGGTTTCACAACCTTCGTGGTCTCCGATGCGACCGCGGCCTTTACACGGGCGGCATTAGACGGCTCAATGCGTCCCGCGGAGGAGGTCCATGCCGGGGCACTCAGCGATATTCACGAAGAATTTGCGACCGTGCTCGACACCGCAGAAGTGCTGAAGCGAGCCGGGTGATGAATCAGGAGAGGCCAGCGAAAGCAGGTCCTTCGCTTCGATCAGGATGACAAAGAAAAAGCGCTGCAGACAGCGCCCTGATGCGACGGATTGTCGCCCCTACTCTACCGTTACTGACTTTGCCAAATTGCGAGGCTGGTCAACATCGCAGCCGCGGCGCACTGCAATGTGGTACGCCAGCAGTTGCAGCGGCACCATCTCCAGGATGGGCGACAACAGCTCCGGAGCATGCGGCACGTAAATAACGTGGTCCGCAGCTTCCTTAATCTCTTCGTCGCCTTCGGTCGCGACGGCGATTACTGTGCCCGAGCGCGCCTTCACTTCTTTCAGGTTCGATAGCGTCTTCTCATAGCGCAGCACCGACTCGGGATCGTTCACGTCGCGCGTCGCCAGAATCACCACCGGCAATTCTTCGTCGATCAGCGCGTTCGGTCCGTGCTTCATCTCGCCCGCAGGATAGCCCTCGGCGTGAATGTAGGAGATCTCCTTCAGCTTGAGCGCGCCCTCGAGCGCGATGGGATAGTGAATGCCGCGCCCGAGGAACAGGAAGTCGTGCGCTTTGTGATACTGCTTTGCCAACTCCTCGGTGACGTCGTCGCCGGTAAGCAGCGCGTCCAGTTTGCCGGGAATCAGTGTGAGTTCCGTCAACAGCTTCTTCGACTCTTCGGTCGTCAGCGTGCCGCGCACCTGCCCGAGATATACGGCGAACAGGAACAGCGCCGTAAGCTGCGCGGTGAAAGCCTTGGTGGAGGCGACACCGATCTCCGGCCCGGCGTGGGTGTAGACCGTGCCGTTCGACTCGCGCGCGATCATCGAGCCCACAACGTTGCACACGCCCAGCGTCTTCGCACCCTTGGCCCGCGCCTCGCGCATCGCAGCAATGGTGTCGGCGGTTTCGCCCGACTGGGTAATCAGGATAGTGAGGTCGCCGGGGCTGATCAGCGGATCGCGATAACGAAACTCGCTGGCATAGTCGACCTCAACCGGAACCTTGGCCAGGCGCTCGATCATGAATTTGCCGGCCAGCCCCGCGTGCCAGCTGGTGCCGCAGGCGGTGATGTAGATTTTCTTGAGGTTGCGGAACTCGTCTTCCGTGATGTCCATCTCATCAAGAAAGACCTTGCCGCTGTCGAGCGACACTCGGCCCAGCGTGGTTTCGCGGACGGCGCGGGGCTGCTCGAAGATTTCCTTCAGCATGAAATGCTTGAAGCCGCCCTTTTCCGCCATGATCGGGTCCCAGGTGATGTGCTGCACTTCGCGCGTGATAGGGTGACCGTCGAAGTCGGTCAACGCAACGCCCGCCGGAGTAATGGTCGCCAGATCGCCATCTCCCAGGAAGAACAGGTCACGCGTATGAAACAGGATCGCGGGCACATCGCTGGCGACAAAGTATTCGTGGTCGCCCAGTCCGATGACGGCAGGCGGCCCGTTGCGGCCAGCGACAATCTTGTCGGGCTCGTCGGAGGAGATCACGGCAATCGCGAACACGCCGGTCAGTTGCTTCACCGTCTCGCGCACCGCTTCTTCCAGGGGCTTATGCTTTTCGCCCGTGCCGAGATTCTTCTCCACCAGGTGGGCGATGACTTCGGTATCCGTCTCGGTGGTGAACTTGTGGCCTTCGGCGATAAGCTGCTTCTTCAGCGCAGACGTAGTTCTCCACGATGCCGTTGTGAACGACAACAATCTTGCCGGTGCAATCGCGGTGGGGGTGTGCGTTCTCTTCCGTCGGACGCCCATGCGTCGCCCAGCGCGTGTGGCCGATGCCGTAGGTGCCGTCAAGCGGCTTGAGCCGAATAACTTCTTCCAGGTTGCGCAGCTTGCCTTCAGCGCGGCGAACCTGCAGGCCGTCGCCATTGCCGGCTACCGCGATTCCGGCCGAGTCGTAGCCGCGATACTCCAGCCGGCGCAGGCCTTCAATAATGACCGGCACTACGCGCTTTTTGCCGACATAACCAACAATTCCGCACATAATGAGACTCTCCGAGCGCCCGAACCCAAGCAGCTACTTACACTTGCAAGTGACGTTCCAAATCATTGAATGTTAGCTGATTTGATGGTTTCGCGGCGAGCAACGATGCGGGGACGCTGGTAGCGAAGGGTTGAGGCATCAGGCGCTACGCTTAAGGTTCTGTTTTCTTCGGGTGGATGCCCTCGGACTTGTCCGAGGGTATTGTCCGCTCGCGCGACCTGGCCTTAGCCCCGGCAGCGCTGAAACGCGGCTCTCTGCAAGGGCGTGTTTTCCGCCCCGCATGAATGCGGGGGCTCCCCCCACCCCCTACCCCTCCAGTGTGTACCGGTATTCCTCAATCACGGGATTGGTGAGCACTTCTTTAGCAATGCGCTCGACTTCGGCCTGCGCCTCTTCCCTGCTGGCGCTCTCCAGCGCGATCTCGAAGTACTTGCCCTGGCGCACATCGTCGATGCCTTTGTAACCCATCTTCCTCAACGCGCCGTGGATGGTCTTGCCCTGGGGATCGAGCACCGTCTTCTTCAGCGAAACGTACACGTAGGCTTTCATAGGAAGATCGATTATAGCGGGTGCCAGTGCCCGGTTCGGACGAGCTCTGTTGCACCAGTGCATCGATGCGAACACTCCGGCCTAGTAAATCACCATCTGCCCGTAAGACATGTACGGAGTTCCGGGCAGCGGAGTCAATTGGCCATTCTCGAAGCTGTAGCTATGAATTGGTCCTCCACGACAGACCAGGGCGCAACCTTCCATTGCATAGACGAAAGAATTGGTTCGCACAACGCGCTGCAATGGGATGCGTTCGGATGGCACCACAGTTTCCGTAAGGGCTGACCCCGAGAAGCTGAGCACCGCCAACCCACCTGCAAAATCGTTGCCAAGTATCCGCAGACCGGTAGCTGCCAACAGGTAGGTGCTGGATGCGTCCCAAGTTAGATCGAACACCGGAACGACCAAGGCTCCATTGTTGAGAGTCACCTGAAACGGCTGCGACAACACCGCAGTCAGTGTGCCACCCGCAGAGATGCTGTAGATCTGAATGCCAGTGCCCTCGATATTTGCCAGGTACTTGCCGTCGGGTGAAACCGCCATTTGGGGGCCGCTGACTGGAGATTCAGTAAATGCGATCGACGGACAGGAAGACAGGGACACGCTGCCTACCTGCGTGAGTGTGCCGTCCTGCGCGCGCGCGAACGATAGGATGGTCGGCGTTCCCGGGTCCGGGCAAACCGCCGTGAAGCCGATTTTCGCGTCCGGCGTGAACACCATGGGTGAACTTGGCGCAGCGCTCAGTGCAAGCGTCTGGGCAATCGTGAAAACACCATCCGCGGTGAGAACGAGGAACTGGTTGGAGGATTGTGCAAGGTAGAGATTCTGGCCAGAGGGATCGACCGTAATGAAGCTGCCGCTCAAGTTCGCACTCGTGTACGGGCTGAGCGAATAGTCTAGGTTGACGATCAGGGCATCCAATTCCGGCGGCCCATTGATGCCAGGCGTGAGAACGAAGGCCGATGGGGCCTTGGTTGACACTGCCATGTAACCCAACGGTCCCGGAGCTGGGGACCAGGGCAGAGGAGACAGCGATCCATCCTTCGCGATGGCCAGTCCCGCAACATCGGTCCTTTGGAAGTTAGAAAGCACAATCTCCTGTACGTACATCACCGCGCCCATCGGCGGAGGAGGTGGAGGCGGTGGTGCAATCACCAGGCTTAAAGCGGCAGTGGTACTGTCTGCCGGATTTGCGCTGTCTGAAACCGCTAATGTGAAGTTAGAGGTTCCCGAGCCGGTAGGCGTACCGGAGATGACTCCCTTGGATGGATCCAAGGTCAAGCCGGCGGGCAAGCCTCCTTGTGTAATTGAGAATTTATATGGAAAAACGCCGCCCGTCACAGATAGCTGCACGCTGTAGGGAATGCCGGAATTCCCGTTTGGCAATGCCGAGGTTGTGATGCTGAGCGTCGCGTTGATCTGAATCGCGAGAACAGCGGTAGCCACTGCCGGCGGGTGCTGCGAGTCAGTTAGTCCTATGGTAAAGCTGGAATTTACCGGCGCGGTTGGAGTGCCGGAAATCACTCCGTCTCGGCTCAGCGCCAACCCTGCTGGTAAGTTGCCATTCGACAGACTCCAGGCATATGGCGTAGCTCCGCCGGTTGCAGTGAGCGCGAGGTTGTAAGCGACTCCGACCACTCCCTGCGGCGCGGTGCTGGTGGTAATCGAGAGCGGCCCAGTTGAATTCCCGTTGGAGCTGCCGCCGCCGCCGCATCCGCTCAGGAAGAGAACGAATGATACGGCAGCACACGCGAGTAGTGATCTTGCACGCACCATTGCTCACCTCAGGAAACTGAAATGCTTATCAGAATTATCCTGAATTTTGGCCGGATACCACGAATTTGCAACAGGTACTCACTAGCAAACCCATGATATCCCGAATGTTGCTGAGCTCGGCGTCATAAAATACAGATTCGGTAGTGAAGTTCACCTGTTCTCAAGGAGTCTCCATGCAAAGCCAGATCACCGGAACCACCATGCCCGTGCTCGAGTTCGCTCTCCAGCCCAACGAGTCCATCATCTCCGAGGCGGGCGAGTTGTCGTGGATGAGCAGCGGCGTGCAGATGACCACCCATACGCAATTCGGCGGCGGCGGCGGTCTCTTCGGAGTGCTGAAGCGCGTCGCCGGCGGGGGCTCCATCTTCATGACGGAATACCGCGCGGTCGGAGCCGTCGGCGAACTGGCGTTTGCCACCAAGCTGCCCGGCCACATCGTTCCCGTCGAGGTCGCCCCCGGACACGAGTACATGATCCATCGCAATGGATTTCTCTGCGCCACGCCACAGATTCAAATCAGCGTGGGATTTCAGCAGTCGCTCGGAGCGGGCATTTTCGGCGGTAGTGGTTTCATGTTGCAGCACCTCAGCGGACAAGGAACCGCATGGCTCGAACTCTCCGGCGAACTTGTCGTCCGCGACCTGCAACCGGGACAGACGCTCTTCGTTCATCCCGGCCACGTCGGCGCCTTTCAGGGCAGCGTGTCCTTCCAGGTCACGACGGTTCCGGGAATCAAGAACATGATCTTCGGCGGGGACGGCATTTTCCTGGTAGCGCTCACCGGCCCGGGACGCATCTGGCTACAGACCCTGCCCATCGCAAAGCTGGCGCACGCGATTGAACGCTACCTTCCGCGCGACACGTCGAGAGAGGCAGTCGGCGGCGGTGTGGTGGGAGGAATCGTCGGCTCGGTGCTCGACAATATGCGGTGAGCCGAAACTCGCTAGTGCGCATGATCCGTGCGCACGCCGCACTATTTACCGTACAGCTCGGTTTCGCTAAGCACAGCTTCAGCCGACGGCGTTGCTCCGGCGCGATGCGAAGCTCCGAACATTGGGCCTCGTGCGGGTTTCACCGGAGCAAAGCGCATCATCCCGATAGGCTGCGGCATGTCGTCGTAGATCGCTTCCATGCCGCCCTGCATCAGGTAGGTCTCGTGCCAGAAGCCGGTGCCGCCCGAGTCGCGCAGGAATTTCTTCCACCACTCGCGATGCGGCTCGGAGCGTGTCCACGCCATCAGTGAAGGCAGATCGCGCCAGTACTGTCGCATTCCGACATGCGCGGGAAACAACGAGTAAAGCATGGTCTCGTGCAGCAGCAGCCCGCTCGGCTGCGCCTCGACCGAGGCCGAAATCTTCGGTCCGAATCCGAACAGTGTCTTCAGCCCGGTCATGCGGTTCACCCGCATCCCCAGGTAGATGACGACCAGCTCGGGATACCCGCTTAAATCGACAGTGCGCCGTTCCACTTTGGTCGGCAAATGAAACTCCCGGACTGAGCTTATGGAGGGGGACTCAAAGTACGATTATCGGCTGGCTTCGAACCGCTTTTCTGGCGCCGCCGGTTCGCCATTCTTCGCCGTCGCCGGCGCAGCGTACCACTGCGACTTGTCCACCACCACGTTCTGATGCGGCTGCATCACGAAGTGTGGCGACATAATCTGCACGCCGTATTCGTTGAAGGCATCCTGAACGTTGGCATAGAGCTCGGAAACCGTCTCCGGGCTGAACTGGTTGCCCAGCAGCCTGGCGATGAGCGTGTACTCAACGTAAAAATCAGACAGCGCGCGCTGCAGAACGTAGGGCGCGGGATCGCTTCGCAAACCCTTGGTGCGTTCGGCGCCGAGCAAAAGCAGGGCGTGTACCTGTCTCCACGGGGCGTCATAACCGATGGTGACCAAACACGTCACCGGCATGCCAAATTCATATCCCAACCGCGTGTAGTTCGTCGTCGCTGTGGTCACTACCACGGAGTTCGGTACCGTGACTTCCTGCAATTCAACAGTGCGCAGCTTCACCGCGAGCAGCCCGACTTCCAGCACTTCGCCGGTCTTGTCTCCGACGGCAACCCAGTCGCCGGTCTTCAGCGCCTTGGAATACACCACGAACAATCCGCTCATCACCTGGTTGATGATTCCGGTAGAACCCAGCGAAACCACCAGTCCGAAAAAGACGCTGATGCCTTTGAAAGCTTCGCTGCTCGAACCGGGTATATATGGATAGGCCACCACGACGGCGAAGACCCAGACGATGAAAGCAAAAATGCGTTCGGTGGCGTTGGCAATGTCCGGATCCATCCAGGAGATTCGGATGGTGCTGTCACCTACCTGGCGGAAGAAAGCCTTGCCCAGCCGCGCCACCCAGCGGGCAATCAGAAAGATGACGATGCAGGAGAAAATTCCCGGCAGCGCTTCCACGGCAGCCATACCCAGCGTGTGGATGAAGTTGAACACGAATCCGCCGAGCTGACGTCCCCAGGGTTGGGTGTAGGGAAAGAAGCCGAGGGCGGTGGTAAGCCAGGCATAGATGGCGCCCAGCGTGAGCAGCCAGGCGGCAATTCGCAGCCCGGTGTAGAGCACCCCCGCAATGTGAGGCAGCAGTTCGATTCCATAAAACCGCAGCCGGTAGGGGAAGGTATTCTCTTTCTCGTGTACGTAATCGAACACGAGGTGAAAAGACTTCCACACCACCCACAGAAATCCCGCCACTAGAAGAAGGCTCAACAGCGAAAACAACACTCCACGGCGGATGACGGGCCAGCGGCGCTCATCGTCACGCGCCTTGAGCGCTTCAGCCAGCGCCGACTTCGCGGACTGTGCCGCCGACTCCAGGGTCTCGCCGCCTTCCTTATCAACGTCCCCGGGGCTCAGCACGAACAGCACCCTGCCCGAAAACATGAAGGCTGTGGCATCTTCATTTTGAAAGGTGAGGCGGCTGAGTTCGATGTCTGTGGGTTGGGCGGAGATCGGCAGTTCGTTCAGCCGCTGTTCAGCACGCTCGGCGCGGTCCTGGGGATCAGCGCCGGCAAGATTCGCGCGCAAGGTCGCGATGTGCCGGTTCCAAAACTCGACTGACGCCGGTTCGACGCTGGTACTGGTGGGTGCGTGGGAAGAAGCGGAGGTAGCGGCGCATGCCGAGGACACTAACCCTGCAAGCAGGACGAACAACAGAGCGGCGGCGAACGTTCGATGTGCCCTACCAGTCAGTTGCGTACCCCTGTCGGCACAACAGCCCTGCAAGATGCAGCCTAAGCTGAATGGCGCTCTCAGTTTGCGCCACCCAGCAGAGCGAAGGCAAGTACACTCCTGGCTTCTCGCTTCAGTTCCCTTTCGGGTGAGACGCGTGGAAACAATTCCAGCCCAACGCGGAAGCGTTGGGAACACGTGCCCTTGAAAGAATCGCCCCCTTCAGGGACGGCAGCGTATATCCAGTGCTTCCGCACTGGGCTTGATTGTCGGGCCTGTTCTGCAAACGGCTGGCTGCAACAAAAAAGCCCCACCCCGCCAAACCACGGCGGAATGGGGTCCTGTCTTACTCGAACTTCTAGCTCTTGTTGATCTTGATGTCTCCCATGTCAGCGTTGATCACCAGGTGCGTAGCACCGTTGCCCACACTGCCGGTAGCGCGCGAGGTTCCGCCGCCAACTTCGTCCACCTTGATGTTGCTGAAGTCGGTGCTAATATCGCCTTTACGGGTGGTCGCGTCGACTTGGAATCCCGCATTCGGCGGCAGCACCACCGTCACATCGCCTTTTTTGCCGGTGATGTTCATCTTGCCCAGTGGCAGTTTGTTTGCCGCCTGCACCTCAATGTCGCCGTTGCTGGACTCAAGTTCCAGGTCGCCGCTGACATTGTCGAGGTGAACTTCTTTCGAGCGCATCACCAGGCGTGACGGACCAGTCACGTCGGTGCCGCGCAAGGTGTCGCCGGAGATTTCCACGTCGCCGGGCACGGATGCCATGGAAAGATCGGAGTGCGATGATTTGAAGATCACCGTCTTCGCGATCTTCGAGACGCGAATGCTGTCGAAGTAGTCGCCGTTCAAGCGCACCGCCCCGCTCACGTCATCGACACTCGCATCATCAATACGACCGTCGACATCAACGTCGCCCATGACCTTCGAGACCCGGACAGAGCCCTTTTCCAGGTTGATCTTCACCTCGCCGGCGATATCATTCAGCACTACATCGCCATGCTGCCCTGAGATTTTCACGTCGGCCTTGCGGTCGGTGACGTTCAGGTCGCCTCGCCGGCTGGCCACATCCACAGCGGCCTTGCGCGGGACGAAGACATCCATGTCAGTGGTCACGCCGTGGTCGCCGGCTCCGTTGGTGTTGGCGTTCAACAGGACCGAAGTGCCATTGACCGTAAGCATGGGCTTGCTGCCCTGGTTGTATTTGTCGGCGTCGTTCTGGTTGTTGGCGTAGAGCTTCTTGTGAACCACAACCTTGATGCTGTCGCCATCGCTCGGCTGCACGTTGATGGCGCCGCGATCGCTCACGATGCGCAGGTTGCCGTCACCAGGGAAGGTCTGTTCCAAGGTGTCGTCATAGGTGTACGCGTTGCCGAACATGCCGCCCAGGTCGTCATCAATCTGGATCTGGTCGCGCACGCCGCCCCAGTTCACGTCGTGGCTGTAGTGCGCGCCCAAGCCCAGGATAATGATCAGCACCAGCAGCAGCACGCTGCCGGCACCAATGCCCGCGGTACGGTAGCCTTGCCGGTTAGCATTGGTATGCTCCACCAGCTTGATCACGCCCCACAGGATGAGCAGCAGCGGCCAGTAGTGTCCGAAGGCCCGCCATATGGGAAGCCGGATGCCGAAGTTATGCAGCAGGAACAGGCAGCCGATGACGATGAGCACGATCGGTCCTGCCAGCGACCGCTGATAACGGGGCGGTGGCATGGGCGTCATCGGAGGTGGCGTGTAGGTGCTAGCCATTGTGCACCCCCGTATCGTTCGGGTTCGTTCCACTCTGATCGTAGGGTGCAGCGGGCAAATTTCCTCCGGGCTGTATGGGCGCGGGCGTCACCACTGGAC
The DNA here is from genome assembly GCA_963771535.1 of uncultured Acidobacteriaceae bacterium. Lineage (GTDB taxonomy): Bacteria > Acidobacteriota > Terriglobia > Terriglobales > Acidobacteriaceae > CAVVDY01. The sequence goes on along the minus strand of CAVYTK010000003.1, from coordinate 1,729,413 downwards.
CCTGTGCCGGCGGCGCGACCGGCGCTTGCGCGTAGGGCGGCTGTCCATAAGGAACTTGGCCATAAGGCGCTTGGCCATATCCCGCATTCACCGGGGGTACAGGTTGCGCCGGGGGCACGCCCACATACTCGCGGGGAATGTGTCCGTCGGCCGGAGCGCTATGCCGCAGGAACAACATCAGGCCGATCACAATCAACAGCGCCGGCCAGGTACGGTCAAAGTTCAGCCAGTAGGACGAGGTGACCTGCGCCAGCAGAAACAGCACGCCCAACGTGATCAGGACCGCAGGCCCCATGTATCCGTGAGCTCGGCAGCGAGCGCACCCGCAATAAGGGTTATATCTGTATCGCATGACGCCTCCTCAGTACCCCATCCGATTGCGCTTCATCAGCACGCGAATGCCGACGGCGATCAGGATGAGTGGCCAAAAGCGCCATACCCACTCAAAATGCAGCCAGCCGAAAGTGCCCAGCAGGAACAGGACCCCCAGCCCGATCAGCACAAATGCTCCAATCGGAATCTGCTTGTCATCTGCCGGCTCTTCCATCAGCGGTGCGACTGGCACGCCCTCAACCGGAGCTACGGGGACTGCGCCACCTGGCGTAGCCACGGCGCCCACTGGAGAGCGAGAGCCGAACACGTTGTTGAACCCGAACGGGTCGGGAGGCTGCAATCCCATCTGGCGGGCCTTGGCCGTTTGATAAGCCTCAATCGGCATATAGAGGACGAATGCCGCTATCGCCAGGCCGAAAAGGCCGCTGATGTTATCCGCCGCCCAGATCAAGGTGGCGAAGATCAGCACATGGACGAAGCCCTTGCCGTATTCGCCGTTATACATGGCACCGACACCGGGAATGAATCCCAGCAAGGCGGCCAATCCGGGACTGCCGCTGGCGACCGTAGGCGAACCGGGAGCCACGACACCGGGTTGGGGTGGAGGCGGCATGGTGCCGCTCACCTGGGCTGCGAGACAATCCTCGCAGTAGACGACGCCACGCACGTCCCGCGCACAGATTGCGCACACCGGTTTACCACAGGTGCGGCAATACGCCGTTGCGGGAATGTCTGCATGATTGGCGCAGTTCATATAGTTTTCCTGTTCTGCCGGGCCCGATTCATTTGCTGTTCGACTGCGGCCGGGGCTTGAGCCAGTTGCGGCTCCTGCCCGTTACTGCCATTTCGTCTGTACTCCTTTTGCTGCTGGTTCTGCGTCTTGTTGGGGTTCTTCGGCGTCGGCTGTTCCTCCTGCTGCTTGTCCTCGGGCCGGGCGGCGCGGCGCAAATCGCGTACCCGCGACTCGATTTCGTACACCAGGCGGATGTTCTCGTAATACCGCACCACGCGCGCTTCCGTCGTGTAGTACGTTTTCTGGATTCCCTTGGTGCTCAGGTCAACGTGCTTCAGATCGCTCACTCGGAAGCCGGCAACATTCAGAATCATGGTGATGGAGAAGAAGGCCATGCCAAACGACATGGCGAAGCGCGGCGTTACCACCGGGGCAAAGACAGGAGCCAGGCGGCCTTTCATCCGGCCCCACCAGCTCTCGCCGGCTGCCACCGTCTTCACCCGCGGCTCCGGCAACGCCCCTACCGTCTGCACCATGATGTTGTGCACCAGGTTGAGCGGGACCTCGACATCATCCAACGCCTTCAGCCAGTGCATTCCGGCGGCGGCTTCCTGGTACTGCGCACCGCAAGCCGGGCAGGCGTGCTGGTGGGCCTCAAAGCCCGCCAGCCGAGAGCCGTGCAGCGTCCCGTCGAGGGCATCGGCCAGCAAGGCCTCCCACTCAACGCACTGCATTCCGGATTGGGTGTTGTCCGTCATAACTCAACTAACCTGTCCATAGGTACGTTGCAACACTCTCGCTAGTTCCGTTCGTCCCCGATTTATGCGACTCTTCACAGTTCCCTCGGGGACATTGAGCACTTTGGCAATCTCCTTGTAGTCCATATCCTGCAAATCGCGCAGGATCACCGCCTCCCGCAGCTCAGGCGAAAGCTTCTGCAGGGCCGACTGCACCATCTTCTGGGTCTCCTGGCTTTGTACCCGCTGTTCTGGAGTTGACCCCTGGTCTTCCAGCTGATCAGAGATAGAGAGACCATCTTCCTGATTTCCGGGCGTCGCGTCCAGAGAATCTGTCACCCGGTCATATTTTCCCTTGCGGAAGTGGTCGACCAGCAGATTGCGAGTTACCGTGGTAACCCACGTCATGAAGGCGGCCCGGCTCCCGTCAAACGTGCCGAGAGTGCGGTAGATTTTAATGAACACTTCCTGGGTCAGGTCAGCCGCGTCATCCGCCGAGCCGGAGAACCGGTAGCAGATGTTGTAGATACGCCGGTTATATTGCTGAACGATTTCCTGCCAAGCAGCGGCATCGCCCGCAACACAGCGGCGTACCAGTGCATTTACGGCTTGGGCGTCGTCCAAACAGCGCTCCCAACAGGCTTTACTCCTGGCCTAAGTTAGCTTTTCAGGCTGGTAGAAGATACGGAATCGCGAGGCCAGAAGTTCGAGTCGTGTGATCCGGCAGGTCGCCGGATTTCGTAACGAATTGTAACAGGGGTGAGACGAGGCTCTGGCTGGAATCGGCTACGAAGAGGCTGCAGTGAACCCGCTTTGGAACGGGCCACCGTGTCTCATGCACTCGGCGCGTACGCCTCTTCTCTGGTTGAATCACCAAACATCCGGGTGCCCACACCTTCCACGAAGGAAGGTGTGGGCACCCCGCGAAATTCTTTCGTCTCTCGACTAGTCGTCGTCCGGATCGAGTTGAGGCGTCTTGTCGTTAAGGAAGAAGGCTGCGTCCTTTACGCTGAAGATCCTCTTGAACGGCCGTGGAGCCTGCTGAGAACTGAAGAACGGGGCCAAGTCGGTTTGCGACCGTGCGTCCGCGAAGTTCAGCACGCCCTCCTGCAGTCCGAAGTTCTGCTCGACAAATCGCAGGACGCTTCCGAAGTCGTAGCGGTTGTTATCGATGTAGCCAGCCGGGGTATAGGCCGACACCACCAACAAAGGAACCCTGAAGCCCTGCTCGTAGTCGCTTTGCGGTTGCGGCCTGAGGCTCGGCGGCTCGTGGTCGTACCACCCGCCCCAGTCGTCCCAGACGATCAGGATCGCGGTGTCATTCCAATATCCCAACCCCCCGTCGCATTGATTACTCGCTCCCACAGCATTCACGATGGAAGCCACCCACGACGGACCGCCTGTGCCAAAGGTCGGATGATCTGAATTCTGCCCGGCGGGAATGACCCAACTTACACCCTGCAGATTACATTGGCTGATGTCATTGAAGACGTCGGCCGGAGTGAGGTCAACGTTGCTTGTCCACTGGTCGCCCTGGCAATTCCCGTTGTATCCACTCGATTGGCAGATGTGTTGAATGGCAGTGGGAGCGGTCCAGATGTTGCCGGCGCTGGGGGTGTAGTACCTCCAGGAAAAGGCTTGCGGGAAGTCGCCCAGAGTCTGGAAGTCAAGACAGGGAAAGATCTGAGAGCTCTCATGTCCGGGAGGTGAGATCAGGTAAACAAACGTGTTCATGTCGGCGGTGCAGCCGGCCGGTAAGCCGCCCGGAATGGTATTTTCGGCGGCGAAGATACCAGCGGCATCGTTGTCGGCACTCGGTGCCGAAGTACCTCCGAATAGATACAGGTGAGCTGGAAAACTTGGTCCCTGATTGGTCTGGAACATGTAGTTCGCAAATCCGTATTGCGTCGCAATGTCCAGGTAGGGATTCAGAGCTCCCGTTGAGTTATCTACGTAGCGGAACTGTGGCTTGCTGGGACACGTGCCGGCGCAAGGCACCTTGGCGGCCCCATCCATCCTGCACGGAACATTTAGTGCGAACAGGTTGTCGCACATCTGTATGTATCCCAGATGACTGTGGTCTAAGTCGTACTGGGCTCCCAAGGCGACCAACTGCGGTTGCGTGTAGCCTCTCGCGGTCGTACTGTCTCGCCACTTCGAGGTTTGAATGTTGTATTGGTTCGCGCCCGGGCTGGTGCTGCACGAGTCGGGAGTACCATACGGCGGTGCGCATAGCCCCTGAAACAGATTGTCGGGTGTGCGATTCTCCTGCACGACGATAATCACGTGCTGGAAATGCGGTATTTGAGCATTGAGAGGCACCACAGCAAAGCAGGCCAAGGCTGCGACGAGGGACGCAACGCATTTCATGCAAACTTCTCCTTCAAAACTGTCCTGATTGTCCTGGGAACGAGAATGGGCCTTTTCGCCGGGGGATATTTCGAGGGTCGGCGAAACTAGCGAGGGTATTGTGTACTTGGTGCTATTCAAAAAACAAGGCAATTTAGCGGAAATTAGATATATCCGGAGAACAAGGCAATTTAGTGGAGTTAGATGGCACCCTTAGGTGGCAGCGTATTTCATTGTTTGGAAACAGATTGACCCTCGGATTTAGGTCTCGTGGCCGAGACATCTGGAGCCTGCCTTAGGTTGTAGAAGGGTTTTACCTTAGATCGGTCTTAGTTAAATAGCGGTACGAGTAGGAATGAAATGGTGCAGGCTAACCTTGGTTTCTGTACAGATTAACTTTGCAGGGAAGGTTAGTGAACGTCGCAATTAGAAGCTTGGGATGCCCCACACATTCCAAACTGTGGAATGTGTGGGACACCGCCAGGGATTAAATTACGGCAAGGTTGGGGTGTAGAGATCCCGCCTTCTGTATGTCCGGTAAGACCAGGAATCGACCTGGATTTGATAGACAATCTTGCCGCTGAGATCGAGTTCCGTCGATGTTGCAGCTTGCGGCGGAGGGTTGGTCAACGCTCCGTTGCCATAGCTGGTGTAAATACCGTCGGAAGCGATCAGCAGGTCGGCACTGCCCAAAGCGGCAGAGTATCCACCAAGGTCGCCCTCAGTTACCAGAGTGACCGTCTTGTTTTTCTCGCTTACCAACATGGCGATGCCGCGGCTGTGCTGGTTTCCACCGCACTCTGCGTTGCGCAGGTTGCCGTCATCAAAGACAGTGAAGAAGCTGGTCCCAAGCGATAGGCTGACGTTAGGCTGAAATGCGGCGTCGTGTTGGTGGGTGAACCATGGAAAAACGTTCGGGTCACCACACAGGGTTGGCGGAGGATTGGTCATGGTGAAATCACCGAATGGCCCCATCTTCCAAAGGATACTGCCGTCACCTTGTCCGTTCTGATAATTAATCTTCAACACCCAGTCCTGGTGACGTTCCGAAATAATGATGTTGCCATCCGGGGTCAACTGCGCCGCATTGGTGTGCAACCAGTCATTGGCCTGGGAGAAGTTCGCCGGAAACGCGGGACAGCCACCCGCACCGTGCGTGCAGATCTCACCCTGCGTAGCTTCTCGGCTAAGGTCCTGGTGTGAAAACGAGTCCCAGGCCCAAACTAACTGCAGATTGTGATCCAGCACCAGGATCAGGTCGCCGAGAATGTCGACAGGATCTTGTTGCGTGCCTCCCTGGTACTGGGTCGACACCAGGTCGCTTGAACCCAGCAGCAGGAAGTTGCCGTTGGGCAGACGACGGGTTTCATGGGTATTGAAATCATCCAGCTTCCGGAAACCCTTCGCCACCAACTGCTCATTAATTCGCGCGACGTTGGTTTGCAGAACCTTGTTACCGACCAGGTCATATTCAACGAAGGTGCTGTCGTCTGGGAACCCAAACACGATTCCTCCCGGCTCCATGCGGGTCATCTGCAGGGGACTCGGAAAGTACCAAATCACATTGCCCGACAGATCAGTCGCCGACGGCCAGTGAGAGAGATTTGTGGGGAGTAGATGAAACAGCACAACCGGATACTGCGAATCGTGCTGTTGCGGCGGAACATTCACCGTGAAGTGGGTCGCCGGGTAGTTCGCCGAAATCGGCCCCGTGGTGAATGAAAGATCCGGCCCTTTAGTTGATATGCCGGTGCTGACAATCTCCCAATGCATCAGGTATTGCGTGGTCGGCAACATCCCCGCGATATAGAAGTTGGTACTGGTCGTGGTGGAACACGGCACATTGTTGGTTATGCTTGAGACGTTCGAACCCTTTTGGGTGAACCGCACCAGAAGAAAGTCGCCTGACTTACAGGGCGGGCGCGCACTAAACAATGCCACCAGGGGATGAGACGTAGGATTTACAGCCGACCCGCCGATCGAGGTTACATACGGCAAGATGACGAACTGTTGCGAAACCGGTGGATAAACAATGTAGGACAAGTTGGTGACGTCACGAACCGTCACAGTGACGGTGTATGTGCCTTCCACTGTGTACGGCACCCAGACGAATGAGTTGTCTGTCTGAAAGTCCCTCACCAGCTGACTCTGGCCCTGGAGGGTTATCACGAACTGGTAATCGTAGACATGCCCCTGCTGCCCATTTTGCACCGTGGCATACCAGAGGACGCTGGTGCCAAGGAACTGTGGACTCTGCACGCCGGAGTTGAGGGTGATTGTCACGCCCGGAACTGTCTTAGTGGCCTTAGTGGCCGAACCCCAGGCAGTAAGCATGCTTACCATGAAAAGAATTGCCACAACGAAACGACACGTCCGCACCACGACTCACCTCCAGTGAAAGTTAAAGCGGCCAGTTGACGAACTACGAGTGGAATTGGGCATCTGTGAGGCCGGCTAAGTGAGCCCTTGTTTTAGTTGAGTTGTTAATCAGCCGACGACGAGGAGACTACGTGGCACTCGCAAAAGAGTGCCTGCAACCGAAGTTGATGTCAAGCGAAAAAATATTCGCGCAACACCGTGCGACATTAGCACGATACCCAGCACTTTTCCAAATAAATGCGAAGCTCCACAGAATGAAATTGCTGAATGGCCCACACATTCCTTACGCGGTGGAATGTGTGGGTTTTGACAGCATCCAGGCAAGTTACTTCTTTCCACAGCCATCCTTATAGCTGGTCAGCGTGCCGCCGTTGGCTTTCACCGTGCGGTCCCAGCATGTGCGGTTCGAGTCGACGTAGGTGAAGCGCTCCGTATTGCTCTGGTTCGTCGGAGTAGCGACGCCGTTGGGATCGATCAACAGCGTGTCGCCGGGATTTTCCGACACATCCATCGTGCTGAAGTAGATAGGCCAGCCGTTCTGGGTGGTGAGATGGTTTTCGCTTAGGCCCTGGGTGATGGACGTAACCTGTTTCTGCGAGTTATCGCTATAAGCGTTATAGGCATAGTTGAGCGTCAGCGGCCAGACTTTCAGCCCGTAGTCGAGCCGCAGTCCTGCCGACGACTTCGTGCTCGTCTGCGCGGCAATGCTGGTGTTCTGCTTCACCGTCTGGTCGTACACCGACCCATCGATATAGACGTTGTACGTCTGCGCGTTGGAAAAGGTGATGGACTGCGCGACGTCGGTCTGCACCTTGCCGTGCGAAGTATTCACGTATCCCGACACCACGAAGCCACGGTTCGATGACACCGAAAGATTTCCGTAGTATGCCGTGCCATTGGTGTTGATGTTCTCCTTCACCGTGGGATCCGGCTGCCCGAGCGTGTCCTTCAGCAATGCCCCGGTCACCTGCTGCGAACCGTGGTCGAGATAGACCAGCAGGGTTGCGGTCGCCGAGAAATACCCGTTGGCGTTGTAGACGCTGACCGCTACCGTATGCTGCGAGCCATCGCTCAGCAGGGACGCGAACGGAGTGAGATCGACACGATACGGTTCGAAGTTCAGTGCCTGGATACCTGGTATAGGACGCCATAGGTAAGGATCGATACCTCCGGTATAAATCCACGGGTAAACCGGAGAAATACCGGCAGGCTTGCCGTCTATCGATACTTCGCCTTCACGGAAAGCTGTGTTGCCGCAGTTGTAGAGTTCGGCGGCAACATCGTTCGGCGCGCAGGTATACCAGAACTCGTCGCCGCTCTGGCTTTGCGCGAAGACATCGAGATAGGCCCGTTCCACATTCGCCGGCAGGCTGAAGCTCTTCGCCAGTTGGTCGCTGCCTGTGTTCAGCGCAACCGTTCCGCCGGTGGCATCCGCCGCCATGGGCAGCACCAGGTCGGCTATCGCAGGAGGCTGCTGATGTTTGCCCACCGGATAGAACTGAACATACGCACTGCCATGAAGATGGCTGGTGTAGGTGTCGTTCACCAGGTTGCCCAGGTCAACTCGTCCACCTTGCGCGGTGGTAAGCAACGTACTGTAGTCGGTAAGGTCAACCTCGGCGTGCCACGAACGCTCGACGGTCTTCGAGGGCTCCGCGGTGGTGCCGAAATAAACGTTGGTGCCGCCAATCCAGATCTCTGCCGTGCGATCAAACTGACGGCCGGCATCGACTGACCAGTCGGCATTCAACACGACCTTCGCCCACGGGCCCGCACACTCCGGCGAATAAGTGAAAAACTTAGGATTGAAATCGGCAAAATCAAGATTGCTGAAGAGCTGCACCGTACAAGGCTGCCCTGCGGGTCGCGGCACCTTGGGATCGGCAGTCACGGTGTTGGCCGATCCGATCTGCGGCATGCTGGGCGCAGTATATTTCTGCGCTAACACTGGCAGGCTGAGGAGAGCAATAAGAGCGAGCACAGGGACGATACGGCGGAGGTGCGGCAAGCAGGGCATTTCTATTCTCCTTCGGGCACGCGCGCGCAAGATCGCGCGTAGAGAGATCAGCCAACGAGCATAGTTTCCGAGGTCGCTGTCTTACAAGCGCCAGCGCGGTGCTAAGGCGAGAATGTTTTGGAATTGGATAAGCACCACCGGGATGCGACGGTTTCTCGCAAACCACTCCAAGCTGTATTCTGCACCGTGTCATGAAACGCGCCCTTGTTATCGTCGCTGCTCTTTGCGCTGCTCTTCTGCTCAACGCGCAAAGGGTCGATTCGCATACGCGCGTCGCGATGGCTCGCGAAGGCGGCCAGGTGATGAGCACCAGCGTCGTTCCAGCCAACGTGCGTGTCCAGGGTTCGGGCCCGGCGATTGTGCTCATCCATGGGTTTGGTGCGGCCATCGATTGGTGGGACGCGATTGCGCCGCAGCTTGCCTCTGACCATCTTGTCATCTCGATCGACCTTATTGGCCACGGAGGCACCGCCGCCCCGGCGAGCGGCTATAGCATCCCGCGCCAGGCCGAGTTGGTCGCCGCCGTTCTCGACACGCTAGGCGTCGAGCGCGTCACCGTCATCGGCCACTCTATGGGCGGAGAAGTTGCGACTGCATTAGCTGAGCGAAATCCGGCGCGCATCGAGCGCATGATCCTGATTGACAGCCCGGCTGTGGCGGATGGAACGTTTACTCCCCTCACCCACCTTTACCTGGAGCCGGTGGTGGGACAACTGCTATCGCGATTGCAAACTGATGACGCGCTTCGCCACGGACTAGAGCAGGGATTCGCACCAGGGTTTCCGGTTCCCGATGCATTTGTAACCGACCTGAAGCAGCTAACCTACACAGCCTTTCACTCGGCCCATGAAGAGAGCATCGCTTATCGCCAGGCGAAGCCTCCGTATAAGCGAATCGCTGCCTTGCTGCCTTTGCCTCCACTACTGGCCATCTTTGGTGCTCAAGACGCGATCGTACCGCCGGCAAGTGCCAAGCTTTTCGAGCAGGTTCCGGGCGCGCAAATTGCAATCGTCGAAGGTTCCGGGCACTCCCCAATGGTGGAAGCCCCGCAGAAGACTCTGGAGTCGATTCGCGGGTTTTTGTCGGCGGCGAAGTAGGAGCTCAAGTGTGTCAACCTTGCCCGAGTTTGGCCGGAACGCCCTTCCAGCCAAGAGATCGTGCTTGCCGAGGACCGGGGAGCGGCACCTGACTTCCCTCAATTCCCCTTTCGGGAATCGTCTGCGACCTTCGTAACCTGCGCCGCCCGCTTCCTCGGTGCATTTCCGCTCAGCAACCTAAATACATTTAATCGAGGGCCCACGAGAACCTTCCGTAGAGGATGGACGCAGCCCAGTAAGTTCTTTGTAATCTGGAATTTGCGTGTAAGTTCCACGGGCTCAAGATTTTACGAACAAAATTGTGCTATAGCGCTGAAAACAAAGGATCGCGCGTACAAGTTTTCGTTGTTGCGCGCCGTCTTGACGGCACGAGCCACAGCGACAGCGGCCCACCGCACACTACTGCGATTTCTTGGGAGCCGTTCGTTTTGCCGGAGCCGCTTTAGCCGGCGGCTTGGGGTGAGCGTCCTCCGCGACCTGCTTGGCAACGGTGTTGGCTTCAACCACGAAGGTTTCCTCGACGGCGTTCACTGCCAGGCCATCGGCCTGGGCCGCTACCGGGATGCTGGCGAGTTCAGGTGTAGGCTTACCTACTTTATAGAGCGTGATCAGCGTCAAGGCCTGATACTTTGCCGGATCGAGTTGCACGCCTTTCGGCAGTGAAGCCGCAGCGATGCCGCCACTACCTGCGTCCTTCACGTCGGTCGGAACGGTGTAGACGACGTAGTCGCAGTGCTTGGCACGGGCTTCGCTCTCCACCTCAGCGTGAGGAGCCTCGGCGTCAAGCGGCACGACTTCCAGTTGCTGACGACCGAGCTCGTCCATCAGGTTGAGCCGGAGATTATTCGTCGGCAGCGACTGCCCGCTCTTGTCATTGATCTTCACCACACCCACGCGCACCACGCCGGCAGCCTTGGGCGCGACTGTGGCAGCAGGTGCAGGTTGCACCGCAGGTGCAGGGGCCGCGCTGGGAGCCGGCTTCGCAACCGGATCCGCGGCCGCACTCGTAGCGGCGGGTGCGGTGCCCATCATCGCATTCATGTCCATGGTTTGACAGTTCGGCGGAGGCTCGAACAGCGCCGGTTCCAGCGAGGTATTAGTCAGCTCGATCACCTCGGTGGTCATGGTGAAGGTCTGCTCCTTGCTGGTCATAGTCATAGTCTGTTTCAGCGGATAGCCCAGCGGCGTGCCGCCTCCGCCTTTCATGACGATCTTGTCGCGGCAGCCCGCTTTTGAGCCTCCTCCGCCGCAGGCCATGGAGCGATACGACTCGTCGCCGCAAGAGAAGCCGGCGAAATCGGCGTACCAGCCATCCATCTCCATTTTCATGTTGGACTGATTGCAGGCATCGGGGCTGGAAGTCATCATCATGGTGCTCTTGATATGGCGCGCCTTGTAGCCGAACATGTCCTGGCGCTCGCCGGTGTCGGTGGAGGTGCGGGTGATGGTCACGACGCCTCCGGCACGCGGGGGTTCACTGGGGGCTTTGCCCCTTATCATGTCGCGCATGCTGGGCGTTGCCGGACACGAGGCTTCACCCTCGCCAAAGGGCATCACCATGCACTGATTGCCGGTTACGCTGATCAGGCGCTTCTGGTCGCACTGCATGATGCTGGTGCTCATGCTGCGGCCCCCGAAACTCATTTCGGTACGCTCGCGCGAACCTTTGATATACACCGTGTTCTCGGTCGTGTGTCCCATGACCGTGGTGCGGGTCTTAATTTTCAGGTCGGCTGAAGCCAGGGTGGAGAGGAGAAGTACGGCAACCAACGACAAACGCGAGATGCGCATCGCAGAAGCCTCCAGGCAACCTCTCAGCTTCAACAAGGCTCTCGCGTTCGTCAAGAACTAAAACGGGGACCGGCGCCCAGGTTCCCTATTCGACCTCGTGCTTGGCGGTGTAGCCGTCGCGCGCGATGATCTGGTACTTCACGTCTTTGTTCTTCTCGTCTTTGATCACCAGGGGCTTGTCGTCAGGGCCGACCAGTTCAACCTTGAGCTTGCGGTAGGTGCCATCCTGCTTGGCGTTGGTGGGCTTGTAGGTGATGGTGAACTGATTGCGGATAGATTGGGCAATCTCGCGGAAGATCTCCGGGAACTCGGCGGTAAAACGCGGCCCGTACCAGCGTCCACCGGTAAGCGACGCGAACTGCTTCATCTCGGCATCGGCTGCCACGTATTTCATCATGTATTCGGACGCATTAAGGCCGGTGTCGGCCACGGTGAGCATCGCCTTGCCGGTGCTGATGGTGTAGATGGTCACGTTGGGAGTGGCCTTCACCTTCTTCAGAATCTTGTCGAAGGTCATGCGGCTCATGGTATCGACGCCGCTGCCAACCACCACCAGTTCCTTGTGGCCAGGGATGCGGTCGAGCCGGTCGAGCGTGTCAAACATTGCGTCCCACAGGTTCGATTCGCGGAAGCCGGGAATGCGCAGCCCATTCAACGCACCGAAGATGGCCTGCTTGTCCTGGGTGAAGTCGACCAGGATGTGCTCCTTCATGTCGAACTCGACCACGGCAACCCAGTCCTCGGGCTTCAGGTTCGACGCAAAGGCATACGAAGCATTGAGCGCGTCGTACATGAAGTTGTAGTTGGTTTCGGAGAACTCGACCAGCAACACAGCCGTGATGGGCGCTTCGCTCTGCACGATGCTTTGAATCTTCTGGGGCACGCCATCCTCGAACACCTTGAGGTGCTCTTTGGCGAGATTCGGGGGCAACGCCAGCGGAAGCCCATTCTTCTGCACGACGCGAGCGTCGACCGTCACCAGCGGGACATCAACCGTGAGCGAGTAGTCGGGCATATTGTCCGGCTTCTTTGGACGCGGCGGCGGAGGCGTATCGTCCTCCGAGGAGTCCTTCTTCTTAGGTACCGCCATGGGGCCGGTATCGCCACCGGGGCCACCCGCCTCAGCCGGCACGTTGTCCGGTTGCTTCTGGCCGTTCTGGGTTTGCGCGGACGAACTGCTGGAATCGGAGGATTGGGCGAGCGCCCATGGCGCAAGACACACAACCGCGAGGGCGAGCAGAGCGAATGCTCCGCAGTTCCGGACTACGGACGAAAATTGCTGAAATTTAAGGTGTTTCTCAGGATACATCGGTGAGCCTCATAGGCCAGACTGTTTGCTAGTATAAATGCACTTTCAGCTACTTTGATTCGGTGTCGGACGCGGTTTCGTGCCACTTGTTTGACGTAATCGCCTGGCATCCGTCAAATCCGTGTACCTGGGCAGAGCTGCCTGGGTTCGCGGAAGCGCCCAGACTGAAAGAAGCCGGGTGAGTCTGAAGGATGTCAATCATGTTGCGCCGCGTCGCCTTGTTTTGTCTGCTTTTGTCCGCACTGGCCGCCTTCGCCGTAGAACGCAAAACCCCAATCATGCCGGAAAGCCAGGTGAAACCGGGCATGCGCGGCGTGGCGTACACCGTTTTTGAGGGCACCCAGCCAGAGCCCATCAACGTTGAGATTCTCGGAACCTTAGGCAGTATGGCCGGGCCCAAGTCGGACGTCATTTTGGCGCGTCTGCACGGAGCCAGGGTCGAGTACACGGGCGTGGTTGCGGGCATGAGCGGCAGCCCCGTCTACATCGATGGCAAACTGGTCGGCGCGATCGCCTATCGCATTGGCGAGTTTTCCAAGGAGCCGATCTGCGGCATCACGCCCATCGCCAACATGCTCGAGATCAATGAGCTGGATAAAAGTGCTGGCGACCTGGCACGCGGCAACGGCGGAGAACAACAGGAGGCCACGCGCACCAGCGGACCTGGCTTCCCCAGTGATGCAAGCGCCACAGCCGCCGGTTACGCGAACCTGCTGAAGCCCATCGACACGCCGCTTGTGTTTTCCGGCTTCCGCGAAGACACCATGCGGATGTTCGCCAAAGATTTCGCCTCGGCCGGAGTTATGCCGGTCATGGGCGCGGGTTCGGTGACCAACGAGAAGCAGCCGGAGCCGATCGAGCCGGGCTCGGCGGTCAGCGCCCTGCTGGTGCGCGGCGACATGAGCATCGCGGGTACCTGCACCGTGACCTATATGGATGACTCGCACCTGCTTGCCTGCGGTCACCCTATTCTGCAATCGGGCAACATTAACATGCCGATGACCAAGGCGCGCGTGCTGGCCACGCTGCCCTCACCATCGAATTCGTTCAAGATCGTCAACACCACCGAGACCATCGGCTCGTTTGTGCAGGACCGGCATACCGGCATCCTGGGCCGCTTCGATCGCGCGCCCGAGATGATTCCGGTGACCCTCACCATTCGCGGGGTCAGCCATCCCAAGACGTTTCACTACGAGGTGCTGAACAACGCGAAGATTACGCCGGCGGCCATGATGGCCACGGTGTTCAATGCGCTGCAAGGCATGAACGAGTACGGCGAGGACACGACGTATCGCCTGGCGGGCGACATCGCAGTGCTCGGCTACCCCAAACTGGAAGTACAGAATATGTTCGCGCCGCTCGACGGCAATACGCCGACGGCGTACAACATCGCCATGTCGATTGGAGAGCACTTCAGCCGCATCTTCGAGAACCCATATGACACGCCAAAAATCGAAGGCGTGGAGCTGAATTTCGAACTGGTTCCCGACCGCCGCACGGCCCGTCTGGAAACCGCGCGCACCGATGTCACCGAAGCGCGCCCCGGCGATGAAATCACGATTGAGACGTTGCTTAAGCCCTACCGCGGCGAGAGCCTGGTGCGCGAGATCCCGGTTAAGATTCCGACCTCAACTCCCAAGGGCACGCTGCGCATACTGATCAGCGACGGCGAAACCCTCGACAAGATGCATCGCGTGTCGAAAGAGATGAGCCGCCGTCTGGATCTGGGCTCGACCATTGCGCTGCTGAACAAAGAGCACTCCAACTCGCAGGTTTATATCTCGCTGCTTGAGGCCAATCCGCAAGCCATGGTCGATGACAAGGTTATGCCCACGCTTCCGCTGTCAGTGATGAACGTGATGGACGGAATGCGCGGCACACAAGACATGGTGGTGATGGGCGAATCGGCGGTGAACGAAGCCGCCGCGCCGGTGGACTACGTCGTATCTGGTTCGCAGGTGATTACGGTGACGATTAAGTAGCTAGTCGTAACTAGCAATTAGCAATTAGCTGGTACGAAGAACCTACTTCTTCGTCACCTCACCGATATACACGGCGAACGGCCCAAGTTCCATCGTCGGCAAATTCTGGCCTGAGCTCGCGGCCGTCAGCAAGGTCTTCAACTGAGCCCCGGCGAATCCCTGCTTCGATAAATCAAAACTCACCTTCTGCTGATTCGGCGACATATTGAGCACCACGATCACGGCTTCGTCCTTGTAGCGCCGCAGATAAGACAACACATTCGGATCGTCAGGGTCGAGCGCTACCCAGTCGCCGTCAAGCAGGGCCCTGTTGGTCTTATGGAGCGTGATAAGGTTGCGGTAAAAATTCAGAATCGATCCCGAGTCCTTCTGCTCGGTCGCGACATTGTGAGTTTGATAGCTCGTCGGAACGGGCAGCCAGGGAACACCCGTGGTGAATCCGGCGTTCGGCGTGTCACTCCACTGCATGGGAGTGCGCTCGCCGTCGCGGCCCTTTTCCTGCGGCCAGCCCAGACGGCCGATGGGATCCTTCACGTCCTCGCGGCGCGTGGGATTGTTGTTCTGCATGCCGATCTCTTCGCCGTAATAAAGGATGGGCGTGCCGGGCAGCGTGAGATACATTCCGGCAAGCACCTTGGCGATGGCGTCATTGTGTCTGCCGTCGGCAAAGCGGCTATAGGCGCGCACGATGTCGTGATTGCTCATGACCCATACCGGCCACTCGCCGGCGCCGACTACGGCCGCAATGTGCCGGCGAAAGACGTCGGCGGAAAGCGGCGTCAGCTTTGTGAACTCAAGGTCCATCGGCATCTGAATACGATCATGCTGCGGACCGTAGTAGCGTTTTAGCTTCTCAATGCTGTCCGTCCAGGTCTCGCCGATCAGCACTGCGTTGTATTGGTTGGCAACCTTGCGCAGGCCGGCTAGCGCGTCCATCACTTCGGGTAGATTGGTGTTGTACTTGCGCTCCTGGTTGGGCTCGCCGTAGGCGTCTTTGCCGGGTAGGACTGGATTATTGGTGAGGTTGGGATCTTCGAACAGAGTGTCGACCGCATCGAGGCGAAAGCCCACAACTCCGCGCTTGTACCAGAAGCGCGTGACGTCGAAGATCGCATTTTCGACTTTAGGATTGCGCCAGTTCAGGTCCGGCTGCTGCGGATAGAAGTAGTGGTAATAGTACTGATTGGTCTTGCGCGCTCCACTGCCAGGCCGAGCCGCCGAAGGTCGAAGTCCAGTTGTTTGGTGGCTGATTCGGAGCCTTGCCGTCGCGCCAGATGTACCAGTCGCGGTAGGGATTGGTCTTCGACGACTCCGACTCGAGAAACCACTTGTGCTGGTCGGAGGTGTGGTTGACCACCAGGTCGAGCACGATGCTGACGCCGTCTTTCTTGCCCGTCGCCTCCATGCGGTCGAAGTCTTTCAGCGTGCCGTACATGGGGTCAATGTCAACGTAATTCGAAACATCGTAACCGAAGTCCACCTGCGGCGAGGGAAAGCAGGGCGTGATCCAGATGGCGTCAACGCCCAGCCAATGCAGGTAGTCCATCTTCGAGGCGATGCCGTTCAGGTCGCCAACGCCATCGTTGTTGCTATCCATGTAGCTGCGGGGATAAACCTCGTAGAAGACGGCGTGATGCCACCAGGGTTGGCCGTCGGCATTGAGACCAGAGTTGTTGGTCTGGGCAAGAGCGAGAGAAGAGAGAAAGACAAAAACCAGCAGAATACGAAGCGTGGGTTTCAGCACGCGAGAGCCTCCGGGAGCGAAAGAGGGAGTTTAATTCATGGGAGGGGGTGCATGCCCCGCCAACGTGAAGTAGAGTCATTCATCATGTCGGCAATCAAAATCACCCTCGATGCCGAACTGCAACGTGAAACCGATGCGGCCGCACGGAGAACAAAGCAGAGTCGGTCGAAATTAGTACGGCAAGCCTTCAGGCTGCATCTTCAAAGGTTAAGAATCGAGTGTGACGAAGAACGGGACCGCATAGGTCACCTTCGACAGCCGAAAGTTCAGGAGGAAGTTCGGTTCTGCGAGGACGAAGCGGCGTGGCCGCAAAAGCCGTATGCCGTCCCTGACGGGACTCGAGAAGGATTTTAGGCCGCCCACCCAGCACTTCCGTGCTGGGCTACTATTTTAGCGCCCTGCGGGCTGGATTCCACGGGCAGTGAACGATCTCTCAATTCTGAACGCTGACCATGTACTCACCAACCGACAGGCGATGCACCTCGATTTGCGAGTTGCTAATTGCTAGTTGCTTTCTCACTCCCACTCAATCGTCCCAGGCGGCTTGGAGGTGATGTCGTAGACCACGCGGTTGATGCCGTTCACCTCGTTCACAATGCGGCTGGAGATGGTCTTCAGAACTTCGTGTGGCAAGTCGACCCAGTCGGCGGTCATGCCGTCTTCCGAAGTCACGGCCCGGATAGCGCAGGTGCAGGCGTAGGTGCGCTGGTCGCCCATCACGCCGACCGACATCACCGGCAGCAGCACGGCGAACGACTGCCAGACCTTGGTGTAGAGTCCGGCTTTCTTGATCTCTGTGACGACGATGTCGTCAGCCTCCTGCAGCAGGGCGACGCGTTCGGGGGTGACTCTCGCCGAGGATGCGCACTGCCAGGCCGGGCCCGGGAAAAGGCTGGCGTTGCAGGATGTCCTCCGGCATTCCCAGGTCGCGGCCAATGCGGCGGACTTCATCTTTGAACAGGTCGCGCAGGGGCTCGATCAGCTTGAGCTTCATCACCTCGGGCAAGCCGCCCACATTGTGATGGCTTTTTATGGTCTGCGAGGGCCCGCGTACCGAGACCGACTCGATCACGTCGGGATAAAGCGTGCCCTGCACCAGCCAATCGACTTTGCCCTGGGATTGCTCGATGCGGTGGGCTTCTTGTTCGAAGACGGCAATGAACTCGTTGCCGATGATCTTGCGTTTGCGCTCAGGATCGGTCACACCCGCAAGCTTGCTGAGGAATCGTTCGCTGGCATCCACGGCATCGATGTTGAGTCCCAGCTTGTCGCGCAGGTTCTTCTGCACGCTGACGAACTCATTCTTGCGCAGCACTCCGTTGTTCACGAAGATGCAGGTCAGCTGCTTGCCAATGGCGCGATCGACCAGCACGGCAGCGACGGAGGAGTCCACGCCACCGGACAATCCGCAGATGACGCGATCGGCTGCCGACCTGCTCGCGAATGCGGGCGACGGTCTCGTCGATAAAGCGTTGCGGCGTCCAGTTCGGAGCCAGTCCGCATATATCAAAGATGAAATTGCGCAGGATGGCCGTGCCCTGCGGGGTGTGGTGCACCTCGGGATGAAATTGCACCGCCCAATATTTCTTCGCAGGATTCTGAATGGCAGCGACCGCGTTCTCGCTTTTGGCGATGAGTTCGAAGCCGGGAGGCAGTTCCTGCGCCTTGTCGCCGTGCGACATCCAGACGGAAAGCGGACCTTCGAGCCCCTTGAAGAGGGCCGAGTAGGCGTGCAACAGGTCGACCTTGGCGTGGCCGTACTCGCGTTTGTCGCCGGGCACAACCTTGCCGCCCAGCTTATGTGTCATGAACTGCAGGCCGTAGCAGATGCCGAGCACCGGCACGCCGAGATGCAGTACCCGCTCGTCAGCTGGAGGGGCGTCGGCGTCGTAAACCGAGCACGGACCGCCGGACAGAATGATGCCCGCGGGCCGATGACTCTGAACTTCCTCCAGCGGAGCGGTGCAAGGCAGTACGACGGAGAAGACGTTTTGCTCGCGGATGCGACGCGCGATGAGCTGCGTGTACTGCGAGCCGAAATCGAGGACGAGGATGGATTGGGTTTCCACTACTTACTGTGCCAGAGGTTCAGGACAGTGTAAAGTGCCGGGCGGTGTTCGTCATCCCGCTTTTCGCTTTCGCCTCTCGCAGTTCGCCAGAGCTTCAACGAAAGCCTGTCCGCGCCATTGAAACCCAAGCATGGTGAACCACGAACGTATAATCCGACTCGATGCCGTTCGCTACCTCCGGAACCAAAGGCGGAGAGCGAACGGCGAATTGCGTCCCATGCCCTTCAAGCGCAGCAGCAAAGTCTACGACGAACAGATGCTCTACGAGTATGCCATTGGCGCGCTGGGGCGACGCATGCGCACGGTGGCGGAGCTGAAGCGCCTGATGCGCGACAAAGTCCGCGAGCAGCCTCTCGCCGAGTTGCTGGTCGATGTGGTGATCGCGCGCTTGAAAGAGCAGCGCTATCTGAACGACACCCACTACGCTGAGAGCTACATCAGTTTCCGCAAGGAAAACGAGAAGTTCGGGCGCAGGCGCGTGGTGCAGGACCTGAAAGCCAAGGGCGTCCACGGCGACATCATCGACAAGACGGTCGGCGCCGCTTATTCCGAAGTGAACGAAGAACAATTGGCGCGGCAATACCTGAAGCGCAAGCGTCTGCAAAAGCCGGCTGACCAGAAGCAGGCGGCGAAGGTGTTCCGCAATCTGATGCGCGCCGGCTTCAGCACGCGGACGATTTTTCGCATTCTGAAACAGTGGAACGTCGATGACGAGACTTTAACTGCGCTGGAGGCGGAGTCGGTTGAGGTTGAGAGCGAAACGGGGCGCGAACCGAGCTAGAAGGAGTTTGCGTTGACGGCCACTGAAAATCACCAGCATCCGAGCAGGCGCGTATTTTTTTCGCGCGACACGGTATTGGTGCTGATTGCGGTGACGCTGGCGATTCACGACGCCGAAGAGTACTTTGCGTTCCCGCTGTTCATGCGCTCGCTCGGAGGCCAGTTGTCGAAGTGGCTTCCGGCGCCGGCGTTGCAGCACAGCGTAGCGAACCTGCACATTGCGCTGATCCTGGCGACCGTGCTGCCCGGGATATTTATCGTCTGTGCGATTTTCTCTCCTCGCCAGTGGCTGTGGATCGCCGCCCTACTGGTTGAGGCCGTCTTGCTGGTCAATGCTTTCTTCCACATGTTCGCTGCCGTACTTCGGGGCGGGTACGTCCCCGGTTTGATTACTGCCGTGCTGATTAACTTGCCATTCGGTTTGTATGTGTTTCGCAGGGCGGTTCGGGATCGGTGGATTCGCAGTTCCGTAGCGTGGCAGCTTATCGCAGTGGCGGTCGCGGTGCATCTGGTATGGCTGAGCAGCGCTTTGTTGTTTGCGCGGCCCGCAGTATCGCGGTGACCAAGCTATCGAATTGCTCTGCTTCCGCGGCTTCCCTTCGATCATCTAAACACTGTGAGCACCACCAGCAACACGGTTGCACCGCCATCGCGTGCAAGTGAACGCCCCATCCTAACCGCGCGGGTTAACCGCTCGATTTTGCTCTCGGGTGTAACCAAACACCTGGAGATGGCGGTCGAGGGTACCGATACATTCGACTTCGTTCCCGGGCAGTTCGTCTCCATCAAGCAGCAGAAGCCCGACGGGAAGGAACACACGCGCGCTTACTCGATCGCGTCGGCTCCGCGGGGAGACAACACCTTCGACCTTTGCCTCAATCGCGTAGACGAAGGATTTCTTTCCAACTGGCTCTGCGATTTGCCGGAAGGAGCGAAGGTCGACTTCCACGGCCCGCATGGCCTGTTTACCTTGCGCGAGCCACGGCGTGATTCGGTTTTCATTGCGACCGGTACAGGTATTGCTCCCATTCGCGGGATGGTTCACTGGCTCTTTGAAAAGCCGGAGCGTCACGCGGGACACGAGTACTGGCTGGTCTACGGTACGCGCTTTGCAGAGAACATTTATTATCGCGACGAGTTCGAGCGGATTGCACGCGAGCACGAGAACTTTCACTACGTCCCCACCTTAAGCCGGTGCGGTGAACTCTGGACAGGCTGCAAAGGATACGTGCAGGACCACGTTCGCGGGATTGTGGGTGAGCGCAAGGATATGCAAGCGTACATCTGCGGCCTTCACCAGATGGTGGACGCAAACCGCAAGCTGCTGAAAGAAGAGCTGGGCTGGGACCGCAAGCAGATTGTGTTTGAGCGCTACGATTGACGCGGCCGTTGCGCGCACACCCTGCAGATCCTTCGACGGCTCACGCCGCCTCAGGATAGCCAAATGAAGGATGCGGCACGACTGAAGTCGTGCCCTGACGCGAAGCTCTCAAGATTGTTAGTACTCCTGTCGCCGCTCTCCTCGTAAAACGGAGTAAAAGCTAGCAGTCTCCGCGCCCTGTTAGAATCAAGGCTGCCCCTGGTAGACCCTGATGGATCCATCACTCATTCGAAATTTTGCGATCATCGCCCATATTGATCATGGGAAGAGTACGCTTGCCGACCGCCTGCTGGAGCTGACCGGCTCGCTGACGGCGCGCGAAATGCAGGAGCAGGTGCTCGACGCCATGGACCTAGAGCGCGAGCGGGGCATCACCATCAAGGCGCACTCGGTACGCATGATGTATCCGGCAGCCGATGGCAACATCTATCAGCTCAACCTGATTGATACGCCGGGGCACGTGGACTTCAGTTACGAAGTTTCGCGATCGCTGGCTTCGTGCGAAGGCGCGCTGCTGGTGGTCGACGCGTCGCAGGGCGTGGAAGCGCAAACCTTGGCCAACGCTTACATCGCGATCAACAACGGCCTGGAAATCATTCCCGTCATCAACAAGATTGATCTGCCGAGCGCCGATGTCGAACGCACCAAGGAGATGATCGAAGGCGCAGTTGGACTCGATGCCTCTCACGCTCTCCTGATTAGCGCCAAGACGGGCCAGGGTGTACCTGATGTGCTCGAGACCATTGTGCAGAAGGTTCCGCCTCCCAAGGGACGTGCGGCCAACCAGCTGCAGGCGCTGATTTTTGATTCCTGGTTCGATCCCTACCGCGGCGTGGTGGTGCTGGCGCGCGTGATTCAAGGTGTTCTCAAGAAGGGGCAGAAGATTCGCCTGATGTGGAATGGTCACAGCTTCGAGGTGGAAACCCTCGGCGTGCTCACGCCCAAGCCGGTCGAGATCGATGCGTTGTCGGCCGGCGAAGTCGGGTTCCTCATCGCCAACATGAAGAATGTTGCCGATACCAAGATCGGCGACACAATTACAGACGACGCCAATCCGGCCATTGAGCCGCTGCCCGGTTTCGAAGAGCTGAAACCGATGGTGTTCGCAGGCCTGTACACGGTGGACGCGCACGAGCACACGCTGTTGCGCGAGGCGCTGGAGAAGCTTCGCCTGAACGACTCGTCATTCTTCTTTGAGCCGGAGAGCTCGGTCGCGTTAGGTTTCGGATTCCGTTGCGGCTTTCTCGGACTGCTCCACATGGAGATCATCCAGGAGCGGCTGGAGCGCGAGTACGACCTCGACCTGATTACGACGGCTCCGAGCGTTCGTTACAAGATCACCCTGACCGACAGCAGCGTGCTTGAGGTGGATAATCCTTCGCGCTGGCCTGATCCCAGCGAGATCACGAAAATCGAGGAGCCGATTATCACCGCAACGATTCTCACGAACGAGGAGTTCGTAGGTGGGATTCTGAAGCTGGTGGAAGACAAACGCGGCAAGCAGAAGGCGTTTGAATACGTGAGTCCCACGCGGGTGATGCTCACCTATGAGCTGCCGCTGAATGAAATCGTGCTCGACTTTTATGATCGGCTGAAGTCGGTGTCGCGCGGATACGCGTCGCTCGACTACCACCTTACGGGAAGCTGGGTGTCACCGATGGTGAAGCTCGACATCCTGGTATCCGGCGATCCGGTTGACGCGCTTTCCATAATCGTGCACCGCGATTTTGCTTACGACCGCGGCCGCGCGCTGGTTTCGAAGATGCGCGAACTGATTCCCCGGCAGATGTTCGAGGTTGCGATCCAGGCCGCCATCGGGGCAAAGGTCATCGCCCGCGAAACCGTTGCGGCGTTACGCAAGAACGTGATCGCCAAGTGTTACGGCGGAGACATCTCCCGCAAGCGCAAGCTGCTGGAGAAGCAAAAGGAAGGCAAGAAGCGCATGAAGCGCATTGGGCGGGTCGACATTCCGCAGGAAGCTTTCCTGGCCGTTCTGCGGGTGGGCGAGAGCTAGGCAGTCGCTAAGGCGCTTGGGTTGAGAACCCCGGCACACCACCTCCGTGGAACTATCACCCAACTTAATGGGGCATTAACGGATGTGCAAAACTTCGTAGTCCGGCAAGCGTTCCAATAAATCTCTTGCTTTTCCCGAAACGAGAGTTGATGCCTTTCAAAGGTATGTAAATGAACTGCTTAACTTTGCCTAAAGGGCGAGGCAAGTTAGCGAGCCGTGCGAACTCATTGACAATGCAAGATTGCAGATCCTGTTTTACACAAGATTTCCACAGGCACTTTTGGCTATGAAAAAGCCGCCCACGCATCCGGGGCGGCTTTGAATTACGTTGTCTCGACGCTTACTGCTTCGGAGGCGTCGATGCCGCGGGCTTTGCCATAGTTCCGGTTGCAGGCTTGGGGGCGGCGCCCGTCGTACCGCCAGCCGGCTTCGGCGGAGCCGCCACGCCAGACTGCGCGTTATAGGCGTCTACCACTGGCTTGGTTACATCGACGCCTTGCGTCGCCCAAAGCAGCGGACCCTGCGGCCAGGGATTCGACGAATCCAGTAGCAGCGTGTATCCGTTTGCCTTGGCGTACTTGTCGATGACCGGCGCCATCTTCTGCAGGATGCGCTGGGCCACTTCGTTCTGCTGTTGCTGAAACTCGTTTTGTGCGTCTTCCGCAGAACGTTGCAGGCTCTTCTGCTTGGTCTCGATGCTCTTAACCAGGTTCGCCCGGGCGTCCTCGTTCATCTTGTCGCCCTGGGTATTGAGCTGCTTCTTCAGGTTATCGATCTCGGTATTCAGACCCTGGAGCTCGGTGCGCTTAGGCTCGAATTTCTTGGCCAATGCTTCGAAATCGCGCGCGCCTTCGTTGGTCCCGACAATCGCCTGCTGAATGTCAATGATGCCGACTTTGGATCCGTCAGCAGCGGATGTCGTTGTTGTGGGGGCGGGCGAAGATGCCGGGGTGGCCGAGCCGGACTGGGCCATCACCGCCATCGAGCACGCCAGGATGGCGAGGCCTATGTATTTACGTGTCATTGTGTTTTGCTAAAACTCCTTGAAATTGCTCCGGGATTCCTCAGACGTTCCAGCCGGAGGCAGCAGCCTCGACTCTCACTAGGCGGTCGGGACCTCGGAACCGGCAAGCAAGCTCAGTTCCGGATACTCCCAGCCGGAAGATTCGGCGGTGCGGATTACCCATTATAGATAAGCCGATTCAGCAGCGTCAAACCTTGATTTTGCAGAGCCGTGTTGCCGCTTTTGAAGAACCGGTTTGTCGAGTGAAGGATCGGCCCGTCAAGAATCAATGAAACGATCGAATTTTCGAGTCGCGAGGTCGAACGGGGAAATGGGGCGAAGAAGATTGCATCCCGCAGTCAGCGAAGACCTCTCGGCGTGACACTCAATGCGAAAGAGCTTGCATCAAGACTGCGGACACAGCGATGAGAACCCGTTTGCTCTGCTATACTACCCAACAGAGTGCGATTGGATGCAGCCGTGCAGCCGTATCGTGCCCTGGCCGTCGTTCTTGTCGACTGTCGTTGCTTAGCAGCCCCGACTTCAAAGATACGGCGCCCTTGTATATCGAGTTTCGAAAGCAAGCTGCTGACGGCAAAATCGTCCGCTGTTGTGTTTTCCAACTCGCTTCACACATCGGGGAGTGGCTCAGCCTGGTAGAGCACCTGGTTCGGGACCAGGGGGTCGGAGGTTCAAATCCTCTCTCCCCGACCAATCTTTTGCAATAACTTAAAGACAGGACGAGAGCCTCAAATCTGCCCACCTGGTTTTGCACCAGGTGCTCCAGCACTCAGACCCGCATAAACATTGCAAAGCATACCTGTCGGACGGTGCAGCACCGTCTACAAAATCGACTATAGCGCTGTAGCGGAAAAAACGAAATCGCAAGTTGTTGAAGCAGAGGACCCACGAACGCCGCTATTTCAATTCGCGTTCGATTTGCTGCCAGTGCGAACCAGCGATCCAGCGGACATTGGCAACGAAGGATTGGTACTCGCAGTCGTCTACCTTCACCATCATTGACCTTTGCAAGCCTGCTTCGTTCCAAACAAAACGCACCGAGTGCTTAGGTTCAAGCCTTTCGGCCAAGCGTGAGAGCGGCCCTGGCTCTATCGTGGTCGCAATGAGTACTTCGGGACGGCTCTTAGACGTGTCTGGCATCATCGTTCGCGCGTAGCTGCAGCCGGATCGAGGCCCTTGAAGCAGATCCGACTCCTTCTCTGTCTTGGGGTTGAATTCGACTGCGACAAGCTGGTCGGCCTGTACCCTGATGGATGCGTCAACGGTTTCGTCCGGCGCGAGGCGGGATACGAAGCCGATCTTGAGCCACTGATCCGGTTTCAGGCGCAGAGAGCCAGCGATGTATTTGACCATCCAGTGCGGCCGGGGAAACGGCTGTTTCTCGTTAGTGGCTGGGCCGGTTTTCTGAGCGTGGTCGGTTTCACCGTGTTGCTGGGAGATAGCGCTTGCGGAGAACAGGCCGAACAAAACGAACAGCGCGATAATCCAACTTCCATTTTTCATGGGGTTACCGGAGTTCCCACGGCGGCTTCAAGTTGCGCGATGCTGGTGAGATATAGCGCCAGTTGCTGCCGATAGGCGAGTTGCGTGGCACGATAGGTCCGCTCCGCGTCCAGGAAGTCAAGAATCGACGCGCCTCCGTTGTGAAAGGAAAACTCTTCCGTGTCGAGTGATTCCTTGGCGAGCGAAAGGTACCTTTGCTCATAGAGCCGAACGCGTTCACGGCTCGATTCGACGGAGGCATATGCGGTTTCGACGTCCTGCAGAATCTGGTTTCGCGTAGCCTGAATGAGAAAGTCCGCCCTAAGCTGTTCTGATTTCGTACGCGCGATCTCTCCCTGATTACGGTTGAAGACCGGCAAGGAGATCGAGGCAATGCCTAGTCCCATTGCGTTCGAGGCGGCGCCCTTGGGATAAAACGGCTGAAACCAACTGGGGCCGCCGATCTCGTTGCCGGTGTGAAGAAAAGACGTTCCGATGGTTGGGTCGGGCCAGCGATTCGCCTTGGCCAGCCGGAGGTCGGCGATTGTCTTCTCCAGGGCCGTCTGAGCGGACTTCAGGTCGGGACGATTGGCGAGGGCTAACTGCTCGAGGTCCGAGAGGTTCTTCGCCAAGGGAACTGCCTTCAGCTCTCCCCGAATCCCAAACTCTTGCGGCAGGTTGAAGGGCCCCACTAAGCCCCGCAGCGTAGCCTTTGCATCCTTCAACGATAACGTCGCGTCGTCAACGTCGCTTTGGAATTGCAAGATCTGGAGCTCGATCTTTAGAAGGTCGGCCCGCGAAATCTCGCCTTGCTCGAGCATTAGCCGGTTCAGCTCGACAACCTTTTCGTAGCTGGCGAGGTTCTCCCGCGCGAAATCAAGGTCAGACTGTGCCTGCAGCGCCCCGATGAATGCCTGGCGCAAAGTAAGAACCAAGGTTCGACGAGTGTCTCCAAAATCAGTTTGGGAGATTGACGTAGCAAGCCGAGCGCTCTGGAGCCGGGCGGATCGTTTTCCTCCAATTTCAAATTCCTGGTAAATGCCAGCGGTAGCCGAGGTCGTGTCGTTTTGAAATGTTGGATTCGGCCGCAGCCCGGCGGTGATCTCGCCGGCACGGGCGGACTCTACGCTCTGCGCTTGCGCATGCAGAGTCGGGTTGGAGCTCAAGAACGTGTCTCTAATCTGCTCCCACGTGAAGCTCGGCTGCTGACCCCATGCCGTGCTGCAAAAGCAAGCAGCCGTCACCAGGACGAACCCCAAAACTCTGCCGGATCGCAGACCGGTCGCACACTGACGATTCACCTTCTGAAGCCTCCTCACACTTCTGTAACCTCGCTGGTCACTAATCCGAAGCTCGCTATTACCGGAATTACAATCAAAATGGCCAGCGAGGTTGTGATCATGCCCCCAACGACCACTCGCGCCAATGGTTGCTGAGCCTGGGCGCCAATGCCATGCGACAGAGCCGCCGGCAATAAGCCGAGACCGGCCGCCAAACAAGCCATCAGTACAGGACGCATTTCACCCACGCTAGCGCGGATAATGGAGTGCTTAACTCCGTGCTCGTGCGCCTCGGCGCGGCGAATGCCGGCTACGAAAACCAATCCCCCCAAGGTCGCGACCCCGATTGTTGAGGCGAAACCAACCGCCGCAGAAATACTGAAGGGTGTGCGCGAGACGAGCAGCGCCAGCACGCCGCCAGCAATGCCGAAGGGCAGCACCGACAACACAGCCAGTGCATCGCGGATGGAGTTGAATGAGACGTAGAGCAAGGCGAGGATCATGCCGATGGTGATCGGAATGATGATCGCGAGTCGCTGCTGTTCCTTGCGAAGACTGTCGTACTCGCCCGCCCATTCGTAGTGGTAGCCCTCGGGCAATCGAACCGAGCGAGAAAGTTTCGCTTGAACATCCTGTATAGTCCCGGCAAGATCCCTGCCGCGCACGCTGAATTTAATGGGGATGTAGCGGCGCCCGTTTTCGCGATACACCATAAAGGCGCCCTCGCGAAATCCAATATCGGCTACTTGCCCGAGAGGTACTCGGTTGCCATCTGGGGTAGACAGCAAGATGTTCGTCATTGCCTCTGGATCCTGGCGATACTCCGGTTTGTAACGGACGACGAAGTCGAACCGCCGGTCGCCCTCCAGAATCTGTGTTGCAGCAGCGCCGCCGATCGCAGCTTGTACCGCTGCATTGATGTCGGCAGCCTGCAGGCCATATCGACCCGCGGCACCTCGATCGATGGAGATGATGAGGTTGGGTTGTCCGGTCTCCTGGAAAATTGCGAGGTCTGCAATACCAGGAACCTTCGCCATCACATCTTGAATTCGACCGGCCGTCTTCGCCAGGACATCGATGTCGTCGCCGAAGAGCTTGAGAGAGTTCTCTCCCTTGACGCCGGACATGGCCTCTTCGACGTTGTCCTGAATGTTTTGCGAAAAATTGAAGGCGATACCGGGATAGCGTTGGAGAGCGCCATTCATTCTTTGGACCAGCTCGTCTTTGCTGTGCACGGCTTTCCACGACGACTGGGGAGTCAAGTCGACCTCAAACTCGATGTTGTTGAAGGTTGTCACGTCCGTACCGTCATCGGGCCGGCCGACATGGGAGACGACCTGCCGTACTTCCGGGAAGGACTTCAGAATCCCGCGTATCTCGTCCGCCAAACGCACGGCGTAGTCGAAGGAGATATCCTGCGGCAGCGTGGCGCGAATCCAGAGGTTTCCCTCCTCCAGCTTGGGCATGAACTCGCCACCGATGACTCCGAACATCGCCAGGGAAGCCAGCAGGAAAACGATCGCAATCAGCATCACTAACCTGCGACTCCACATCGCGCGGATCAGCAGTCGTTCGTAGCGACGCTTCAGCCAAGCCACCAGGCGAGTGTCGGCTGCGTGTCCACTGCGAACGCCGCGGCGGTAGGAGGCGAGGACGGGAGCGAACACCAATGCGAAGATCAACGCCCCGGTTAAGGCAAATCCGTAGGTGATGGACATGGGCGCGAAAATTCGACCCGGCACGCCTTGCATGGTGAACAGCGGCAGGAACGCAGTGAGAATGATCAGAGTGGAAAACAGGACCGGCTTGGCGGCATCGGCAGTTGCTTCGGCGATCAGATCCAGTCTGCCTTCCTCGGTGGTCGCTTCGTGCATCCGGCGGTAGATGTTCTCCAGCACCACGATGGCGGAATCAACGATGATTCCAAAGTCGATAGCTCCGATGGAAATCAGGTTCGCAGAACGGCCGGTGACAGACATCAGCCCGAAGGCAAACAGCACCGCAAACGGGATGGTCAGCGCAGTGAATAACGCCAGCGGTATATCGCCCAGGAAGACAAGGAGCAACAGGGTGACCAGCAACAGGCCGGTGAGCACGACATGCAATACCGTATCTGTAGTGGTGTTGATGAGCGCCGTGCGGTCGTAGATGGTGTCAATCTTCATGCCACGAGGAAGAAGGCCTCCGTTCAGCGCCCGGATTTTCGTCCTCAGACCTCGGAGGGCGGGCAGCGACTGTTCGCCGCGCTGTAACAGGACAATACCTTCAACAATGTTGCCGTCCTGATTGCGTCCAACTCGTCCCAAGGGGGGTTGATAACCCTCGTGCACGGAAGCCACGTCGCGCAGAAACACCGGCACGCCGTTTCGCTCGGCGATCAATACGTTGCCCATTTCGGCAACGCCCTTCAGCAGCCCCAGTCCCCGCACATTGACGTTTTGCGCGCCGACTTGCAGGTAATTGCCGCCGGCGTTTTGATTGCTCGCGCCAATGGCCGTGAGCACTTGTGGCAGCGTGACGTTGTATTGCAGCAGCTTTTGGGGGTCAATCTCGGCCAGGTATTGCTTGGTCGTACCACCGAAGGTTGTCACGTCGACGATTCCAGGTACCTGCTTCAGTTCGCGGCGAACGAACCAGTCCTGCGTGGCCTTAAGCTCGTTCAAGCTGTAGTCTTCGCCTTTTAGCTGATAGCGGTAAATCTCGCCGACGGCCGACCACGGCGAGAGCTGCGGTTGCAGGTTCTGCGGCAAAGTGACGGTTTGCAGACGATTAAGGACCTCCTGCCGGTCGCGAAAGTAATCGGAATCGAAATCGAAGTACAGCTTCACGTCGCTCAGCCCAAAAAGGCTGATGGAACGGACATACTGTATTCGCGGAATCCCGTTCAGCGCAGTTTCAACAGGAACTGTGACCAACTGCTCCATTTCCTCAGCCGACCAGGAAGGGTTCTGCGTGATCACCTCAACCAGCGGCGGCGAAGGGTCTGGGTAGGCTTCGATATCGAGACGCACGAGCGCCCAAATTCCGGCCGCAAGCCACGCCGCCATGCCAATGAGGGCAATTACTCGATAACGTAGAACGGTGCGTACGAAGCCGCGCATTACCCGCCCGACTCTCCCTTCAGGAGCTCGGCGCCCTCCGCAGCTACTTCATCGCCGGCATGCAAACCGCTTAGAATTTCGACACTTCCGTCGAGTGTCTGCCCAACGGTTACCGTCCGCTGCTCCGGTTTACCTGCGTTCTTGACGAAGACAGTTACCGAATTGCCTTCGCGAATGATGGCTGCCGCCGGAACAACAAGGGCCTGGTGCGTGCCCGCGGTGACGTGAATGGTCCCAAACATCTCAGGTTTCAGGCGCTGATCTGGATTGGGCAAAGCGGCGCGCACCTTCAGGGTCCGAGTCGTGGGATCGAGTACGCCGGAAACAGAATCGATGTGGCTGGTCCACTGCTGACCCGGATAGGCCTGAAGCGTGATCGTGACCTGCTTGCCGCGTTCTATCTTGGCTACATCTCTTTCATAAACATCGCCCACGATCCAGACTGTATTCAGGTCGGCGATGGTAATGAGCGGATTGGCGGAGTCCAGAGACTTTGAGTACTCACCCCGCGCCGCGCTGACGTCCACAACCACCCCGCTATCCGGGGATGCCAGCGTCACATGATCGGTCGTAGCCGAAGCGCTGACGTTGAGCAGATCGAGTCGCTGCTTTGCCCGGGCCAGTTCCGCGTGAGCGGAATCCGCTTGCGCACTCGCGTCGATATAGTCCTTCTCCGCGATAGCGCCGTGCTGGAAGAGGATCTTCTCCCGGTCTCGCGCGCGCGTTGCGCGCCCAGCTTCGATTGCGGCTTTGGCAAAATCGGATTGCGCGCTAGCAACATCACTGCTGCTCAAAGTAGCGACGGTTTGTCCTCGGCGGACGCGGTCACCGGGCTTGACGTCAATCGCGACCACACGGCCACTGGTGGGCGGATAAATGTGTACAACCTTCGTCGGATCAGCCTGGACCTTCGCTCCGAGATCGAGCGTCTCCGGAACCGTTTGCTGGACCACCTTGACGTAGCGAACTGGCCCATCAAGCGGCTGGTCGTTGGGTGGAGTCTTCGCCGAATCCTGCCGAGGTTGAGTGCAGCCTGCCAGTAAAAGCGCTCCGCCCAACGCGACCGCAAATGCGTCGCGCAGGTGAATCTGTCGATGTAAAAGCTTCATAGTCCGATTTCTTGGTTGAACAGCCAAACTCCGGCACCTTCAGGGCAGCATGGCAAGACCACATCGTCCTCTCGCCGCGATCAGCGGAAAGGCAACACACAGTGGTTCACACGGCCTGACGAAGCCTTGCCGCTTTAATTTGGTTTACAGAGGCTAAGACAGAGGAGGCGCTCGAGCTGAGTTCGGTGCTGCGGCACGCGATTCAATGGGTAATCCGAAGGGTAGAGCCTGGTTGCCGACTGAGGTAGAACGGTATAGCTGCGGAGAAACCGCCAAGGTGGCTGTTTCGGGACCACGCTGCGCACCCAAACAAACCACTGGGCAATCTGCCTGTGGGGACGGCGACTGCAATCGTTCGCCGGTGTCCGGGCTAGCGGATGGGAAGTCTTCGACCCGACCTTTTTGAAAACCGCCACGCCCGTCATTCAGCCAGACCTGAAGGCGCTTGTGAGTAAGGGGGCGCTCGACGATGATGTCGGTGGCGCCATCGCCATTGACATCCAACGCCGATATTGCGAGCTCCGCTTCGTTCGATTCGAAAGTGAGGATTGCATCGCTACGGCGGGTGAAATGGAGCTCTATTTTCCGCGAGCTGCTTTGAGGCCGAAGCCAGCCGTAATCGATCAGGACGGCGCCATCGGGCTCGTTATCACCATCGAAATCGGCGGCGGCCAGCGTTTGACTAAACGGCCTGCCAAGATTCGCTGGGGCTGCGAGATTCATCCGCGCCAGCGCCCCCGTCAGCCCGTCTTGCGCCCAAAGAGATGACGCAGTCAGAGCCAACGCAGCTAGAACGATTTTAAGGGCCAGCGCGCGAGCCTTCATTAGAATTCGGTTTCGAATATAGTGTCCGGGAAACGCTTTTGCAAGCTCGCAAACGTAGGGAGCGAAGACCGTTTGTGCGGAGACTCCAGTCGCAGAAAGCTGCAATAGCTGCGTTGCTCAATGTGGAACGCATTCTTTGGCAACTGGATGAAGTTTCCGGGGAGCACGGACCACTTCGACCGGTTTGGCGACTATTCGGCCGCGCGGCGAGAAGCCTGTTCTAACCAAGCCTTCGCCGCCAGCCTCAGCTGTGTCTCGCGCATGACGATCGTCAAATTCCTACTTCGCCCGCACCAGCCCGGCAATAATCGCCGCAAGTTTATCGAGTATCTGGTTCCAGCCCTCCATTTGACCGCTATTTTTCGCGCTCTCCATGGGTTCATTTCCAATGAAGGTAAGTTTCGTCTGACCGTTTCCGAGATCCTCAAAGATGGTCACGTCGTATGCACCGTCTATGGCTTCGTGTTCTATTCCTAATGTCGCAGGGTCGACCTTGTTTCCCTTCGAGTCGGAAAAGTACATCAAGGAAACTATCTTCTCGTACGGAACAATCTCGCGGTATTCAACCGCATTCCAGAACTCCTGCCCATCCGGCGACTTCATGCAGCAGAGGAGTTTTCCTCCAACGCGAAAATCCATCTCGCAAACGGGCGCAGTAAAGCCCTGCGGTCCCCACCACTGCATTATGTACTTCGGGTCTGTCCACGCCTTCCAAACCAACTCGCGTGGGGCATCAAAAACTCTTGTAACGACCATTCGCTCAATTTCGCTAACCGTGTTTTTTGTCATCTCTGAGCTCCTCTTTCTTCATTCGATTTACAACCACGTCCAGTTTGTCGAAACTCTCTTCCCAGAATCGGCGATAGCTGATCGCCCAGTCGCTGACTGTCTTGATCGCCTCTGGCCTAAGCGTGCATACACTCTCTCGTCCACGCTTCGTCTTGGTCACAATCCGCGCCCTCACCAGGTAGGCGATATGTTTTGAAATCATCTGCTGCGAGAGTGCAAACGGTTCCGTCAATCCATGCACCGAGGCAGGCCCATGCGAGAGTCGTTGGATCATCGCTCGCCGGGTGGGATCAGACAACGCTGCAAATGTTGTACCTAATTTATCCACAACCATATGGTAGTGGATTTTTGGCTGATGTCAAATGTGAATTTTCGGATTCGTGATTTCTGTGCCGAATGTCTTAACCCTGACACCGGCGCTGATTGATACTCTGCGCTGGAGCGAGCGGGCAACGGTTATGGCGCTGGCACCAGGGGCAGGAGGAATGCGGATGTCTCCGGACCTTCTCGGGTCTTACCCGTGCCGCCATCCGCAATGATTTGATATGCGCTGGTGTTCGGATCGAGTAAGCCAACCGTACCGTCGTTGTTGTTGACCACGACAAACCCGTTCAAGTTGCCGCCTGATATCACTCCTAATCAGTCAGCTCAGGGCAGCGGTCGAAGAGTTTTTCAAGCTCGCCGCGACCGAGCCTTTTCAGTTCAATTTTAAGACGGTACTGCTCTGCGATGTCGAAGTACTCTGGGACAAGCCGGAACACGGTGCCCGACTAGTGTTTCAGCCGTCAACGGCGGCGTTCGGCTGGTTTTCGCTGAAAGCTCCTTTTCCATCGCCAGCCACCCTCACCGCATCCATTACCTAACGTACGATGCCATCAAAAAAGCGGTTCATCATTTTCGTCGCCGTAATTCAGGCGATTCTGTTCTTAGCGCACTACTTCCTCTACGAGACTTGGACGTTTGCCGCTGAGGGCGCTAGCGTCCCGTCGGGGCTTGGATTCAAGCTGGCGCTCGGGTTCCTCTCGGTGAGCTTCGTCGGAGCGTCGCTCCTCGCCTTTCGCTACACCAATGCTGGAGTGCGGGCTCTGTACCACGCTTCGGCGATCTGGATGGGCCTGCTGAGCTTCCTCTTGCTCGGCGCCATGGCTGCCTGGATCATCTTCGGAGTGTCAACACTCGCCGGGCTCCCACTGAACTTCCATCGCATGGTCGAGATTCTGTCGGGCATCGCTTTGGTGCTCGGCATCGCCGGCGTTTTCAACGCGAGCTGGACGAGGATCACCCGCGCCACTGTCACGCTCTCGAACTTGCCGATGGTGTGGCGAGGCCGCACGGCTGCTCTCATCAGCGACCTGCACCTGGGGCCGGTGCGAAACGGCAGTTTCCTGCGAAGGATGGTCGCCAAGATCCTGGAACAAGAGCCGGACGCGATCTTCATTGCCGGCGATTTGTTCGATGGCACCGCCATTGATGCGCAGAAGGCAACTGAGCCGTTGCGACGACTGGCTGCGCCCCAAGGCGTGTACTTTGTCGCCGGCAATCATGAGCAATTCGGAAGCGACAACAAGTTCGTGAATGCAGTTGCCGCGGCAGGTATCCGCGTCCTGAGTAATGAAAAGGTGGATGTCGATGGATTGCAGATTCTCGGCGTGCCCTATAACAACGCTGTACACCAGATCGGCTTTGCTTCGGTTCTGCGCGCGATTGGCTTGGACCGGAACCGCCCCAGCATTCTGTTGACGCATGCGCCCGATCATCCCGAAGTCGCCGAAGCTGCGGGCGTCTCCCTGCAACTCTCCGGACACACGCATCTTGGGCAGTTCATACCTTGGAGTTGGATGGCGCGGAGAATGTACCGCCAGTTTGTTTATGGCTTAAGCCGGATCGGTAACATGCAGGTCTTCACTTCAAGCGGAGCAGGAACGTGGGGTCCACCGCTGCGTCTAGGATCGAATCCGGAGATCGTGCTACTCGAATTCCAGTAAGCGGCGGCGCCGGTTGTAACCCGCTTAGTTCCAAGGCGAGGATCAACCGCCGTGGGTCGCACTCATGCCACAGCGGTGGTGAATGGGCTAAGCGTCAGGCGTCCGCGGATATTGTCCGAAAATTTTCCCTGCTATCCTCGAAGCATCCGACCGAAGGACGTTCTACGCCTTGCCGCCCATTCTCAACGCACAAAATATCTCGAAGAGCTACGGTGCTACTCCGCTGTTCCGCGACATTGCTTTCACCATCGAAGAGGGCGACCGCATCGGAGTCATCGGGCCCAATGGGTCAGGCAAATCGACTTTGCTGCAGATTCTCTCCGGAACGCTTGAGCCTGACTCAGGGGAGATGGCAGTGCGCAAGCGCGTGCGCCTGAGCCTGGTGCTGCAGGAGTCGTATTTCGCTGCCGGCCAGACAGTGCGTTCGGTGATCCAGTCTGCAATGGAGCGCTCTGCTGTCCCCGCCGATGAATGGCAAGCTCGCTCGGCTGAGACCTTGGGCAGGGCCGGGCTGGAAGACCTTGACGCTCCCGCAGCATCGCTTTCAGGCGGATGGCGTAAGCGGCTCGCCATCGCTGAAGCCCTGGTACAACAGCCTGACATTTTGCTGCTCGATGAGCCCACGAACCATCTGGATATCGCCGCGATTGAGTGGCTGGAAGAGTTGTTGCGATCGGCATCGTTTGCCTCGGTTGTGGTCAGCCATGATCGGTACTTCCTGGAGAATGTGGCCACGACGATGCTGGAGTTGAATCGCGTCTATCCTGATGGCCTGTTGCGCGTCGCCGGCAACTACAGCAAGCTGCTGGAGGAGAAAGAGGCGTTTCTGCACGCCCAGGCGCAGCACCAGGACGCACTAGAAAATCGGGTACACCGGGAGATCGAATGGCTGCGGCGCGGGGCTAAGGCGCGCACCCGGAAATCGAAGGCGCGCATCGGCAAGGCGAATCAGCTCATTGGCGAACTAGCCGACCTCAATGCTCGCACCCGTACAGCCAGCGCCAAAATCGATTTCTCAGCAACGGAGCGCAAGACCAAACGCCTGATCGAGCTGCAGGATGTGAGCTTTGCCATCGGCGGACGCACTCTGTTTCACGATCTGAATTTTGTTCTCACTGCGGGCATGCGCATCGGGTTAGTCGGACCGAACGGCAGCGGCAAGACGACGCTGCTGCGCCTGTTGTCGCGAGAACTGTCTCCTGATTCAGGCGAGATCAAAACCGCAGACGCGCTGCAGATTGTCTACTTCGATCAGAATCGCGTGCTCGATCCCGACGTGACGTTACGCCGCGCGCTCGCCCCCGACAGCGATTCCGTCGTGTATCAGGACCGCGTCGTCCACGTCGCATCCTGGGCTTCGCGCTTCCTGTTTACTGGGGACCAACTCAATCAGCCGGTGGGACGCCTTTCGGGCGGAGAGCGCGCCCGCGTGTTGATCGCCAAGCTCATGCTGCAACCGGCTGATGTGCTGCTGCTCGACGAACCCACCAACGATCTCGATATCCCCACGTTAGAAGTGCTGGAAGAAAACCTGCTCGAGTTTCGCGGCGCGCTGGTACTGGTCACCCACGACCGCTATTTGCTCGACCGGGTTTCGACCACGGTGTTCGGACTCGACGGCACAGGCGAGACCGGCAGTTTCGCCGATTATTCGCAGTGGGAGACCTGGCAGGAAGAACGCCAACGCGATTCGAAAGCACCCGCAAAAATCATCGATCCCAACCCGGCTTCCGAAATTTCTACGGCGACGGCATCCAGGAAGAAGCTGTCCTATCTCGAAGCTCGCGATTACGCAACGCTGGAGCAACGCATCGCTGAAGCGGAGGCGAAGCTGAAAGCCACGCGTACGGCTTACGAAGATCCGGCGATCGCCAGTGACGCCGAAGCGCTCATCGCTGCGGAAGACGAAGTCGCACGCGCCCGGAGGTCCGTCGATGAGCTGTATGCGCGCTGGGAAGAACTGGAACAGAAGATCAACTGACGTCACAGATTCCCACTCAACAGCTCATGGCGGTAGCCGTCGATACTCAAGAGCCTTACGACTAACTAGGTATTTCGCTTGTGACATCCCTCACCGCAGTCCTGCACGCTCGCGCCTAGACTGAAATTGCAATGACAACCCAGGACAAGTATCACGGGCTTTATCTCGTGAGCAGACTGCATTGCCGCTACTGCGGAGTGAAGGCGGCAAATTCGACGGCTCTCTATCGTCATGTCAATGAGCAGCACCCGGATTGGCTGCGCCCGACTGGGTCTGCCGCTCTTCGGCGGTTGGAACACCTTGTTCATCGGAACGCCGCCGGTCCGAAGTTGGCAAGCCGAGGGAAAACGAAACATGGGTTGTAATCGGGGCTGGCCAACCTCAGGGAACGTAGCTCCCGACCTCCGATTCACAAGCAGGTTGAGCCTACGGTGTGAGGCTGCGATTTTGTGATTCGCCTGGACTACATATCCTGTATTCTGACGCTACTCTCAACCTATCTCGTCGGAAAGCATCGCTGGCAGGGATGGATCGTCGCTGGCGCTAACAGCGCGATCATCTGCATCATCGGAATCAGAACGTCGCAGTTCGGATTCATCCCAGCCAACCTGTTTTGCCTAGGCCTGTACGGTTACAACGTGCTGCATTGGCGCACCGACGGCAGAGCCCTGGTTGGAGAGGAAGAGAGCGAACGTGACCACGGTCACTGAACGCCGCGCGTCGCTGCGCCGGCATCGGCTCGCCAACCGTAAGCAGGTACGTGGGCCCCGAGGAGAACTGTGCATTACTCTACTGAGCTGATGTGGTTGGCTGCGGCCGTGGCATTTCTAGGTTCGTTTGGGCTGGGGTGCACCGCGGAGCAAATTATGCGGCAGCGCGGGCTGAAAGCATCCGAAAAAAAAGACACTGAATAGCAACCCATTTGTTGCGAAACATGCGTCACGTGGGCCACACGATTCCCGACGTCAGACCTCGAGCAGCTTCGCCGCGCGAATCGACGGAGACTTGCGCAGCTTTGTCAGCACTTCAGCCGGCACTGCACCGTCAACCTGAACAATCGCCAGTGCTCCCGCGTGGTTGCGGCCCAGCGACATGCGCGCAATGTTGACTCCGGCTTCGCCGAGAATCGTTCCGATGCGGCCAATCACGCCGGGAGAGTCATCGTTGGTAATGGCAATGAAACGGCCCTTAAGCTGCGATTCGATTTCGACGCCATCGAGTTCGATGAGACGAGGCTCGCTGTCATGAATCAGCGTACCGCGCGCTTCCACCTGTCCGCTTGCGCCTGACAATGTCACGCGGATCGCGTTCGCGGTACCGCGACGCGCGGAACGGACTTCCTGCACCAGGATGCCACGTGCGTCCGCCATGGCTTGCGCGTTAATTACGTTCGTCGGCTCATCGCTTCCCAGCTGCAGGACCGACGCTACCAGCGAATTGCGAATCAGCGTGGTCTTCCAGTTGCCCAGGTCGCCTTCATACTCGATTTGAACCTGCTGCAGGTTGGAACAAAACAATGGCGCAACGAATTTACCCAATCGGCCAGCCAGATCGAAGTAGGGCCGAAGCTGCTGATATTCGATATCGGTAAGCGACTGAAGATTCACGGCGTTCTGCGCGATGCCATCGCGGAAGTAGTCGCGGATCTGCTGCGCGATTTGAATGCCGACAGCTTCCTGCGCCTCTTTGGTTGAGGCCCCAATATGGGGAGTGGCGATCAGGTTGGGCAGCGTCAGGAGCGCCGATCCCTTGGGCGGCTCCTGGGAGAACACGTCGAGGGCCGCTCCTGCAACTTTGCCGTAGCGCAGCGCCTGCTCCAGGTCATGGTCATCGATGAGCTCGCCGCGGGCGCAATTGACGATGCGCACCCCGTCCTTCATCTTCTCGAAGGCGCTGGAATTCAGCATGCCATTGGTTTGCGGCGTGAGCCCCAGATGGAGCGAGATGTAGTCCGCGACGCCGTATAGCTCGTCGAGGGTGACAAGCTGCACGCCCAGTTCGTGGGCCCGGACGGGTGAGAGGTATGGGTCCGCCGCGGCTACCTTCATACCAAAAGCAAATGCCCGACTCGCGACCTCGGTGCCGATCCTGCCCATGCCGACGATGCCGAGCGTCTTGCCGCGAAGCTCGGTACCTTGCAGGCTTTTCTTTTCCCATTGTCCGGCGCGCGTGGTCTGGTCGGCACGCGAGAGGTGACGCGCCATGGCGAGCATCAATCCAATTGTGAGTTCGGCAACCGCAACGGAACTAGCGCCGGGCGCATTCATCACCACGATGCCGCGGCGCGTGGCGAAGTCGACGTCCACGTTGTCGACCCCGACGCCGGCTCGTCCGATTACCTTCAATCGCCGGGCATTCGCTATGAGCTTCTCGTCGGCCTGTACGGCAGAGCGCACGATCAACGCGTCGGCATCTTCCAACGCTACGGCGGGATTACGCGCGAACTCATCCGGACCAACCACTGCATACTCCGGCGTGGAGAAGAGCTGCAGGGCGGCGTTCGCAATTTTCTCGGCGATGACCACTTTCATCGCGCGCCTCCGGCTGCCAGTTGCGTGTTGCGCGAAGCGAAGGTGCGCTGCGCGGCCCGTAGGCCATCACCCAATTCAAACTTTCCGTGTCCTAAGCGCACGAGAACCTGTTCAAGCGCGGCAATCACGGAGATGCAGTCGAGATAGTCGAGAAACCCAATGTGCGCGATGCGAAAAATTTGGCCTTTCATCTCACCCTGGCCGTCGGAGAGAATGCCTCCGAAATCGGACTTGAACGCCTTGACAATGTCCGTCGCGGAGATAGCTGCCGGCACTTTCACCGCGGTAACGGCCGCGCTGGGGCTGACAGAGAACAGCTCCAACCCAAGCGCCTGAACGGCGACACGTGTGCACTCGGCGCAAAGTTCGGCGTTTGAGACCAGCCCATCGCGCCCGGCGACCAGGTCGCCATCGCCTTGCAGCGTGAGGTAATCAAGCGCAGCGCCCATCGCCGCAATCAGCGCAACCGCCGGAGTGTAAGCCGACTCGCCCTTCGCCACCGACTTACGTTCCTTCTGCAGATCGAAGTAATAGCGCGGCTGCTTCGCCGATTCCATTCGTTTCCAGGCGCGTTCGCTGGCCGCGAGATAGGCCAGCCCAGGAGGAATCATGAGGGCCTTCTGCGATCCGCCGATGATTACGTCGATTCCTGCGGCTTGCATGCCGATATCGGTGGTGCCCAGACCAGTGATGGCATCGACCACGAGCAGTGCGTCGCCGCCCTTTAGCAACGCTCCAATTTGTGCGACATCGTGGCGGGTTCCGGTCGAGGTTTCTGTCGCCTGCATGTAGACGACGCGCGTGTTTGGGCTGAGTTGTGCCCGGACCTGTTCAGGCGTAAACGTCTGCCCGTATGGCGCGGAGACCACCTTCGGGTTACAGCCGAACGCCTTGGCAAGACTGGTCCAGCGCTCGCCAAACTTACCGGCGGTGAGCACGAGGACTTCATCACCGGGACTGGTGAGATTGCTGACTGCTGCTTCCATCGCCCCGGTTCCGGAGGACGCCAGCACCACAACGTCGTTCTGGGTACCGATAAAAAGCTTCAGCTGCTCAATAACCTTCTTATAGAGGGCCCGAAACTCGGGCGTGCGATGGTGCAGGTCCGCTGCCGCCATGGCGAACTGGGCCGCCGGTAGTAGAGGCGTAGGGCCGGGAGTAAAAAGACGCGTCTTGCGAAACATGCTTCCAGTTTAGCTGGTGATCGTTCTGCTTCAACGCTCGTCCGGCATTCCGCCCGGACGTCTGTCCCAATTTGGATTTCAGGACTGCTGCGCACAAGGTAAGCTGATGGTTCAGCACTCACCCATGACCGAATACATCATCACCGTCATCACTGCGCCCGGCGCGCAGGCCGTCGCTGCGGAATGCGTGCAGCTGATCGCGCGTGAGTTCACCGGGAGTTCCGGCCCGCGGCAAGTGCACAAGCAATACACCTCGTGTGCAGCGGTTTCGTTCAAAGCGGAGCGCGATGCGGCACTCTCGCGCGATCAACTGCGCGACCTGAACGACGCCGTTGAGCGGCTAGGGGCCGACGTCTTCATCCGGCCTATCGAGTTTCGTGAGCAGCCGCCGGGGCTTTTCGTCTTCGACATGGACTCGACCATCATCCAGGCCGAGGTGATCGACCGCCTCGCCGCACTGGCCGGAGCCGGTCCAGAGGTCTCGGCCATTACCGAGGCGGCGATGCGGGGCGAGATTGACTTCCCCACCAGCCTACGCAAGCGCGTAGCGTTGCTCGGGAGTTTGCAGGAAGAAGTCTTCGCCGAAGTCGAGCAAAGTATCGACTTGGGTATTGGACTCGAAACCCTGATGCATGGCTTGGCTGATCGCGCTTGCAAGACGGCGGTGATCTCCGGTGGGTTCGGATTCGTAGGGCGCAAGCTGCAGCAGCGTTTCGGCTTCGACCATGTGTTCACCAATGAGCTTGAGCTCAAGGATGGTTCGCTGACCGGCCGCTTGGGAGCGGAGATCATCGACGGACAGCGCAAGGCCGAATTGCTCAAGCAGGTTGCCGACCGCGAGGGCATTCCGCGAAGCCGTGTCGTTGCCGTCGGCGATGGCGCGAACGATCTGCTCATGCTGGCGCAGGCGGGCATCGGAGTCGCATACCATGCCAAGCCCGTCGTCCGGGCCGCCGCACAATATCGGCTCACCCACGCGGGCCTGGATGCGCTGCTTTATCTTCTTTAAAGCAGTAGCCAAAGCTGCCCTGCACGCAACGACCGTGGCCCAGATCATCCACAGACGCGAAAGTTTCGTTTGCGTCACTGCCATGCGCGCAGGTAATGTATTCGCACCGCATTTCCAATCCAATAAAGACTGCAAGGCGTAATCCGTCGTTCGCGCGCCAGACAGGAGACGTCGTGTTTTTTCAAATGCTCCCGGTGAGCTCCGAAGGTGGACATACCAGTTTCCAGAACAACGTTCCCGATCCCATCACTTCGGGCGCTGAACTGCCAACCTTTAAGTTTGAGTTGGAAAAGTCCGTAGGCCGCATCATCGGCGCCAGCTTTGGCAAAGAGGCCACAGTCGAGCAGCTACCCATATCCAAGGGCATTGCCGGAGTTTCCATGTGCATGGAGCCCGGCGTGATGCGGGAACTGCATTGGCATGCGACCGCAGCCGAGTGGGCCTTTGTGATCGACGGCGCGGTGCGCACCACGGTCATTGATCCGGAAGGCTGCGCTGAAACGAATGACTTCCTGCCGGGAGACGTTTGGTACTTCCCACGCGGCCATGGCCACGTTATCGAGACCCTGGGCGTCAAGCCGTGCCGCTTCATCCTGGTCTTCGACAACGGCTATTTCTCCGAGTTCGGCACCTTTAGTATTAGCGATTGGATTGGCCACGCGCCGACGGAGCTGCTGGCCAAGAATTTCGGCGTTCCGGCCTCGACTTTCGACAGCTTCCCGAAGAAAGAAGTTTATTTTGCGAAGGGCAAGGTTCCGCCCTTGGTTGCCGCTCCGCCGCTGCAAGGCTGGAAGACGCCGCCACTCACTCACAAGTACAGCCTGCTTTCGCAACAGCCGTTCGAAACCTTCAATGGCGGTCGCGAGTGGCGGGTCGAGGGTTCGCAGTTCCCTATCTCCACCACCATGACAGGTGTGGTACTCGAGATGGACGCGGGTGCACTCCGCGAATTGCACTGGCACCCGAATGCAGTCGAGTGGCAATACGTTCTGAGCGGAGAATTCAACGTCACCTTGTTTGGATCGCAGGGCCGCTGGCGCGAGGAGAGCCTTCGCCAGGGAGATGTAGCCTACATCCCGCAGGGCTTCGGTCATTCCATCGAGAACACTGGCAGCGATACGGCACGCATCCTGATCGTCTTCAACAACGGTCACTACCAGACCATCGATTTGTCGCAATGGATCGCCGGAAACCCCACTGACGTGCTCGCCACCAACTTCGGGCAGGACCCGGCGGTGTTTGAGAAGTTTCCGCGCAAAGACGTTTTCATGACCAAGTGATCCGAGAAAGCGCGGGTAACTGACAGTGTTGGACGTGAGCGAAGCACTTTCTGAACAAAGTCGGTGCACCCCGGCGGAAGCGCAAAGCATCTTTGCTTCGCAAGGAACAGCCGATGCGCGACCAACCGAAGCACTACGCCGGACACGCAACTCCCGCAACTGAGCCAAGCGAGACAGCCGACGATGCTGCATCCAGTAAAGGCAGCAAGGGCCCGACTCGCCGGACGTTTCTCACGCAGATCGGAATAGCCGGAATTACGGTGACCGCCAGCCCGTTGCTGAACGCCTCGCCGGTTGCGCCTCCTCCGACGCAAACTCCGGTGGAGGCGCCGTCCTCCGCACCAGGCGCGGTTCCGGTCGAGCTCAACGTGAATGGGAAGCAATACCGTCTCACGCTCGATCCACGAACCACCGTGCTTGACGCTCTTCGCGAAAATCTCAACCTGTTCGGCACCAAGAAGGGTTGCGATCACGGGCAGTGCGGCGCCTGTACGGTGCACATCAATGGGCGACGCGTGAACTCTTGCCTCACCTTCGCCGTCATGCATCAGTCCGACCAGATCACGACCATCGAAGGCCTGGCGCAGAACGGCAAGCTGCACCCGGTGCAGGCCGCATTCGTGGAGTTCGACGGCTTCCAGTGCGGCTATTGCACTCCCGGCCAGATAATGTCGGGCGCGGCTTTGCTGCACGAGCCGGTCGGACCCGATAACGACTCGGTCCGCGAAATGATGAGTGGGAATCTCTGCCGCTGCGGAGCCTACAACAACATTGTCGCCGCGGTGCAGTCGGCCCGGCGCAAAATGTAGCTGCTCTTGCGCAACTCCGATCCGGAGGGATGAATGGAAGCTTTTCAGTACAAAAACGCGCAAAATGTTGACGCAGCCATCTCGGCGAATGGCGCGCAGCCCGGAGGGAAATTTGTTGCCGGCGGGACCACACTTATCGACTTGATGAAGCTCGAAGTGGAGACGCCGCGGGTTCTCGTCGACATCAATCGCCTGCCGCTCACGCAGGTGGAGAGCACCAGCGATGGTGGCGTTCGCATCGGCGCGATGGTCCGC
This sequence comes from uncultured Acidobacteriaceae bacterium, assembly GCA_963771535.1. Classification (GTDB taxonomy): domain Bacteria; phylum Acidobacteriota; class Terriglobia; order Terriglobales; family Acidobacteriaceae; genus CAVVDY01. The sequence continues at coordinate 1,686,054 of CAVYTK010000003.1, read as the reverse complement.
AACAGCGATCTCGCCAACCACGAATTGACCAGGCAGCGCTATCCCGTGCTGTCGCAGGCGCTCCTCTCCGGCGCATCGCCGCAGTTGCGGAACATGGCAACGACGGGCGGGAACCTGCTGCAACGGACCCGCTGTTACTACTTCCGCGACACCGCATACACCGCATGCAACAAGCGCAATCCTGGCTCGGGCTGCGCTGCGATGGACGGTTTCAACCGCATTCATGCCATCCTGGGAACGAGCGATCACTGTATCGCCACCAATCCATCAGACATGGCAGTTGCCATGATGGCTCTTCAGGCGGTGGTGCACACCCAGGGCGCTACGGGCAGTCGAAACATCCCGCTGAATGAGTTCTATCGTTTGCCGGGCAATACTCCCCACATCGAAAACGTGCTGCAGCCGAACGAGCTAATCACCTATGTGACCCTTCCGCCTCTGCCCAATGGCACGCGGTCGTACTACCTTAAGCTGCGTGATCGCGCTTCCTACGAATTCGCCTTGTCGTCAGCCGCGGTGGTCGTGCAACTCGAGGGCGGCAACATACAGAATGCGCAAATCGCTATGGGTGGAGTTGGAACCATTCCGTGGCGATCGCGCGAGGCCGAGCAGGCATTGCAGGGCCAATCCGCGAATGAAGAGACTTTCAAGAAGGCGGCGCAGGCGGCGGTGGCCAATGCCCGCCCGCTGCACGATAACGCTTTCAAGGTGAAGCTGGCACAGCTCTGTTTGACGCGCGCACTCCGGGTCGCCACGCAGCAAAGCTAACGGAGATCTAGCAATGAGCACTTCAGTCATTGGACAGCCCATCTCGCGCATTGACGGCGGAATGAAAGTGACGGGCGCCGCTCCCTACGCCGCGGAGCATGCGATTGCGAACGTCGCCTATGGTGAGCCGGTCGTCAGCACTGTCGCCAGCGGACGGATCACCCGGATCGATACCAGCGTTGCCGAGAAGATGCCGGGCGTGCTGGGAATCATTCATCACGGCAACGTCGAGCCAATGTACCGTCCGGCGCAAGGCTTTGAGAAGATGACGCGCGCCGGGGAGACCCGGCCTCCGTTCGAAGACGAAAACGTTTACTACTACGGACAATACGTTGCGCTGGTGATTGCCGAAACGTTTCAAGAGGCGCAAGCTGCGGCGTCGAAAGTTCGCGTCGACTACGACGCCAAAAAACCACTAATACGACTGCAGGACTCTGCTCCCGAACCCAAGCCGAGCTCCAAGTATTCGCGCGGAGATGCCGAGAGCGCGTTTGCGCAAGCCCCGGTGAAGATCGACCAGACCTACATCACGCCGGTCGAGACCCACAATCCGATGGAGATGCACGCCACCATCGCGGTGTGGAACCAGGCGAAAGACAAGCTCACGCTCTATGAGACGACCCAGGGAGTGGTTAATCATCAGAACACTCTTTGCCAGATGCTCGACCTGCCGCTGGAATCGCTGCACGTGATCTCACCGTTTGTCGGAGCGGGTTACGGCAGCAAACTGTTTCCCTGGCCGCAGTCGTTGATGGCAGCGGCGGGAGCACGCCACGTCGGACGTCCCGTGAAGATAGTCGTGCCGCGTCGCCTGATGTTCTGCGATACGGGTCATCGTCCCCTGACGCAGCAGCGTATGCGAATGGCCGCCAATCACGACGGCACGTTGGTTTCCACCATGCACGAAGTGCTGCAGGAAACGTCGATGGTAGACGACTACGTGGAGCGCTGCACGGATCCCACGCCCATCCTGTATAGCTGCCCAAGCGTTTCCGCGATTCAGCATCTGGTGCATTGGAACATCGGTACGCCGACGCCCATGCGCGGCCCCGGTACAACGCCGGGCATGTTCGCCTTGGAATCTGCAATGGACGAACTGGCGGTGGCGCTCAATATGGATCCGCTGGAATTCCGCCTGAAGAACTATGCCGACCGTGACGAAGGGTCGAATCGTCCCTGGTCGAGCAAGCACCTGCGCGAGTGCTACGAGCAGGGCGCACAGAAATTCGCCTGGAGCAAACGCAATCCGAAGGTCGGCTCTATGCGCAACGGCGACAAAACTCTGGGCTGGGGAATGAGCACATGTACCTGGCCTGCGAACCGCAGTAGCGCTGATGTTCGCGTACGCCTGCTGGCCGATGGCACCGCTCACGTCTCATGCGCCTGCCAGGACATCGGCACCGGAACCTACACGATCTTCGCGCAGGTGGTCTCCGATAAAACTGGCTTGCCGGTCGATAAAGTTCACGTCCTGCTGGGCGACAGTGACCTGCCTCCTGGACCGACCTCAGGAGGTTCGGCGGCCACTGCGACCGTAGTGCCGGCGATTGCCAAAGCGGCAGAACAGGCGAAGGAGATCCTGTTGCAAGTCGCCGTTAAGAGCGACAAGTCGCCATTCCAAAATGCCGACCCCAAGACGCTGAAGATCAGCGGCGGGCGAGTTTACGCGCAGGACAAGTCCGCCGATTCGGGAGTTCCCTTCCAGGAGATCCTCGCCCTTCGCCGCCTGTCGTCGGTCGATGGGGAGGCGCGGACTGAGAGTCCAGACGATGCGAAGAAGTATTCCTTGCATTCCTTCGGCGCGCATTTTTGCGAGATTGAGTTCGATCCCGGCATCGCCCGCCTGCGCATCACCCGCTGGGTGAGCGTCATCGACGGTGGACGCATGATGAATGCAAAGACCGCGCGCAGCCAGATCTTGGGGGGCGTGGTGATGGGCATCGGTATGGGACTGTTCGAAGAAACCGTATACGACACGCGCAACGGGCATCCGGTGAACAACAACTATGCCGACTACCTTGTGCCCACGAACAAAGACATCCCCGATATTGATGTCGTCTTGCTGGATTATCCCGACCCGGTGTTGAACGAATACGGCGCTCGCGGCATTGGTGAGATCGGGCTGGTAGGCGTGGCTTCAGCGCTGACCTCAGCCGTCTATCACGCTGCCGGAGTGCGGGTACGCGAGCTGCCCATTCGGATTGAGGACCTGCTCGCGTCCGAGTCAGTGGGCTAGGGCAGCTACTTTCGGGCCGTGGCGCTCTCGTGTCCGGCTACTCCGCTCAACTTCTGTCCAAAAAATAATTCGCAAATATATACGCCTTTCCTTGACCGGACGCGTCTAATTTGGTGTTGTATGAATATGCACGCGCCTGTATATTCATGCTATGTCGAAGTTGTCGCGGCAGGCGGCGATCCGGGACCTGGTGGGCCGAGAAGATATCTCGAACCAGGATGAGATGCGGCGCAGGCTGTACCGGCAGGGACACAGGGTGACGCAGGCGACACTGTCGCGCGACATTCACGAGCTGCGGCTGGTGAAGACGGCAGAAGGTTACAAGCTGCCGCAGGACGAAACCGAAGACGCGTTTCTGCCTTCGGTCGAGCGCCTGATTCGCGAGTTCGTGTACGAAGCGGTGACGGCGCAAAACCTGGTGGTGGTGAAGACCAGCGCCGGCAGCGCGCAGCCGGTTTCGGCGGCGATCGATGCAGAAGAGTGGGACGAGGTAGTTGGGACGATCGGCGGCGACGACACGATCCTGGTGATCGCTCACGATGCGAAACAGGCGGAAAAAGTCGCGGCTCGAATTCGCGGCTTGTTCAAGTGAGCGTTGGGATGGAGTAGGGGTCCTTCGACTCTTCGCTCCGCTCCTCGCTCAGGATGACAAACGAAGTTGAATACGAACGTACAGACCGCGATCTTTGGTGCGACCGGCTATTCCGGGTTTGAGCTGGTGCGCCTGCTCGCGCGGCATCCGCATTCCAAGAAGCCGCTGCTGTTCAAGCGCAACGGCGAAACTGGCGGCTATGCCGACCTGAGCGAAGCGTATCCCCAGATCGCTGGGAACGGCGGTTTTCCTTTCGAGAATTTCTCGCTGCAGCGCATGAAACATGCGGGTGTGGACGCTGTTTTCTTTGCGACGCCGCATGAGTTCTCACGCGAGCTCGCGCCCGAGATGATCGCTGCTGGGTTTCGTGTGATCGACCTGAGCGGAGCGTGGCGTCTGAAAAACTCGGCGAATCGCGAGGTCTATGGTTTCACCGATGCCGACGTGAACACGGCGGGGCAGCTGGACAACGCGGCGATCTACGGCCTGCCCGAGTTGCACGCCGAGGAGATTAAGGGTGCGGAGCTGCTGGCGAATCCGGGATGTTATCCGACCTCGATCATCCTGGCGCTTACGCCGTGGATTCGGGCTGGATACGTGGATGTCGAGCACGGCATCATCTGCGATTCGAAATCGGGTGTATCGGGCGCAGGCAAAACGCCTTCGTCGAAGACCCACTTTGTGGAAGTCGATGGCGACTTCAGCGCCTACAGCGTTTTCGGGCACAGACACACTGGCGAGATGCTGGAGCAGCTTGGACTGGACGGCGGTTCGTTTCAGTTCACGCCGCATCTGCTGCCCATCCCCCGGGGGATCTTGTCGACCATTTACGTCAAGCTGGCGAAGCCTGCGACCTCAGAAGAGTTGGAACAGTGCCTGCGAAGCTTTTACGCGGGCAAGCCGTGGGTACGAGTTTTCGGCGCGGCAAGGCTGCCGCAGATCAAGTTTTCGCTGAACACTAATTTTTGCGATATCGGCTTTTCGCTTTCGCCCGATGGGACGCGAGCGGTCCTGGTGTCGTGTATCGACAACCTTTTGAAGGGCGCAGCCGGGCAGGCGGTCCAGAACATGAACCTGATGTTCGGCTACGACGAGAAAGAGGGGCTGCAGTGAAGCTGGTCGTGAAAATTGGTGGAGCAGCGCTCGATGACAAGGAACTGGTGAGCAAGTTCGCTAAGACGATCCCTAGTCTGTGGCAGGAGGAGCACAAGCTGGTGATCGTGCACGGCGGCGGCGCGGCACTGAGCCGGACCCTGAAGCAGCTTGGATGCGAGACGTCTTTCGTTAACGGACTTCGCGTGACCGATGAACAGACGCGAGATGTGGCGATGATGGTGCTCGCAGGCCAGTTGAACAAGCAACTGGTGGCAGCGATCGGTGCGGCGGGACAGCCGGCGATCGGCATCTGCGGAGGCGACCTGCGCATGTTCCGCGCCGCAAAGAAGCGTTCGCCCGACCTGGGCTTTGTCGGCGAAATCTGTTCCGTCGATGCGGCTTGGATTGAGCGCCTGTGGTCGGCGGGCATTGTGCCCGTGGTTTCAAGCCTTGCCCTCGGCAATGACGGCGAGTACTACAACGTGAACGCTGATGCCATGGCGTCGGCCTGCGCCATCGCGTGTGGGGCACATGCACTCATTTACCTCACCGATGTTGACGGCGTGAAGGATGTCGATGGATCGGTGTTGCGCTGGCTTGATGTCAACTCCATTGCGCAGATGGTCGCCGCGGCTACGGTCAGCGGTGGCATGCTGCCCAAGCTGGAAGCGTGCACCAATGCCCTGAAGAAGGGCGTGACGCGAGTTCGGATTCTTCCTGCAGCGCAGTCGCAAGTATTGCCCGGATTTTTTACTCATCCCATCGAGTGCGGCACGGAGGTCGTGGCTTGATGAACATCTCGACTCCTTTCGTGACCCCAAAGCCCGGTGACAAGGCTGGCGCACCCGGGCGCGTCTCCTACGATCGCGCACTCGAGCGACGTACCGGGTGAACGGTAACCCACGTTAGCGCAGTGCAAGCTACGTGGGCCACCAATCCCACCCCTCTGATATTCCATTCAATTTATCGCTGCACGGCAGACGTGATCTGCCGCATTTTGCTTTTTGTTTTTTAGTCGCAACCCAAGGAGGTTCGACATGATTGCAACAACGTTTCCGGCAGGCGCCAGTCCGAGCACTTACGCACAGCGTGGTGTAACCGGCCGCGACCTGATTTCCATCACCGACTTCATGCCAGACGAACTGGCTTGCTCGCTTGAACTGGCAGCGGCGATGAAGTCGCGCCCCGCGGACTTTCGCGGCACGCTGGTCAGCAAGCAGATCGTATTGTTCTTTGAGAAGCCGTCACTGCGCACGCGCCTGACGTTTGAAGCCGGTATGAACAGCCTCGGCGGCACGTCATTCTTCGTCGATCAGACCGCATCGCGCCTGGGTGCCCGTGAGCCGCTCAGCGACATCGCGCACAACCTCGAGCGTTGGGTTGATGGCGTTGTGCTGCGGACCTTCGCGCACGAGACGGTGACCTCGATGGCGACCCACGCTTCCATTCCCGTGATCAACGCGCTCAGTGAACTGGAGCATCCCTGCCAGGCGATGGCCGACATGATGACGCTGCAGGAACACTTCGGTGACCTGAAGAATATTCATCTCGCATATTTGGGCGATGGCAACAACGTCGCGCATTCGCTGCTGCTGGCAGCGGCGAGCCTTGGTGCGTCGATCTCGGTGGGAACCCCGAAGGGATACGAGCCGAATGCAGCGGTGGTGGAGTCAGCGCAGGAGCTCGCCAATCTAAGCGGATCGAAGATCACTGTCACCAATGATCCAGTCGAGGCTGTCAGCGGCGCGGATGCGGTGTACACCGACGTGTGGGCCAGCATGGGTCAGGAGAATGAGGCCGCGCAACGGCAGCAGATCTTCGCTCCCTTCCAGGTAAATCGCAAGCTGTTTTCGCACGCCGCCAAGCACGCCGTGTTCATGCACTGCCTGCCGGCGCATCGCGGAGACGAAGTTGCGGCGTCGATCATCGACTCGCCGCGTTCCGTAGTTTTCGACCAGGCGGAGAACCGCCTGCACATTCAGAAGGCCATCCTGGTCCTATTGCTGGAAGCCGGTTCGCACCGCTTCCCCCCGAGGAGTGCACATGCGTGAGAAGGTCGTACTTGCTTATTCCGGAGGTCTCGATACCTCCATCATCATTCCCTGGCTGAAGGAAAATTATGACTATGACGTCATCGCCTACGTTGCGGACGTCGGCCAGGGAGACGACCTCGACGCCGTCGTCGAGAAAGCGTACAAGACCGGCGCGAGCAAGGTCATCGTCGACGATTTGCGCGATGAATTCCTGACCGAGTATGTTTTCCCCGCGATCCAGGCAGGCGCGGTGTATGAGCACAAGTATCTGCTCGGCACTTCCCTGGCGCGTCCGATCATCGCCAAGTACCAGGTACTGACGGCGCTGAAGGAAGGTGCGACCGCCGTGGCGCACGGCTGCACCGGCAAAGGCAACGACCAGGTTCGATTCGAGCATGCGTTCCAGGCGCTGGCTCCGGAGCTGAAGGTCATCGCTCCGTGGCGCGAGTGGGATCTGGTCTCGCGCGAGGATTGCCTCGACTACGCCGAAGCGCACGGTATTCCCGTGGCGCAGAGCCGCGAGAAGATCCATAGCCGCGATCGTAATCTGCTGCACGTGAGTCACGAAGGCGGCGAGTTGGAAGATCCCAACAACGCTCCTCTGCCCACGACGTGGACATGGACGAAATCGCCGCAGGAAGCGCCGGACGCCGCCGAGAAAGTCGCGATTGAATTCAAGCAGGGTCTGCCTGTCGCGGTGAATGGCGTCACCATGGATCCGGTCGCGATCGTTGAAGTGCTGAATGAAATCGGCGCACGCAATGCGATTGGCCGCATCGATCTGGTGGAGAACCGCTTCGTCGGCATGAAGTCGCGCGGATGCTATGAGACTCCGGGCGGCACGCTGCTGCTTACCGCACATCGTGAGCTGGAGGCGCTGTGCCTCGACCGCGAACTAATGCACTTTAAGCAGCACATCGGACTCAAATATGCCGAGGTCGTCTATTTCGGATTGTGGTTCACGCCGCTGCGGGAATCGTTGCAGGCGTTCGTCGCCAGCTCGCAAGCCGACGTGAACGGCACGGTCACGCTCTCGCTGTACAAGGGCAACATCGACATCGCAGGACGCAAGTCCGAATCCTCGCTCTACCGTCCTGACGTGGCCAGCTTCACCATGGGCGCCAGCTACAACCAGAAAGACGCGGAAGGGTTCATCCGCATCCTCGGACTGCCGGCGCGCTCGCGTGCGCTGGTGAAGTCGCTCGCTCCAAAGATGGGTGTAGCCAAAGCAGAGGTCGAAGAGAGCGATACTGCGCGTTCCGAGGTGGCACAGTGAAGATGTGGTCGGGCCGCTTCAGCCAGGAGCTGAATGCGGATTTCGAGCAGTGGCAACGGTCGTTTCCTTTCGACCGCATCCTGCTGGCGTACGAAGTAGCAGCCAGTAAGGCGCACGCGGCTGCGTTGGCGAAGGCCGGCGTGCTGAGTTCGCCCGAATTGCAGGCGACGTTGCGCGCACTCGACCAGATTGCGACAGAGGGCGTGCCGTCTGCGGATGACCCATCGATCGAAGACGTACACCATTACGTCGAAACGCAGCTGGTGCAGTTGGCCGGCGAAGTTGGCTACAAGCTGCATACCGGCCGCAGCCGCAACGAACAGATTGCGACAGACCTTCGCCTGTACGTACGCGCGCAGATCGATGCCATCACGCAGCAGATGGGCGAGTTTATTGCTGAGTTCGTGAACCAGGCGGAAACCGCCGGTACCGCTGCCATGCCCGCGTACACGCATATGCAGCGCGCGGAGCCGGTGCTGGTAGCACACTGGCTGCTGGCCTATGTCGAGATGCTTCTGCGCGATCTCGACCGCCTGGCAGACTGCCGCAAGCGGCTGAACGTTTGTCCGCTTGGGTCGGGAGCAGTGGCCGGAACGATTCTGCCGCTCGACCGCGACGCGATCGCCAATCAGCTCGGCTTCGACGCGCCTACGGGCAACAGCATGGACGCAACCAGCGATCGCGATTTTGCGCTGGAGTTCACCCAGGCCTTGTCGCTCATCGCGCTGCACTTGAGCCGCTGGGCGGAAGAGCAGATCGTGTATGCGACGACCGAGTTCGGCTTCGTCAACTTGCCGGAGCAGTTCTCAACCGGAAGCAGCGCCATGCCGCAGAAGAAGAACCCTGACGCGATGGAGCTGATCCGCGGCAAAGCCGGCAAGGTTGTGGCCGATGCCACCGGCCTGCTGCTCACCATGAAGGGTCTTCCGCTGGCCTACAACAAGGACATGCAGGAGACGCAGCAACCGGTTTTCTCTGCGGCCGAACAGGTGGAGAGCATGTTACGGGTTGCGACGGGTTATCTCGCCACCGTCACATTCAACTACGAGCGCATGCAGCAGGCCGCAAGCGGCGGGTTCATGAACGCGCTGGCTGCGGCTGCGTATCTGGTTCGCCAGGGTGTGCCCTTCCGCAAGGCACATGAGCAGATCGGCAAGGCCGTGCAGATCTGTGTAGAGCAAGGTTGCGAGTTAGAGCAACTGTCTGCCGACGACCTGGCGCTTTGCGGAATCAGTGCCAACGCCGCGTTTTACCGTGCGTTGGAGCTTAACAGTGTTCTGGATGTGCACGACGTTCCAGGAGGTACCGCGCCGCAGCAAGTGAAAGCGGCTTTACAGGCCGTCAAAGAACGGCTATCCCCCATTGTAGGAGTTGCCCATGTTTGCGCGTAGCGCAACCCTTCCCGATGCGTTTGCTATCGAGCAGCTGGTCCAAGTCCATGTGGGCGACGGAACCTTGCTGCCGCGCTCGCTATCGGAGATCTGCGAGAATATCCGCGACTTCGTGGTTATCGAGCATGATGGCGAGATCGTCGGCTGCGGTGCATTGCACCTTTACGGCATGCACCTGGCAGAAGTGCGCACCATCACCATCACCAGTAAGGCTAAAGGCAAAGGCGCAGGACGGCTGCTGATCGATGCGCTGATGACCGAAGCCAAGCGGCAGAGCGTCACCTGTGTTTGCCTGTTCACCCGCATTCCGGAGTTCTTCGGCAAGCTGGGGTTTCGCTCGGTCGAAAAGGAAGCGCTTCCCGACAAGATCCATAAGGACTGCCTGAAGTGCCCTCGTCTGCACGCCTGTGACGAGGTCGCGATGTATCGTGGCACGTTGCCCCGGCACCTGCCGCGCGGCAATTTCCAGCCCGCGCAAAAGCCGCTGGTACACATCGCAAGCCACTAGGGCCCGGCGCCACCGGCAAGCGCGAAATGTGCTATAGTCGCGCTCCTCGGTGGCCACCACAGCATCAACTCGGCATCCAAGCTCCTGGCGAAGAAATTCGCCCAGGAGCTTTTTGCTGTGCAGCAGAAGCTGAGCTCAACTTGCACAGCCACCTCCTTTAGAGGCACCCTTAGACGAGGCGGAAACGACATGTGTCTAGCGATTCCCGGAAAAGTAGCCGAGGTTTACGAGTTGCAAGGGATGCGGATGGCCAAGGTGCAGTTTGGCGGCATCACTGCGCGAGGCCTGCCTGGAGTATGTTCCCGAGACGCAGGTTGGCGCAGTACGTCCTGGTGCATGTGGGTTTCGCCATCAGCACAGTGGATGAAGAAGAAGCGCAGCGCACCTATCGAGTTGCTGGCCGAGATGGATCAACTGACCGAACTGGAGGCGCCAGTCGTCGAAGAAATCGGCACTCCGAGAGAAGCAACCATGAGGTATCTGGACGAGTATCGTGACGGCGAGCTCGCGGCGAAGATCGTCGAAGACATCCGGAACATTCAGACCAAGCCGTGGGTGATCATGGAAGTATGCGGCGGGCAAACGCACTCCATCGTGAAGAACGGCATCGACTAGCTGCTGCCGCGAGGGCGTGGAGCTGGTGCACGGGCCGGGTTGCCCGGTGTGCGTGACGCCGCTGGAGATGATCGACAAGGCGCATGCCATCGCGCGAAGGCCCGACGTCATTTTCTGCTCGTTCGGCGACATGCTGCGCGTTCCCGGTTCCGACGGCGATCTATTCACCATCAAGTCGCAGGGCGGGATGTGCGCGTGGTGTACTCGCCGCTCGACTGCCTGAAGATCGCTCACGCCAATCCTGACAAGCAGGTCGTCTTCTTCGCCATCGGATTTGAAACGACGGCGCCGGCCAACGCCATGCTGGTCATTGCGCGCCAAGCAGCAGGGCGTGGAAAACATCTCGCTGCTGGTGTCGCATGTGCTGGTGCCGCCGGCGATTCAGGCGATCCTGCAATCTCCGGAGAACCGCGTGCAGGGATTTCTTGGGCCCGGGCATGTGTGCGCGGTGATGGGCTATCGCGAATACGAGCCGATCAGCGCGCGATTCCATGTGCCGATCGTGATCACCGGCTTCGAGCCGCTGGATCTCCTGCAAGGGACGCTGATGACGGTTCGGCAACTGGAGCAGGACCGCGCCGAAGTCGAAAACCAGTACTCGCGCGATTCTGGATCGCGAGGGCAACACGGCGGCGCAGAAGCTGGTCTTCCAGCGTGTTTGAAGTGGGCGATCGCAATTGGCGCGGCATCGGCACCATTCCCGCGCAGCGGCTATCGCCTGCGCGACGGAGTTCGCGGCACACGACGCCGAGCAGCTTGTTCGATGTGGCAAAGATTGACACGCGCGAACCGGAGATCTGCATCAGCGGCGAGATTCTGCAGGGAATCAAGAAGCCGCACGATTGCCCGGCGTTCGGCACGCATGTGACGCCGCAGCATCCGCTGGGCGCCACCATGGTTTCCGCCGAGGGCGCCTGCGCCGCCTACTACGCCTATGGGCGTCACTTGGAGCGGCGTGAACCCGATCACAAGCTCACCAGCATTCGATCCGCAGGAGCTGCATGAGCCAGTCGGCTTCCGAGAAGACGAAGCAAGTCGAGCAACCGGGGCAGAGTGCGAAGCAGGAAGTTCCGTCGCCGCTCTTCGGTTCCTGTCCCCTGCCCATCTTCGAGCATAAGCAGATCGTGCTGGGCCACGGCAGCGGCGGCAAGCTCACGGCTGAGCTCATCGAGAAGGTCTTCTTACCTGCGTTCTCCAATCCGGTACTGAACAAGCTGGATGATCAGGCGGTCTTCGAGGTCGGTGGCGCGCGCCTGGCGTTCACCACCGACTCATTCGTGGTCACGCCCATTTTCTTTCCCGGCGGGGACATCGGGCGCCTGGCCATCAACGGCACGGTCAACGATCTCGCCATGAGCGGCGCGCGTCCGCTGTATCTTGCGGCGGCATTCATCCTGGAAGAGGGCTTGCTCGCAGAGGAATTGCAGCGCATTGTTGAATCCATGCGCGATGCAGCGCGAGAGGCCGGCGTGCAACTGGTCACGGGCGATACCAAGGTCGTCAATCGGGGCAAGGGCGACAAAGTTTTCATCACCACCACCGGTGTCGGCGTGATCGAAAAGCCGATTGAGATCTCTGCGAGCCGCGCCCGCGCCGCCGACAAGATCCTGGTCAATGGGTACATTGGCGATCATGGAATGGCGATCATGTCGCAGCGTGAGAACCTGGAATTCGAGGGCGCCATCGAGAGCGACTGCGCACCCCTGAACTCCCTGGTCGCCGCTATGCTCGAGGTCTCGGGTCCGAATGGCGACTGCCCTATCCACGTGCTGCGCGATCCTACGCGCGGCGGAGTGGCTACTACGCTCAACGAAATCGCGGCACGCTCCGATGTTGGCATGCTGCTGCAAGAGGACACCATCCCGGTGCGTGAATCCGTGCAGGGTGCCTGCGAACTGCTGGGACTCGACCCGCTTTATGTGGCGAACGAAGGTAAACTCCTTGCTATCGTCTCGGCAGATGCTTCGGACGCGGTGCTGAAGCGTATGCGTGAGCACCCGCTGGGTCACGACGCGGCGATCATCGGCGAGGTGGTCTCTGAGCACGCGCCGATGGTCCGCATGAAAACGTCCATCGGAGGCACCCGCATCCTCGACGTTATGTTCGGCGAGCAACTGCCCCGGATTTGCTAAGTTCCGCGCCGTCTTCCCGCTTAAGCGAGCTCTTGCCCCAAATTTCCTTTATCTAAAAACGGCGCAAAGCTTTTCAAACCAGAGCTGGCTTTGACAGCCAACTCGTCCCGGCGTTACAGTCGTCACACTTTGTTTAGCGAGCTTCGTCCCTGAAGTTCGCTGTGGGGTAAGGGATTTTGGTTCGCCCGCCAAATCCCGTGTTCTCGGTAAGCCTCTGTGACATCCCTGCTTTAATTCCGCCAGCCGATTTATGTCGGTTTCTTAGTTTCACAAACATGCAACCGTGTGATGCACCATCAGCCAGTTGGCTGAGAAGGAGATGCCATGCCGCAGGATCCCGTCCCAATTAGCGATGCGCAACGACGCTCGCCCGTTCAACCTTCTCCCGTGAAGGAGGTGCACATCTTATGGATCACTGCCGGGCTGAGTTGCGACGGCGACAGCGTTTCCGTCACCGCAGCCGAGCAGCCGAGCATTGAGGACGTGGTCATGGGCGCCATCCCTGGGTTGCCCAAGGTGTACCTGCATAACCCGGTTCTGGCATTCGAGAACGGCGACGACTTTATGAAGTTCTTCTATCAGGCGGAGAAGGGCGAACTGGAGCCCTTTGTGCTGGTCGTCGAAGGCTCCATACCCAACGAGAGCATCAAGCGCGAAGGCTATTGGGCCGCGATGGGCACAGACTCAAAAACCGGACAGCCCATCACCACCTGCGAGTGGATTGATCGTCTGGCTCCAAAGGCGCTCGCGGTCATCGGCGCTGGCACATGCGCTACTTATGGCGGCATTCACGCCATGGCCGGCAATCCCACCGGATGCATGGGCCTGGCTGACTACCTGGGCTGGGGATGGCGGTCCAAAGCAGGACTGCCCATCGTCAATGTGCCGGGATGTCCGGTGCAGCCCGACAACTTCATGGAGACCGTGCTGTACCTGCTCTACCAGGTCGCAGGCCTGGCGCCCGATGATCCCGCTGGACGACAACTGCGGCCAACCTGGCTGTTCGGCAAGACCGTGCATGAGGGTTGCGATCGCGCCGGCTACTACGAGCAGGGCGACTTCGCGCTGGAGTACGGATCGCCCAAGTGCCTTGTGAAGCTCGGCTGCTGGGGTCCGGTGGTGAACTGCAACGTCACCAAGCGTGGCTGGATGCGCGGCATCGGCGGATGCCCGAATGTCGGCGGGATCTGTATTGGCTGCACCATGCCGGGATTCCCTGACAAGTTCATGCCCTTTATGGACGAGCCGCCCGGCGCGCGCGTTTCGACGCTTGGAATTGGCCAGTACGGCAAGCTGATTCGCACCCTGCGCAGCATCACCAACACCACCGTCAACAAAGAGCCGAAGTGGCGTCATCCGCGGGCCGTCACTCACCACTGGCTATCGCCCTGCAGATGCACTAGGGAGAGGATTTCGAGTCCATGGGAACTACTGCACAAGTACAGCCGGAAGTCCCAACGCAAGAAACGCAATCTGGTGGAGATGAACTGGGATCCGATTACCCGGATCGTGGGCAGCCTGGGCATTTTCACCAAGATCGATTTCGAGAATCGCGAAGTGGCGGAGTGCTACAGCACATCTTCCATCTTTCGCGGCTACAGCATCTTCATGAAGGGCAAAGACCCGCGGGACTGCGCACTTCATCACCAGCCGCATCTGCGGCATCTGCGGCGACAACCACGCAACCTGCGCCGTCTACGCTCAGAATATGGCGTTCGGCATTCAACCTCCCGCCATGGGCGAGTGGATCATCAACCTGGGCGAAGCCGCCGAATACATGTTCGACCACAACATCTTCCAGGACAACCTGGTGGGCGTCGACTTCTGCGAGCAGATGGTGAAGGAGACCAATCCCGGCGTCTGGGACAAAGCCCAGGAGACGAAGCGTCCGAACGCCGACAAACACGGTTATCGCACCATTGCCGACATCATGCGCGCGCTGAACCCGTTCACCGGCGAGTTCTATCGCGAGACCCTCGCCATGAGCCGCATGACGCGCGAGATGTTCTGCCTGATGGAAGGCCGGCACGTGCATCCGTCCACGCTGTATCCGGGAGGTGTGGGCACGGTGGCCGACCGTGCAGCTCTTCACCGACTACCTGGTTCGCCTGATGAAATATGTCGAGTTCATGAAGAAGGTCGTGCCTCTGCATGATGATCTCTTCGACTTCTTCTACGAGGCGCTGCCGGGCTACGAAAAAGTCGGACAGCGTCGCATGCTGCTGGGCTGTTGGGGATCGTTCAACGACCCAGACGTTTGCGACTACACCTACCGCCGCATGTCGGACTGGGGCAAGGCGATGTACGTCACGCCCGGGGTGATCGTCGACGGCCAGTTGGTGACCAACGAGCTAATCGACATCAACCTGAACATGCGCATCCTGCTGGGCAGCTCTTATTACGACGACTGGGACAACCAGGAAACGTTGGTGCCCACCGATCCCCTCGGCAACAAGGTAGACCAGAAGCATCCCTGGAACCAGACAACGCTGCCGCGCCCGCAGAAACGCGACTTCAATGGCAATTACACCTGGGTGATGTCGCCCCGCTGGCTCGACAAGCGTACCGGCGACCATCTGGCGATCGACACCGGCGGAGGGCCGATTGCGCGACTGTGGTCAACCGCGCTGTCCGGTCTGGTCGACATTGGATACGTCAAGGCCACCGGCAACAGCGTGAAGATCAATCTGCCTAAGACGGCGATGCTGCCGGAAGCGGAGTTCGAATGGAAGATCCCGAAGTGGAGCAACGCGATCGAGCGTGATCGCGCCCGCACCTACTTCCAGGCCTACGCTGCCGCTTGCGCGTTGTACTTTGTGGAGCGCGCGTTCGAAGAATTGAAAGCCGGGCGGCACAAGACGTGGACGAACTTCACCGTGCCGGATGAAGCTGTTGCCTGCGGCTTCCATGAAGCGGTTCGCGGAGTGTTGTCGCATCACGTCGTAATACGCGACGGCAAGATTGCGAACTACCATCCGTATCCGCCAACTCCGTGGAATGCCAACCCACGCGACATCTATGGGACGCCCGGACCTTACGAAGACGCGGTGCAGAACACTCCAATCTTTGAGGAGAACGGGCCTGACAAGTTCAAGGGCATCGACATCATGCGCGCCGTGCGGAGCTTCGATCCCTGCCTGCCGTGCGGAGTTCACATGTACCTGGGCAATGGCAGGGTGCTCGAGACGCGCCATTCACCGATGTTCGGAGTGGGGCACAAGTAGGGCAGGGCGCAAGCCCTCGCGTGGCCGTTAGCAGGAAATCCCGAGTCCGCTTCAGCGGAGGACAGGAGTTTCGCAACGCGAGGGCTTCCTCAAAAAAAGGAAACGGATGACGCATAGCTACGAGTTTCACGCCCGCTCAGAACGCATCGAACAGCTGGCAGCCAAGCTGGAAGAGGCTGCCGATCCCGAGCTTCACGCCACCACGATGGAGCTGCTGCAGTGCGTGATGGAATTGCATGCCGCGGGTCTCGAACGCATGATGCAGGTGCTTGCCGAGTCGGATGAAAGCCTGAGCGCGCGACTGCTCGACGACAATCTGATAGCAAGCCTGCTGCTTCTGCATAACCTTCATCCCGACGATCTTCCCACCCGCGTGCACGCAGCGTTAGAAAAGGTGCGGCCGCAGCTCGAGCAACACTCGTGTGAAGCCGAGCTTGTCGGCATTCACAACGGCGTCGTCAGCTTGCGCTTGCGTCATCAAGGCGGAGGCTGTCACTCAACCGCCGCCACGATGTCCGGGGCCTTGGAGGACGCCATCACCGAGGCGGCTCCAGACGCCGAGCGCATCACGGTCGAGACCGTAGAAACCGCGACTCCATCAGCACTCATCAGCATCGCGCAGATTACATCAGAGGGAGACAGTCATGGTAAATCAGCACACCACTCCGTATAAGGATGCGCATCAGCCGGGGGTTCACAAGGGCGAAGAATGGAGCCGGAAGGAAACCGAGCCGGGGCGTGGAAGAAGCGATCCGGGCGCGCGCAACTCGACCGGCATCAACCCGGACAAGCGACGCCCTATTGATCCGCGCATGCCGAATTATCCGCCAGCGTAGGGTCATCCTACGTCGATTTGTCATCACGAGCGAAGCGATGGATCTGTTCTTGCTCCGCCGCTAGCGAACAAGGGGGGGGCTCGTTTCAGATGTCCATCAACGATGCGCCGGTGAATCTGCAACCCGAGAGCGCTTTCGCCGTGCTGCGCCGCTTGGCTCGCCGCCGCACTCCGGCGGAGCATTGTGAACTATGCAGCGCCGAGCTGCAGAGCGCACACTCGCATCTGCTGGAAATTGAGAAGCGCCAGATTCTCTGTTCGTGTGAGCCCTGTGCAGTGCTCTTCAGCGACCACGGTGCGGGACGCCATCGCCGGGTTCCGCGCGACACCCGCAAGCTGAACCACTTTGTGATGTCAGACGAGCTTTGGCAGTCGCTCATGATACCTATCAACCTGGCGTTCTTCTACCGCCAGGAGTCCACCGGAAAGGTGCTGGCCATGTATCCCAGCCCGGCTGGCGCGATTGAGTCGACGTTGAGTTTAGAAACCTGGAGCGAGATCGAATCGCAAAATCCGGTGCTGCGGAAAATGGAGCCTGAAGTGGAAACGCTGCTGGTGAATCGAGTAGGCGCGACACGTGAGTATTACCTGGCGCCCATCGATCAGTGCTACCGGCTGGCCGGGCTCATACGTTTGCACTGGAAGGGATTGTCGGGAGGTAACGAGGTGTGGCAGCACATCGCCCAATTCTTCGGTCAGCTTCGCGGAGAAGTTCAGCCGTCGCAAGGAGCGATGAGTGCCTGATCTCACCATTCAGATCGAAGGCGCCGAATCACTGGCCTACGCCGCTGTACCGGCTATCGCGTGCAAGCTGCGCGTGAGCAGTGCGCCATCGGAACAGCCGGTCCACACGATCGTGCTGAAATGCCAGGTGCAAATCGAGCCGGCAAAGCGACGCTACTCCGCGCCGGAGCAAGCGCGATTGCACGACCTCTACGGCGAGCCGTCGCGCTGGGCACAGACCGTCAAGCCGTTGCATTGGATGAACACGTCCGTCACCGTGCCGTCGTTTGCGGGCGTCACCAGCGTCGATCTGGAGCTTCCTTGCAGCTTCGATTTCAATGTGGCCGCAACCAAGTACTTCCATGCGCTCGACACAGGAGAGGTTCCGATCACCGTCATGTTCAGCGGAACTATCTTCTACTCCGAGAGCGATGGCCGGCTACAGGCGACGCAGATCCCGTGGGACCGCGAAGCCTCCTACCGTATGCCGGTCGCGGTTTGGAAACAAATGATGGACCACCACTATCCCAGTGCAGCATGGCTGTGCTTGCAGCGCGATGTGTTTGAGAAGCTGCTCGACTACAAGGTGCGCAATGGTATTCCGACCTTTGACCGCGCCCTGGAGGAGTTGCTGCAAGACGAGCCCGAGTTGGCTGCCGCTGCGAGGAGCGTTAAGGCGTGAACTTCGAAGCAGTCGAGAAGGTTGCGAATGCGGTGCTGTACGAGGGATATATGCTGTATCCCTATCGCCCGTCCTCGACCAAGAACCAGCAGCGGTGGAATTTCGGCACGCTCTATCCCCAGGTGTTTGCCCAGGCGCAGATGCCCGCCGAGGCATTCTCGCTTCGAGCCGAGTGTCTGTTGCAGGCAGCTGCGGCGGCGAGGCTTGGTGTGCGCGTTCGCTTCTTGCATATTGATCCGCAGCAGGCAAAATCCGAGGCTTGGGTTGAAGGTGTCGAGCGCGATGTGGAAGTCGAGTTCAAGCTGGCTGACCTGCTTCAGCAATCACAAACGGTTGAGATTCGTCCCGGTCCTCTGGTTGGCAGCATGACACTCAGCGCCAAAGCGATGGATGGCGATCTGGTGAAACTTACCATCGAGCTGGCCAATATCACGCCCGTGAAATGCGCCACCCGAACAGAAGCAGTGCTGTTCGCGTTCAGCTCAGCGCACCTGCTGCTCGGCGTCGACGCCGGACGCTTCGTCTCCATGCTTGATCCGCCCGCGCCCTTCGCGGCCGTTGTAAGCGAGTGCCACAACGCAGGAGTCTTTCCGGTGCTGGTCGGCAATGAAGACAGCTTCGACCGTATGCTGTGCTCGCCGATCATTCTCTACGACTATCCGCAGGTTGCGCCGGAGAGTGCGGGCGATTTCTTCGATGGGACCGAGATGGACGAGATGCTTTCGCTGCGCGTGTTGACCATGACCGATGAAGAGAAGGCTGAGATGCGGTCTGCCGATGCGCGGTCGCGCCATCTGTTAGAGCGCACCGAAACGCTTCCCGCCGAGCACATGATGAAGCTCCATGGCGCGATTCGCGGGTTGCGCCGCGTTCGCCAGCAGGAGGAGGAATGAGCGACAGCAACTGGGACCCGCTCGCCGAACAACCCTTGCTGGAAAGCGTGCGCGTATTCGGCGTTGAGCTGCGTGTCGGCAGTCAGGTGCGTCTGTGGCCGCAGAAGACAGCCGACATTATGGATATCGCGCTTCAGGGAAAGGTCGCAGTGATCGAGGCCATCGAACAGGATTTCGACGGTCAGGCGCACCTGGCGGTCGTGCTGGAAGACGATCCCGGCCGCGAGTTCGGGATGATGCGTCAGCCGGGGCACCGTTTTTTCTTTTCTCCGGAAGAGGTAGAGCCGCTCGCTGATCTGCCCAGGGAAAGCCAATGAAGGACCACGTCCTCATCGCCGGCGTTGGCAACATTTTTCTGGCAGACGATGCCTTCGGCGTCGAAGTGGCGCGTGTCATGGTGACGCGTGCACTTCCGGAACGAACCGTGGTGCGCGACTTCGGCATTCGCAGCTTCGACTTGGCCTACGCGTTGCTGAATGACTGGAGCGCCGTCGTCCTGGTGGATGCCGTCTCGCGTGACGAACCACCCGGCACGCTGTTTGTCATCGAACCCGATCTAAGTGAACTGGCGGACGGGAGCCAGACGGCGACCTTCGATGGCCACAGCATGGATCCGCTCACTGTGCTTCGCCTGGCGCAAACCTTCGGTGAGATCCGTCCGAAGATTTTCGTCGTCGGCTGCGAGCCCGCCGATCTCGGCGGCGAGGAAGGCCGCATGGGCCTCTCACCGGAAGTCGGGGCCGCGGTTGAAGAAGCTGTCGTGATGGTCCAGGAACTCGTTGAGCATATATTAGCGAAGGCTGCCGCACCCGCGACTGCCTGAAGGGAGTATTTCAATGGTGAAGAAACTGATTATGGTGGCAATCTCGGTGGCAGCGGTAGCTACGCTGGCCAGCATGGCGCCAGACCTTAAGCGCTACATGAAGATTCACAGCATGTGAGGAACGCCGGACTCTTAACAGTCACCGCCCGATGTGATACTCAGTCACAAGTTTTTCCTCGCCCTCCTGGGTGCATCGTTGTCCTATCGTGCTCCGCTCGATGAAGCACGGCAGGAGACAACGATGCCGGTAGCGGAAGCTAAGAAGTGGTATCACAGCAATCAGTACAGTGCCGACAGCAAATGCGAGCACTGCGCCGGGGTGGTTCGTCACGAGTCCTGGTGTGCAACCCAGAACGCCGTGGTGGCCTATGCATATCTGACGGCGGCCGGGGCGGCTCCTCTTTCAGTACAGGACACACTGATCCTGCATGCGCTGGGCGTGGCTTGGGCAGCTACCAACGGATGTGTGTGCCAAGGCGCGCAGTGCAAGGAAGAAGTTGAGGTGTAGTTAAGCGGCCCCGTCGTTCTCGCGACCGCTCGGCGCGAAGGTGTGCGCAACCCACAGTAATTCCCTGCCTGCCATTTCCCTTTTTGGTCTTTGGGAATTTCGAATCCTTCAGTCACGTGTTCACGTGATGCCCCTCACTGCGCTATCGCAGCTTTGAGCAGAACCTACAAGCAGAAACCATCCGAAACGAACCTGGTCGGTCGACCTCTTCTTCGTTCGGCGTACGCGAAGCCTCGGGCTTCGCCTGAGTGCTGAGCTTGTGCAAGGAAAGGAGCGTCCTGCGCATGTCGGTGGCAATCACACTCGACGCGGCCGAAAAGGCCTTCATTGATCAGAGCATCACCCAACATAACGGGCGTCCCGGTGCCCTGCTGGGGATTCTCGAAGCTATCCAGGAACGCAACAAGAAAAAATATTTGCCGGAAGATGCTCTCCGCTACATAGCGCGGCAGATGGAAATCCCGCTTGCGCGCATGTACAGCCTGGCCACCTTCTATGCGTTGTTCAATCTCAAGCCGCAGGGCGATCACACCATCTGCATCTGTCGTGGAACAGCATGTCACACCCACAATTCACGCAATCTGCTGGAGAGTCTGCGCCTCGATCTTGGCCTTGATCAGGAAGACAGCGAAGACGCCGGAGAGGCAGACAAACTCACCATGACCAGCAAGGACGGCAAGTTCACCCTTCGCACCGTGGCCTGCTTTGGGCAATGTGCGCTGGCCCCCGTGGTCGAGATCGACCACCGCATCTGCGGGCACGTAAACGAGCGGACGCTGCAACGCGAAGTGCGCTCGCTGGATAGGGAAGGCGAGTGATGGTGTATCGCATTGAAGACATCGGCAGCTTCAACCAGGCTCGCGAACTGGGACTGAACAAACTGCTTCCCCCGTTCCCCCGCATCACCATCGGCATGGGAACCTGCGGCCGAGGCAATGGGGCGGAGGGCCTTTACCACGCCTTCGCCGAAGCCATCGACAGCAGCGGCCGGACGATTTACCTCGCCGGCGTGGGTTGTTTCGGCGCCTGCTATCAGGAGCCGCTGGTCACCATTCACCTGCCAGGTCAGCCCTTGCTGATCCTGCGCCGGGTACAGGCGCATGATGCGGCTCGCATTCTCCATGACGTTGCCGAGGGCGACGTTCCTCCGGACCTCGTGTTCTGCAAGATCGAGGAATGGGACCACATCACGGGGAATATTCGGTATGGCAAAGGATACCCGGAGGTGCCGTCCTGGAATGAAGTCCCCTTCTTCCGCGGTCAAAAGAAGATCGTTCTGCGCAATTGCGGTTTGATCAACCCTGACGACATCGAGGAGTACATCGCGGTTGGCGGATACCAGGCACTCTACAAAGCGCTGATCGATGCCAAGCCTGAATCGCTCATTGAACTCATCAAGGCGTCGAAGTTGCGCGGCCGGGGCGGCGCGGGATTCCTCACCGGCAATAAATGGGAGTTCCTCGCCAAGGCCAAAGCCGATCAGAAGTTCATCATCTGCAACGCGGATGAAGGCGATCCCGGCGCCTACATGAACCGCAACGAAATCGAAGGCGACCCCCACTCGCTGCTGGAAGGCATGATCGTCGGCGGCTACGTGATGGACGCGACGCAAGGCATCATTTATGTACGCGCCGAGTATCCCCTAGCCGTACACCGTCTGGAGCGCGCCATCGAGCAGGCCCGTGAATACGGAATTCTGGGCGAGAACATTCTGGGACGCGGTTTCAAATTTGACATCGAGATTGTGGAGGGCGCCGGGGCCTTCGTTTGCGGCGAAGAGACCGCGCTCATTGCATCGCTCGAAGGGGAGGCAGGAAGGCCTCGGCCGCGTCCACCATTTCCCGCGCAAAAAGGTCTCTGGGGCAAGCCCAGCAACATCAACAACGTCGAGACCTGGTACAACATCGCGCCCATCGTGACGAAGGGCGCCGCCTGGTTCAGCGAGACCGGCAGCGCCAAAAGTTCAGGAACCAAAGTCTTTTCGCTGGTCGGCAAAATCAACAATACCGGCCTGGTCGAGATGCCGCTGGGCACTCCGCTGAAGACGTTCGTCTACGACATTGGCGAAGGCGGCGTTCCCGGACGCGAGATCAAGGCGGTGCAAACCGGCGGGCCTTCCGGCGGAACCATTCCTCACGAAATGTTCGATACCCCGGTGGACTACGAGAGCCTCGCCCAGCTGGGCTCGATCATGGGCTCGGGCGGCATGGTGGTGATGGACGAAGACATCTGCATGGTCGATGTCGCCCGCTACTTCGTCGAGTTCACCAACTCTGAGTCGTGCGGCAAGTGTGTGCCCTGCCGGGTGGGGCTCAACAAGGAACTACGCATCCTGAACCGCATCACCACTGGCTTCGGCCGAATGCAGCACCTGGAAACCCTGGACGAGCTCAGCCGTTACATCCGCGATTGCTCGCTCTGCGGACTTGGGCAGACTGCGCCCAACCCGGTGCTGACCAGCATGCGGCACTTCCGCCAGGAATTCGAGGACCACATCGTCTCCGGGCGCTGCCAGGCGGGAGTTTGCGAAGAGCTGGCTCTTTCTCCTTGCGAGAACAGCTGTCCGCTGCATATGAACATCCCGCGCTTCTTGCAGCTTTATAAGGAAGGCCGGCTGGAGGACGCATTCGACGCGGTCATCCTGGACAATCCTTTGCCCAGCTCGACCGGACGCGTGTGCCAGCATCCTTGCGACAAGCGCTGCCGTCGCCAGACTATCGACAGCGCAGTCAACATGCGCGACGTCCATCGTCATATTGCCGATTCGATCCTGCTGTCCGACAAATTCGAATCCACGGCGAAACGCATTGCCTCGCGCACGCTGCATTCCACCGGACGCAAGATAGCCGTGGTGGGGGCCGGTCCAACCGGACTCACCGCCAGCTTCTACCTGGCACTGCTGGGACACGACGTTACGGTGTTCGATCCCATGCCGGAGCCGGGCGGAATGCTGCGCTTTGCCTTGCCCGAGTATCGTTTGCCAAAGTCCGTTCTGCGTCGCGAGATCGAGCTGATCGAGCGGCTCGGCGTGAAGTTCGTGCTCAACACGCGCGTGGGCACCGACATTTCGCTCAATGAGCTCGATGAGCGCTTCGACTCCGTTTTCCTGGCCATTGGGACGTGGAAAGAGTCATGGGTCTACCTGCCCGGAACCGAGCTGAAGGGTGTTTACCCGGCGCTGCCGCTGCTGGAAATGGTTTCCAAGTCGGAGAACGTCCCGCTGGGTAAAAAGGTCGTGGTCATCGGCGGCGGCAATGCCGCTATCGATTCGGCGCGCACCTCGCTTCGAATGGGAGCTGAGGTGACGGTGGTCTATCGCCGCGAGCGCAAAGACATGCCCGCCATCGAAGAAGAGACCGCCGCCGCCGAGGACGAAGGAGCGCGCTTCCTATTTCTCGCCGCGCCTCACCGCGTCATCGGCGATGGTAAAGGCAATGTTCGCGCCCTCGAGATCGTGAAGACCTCGCTCGGCGAGTACGACACTTCGGGCCGCCGCAAGCCGATCTTGACCGACGAAGTGCGCCGCATCGAATGTGACTCCGTCATTCTGGCCGTAGGCGAATCCGTCGATGTTGATTTCGCGAAAGCGTCCGGTCTGCGTATTAAGGAGCACGGCACGATTGAGGTTGATCGCTTCTCACTCGAGACCAGCCGCCCGCGCTTTTACGCCGGAGGCGATCTGGTCACCGGAGCTTCCAATGTTTCGAACGCCATGGCTTACGGCAAGCAGGCAGCCCGGGCGATCGACAAGCAGTTGATGGAGAGCGATCGCTGGGAGCAGCTGTTTCCCGCCATTTCGTACCAACAGACCGTTCCGAAGGAAGTCAGCGACAGCCGCAGAAACATGCCGCCGCACCTGCCAGTACAGAAGCGCGCCAACAGCTTTCACGAAGTGGTCGCGGTGCTGACCGCCGAACAGACCGGTGACGAAGTCGCTCGCTGTCTGCGGTGCGATGTCAAGGCAGCGCCGTCGCGCTAGAGAGGAGACGAGTTTGCCGCCAAAGAAATTCGCGATTCGCATCGATGGGGAGATGGTGAGTGCCACCGAGGGTCAGACCATCATGGAGGCGGCGCAGAATGCGGGTAAGAATATTCCCACGCTGTGCTACCTGAAAGGGTTAAAAGCGGTGGGCGCGTGCCGGCTCTGCATGGTCGAACTCTCCGGGGTTGATCGGTTGTTCGCGTCCTGCACCACGCCGGTGCAGGACGGCATGTCGGTCGTCACCAACTCGCCACGGTTGGCGCGCTATCGTCGTATCACCATCGAACTGCTGCTGGTCGAGCGCAATCACGTGTGCGCGGTGTGCGTCTCCAACGGCCACTGCGAATTGCAGGATATGGCATACGCTCTGGGCATCACTAACGTGCGCTTTGCCTACAACTTCCCGCGGCTGCCCTTGGACCTCTCGCACCCTCGCTTTGTCCTCGACCATAACCGCTGCATTCTCTGTACCCGTTGTGTCCGGGTGTGCGCCGATATCGAAGGCGCGCACGTTTGGGACATCAGCAATCGCGGCATCAACGCTCGCCTCGTTTCCGAGCTCAACGCCAAGTGGGGCGACGCCGCGAGCTGCACCAACTGCGGCAAATGCGTGCAGGCGTGCCCGACTGGAGCGCTATCCGAGAAAGGCAAAAGCGTGCAGGAGATGGTGAAAGATTCCGGGTTCATCACATCGCTGGCCCATAACAGAGGAGTGCAGGTATGAGGAAGACGAAAATTGCTACAACCTGGCTGGATGGCTGCTCCGGATGTCACATGTCCCTGCTCGACTTAGACACCGCGCTGATTCCGGTGGCGCGCCGGGTCGAGCTGGTCTATGGGCCGTTGGTCGACGCACACGAGTTTCCCGAGGACGTGGACGTCACCTTCATCGAGGGAGCGGTCAGCACGCATGAGGACGTGGTGAAGGTGCAGCAGATCCGGCAGAACAGCAAGCTGGTGGTTGCATTGGGGGACTGCGCGGTCACTGGCAATGTGGCTGCCATGCGGAATACCGTTCCGGTGAAAAAGCTGCTGCAGTCGATTTACGTAGAGAAGAGCGATCGCGATGCGAACATCCCCAAACAGGATCTGCCGCAGCTTTCGCCTTTGTGTCGTCCGGTGCAGGATTTCGTAAAGATCGATGTCTCCGTTCCGGGCTGTCCTCCGCCGAGCAAGGTGATCGGCGAACTGCTCGATAACCTGCTCGACAATCGCAAGCCCGACGCAGCCATGAAGCTGCGATTCGGTTAGGAGCTGGGATGAAGCGCATCACCATCGATCCCGTCACCCGCATTGAGGGTCACGCTAAAATCACCATCGAACTGGACGACAACGGCACGGTTGCCGATACGCAGTTTCAAGTGACGCAGGTCCGTGGATTCGAGAAGTTCGTGGAAGGCCGTCCGTATTACGAGATGCCGGGAATCACCTCGCGCATTTGCGGTATCTGCCCCATCAGCCACCAGCTTGCCTCAGCCAAAGCATGTGACGCCATTATGGCGGTGCGCATTCCGCCTGCGGCGAGATTGCTTCGCGAACTCATCCACTGTGCGCAATTCTTCCAGTCGCACGCCCTCAGCTTCTTCTACCTTTCGGCCCCTGACTTTCTTCTCGGTATGGATGGCGATCCGGCTACACGAAACGTGTTTGGATTGATCGAAGCCAATCCCGACCTGGCGCGCTCCGGGATTGAGTTGCGCAAGTTTGGATTGCAGGTGATTGAAGCCCTGTCGGAAGAGCGCGTGCATGCTTCCTGGATCGTGCCCGGAGGAGTCAAGTCGCCCATGACCACGGCCACTCGCGAGCGCATTCTGGCGGGCATACCCGCGGCCAGCGCAGGTCTCGACAAAGCTCTGGAACTGTTCGAGGGCACGCTCGATAACTTCCGCGAGGAAATCGAAAACTTCGATTCCGCTCCCAGCATGTACGCCGGGTTGGTGGACTGCCGCGGCAATCTGCAGCTCTATGACGGCCTCTTATGTTTTCGCGATTCCGAAGGCGGCATCGTGCAGGAGGGCATTGAAAGCCAGGAGTACGCCAGCTATATCGGTGAGGCGACCCTGCGCAATTCCTACCTCAAGGCCCCCTACTACAAGCCGGCGGACTATCCGCAGGGTCTTTATCGCGTCGGTCCGCTGGCGCGCCTCAATACAGCCGAGCAGTTCGGCACCCCGAAGGCCGACTTTGAACTCGCAGAGTTCCGCCAGCGCTTCGGGCGCATGCCGCATTCGGCCTTCCTCTATCACTATGCACGGCTGCTGGAGATGACCTACGCGCTGGAGCGCATGCAGCAACTGCTGGACACGCCCGCAATTCTCGACACTCATGTGCGTGCGACCGCAGGAGTGAACTCCCCGGAGGGTATCGGAATCATCGAGGCTCCCCGCGGTTTGCTGGTCCACCATTACAAGGTGAACGACGATGGCGCGATGGTCTGGGCCAACCTCATCGTTGCCACGGGGCACAATAATCTCGCGATGAACCGAGGCGTGCTGCAGGTCGCACGACACTTCGTGCATGGCGAAAAAATTGCGGAAGGCATGCTCAACCGGGTGGAGGCGCTGGTTCGGGCTTACGATCCGTGTCTGAGTTGCTCAACTCATGCTGCCGGCCAAATTGACGCTGCAAGTGGAATTGCGCTCGCCCGAGGGGGTGTTGCTCGACGAGCTACGGAGGATGTGATGCCCGAGATACTCATCATCGGTTATGGCAACACTCTGCGTGGCGACGACGCGCTTGGCATTCACGCCGCCCACGCTCTTCACGACTTCTACTGCAACCATGGCAGCGTCCGAGTGCTGGCCACGTCGCAACTGTCCTTGGATTTTGCCGAGGACGTTTCGAAGGCACAGTTTGTTCTGTTCCTCGATGCCGCTGCCGTCGGATCCCCCGGCCAGATTCTCACCGAATATCTGCAGCCGGCAGAGGACAACGTCCATTTCACCCATCATTGTTCGCCCCGGACTCTGCTGGCCTTGGCCAAGCGGCTGTACGGAAAGGCGCCGGTGGGGGTCAGCCTCACCATGGCAGGAGCCTCCAGCGAAGTCGGTGTCGGGCTCACGCCGCAAGTGCAGGACAGGTTGCCGGAACTCCTGGATCGCGCTAAGACGATCGTCGCGCAGTGGCGGACCAGTGCTCCGAACAGCCTGCAAAGTTCTAGCGTGACGGGTCAGGATCGCGAGCTGTTATCGCGCTGACTCTGCGCTGAAGAGGTTCGGGCCAAAGCGGCTGGCGCTCAGCTATCACGCGACCGCTTCCTTCTCGGGCAGCAATTCCGTCGGGGCAACGCGCTCGTCTCGCGGATCAGCCACTCGCTGCATCAGGAGCGCAGCGAGTGCCATGAACACGCCTCCGGCAATCACCGCCGCCAGGCGATTGTTGTGCAGCAGGTGGTTCATCACCCATCCGAAGAACAATGACGCCACGATTTCCGGCAGCACAATAAAGAAGTTGAAGATCCCCATGTATACGCCGGTTTTGTCGGCTGGCAATGAACCGGCCAGGACCGAATACGGCATGGACAACGTGCTGGCCCAGGCGATTCCCACGCCCGTCATGGACAACAACAACATGCCTTTGTCATGGATGATCGCGACCGAAAGCAGTCCCAAAGCGCCGCAAAGCAGACATACGCTGTGCGTGTTTTTGCGCCCAATGGCCTTGGCAAGGGTAGGCAGAAAGAACGAGAATACGAAGCAGACGGCGGAGTACATGCCAAAGCAAATCCCCGCCCACTCTATTCCCCGGGTATATACCGGCGATGTCTGATCGGGGGCGCCGAAGACGTTCCATGACACCGCGACGGGAAAATAGAGCCACATGCAAAACAGCGCCAGCCATGTGAGCAATTGCACCGGGGCAAGCTGGCGCATGGTCAAGGGCATTTCGCGAATGGACTGGAGGATCTCCCGCGCGCCACTTAAAAGTCCCCTGCGTTCCGCTTTTCGACTGCGAAACGCCTCGACGTCTTCGGGCGGATATTCGGGGGTGGTGAAAATCGTCCACAGCACCGCCGACAGGAAAGCCGCGGCCCCAATGTAGAACGACAGGCGAACCGTCCACGGAATCGCATGACCCGAAGCATCGCTCTTCAAGTGGAAGTAGTTTGTCAGTATCCAAGGCAGCGCCGAAGCGACTACCGCGCCCAGTCCGATGAACAGGCTCTGCATGGCGAAGCCGCGGGTGCGCTGGCTGTCCGGCAGCAAGTCAGCAACGAAAGCGCGGAAGGGTTCCATGCTGATGTTGATTGATGAATCCAGGATCCACAACAGCCCGGCAGCCATCCACAAGGTGGAGCTGCGGGGCATGAGCACCAGCGCCAGTGAGCTGAGAATGGCTCCCGCCAGGAAGTAAGGACGCCGGCGGCCAAGGCGAGTCCAGGTGTGATCGCTGGCATAGCCGATGATTGGCTGCACCAACAGCCCGGTCAGCGGTGCCGCCAGCCAGAGAATAGGAATCTGGTCGGCCCGCGCCCCCAGGTACTCGTAGATCGCGCTCATGTTGGCCATCTGGAGCCCCCAGCCAAACTGAATGCCGAGGAAGCCGAAGCTCATGTTCCAGATTTGCCAGAACGTCTTAGGAGGTTTCCGCATAATGGCGCGCCGCTGAAGTTCCCCAGCCCGAATTCTGCGGACTGGTTCCGGTTGAAGCTAGTCCCGGGCTTGCCGGATTGTCAACCGCTCAACGAAAGCTTATACCCGGGCGGCAAGTTCGATGACATCCGAAAAGACTGTCGAGTCACGGCGGTCGCCGTAGCGGCCAAAAGTTGAGTTCACTGAAGAAAGGATTTTCGTATTCTTAGCGAGATTGGCACCGGCCGCCGCTGCTCGCTTTAACGTGGACGTACCGCTATCAACTCTGTATCGACCGGGACGCCCCGCGTGATCTTCACGCGCACCAGCGCCTCGAAGGGCTTGGTTGCAGTCGTTGACCCCGGTATTTCGTGCATGAGTTTTTGCACCGAATCAGGACGACAAACAAATTCGACAGCACCCTGAGTTCCGAAGGTTGTGGTTCCCGCCAGAATCATCAGGAAGCGCTCTGAACTTACACCCGGAAGCATGGCAATGACCGCGTAGTCTTCGGTCAGCGACGTACTGGACGGGCTTGCCAAATAACTGGCGGACTCGCCCGCTTTCGGATGCCGGTTGACTACCGCCAAGTCGCCTTTGCGCGCACCCGAAGTGACCCGCTCAAAGACGAATTCCTGGGTGCCCGGTATGTCGAGCAGCGAGAGGTTTTCTGACGGGGAACCGACGAAAATCAGATCAGTATTGTTCGCATCGTCCAGCGAAAAAAGGCTGCCGCGTTTCACCCGCAGCTTGCGGCCGAGCGAGTTGAACACCTCATCCAGGGCGTGAACCGCAAGTACTTCGCCCACGCCCGTGTAATGGTCGTACACGCGGGTCGTGCTCGCGGCGTCCTGGCGCGAGTTCAAGTAGCGCATCCCGGTCTCAGGTCTTCCGACGAATGCCGCGTTGCTGAAAATGACCCATGGCTCCTCGCGGGCTGAGGTGAAGGGCCTCCAAAACTCGGCGAGGGGGCCGTTCATCACGGGGGCCGCCGCTGCCGTGCTCGTGCCAGGCACAGTCACCCGCTTGCGGGCCCACAGCAAGCTTGCAAGCACGATGACAACAACCACCAGGCACGCCACAAGCACGCTGACCGCCAGCCGTCGGCTGGAGACCGCTACAACCTCATCCTCCACCGAAACAGCAGTCTTGGTCGGCGGCGATGCTGCCTCTGACGCAAGCGGCGCCGGCCGGGTCTCAAAGACGAGATGATAGCTGCCCTTGGGAATGCTTACCACGACTGGGTCATTCGCGCCCTCGCTGGCATAGTACTCAGCCAACTTCATGCGTAGCCGTCCCGCATGCACGCGAATGGTCGAATCTGACTGCGGGTCGAAGTTCGCCTGCCGTCCATAGACTTCAGTTGCGATCTGATACTCCTTCAGCGGAGCTTCGGGGTGCTCCACCGATTGCTTGGCGAGATATTCGAGCAACTTGCGGAGCGATTCAGAGCCCCGCAGGCTATGACTTTTGGTAAGGCGCTCTATTTCTTGGTAGAGGCGGGCGGAATCTGCTGCGGACATTTGGGTGACAGCCATTTAACAGCGATGTAACAGGCAATGAATTCAGTTGTAAACACAGTATTTTACCCAAGTAACCGTATAAAACCTAATGAAACAGAAACCCTCGCTATCTTTGTACTAAAACTTGCACGTAGTAGTTTCACGCTGAGGAACGCGAATGTTCCTCGGACTGGGTTCGAGGGCCACGATCCCGAGAGAGCGCGTTTCCGAACATGTTCCTAAAAACAGTAGAAAGCTTACGGCCATCCGCCGGACACGACGGGCTCTCTGGGCCAAACCGAGCACGCGGCATTCAGGAAATCCAGCCATCTGCGATTTTCACTCGCCCGCAATCCGGTCTTGCCATCTCGAAGTTTCTATCGTTCCACTACACGACAAATCGAAAGGTGGGTATTGCAATGAAGGGGTTGAAAGTGTCTCTGTTGGCACTGCTGGTCCTGCTGGGTACGTCGGTCTTCGTAATGGCCCAGTCGGACAACGGCATCATACAAGGGACCATTACCGACAGCACGGGGGCTGTCGTTTCCGGAGCAACCATCGACGTAACCAGCGTGGGCACAGGACACACTGTGACCGCCACCAGCGGCGGCGCGGGCGACTATGCTGTCAACGCACTTAAGCCGGGCGATTACACGATTAAGGTGTCGGCCGCGAACTTTGCCAGTATTACGCAAACCGTTACCTTGCAGATCAGCCAGAGATTGCCGCTGAATTTTGCACTGAAGACGGGTGCGGTCACGGAAAACGTTATGGTGACCACCGAAGCCCCGCTGGTCGCGACCCAGAGTTCCGATATCGGCGACGTAATCACCGGACGCCAAGTGGTCGATCTTCCGTTGAACTCGCGCAACTTTACCCAGTTGGCCACACTGGTTCCGGGCGTTACGCGCGGTTCCAACACCAATGGCGATGCGACGGGCGCCAGCGGCAATGCCGAGACCTACCGCTATAACAGCAGCGGTGGCGCAGCCCTGGTCGTCAACGGATTGCGTCCGCAGGCCAATAACTTCCTGCTCGACGGCTTCGACAACAACGAATCGCTGGTCAATACCATCGTTTTCTTCTCCGCGCCGGATGCCATCCAGGAGTTTCGCGTAGAGACCAATGTGGCGCCCGCTGAATTCGGACGCGCCGGCGGCGGCATCGTGAATACCGCCATCAAGTCCGGCACCAACCAGTGGCACGGCACGTTGTGGGAGTTCTTCCGCAACAGCGCGCTGGATGCTACCCAGTGGGAGCCGGTGCAAAATGCCACCAAGTTTCCCTTTCACCAGAATCAGTTCGGCGCTGCGGTTGGCGGCCCCATCATCAAAGACAAGCTCTTCATCTTCGGCGACTATCAGGGCTTCCGTTCCTCGGCTCCGGCCAGCACGGACTACGCTACGGTTCCCACCAACCTGATGCGTAGCAGCGGTTACACCGATTTCTCGGAGTTGCTGAGCCAGGGCATACAAATCAAAAATCCACTGACCGGCCAGCCTTTCCCGGGAAATATCATTACCATCCCGCTGAACCCTGCGGCAGTGAATTACCTGAACGCCTACCCTATACCGAACTGTAACGCCAGCATCAATCCCAACTGCCACAGCATCGAGCAGAACTACACCGTCACTCGCCAGCGCACCCAGACCATCGACGATTTCGATGTTCGCGGCGACTGGATCATCGGGAAGAGGGATTCCTCGTTCTTCCGCTACAGTTACGGCAACGACAACCTCACCACCACCTCGCGCCTGCCGGATCTTCCTGCCGGTTTTGGATCGGGCAGCAACCCGAACAAGCCGTGGAGCGCGGTCATGGCGGAAACCCACACCTTCACCCCGAATCTGATTAACGATTTCCGCTTCGGGTTCATCCACACCGATTTCGGCTATTCGCCTCCATTCCAGAATGAACCTGTCTCTGCCAACTTGGGAATCGTCAACGCCAACGTAAACGCATTGGGGCAGCCCGATCCTCAGTTGGGCGGTGGCGCTCTCATCGGCGGCTACAACAGCCAGCTGGAATACACGGGCGACTACGGACCCTACCAGGTACCCCAGAACACGTGGCAGACGGCCGACAACCTGTCATGGGTGAAGGGCAAGCACAATATGAAGTTCGGCGCCAACATTTTGCGGCGACAGGTCGACTTCTTCCGCCCCCTCACCGGCAAAGGCTTCTTCAACCTTTGCGGCAACGGCCAGGCGCCGAGCATCACCGGCTACGAGGTCACCGACCTGTTGATCGGTTTCACCTGCAATTACCAGGTCGGTCCGGCTTTGGGTAATTCTCAAACCCGCAACTGGGAAAACGGCTTCTACGGCCAGGATGACTGGCGCATCACCCAGCGACTCACCCTGAACCTTGGGCTGCGCTACGACTACATTACCTGGCCGGTGGAGAAGAATAACCAGCAGGCCAACTTCGATATCTTCACTGGGCAGCTGTTGATTGCCGGGCAAGACGGCAACTCCCGCAGCTTCATCCCCACTTCGAAAACTAACTTTGCTCCCCGCCTAGGCTTCGCCTATGATTTGTTTGGCGACGGCACGACAAAAATCAGCGGCGGCTACGGCATCTTCTACTTCGTCGATCGCGGCGGTATCAGCAACCAGCTGGCCCAAAACCCGCCGTTCAGCGGACAGGTAAACTATAGCTTCGCCAATGGCTATCGCATCACCTTTACAGGCCAGGCGCCTCAAGGCACGAACGACGCCAACGGCAACTGCCTGACCAGTTGCAACCCGGCGGGCGCAACTGCGCCCTTGCCCTCCAAGGGCCCCATCCAGGTGGATCTCAACAATCCGCAGAACGTTGCGATTTCAGTAGCTACCCTGCCCACGAACAAAACTCCCAATGTGCAGGAGTGGAACCTCCAGTTCGAACGCCAGATTGGCCAGAACAATAGCTTCAGCTTGGCTTACGTCGGCAATAAGGGCACCCACCTTACCACCTACTACGACTACAACCGCCAGCAGTACAACACAACGCGGTGCAGCAACAGCGAGCCCATTGGCTGTAATTTCCCGGCCTTGGGCGCCATCAATACTCAGGCGACGATTGGAAACTCGATTTACAACTCGTTGCAGACCAGCTTCAACCGGCGGTTCACCAACAATCTTCAGTTCGCGGTCAACTACGTGTGGTCGCACGCGATCGATGATTCGCCGGGCGCATTCGACACCTACAACATCAACGGAACCTCACCCGTCAATTACCGCGATCTCGCCGCCGAGCGGGCTACTTCCAACATCAACGTTGGTCAGCGTGTAGTGGTTACCAGTTTGTATGCTCTGCCCTTTGGACACGGACAGAAATACGGGCAAAACTGGAATGGCGCCACCAATGCAGCCATTGGCGGATGGCAGCTCAACCTCATCTTCCAGGCACAGACCGGAACACCCTTCGACATTCTCTATAACGGAGGCAGCCCGACAGTCCGTCCGGACCTCGTTGGCAATCCGAACGCCAATCTGCCCGGCCCGAACTACTACTTCAACCCCGCTGCGTTTGCCGCGGTTCCCACCAACAGCTCCGGCGTAGTGACTCGCGCCGGCACTTTACCCCGCAATTACTTCACGGGACCCGGCTTCAACGAGGTTGACCTCTCTACCTTCAAGGACTTCAAATTCACGGAACGCTACACGCTTCAGTTCCGCGCGGAGTTCTTTAACCTGCTGAACCATCCGAATTTCGTAAACCCCAACTACAACTTCACCGACGGGAACTTCGGCAAGTTGCAGAGCACACGTTTGGGCAACGAACGGCAAGTCCAGTTCGCGGCGAAGTTCTTCTTCTAACTCTGGACCACATAACGACTCGGGGGGTGGACAATTTCCACCCCCAGTTTCTTGCCTCGTATTGAGATTCACGCGTTCCCCTGACATTTCTACTCGGCAACTAGAGCTCGCGCAAACCATCGAAAGCTCCCCGATGAAAGAGGATGAACAGTCATGAAAGTTTCACGCTTTCCCGCTGCATCCATCGGCCGTCTTCTTATATTCCTGCTTGCTGTAAGCAGCTTCTCCTTTGCTCTGCCGCAGGTCACAAAGGTCGAACCACCCAATTGGTGGACGAATTATGTATCACCCCTGATGGTATTGCTCTATGGTGACGGCCTCTCAGGTGCGAACATCACCATAGACTATCCGGGCGTTACGGTACAAAAGATAGAGGCGCAGCCGGATGGAAAGCACGTCTTCGTCTGGCTGGATATCGCAGCCGGTGCACAGCCCGGAACAGTGAAACTTGCAGTCCACACGCCATCGGGAGACTCCAGCGCGGATCTCTCATTGTCGGTCCGGCTACCGCAGCAAGGACGGTTTCAGGGCGTAACCCGTGATGATGTCATCTACCTCATCATGCCCGACCGCTTTGCCGACGGAGATCCATCGAACAATATGCCTCCAGGCGCTGCACCCGGAACCTACGACCGCAGTTTGCCGAAAACCTACCATGGTGGGGACCTCAAAGGAATCGCCGAACATCTTCCATACCTGAAAGATCTCGGCGCGACTACTCTGTGGCTTAATCCGCTATACGATAATGACGACAATACTTCCGACTACCACGGCTACGGCGCGACCGACCTATATAAAGTAGAAGACCATTTCGGCACCATGGCAGACTTCCAGCAATTAGTTGGCGCCGCACACCAGCAAGGCCTGAAGGTACTTCTCGACATGGTGCCAAACCATGTAGGCCCGAACCATCCATGGGCTAAGTCTCAACCTGCTCCGGGATGGCTGCACGGTACTACACAAAACCACATCAATACTGACTACGACTATCCGCCGATCAGCGATCCTCATGCTGTGCCGAAGAATTACATTAGCGCGCTCGACGGATGGTTTGCCGATAAGCTACCCGATCTGGCACAGGAGAATCCCCTCGTTGCGCAATATCTGCTGCAGAACGCTCTATGGTGGACCGAGAGTAGCGGCATCGACGGTTTCCGTATCGATACCTTCCCTTACGTTCCGCGAACATTCTGGGCTTATTACCTGAAGAACCTTTTCGATGTCTATCCCAGCTTCTTCACGGTCGGGGAAATCTACAATGTGGATCCTACGGTTACTTCCTACTGGGCGGGCGGCCATAAAGGCTTCGACGGTATCGATACGCTGCTCACAACCCCGTTTGATTTTCCGATGCAGAATGCGATTAACCAGGTGGTGAACGAAGGCAAGGCCGCGAAAATGCTGGTCAATATCCTGCGGCAGGACAGGCTCTTCCCCCATCCTGAAAACTTGGTGACATTCATCGGCAACCATGACATGCCCCGCTTCCTCACCCAGGCAAAAGGCTCGGCCGCTAACTTGAAGGCTGCCTTCGGCCTGCTGACAACGTTGCGTGGTATCCCGCAGATTTATTACGGCGATGAGATTGGCATGGCCGGCGGCGACGATCCCGAAGATCGCCACGACTTTCCCGGTGGCTTTTCAGGTGACAAGCAAAATGCATTTTCGCCGACGGGCCGCACCCCCCAGCAACAGGAGATATTTACTCATGTTCAGAAACTGCTGAAGCTTCGGCGTGATCATCCTGCGCTGCGCGAAGGTATGCAGAAGCAGCTCATCGTGGCCGACGATTACTACCTCTTCACCCGTGAAACTGCCGGCGAGCGGCTATTAGTCGTTTTCTACAAAGGCGCAGCGCCGAAGAGCTTGTCAGTGGACTTGGCGGGTAGCTCGATCGCAGACGCTCGCAGCGTTACACAATTATTCTCGGGCGCAGCTGCAACTCTTCAAGGCCGACAGCTCACTTTGCAGATGTCACCCATGAGCGTGGCGGTGTATCGGGTAGACTAGTTGCTGGGCTTGCAACTTGGGAAGCAGGCTACGATATTTCCACGGTCCGGAAAGGCTCTTCCTCTGCGTCTATTCAGGAAGAAAGAAAAGCAGGAACATCGCATCATGCGCCAGGCGAAAGAACGCGCCGGCGCGCTGGTTCCGGAGTATCACCGCGCCACGCCGGAGTGCCCGCACCCCGAGCGCTGGAGCATGTACGACTCCATGACCGCTGAAGTCGAGGTGCTGGAGTTCCTTCGCACGCTAGTCACCACCATCAAGCCAAACCTGGTGGTCGAGACCGGAACCTTCCTCGGCGTCAGCACCTTATGGATTGCCGAAGCGCTGCGGCTGAACGGTTTCGGCCGCATTGTCAGTTGCGAATACGATGCAAAGGTTTTTGCCGCCGCGAAAGAGAAGATCGACGCGTCCGAATTTCGCGATCTGATCGATCTTCGCAACGAGTCGAGCCTTGAGATGAAGGTCGATGGCACCATCGACCTGTTCTTCAGCGACAGCGACATGCCCATTCGCGAGCAGGAAGTTCGCCGCTACCTGCCGCAGATTTCGTCTTTCGGGCTGATCCTGATGCACGATGCCAGCTCTCACCTGAAGCAGGTGCGTGACGCTGCACTCAAGCTCGAAGCGGACGGCCTGATCTCCGTCGTGCTCCTGCCCACCCCGCGCGGCTTGGTGGTAGCACAAAAGCGAGCAGGCCGACGTTAGTGTTCGTGCGGCTTGAACCTCATTGTCCGCCTTGAGCAGTTGCCTTGCCTGCAAGTTCCGAGCGTGCCCGCGCCAACTCCGGCCGATCGGAGTTCGCATGCGCGCAATTTTCCACCAGCTTGGCATAGTACTTAGCAGCCTTGACGGGCTCATTGGTCATTTGTGCGGCCCGGGCCGCTCCATATAGTCCGTTAAAGCGATTGGGATCGATCGTCATCGAGCGCTCGTATTCAGCCAATGCTTCCTGTGAATGATTTGATTGAAGCAGGATGTCTGCCAGCATTTCGCGTGCCGGTATCTCTACCTCTCCCTTGCCATAGATATCCTGCTTCTCGGCGACCGCACGCATGATCTTTGCGGCTTCGTCAGCTTTACCATCGGCGAACGCGATCCATGCCCTTATCTCATCGCGATCGGTATCCATATACTCCGCCAAGTAGGCCTTGGGTGAGTTCTTCACCGCGACCACCATGGCGTCATATTCGGCGAGATCCTTCTTCGCCGCGGCCGCATCGTGCACTTGGCCACTGCCCACCGCACGCGCCCAATAGATTGTGGCGACATTCTCCGGGTCCTTCGAAGCTGCCGGATCGAGTGCGGCCGCCTCCTTCCAATGTCGCATTTCGATCTCGTAGGTAGCCGGGAACCCCGCACGTGCCATGTCGAGATAGTCGTGCATATCGTGGCCCGCCGCAGAATTCATGTTCTGCACCTTGGATACGATGTCGTGGGCTCTGTTGTCTTCGCCCACTTGCAGGTAGGCATAATTCAAAAAGTCCATGGCATGCAGTTCATGTCCATAGGAACCAGAGGCCTCCGCCGCGGCGACTGACGCAAGGTTCGCCTGGATATCCTCCTGCCACATGCCGAGTCGCGCGAAGATGTGTCCTGGCATATGGGCGGCGTGCGGCGCCGACGGAGCAATCTCGCCGTAACGCTGCGCCGCCTTCAATCCGTCGGCCGCCATTTGCGGACTGTCGCAGCTGTGAATGATGTAGTGCGCTACTCCGGGATGATTCGGCACCTCCAAAGACTGCTCGTTGAGCAAAGCGAGCGCCTTCCTCTGGTTGGCGAATGTCGTGTCACGCGGAGGCGCCGCCGCCAGCAGCGAGAGCGCATAGAATGCCGCCGCGTCGTGGTCTTGTGGATACTTCTGATACAGCTTTGCCATCGCGTTCGAATAGGCGGTAGCCCGTTCTTCAAAGCTCGCCTTCTGATAATTCTGATAGAACTGTGCCAACGCGTTAAGGTAATCGCGCTCGCGTTGCGTTTTCGCGCCGACCTTCTGGCCTTCCTGTACCAGTTCCAACCCATGCCGCAACGTGCCTTGGTTCGGGCGATCCCATATCTGGTGCCAGATCGTCATGGCTTCGCCCCAATACGCCATGGCGCACGTGGGATCAGCCGCTGCAATCGCCTGGAATTGCTGCTCGGCGCGGTCATACCAGAAGTCATGCAGCAGGGCGATGCCTCGGTTGAACGCTGCTTGTTGAGAGGCCGCGCATGAGACAGGAAAGTCAACGGTACCCAACTTCTCACCGGCGACAGGCTGCGCTTGCTGTGGTTGACTGGCGGAGAGAGAAACGCAAGACAGGATCGTCAACAGGAAAATCGCTTTGAGTGGTTTCATCCTTCACCCCAGATAGCTGGTGAAGCATAGGGTGGTTTGTGAGTACAAGTCAAATGGATTACGCCAGCCTCTGGTTCCGGGCGAGCCATTGATCGAGTCGCTGCGATGTCTTCCCGATAACTCCGAACGGAAGCTGCTGCCACATGGTCGCGAACCTCACTGCGCCATGTGCTCAAGCTCATAGCCTCCAGGTCGGAACAGCGCTAGTATTCTCCGTTGAGATAGAACTCCGTGCACCGTCTCGCCGCGGTCCAGGCTGCGGGAAATAAGTAAGTCATCGAGATTCCGCTTCTATGTTGGAAAATATCAACCTGAAGAAAAAGCTCTCGCGCGAAGAATACAAACGTGTCGTCCCCGGCTTGCAGTTACGCCTCTACGACCTGGAGAAGGCATGCTGGGACAACGGCATTCCTACCGTCATTGTGTTCGAAGGCTGGGACGCTTCCGGTAAGGGAACGACGATATCGGCGCTGACTCAGCGACTGGATCCCCGCGGTTTCAAACTGTATCCCACCACCGCCCCTCGAACCTATGAGCAGCAGCGCCCGTGGCTGTGGCGCTTCTGGCTCAAGGTACCGAACCGCGGAGAGATGGTCATCTTCGATCACAGCTGGTATGGACGAGTGCTGGAGGAGCGCGTCGAGGGAACTACTCCGAAAAGGGCATGGAAGCAGGCGTTTCGCGACATCACCGACTTTGAGCGCATGCTCGCCGACGATGGCACGGTGATCCTGAAATTCTTTCTGCATATCAGCAGGAAGGAACAGTGCCGGCGTTTCGAAATGATTGAGGCCGATCCGATGGAAGCCTGGCGCGTCAACCGAGACGACTGGGCGCGCCACAAGCAATACGACGCATACTTCGCCGCCACCGAGGAGATGCTCGAACTCACCGAGTCAGAATACGCGCCGTGGACCATCGTCGGAGCCACCTCCAAGTCCTACACCCGCAAGTATGTTTTCGAGACCATCATCAGCGCGCTGGAAAAACAGCTGGGTTCAAAGTCGCCGCCGCGTCTTGATCTCTCGGACGACGCATCGAAGGATGCCGAATTGCGCGCGGCCATGGAATCGTTGAGCGAAGGTACGCTCTAATGCTCGAGACCGTCGATCTTACCCGCACCCTGGATCGCGAGTCGTATGTGCGCGAGATGACGCGCCGCCAGATCCAACTGCGCGAGCTGGGCTACCAGGTTTATCTGCAGAAGCGCCCCGTCATTCTCGTCTTTGAAGGCTGGGACGCGGCGGGCAAGGGCGGCGCCATCAAGCGCATCACCGAGAAGCTCGATCCGCGCGGCTATGTCGTCTATCCCATCAGCGCGCCGCACGGTGAAGACAGCACCCGGCACTATCTCTACCGCTTCTGGCGCCGGCTGCCCGAACGCGGGCAGATCGCCATCTTCGATCGCTCCTGGTACGGACGCGTGCTGGTAGAGCGGGTCGAAGGATTCGCCGCCGAGGCGGAATGGAAGCGCGCCTACAAGGAGATCAACTCCTTCGAACGGCAGCTACGCGACTTTGGCGCGATCGTGGCGAAGTTCTGGATCCACATCTCACGCGAAGAACAGCTGCGCCGCTTCGAAGAGCGCAAGGCCATTGGCTATAAAGCCTGGAAGCTGACTGAGGAAGACTGGCGCAATCGCGATAAGTGGGATGCCTACGAAGAAGCTGTGGAAGAGATGGTGGTGAAAACCAGCACCGTCACTGCTCCCTGGACGGTCGTCGCGGGCAACGACAAATACTGGGCACGCGCCAAGGTACTCGCCAAAGTGGTAGAGGTTCTATCTTCCGAAATGGCGTATGTCCCGGCGGACCCGTTGCATAAGCCAGCAAGAAAGAAATCGGCAAAGGCGTAAGCAATGCTCGTCTCTTTGCCGAGCCACGCCTACAAAGTTTCGTGTGCCGATGCCGCCCTATCATTGAACGTCTGGAAGAAAGCACCATAGTTGCCGCTTCCTTCGGCGTGTCGCAACGGCTTCACTCTCTCCACGCAAATCTCGGTCGCCTCGGGCGAGTGCCTCAGGATGTGCATCGTTTCGGAAATAAAATCCTTCAGCGGCATCGCGTTCGGATCGGTCTGCTGGACAGGTCCGAGCAGCTCGGTCTGCACGTACGGCGGGATCAGCTCCAACACCTCCACCGAGGTGTTTCGCAATTGATAACGCAGCGATTGCGTGTAGGAATGAATCGCAGCCTTGGTGGCGCAGTACGTCGGAGCCATCGCCAGCGGAACGAACGCCAGGCCGGAAGAGACTGTCATGATCGCCGCCCGCGGTTTCGCTATCAGCATTGGCAACAGCGCAGCTGCGAGGCGAATCGGTCCCAGCAGGTTCGTCGTGATGATCTCTTCCGCATTGGCCAGCTCGCCGCGATCCACGAACTCGATCCGCGAGATCCCGGCATTGAGAATGACCACGTTCAAGCCCGGGTGGTCACGCTTCATCTGTTCGGCGAAGCGCGCGATTGCCTCGGCGTCGCTAACATCGAGAACCGCAGACTTCATGCCTGGATTAGCAGAAACCGTTTCCTGCAAGGCCTTCTCGCCACGCCCGGCGATAATCACCTGGTTCCCTTCTGCATGGAAAGCCTCGGCAAGCCCGCGGCCAATTCCTCTTCCACCGCCGGTAATCAGAATGGTGTTGTCCCTAAGCTGCATCAATCTCCTTCGTCAACTACGTCACCGCGCTATCATACAAGGTCAATCGTTACTCTTTGATTCGTCGTCACTCTCCAGTACCATCCTCAACACATGCCTGTGCAGACTATCGACGAAGTCGTCAGCGCGCTCGACGCAATCATCCAGAGTGCGTATGACAATGCGAGCCGTCTGGGATATTTCGCGGCACTCTATCGGCGGGTGACCCTCGCCGTTCGCGATGGCATTCGCGCCGGCAGCTTCGATAACGGTCCGCTGATGGAGCAGCTCGATGTAGTCTTCGCGTCTCGCTACCTCGATGCGCTCGCCACTTTTCGAGCAGGCGGCAACACGACGCGAAGCTGGATGGTTGCGTTCCGAGGCTGCGATGACGCAAACCTTCTCATCCTTCAGCAACTGCTGGCTGGAATGAACGCGCACATCAATCTTGACCTCGGCATTGCGGCTGCGCAGGTTAGCCCCGGACAACAGCTGACCCAACTCAAGCCGGACTTCGACCAGATCAACGCAGTGCTCGCGAGCATGGTAGCCACGGTCGCAGCGGAGATTGCAGTCGTCTCTCCCCTGATCGGCGACCTGGAGACGATCGGCTTGCGCGAGCGCAACGCCGGTGATCAATTTTGATATGGTGACCGCCCGCGACGCAGCATGGTTCGCCGCCACGCGCCTGAATGCCGAACCAAAGATCCTGCACAACATGACAATCGATGCTCTCGACTTGGCAGTGTCGATCCAGGGCCGCGCAATCCTCTACCCCGATAGCGCGAATGAGTGTCTGGCGCTGGTGCAGCAGGCCGAGAGCAAGGATGTTCGCTTGATCATTCAAACCTTGTCGCAAGGCAGCGGTTCGAGCGCAGCAAATACGGCATGAAATTCCGAATTTTGTCGTACTGAAATCTCACAACCAGCTGGGCTATCACTCATAGCGCAGCGCAACCAGCGGATCGACGCGAGCGGCGCGCCGTGCCGGGAAGTAGCAAGCCAGCACCGCAGCGGTCGCAAGAATCAGCACCACCCCGCCGAAGATGAGCGGATCGTACGCGCTTACGCCATAGAGCAGGCTGGAAAGCGAATGCATTGCCAGCAAAGCGATGGCCAGTCCCAGGGTGAGACCTGCAATCGCGAGCCGCATTCCCTGTTTCACAACAAGCTTCAACACGCTGTTCGACTCCGCTCCCATCGCCATGCGAATGCCGATCTCGCGGGTTTGCTGATTGACGGAATACGACAGCACCCCGTAAACACCAACTACTGACAGGATCAGCGCCAACCCTCCGAACAGAGACAACAATGCCGCGCCCATGCGCGACGCCCACAATCCCTGGTCGAGCAGTTCAGTGATGGTGTTGAAGTTGGTCAGTGCCAGGTTAGTATCGAGCGATTGCACCTGCTGCCGCACGCCGGCGATCACCGGTCCAGGAGGCCCCACGGTTCGTACCTGAATGGTTGCGACGGGGCTGTAGTCCTGCGTCATCGGCAAGTACGCCAGCGGCTGCGGATCTTCTCCGATGTTGTTCACCACCGTATTGCGCACCACGCCCACCACTTCGCGCAACTGCGTCTCGCCGAAAAAATGGAAGCGCTTGCCCACTGCGTTTTGCCCGGGCCAAAATTGCTTGACCATGGCTTCATTCGCAACAGCCACCAGCGCCGTGTCTTTGCGGTCGGAATCGGTAAACTCCCGTCCGCCTACCAGCGGAATACGCAGCGTCTGGAAGTAGTTGGGCATGATGTCGTCGAGCTGCGTCAACGTCCCGCGATAGCCCGACGTCTCGCTTTCGCCTTCCGGAAATGTGGTCCGCGCAAACCCTCCGCCTACCGGAAAATTCGAAGCGACGGTTGCCGAAGCAACATGGGGCGACGACGACGCCCGTTCAATCGCGTTGCGGAAGAATTGCTGTCCGCGGCCTTCGTCATAATGCAGCGCTCCCAGATCGACAGCGAAGACGAACAGGTCCTTCGACTCGAATCCCGGATCGATCTTCTGTGCATTTTGCATGCTGCGAACGAACAGCCCCGCGCCCACCAGCGCAACCAGCGCCAACGCTATTTCCGTGACGACCAGCAGGCTGCGGAAGCGGTTACGCGTCCAGCTCACGCTGCCCCCGCGTCCTCCGATGTTCAGGACTTCCACCAGGTTCGGGCGAGCGACTTTGATCGCCGGAGCAATCCCGATCAGTACGGCGGTCAGCAGAGACACGCTCAGCGTGAAGAACAGAACGTTGAAGTCGAAGCCTATGTCCAGGTCGCCGTTTTGCAGGAACGGTGGACGGAACGACCACAACGCCGCACGACCGGCGTAGGCAATCGCCGTTCCTGCGATAGCGGCAAGAAAGGCGAGCACCAGGCTCTCAGTGAATAACTGTCCCACCACGCGGCGGCGACTGGCACCGAGTGCGGCGCGCAGCGTGAGCTCTTTCTCACGACGGGCCGCCTGCGCCAGCAGCAGGTTGGCAACGTTCACACAGGCGATCAACAACACTAAGCCGACGATCGCCATCATCAATCCGCCGGCCAGGGCGACCTGGGCGTGGTTGTTCACCCCCACGACGGCATCGGTCAGCGGCGTGAGGGCCACACTGCGCTTGGCATTGTCCTTGGGAAAAGCCGTCTCCAGCCGTGACGCGATCGTCTTCAACGAAGCCTCCGCCCCGTTGATAGTGACTCCATCTTTCAAGCGGCCAAACATCGTGGTCGAAAGAAACCGGCGCTCATTGAAATTGTCTTTGAAAAATCCCGAGAGCACGCTGGGATACATGCTGACCGGAATCCAAATCTCCTCGGCGCTCCCAAACGTGAAGGTGCCTTTGAAGCCGCGAGGTCCCACGCCGATCACCGTGTAAGGCGTCGCATTCAGCGTGAGCACCTTGCCCACAATCTCACGGTCCGAGCCAAATTTGTTCACCCAAAGGGCATGACTCAGTACAGCGACATTGTTGCCGCCCGGCTTCGTGTCCTCGTCATTCGCATAAAAACGGCCCACGGTAGGGCGCAGCCCGAGAACGTCAAAATAGTTTGCCGTAACCAGTTGCCCGAAGATCTGCTTGGGCTCGGTCCCGCTGCTCCAGGTCAGCGGCAGAGGACCGATAAAACACACGAGTCCGGAAAATACATGGTTCTCCCTCGCGTAATCCTGGCAGTTGGGATAAGACATCCCGAGTCTTACCGCGTTGGCTGCGGTGACGACGGTTTTACTGTCGACCGTGTCAACCTCAACCAAGCGCGAGATGTCCTTTACCGGCAGAGGATGCAGCAGGATCGCATTCACCACCGTGAAGATGGTGGTGTTCGCGCCAATTCCCAAGGCCAGCGACAGAATGGCAATGGCGCTGAACGCCTTGTTCTTCGCCAGCATGCGTACTGCATACCGAATGTCCTGCAACAGTGTTTGCATAAGCTCCCCGGGTTGCACATGGGCCGGTCCCTGGATGCGTTTGGCAGATCATAACCGCTGGCGCGCTCATGGGCGAGGCCAAGCGCAACTCAATCGATCCAGAGACGGTGATTCCCGCAACATTAAGTGCAATTTCGCGACCGCAACGAAAACGCGCAAGGTATTGCAATCGTTGGCCGTGGTGGCGTGGACACGCAGGATGGATGTCCGGTGGGAGTGTTGCCGTCCAGAAGTGGACGGGAGGCCGACTCGCACATTGAATGCAACTA
Organism: uncultured Acidobacteriaceae bacterium; assembly: GCA_963771535.1. Lineage (GTDB taxonomy): Bacteria > Acidobacteriota > Terriglobia > Terriglobales > Acidobacteriaceae > CAVVDY01. Next base: position 1,641,199 of record CAVYTK010000003.1, on the reverse strand, counting down.
GCCTCTACCAAAGCAGTTTCAGCGCGAATTGCACCTGGCGCGCCGTGGTCGACGTGCTGGTGATCGCACCTGCCGTACCGGACACGCCGGTCGGCGTGAAGGTAATCAGAGCCGGCGTATTGAAGTTGGCACGGTTCAGCAAGTTGAAAATCTCGGCGCGGAATTGCAGGTTCAGGTTCTCCCGCAGCTTGGTATTTTTTAAGGTGGAGAAGTCCCACGTTGCCAGACCCGGTCCCACCAGGTTGTCACGCGGCGCATTGCCGAAAAATCCGCTGTTGGGCGGCGGCTGCAAAAACACATTGGGATTGAACCACTGCGCCGGCGTACCGAGGATGGGATTTCCCGTGAAGTTGGGATTGATGAATGGACGCACCGGATTGCGCGTGTCGCCATTGTTCGACGGGTTGTAGCTGAGCTGTGCCGTGAACGGGAAGCCGCTTTGCAGCGTGAGAATACTGTTGATGGTCCATCCGCTGACGATCGTGCCGCCGAAGCCGCGCAGTCCGCTGCCAAACCGTTTGCCTTGTCCGAACGGCAGATCGTAGACCGCGCTCACTACGCCGATATTTCTTACATCGAAGGTCGCCGGGCCCCAGTCGGACCGAATATCATACGGATTAGACACCAGGCCCGGCGCATTGCCCGCCGTCGTGCCGTTCACCGAGTCGCCATCGTCCAGCGCCTTCGACCATGTGTACACTCCGCGCAGCGCGAGTCCGTTGCTGAAGCGCCGATTGAAGTCGGCTTCGAGCGCGTTGTACAGACTGTCGCCAACCCCGAACCAGGTCCATGTATTCGCCAGCGTCGGATTCGCCTTCGCCCTTCCGGGAGCAATGTAGTACGAGCCCGCCGGCACCGGAGTGCCCGCCAGTCCCGCTGGGAAGTTGCTGGGATATAACGCCGGACAAGGAGACGCCGGGCAGATGGTCGGCACGGGAGTATTGCCATCGACGCCGACAATCTCGTGGTATCCGTGTGAGCCGACATAGCGCAGTGAAAACGTCGTGTTCGGCGTGAGCTGCTGCTCAACACCGAGTGTCCACGAAATCAACGTTGGCATCTTCAAATTGGGCTGCACGCCGCCCGCTACCAGTAACGCCTTCGCCGGCGGCGGAGCGTTGGGATTGATCGGTAGTTGCGCAACCGCTAAAGAAGCAATGCTGTAGGTGGGATTGAAGGGCGCATTCTGGTCCATGCGGTAACCGAGCGCGTCCTGCAGTTCGTAGTACATGCCGAAACCCGCCTTGATCACCGTCTCGGGACGGATCGCATACGCGATGCCGATGCGCGGCTCGGGCAGGAACTTCGCGTTGTTGGTGGTGAACGCGCTGTTAGCAATACGTGGCTGACTGGAGATAACTCCGTCGGTAAACGTATAGTTTGCCGCACGGCCGTGGGCTTCGTTCCATCCTGTCGATGATTCAAAACGGAAGCCGAGTGTCAACGTGAGCTGGTTGGTGGCGCGAATCGTGTCCTGCGCGTACAGCGAGGCAAATACCGAGCGCCAGTTCAGCTTGGTAGGCGCCGGATCGTAAAGGAAACTGCTGGTCGTGCCTTGCAAAAACGTTTGCAGGCTGGCGAACGTAGCCTGGCCGTACTGGCTGAGCGCGATATTCTCGTTCGACTGGAACTGCTGGGCCCACGCGCCGAACTCAAACTGGTGACGTCCCCTGGTCCACGAGACCTGGTCCTCATAGGTGTAAAGGTTGCGCGCAATATGAAGGTTGCTGCCGTTATTGCTGCCGGCCAGTCCTAACTGCGCCTGGGGATTCGACGCCGCGCTGCCGCCCACCACCACCGCTCCTACCGGAAGTCCTTCGAGGAAACCGGGAACATCGGCCGCTGGTGTGCCGGGCGTAGGCTCACCGGTAAAAAAGTAGCCGGCGCGGGAATATCCGAAGCGCGCGGTATTCAGCAAGCTCGGAGAGAAGACGTGTGTCTCCTCCAGCGAAGCTACCTGCTCGGTCAAACTCAGTAAGTCGCTGCTGTAGGGATTCAGCGTCGTTGCCGTGACATCGTTGCCGCTGTCAGCGGTATACACGACCGAGAAATTGTCCTTCGACGAGAACACCTGGTCGAAGCGGGCGTTGCCGAAGTACTCGCGAATCGTCTGCAACGGGCTGCTGGAAACGGCGGCAATCCCGTTGAAGTCGGGATCGCCCGCCGTCGGCGTGGGCCACAAGTTCAGCAATGGCTTAACGCTGGCGGCCGCAGCAGCGCGTGAGGCCAGGTCGGGCACAAATGCGACCGAGGTCTGGTGCAGGTTCTGAATGAAGCCTTCAAAGTTTGCGAAGAAAAAACTCTTGTTCTTCGCGATCGGACCGCCCACTGCGGCGCCGAACTGATTACGCTGAAACGGCGGCGGCGAGCCCGCGTCAAAATAGTTGGGCGCATCGAGCGCGCTGTTGCGCAGATATCCGTACACCGAACCGTGATACTGATTGGTTCCCGACTGGGTGACGATGGTGACTTGTGCGCCCGGACGCTTGCCGTACTCCGCGCCATAGTTGTCGCGCAGCACATTGAACTCGCGCACCGCTTCGACGCCCAGCAGGTTCTGGCTGGGGCCTCCGGGCTGCATGTTGTTCTCCGCCGCGCCGGTGAATTCCACGCCGTTCAGCAGGAAGATGTTCTGCTGCGGACGTTGTCCTGAGGCCGAGAAATTGTTGCCGGTAGTGGAGTTGGAAACACCAATGCCGCCCGTCTTCTCCGCCGTGAAGTTCACGATCCCCGGGTTGAGCGTGAGCAGCAGATCGAAGCTGCGGCCGTTCAGCGGCAGGTCTTTGATCTCCTGCTCGCCAATCAGCCCGGAGATGTTCTGCGTGGTCGCGTTCACCAGCGCGGCATCGCCTTGCACCTTGATCTGCTGGCTAACGTTACCCACTGCGAGTATCAGGTCCACGGTGGCGTCCTGGCCGATGACCAGCGAGATGCCTGAGCGAACGCGCTCGGAAAAACCGTCCTTGTTTGCTGTGAGGTCGTAGCTGCCAACCGGCAGAGCCGGCAACTCATAACGGCCTGCGGCATCCGTCACCGTCGAGCGTGTCAGGCCCGTGCCCTGATTCCTGGCGCTGACCGATGCTCCCTGGATAACCGCGCCTGTCCTGTCACTGACCCGTCCTGAAATGACGCCTGAGACCTGAGCATGGGCAGGAAGTGGAGCTACGCTGCAAAAAACCAACGCCGCCAGCGGACAGAGCAGTGAAGTCAGGCGCACGTTCACCCCAGCTGCGAAATGTCACAGCTAGTCGATTAAATCGAAGCTAACCGTTACTGTCAAACGATTATAAGCACTTTGCTATTCTGGCAGGATAATCATGACTTCGGTGGACTTGATCAGAGCGGCGGCAATCTGGCCTTTCTTCAGGCGCAGCTCGCGCACCGCGTCGGCAGTGATGATCGAGGTGATGTGCTGCTCGCCGATTGACAGCGTCACTTGGGCAAGCAGGCCGCTGATCTTGATGTCCGTGATGCGGCCCACCAGTTGGTTGCGTCCGCTGATGCGGCGGAAGGTCCGGCCTCTCTTGGCCGCCGATCGGGCAACCGTCACCTGCGGCAGGAAGCGATCAATCTCCGACTCGGGTATGCGATGATGGCCGCCCGGAGTTTGTACCGTCTTGAGCTTTCCACGATAGATCCACTGCTTCAGCGAGGAGTAGCTGATGCCCAGTACCTGGGCGGCATCGCGCGGTGTATACAGTTTCGGCATACCGGTGAGAAAGCAAGCAAGTGATGCTCGCAATGATAGCGCAACGAGAAGTGTCGATTTTCCCAATTAGCAACGCTAGATCGCAATCCATCCCGCGCGGATTGCCAGCAGGCTGCTCACGGCCACAATGATCCAAAGCAGCACGCCCTGCAACAGCGGACGCGGGCCAACCTTCTTCAGGGCCCGGGGCGATAGCGTTGCTCCGATGAGGAACAGGGTAAAGATCAGCATCAGCTTCCCAAGATTGGTCAGCAGGTGATAGAAACGCGAGCCGGGAAACAGGTAAGTGTTGGCGACGGCGGCCAGGCAGAAGAGCAGGATGAACCATGGCCACTGAATGCGCGTCTTGCTTCCTTTGGCGACGGCCGTCGCGACGGTGACGGGGACAATCCACAGCGCGCGCGCCAGCTTCACCGTTGTGCCGATTGCGAGTGCGACGGCGCCGTACTTCGCAGATGCGCCGACTACCGAACTAGTGTCGTGAATCGCCAGCGCCGCCCACAATCCGAATTGTGTCTGCGTAAGCTTGAGCGCGATGCCGATCGCCGGAAAAGTCAGCAGCGCGACCGAGTTCAGCAAAAAAATGGTGCCGAGCGAGACCGACATCTCGTCCTCGGTAGCGCCCACCACCGGTCCGATCGCCGCAATGGCGCTGCCTCCGCAGATCGCCGTGCCCGCCGAGATGAGAAACGATGCCGTCGCCTCTACCGCCAGCAGTTTGCCGATCAGCGTTCCCAGGGTAAGCGCGAAGGCGATGCCTACGGCGGTGTAGACGAAGCCGCTCTTCCCCGCGCGCACCACTTCCTGCAGGTTCATGCCGAAGCCTAATCCGACCACCGCCGCCTGCAAGAGGTACTTCGAAACCTGGCGCGACTCTCCGGGATACGGGTGTGTAGCAATCGCGCCGAACACTAGTCCCACCAGCAGCGCCATCGGAGGCGACGCCCAGGGTGTAAGACAAAACAGCAAGCCTGCGATGAAAAGGATTTTCGACTTCATTCAGATGGCAGGAATGGCAATCTGTCATTGTACAGAGTCGAAGCAGCGGCACTCTGATGCAAGCGACATGGGTCGCAAAAGATGGGGGATAACTAAAATGGGCCCGTTGCCAAGGAGCGGTGACATTTCCTTGACCTCAGGCCCATTCGATCCTGGATTGGATCGGAGGTGATATTGATATGTTAACCCCCGCACCACGAAAGTCAACGGTAATCCCACAACATGTTTGTTTGTCAGCGTTTGCCCTCGTTGCAGAATTATCGAATTCGAGTGGCTGACGCGCAAGTATCCGAATTTTGATGCAGGTTTAACGTGCTACACTCCCGCTTCTGACCATGTCATCTCGATCTCCCATAGCCGCAGCATTTCTATTCGGCCAATCTCTCGGCTCGAACTCAAGCGCTCCAGCGGGCGGCCTGCTTCACTACACCTTGCCTCCCGACAAATTGGCGCAAGCGTACGCGCTCTATCGCATCGACGTCTCGCTCTACTTCATCACCACGCTGTACGTGTTTGTGGTGCTGTGGCTGATGTTGCGTACGCACTATGGTGTCCGCCTGCGCGAGCTTGCCGAGCGCATCTCGCGCTTCTTCCTGGTGCAAGCCGCCATCGTGATCACACTTTTCTTCGTGACACTTGAACTGCTCCAGCTTCCCTTCTCCCTCTATCGTCACCACATCAGCCTGCAATACGGGCTTTCCGTGCAGCAGTGGGGATCATGGTTCGGCGATTGGGCGAAGGGTCTGGGCTTGAGCGTGGTACTCGCGATCTTTCTTGGCTGGACGCTCTACGGAATGCTTCGCAGGCGCCCGCAACGCTGGTCATTCTTCTTCTGGCTGGCCACGATTCCGTTCATCCTCTTTGGCATTTTCATCCAGCCGATCTTGATCGATCCACTGTTTAACAAGTTCGAGCCGCTGACTGAACATCACCCTGAGCTGGTGCAGCAGATTGAGCGCGTGGTTCAACGCGCCGGCATGCAGATTCCACCCTCACGCATGTTTGAGATGAAGGCCAGCGAGAAAACTACCGAGCTCAATGCCTACGTTACCGGCTTCGGATCAAGCAAACGCGTGGTGGTATGGGACACAACAACACGCCACATGAGCATCCCGCAAACCTTGTTCGTGTTTGGTCACGAGATGGGTCACTATGTGCTGCAACATCTGGCCAAGGGATTCGTCATCACTGTCCTCCTGCTGCTGGTGTTCCTGTACGTGACGCACCGAATCGCGGATTGGCTGATGCTGCGCAACGGGCGCGCCTGGGGTTTGCGTCAGCTTAGCGATCTGGCTTCCGCTCCCCTGCTGCTGCTCATCTTCTATGTACTGTCGTTTGTTTCAGAGCCTGTCTCTAACGGTATCTCGCGACACTTCGAACATCAGGCCGACATTTATGGATTGGAAGTGATTCACAATCTGGTGCCAGACTCACAGCGCACCACAGCCGAGTCGTTCCAGATCCTGGGCGAGCGTTCGCTGGATTATCCCTACGTCGGCAAGTTCGCAGAGTTTTGGTTATGGTCGCATCCGACTATCGCCGATCGCGAGATCTTCGCACAGACCTATGATCCATGGGCGAACGGGCGGCAGGGGGAGTTTGTGAAATGAGGCGCAGCTGTGTACTCCCCCGCATGCAGGGTTTGAGGTTTGTCATCCTGAGCAAAGCGAAGGACCTGCTTTCGACTGCCGCACTGCTCAGCCGCGGCGTCTTAGCGTTGTTCGCTGTACTTGCACTGGTGACATTCGTCCTTTCTGGTTGCACTCCCAATCAGGCGTCGCGCTCTGAAACTCCCACGCCCGCACAAACTAAACCGGCGGCTATCCCGCATTCCGAACCGCTCGCCACCGCTCCCAGCGGCTTTGATTATTACCTGCTCGTGCTGTCGTGGGCGCCCGAATTTTGTGCCACCCACCAGTCGAATCGAAGTTCCAGCGAATGCGATCCCACGCGGCACTTCGGCTTCGTCGTGCATGGACTGTGGCCGCAGAACGACGACGGCTCCTACCCGAAAGACTGCGGCAACGCGCGGCCGGTTTCGAACGAGATCGTTCGCGAAGTATTGCCCATCATGCCGGCACGCGGCCTTATACAACACGAGTGGTCCACCCACGGGACTTGTACCGGGCTCTCTGCGCAGGAGTACTTCGGCGAAGTTGAGCAGCTCTACAAATCAATCAAGGTACCGGATGATTACCAGCATCCCAGCACCGAATTCAGCGCCAAACCCGGCGACATCGAGCAGAAGTTCGCGCAAGCCAACGCAGCACCACAGAGTGCTTTTCGCGTATCGTGCAGCGGCGGAGAGTTCGTCGCTATCGAGGCCTGCTTCGACAAGAACCTCAAGTATCGCGATTGCGGTTCGTCGCTGAAAGATTGCCGGGCTCCGCAGGTGACAGTACCTCCCGTGCCGTAGCCTACGGCGAACCCAAGCGGCCCTACAGGTGAACCGTGCGCTCGGTGTCGTAGCTATTCGCCGGAAACTTGTGCAGTCGACCGCCGTAGTCGATGACCAGCACCGACGAATTTTGCGTCACGTCGAGACTGACGTCGCCTTTCGCGTCGGTCGTTCCCCAGTGCTCCTCATGAGGATGGGCCTCGGCATCACGCAGCAGAACGCGTGCGCCTGCCGCCGGAGTGCCCGTGGAAGTGAGCACGTGGACCGTGAGCTTCCCGACAGCTGCGACCACCGGATCATCCGTGATCTGCCGCGCCAACGCCAGGTTGACGGTTGCTGGTTGGTCCTTCACCAGGAATTCCTCGACCTCGGTTTTCCACGAGCGGTACGGGTCGGTAGCAATCGCGCGATACAGTCCCGGCTCGACATTGTCCAGCGAGATGTCGCCTGCGGCATCCGTCAGCTCGCGCGAGAATTCCCGCTCGGTGTCGCCGTGCAAGTCCTGAATGATGACGAGCGCTCCCTTGAGAGGAGATCCACTCGGCCCGGTAACGTGTACGCGCACCGGAGTAGCAAATGCAGGCGCAGACAACATCGCGAGCAGAACGAAAAACGCAGATCGAACAGCGTTCATCTCAGCTTATTGGAGGCAGGAGTGGCCGAAAGGGTAGGCCGAAACTTTCCACCCTGGAGAGAAATGAACGCCGGCTGGGATCGAACTTGAGGCGCTTACGCGGCGTCGGAGCCGCGTGCCGAAATCCCGAGTTTCGGGAGGGACCTCTCCCGTGCAATCACTGTCGCAGAGTTGGTAGGGCCGGCTGGGATCGAACCAGCAACCCTCAGCTTAGAAGGCTGATGCTCTATCCAATTGAGCTACGGCCCCGCACAGTCGCCCGACGGCAACACTCTTTATTATCGCAAATCCGGCACTCAACTTAGCACTCTTCGCAGAAATCCCTTGATCCCGAACCAGGTCAGTACCACTAGACTTATCGTCAGCGCAATCACCGTCACCCAGGCGGGCATGTGCGGCAGCGATGGCGTGAGCGTGGTTCGCAGCCCCTCGCTCATGTAGACCACCGGGTTGATGAGCACCAGGATCTGTAGCCAGCGCACATTGTGCATCATCGCCCACGGGTAATAAACGCAGCCCAGAAACGTCACCGGCACGACCACGATGCCGAACATCAATGCGATGTGCTGCGGCGGTACGGTGGTGCCGATGGTGAGTCCGACCGCACCTGACACCAGGCTGGCGAGCAGCACGATCACAATCAGCATTGGCCAGCTGAACACGTGAATCTGCACCGGGTTGACCGGAATGAAGTACACCAGCGGAAAAATCACCAGCGCGGCAAGAATGCTTTGCAGTGCGCTGAACACGATCTTCTGCACCGCGACCCAGCTGACCGGCAGCGGCGACATCACGCGGTCGTGAATCTCGCGCGTGGCGCCGATCTCCATCGACAGCGGCAGCGCCGTTGCCATGATGCCCTGGATGAAGATGCCGATCGCCAGCAACCCCGGCAGGATCAGGGTACCGAAGCTGGCGCCTGCGCTGCTTTGAAATCCCTGGCCGATCTTCGGGAACAGGTAGGTGAACACGAACACGAAGAGCAACGGGTTCATCACCGTGCGAATGATGAACGCCACCAGTTGCCGGCGCAGCACGGTGAGGTCGCGCAGAAACAGCCCCCAGAAGGCGCGCCATTTCACTCCGGAGTCAGTCACGCAATTCCCTTCCCGTCAGCTTGATGAACACGGTCTCCAGGCTGGTTTCGCTGACCTTCACATCCTGCAACCCGTCGCCTGCAAGGCTGACGATCTCCGGTAGCAGGCCGCTGCGGCCGTTGGTGAACAGGCGCAGGCCGTCGATTGCGGATTCAACCGAGATGATTCCCGGCACCTGCCGCAGGCGCTCCGCCAGACTGTCGGCCGGCGCGTCGTGCAAACGGAGCTCGAAAACTTTCTGCGCGCCCACGCTGGTCTTGAGCCTGCCCGGTTCGTCGCACACCAGGATTTTTCCATGGTCGATGATCGCGACCCGCTCGCACAAAGCGTCTGCTTCTTCCATGTAGTGGGTGGTCAAGACGACGGTTATCCCACGTTGTCGGAGTACACGAATGATGTCCCACAATGCCAGACGAGTTTGTGGATCGAGGCCGGCGCTGGGCTCGTCGAGGAACAAGACTTCCGGCTCATGGGCAATGGCTCGCGCAATCTGCACACGTTGCGCCAGACCACCAGAGAGCTGCGCGACATTCGATTTCTCGCGTTCAGCAAGTTTGAACAGATCGATCAGCTCATGCGCCTTGGCCGTGGACTGCGCATGCGACATGCCAAAGTAGCGGCAATGGAAGTACACGTTCTCGAAAACCGTGCACTGCCGGTCGAGCGTATTGAACTGGGTTACCACGCCCATGTAGCGCCGCGCCTCGGCGGGATGCGCCACCACATCGATTCCGGCGATCTTCACCGTTCCGCCGGTGGGCAGCGCGCGCGTGGTGCAGATGCTGATCGTCGTGGTCTTGCCCGCGCCATTGGGTCCGAGCAAGCCGAAGAGTTCGCCCCGTCGAACGTCGAGGTCGATTCCCTTGACTGCTTCGACGGGCACTTTTCCGGCATACACCTTCTTCAGCCCGCTGATTTGGACAATGGTGTCCGTCATGTGCGACGAGTCCCGCTTCAGGATTTGCCCCAAGGGAAGTCTAAGCAGTGTACAACGAGAGTTGGGAGTCGCGTTAAGTCACACGGCTTGGCCGGCCGCGAATCCCGAAGCCCACGCCCACTGAAAATTGAAGCCGCCCAGCTGCCCAGTGACATCGACCGCTTCCCCGATGAAGAACAGGCCTCGCACCTTGCGCGCCTCCATCGTCTTGGCTGAGAGTTCGTCGGTATCAACTCCGCCTGCGGTGACCTCGGCCTTCTCGTAGCCTTCGCTAGCGGCCGGGGCGATGGCCCACGCGTGCAACGTGGTTCGGAGTTGGTCGAGCGACGCATTGGTGAACGTCGCAGGGGTGTGCAGCTCCAACCAGCGATCGGCGAAACGTGTTGGGAGCGCCGTGCGCAGCGCATTGCGAAGCACGGCTGCATCGCGATGCGACGCCGAGTTGCGAATAGCAGCGATAGGATCGGCCCCAGGCGCCAGATCAAGCGTGATCTCCTGACCCGGCTGCCAGTACGACGAGATTTGCAGGATCGCTGGGCCGCTGAGTCCGCGATGGGTGAACAACATGTTTTCGCGAAAGCGCTGACCGTCGCTCGACGCGATGACCTCAGCGGAAACTCCCGCCAGGCCAGCGTAATGCTGCCGGTCGGCGGCATTGAAGAGCAGTGGGACGAGCGCCGGTCTGCACGGCTGAATCTTCAACCCAAACTGCCGCGCCAGCTCATATCCAAACGACGTCGCGCCCATCTTCGGAATCGACAGTCCACCGGTTGCAACTACCAGTGCAGGCGTGTGAAACGCATCGCCGGCGGTCTCAACCTCGAAGGCTTCGTCGCGATCAACGCCCGTGATCTGCGTGTTCACGAAGATCTGCACTCCCGCCGCCGCGCACTCCTCTTCCAACATGGCGACGATCTCGCGCGCTGCACCGTCACAGAAGAGCTGTCCCAGTTTTTTCTCGTGATAGGCGATGCCATGCTTGCGAACCAGCGCGATAAAATCCTCGGGCGTGTATCGCGCCAGCGCCGACTTGCAGAAATGTGGATTGGCCGAGAGGAAGTTTTCCGGGCGGCAATGGAGGTTGGTAAAGTTACAGCGTCCTCCGCCGGAGATGAGGATCTTCTTGCCGATGCGCTCAGCGTGCTCCAGCACGGCGACGCGCCGCCCGCGCTTGCCGGCTTCGATGGCGCACATAAGTCCGGCTGCACCGCCGCCGAGGATAATCACATCGAAGTCGCGCCGCATCGACTACCAGTTTCAAGTTTCGATGGATAAGTTTCAAGCGGAAGCGCGAGATCTGCTGAGGCGGCTACTGGAGCTGCGTACTCGCAACGAATTGCGGGCCGATAGCAGCGAGAATCAGCGTCGCATCGTCCGCGAACTTTTGCTTTGCATGCCCGCGCACTTGCTCGAGAATCGCCCGATATTGCTGCGTCGGCGCAAGCGAACTGGCGCTGACTAACGATGCCAGCAAGCCGTCGATGCCAAATTCCGATGCATCGCCATTGGCCGCCTCGGTGATGCCATCGGTGTAGAACGCAAGCCGGTCGCCCCGGTTCAGCTTCACCTTCTGCACGTCGAAGTCTCCCCCCATGCCGAGGCCGAGCACGGTGCGGGTCGCCTCCAGTTGCTGCACACTTGCGTCGGCTCGCAGCAGCAATGGCGGGCAATGGCCTGCGTTGATGTAGCTCAAGGTGTGCGATCTGAGATCGAGCGTGGCATACACAATCGTAAGGTAGTGGCCGTCCTTGAGTTGATCTTGCAATAGATGTTCAACATCGCGCAGGATGAGATCGGGGCTGCTGCCAGAAGAAGACAGCGTGCTCACGGAGGCGTAAAGCATCGCGGCGATCAGCGCCCCCGGCGTTCCCTTGCCCGAAACGTCGGCGATGCACAGGTGTACGGAGTCGGGCGTAGGTTGCCACACGCCGAAGTAGTCGCCACCCACCACTCCCGCCGGCAAGCTTTCGCCGTAGATTTCGAGCTCGCCGGCGATCAAATGCCGTGGAGGCACAATGCGCATCTGTAAACTCTGCGCGTCCTGGCGCTCGCATTCGGAGATCCGTTGCGACGAACGCGCTTCGCGGGCACGAATCGTCAACTGGTTCACCTTCTCCAGCAGCGACTGATTGCGCCACGGCTTCTCGATGAAATCGTCCGCACCGGCGTGCATGGCTTTCACCGCAAGCTCGACATTGCCCCAGCCCGTCAGCGCGATGATGGGCAGCGTGCTCTCCAGCTTGCGCAACGACTCGATCAGCTCCAGTCCCTCAATGCCGGACGTACTGTCACGCTGATAGTTCATGTCGAGCAACGTGATCTCGGGCATTTGCCGCCGGGCCGCAGAGACGGCGTCTTGCGGCGTTGAGCACAGCTCGACCTCATAGCCATCGCCGCGCAGCAGCATGGCCAGAGCCTCTCGCACATGCTCCTGGTCTTCGGCAATGAGGACTTTCGCTTTGGGACTCGCCTTCTGCATCGACCATGATGAGTGCAGATGGAGTGCCAACGTCCCATACAGCAGCGCCTGCCTTTTCAGTAGGCTACGGTGCGGAAGAGGGACAGGCTTGTCCGGAAGGAGAAGACGTTGTCCGCTTATGGACAGCCCGCAAACACAGGGCAGAAATTGCTTACGCAGCGATGGCACTCTTCGGCTTGTCGACCGGAACCACAGTCTCTTTGCGCAAGCGACGTTTTGTCTGCGTCGGCGTGGGACACCGCATCGGCCGCTCCTGCAGTAGCAATTCGGTGGCCTGCACCCGCGCGTCGGCATGGAACCAGTTACGTACCACGCCGTGACGCAAGAAGTTCGCAATAGCCAGCAGGCTCATGCCCTGGTGGTGCGCCATCCACTGCCGCACAATGACGAACGGTTCCCGCCGATTGCGGCGTCCACTGAAATCGATGGCTTCAAAGAAACCATAGCGCCCAAGAAAACCCTTGCGGCTCATGGCACGCAAGTTCTTGATCGCCTCTTCGGGATCGACATCGAGCGCGAGCATGGTCGCGTACGGCGCAACCACCATCCGCTCCTCTTCCTGCTGAACTGCGAGCGCGGGCACGCCGAAGGCGCGATAGCCATACACGCCCTCGTCATCCTGCACCCCGTACGCACATTCCGACACGCCCCACGGCACGCGGTGCTCGCCGGCATACGCGCGCTGAATCTTGACGGCGGCTTCCATACTGCGCTGCAACAGCGTTTCCGGATACCACCGCATCCACACCCCCGGCAGCAGATACTCGAACATGGTTCCCGTCCACGAAATCAGCGTTGCGTGTCCGCTATCGGCGACCTGACTTCTGCCCAGTTGAAACCAGCTCTCCTGCGGGATGTGATCGTTGGCGACCGCAAGAAACGCCGCGATGCGCGCCTCCGATGCCAACAGGTCATAACACGCGGCATGCACCTTTCCGGTCTCCGCGTCTGAGCCGATGGAGAGCAGCTTGCGCCGCCGATCGTACAGGTAGCGGAAATCCATCTCCTGCACCAGCCGTCCGGCATCGTCGGCGATCTGCCGCAGGTCGGCAACCAGGCGTTGCGCGCGCGCTTTCGCCGCGGGCAACAGCGACCGCAAACGATCGCGCAGCACCGCTTCTTCCACGGCATTACGCCCGCCGTGCGCCAGCAGCAACTTCGACTGCAGCAGCTCGATGCAGGGCGGTAGCTTCTCCAGACTTAGTTCTTCACACCACCCCAGTTTCCCCAGCGCCGGATTATCGTGCAGCACCGAGAATTGCGGCAGCAGCCACGGCATCAGGCCAGCGACGGTATCGCGTACCTGCTCCACTAACTCGCGAGCCTGTGAACGGAACCACTGCGCGTCTTCCGCGCGAGCCATGTCCTCAGGACTTGCAGGGACCTCGACTCCTTCCATCAGGCGCTCAAGCCAGTGCTCGTGCCCGTCTTCGAACTTGGCGACCACACGCTTGGGCAGCAGCTTCATCTCCATCAGGGCGCACAGGTGGTCGGCATATCCGTCAATCAGCGCCGGATTCAGCAACGGGCGATTGAGCAAATTCAGCGCGCCTTGTTGCAAGGTGACAAGCGAAGCCACCAGGTTGCCGCTGTCCACGGTCGAGATGAAGCGCGGCCGGTCGGGCTCAAGGGTTCGCGTGTCGTACCAGTTGAAGAAATGCCCGCGCTGGCGCTGTAGCTGAAGCGCCGTGGCCATGGTGTGTTTCGTCTGCTCGACGAATGCCGGCACCGTGAGGTATCCCATCTCGCACGCGACCTGCCGCGCGTTGAAAAGAAATCCAAGGTTCGTCGGCGAGATGCGCGCCGCGACATACGGCGGAGTTTCTCGCACGTAATCGGGGACCAGCCAGTTGTGTTCCTGGTTGCAGAACTCGGCAAAGTAGCGCCAGGTGTGCAACGCAGCCTTTCGCAGGAAGAGCTTATCGCTGCGCGACGCCGGGCGCTGCTCGGCACGCGGCGAGCGGTTCAGCCATACCGATAACGGCTTCGCACAAGCCCACAAAATCAACACGGGCAGCGCGACATAGAGCGCATGTGGCCGCGCCCAGTAAACGATGACACCCACCACCAACGAAACCGCGGGCGTCCAGGTAAGCAGTATGTCCACTGCACTCTGCTTACTGGCAGCCTCCGCTTCGGCCGCGGTCTCCCACTCCAGCAATCGTTCCTGCGAAACCATGCGGCGGTACCAGGTTCGCAACACAGCATCGGCCGACAACAAGGCCTGATGCGCCAGGAACGTCAGCGTTAGAAACACCCCTACCATCGTGGATCCGAACGCAGCCAACGCGTCGCGTATCGGCGCCATGTTTAGCGAGACGAGTGAACGCGGGATAGCGAACAGCAACTGGAACCATGGCGGCACAAACAGGATCGCGATAGTTACGAGCGTCCAATACAGCGGGCGGCCCGGCAGAACTGTCCACCCCAGCAGGAACAGCAGAAACATGCCGGCTTCTACCAGGCTGCGGCGCAGGTTGTCGACGATCTTCCAGCGTGACAGAAACGAAATAGGATTGCGCACGCGCCGGCCGGTTTCATCGGGAACTTTGCCTGCCAGCCAACTCACAATTTGCCAATCACCGCGCAGCCAGCGATGTTTGCGGCGGTTCCAGGCGCTGTAGTGCGACGGGTAATCGTCGATCACTTCGATGTCGCTGACCAGGCCGGCTCGCGCGTACGCTCCCTCGATCAGGTCGTGGCTGAGCAGCGCATTGCGCGGAAAGCGATGCTCCAGCACCTGCCGTAAGGTATCGACTTCGTAGATGCCCTTGCCGGTGAAGATGCCTTCGCCGTACAGGTCCTGGTACACATCGGAGATCGCGCGCGTGTAAATGTCGAATCCGGTTTGCCCGGAGTAGATACGGGCCAGCCGCGACTGCGACGCGCTCTGCACGCTGATGCCAACGCGCGGTTGCAATATGCCGTAGCCCGCAACCACGACGTTGTCCTGCGGATCGACGATGGCCCGGTTCAGTGGATGGGCCATCGCGCCCACCATGCGATGTGCTGTTCCGCGCGGCAACTCGGTGTCGGAGTCGAGGGTGATCACGTAGCGAATTCGCGGCAGCACGGCAACATCGCCGGCCTTCACCGCAAAGCTGTCGTACTCGCCGCGGATCAGGCGATTGAAGTCGAGCAGCTTGCCGCGCTTGCGCTCCCATCCCATCCACACACCTTCGCGCGGGTTATAGACGCGATGGCGATGCAACAAGGTGAAGCTCCCGCCACCGTCGTGCGAATACCTGGCATTGAGCTTTTCAATCAGGCTCGCGGCCAGGTCTACCAGCGGATCGGCCTCGTTCGGCTGCTCTTCCGAGTCAGCCATATCGCTGAGCAACGTGTAGTGCAGGTTCGCGCCCGCGTTGCCCAGGTAGCGCACTTCGAGATCGTCGACCAGCCTGCGCACTTGCTTCTCGTTGAGCAGCAGCGTCGGAATCGCAACCATGGTCAGGCAGTCGTCGGGAACGCCTTCAGAAAAATCGAGCTTGGGCAGCAAACGCGGCCCCAGCAGCGATGTGGTGAGATAGTTCATCACCTCGACAGCACTCTGGCTGGCCGGCAGCAGAAGCAGAATAATGCCAAGAATGCGCGTCCAGAAACTGCTGAACAGCCCATACACCGGCGTCATGATGGCGATGACGATCAGCAGCGTGAGGACTTCAATTCCGCCCAGGTAGTACTCGTCGGGATGACGACGCAGAAAATCCTGGAAACTCTGCTTCCAGGCAAGTTCACGCCGGCACGCCGGCGAAGGTCGCCGGCTCCATCCCCCACCAGGTAATAACCTACATGTGCGCGACGCAAAGCCACGCGCGGATCCGCCTGCTTCTGCTTTTGCGAATCGAGCGCCATGCGCAACGCCATCTGCGCCACTTCCAACTCCGAGCAGTCGGAGCGGTGAGCGTACTCGGCCACTGTATTTCGATAGAGTTCGCGACTGGCGTAGTCCATTCGCGCGTAAGCTTTCGCCGGATCGGAAGCCAGCACGCGATCGAAAACAATCAACGGCTCCAGCAACTCTTTCCACGGAGCCTCGTTCACCTCGCGCAGGCTGGTGATCAGCACGCCCATCTCCTGCGCCTCAGAGACCTGGCTGACGAGTTTCTCGCCGCGAGCCGCAATCTCTTCGAGCATCACCAGTTGTAGCGCCGGGGGCAGCAACCACAACTCCCGCATGTCGAGCGGCACTGCCTCCTGAAATGCATTCACGTACACACTTACGCCCTGGTCGGAATACTGGTACTTGGCTGCGCGAAGGTAATCTTTGGCAATAGCAAGGACGCGAGGAATGCGCCGCTCCGTGCCCATCGCGCACATGGGGAGCGCGGCGCAGAGTTGATGGCTCCCGCTGAAAAACTGTCTGGGTCGCTCTCGGCAGGCGCGCGTTGTCGTGCAGCCACTGCAGGTCTTCCGACGCGGCCAGTCGTTCGTCGGGCACAGCTTCTGCCGAGGCGAGCACCGTGTCCAGCACTTGCGAAACCGCCTTGAAGCGTTTCGCGAAATGGTCGGACTCTTTTAGCGCGGGCATCCAGGTCAGCCGCCCTGAAAGTTCGCATCCCCGAGCCGCGAGTTCGCGATCGCTTTCCGCAGTCGTAGCCGGGATCGGCTCCGTGCTGGGAACGTCTTGCACAACGTCGCGATGGTTAGTCTCGATCATGGTCAGCGGTAACTCGCAGCCTGCAACTCGAACATCTCGGCATAGCGTCCGCCGAGGGCCATCAACTGCTGGTGATCGCCTTCCTCGGCGATGCGGCCGCCCGCCAGCACCACGATACGGTCGGCCATGCGCACGGTTGAAAAACGATGCGAGATGAACAGCGCCATCTTCCCTTCCGTCAGTTCCGCAAAACGCTCGAACACCTCGAACTCGCTGCGCGCATCGAGGGCGGCCGTCGGCTCATCGAGGATCAGCAGTTGCGCATCGCGCAGGTAAGCGCGCGCCAGGGCCAGCTTCTGCCACTCGCCGCCCGAAAGATCGACACCGGTTTCGAAGCGGCGCCCAAGCTGCTGCTCGTACTTCAGCGGCAGCTTTCCAATCACGCCGTCGGCCAGCGATTTGTGCGCAGCCATCTCTATCTCCGGCGTGTCCTCCAGGGCTTCGATACGGCCGGTGGCAATGTTCTCGCGCGCGGTCATCTCGTAACGCATGAAGTCCTGAAAGATGACGCCGATCTCGCGATAGAGATCATCGAGGTCGTAATCGCGCAGGTCGATACCGTCGAGCAGAATCTCTCCTTCGGTCGGATCGTAGAGGCGAGTGATCAGCTTCACGATGGTGGTCTTGCCTTCGCCGTTTTCGCCGATCAGCGCCACGCGATCGCCGGGACGCAGTGTGAAGTTCAGGTCGCGCAGAATGCGGCGCTCGCTGCCGGGATAGGAGAACGAAACGTTGCGAAACTCGAAGCCGCGCATAATGGGCCGCGGAGCCGGAAGCGCATTGGGCTTGGAGCGGATGGTCGGCTTCATGTCGAAGAACGCCAGCAGATCGGTGAGGAACAGCGCCTGGTCGGCGACACCGGACAGAGTCGAGAATATCTGCTGGATGTTGCTGCTCGCCTGCAAAATCGCGCCCGCCAGCAAGGTCAACGTACCTAACGTGAGCGCGCCGGTGACGGTCCGCCAGATGACGTAGACGTAGGCCGAGTAGTAGCCGAGCGTGCCGATGATCGACAACACTGCGCCTGCAATCAGCTTGCGGCGCGACAGCGCGACGTTCTCTTCGTAAATCTCATCCGAGAGCCGGGTAAAGCGATCGGTGAGAAATCCGCTCAGCCGAAATAGCTTCAGTTCCTTGGCTGCTTCCTTGCTGCCGCCCAGCACGCGCAGGTAATCCAGCTGCCGCTTGGCCGTGGTCTGGCGGAAGTTCTTCGCGTATCCCAGGAATGCGAAATGGGTTTCCCCGACAAATGCGGGCAGCACTCCGGCGACCAGCAGCAACAGTAGCCACGGCGAGAAATAAATGATGGAGATCGACAGAGTGATCGTGGTCAGGACCTGCTGTATGAGCCGGCCCAGCATCTGGATCATCGCCAACCGGTCCGTCGCCTGCACGCGCGCCCGCTCCAACCGGTCGTAGAACAGCGGATCTTCGTAGGCGATCAGGTCAAGCTGCGCAGCATGGCGCATGACCTCGATGCCGACGTGTCGCGTGTACTTGTCGGCCAGCAGCGAATCCGTGTAGTCGGTGGCGCGAGTAAGAATGTTGCCCACGACGGCGATGGCGAACTCGGCCGCCACCAGCCACCACAGCCGATGTGGAACCGGCTGGTGCTTGGCCAACACCTGGTAGATGTTGTCGATGATGAACTTGCCCACGGCCAATAGCGCGATAGGTTGCAGAGATGCGAACAGGCGCAGCACAAGTCCGGCGGTGACCACACCCCGGCCCGAGCGCCAGACGATGTTCAGCACCGGCGGGAGGTTCTTGAGCGCAGTCAAACGCTCTCGCCAACTGCTCGTGAATGTCCCTTGTTCTTGCGCCATGTTCTGTTCGACCGCCGCTTGCGCCGTATGCAGATTGTGGGATTGGTTTTGAAAAAATTGCCGGATACCGCTAATAGAGAGATGCACAAATTCAATAATCAGTTTGTTTTACCTGCCGAGTCGGCATGTACAGAAACGATGAACTCGGCTGGATTCGTCGCGCCGTGGCAGACATCCAATACTGGTGACCTGCTCGAGAACACCGGTTGTTGCTTTCTGCTCGAAATTTATTGAAGGGAATATCTAACGAAGGAAAGACATGAAGACGCTTTGGGCCACGTTCGTGATTGCTCTCTCCACGGCTACTATGTTTACCGGCTGCGTTGCGGCACAGAGCAAGGGCAGCAACGCTCCCGCTCCGCAACCGCCTTTCACCGACTATCGCTCTGAGAAGCCGGGCAACACGCACAAGATCACGGCGCAAGACTTGCCTGCTCCGTTTGCGACGAAGTCGGCAGTGAATGGGCCAAGAGTCGTGGACCGTCCCGCGAACGTGATACCCGATCGCCCCAGCAGGGTTCAAGGTAGAGCTGTTCGCCACCGGCCTGAATGAGCCGCGAGCCATGACCACCGCTCCCAACGGCGACGTCTTCCTCGCCGAGAGTCATGCAGGCGACATCAAGGTCTTTCGTGGAATCGGTGCTGACGGCAAGCCGAAGCAGACAGAAACGTTCGTCACCGGACTGAAGCAGCCGTACGGCATCGCGTTCTATCCTCCGGGCGCGAACCCGCGCTACATCTACATTGGCGACACCGACGCCATCCTTCGTATTGCCTATAACAGCGGCGACCTCAAGGCCAGCGGCACGTCCCGAGAAGATTGCGGACGTTCCGGCCGGCGGAGGCCACTGGACACGCGACCTGGTGTTTTCGCAAGATGGCAAGCTGCTGTTCGTGGGAGTCGGGTCGGCTTCAAATCTCGACGATCCCGATACTCATCCTGACGAGAAGAACCGCGCCGACATCCTGGTGCATGGATCCCGACGGCAAGAACATGCGCGTGTACGCCTCGGGCATTCGCAATGCGGGCGGCGGCCTGGCGATCAATCCCAAGACGGGAGAGCTGTGGTGCTCGGTGAATGAGCGCGACGGGCTGGGCAATAATCTCGTGCCCGACTACATCACGCATGTGGAGGACGGCGGCTTCTATGGCTGGCCGTACTTCTACATCGGCGGCAATCCCGAGCCGCGGATGAAAGGCGCGCATCCCGAGCTCAAGTCGAAGGTCATCGTTCCCGACGTGCTTCTGCAGGCACACAACGCGTCGCTGCAGATGACGTTCTACGAAGGCAAGATGTTTCCCGCGGAGTACCAGGGCGACATCTTCGCAGCCCAGCATGGATCGTGGAACCGCGATCCGCGCACCGGCTACGAAGTCGTCCGCGTGCCTCTGCATCAGACGGGCAAGGCGACAGGAGAGTACGAGGATTTCCTGACCGGCTTCGTGCTGCCGAATGGGCAAGTGTGGGGACGTCCGGTGGGTGTCACGGTTGCGCCCGACGGATCGCTGCTGGTGAGCGACGACGGATCGAACTCGATCTGGCGAGTGAGCTACGCCGGAAAGTGAAAAGACAACGAGCCGAGCGTCTAAGCTAATTCGCTGCCGTCGCCCAGCAGTTCGCGTAGCTGTTTTGGTGGACGGGCGGGCGTGTCCTGGTTCG
Organism: uncultured Acidobacteriaceae bacterium; assembly: GCA_963771535.1. Lineage (GTDB taxonomy): Bacteria > Acidobacteriota > Terriglobia > Terriglobales > Acidobacteriaceae > CAVVDY01. Next base: position 1,620,799 of record CAVYTK010000003.1, on the reverse strand, counting down.
CTGGAGACTGATCAACCGTCGAGTGCGATTCGGACGAGCTCAGCAGATCGTCGATCGACTCGAGCCACAGCATCTGCGAGTTGAAGACGCGTCCGAAGTTGCGTGACGCCGATGTCGCCACATCTTCGATCGCTAGCTCGCGTCCGGTCTCGCGCTCCATCGAAGTCACCGGCTTATCGGTGATGCCGCAAGGCACGATGAGCGAGAAGGCATCGAGGTCGGTGGAGACATTGAGCGCGAAGCCGTGGGTCGTAACTGCGCGCGAGATGTGAACGCCGATGGCTGCAATCTTAGCCTCCGGCTGGCCAGGTGAAGGATTGGTCCATACGCCGGTCAGTCCCTTGATGCGCTGGGTTGCGATGCCGAAGTCGCCGCAAATCCTGATCAGCACCTCCTCCAACCGGCGCACGAAGTCTACCGCGCCGATCTTGGGATCGAAGCTGCGCAGGTCGAAGATGGGATAAGCGATGAGCTGTCCAGGGCCGTGGAAGGTCACGTCGCCGCCGCGATCGATTTCGAACAGCTCGACGCCGCGCTGGGCAAGCAGTTCCGGCGACGCCAGCACGTTCTCCAGGCGCGCGTTGCGGCCCAGCGTGATCACCGGCGGATGCTCCAGCAGCAGCAGCGTGTTTTCGATGCGGCCAGCCTTACGCAGGTTCAGCAGAGTGCCCTGCAACTGGTTCGCAGTGCTGTAAGGAACGCGGCCGAGATAGAGGACGTTGGTGACCATCACAACTTGTACTTCACACCGCCGGAAACTTGTTCACAACGCGTATTTCATGTAGACAAGAATCCTTGGATTCAACGAGTTAGCGCAGAAAACCCGCCAAATTCTTCGAAGTAAAGGACTTGCACGTAAATTCTTGCAATGATTGCAGTTACCAGCCATCATTTGGCGTTGGAGCGCCGCCAGTCGGACAGTAACTCATTTGCAATCAGCAACTTACAAGAAAGCCCAATAGAATCATGAATTTACGTTGAGCCCAGCTGCTTCTTGACCGTTTCGCTGACCAGCTTGCCGTCAACTCGAGCGCCTCCGAACCTGGCCATAACGTTCTTCATGACAGTCCCCATGTCCTTCACCGTGGGAGAGCCCATCTCGGCAATCGTGGCTTTCACCGCTTCGACAATTTCGGCTTCGCCCAGCGACTTGGGCATGTAGGTCTCGATGATGGCGATCTCGTCGGCTTCTTTTTTGGCCAGCTCGTGACGGTTGCCCTTCTCGAACGCCTCGTAGGAATCCTGGCGCTGCTTGATCATTGTGCTGAAGACCTGCAGCTCTTCCTTCTCGTCGAGCGGAGCGCGCTTGTCGATCTCCTTGTTCTTGAGCGCGGCCTTCATCATGCGCAACGTGGAGAGGCGCAGCTCTTCCTGCTTGCGCAAGGCATCGACCAGATCTTTTTGTACCTGTTGCGTGAACGTCATGAAGCGATTATAGAAGGACGGGCCGACCGGGTTTCGGAGCCGGCCAGCTTTCCGGGGCAACGGGCAAAAGCTTGCACCACCGAGGACACGGAGGAACTTCAGGATTCATTACCGTCAAATTCCATGTCTTTGGTTTCGAACCTTGCATTTTCAAACTCCGTGTCCTCGGTGACCTCGGTGGTGAAGTCTTCGATCTTCTTCACAGTCGAGAGGGAGTTGCTACACGCAAGCTGCTTCTGTAAACTGAGAATGCTTCTGAACAACGGGTGTTTCACCCGTTGCCTTCCTAAGCCGAAGTGGCGGAATTGGCAGACGCGCATGGTTCAGGTCCATGTACTCGCAAGGGTGTGGGGGTTCGAGTCCCTTCTTCGGCACCAAGTCACGAGGAGTCTATGCAGCTTGGAGGTCCCTCGCGCACGCTCGGGATTTCGGCTGGCAGCTGAGACGCCGCCAAAACGCCTCAAGTTCGAGTCCCTTCTTCGGCACCATAATCAGTTGTCAGTTGTCGGTTCTCAGTTGTCAGCTCGGAGTTGAGAGTTCTCAGTTGCCAGAGATGAGTTGTCAGTCCTCAGCTCTCAGTAATCAAGCTGAACTGCCAAGTTTTTCAACTCACAATTAACCGCCCGATATAATTGCTCCAGCCGCAAGGATTGAATTCTCCTCTTCTCCGGAAACTTGCAACCTGGTGGGGTGATGCATCGCTTAACTGTGCGCCGGCAAAACGTAACGGTGATGACGGTGAATGCCCTCCGCACTCATCTGCCGAGCCTCAACAGCGCGACTTCCAGCTTCAGCATTGACAAGGTCCAGCGCGACCGGGTTTCGATCCGCTGTGATTACCAGTTACTGGGCAAGAAGAAGCATTCGCACGTCTCCCTGCCTGCGTATCCCACCGGCTCTCCGGAAGATGCCCCCTCCAAGCAATCTGAATGTAGTTCTCGACCCGCTCAGCTTTGAAAATGTCGAGAGCTTGCGCAGAGCGGGAAATATTCGCTCCGCTGCTCGGCCATGAGGTGCTGGAGTTTTACCAGCGCATGCATCCGGAGGCAGGGCTTACGGTTACCAGATGCTGTTGAAGTAGTTGTCGGTCGGCAGTTGTCGGTTGTCAGCAAGTCGGTTGTCGGTCGGCAGTTGTCGGTGAGGCGGTTGTCAGCTATCAGCTATCCGCAAAGATGAACTGCGAAGACCGATTAACTGACAAGTGACTCGCTCAGTTTTCAGCTTGTCAGCTCTCAGCGCTCCATTGATAAACTGCCTTCCGCCTTTCGCACCGTTATCAATATCCTCCGCCGCTCTTGGAGTGTGGCGTGCCCAGGTAGGGGAACTGCTGCAAGGTGTCGGTATGGGGCTTGAGTCCGGTGGGCGGACACTCATTTTTGGTGAGGAACGCGAGCCGGTAATTGATTACGTCATCGGTGAAGACGCGGCCATTGGGATAGGTTGCAGGCTTCGGTGGGATCGAAACTCAGCACGTCAGGAAGGGTTCGCTCAGTGTCGATCGCGGCGATGGCTTCCTCGCGCGTGTAGTTGCCGGTATGCCCCAGCAGATGGATGAACTGCTCGATCCAGCGCTGGCGGTCGTTGACCGGCTCGCTCGCGTTGTATTCCAACTTGGTGTCATCCGTATTGAAAAAGCTGCTGACGCTGGGATGGCCTGCGCGATCGACGTGCAGTAACTCGCCGTCTTGCCGAACGCTGCATCGGCCCCAGATGTGGATCTCGGGTTGGGGATTAAGTTCGCTGGTCGGCAACTCGATCGCCGTCGAAAACACGTTGGCCAGGGTATTCGAATCGACGCCTGTCCAGGGAGACTTGCCGCCAAGATGAGGCTCGGTGAAGTTGCGCTTACCGCGGATGTCGAAGAGATTCTTGATCCCGTCGAAGTCGAAAAAGAATGCGTCGCTGCGGCTGCCGGCAAAAAAAGTGTAGGGGCCAGACTTCACGATGTTGGGCTCGGAGCCGAACGAAACCTCGGCATCGGAGACGATCTTGGTTCCCACGGCTTCGGGGGAGCGTGATTCTGCGCCCTTGGCCATGAAGACGCTATAGGTCTGCCGGCCATTCTGCGGCTGCGAGAACACATAGCTGAACGCGATGTCGGTTAGAAGATCGCCGTCGTTATCGATGTTGACGCGATAAATGGCGTCCGGGTGGAGCGCGTCCGCATTGGGATTCGCATTGAGGATGATGACAGTTCTGCCCTTATCGGCAGGCGACTGGAAGGCGTACAGGTCGCAGAGGTCGAGACGTTGATCGCCCAGCGGCGGTCCGAGACTAAGTCCGGTGAAGTGATTTGACATTGCGATTCTCTCCACAAAGAAATTGTTGCGGTTCGAGTGCGCAACAATATACACCGAAACGTCCCCGGCAATCGTTGTTTCACAGTCAATTAACTTTGAGGGGCCGACTGCGAAGGGAGCGGGTGGTGTGCGCGGCGTTGTAGAACAGCAACGCCGCAAAGTGCCAGAGTTCCTAGACCACCGCTACTTTGCTGGCGGTCCCGGCAAACTGCACCGCCAACAAGGTCTCGTCGTCGCCGCGCTCGCCACCGGCGCGGAACTCCTCCACATGCTTGCGGCAGGCTTCGACCAGGCGCTCGGGGCAGCACAGCCCGGTTTGCTGTAGGAACGTACGCAGCGCATCCGTTCCATATTCCTCGCCCGCGGGATTTTCGGCTTCGCAGACGCCGTCGGTGAAAAGCACGAGAGTGTCCATGGGATTGAGCCGGGTCTGTACCGCGGTAAACTCCTGGTCGCAAAACATGCCCAGCGGCAGGTCATTGCTCTCGAAGAGTTCGACTTCTGATCCGCGGAGAATCATGCCTGGCAGGTGGCCGGCATTGACCAGCTCCAAATCGCCAGCCGCAGAGCTGTGGCCGATGATGAGCGTCGCATACTGCATGGGCAGCTTGCTCTCGCAGAAGAGGCGATTGGCTTGCACCAGCATCTTCTGCAACGGCAGGCCCATGGGGACCAGGGCCCGCATCACGGCCCGCAAGTTGGCGGTGAGCATCGCCGCAGCCACTCCCTTACCGGCCACGTCGGCGATGATGAAGTGTAGCTCCGCCGTGGTCGTCGGGCATCACGTCACAATAGTCGCCTCCGACTACTCCGGCAGGCCGATAGTGGTAGGCGACCTCCCAGCCGGCGATGGCAACGTCAGTGGCCGGGAGCAAGCCATTCTGTATACGGGCCGCGAGTTCAAGGTCGTACTCCAGGGCGCGCTGCTGGTGAGGCGTAAGGCAGCCCAGGCAAACCGAGGTCAGCGGATCGCGCAGAATGCGGTCTTCTTCGACGGTATCGTGGCAGACCTCGCAAATTCCAAAGCTGCCGTCGTCGATGCGGGCCAGCGCCTGGTCGACTTGGGTCAGCAGATCGTGCAACTGCTCCGAATGGTTGCGCTCGACGGCGCTCTCAATACGCTCACGCCGTAACACCAAGTCTCCGCGCACGGTTTGCAGGAAGGGACTTTCCACGGTTGCCATGATAACCACCTTATACGACTTAGAAGGTTATGGGAGGCGGCGGGATGCAGACTTTTTCGGCATGCCGAACGGCTTCTCGTAACGACAAGATCGTACACCCGCAGTGGAGATGGGCCATCCCGATTGTTGCTGGCAAAGGGGCGTTCACCACAGAGCCACAGGGAATTCGGTTGCGAAAGACCAGGGCAACGGGTTGTATCAGGGCGCGGCTTCAGCCGTCCGACAGGTTGCTCATGGAAAGGCTTTAGCCGCTGCGAACGGCGCTCAGAGGCTAAAGCCCTTGGCGTTTAAGCGAGGGTTTCGGCACGCCTGAAGGCGTGCCCTGATACAAAGCTCCGGAAATGTGAAGGCGTGCTTTGCGGCACATATGCCGCCCCTGAAGGGGCTCGGGAATCATCAATGGAATCCGCTACCCAGGACCAAGTTCCTGGGCTTTGATATGTCGTCCTTCGGACTGGGGCCACAGTTGCTACCGCGTCTGCGCCCCATTGACCTTTTCCAATGTCGGGAAAAATGATGGGTCCGCCGCGCGAAGCCGTATTCTTCTGCTATGTGGTACGAGACGTATCAGCGGCCCCGGCGCTCAACGCGAGCCGAGCTATGGTGGAGGGCGGTATTCATCCTGGCGATGTTCGCTCTGGCCGCCGGAGGGGCAGCGCTATGGTGGCACCGTTACACCGCGACGCCGGAGTATTCGCTGTCAGAGCTCGGCAAGGCGGTAAAGGCCAGGAACTATGGCGAGGCGGCGAAGTACGTTGACGAAGAACGCATTTCCGGTGACATCGCGAGGTCGATGACCGATGTGCTGGTGGCGAAGTACACCCAAAAATTTACCCAGGATCCATTTCCCTTCACTGAGAGCCGGATCGAGTTGCTACAGAAGATGGCGCCGCGCTTCGAGAGCTGGGCGCAGGTGGGAGTGCAGAACGCGATCCGGTTGCTGCTGAGCGGCAACGGGATCCTGACCGGGTCGACCGGGTTCGCAGTGATTGACGTGCATAATTTTTCCGGGCTGCACGTCGTGCGGTCGGAGGTACACGGCGACGAGGCTGACGTCGTCGTTGCAGGCCTGCCGCAGCCCAATCCGTTTGGCCTGACCGAGGTGCGGGTCCGCATGAGCCGTGTGGCGGGTACGCGCTACTGGCGAATCGAAGAGGTGCCTGATGCTACGCCGATCTTCCAGAGATATTTTGGGGAGTGAGAATCCAGGAAAATCCCCACCCTGCCAAATGAAGGCGGAATGGGGCACCCGAGTGCATGGGCATCCCGTGCTATTCTTAGTGCTTACGCCAACATGCTTTTCTCCAAAGATTACGTGGGTTACCTGGCCCGCGAAGTTACCAAAAAATTGATTGAAGGCGAGTTCATCGAAACTCCCGACCGGGCGGCCGCCACCGAGCGCGTCAACGCCGCCATGTTGGAGGAACTCGCGCTGGAAGACCGCATCAACGATGAGGTCCGCATTATCCTCGATACCTACTCTGACGAGATGCGGCGGAGCGGCGCTAACTATCAGGAAATGTTCAAGAAAGTGAAGAACGAGCTGGTCCGCAAATATAAGGCGGTGCTATGAGGATCAGCCGCGAAAAGATCAACAAACTCGCCCATGCCGTGGCCGACACCTTGGCGACCATGGACGATGTCGAGTTCCTGGAAGACCGCAACGCCGTCCGGGTCGAGTCCCGCACAATTCTGGAAAAGCTGCTGGCCGAAGAGGCCCGCATCGACGCTGCCGCCCGGCAGAAGATCGAAAGCCAGCGCCGCACCATCCTGGAAGGCTCGCAGGAGTGGGACATCCTCTACCGCAAGTACTACAACGAGGAAGTAAAGAAGCTCGGAATCTAGCGTTTCCCGTCCCAAAACCCTTACCTTAGGGTGCTTACCCTTCCCCCGGCGAATCGTCTATCTTCTTGCAGGCTATGTTATTGACGATATTGCGGCCTGCCAGCTGACAACCTGAGGTCACGATGCCGGCCGATGCGGTAGCAGTTCCTCTGACGGTTCCCCCGGTACTCCCTGGTAAAAGCCGGGATACCGGAGAAACATGTTTTGTGACAACCTCGTATAACAGAGGTATAGCAGAGCGTGCGCAAAGCCGGATGAATGACGCTGAGCTGATACGTGAGGCGCAACGCGGTAATCACGCCGCATTCGAGGAATTGGTACGCCAGTACGATGCGCCGGTGCTACGCCTCGCCTACCACATGACGCGATCCGAGCAGGACGCGCAGGACATCTACCAGGAAGCTTTTCTCAAGGCCTATCGCAACATCAACAACTTCCGCTTTGAGTGCTCGTTCTATACCTGGATTTACCGCATCGTCACCAATCTGTGCCTCGACTACCTGCGCAAGCGGCAGGTGCGGAAGGAAGATTCGGCCGTCATCTCCGACTCGGACGGCGATACCTACGACTTGCTCGACCAGGTGGCCGATGTGCGGTCGGGAGCGAGTCCGGAAAAAGACCTGATGCGCCGCGAGTTGGGCGGCCGCATAGCCAAGGCACTCGACAAGCTGACACCGCGCGAGCGCATGGTCTTTGAGATGAAGCACTACCAGGGACTGAAGCTCCGCACCATTGGCGAAATTTTGAACACCACAGAAGAAACAGCCAAGAACACGCTGTTCCGCGGAACGCAGAAGCTGCGCGCCGCCTTGAAAGATATGAGGACATAGCAATGCTCGATATGCGCCTTTGTATGTGTAACTCTGAACTCAATGGCAAGAGGTAAATGATGAACTGCGATTGGGTACAACAGAACATCACGCTTTATCTGTACAGCGAACTGGCCGACGACGCGCATCATGAACTGGAGCAGCACATAGCCCGCTGCACGGCTTGCGCCGACGAACTCGCTGCGCAGCAGAGTTTCCAGACGGCGATGAGCGCGCTTCCGGTCGAGGAAGTGTCGCCCAGCTTCCTGACAGCCTCGCGCATGAAGCTGCAGGAATCGCTGGAGCAGGTGCAGCCGCACCGCGCCTGGTATCACCGGCTGGCGTTCGATCCCACGGCGTGGATGCGGCAGGTACGCTTCTCGCCCGCTCTGGCATCGGTCATCTTTATGGTGGGATTTGGCGGCGGCATCGGCGCCATGTACCAGATGAGCGGCGGCAAGCCTGCGGCGCCCACAACCGTGGCGCGAGTGACAGGCACGTCCGACGCTTCCATCAGCGGTATCACTTCCATCCAGCGCGATCCCAATTCCGACCAGGTGAAAGTTTCCTACGACAGGGTGACGCCCGAGTCGATGCAGGGTGCGGTGACCGATCCCAAGATCCAGGACTTGCTGTTGTACGCCGCCAAGAGCAATGAAAATTCCGGCGTGCGCTTAAACTCGGTGGATGCTCTGAAAGGTAAATCAGCGGATCCCCGGGTGAGTGAGACCCTGAGCTATTCACTGCGCTTCGACAGCAATCCCGGAGTCCGGTTGCAGGCTCTGGAAGGGCTGGGTCCGCTGGTAAAAGACGACATTCGCGTGCGCAACGCCGTACTGGATGCGCTGCTCAACGACAGCAACCTGGGCGTGCGCAGTGGAGCGTTACATTCGCTGGAGCCGGTGAAGGCCGACAGCAGCGTCCGCATGGCGCTGCAACAGTTGGCAAAAGAAGACCCCAGCGAGTACATTCGGCACGAGTCTCAGCAACTGCTGGCCTCGACGCCGAATATGTACTGAATGGTTTTGCAACAGGCACAACTTTCGCTCCCTGCGGTTTCCCGTCTGGTGCAGCGGGACGTGAGATAAGTTTGGGAGGATGGGTCGGTTGAGTGCACTGCCTGTTTCACGGGCAACCAAAAGAATAGCCAGCGGACGGAAGACCTCGTTTCGCAAGTCGGCGAGCTTGGCTATCGGTCTCGCCCTGGCGGTTTCGCTGCCGCTGGTGGCGCAGCACGTTCGTGTTTACCAGGACGGCAATGTCTGGGTAGAAGAGACGAGCGGAACGCTTCCGGTAGCCCATGATTTGCGGGTCAACACGGATGTAGGCTCGATCGATGTTCGAGGCAAGGCACGCGGCGTCACCTACGTTATACGTAAGCGTGCGGCCGTCCCTACCAGAGAAGAAGCCGAGCGCGAGTTCCAAAGGATGAAGCTCTCTGCGCTTAAGGTCGGCGACCAGGTGGTCGTGGAAGGCCGGTTGTTGCAGCACGACGTGACCCGCTTCACGGCCGACATTTCCATGCAGGTGCCGTACGACCTGAAGCGGGTATGGCTGAATACCGGCGGCGGGGCCATGAGGCTGAGTTCGCTGGCTGCCGCGGTTACCGGAAAGACCGGCGCGGGCGCGGTCAAACTCGACGACCTGGCTGGCCCGGTCTCCATCACTACGGGTGGCGGAGATGTTGTCGGCGGCAGCCTGGGTTCGGAAGCCATCATAAAGAGTGGCGGCGGCAACGTTCATCTGGACAGCATCACCGGCCAGGCTAAGATCAGCACCGGGGGCGGTCATGTTTATGTGGGCTCGGCGAACACGCTGCTGATCGACAACATGGCCGGCAGCATCGATGTGCGACGCTGCTTCGGTAACTTTCAGGCGTCGACCGGCGGCGGCAATGTTAATGTCGGGCCGGTGGCGGGCTCAGTTCGCATCGACGCCGGAGCAGGCAGCGTTCGCGTGGCTGGAGCCGGCGGACTGGTACAGGTCACGACCGGCGGCGGCAGCGTGGAACTGCTGAACGTGGCCAAGGGCGCAAAGGTAGATACTCCGGTGGGCGCAGTCACCGTGCAGTTTACGGCTGTGCCGGGAGCGTTTACCGACTCCTCGCTGCATACCGGCGCCGGCGATGTGCTGGTTTTTTTGCCCGACGAGCTACCCGTGACGGTGCATGCTTCGTCTGATATGGCACCGGGATACGGAATTCATTCCGAGGTCCCGGGCATTCGCATCAGCAAGCAGGGTGGCGGCTTTGGGCCGCAATCAGCCTGGGCCGAGGGGAACCTGAACGGTGGCGGGCCGTTGTTGCGGGTTCGCACGGCGATGGGGCATATTGATTTTCGTAAGACGCAGTAATCGAAGCAGGACTGGATTCATAGCTATGGTTTCCGCAGGCATTTCCAAATCGCAGACACGCCGCACGGTTGTGGCAACGGCCATGCTGTTAACGCTGGCCGGTGCATTCGCTTTCGCCCGCTCCAACGAATCAGGCGCATACCTTGGGGTCAGCATTGCCGACCTAACGCCGGAAGTAGCTTCCACTCTCAAGCTCACCGACAATAACGGCGTGGTGGTAAAGAGCATTGACCACGACGGACCTGCATGCAAGGCGGGCATGAAGAACGACGACGTCATCGTGTCGGTTGCCGGTACAAAAATCAGCAACGCGCAGCAGATGGCGGAATTGATTCACGGCATGGCAGCGGGCAGCGTCGCCAACTTCACCATCGTTCGCGACGGTACTCAGCAGAACTTGAAGGTCACGCTGGCCAGCCGCAAGAACTGGGCTCCTGCCTCAACCCCACAGGTTCCCGGTAATGGCGTAGCCAAGTCGTTCATGGCGCCCATGCCGCCGGTGGCATATCCGTCGGATGTGGAGGTTCCGTTAATGACTCCGGCCTCGGCGCGGCGCGGTATCGTGGTCGAAGCGCTAAGTCCACAACTGGGTGAATTCTTCGGAGTTCCCAACGGTCAGGGCGTGCTGGTACGCAACGTTCAGCGCGGCGGCCTGGGAGCGAACGCTGGACTGAAAGCAGGCGACGTCATCATCAAGATTGATGGACAGGCGATTCGTGATCTTGCCGACTGGCGCCGCAGCATGAATCTTTCCAACGGCAAGACTGCGTTTTCCGTGATTCGCGACAAGCATGAGCAGGTAGTCGAGATGGTGGCGCCGGTCCCAACCGGAGAGTTGCGCCTGGGAGATGATTGGGACTATCCCGGCACAGACATGGATGGGCTGAATGAGCCGCAGCACCTCGGGCCCGAGTTCCAGACTTATCCCGAGATGGCGATGATGTTCTCCGAAAATGACCTGGAGAAGATGCAACGCGAGATCGAGAAGTCGGTCCGGAAGAACGTGAACAAAGAGCTCAAGCATCAGACCAAAGAAATACAAAAGTCGATGAAGCAGATGGAGCCGCAGATTCGCAAGCAGACAGCCGAAATCCAGAAGCAGATGGAACAGATGCGGCCTGAGATCGACAAACAGACGCAAGCTGCGCGCGAGCAGATGGAGCGGATGGGACCCGTCCTACAGAAGCAGACGGATGAGATTGCAAAATCGATGGCCGTCCTGAAGCAGCAGGACTTGGAGAAGATGCGCCGCCAGATCGACGAGTCCATGCAGGCCATCACCCCGCAAATTCAGCAGCAGATGAAAGCGATCGGCCCGCAAATCCAGCAACAGATGCAACAGATGCAAAAAGAAATGCAGCAGCACCAGCACGAGTGGCAGGACATGATGAAGAACCTGCCCAGCTCACCCGCTCAGCCCAACCAGTTCTAGTCGCTCTCCGGTCCCCGCTCGGGACAACATCATTCAAGTTTCCCGCCCCCGCAGGGCACAGCACATCCAAGCCAGTGCGCCCGTCCCCGCAGGGGACAACACATCTAAGCCCAGCGTTTCAACGCTGGGGAAACGTTCTCCATGATTCCCCGAGTCTCGATAGGGACGACATATGTCCTACCGGAACCGTGCGGCACTGCCTCCTATGTCGTCCCTGGCGGGACTCGGGGACTTCATAATGCTGCCTACCCAGCGCTGAAGCGCTGGGCTTAGATATGCTGTCCGCTCCGCGGACGGGATTATGGTTTGCCCCGCCGCCGCAACTCCGCGACGAGTTTGATAACGGGCGCTGAAACGTTGCTTGGTTGTCCTGTCCGCTTCGCGGACGGTCTCATGGTTGTTCGATCGTTGCCGCTCAGCAGAGAGTCATCACGGCCCACAACAACTGACGACCGGCACCTCGGACGCATGCGATACTTGTGCTATCCCACTCGATTGCCGGGATGGCGAAATCGGCAGACGCAGCGGACTTAAAATCCGCAGACCCGAAAGGGTTGTGGGGGTTCAAGTCCCCCTCCCGGCACCATTCAGTCGGTTGCGCAACTAATTCTCGGGCTTCCATAGTACGTGCAGGCACTTGAACCGCTATGGCTGATCGGGCCGGCGGCGGACTACTGACCGATGGCTGTCTGCTACTTCCGCAGCACCCACGTTGTCATGCAGCGATGGTCCTGAACGACCGTGGTCTTCAAAGGATCGACCAGCACCGCGTTCAGCTCCCTGGTTAGCTCAAGAAGCATCTTTTGGTCAACCAGGTACCACTCCGAGCCGTCGCCAATTCGGAAGATGTTGTCGCGGAGCCGCTGGAAGCTCATTCCGATGCGCGATCCCAGCCGGGCGAAGAGCATTCCGCCGGGTTTTAACACTCGCCACATTTCGCTGAGCATGGCACGGAACTGCTTCTCATCGCGGGCGAAGTGCAGCACCGAGTTGCAGATCACGACATCCACGAACAGATCAGGAAACGGCATACGCTCGATTGCTCCGACCTGAAAGTTTTCTGGCGGCAGGCCGGTAGCAAGCGACTGGGAAAGCTGGCGGACGCGGGCGATGGCATCGGGATGGGCGTCGAGCGCGAATACCTCGAACCGCTCGCGCAACAGGTATACCAGGTTTCTGCCGTCGCCGCAGCCGGCATCGAGAATACGCATACCCGGAGCGATGTTGCCGCGCAGGAGTTGGTCGAAGACATAGATATCGATGTGGCCAAACTGTTCTTCCAGTGTCATTGTCACAGGCAATCAGTATCGCGTTTCGTGGGCTACTCGCGCCACCATGATTCGCCATCTGCGATGCCGCACGCGCACTCGAGATACCTGCGCTAGAATCGAAGCACTGCTCCCCGTGTCACGGACTCCCACAAAATCGAAGAACGCTACAACCGGAAAGCAAGTCTCGAAGGCGACGCTCAAGCTGCGTCTGCTGAAGCGGCTGAAGTGCACCCTGAAGTACGAGAAACTGGCGTGGCAGACGGGGGCGAAGCTGGTAGCCGGCATCGACGAGGTGGGGCGAGGTTCGCTGTTTGGGCCGGTGGTGGCCGCCGCCGTAATTCTCGACCCGGCTTACCGCATTCGCGGACTGCGCGACTCGAAGCTGCTCGACCGCGAACAGCGCGAGACGTTGGCGCCCCGCATTCGCGAGCACTCGCTGGCCTGGGCGATTGCCGCCGTCGACGTCACGACCATTGACCAAATCAACATCTATTGGGCTTCGAAGCGCGCCATGGAAGAGGCTGCCGGCAAGCTGACGCTGCGCCCTGACCACCTGCTGATCGACGCGCTGCGGATCAACTTCGAATGCGCGCAGACACCCATCATTCACGGCGACGCACTGTCGGCCTCGATCGCCGCCGCTTCCATCATCGCCAAAGTCCAGCGTGACGCCATGGTCAGCGCATGGGACCCGGTTTATCCCGAGTACGGCCTTGCCAGCAACAAGGGATACAGTACGCCCAAGCACCTGAAGATACTGCGCGAGAAAGGCCCCACGCCGCTGCACCGGCTCTCCTTCGCGCCGGTGTGGACCTCATCCGCGCCGCAGGAGGTGCTGGAGTTCATGCTGGAAGAAGAAGCCGCAAGCGAGGCCGACGCCGCGGTTTGAGTTCGTTAGTTGCGAATCGTCAGCCTTATCCCCTCCGAAGCTGAGCCGCTTGACTCCTCATGTAAACTGACTCCCTCTCACTTTCCGCAGGATTTTGCAATCGATCCCCCCTCGGGACGAGAGACGATCCATCACAAGGAGAACAAAGAATGATGAAGAAGCTTCTGGTGTGTGTGGCAGTGGTGTTGTCAGCGTTGGCAGTTCAGGCGCAAGGCGGAGTGGAGAAGCAGATTACAGGAATGGAGCAGAAGTGGGCCGAGGCGCAGAAGGCAAGCAATGCCGACGCGATTGCGCCGATGCTGGCCGACAACTTCAAGATCGTGTTCTCGGATGGCAGGGTGCTGAACAAGTCCCAAGCGCTGGACGACACCAGGAAGAGCAAGATGGACAGCGTCGAAGCCAGCGACATGAAGGTCACCAGCTACGGCGATACCGCCGTCGTGACCGGCACCTGGAAGGGCAAAGGAACCGACGCGGCGGGCAAACCGACTGACGATACCGAGCGTTTCATCGATACCTGGCACAAGATGCCGGATGGAAAATGGCAGTGCATCGCCTCAGGGAATGCGACCATCAAGTGAGGCATATCATGTAGCTTGAAAAACGGGCCCAAACGCAAACTCGCCCTCCACATGGGAGGGCGAGACTGTTTTTGCAAAGTTAGAACGGGCCGACGTCTAGAACGGCCAGACGTGCTTCTTCTTTTTCTTGGAAGTGCTCTCGGTCGAGGTGTCCGCCGCAGGTGCTGTAGTCTGCGCGGTAGCATTCGAACTGGTCGATGAGCCCGTCGTTGTGGTGCTTGCTGCCGCTGTTCCTCCGCTGGTGGTAGCCGGAGTGCCCGAGGATTGCGAGCTATCGCTGGCCGTACCACTTGCGGGCGCCGGGCTTGCGGGAGCAGTGTTTACCGGAGCAGTGTTCGCGGCAGGCGCCAGATCGTTCTTCAACTCCGGAACTGCATCGTTGTTGTTACCGTTGGTAGAACCCGGTGGCGCGGCCAGGGGTCCTTCACTAGCACCGGGCTGCGCTGCTGCGGGAGTTGTGGCTGTACCGGTAGCAGAGCCAGACGGAATGATCTCTGCGCCGGCTGAATCCGATCCACCGGCAGCGCCAGTGCCGGCAGGAGCAACCCCGGTTGCGGCTGACTGCGCGGGAGCTGCGGGTTGGGCGCCGGTCACACCCTTCATCAGGGTTGCTGCTGCATTACGCACAAAGTCTGGAGCGCTTGTCTGCTTAGGGTCTACCAGCGTGGGCTCACCAGTCTTCACGGCCGCAGTTGTGTCCGGAGAATGACGGAAGTTCTCCATCATCTTGCCGTACATACCTTCCTTGCTGCGGCTCTCGATCTCTTTCTTATTCTGCGCAATCGCTTCTGGCGTGGCGGTGGGAACTGGCTGATTCATCGCCTGCAAGCGCTTCTTGGCGTCGGCAACGCGTGGCTCCAAGGGATAGCGAGTGATGATCCGGGTATACGCATCGGTGGCCTGCTGCATGTACTGCTTGATCAAATCGCCCTTCTGCTGTTCGGTAAGCTTGGAAGCCCGCAACACGTCGACTTCCTTCTGGTACGACTCTCCGAGCTCGTAGAGGGCATCGTCGGCCCCGCTGTATAACGGATAAGTATCCACCAGCGATTTGAGGCGGGCGATTGCCGCCGGCCACGCTTCGCGCACGAAATAGAAGTGGCCGATGAGGTATTCGCGCTCGGCCAGCACCTCCTGCACTTCCAGCAGCCGGGCCTTGGCTTCCGGCACCAGTTTACTGTCGGGATACTGCAAAATCAGCTGACGGTATTCGTCCTCCGCGCGTTTGGCATGGGTGTAATCGCGATCGGGCTTTTCCATCTCCTTGTAATGGATGTTCGCGATCTTCATCTGTGCTTCCGCCGCCTCAGGCATATTGGGGAAGAAGGTCTGAAAATCCTTGTACTCGCTCTCCGCCTGGGTCCAGGCGGCAGAACCGCCTTCCGCGTACCAGGAGTCGCCGATCGCCAACTTGGCGCGGGCCACATATTCCGAGTCAGGATAGGTATTGATAAGGGTCTGCAGGCTGAGGCGCGCAACGTCGTACTTGCCGTGCTTCATCGCGTCCATGGCGCGGTCGTAGAGCACCTTGTCGGGCTGCTTGGAGTCGACGTTGGCGATGGGATTCTTGACGTTCTTATTAGTGCAGCCGGCTGCAATCAGCATGGTTGCGAGCAGCACGGCAATGATTACGCGACGAAACATCCTGAACACCTCTGGGAGCCTGTTAACGATTACGCCCGCAGCAGCGTGGCTTCCTGCGCCGCCCGCAACAGCGCCTCTGCGTTCTCGGTCGGATTACCATGGCCGAAAATATGACTTCCGGCAACCAATATTTCAGCCCCGGCGCGCACCGCCGGGCCAACGGTATGCAGGTCGATGCCGCCATCGATTTCGATACGGAAATCCACGCCCCTAGCCGCGCGCATGGTGGCGAGCTTGCGCACTTTCTCCAGCGCTCCGGGGATAAATCGCTGTCCCCCGAAACCCGGGTTCACCGACATGACCAGCACATAGTCGACCATGTCGAGAACCTCGCCCAGCGTCTGCACCGGAGTTGCTGGGTTGATGACCACTCCCACCTTTGCTCCACAAGTGCGGATGAGCGCCAACGACCGGTTCAGGTGACGCGTGGCTTCCTGATGGACCGAAATCCAGTTCGCTCCCGCGTCGGCGAAGGCCGGGATGTACTCGTCCGGATTTTCGATCATGAGGTGGCAGTCCAGCGGGACATCGACGGCTTTGCGAAGCGACTTCACCACCGGCGGACCAATGGTGATGTTGGGGACGAAATGGCCGTCCATGACGTCGACGTGCAGCACCGTGGCGCCTCCACGGATGGCGGCGTTGGCGTCCTCGGCAAGCCGGGCGAAATCAGCCGACAGAATGGAAGGCGCTAAATCAATCAAACAGGCACTTCTCTCGCGCGATATGCTGAAATTTTAGCATGCGAAAACAGGCATTAGCCGCTTTGGCCGGCGGCGGCCTAATTTCAGAGAAGCCCGCCTTTAGCCGGCGGCTTCCCTGACCCGCGTTTCCACGGCCTTCTCCGCCAGCTCGAGGTCGGGATCATGCTCGCCGACCTCTTCCCACTCCCGTTTTAAGACCAGGTCGACTTTGGGACGCACCAGCGCAGCAGCAGCGCTCAACACCACGGTGACCCATCCGATGCCGAGTACAACCTCGACGCAAGCCAGCACCCGCGTGAAGCCGTTTGCCGGGATCACATCGCCATAGCCAACGGTCGACAAAGTGACCACCGAGAAATAAATGAAGTCGGCGAAACTGGGATGATGCACGGCATCGACGCCACGGAAGGCGTGAACGGGGTCGTATTGCCACGCCGCGGCATAGAAGCAGGCGAAGATGAAGACCAGCGCGGCGTAGCCCAGCAGAAAAGCGGCAAGTGCCTCCCACATCTGCCCCAGGATGCGGAAGATGTTTCCGAGAACGGTGATGCGCGGCTTGAGCCACGCGCCAAACTGCCAGGCCAGATTAGTGGTGATCAGCACCGCCAGCACGATAATGACGAGGGAACGGCGCGCCGGCTCAATTTCGAAGCGGGCGATGAGCGCCGTGCCGAAAGCCGCAAGGAGCGAGAAGTAAATCCGCTCGGAAGCGTAGAAGTGGCGTGCAAGTTCCCGCATCAGGCGTGTACGCGGCGAATCGTCAAGGATGCTGATGGGCTCGTTGCGGGCGATGATAATCCGGCTGATCCAGTTGAACAGACCGTGATTGGTGAAACGGAATCCGCCGTAAAGGCCGCCGCCGAAACTGATGGCTCCGCAAATGGTGAGAATGGCGCGCAGGTAGTTGACGGTGGTTTGCTTGGGGAACAGCGACGATACTTCCGTCCCCGCGGCCGCGCGCAGGATACTGCCAAGCAGACCGGTGGCAAGCGCCACCACTATCACGAAGCGTGGCGCGAAGCCTACGCCAACATATCCCAACACCAGGCCGACGAGGGCGTAAAGCATGCCGGCCCGCAACGCACTGGGCCCGCCAACTCCATAGCCAAAGGCTGCGACAGTCAGGGCAGCCACCAGGTACAGTGCGACCACTATTGCGCGATTGGGGTCTTTTGGATTCTCGGAAGCCGCCATAACAGGAGCGTCTTGACTTCGCAGAGTTTGGCAGGACGCGCGGTCGGATGCAACTGAAAACCGCGCCAATCAGGAATGCCGTTGATGTTTCACCTTGAAGGCATCAACTATACTTCTGTGCGATATGAATCGTCGCTCTCGCCGTTTTGTTCGCGTTGCACTCCTGATAGTCGCAATCGTGCTTGCGAGCGGGACGGCGTTTTATCTCCATCCGCAAGATGCAAATGACTTTCCGGCAGGTTTCGACGCTTTGCAGGTTGCGCCGCATTCGCACAAGGTCTTATTTGAGAACGCTTTTGTCCGCGTCCTTCAGGTCGACCTGCCCAAACCCGGCGAAACGGTTCCGATGCATCACCATCGATGGCCATCGCTGGTCATCATTTGGGACACCGGTGGAGGTACTCCCCATATCCGCTATCAGAGGCAGGGACAGCCAGTTCGAGACATGCCTTCGGTTGAGACGCCGGCACATGAAGGCGTATGGGAGATCCACTGGATGGAGCCGGAGCCGATGCACTCGATCAAGGTAATCGCATGGCCGAAGGATGCAGCGAAACACGCTTCTGATCCGCCGGAGTTCCGCATCGAGATGAAGCTTCATCCCTGAAGGCCGGGACGGCACTGTTGGCCTACTCAGCAGCGTCTGCAATCATCAACAAACCTCCGGCTTGCTGAACGCTTTCTTAAACCAGGGATTCTGCGCGTCAAAAAAACGCTGTGGAAGGGTTCTAGCGAGGCTTTAGATGAATGGTGGGCGAGAGCTCAGATATAAGATAGAAGCATGTCCAGCGAACCGAACAGCCCTGAACAGCCCTCAGCCCCGCAGGCGGTCGATCATGTTGAGGAGGCACACCGCAGGTTGAGTATCCTTCGCCAGCAGCTCGATGCGCATCCGGATCTTGAGATCGCCATCGAGCGCCTGGAAATGGCGCTTAGCATCCTGACCAACAAGACTGGCGGCCTTTTGTAGGCTGCAACAGCAGAATGCCTGACCAGGCGACTGCTGGAAAAGGCACAGCTTGAGGCGGCCGCAGACGTCCCTGCTGTTTTTGTTCCGAGTGGACTTCCGTCGCGAGCCAGCTGCCTGCGAGATCGTTGCAGCAGACTACCAGGCCACGACCGCGGGGGAGTCACGATGGCGCGACAACCGACTCTTGTACGAGGTGGGTCAGGCCCTCCGCCAGACCGACCTTCGGCACCCAGTCCATGGTGCGGACGATCTTGCTAATGTCCGAGGTTAACGATGGGCGGTCATAGCTCCGGAACAGAGTCTGGTCTTCTACCACAGGACGTCTGTCTCCGGCGGCTTGCAGGAGCATCTGGAGAACCTGCCCAATCGAAGTTGCGCGTCCTGTTCCAACATTGAATACGTCGTACTTCCCGCAATCGTGAACCAGCGCAGTACAGATCGCCTGCACTACGTCGTCGACGTGAACGAAGTCTCGGGTGGTCTGGGTAGTTCCAACACGTATCTCAGTATTGGAACTCCGTAATAGCTCGACGATAGTGGGAATTACATGCGGGTTGGTATCTCGCGGACCATACACATTAAAGAGCCGCAGCGCAAGGCAGGAGAGGTTCGGATTGGTCCTCGCCGCACCGGCTACGATCTCCTCCAGCAAGAACTTCGAAAGTCCATACGGATTGTTCGGCGCTGGAACCTCCGTCTCCGGGTGTGCTCCGTCTACCAGCGGATAGACATCTGCTGTAGAAGCTGCAATCAGCTTCTGGGTAGTCGTGCCACGCAAGGCTCGAGTAATAATGTCGGTCGAGCGCACGTTTGCCAGAAAGGTTTCGGCGGGGTTGGCAACGCAATGGGGGATGTAGTGTATCGCCGCAAGGTGGACCACCGCATTTGGCGAAAAATCGCGAAATACCTTGAACACCGCCGATTCATCCGCTCGCGCAAGGTCCAGATCAAGGTATTGGGCGGCTGCAGGCACGTACTCCCGGCGACCTGAATAAAGATTGTCGACCACCAAAACTTTGTAGCCGCTGGCGAGCAACTTCGCAACCAGGTGGCTGCCGATAAATCCCGCGCCTCCCGTGACCAGCACTTTGGACGGACTATGCACGATAGTCCCGATCCAGAGGCGCCACGGTCTGCAATAGCTTATCGACCACAATTCCCCAGTCGAGAGATTGGCCGGCGGCGAGACAATTCGTGGAATAAAAGGTCCAGTCCGCGATCACAGCCAGGCTTTCGTCAGCCAGCTTTTCTGGCATGGGTTCCGCCACTCGTCCTACACCGTACTGTCGAACTATGTCCTTGGCGCCGTTCTCCGGGTAGTCAGCAGTAACGACCGGCAATCCACTTGCCATGGCCTCGGCAATCACCCTAGGGAAGCCTTCGCGCCGGCTTGTGAGTAGCAACAACTCGGAGGTAGCTAGTAGTTCGATTTTTTCCTGGTCGCTTATTAGACCCATCACGTCGACCTGGTCTGCGCAACGGGAGGATTTCACTAGCCGCTGCAAATCACCGATTGCCGGTCCACTTCCCGCGATGCGGAGCCGTCCCGAATATCCTCTGGCGACCAACGATTCATAGGACGATAGCAACAGTGGCAGGTTTTTATGCTTTTCAATGCGGCCGATGGAAAGAATTCCATTTCGCTGTTCGATAGGGGCACACCGGTATTGCCTTGCGTATATCCCGCTGGGAACACACTCGAAGTGGCGCCCCGAAAGCTTTTCGAGCCGGTCTTTGAGCGCAATGCTGTTTGCGATATTACCCGAAACAAGTCTGGGAAATACGCTCTGGATGAGATTGAACAAAGTACCTTGCCGGAATTCGCACCAGTCGACAACAGATTTTTTCCTTATTGAAGCTGGAGCTAAGCAGATGTGGGCAAGCGGCCACTGGTTGAAAATAAACAAGTCGAAGGCGCTCGGATCTATTTGCCGGCACCGAAGACTGTACTTCAGAACAACCAAGGGTTTTCGCCGAAACCATCTAAGACCCGGTTGCCGATAATTGTAAGCTTCAGGATACCGGCTTATAACGGTGCCATCCATCAACTCGTGCCGTTGGCTTCCCGGGGTAGTAAGGATGCAGAAAATGTGGACCGCATGTCCGCGGCGGACTAGCTCCTGCGAAATCTCGGCGAGCCTAATTTCCTGCCCGCCCATGCTGGGGGGAAATAACTCGGTAAGGATCGCGACTTTCACGGACTACCGAGACAGCTCTGGCACATTTACTGCCTTGCTACGCGCCCCGGCAACCTCGCTCAATATCACGCTGAAAGCGTCGGCGGTGTTGCTCCAAGTGTAGTTGCCAGCCTTCGCTGCGCCAGCACGTTGCAACCGCCTCCTAAGCTGCTCATCGGTAGAGAGACTTCGCATGGCATCGGCAACACTCCCTATATCGTGAGCTTTTATCCGGAGTGCCCCATCACCTACAATCTCTTTGAATGCGGTAGAGTCGCTCACCACAGCGGGAGTTCCGGCAAGCATCGCTTCCAAGGGTGGAAACCCAAAACCTTCGTACTCGCTTAGCAGGAACAGTGCCGTCGCCTTGCGGTAGATATAGTCTAGCTCGTCATCGGTCAGGGCTGTGAGTTGGATAACCCTGTCCGAGATACCCAACTCCTCTATCAACTTGCGATAGTCGCTAAACCAACGGTCAGGATAAGCAACGACCACTAGCGATTCCGGGATCTCGTCGCGCACCTTTGCCAAGGCCCGAGTAACCGTTTCCAGGTTCTTGCGTGGAGCAAAGGTCCCTACAAACAGGAAATATCGACCGTCTCGGAGGCCCCTCGGTCTGTGTTCTGTTTGTCCAGTCGGTGAATGCATATTCAGTCCGTTATATACAACGTGGATCCTCGCTGCTTCGAGCTTGTAGCGTTCCACGAGATCTGTCCGAGTGTGTTGAGAGACTGCCACGACTGCCGTCGCGCGTTTGATGACACGAGGAAGAATTCTTTTGTAGTAACTGTGAAGACGGGGAGCCTCTGCCGGATAGAGAAGCGGAATAAGGTCATGAATAACCAATACTTGCGGAACGGTAGACCATATACTGCCTTCAGCATTTTGCGAGATTACTATGTCGTAACGTTTGCGTAATATCTTGAACGGCAGTACCAGTTGGTTCCACAAGACTCTCAGGTGACGAGCAGGCGAGGGAGAATCAAAGGCCAGAAAGCGAGGAGTCTTCACTGTTCTGATATCTTGGCCTGTCGGTATCGGGTCCGAGGCACTAAATACCACTACTTCGTGGCCCAAGTCGCTTAGACATCTAGCCAGGCCAATAACATAATTGCCGACTCCAGTACGGCGCTTCCCAAGAAAAGCTGCGTTGATGGCTATTCGCAAAATGCCGGCTTATCGTTAGGTCGTGTTTCGCACGGTGCCGAGCTTCCGCGCGGCTCCACTCGTGCCAATTCGCTGGTGGCTCAAAGCGGGTTGGAGGGTTGACTTACGGACCGTGTAACCTGCTCCGGGATGAATTGATCGCCAGGAAATGCGGTGGCCGGGAACTTCAAGGCGCGCGGCGGCCTTTCCTTGACTCCCCTTGAGTGTTGACCACGAAGCATGACGATGATGGTCTGGAACAATATCTTAATGTCCAACATGAAAGAGTATCTATAAATGTAGAGCAAGTCGTAATGCAATTTACGTTCGACGCTACTACTATATCTACCTCGCGTCTGTGCAAACCCAGTTACGCCCGGCTTCACGGAGTGCCTGAGTTCATAAGCAGGTAAGACTTTTTCGAACTGACGCACAAAGAACTCGCGCTCTGGACGTGGACCAACCAGGCTCATCTCGCCGCGAAGCACATTCCATAGTTGAGGAAGTTCGTCGATTTTGGTAGCGCGCAGGAATTTTCCGATGCGCGTGATACGCGCGTCCCGCTCCGTCGCGAGCACCGGGCCCGTGTTCTTCTCTGCGTTTACCCGCATCGTGCGAAACTTAACAATGAGGAACTTGCGGCGATTGCGACCTAGTCGCTCCTGTCTATAAAACATTGGCCCCGGTGAAGTCAGCGGGATCAATACAGCGAGCAGAACGAAAATCGGAGACGTAAGGGCGATCAGAAACAACGCTCCCAGTAGATCGAGCGACCGTTTGACCAGCCTCTCACCCGGTCCAAGTCTGTTGGGGTGGACTGCGAAGATCAGCAGGTCCTGAACTCCACGGACTTCAGCGCCATGCGAGGTTAGCTCGGAAATGCTGGGTACTACGAGAACTTCTTTCGCCTGACGAAAGCAGTGTAGGACAATCTGCTCCTTGTCGTGTACGTCCCACGCTAAGACTACTGTAGCGGCTGAATCCAGCACGCCGAATCCAGGCGTCAATTCGGCGCGCGTGAGACAACGCTCAACCGTATACAACCCCGAATCTGCTGCAAATTCTTCCGCCACCTCCCATGCGCTCCGAATTGTTCCGCCGACAATGACCGTACTACGGCCTCCGAACCAGCGCCGATATGCATTACTTCCGAGAAGTCGAAAGGAGCCGATCAGCAGTAATTGAATTGCCCCTGAAGTTACCAACACATTCCGCGGAACCGACAACTCTCCAAGAAGAAATCCTATTGCCAGCGTGAGGCTCGAAGCTAGGGCACCTGCCACCGCTATACAGTAGGCCAGATGAGCGCGCGTACATCGCAGCCAGTTCCCATAGAGATCCAGGAATTGAAAAGAGATGACGACCGCTGCTGAGTTTATGATAATCAGATTGCGGCAGGTATTAAGGCTTCCTGCAGAGAGGTGAGCACCATGCCCGAAGAGAACAAATGCCAGCAGAGAGCCCAGATTTATTACGCCAACATCCAACAGCATCACTGCGGGCCGATAGCCCATAAATCGTAGGATCCTAGTCATCGCCATTCTCCACGTGACGACCGCGCATCGGAGCGTTCGGCGCTTGAAGCAACCACTGACGCAGGAATTCTACCGACAATTTCGAAACACTCTTTACCAGGCCGGTCCGACATGGGATGCCAGCCCGCCGCGAATTGAACACTCTAGCTTCGGATACCATTATGATTCACCGCGAGGACGCGTGCTCTAAGCATGGGCCTGAGAGCCAGAGGTTACAGAACTTCGGCGCGTCAGTTCCGGGCGGTAACGAACCTTTGCCAGCTACCCATACCTGCGAAAAATGACTTCGGATAAAGCTCATCAGTTCTTCGGTGTGACCAAACTTGGCACAATATTCAATGAGCATGAACAAATGCGGAGAGTTTCGAATAGTTTGGGACATGCCCCGCAGAGCATGTACTTCAGCACCTTCAATATCGATTTTGCAGACGTCGATTTGGGGAAGACTGAGCGAGTCGATTGTCGCACCAGGCACGGAAATTGCGTTGACTCCCGAGAAGAGGTTTGAGTGACCTGAGTTCCCTTGATCGCGATAAAGCGTCACGTGCCGTTCTTCGTCAACGGCGGCCATCTCGAAAACTGTAACTCTATCTTCAAACCCATTCAGCCTGACGTGGTGACGTAATGTCCGGGCATTATCCGGGTCGGCCTCAATCGCGAACACCCGGGCCCCACGCTTTGCGGCAAGCAAGGTATAAATCCCAATGTTGGCGCCTATGTCGAGCACGACCGACCCATGGCGAATTGTGGAACAGAACAGCTTTCTCTCGTGTTGTTCAAACAAGCCTGGACGATGCCAGACGTTTATACCGACAATATCCCTCGGATCCACATCCATCGAGAGGTCGCCATCGAAATCATCTACTCGCAGAGTCCATCCTTGCCGAAATGGAAGCACGGCATCATAGAAACTTCTCACCATCCCCAGACCCTTAAGCCAGGGCAAGTGACGGGTTACGCGGGCAAACCGCAGGGCGGATTCGAGGCGCGAAGTCATCAGGCTCAAGGCGCCAAAGGGAGATGGGATTTCACGCGACCGAAGCCGTCGGACGCCGCAGCACATCGACCGCCCATGAGATGGCCACTACCACTAATGTCGCGAGTACAAGGCTCGGGATGCGCTCGTAAACGTACCCTACAGTCTGTCGGGGCGCAAAAAGTGCCCGACTCAGGCATTCTGCCCAAATCCCTGCGTACAGCGATGGATGTCCTATCATTTCCACAAACCGGCGGCAGGTGAATCCAAATACGACCGATCCTATCAAGATCGCCGCGATCCCACCTGTTAGATACAGTTCCAACAGGTAATTTCCCCCGGTGCCGGCCATAATGTCGCCGGTGTACTCTTTCGCCAGAAGGCGGTCTAATGCCGCCGTCATGTTCTTGTTTTCCCCCAGGTCGACCGTACAGATCCCGAGTAGCGGATAGGGAATGACTTTGGCGGTTAAGGACACTAAGAGCGGGGGACACTGATAACGAAGGTCGGTATTGTCCTGAAAATAAGTCAGAGTATTCATGTAGCCAAAGTAATTTACGACTTGCGGATCACCAGCCTCGTCTTCGCCGAATACATTGTCACCGCGGGTAAGTGCCGGGACAAACAAAATAAACAGCCCCAGCAGCAACAGTTGAAAAGATCTCTTGAAGCTGAGCCTGAACCAGCCCCTCGCCAAAGCGATCAAAATGATGGGAACAATTGCCTGGGCAGCAAAAAACCGCCTCCACTGAAAGGCGACTATCAAACGCGGAGCTATCGTCAGTAGGATGACTAACGCAAGCTTTTGCTTGTTTTTATGCGGCTCCTCGACTGCTCCGACATACAGGAGACCAAAAAACAAATGAGAGTAGAGCACTGCCTGCTGCCATAATGAGATCCCTTCTCCGCCGAAATAGCTCTCCACCGTAAGCCGGTAGGCAAGATATTGCAGCGCTACGAAGCAGGCTGGAATGGCGAGCACAATTGTGGCCACAAACGAAAACTTCTCGCAACGATTTAGCACATCGCGTGAGGTAGATGCTTCCGGGAAGCGGGGCGCGGGAAGGATATATCCGACGGCAAATGCACCCAGGGCACCGGCGCTGATCCAGAAGAATTTCGGCTCGATGGGCACCTGGGCACCAAGCCAGAAGTGCAGCAGTATGCTTTCCAACCACCAAAACAACACACAGCAACCTGCAAAGGCGGCTAGAAACGGCCAAGTTAACGGGTTGATTTGTGACCGAGAAAGCATGAGAGGAATGTGTCACACCACGCGTGCATTGGCTGCTTTGAGACTACCAGTTCCATAAAGGAAACAGCGGTCGACTTCGAGATAGGCGGAGGCTACGAATGCAGGACTGTAAGGCTCCATTGATATCGGAGTGGCCTGCACCTTCAGCGCTCGACGAAATACCTCGAGAACCTCTCTACGGTCTAGCGAAATAGGTAAGAGTTGCACCGCATCGCCCACTCTAGGAAGAGCAATTTCAACTCCACCTCCTGAGGCAGGCATGGCTACGACACAGCCCTGGCTCAATGCCTCCAGGTAGGTAATGCCAAAACCTTCTGTCGTATGTCCAGAGACAAATACTTTGGTGCGACGAAGACAATGCCGAACTTCCTGATCGCCCGGGTTACCCTTGAATTCGACCCGAGGGTTGCCGGCCGCCATCTTTTGTAGCTCGGTACGGGCCGGACCATCCCCGATTATGCAGGCCCGCAAGTCTGGATGCTCGTTCAGTAGATCAAGGATGGCCGGAAGAATGCGGTGCATGTTCTTGTAGCTCACCAGCCGACCTACATAGGTAATGTACTGTCTCTCGTGTTGTTCCCCGTCCTGCTCCAGAAATATAGGTTTAATAGGATTGCGAATCACAGTATCAACTCTGAGATTGAAGAACATCTCCATATGAACGGCGATATAGTCTGAGACCGAGATTAAGCGCGCATGAGAGCAGGCATTCGTCATTCGCCAGCAGGCTAGCAGTACCGAGGTCTTCGACCAGCCCTGATCCGGGACGAAAGGGATACCGTGCACCATACTAATGGTTCGTCTGGCAAAGGGAACCGCCAGCATACCCGTCGTGCTTAGGACTTTCAGTACGCGCTCGTCACGGAGGTCTCGCCAACGCGACCAGACACGGCTGGGCGGGATAATTTCTGACTGGATTCCCAACTTGGTGAACCCGCTGCTGAGCCCCTCCGCAAAACTACCAACCCCTCCCAGTTCGTGGCCGCCGGTGATAAGAACCCGCTCGGGTGCAACCCAATTCATAGCACAGCCTCCAGCGGTAGTGGACTAGTGGCATCGGCGCTCTGCCGACTGCGACGCCGTGCTCGAAAGATGAGTGTGGCGGCGATGACGCCTATCACACCAGAACACACAAAGTAGACAATGCAGATCCCGGCTATGCCCCAGCAAGGAGCAGTGAGATAGGCTCCAGCGCTGGTGAGGACCGCTACCACAATGGCTTGCCAGAGTAGTGGCTCTTCTTTATGGGCGCGCAGGTAAATGGCCTCGCTCTGAACGATCAAGGTACTAACTGCTGTGATCAAGAGCAGGACAAATAATTCGGGGGAGACCATACGAGACGCCAGGCTCGGGAAGAGCGCTTTTATGGCGAAGATTGCTACGAGGCAAATCGCAATCAAACTACTCAAAACTCCTACAGATTGCCAGAGTGCATGGAAAAAAAGCCGATCTAATACCGCAAAATCTCTTTTGGCAACCAACTGACCGAAGGGAGCAGCCTTGGTGGAGATCCAGGGAAAGACCAGGTTCCACATGTAGGCTGCGATGGAGAGTGACATACCGAGGCGGCCCGCCTCCACCGGTCCGCGGGCAGAAAACAGCAGGGGCGTCAAGCTTTGCACGGTGAAATACGAACAAAGCCAGGTTATGGCAATCTTCCACTGAAAAGACCAGACCTCCTCGCGCCACAATAGCGCACCTTCATCTGCTTCGTGTCGAAGCAACCCACGAAAGATAGCGCGCTGTGTCCAGAGGAATGTCGCTGCCGGAATAACACAGGCGACAATCACCAGCGCAGGCGAGTACAGTCCTATTCCTAAGACCATCGCCGACCAGGCAGCGGCAATCGACAAAATGGCTTGCGCCAAGCGCATCCCGGCAACCTGACGTACTTGCCCGCATCCTTCGAGAAAGGAGCAAAATGGGTTAACGACGAACAGTACAACAATGAGTAGTGCAGACGCTGTCCACGGCCAAAACCAGACCGCACGCGCGCCGCGAGCAGTCCGATCAAAGAATAAAATGCCGGCAGGTAAAAGGGTCAGCCCCATCACGATTCCCGCCGCAAGATACCAGCGTATCGTCTTCCTCAGGATCGCCGCCAGGCGAACGTAAGCTCTGCGATCACCCTCGATCGAACCGTCTGGGTGAACATGCAGATGGATAATTTCGTGGGCTGCCAACTGCAGCACAACGAATGAGAAGCCCAATTCGAAAACAAGCTGCAGGTTAACCAGGCTGAGCAACGTGTAGTAATAACCTTGTTGAATGCGGCTGAGAAAGCGAACGATCAGCAAGACTGTTCCGGTGCTGCCAATAATGGTGCACACCCGCGCTGCGAAGGTATAAGCAATGGCGCGATCCATTCCCACCCGCTTGCGCCCTGCATTCGCCAGGGCCAGCACTTGCTCCATCACCTGACGTCACCAACCTGAGAGTGTTCGAACCTGCGAGGGAAGGATGCAGCGAGTTCGCGGACGCCGACTTTCACCGGGTCGTCGTCTGCAAGCCTGAGCCACACCTGGCGAACGAAAAGCCACGCGCCGGCACACAGAAACCCAAGTATGGTTCCACCGGCGACAATGAGCAATCTTGGCGGGTAGGCTTTACGCTCGGGAACTACCGGCTTATCGAGCACCTTTATGGAAGGAAGCTCCTTAACTTCCTCCACTTTGGCCAGCTCGTATTGTTTGATAAGCACCTCGTAGAGGGCTTCTTCGATTTTCGCCTGGCGTGCGAGTTCGTAGTAAGTGTTGCCCAGCAGCGGTAACTGCTCTAAAGATGGGTAGAGTTCCCCAGTATCCTGCGATGCGTCCGTATTCTTTGATACGCCACTGGCTTGTGTTCCGCTGAAAGTCTTGAGCCTGCCACGCAGTTCGCCGACTCTGGCTGCGGCTGCCTTGACCCGATAATTCTCCGAGCCGTAGATCTGTCTTAATCCACTCAATTCCGTTTCTGCGGCAATGAGTTGGCCTTGCAGCGCAGAAGCTGCATCCAGCATTGCCTTACCTTGTATTTGTGGATCGAGGGTCTTGTTCTTGCTTGAGAATTGACTCAACTTTAGAGTCGCATCGTCCAACTGTTGTTTCACCTTGCCAAGGCGCTCCTCAAGGAAGACCCGTTCACGGTGTGCGGCCGACGTTGTCAGCTCAGCAACCCGGCTATTCAAGTCATCTACGTAGGCCTGAGCCATAGCAGCGGCCTTTTGGGGACTATGGTCTTGAACGGAAATAGTGATAATGCCGTTCTTCTTATCTTCGGATACGGAACTGCGTTTTTGAAGAATTCTCCTGGCGTCTTCGTAACGTCGCTCACCATACGATGCCCGCAAGTCGAAGGCATTGATAATGTCGTCCTGGATAGTTCGGCTGTTTAGAATCCCCACGACCGTGGCTCCGGAAGTGTGCATTCCGAAAGCTCCGCCACTGAGGGCTGTCAGTAGTTCGCCCCCATTCGACATAAGCGCATTCATGAGAGCGCCGTTCGCCCCTGCCTGGTCTGGCGGCATCAGCCGTGCAACCGCTTCATATCGGACCGGGATCAGAAAGGCAAGCAGTGTGCAAAATACAAAGGCTATGCCAGTCGCCCAAAACAGCGGCCTCCAACTGTCGCGGAGCAAGTGCAAAATCCAGTGCGGCTGCAACGTCGGAGCAGGTTCCCGGAGAACTCTATTTTTTATGTCGGGGATGAGGTCAGCGGAGCTTGAATAATTACTCATGATAGTTACCTGTCATCCGATCAGATCGTCCTCTTTCAATGGTGTTCCGTGAGGGAGCGCTTCGATGGCGTGTACATAAGCTGTATCTGGGTACTAACGTTCGTCATGGCAGACGAACTTAAGAAGGGAAAGTTCCAGCGCTCAACCTGAACTGTGGAGGACAACTCGATATCATGCTTGAATAACCAGTCAATCGAACCGGAGAAGTCGTTCAACCCGCCGCCCTGGAGAAGCACCTTGTCAACCCATTGCCGCCGGTATCCTAGTTGAATCTTGTTACGAGGCGAGAACCAGTAAGTACTCCAGGCTTGTATTCCATCCCCTTCCCGCCCAACCCAGCTGCCGATTATCTGGTTGTAAATCGTATAGCCTTGCGCGTAACGCTGATTCTTGTAGTACTCGCCCAACCCACGAAAAGTAATTAGGTTTGTAAAAACTCCCTCAATCCGCAGATCGAGATGGGGAAGGTGAGGAAGCTTGGCGAAGTATAGGCCAGAATCCCATGCCGACTGCCTTTCGTAGTTGATCGGGTTGGGCTGGTCGTTTGCCATACCATCAGTGTAGAAGGTCACCCAGTCTCGCATTTTTGGTATGCGGTACGAGACGTTGAAACCGGTGTATCTCTTGCCAGGATCCTTAGTCTGGAAGTTCCCGTTAGAATTCAACGTATGTAGCCACGTTTGTAAGGTTGCGGGGCGGCCCTGCCCCGCCCAGATGACGGATAATCCAACCCCCATTTCCAGGTTCGGAGACAACTTTAGCGCCAGCCTATCCCCCCAGGTATACGGGAGAGGATTGATGGTCTGGTAAGGACTGCCGTACACCGGAAACGCGGGATAAGGACCGCGCAGAAAGTGATAGCCGGGCAAAACACCGACGAACGCTGCATTGCGAATTTTGCCCAGCCAAGACAATGGGCCGGGGAGCTGAAAAGGCGATACGCGCCCAAATTTCAACATCGGCTCCGAAGTCGCATTATTGGAAAACATAAGTGAGCTGCCGTCATCCGGACCCCACCAATAGCTCTGATAGCCGAAGGAAATTTGCCAATTGGCGACATTGAGTGCGGCGTAGGCCTCGATTGGCCGGAACTGGTTGACCCCGTTAAACGTGGGAACTGAAGAAATGGGAAGTAACGGAACACCGTTGGTCTGCACGATCTGCTGCGCCTGCGCGGAAGTGTAGTTTGGCAGAGACGTAGAGTGCTGAAACTCTCCCCGAAAATAGAATGCCAGCGGGCCGACCTCAGCCCGAACTGCACCGCCATCCACAGTATTGAAACCCTCGCCATAGGGACGCCCATAGTCGTTATATAGGGTCTGGGCGAAGTTGAAGCTGTCGCGCAGAGGCCTACCACCGATAACTGTGACGCGGGCGTAAGCGGAGTCCAGTTCAGCGCCAACATTGGGGGCCGTACCCTCCAGCTTCGCCAACTCTGGAGCAAACTCCTGGCGCAGGGCCTCCATAGTTTTGCGCATGCTCGCATCTTCTGCCATGGACTCTCTAGCGGAATCCTCGGCCTCTAAGACGAGCCTGGCGCATTCCATGCGGGGCCATGGACGAATTGCAAGAATTTCGGTGGGGAGATATCCCAAAGCTGTGAGCCGCTCAAACGCTGGGTAGATCCAACTGTCCAGCGGAACATAGGTTGTACCCATGTATGCAGGGTCTCGCAGCTTGTCTTCAGGCGACTTCTCGAAGGTACCCCAAGTCGCCGCGGAAATTTCCGCATCGCTGCTACGGGTCCGGAAAATCTGCCGCCCCATATACCAGCCGAGTGCGCTGCCGATTAACGCATCCGAGGTCCAGTGTTTCTCGCCGATCACTCTGCCGACGCTTACACCGCTTGCGGCGCCGTACACCAGCAGCTTCGTCAGAAATCCCGGATACTCACGTGCAATCACGCTCGCCGAAGCCCATGCCACGGCAGCAGTATTCGAAGGAAATGAATTGCCGCCATAGAAGAAGGTACCTTTATGATTGCCGGTGAAGGGGCGCTCTCGCTGGGTAATGTACTGGAAAGCCGTCGACGTTGCATAAGCGTCGATAGCAGCCTCGCCGACAAGGAATCCGGTTTCGCGCTGGTGCTCGTTATGGCTGGCGGTTCCGGTGAGAAAAAGCGCGCCACCTACTGCCACAAGTCCCAGCGCGCCAGCGGTTGATCCGTTGGCAGCAAGCTTCACGGTATTGGGAGAACTTGGCAAATGCCCTTCGATGTCGGTGTCGGTAGCTACCACGGCTGCGGTACCGATAGTTGCTGGGAGGAGAAATCCAAGGCTGGAAACCCTGAAACGGGAAGGGATCGTAAAGAAGGCTTTCTGATCTTCCAACAGGTACTTCGGCAGCGAACTAATTTTGAGCGGTGATGACTGATGATAAGCAGGAGTGCTCGACACGGTTGCGGGAAGTGAATCGGATGGCGGGGGAATTCGCGGCGGCTCGGCCTGCGTGATTGCTTGCGCAGCAGCGGCTTCGTGAGTTTGGCTGACACCGGGCATCGCGGATAATGAGGGCGCCTGGGGACTCGATGTTTCCGGCTTCGGCAGTTCAAGGTTTGAGGCTGCGGTGTTCGAAGCAGACTCCTGCTGCCCAGCGATGGTCGCGGATCCTTGCAACGACGATGTTGTGGCCTGCGCCAGTAACATCAGGCGCTGCGAAGCATCTTTAGCAAAAGCGGGATCGGTTGTTATTCGCGAGTACAGCATGGAATCGGAAATGGATTGTTCGTCCACCTCTTTCCCTTCACTTCGCATCCTCTGTGCGAGGTAGCCCTTCAACACTGGAACTATCTCCGGGTGGTCGTGCGCCAGCTGCATGAGACGGATGCTGTCTCCAGATGAAGCGCCCTCAGCCCGGGTTACCTGCGCGGATGGGCTGCCGCTCGGCAATCCCGTCTGGGCACCCACGCTCTGAGCTTCCATCGCTGTAGTTGCCAGGGCCATGCTCGCCAGAAGAAGACCGACGGTGCATTTACTGGTTACTCTGCCTAGCAAATTGAGGACAATTCTGGAGGGGCAACGTTGGGACAGCATGGGCCGACTACAAATGGGCTACAGCGGCGGCAGCAATCGCCAGCGAGGCTACGAATTGAGCGGTTTCCAACGTAGTCTTCCACGCCGAGGACCCGCTGACGAACTTCTCGGGAACTACAAGGACATCGCCTGGCTGCATCCTAGTGTTGAGCACACCTCCCGAAAAGAAATCCGTAGTACCGGAAGAAGAAATCACAGAGCCATTCGCCCGGATGACGTATATGCCTTTTTTATTCGCGAGCTGTGTCGGGCCGCCCGCCTGCTTCAAATACCACGAAGCAGTCTTACCTGGCCTGTAGGTAAGAGCATTCGCGTTATAAACCTGACCGAGAGAAAGCACAAAGTTCGGCATCTTGGGTATGGTGATAACATCGCCGCCTCGCAAGGTCACATCATTCGGAGTATTCGCCCAATCGGAGATGTTCGAACTAATGTTGACAACGAGCCGACCCGGAACTGGCTGGTTGCGCAGAGTAGCAATGGCTTGCTGCTGTTGTTGCTGGACAGCCTGCAGGATCGCGGCCTGGTCCTGACCCGTAGCATTGGGCGAGATTTTAACCCCTGAGGAGGTAGCTTCAACCCGATTAATCAGTTCTTGCCTGCCCCGCTCCTCAAGCTTCCGGACTTCCTCGCGTTCTAATACGATTCCCGCCGGGTAAGCGGTAGGAAGGAAGCCACCCACGCGCCGCAGGAAAGTGCTGAGGCGCTCACCTTCGTTGATGCCGTAACTACCGGGGTACAACACCTCTCCCTTAATGCTGACAGATCGTCCTATATCGCTCCACCCTGGTATCTGCAGAATGGTAAGCACATCGCCCGGCTTTAAATGAGCATCTGCTGCGGCATCGCCTTTAACCGCGGCGCCTATGTGAATCGTCTCCTGATCGGTAACTACTCGCTGGCCATTCTCAACCACATAACTTGCTAGCGTAGCATTATCGGTGTAGGCACTACGGTTAAACCCTCCAGCCATCTTTACGAGATTGGAAGCGGTCATGCTCGTACTCATTGGATATTCACCAGGTCGCAATACCTGACCATAGATAGCGACCTTTGGGGGATCAATATCGTAGCGTCCGAAGATACGAATGGTATCGAACTGCTGCAGAGTAATGGTGTCGTCACCGGACAGCGCGCCCGTAAGATCGAAGCTTATGGCGACGGGCCGGAAATCCGGCGGCTGCAAACGAACAATCTCGGCGTGTCCAGCAGGTTCGGGCAGTACATCGCGATAGCTTTTCACCAGGTCGGTGACTTTCATTCCCGGAATAAAAGGATAGGATCCTGGCCGATAAACATGTCCCTGGAGGTAGACCGTCTGGTTTTTATACGGATCGATTGCGGCGACATAGACGCGGTCCCCATCCTGCACCATAAATGCGGAAGTGTCGACCGCTTTACCATCTTCGGGCTGAGTCAGCGGCAAGGGAACCTTCAATGTGACACGTTGATCGTGCGGCTCAACGCGTTCAACCTTGACCTCGCCTGGAGCTGAGGCGACCGTCATTCCCCCGGCCATCTCAATGACGTCGGCGAGCTTATCGGTTTTCGACTTCAATTCGTAGATGGCGGGGCGCCGCACAGCCCCCGCGATTCCTACCTGCGGCCCCACTGTGGGCACTAGAATCGTATCGCCCGGTTCGAGGTGCTCGATGGATTGCCGCACTCCTCGCAGGAGAAGGTCGTAGAGGTCCATCTCGCTGACTAACTGGGAACCGCGATAATGGCGCACGATGCGCATGGAACCGGTCGCGGTCGGTCCTCCTGCGACGTAAAGCGCATTGAGCGGGGTTGAAAGTGAGCTGATGTCGTAGGCACCCGGGCGTTGAACATCGCCCACCACATAAATTCTGAGCGTGCGTACGCGTTTGACGGAGACATCTACTTTCGCGCCGCGAAACTGTGGTTCCAGCATGCTCTGAATACGTTTGCCGGCGTTGGCCAGCGTCATGCCCGAGACGGTAACCGGACCGGCTTCGGGCAGGGAGATCCGACCTTCGCGGTCCACCACTCGCTGGATCTGCTGTGATACGCCTCCCCAGATGTCGATGACCAGGTCGTCGCCCGAACCCAGGACGTAGTCAGCGCCGGCCGGCAAGTCCATTGGATATTCCGTCAGCCCCACAACGTCGGGACGAAAGATGTCGGCGCCGAATCGCCTCAACGGTGCATTTTCGCTCTGATATTGGCGATACAGATCGGCCGTCGATGGAAGCCCAGGATACGGGTTACGCTGCGGAATCGTGCTGGGCACGAGGGGAACAGGCTCGGCCACAGGATTGGAAGTATTACGTGCGCCTTGAGCTCGATTTGCCCTTTGTCCAGCTGCGACACCAGTCCGCTGGGATGGCTGAGGTCCTGGCAAGGCCCCGATGTCAGAGCGATTGATCGCATTGTTTGCCGTCGGATTCCAGCGCTGCGCCTGTTCTTCAGTGATAAAGCCGCGATCACTCATCAGCCGAACTGCCTCTGCGCGAAAGGCGATGTCGGACTGCAAGCGTCTGATTAGCAGCTCGTCAGTAATTTCCTGCGCCTGGATCGCACTACCCTGTTCCTCCAATCGCATGGCCAGTATCGATTTCAATTCGGCCGCCACTTCCGGATGGTCCCTTAGGAAAGCGGCGAGCTCTGCCATGGGATTCTGGTTCGTTTCCGCCGTGGAAATCCGCCCGGTCTCGGTTGACGTGGTCTGCGTTGTATCTACAGTCGGATTTTGTTCTGCATTATTGCCACCATAGCTCGAGTTTTGGTTGGCGTTATTGCCAGGGTTTTGGTTCGAGTTGTTACCGTAGTTCGGATTCTGCTCTGGGTTGTTATTGTAGCTTTGATTTTGGCCATTGCCAGCGTAGCTCGGATTTTGGTCAGAGTCGCTACCATAGCCAGAATTCGCGCTCGTTCCTGTTAGAGCCTCACCTGGCACTGCCGGGAGGCAGAACATCAGACAGGCCAGAATTACCGACCATTGTTTATGAAAATGGAAAGAATCTTTATACATGAACTATCCAGAGTATGAACTAGACAACTTGCCCGCTGGGCACGGAGCTTTTCTGAAGTGCATTCAGAAGGAAACGGGTATATTCAGGGATTTTGTGGTCCTGCTCTTCGCTAAAGAAAGGCTGTAGAGTGTAGTGCGCGCCAATGGCTCCAGCTACGCCCAGAGTGGCAACTACGGGGTCGAAGTTTTCAATCATTCCCTTGGAAGCGCAACGCCGGAAATAAGAGTTGATAGCGTCGAAGATCGGTCCCAGGTGTTCACCCAGAAGTCTATCCGCACCTGCTAACTCAAAACCAGCTACGTAAAGCAGCCGCATCAATTCTGTGCGTTGGAACATGCTTTCCGTGATAAATGCCACGATCAGCGGAATCACGGTTTGCGGATCGGCATCGCACGCAAGCTCGTGCTGCAGTTCGCGGTTTAGCTTGACTCCATTGAGCCGCGAATCCGCCGCCGCCCAAAAAAGATCGGCTTTTTTGGCAAAATGACGAAACAGAGTCGCTTCATTGACGTTTGCCAGTTGAGCTATATCGCGCGTGCTTGTTCCTTTGAACCCATGCTGCGCAAATAGCTGTACCGCGGCTTCGATGATGCGCGCCTCGGTAATGTTCCGAGCCAACTTTTTCTTGGCAGGCATGTGCTACCTCGTGGTTTCCTTCAGAGCACGCACTGATGGCTCTTGCAGCTGGCTTTCTAGTGAATAAACTCGAGGGATAGAGTGCTAGGACTAGGGAGGAATCGGTTTCAGTATCTAAGAGAACAGAGCTTCGCTATCCTCACTTAGATGAGAGAGGACTACATAACTCGCGGAACACACATCTTCGCACCATAAACTGCAAAACAGTAAGTGCGGCGCCAGGCTCCTTCACAGTGTCCAGGTCAAAAATGGCGCATCGACCGACACTACGACACGCGTGCAATTGCTTGCACGCAACTACAAAAGAGGACTTAGGCTGTGCAACGAAAATATCCCTCAACTCAGGCAATGTCAAGATGAATCATGTCCTTACCGGGTTAATTGACCCAGGATTAGATTGATATTACTTCGCAGTGAGCACGCACTGATTAGCGGAGCATTACCGGCGGAATGTCCGATCCCTACTGTCCGGATGCTTATCGTTGCAACTTCCTTCTCCCGGAATCTTGACTGATGGGAATCTATAAATCTACTGGCTAAGCGGCTGGGTGAGCCCTAAACTGTACGACTTGTTAATTTGCAGGGCGCTGTGTAGGAGATGCTATTGAACCGACTGGCTGTTATCTCTACGTGTTGCCTATGTATGTGTGCCGTTCTCGCGTTTTCCCAAGATGCTCCGCAAGGCAACGCCGGCCTGACGCCTAAAGTGCAGGCGTGGACGATTCTCGATGATGGCCTGGCGAGCTCCAGCTACGAAAAGAGGGCGAAAGCGGCGCAGGTTCTGGGGCTGCTCGTAGGAGATGCCGAGGCCGAACGCCTTGCCATCAAAGGCTTGAGCGACGACCGTCCCGAAGTACGTGCTTCTGCTGCGGCTGCGCTGGGAGAGATCGGAAACAAAACTGCCGCCACCGAGCTGCACAAAATGTTCAAGGACAAGGACGTCACCGTCATCATGGCGTCTGCCCGGTCGCTTCTGCAACTGGGAGACAGGAGCGGCTACGACGTGTATTACGCCATCCTCACCGGCGAGACGAAGACCGGCACCGGCCTGCTGGATGAACAGAAGAAGATGTTGAAGGATCCGCAGAAGCTGGCGCAGTTCGGCTTCGAACAGGGGATCGGCTTTATCCCGTTCGCCGGTATCGGCTGGTCAGCTTTCAAGATGCTCCGGAAGGATGATACTTCTCCCATCCTGGCGGCGTCTGCTATCACGCTGGCGGACGACCCTGACCCGAAATCCGCGACTGCTTTGGTCGACGCGTCTGAAAAACAGAAGAGCTGGATTGTTCGTGCCGCCGCATTGAACGCCATCGCCAAACGTGGTGACCCGAAGCTAATGCACGCGGCGGAAGAGTCGCTGACGGACGCTAAAGAAGAAGTGCAGTATTCCGCGGCCGCCGCGGTGATCCGGCTCAGCGATATCGCCGAACATCACGGCGCCGCCGCCCGACATGCGGCCCGCAAAGATAAGCGATGACGTCGCTCAGGGCCACACCGATGGTTGTCGCTCAGCTGCCGCTTGAGGGTTCAGATAGAATTTCAGCCCAATGACGACCAAAGCCTTCTTCTCTTTGTGTGCCGGACTGTGTGTCGCTGTTACTGCATTGGCGCAGGCTCCGGCGACCGGAAATGCCAACTCGGTGACAGTCATTCGGGCCGGGAGCCTTATCGACCCCGGCTCTGGAGAAACCCGTCACAACCAGATCATCGTGATTCGCGGAAATCGCGTCGAGAGTGTAGGCAGCGCCGGCTCAGCAACTCCCCCGGCCGGAGCCAAAGTCATCGATCTCTCGAACGCGACCGTGCTGCCCGGCATGATCGAATCGCACACCCATATCTTTCTTCAGGGCGAAGACCCGGCGCTCGGCGGATACGATATCCAACTGCTGAAGTTTCCTCTTGCCTACCGAGCGGCCCGGGCGACAGTCTCGGCGCGTCGCGCACTGGAGCAAGGCTTCACCACCATCCGCGACATGGAGACAGAGGGGGCAGGCTACGGAGACGTCGGCATCAAGATGGCGGTAAATGAGGGACGCATCCCCGGTCCGCGCATCTTCACCTCAACGCGTGCGATATCAACCACCGGCGGTTATTCGCTGGAAGGCTATGCTCCGGAGATTGAAGTGCCCAAGGGTGCGCAGATCATCGACGGCCCAGTGCAGGCGCGCAAGGCAGCGCGCGAGCAGTTGGACCACGGCGCCGACTGGATCAAGGTGTACATGACACATCGCTCATGGGTCGATAAGGACGGCAACCTGGTCTCGCAACCGACTCTGACCCTAGAGGAGATAAAAGCTATCACCGACGAAGCGCACGGCTGGGGACACAAAGTCGCATGCCACGCCTACAGCGGTGAAGGCCTGCAGCGCGCGCTCGATGGCGGCTGCGATTCCATTGAGCACGGGTTACTGCTCAGCGACGCGCAGATCGCGCAGATGAAGCGGCAGGGGACCTGGTACTGCCCGACCATCGCCATTTATTACAAGGACTGGTCGTCCGAAGATACTTCCGACGGCAAGCGCGACCGGGCACGGGCTGCCGATCATGAGGCCTCGTTCAAGAAAGCATTGCAGGCAGGGGTGAAGATCGTTTATGGAACGGACGTGGGCGGATTTTCCTGGGACCAGCCCATCACGCAGGACTTTCCTTATATGGTGAAGTTTGGCATGTCGCCGCTTGAGGCGCTACGCTCAACCACGATTCGTCCCGCTGAGATGCTGGGTATGACGGGCCAGATCGGCGTCATCGCCCCCGGCTCGTATGCCGACATCATCGCGGTGGACGGTGATCCGCTGAAAAATGTAGAGGCGTTGAGCAACGTGAGCTTTGTGATGAAGGATGGAAAGGTGTATAAGTCAGCGGCGAGCGCAACAGCGGAGAAGTAGCCCGCCCAGTTCTCATCCGTGTGTCATCCCGAGCGCAGCGGAGTCGAGGGACCTGCAGTTTGCGCGCCCTGGCAACTCTCTCTCACGGTGTGCCGTCCTCAGCCCCGCCGTGGAGGAGGAGGAGGAGGACAAAACGCAGAGCGAGCGCCGCACTACCCACGCGCTTTACTCTTTTCCAAGCGCGTAATAGCCCTGGCGCGCCTGGATCTTCAATCCCTCGTTAGCTTTGATCTGGATCTTCCGGTAGGTGCCATCGAGCTTGCGGTTGGTAGGCGTGTAGCCAATATTGTATTGGCTGCGCAGCTCATTCTGAATCTGATCGAAGGCCTGGCGCAACTTGTCTTGCTTGTTACCGACTTCGATCACGCGGCCGCCGGTTTCTTCAGCCAGCTTCTTCATCGAAGCGTCGCCGCTATAGCCCAGGCCGCCATAAAAGCCGCGGTCAGCGATGAGGATGACATAGCAGATGGTATCCGCCTTCTGTGCCGCTTCGATCGCATCTTTGATCCTCAGGTGGCTGCCTTCATCTTCGCCGTCAGTGAACACAATCATCGCTTTGCGGCCAACTTCGTTCTTCAACTTCTCGTCAGCGGCGAGAAAGATGGCATCGTACAAGGCCGTGCTGCGCGGATGAGCATTGGGTACTGGACCGCCACCCATTCCGGGCAGACCTCCACCGGAAGCGCCGCCGTTGATCTCCAGCTTATCGAGCGCGTGGGCTAACTGGCTGGCGTTACTGGTGAAATCCTGGTCCAGATCGATGTCGGCATCGAAGTTAATCAGGAACGCCAGGTCCTTGGGACGCAGCACGCTGTGCAGGAACTCGGTGCAGGACTGCTGCTCAAGCGGCAGCACGTGCATCTGGCTTGGGCTGGTGTCGATGAGGATGCCGAGGGTGAGAGGCTGGTTCGATTCTGCCGAGAAGTACTTGACGGTCTGCGGCTGTCCGTCTTCGAAGACCTGGAAGTCATTTTTCGTCAGGTTCGGAATGAGCATGCCGTGCTTGTCTTTCACGTTGAAAAACAGGTTGACGACGTTAACGTTAGCCTTGAAGGTCTGCAGTGAGTCGTCGACACCCTGCTCCTGCGACCCCGAGTCTTGCGAGGCCGATGGTTTTGCCGGAGGCGGCGGCTGGGAAGCCGAATCCTGAATTTGCGCGAGCAGAGCGGAGCTGGCAAGGACAAGCAACCCGGCAACAAACATCGTGCGGCTAAATCGGATCAACAACATTGCCTCTCGTTTCCTGCGGATGCATCCATTGTATTGTAAGGGCTGCTCACTGGCCGGAAGCAGCGGCGGCTGTCGTATACTGGGCTGAGTTCCGGCTCTCCTGGAGACCCCAAAACCGACTATGTTCAATCGGCGATTGAGCTACTGGATGTTGTGCGCCGCCACTTCGGCGGTCCTTCTCACTGCAAGTTCCCTTTCGTCTCAGGAGAAACTGCCGGACGCTCCCATACCGCAAAACAATGCTCCCGTGCCCCAGGTGAACGTGCCCAGTTCGGGTACCCCCGACAACGCGGGCGAGTCCTCCTCAGCAGCTAACCCGGAAGCGACTCCGAATACTCGCCCCGGCGAATCGGCCGACACGGGACAGCAGAATCCGCAGCCGCCGCCACCCGGGTCGCAGGAGATCAAGACGATCCCGCCCGGCCAGGCAGCTTCAGCCCCGGGCAGCGGTGTGGATGAACTGTTCAAGCTCAGAGTCAACGTCAACTTCGTCTCTGTCCCGGTTACGGTAAAGGACCACGACGGACACCTGGTTGCCGGACTGCTGCAGAAGGATTTCAGCATCCTCGAAAGCGGCGTTCAGCAGAGGATCACATTTTTCACCAGCGACCCGTTTCCCTTATCCACGGCGCTGGTGATCGACGTCGGACTGCCGGAGACGGTTCTGAAGAAGGTCAGCCAGACTTACTCGGCACTGACGGGAGCCTTCGGTCCCTTTGATAACACCGCGGTTTTCACCTACGGCAACTCGGTTACCAAGCAGTCGGACTTCGGCAACGCCCAGCGGCTTCAGATCGCTTTGCAGCGCATTCGCGAGATCACCGGAGAAACGCCCGGTCCATCGCAACTTGGCGGCCCCTTCGGCTCCGGCCCAACCAACAACGGTAAGCCGGTCGACCCTGGCCGCTTGCAGGTGAATACCCCCGCGCGCCCGTCATCGGTATTGAATGATGCGATCTTGATGGCCGCACAGGATCTTTCGCGGCAGTCGCGTGAGAGCCGCAAGATTATCTTCGTGGTCAGCAATGGACGCGAATATGGAAGTCGCGCCAGCTATGAGCAGGTACTGAAGGTGCTGCTAACGCAGAACATCGCAGTGTATGCCATCGGGGTGGACTCGGCTGCCCTGCCCGGCTACCGCGAGCTGGGCAAGCTGCATATCCCCACCCAGGGCTATACCGACATTCTTCCGAAATATGCGAACGCAACCGGTGGCGACGTTCTGAACGAACTGTCGCGCGAGTCTATTGAAAGCGCTTACCAGCAAATCACGCTACAGGCGCGTAATCAGTACACCTTGGGATACAACACGACGCAGAGCCCGTCGAGCCGGTATCGCGACATTGAAGTCCGGGTGAAGCGCCCGGGGCTGCTGGTAACCGCCAAGCACGGATACTATCCGTTGCCGCCCGTGCACGATAAACCCGAATCGGCTGCCCAGCAGGCCCCGCCGGGAGCGCAGCCGGCTCCCAATCCCCAGTAGCTTCTACGGATTCATGGCAAGGGATGTAGCTCCCACGATTGGCCCGTAGTCGCCCTGCTGTAGGAACACAACTAATTTGAGCTTCTCGGGATTCCAGTCTTTCTGGATGTGCACCTCAACCTTGCCCTGAAACGCGCCGTTTGAGAGGGAGCCAACAGGGCGTAATTCCCGCACGACCCCGGCATGATTAAGCGTCCTGCCGCCGTTCTCGCCGCCTTTGACTTCGCTTGACAGCCCATCTTCGGTGACCGCCAGGACGACCTTACCCTTCCCACTGCCTGCCTGCACCGAAACCTGATAGGCGTTGCCGCCGAGCTTAGTGAGCTTGATATTCGCAGGCTTCTCACTCTTCGAGGCCGCAGTAATTTCCCGTGCAGCCTCGGTGCTGTCGTTGCCGACGAACTGCCGCTGTCCGTCAATCACCATCTGTGGGGTATAGGGAGACGCCAGCCCGAAATGCTGCGCGTATCCCCGCTGCCGGTAAGTGAATTGCGGTGATGAGAAACGGTCGGTCCAGCCAATGTAGTTCCAGTAGTCGACGTGCTCGCCCAGCACGATCACCTCGGGCGCATTTGCACTGT
The DNA here is from genome assembly GCA_963771535.1 of uncultured Acidobacteriaceae bacterium. Taxonomy (GTDB): domain Bacteria; phylum Acidobacteriota; class Terriglobia; order Terriglobales; family Acidobacteriaceae; genus CAVVDY01. The sequence goes on along the minus strand of CAVYTK010000003.1, from coordinate 1,578,549 downwards.
TCAACTGGCTGAGCTTGACCAGCAACGCGTCGGCCGGCGGGCAACTGGAGCAGCCCTCGGAGGTGAATAGCTCCACGACTACCGGATTCTCAGCCGCGAACGCCGGAGAGAGCGTGCAGGCGACGATCAGCAAGACGAGGCAGAGCGATTTCATGCGGGTAGGACCTCCGTATTATTAAGACCCTGAAAAGGCGGTAAAGTTACATTTGCCGCCGGCCGCCTGTCACTTTTGCAGCGCTCGAAACTCACATCCTTGGCGTTTGGCGATGCCACCCGGGCGGGCAATCGAGAAGCACTTGGCTCGCCCGGGCTCTTGAGCTTGTTACGTCCCCTGCGGGTGGGACAGCGGAATGTCCAGTACTGCCGTGCGCGAAGCGAGATCGCCATCCCAGGAAGCTGAGCTGATCGCGCGCATCGTCGCGGGCGAGCGGCAACTCTTTCACGAGTTGGTGCGCCCCTACGAGCGAAGTGTCTACTTCGCGGCGTTCTCGATCCTGGGCAACCAGCACGATGCCGAGGACGTGGCTCAGGAAACGGTGCTGAAGGCGCTCAAGAACCTGACCTCGTTTCGCGGCGACGCGAAATTCGGTACGTGGCTGGTGTCCATCGCCATCAACGAAGCCCGCGCCCGACTGCGGCATGACCGGATCTTGAAATTCGATTCGGTGGACGCGGTTGAAGAGGAGGAAGACGGCTGCTTCGTGCCGGCGGTGTTGACCGACTGGCGCGAGGTCCCTTCCGAAGCCCTGGAGCGCAAAGAAGTGCGCGAGCTTTTGCGGTCGGCCCTGGAGTCCCTTCCTCCGATCTACCGCGAAGTTCTCATTCTGCGCGATGTGCAGGAGTTCAATATCGCCGACACCGCTCGCATGATGGGCGTGAACGAGGGCGTGGTGAAAACCCGCCTTCTGCGGGCCAGGTTGATGATGCAGAAGATCCTGGCGCCTCAGCTCAAAACCAAGCACGCCAGCGGAGGGATTTTAGGCCTGTTCAAGCGGAAAGCAGGTGGCTCATGGTTCTGAATTGCAGACATGTCTGGGACCAGATTTCGAATTACATCGATGGGACGGTTCCGCCCGAACTGCGTAAAGCGGTCGAGGAACATCTTGCTCACTGCCGCCACTGCTCCGCCGTGCTCGACTCCACCCGCAACATCCTGGTGCTGGTTGCCGACGAACGCACCTTCGAGTTGCCGATTGGCTACAGCGATCGCCTGCACGCACGGTTGCAACAGGAGTTGGAGAGGTCTGCGAGCGGGTGAGCCGGCTCGGGTGGTGCGGGCTTCACGCCCGCGGACAGATGCGTTCAGGTAGTAAGGGCCTTCAGGCCCGCGTAACGCGTCCTTTTCAGGACTGGTTTATTTGACCTTCATCAGCTTCCAAGGCTTCGGCTTCGACATTCCGGGCGGCATCTTCATGGCGATCATCTTGATTTCCGCTGCCGAGTCGCTGGTCAACTTCATCGTGAAGCGATCCGTCTCTTGTGTGTCGGGGTGCTTCACCGTGACCAGCAGACCGTCGGGATTCAAGACCGCATCCACCAGCGGCAGGGTGATGAAATCATCGCTCACGTGCTTCAACTCGCCGTCGTCTCTGATGTCGAACTTGTTGGCCCGTTGCAGCGACCCGGAAAACTTATCGCCAACCAGGTTCAGGTTCAACAATATCCAGGGCTTGTTCTCAAACGCGCCAATCCAGTTGCCGGCGTAGGGGACGAGTGGGTTTACTTTTACGGGAGCTTTGGTTGCGCTTTGGTTTTGCGCGGAGCTTTGGTTTTGCGCAGGGCTTGGATTTTGCGCAGTGCTTGGATTGGACTTGGGCGCAGTTTGAGCACTACCGCCCGACACTATCAGGACAAGCGAAAGAGCAAGCAGCGTGCGTGACATCAGGCACCCCTGACGACTATACCCCAGGGTGCGAGCTACTAGCTATGTGCTGCGAGCTCAACGCATCACGGATGTCATCCCGAGCGACGAGCGAAGCGAGGAGCCGAGAGACCCGCAGTTCTACCCGCCGCAACCGTCCCTCGCGAAGCGAAGAGGCACGCTCCCGCCCAGCTACTTCTTCTTCCCCTCCTCCTTCTTGTACGCGGCACTCAGCGTTCCCTTCTCCTCGGCCAGGTTGATCAGCGTGGGATAGAACTGCACAAACGTCGTGTCCACCGCGCCATGCTGCTGATGGCAGCTATAGCAATCTGCCTTGACTGGAATCATCTGCCCCGGCTTCTCGTCATCGAAGCCAAAGAAAGCCCAGCCGCCGGCAAAGCGCGAGTCCTTCACGTGCACTTCGAATCCCATCGTCTCCGTTGTCTGAAAGTGGCCATCTTTGTTGATGGACGCGTGGCTCGCCGCCTTGCGCGCTTCCAGCACCAGCATCGTCTTGTCGGGCCAGGTGCCAGTCTTCAGAAACTCTTCGTAGGCCGCCGGATTAACGAACACATTGTCGAACATCGAATGGTCCATCATCATGTTCTTCCGGTAGCTCATATCGATGCCGGAGGAGAGATACACCCACCTGCGATACTGAGCGGGGAACTCCAGCTTCCCGTCCTGCGTATAGCTCGGTGTCTCCGAGGCGGGAGAGCCGTTTTGTGCCGACCCGGACCGCAGCCCGCTGCACAGCAGGATTACGAAAGACGCTGCGATGACAAAAAACGTTCGCATAACTTTTACCTTTGAGGGGTGGTTTCCCTTGACCATGCCGTGAGTCTAAGCAGAAACGTGGGCCTAGTCTTGAACGAAATTAACCTCGTGTGAGGAGTGCCTGATGGCGAGTGATATGCAACAGACTGCGAGCGAAGCACGGCTATCCGGCGGCAGTTTTTACGGTTCCGTAGCCCATCGCAAGAACGTCGGCGGGGCCATCTTCACCGAGCTGCGACACGACCGTGCCCGCAAGCTGCCCACCCACTCCCACGAGATGCCATTCTTCTGCCTCTTCCTGGGAGGCGATTACGGCGAGCAATATGGCCGGCAGTACATGCAGTTCCGGCCCTTAACGCTGTCGTTCCGTCCTGCCGGAGTTCCGCACATGGATGAGATCGGTGCGCGTGGCGCGCGCATGTTTGGCATCGAAGCCAGCAAGACATGGCAGCAGATGGTGGAGAGCGCGTCGGGCAATTTGTCCATCGCCTATGATTTGCGCGGCGGCGATCGGCTGTGGCTGGCGCTGAAGCTCTATTGCGAAACCTGTACACCGCAGGATGCCGACGATTTGCAGGTCGAAAGTCTGATGGCGGAGATGCTGGCGCTGACCGGCTGCCCGCCCGATCGCTCGCACGAGGCGCCGCCCTGGCTTCGCCGCGTGAAGCAGCAGCTCGAATCTGAATTTCGAAACCGTCTTACTCTTACCGAGCTGGCCGCCGAGGTCGCGGTTCACCCGGTACATCTCTCGCGCTCCTTCCGCAAATTCAGCGGCTGTGGAGTTGGTGAATATTTGCGGCGTCTGCGCGTCCGGCATGCCTGCGAGCTGATGCTCACTTCCGAGCTCTCACTTGCCGACATCAGCTTCGACGCCGGCTTTGCCGACCAGAGTCACTTCACCCGCGCCTGTCACGCGATTGCCGGTGTGAGTCCCGGAGCTTTGCGTGCCCTGATACGGGAGGGCGGCTCTACTTCTGTCGCGACTCTTTGCCCTCACCCATCTTGACCCAGTGAGCGCCGCCGTCGGTGGAGTATTCCGACCACCAGTCCACGTGATCGTTGTCGTGAAAGATGTTGACCGTCCGAAACTGCACCGTTTTGCCGGAGATTTCCGCGCTGCCAAGATACTCCCAGCGGCTGTGGTCCGGGCTGATGGTGAGCTCGGTCACGCGCGGCGTTCCGCCGCCAGGTGACATGCCGAACATGTGGTACTCGGTCTTTTCCGGATCGAAGGCGTAAATCGACAGATCGCGTTCTGCTTTTCCGTTAACGGTATTTGCCTGATCGCAAACCACAAAGATGTGATCCGGCGACCAGGCGCAGTTCGACACTCCGCCCACCTTCATCGTCTTGCTGTAGTCCGAATCAACCATTTTCCCTTCGCCGGTCCATTTGCCGCCAACCCAGCGGCCAAGCACGTCGGCGCCGGGCTTGGCAGTATCGGCGGCAGGCATTAAGCAACAGAGCAGGCAAACGGCAACAGTGAGTTTCCAAACCATAGTTGAAAAACTTACCCCGGAAGAGGCTGTCGAGGCCAGCGGGAAGTGCAACCCGGTTGCGATTTAGTGCAGAAGTGGCAGCACCGATCAGACCTTCGAGCCAAGTTCGACATTTCTTCCTGCCGTGTAAGTAGGCTAAAATGGGTGTTTTAGAACGTCGTTCCAAATTGCCACCGTCATCGCCCCCGCTGCGGACGCTAGATCCTGAAAACTGTCGCCACTCAGATGGCAGACAAGAGCGGATTATCAACAGGAAGAGACGGGTTTTGCTGTGTTTGATCGCCGATCAAAGTTTCTGAGCTTGCTCACGCTGTTGCAAGACCTCGCGGTCATTTGCTTCGCGTTCGGCGCTGCTTATTTGCTCAGGACGCTGCTGGTTCACTTTGAGTTCTTCCACGCGCGCCTGCCCGGAATCTATCCCTTCACCCACTATGTTCCGCTGCTGCTCGGCCTGCTGGCGTTGTGGGCGGTCACCGGCTACTTCGGAAGTTTTTATCGCGACCTGGAGCTGAGCAATCCGATACGCATCGGAGCCAACCTGCTCTATCAGTCGCTGGTTGTGCTGGTGCTGGCCTACGCCGGGTTGTACCTGTTGAAGCGCACCGACATCAGCCGCACCTTCGTCATGGTAGTCGGCGCCGTGATGTTCGCGTCTCTGCTGGCCGGCCGCGCCATCTCGCATTCCGGAGTTTACTGGATGCGCGAGCGCCTGAATCGCTATCACTATTGCGTGGTGGTGGGTTGTGGTTCCCGGGCGCGGGAAGTGGCGGGCCTGATCGAAGAGAGCCGCGGCAGCGGCATGCGGCTTGTTGGCTTCATCGATCCCGACGAGAGCGGAACACCACAGGACACGGCGATCGGCGATTACCAGGTGTTTCCGCTGGCCTCGGTGGAGCACATACTTGAGAACCAGGTCATCGATGAGGTCATCTTTGCGGTCACCATGCAGGAGCTGGCGCGGCTGGAGCCGGTGATTCTGCACTGCGCCAACGTCGGCATGAAGGTGCGCGTACAACTGGAATTTCTGCCCGCAGCCTACTCGCGCGTTTACCTCGAAAAATTTCACGACCTCGAACTGCTGAGCCTGTCGAGCACGCCCGAAAGCGAGTTGCTGCTGTTCTTCAAACGCGTCTTCGACGTAGCGCTGGCGGCCGTCTCTCTCGTCGTACTAGCGCCTGTGATGGGCTTTGTGGCAGCGGCCATTCGCTTCTCCTCGCCTGGCCCCGTACTGTTCAAGCAGACGCGCTGCGGGCTGGGCGGGCGGCGCTTCACCTTGTACAAATTCCGTTCCATGATCAACAACGCCGAGCAACTGAAGGCCGAGCTGCATCAACTCAACGAGCTGAACGGGCCGGTCTTCAAGCTGCGCGACGACCCGCGCATTACTGCCGTCGGCCGCTGGCTGCGGCGCTTTAGCATCGACGAACTACCCCAGCTTTGGAACATCGTTCGCGGCGACATGTCGTTCGTCGGCCCGCGTCCGGCCATCCCGGCGGAAGTCGAACAATACGAGCCATGGCAGCGCCGCCGTTTGCGCATGCGTCCCGGCCTCACCTGCATCTGGGTTCTGGAAGGCCGCAATCACCTGGAGTTCAATCGCTGGATTCAACTCGACCTGGCCTATATCGATACCTGGTCACTCTGGCTCGACGCGAAAATCTTTTTCCGCACCATTCCCATCGTGCTGTCGGGCCGCGGGGCATACTAGGCAGGTATGGTTTCGATCACCATCGTTACCTGGAACTCGGCTGCTCACTTACGTGAGTGCCTGGAGTCGGTCGCGCGGCAAGACTATCCCGGCACCGAGGTCATTGTTCTCGACAACGCTTCGAGCGATGGAACACGAGAGATCCTGCGCGAGTACGAGTCACGTTTCCGAGTGATCTATAACGCCACGAATCTCGGTTTTGCGGCTGGTCAAAATCAGGCGATGCGTGCGGCGCGCGGCGAATGGCTTCTCTGCCTCAACCCCGACATTTTGGCCACTCACGATTTTGTGACCCAACTGATCGCCGCCGGAGAGGCGCATCCCGGGGCGGGGGCCGTTTGCGGCAAGCTCCTGCGCTGGAAGCCGCAGGAATCCAGTGAGCGGTCGAACGTGATCGATTCGGTTGGCGTCTATTTCACCCGCAACATGCGCCACCTCGATCGCGGCGCCGAAGAAATCGATCGCGGCCAATTCGATCGCGTGCAGTATGTGTTCGGGGCAACCGGCGCGGCGGTGATGTTTCGCCGCGAGTTCATCGATGCCGTAACAGTCGACGGCGAGTTCTTCGACGAGGAGTTCTTCTCCTTCCGCGAAGATGGCGACCTGGCCTGGCGCGCGCAGTTGATGGGACAGAAATACCTTTACACCCCGAAAGCCGTCGCCTGGCACGTCCGCCGCGTGACACCCGAGCGACGCCAGGATTTGCCGCACGTTATCAATTGGCATTCGGTGAAGAACCGCTGGCTCATGCGGGCCAAGAATGCTTCCTGGTGGCTGACGTTGCGTTTGGCTGTGCCCGTTTTGTGGCGCGACGCCCAAGCCTTTGGCTATGCCTTGCTGCGCGATCGCGCAATGATCTCCGCCTGCCTTTATCAATTCCGCCCTGAGGTTCGCGAGCGGCTCCGGCATAAGCGCGCGATCATTCAGGGGCGCCGCAGAGTATCGGACCGTGAATTGCTCTGGTGGTTCAGCAACACCCCGCGCGCCATCGACATCGTGCAGCCCGCGCGTGCACTCGAGCCGGAGTACGCCGTTCAGGGCCTCGCTTCCGGTGGGCGCCCTTGAGAATTGCCATCGTCGGGACCCGCGGCATTCCCAATCGCTATGGAGGCTTTGAGCGTTTCGCCGAACAGGTAAGCTCACGCTTTGCCGACCATGGCCACGAAGTCACCGTTTATTGCCGCCGCGCTTTCACCAAGCCTGACGATGAATACGACCGCCGCGTGAAGCGCGTCATCGTACCCAGCTTTCACCAGAAACATCTGGATACATGGGTCAGCACTTTCTTCGCCGCGGTTCATGCGGCCTTCTGCCGCTACGACGTGGTTCTGATTTGCAACGTCGCTAACGCCCCCTTCGCTTATCTACCCAGAATGCTGGGCACACCCGTCGTACTGAACGTCGACGGTCTGGATCGCAAGCGCAGCAAGTGGAACTGGCTGGGCGCGCAGGTGCTGCACTTCTGCGAATGGGTCTCGAGCTTCAGCTCGAATCGGCTGGTGACCGACGCGCGAACCATCCATGACTATTACGCCGCCAAGTATGGTGCCAAATCGACCGTGATCGGCTATGGCTCTGAGATGCCCGAGGGCGACTACAGCCTCAACGGATTCCAGCTGCAGCCCGGCCGCTACGTTCTCTATGTCAGCCGGCTTGAGCCGGAGAACAATCCCGAACTCGTGCTGCGCAGCTGGCGCCAGGTTGAAACCGACTGGCCACTGGTGATGGTTGGCGACAATGCGTACAAGCCGGAATATCTCGAAGGCCTGCGCAAGCTCGCCGACGATCGCGTGGTTTTCACTGGGTTTGTTTTTGGCGATGGATATTGGGCTTTGCAGAAACACGCGGGCATCTTCGTGTTCGCCTGCGAAATCGGTGGCGTGCATCCGGCGCTGATCGAAGCCATGGCTGCACAGAACGCAACGCTCTACCTTGATACTCCCGAGAACCACGAGACCGCCGGCGATGCTGCGGTGCCGTATTCGAAAAACGAGTTAGACCTCGCGCAGAAGCTTCAGCGCTTGCTGGAGAACGATGCCGAGCGCGAGCAGTGGGGCGTTCGCGCCCGGCAGCGTGCGCAAGAGCTGTTCGCCTGGGAAGCCATCGCTAAAAAGTACGAGCGCCTGTTTGAAGAGGTTGTCCGCAAGCGCTAGTCAATAAGCCAGCAACACCCGCACGTCGCGCACGTTGTTTCCCGTCGGGCCGGTCATAAGGGCGTCACCGATGGCGTCGAACAGGGGAAACGCATCCAGCCTCTTCAGCGCTGCAGCCGGATCAAGACCCTTCTGCCGAGCGCGCGCCACCGTGCTGCCATCGGCGATCGCACCGGCTGCCGGGCTATTGCCGTCGATGCCATCCGTGCCGGCGCTCAGAACGGTGATGGCCTGGCCTGCGATCTTCGCCGCACAGTACAACGCAAACTGCTGATTGCGCCCGCCGGTTCCCGGATTTCTGCCGGCCTTGACCGTGACTTCACCGCCCGAGATAAGGCAGACGCGCGATGCTCCATGGCGTAAGACTCGAAGGCGCGACAGCAGGTGATCGGCAGCGTCGGCGTAATCCCAGTCATCCCAGCTGTTATCGACCTCAACGGCGAATCCACCGAGAGCGGCGCTCTCGACCGCCGCTTTCAACGCCGCGGTATTCGAGAGGATGGTCAGGTATTGCGAGTGTGCAAATGCTGCGTCGCCTGCCTTGGGCGTCTCCTGAAGTTGCCGGCGCTCCAACAACTGACGAACGCTGAAAGGAAGTTGCGCAACTAAGCGACGCTTCTCGGCGATGGCATAACAATCCGCCGCAGTAGTGGTGTCTGGCATTGTGGGACCTGAGGCCAGCGCGTCCAGCGCGTTTTCCGGCACGTCGGAAACCAGGATCGAGACCTGCTGCGAAGGCGCAGCCGCCTGCGCCATGCGGCCACCCTTCAGCGCAGAAAGATGTTTGCGGATGGCATTGATCTCCGCGATCGGCGCGCCGGAGTGGACCAGCGCCTTATAGGTTGCGATCACGTCATCCAGCGTGATGGCAGGTGAGATCGGCTTTTCCGCAATGGCTGAGGCGCCTCCGCTGATGAGAAAAACGGTGAGCGCATCCGGGCCTGAATTCGCAAGCAGCTTCAGGATGGCTTCCGCCGCGCGCAATGAATCCTGGTTGGGCGTAGGATGGCCGCCGATGAAGTAGCGGAACCCGAAGATCTGAGCCGCGGAAGCGCTGGGGCAGGAGATGATGCCGTGCAATCCCCGGTCGGTTATTTCGGTCAGCGCCCCCGCAAGGCTGTGGCCGGCTTTGCCGATCGAGACTACTTTGATGGTCGAAAAGCTGCGCAGGTCATAGAGGTCGTTGCCGACGCGGAGCCGATCATCATGCAGTTCCATGTGGCGTTGCATGGCGCGAGGAATGCTGCATTCGGCAAGCGCGTGCTCGAAGGTTCGGCGCGCCAGCTCCCGCATTTCGCGATAGAGTGGACTGGCAGGATCGAGAGGAGTGGGCACGACGGGAATTATAAGGCGGCTCTTGGCGTGCGGCTCTTGGCCTTTGGCCTTTCGCTCTTCGCCAGATCGCCTTCATCTTTGGTGGCAGAGCAACTTAGGAATCCCTCTGGCCAAAAGCCAAGTGCCAACCGCCAGGAGCAGCTGCCCTACTTCTTCTCTTCGTGCTTCAACGAGGCCGAGTTGATACAGAAGCGCTGGCCTGTCGGCTTGGGGCCGTCGGGGAAGACGTGTCCCAGATGCGACTCGCATTTGGAGCAGATCACTTCCGTGCGCCGCATCCCGAATGCGTTGTCATCGTGCAGTTCGACTTTGTCGGGATCCGTAGGCTGATAGAAGCTGGGCCAGCCACTACCGGAATCGTACTTGGTGTCGGAGTCGAACAGCTCCTGCCCGCAGGCCGCGCAACGATAGACGCCCGGCTTCTTGGTCTCGGCATACTCGCCGGTGAAGGCACGCTCTGTGCCCTTCTCGCGCAGAATGTGATACTGCTCCGGAGTCAGTTCCCGGCGCCATTCTTCTTCGGATTTGGTGAGCTTTTCAGTTTTGTCTGCCATGGTTATCTCTCCCAGTGAGATTAGATACGAGTCAGCGAGAATCGACTCTGCTCGTCCCTTCAGATGCCGTACGCCTTACTTTGCCGTATCGGCGGCGGCTTCACTGCCTACGCGGTGCTGCAGCCGCGACCAGACAAAATAGACGACGGCAATCACGATGATGGCGAGGATCGCGGCGTCGAAGCGATGGAACCAGGTCTTCAGCCGCGGGTCCTTGTCCCACTGTTCGCCCAGCCTCATGCCTATATACGCGAGCACCAGGCACCACGGCCACGAGCCGAGGAAGGTGTAGAGGTGGAACTTGAGCCGGGGCATGCGGGCGATTCCGGCGGGCAGAGCAATGAAGGTTCGCACCACCGGCAGCAGGCGCGCGATGAGCACGGCCACCGCGCCACGGCGTTCGAAGAAGTGGTCAGCCCAATCAAGCTCACGCTTGCTCAGGAAGATGTATCGCCCGTAGCTTTCCACCAGCGGGCGCCCGCCGAAGTAGCCGATCTCGTACGCAATCACCGATCCCAGGTTGCAGCCGATGGCCCCCCAGGTCGCGACCCAGAGCAGCGAGAAGCGCCCGGTATACACCAGGTAGCCCGAGAAAGGCATGATGATTTCCGATGGCAGGGGTATGCAGGCTGACTCGATCGCCATGAGCAGCATGATTCCGATATAGCCGGCGGAGGAGATGACCGCGATAATCCACGTGCCCAGGATTTCGATGATGTGCGCAACCATTCGTTATAGGATAGCAATTCGCAACCGCTGATCCCTACCTGACTGCGAGGTCCACCCATGTCGAGCAGCACTACAGCTCCCACACGTACCGTTCCGGTGCAGCATTTAATTGATCGCCTTCAGGAACTGACCGACGCTGACTTCCTGAACGTGGACAAACCCCTTGCCGTGTTGCGCGCCCATCCGGTCGATCCTGAGTCGATAGCGCCCTACCTGTTCTGGAACCCGCAGCATTACACCCGCAACTTGGTTCACAAGACCGAGCTCTACGAGTTGCTGGCGATCTGCTGGGACGTGGGGATGCGCAGCTCGATCCATAATCACAAGAACCAGAATTGCTGGATGGCGGCGCCCGTGGGCAAATTGCAGGTCAACAATTACCAGGTGTTGGAAGAGGACCTGGCGTCGCAGCACTGTGACATCGTTCCCACCGATACGGTCGAGATCACACAGGCGAACCCGGTCGCAGTCGATCCGCGCAACCCGGTACATGACGTGCGCAATCCTCGCGAGTGGAACCAGCGCGCCGTCAGCCTGCACCTGTACTCGCGGCCCTTCGATTCCTGCGTCGTGTACTCATGCGAGCAGCACACCTGCGGCGAAATCGGCCTGAGCTATACATCAATGCACGGGAAGTTAGTCATCGGCGGAGGCGAGCTCGGGCCCGACTAGGGATCGGTTCGGGTAGTGCCTGTAGCCGCTGAAGCCGTGCTCCTTCAAGGCGCACCATTCGCGCTTCGAGCCGCAGCGGGTTTCACAATCTCGACCCGGGAGGCGCGCCATTCGCCGTCGCTTCCCTGCTCTGCGGTAACGCGAACGTCAGCCCCTATTCCCGCGGCCTCGCGCGCCGGAGCTTTGCGCTGATCGGCGGCCACGTCTTCGTCGTAGGCAAAGGTAGCTTGTGTAACATCCACCCGCCGAATGCTTCCATTTCTTCCCCGCACATACAGCCAGCCTTCTTTCGGCGCGCCGTTCTCCCCCTCCACCACCGTTCCGCGGAATGATCCGGGCGTAGCGGCAACCGCCAAACCGGCGAGGACAGTTGCAACCAACAGGCAAGCTCCCAGGTATCGCATCCGTTGCATGCCAATTTCGATGCACGATACCATGCCGACTACATGGAAATTTTCTCTGCACATTTTTCGGGATGTCTGTGGACCACGTTGTTCGCCGGGTTACTGCTGGGCACGGCCGTCGCTGAGAGCCATCTCAAGCCGAAGCCGCGACAGTTAGCGAGTTTTGAAATCATTGGCCTGCCGGCTCGCACCAATAACGCGAATGAGATGACGGAGCATGGCGCCATCGCACATCTTTGGAAGCGCTTCTATTCCGATGATGAAACTTTCTTCGAGCGCATTCCCAGCAAGATCGGCAACTCGGTTTATGCGGCTTATACAGACTATGCCAGCGACGCAGCGGGCGACTACACGTTCGTGTTCGGGGCCCGAGTGAAGCCCGGAACCGAGCCTCCCAAAGGCATGGTTGCCATCCAGGTGCTGGCCGGAAGTTACCTGCAATTCAACAGCGAGCAGGGTTATCTCCCGACGATCGTGCCGCAATTGTGGCGCGAGATCTACGCGTATTTCCGGCAGCCGGGAGTTCCGCAGCGCGCCTTCAAGACGGATTATGAGGTCTACGACGCAGGCATGGATCCCACCAACGCAACCGCAACCATCTATGTCGGCGTGAAGTGAGATGGATCAGGCGTAGATCAACCGCTGATTAAAAGACGCGGACGTAAAGCACCAGCCTTCCAATTACAATCGAGCCAGCGCCGACTTCGCTTCCGGAGACTGTTCTTCTATGGCCACCAACGCCGATGTACAGGTTTCAACCGAATTACCCGCAGTTCCTCTTACGCTTGAGGGTTTGAGCGTGCTGCACCAGATGTTTCGCTTTCGCTGGGCGGAATGGCGAAAGCTGGACAGCGTGCGCCAGCTGCATATCATCGCCGAAGCTTCCGCGATGTTCAGCGCCAGCGAAGAAGCGGGTCAGACAGCGTTGTACTCAATGCTCGGCCACAAGGGCGACCTGATGGTGGTCCACTTTCGCAATTCGTTCGACGACCTGAACAACGCAGAGTTGCAGCTCAACCGGACCGAGCTCGCCGAATTTCTGGACCCTATCTATTCCTACCTTTCAGTGATCGAGCTGGGACTGTATGACTCCACCGTAAAGCTGTTTCGAAACTTGGCTGAGCGCGGGGTAGCACCGCTTTCTGAGGAGTGGAACAAGGAAGTGCAGGACACGCTGCAACGCCAGCGAACGGCAATGTCTTCGCGGCTCTTCCCGAAGATCCCTGATGCGCGGTATCTATGCTTTTATCCTATGGATCGCCGACGTGGCGAGGACAAAAACTGGTACACCCTGCCGATCGAAGAGCGCCAGCGGCAGATGGAAGAGCATGGCATGGTGGGCCGTCGCTACGCGGGGAAGGTACAGCAGATCATCACCGGCTCCATCGGCTTTGACGACTGGGAGTGGGGAGTCGATCTGTTTTCGGATGACCCGCTGGTGTTCAAGCGGCTGATTTACGAAATGCGCTTCGATGAGGTCAGCGCGGTTTATGCGCAGTTCGGGCAGTTCTTCGTGGGCGTACGTTGTCACGCAGCCAAGCTCGCGGAGTGGGCGAACGGAAATTTACCCAAGCAGGCGTCGGCGTAAACGCAATCTCTACTTCTCGTTGAGTTGGAGAGTGCTGACCGTATCTGTCCCGTGATACTGCAACTGGTAGGCTTTTTCTTTGCCGGCGACCGGGAAGTAGAGGTATCCCGCGACTGGCGAAGTCACCTCGCCGCTCTTCAATTCCTTATCGCTGAGTTCGCTTTCCATGGTCTTGCGGTCTGAGTCGGTGGTCGCCGGCGAGGTGGTCTTGCCCACACCTGTCCCTTGTCCGACTGGGGCAACAGGTACACCGGAGCGCGGTACCAAGGGTCAAGCCAGGGGCCGTAAAATGGCGTGGGATAGAAGCCGCCCCAATATCCCGGCCAGTACGGGCCGGAGTAATAGCCGTAGCCCGCACCGATTGAGATCGTTCCCAGTCGCACGCCGGCGAAGCTCGGCGCCACGGAACCTGCCACCACGATCAGGACAAAAATTCGCCCGAATCTACGAAGGGCGCTCATCTTCCGTTCCTCGTCGCTCGTGGTAACCCGGCCATCGGCAGAAAGTTGGCTCTGTTACGAAGGTTTGGAACTTCCTGGCGGGCTTACGAGAAGGGCCGGCCTGACTGGCTCTACGAGGCAGCCACCAGCTCGGCTGACGGTGGCCCTCGGCTCGCTCGTCGACCAGGCTGCCGTCTTGTCCGAAAGCGACTGGAGAAGACTGGCGGAGTGGCCCATGGCGCGGTTTTTCCGTTGACTCCGAACTTCTAAGTGGTACACAATCCTCCGAGATTTTTTGTCCCAGGGATAAATCAAGCGATCCCGTACTTCGAAAATCCTTCCATGAATTCAGCTTGTCGGGCCCCTTCCTAAACCGCGTTAGAAATCGGTGTGGATGGCGACACCGGGCGGACAGAGGTGGTTGTTCGCCTGCCGGTCTCGCGCTCGACCATACTGCGGAGGTTGTGCATGATGAAGCGCTGGGCGATTGCAGTGGTGATTGCATTGTGGGTGCCGCTCGCGGCCCTTGGCCAGTTGACGCCGGAGGAGAAGCGGGCGCTGGAAGTAAAGCCCGCGGTGGTCCTGGTGGTCGTGCAGTACCAGGCGAAATGGACCTACGGTGACCTCTCGCTCAAATTACCGCATGGAGAATTAGGTACCGGGTTCCTCTTCCACCCCGATGGCTACCTGATCACGAATGGCCACGTCGTCCAACACGCCAATCTCAAGGACTTGCAGGCGGTCGAGTCGTTGCAGGCGGAACTGCGTGCCGACGCGATCAAGAGCGTCAAATACGTCGCCGCGGAAGCCGAGAAGCAGGGCCACACCCTCAGCAATCAACAGATCGTCGAACTGCTGCAACGCGGGAAAATCGAACTGGTGCAGGCCCCGACTCTCAGCGTGGCCTTGTCGAACGGCAAGGTGTTGAATGCGGACATCCTGCAATACAGCGCGCCGATTACGGAAAATGGCAAGGATGTCGCCGTCCTGAAGGTGCCGGGCTCGAATTACCCGACGGTGCCGCTGGGCAACTCGGACCAAGTCCGGCTGCAGGACACGGTCATGGTGATGGGGTATCCGGGCGTGGCCTCAAGCTTCGGAAATAATCCGATTATCAGTGCCGAGTCCAATTCTGAAGCTTCCGCAACGAACGGACACATCTCGGCTATTAAGACCGGAACCATCGGCGTACCTCTTCTCCAGTCCGACGTCGCAATCACTCATGGCAATAGCGGCGGCCCGGCTTTCAATGACAAGGGCGAGGTTATCGGCATCGCTACCGCAGGGGCGGAGCAACAGGGATTCAACTTCCTCGTACCTATCAACACGGCGATGGAATTCGTAAGGCAAACCGGGGTCACCCCGACGCGCGGTGCTTTCGACCAGCATTGGGACGCCGGACTTGATCTTTACGACGCCGGGCAATATCGCCAGTCCATCGGAGAGTTCGATAACGCCTTGCAGTTCATGCCGGACTTGCCCGATGCAAAGAAATATCGCGCCTCAGCCGTGATCGCGGAGGATCAACTCAGCTTTTTGCAGAAGATGCTGGAAACCACGGGCAAACTTCCGCTCTACGCCGCCGCTGGGATCCTGTTGCTGGGTGCGATTGCCTTGGTGCTGCGCCGTAAACGGCCGGAACCTCAGCTTGCGATGGCCGCCGCAACTGCCGGAAGTCAGCGGCCCTCAATGCAGCCGTCTGCCCAGTCTTTACCGTCAAGTAACGAAGCGCGCCTCCCGCGCACTGTGCTGGAGAAAAACTATGGCAGCATCCAATTCACCTCGGGAGCGCTCTCGGGGCGCACCTTCAAGGTTGACAAGCAGGGCTTGTGGCTCGGCCGCGATCCAAAGTGCGCGGTGGTTCTTTCCGACGACACCGTCTCGGGCGAGCATGCCTGGATCGTGCCGGTCGATGGCACTGTCATGCTGATCGACAAAGGATCGAGCAATGGCACATATGTAAATTCGACCGATTCGTCGCGGGTCAGCAAAATCGGCCTCAAAAATGGCGATCGCATTTTCCTGGGCAAGAATGGGCCGGTTGCGACCTATTTCGCAAATTGATTCCAATTGCAGGCCAGACGAGCATCGGAGGATCAATGTCAAAGTTCTGTGCCAACGGGCATCAACTGGAGGATTCCTGGGAAGTGTGTCCGTACTGTCAGAAGACGGGATACGCTGTTGCCTCCGCTTCGAATGCCAAGACACGCATGGAGGGCGGCGCGGCTGTTCAGCGTTCCTCCGAGGCTGCCACTGTCGCGGGATTGAAGACGGTGGTGCTCGCCGACAAACGCGAGGTTCCAGTCGTGGGCTGGCTGGTGGTCATGAGCGGCGAACAAAAAGGTCAGGACTTTCGCCTCCGCGAGGGACAAAACATCCTGGGCACGAGTCCCGATGCCGATATCGTGTTGAAGGACGATGCTGCTTCCAGCCGTCATGCCAGTATTCGCTATAAAGATGGCATGTTTTTCCTGATCGATTTGGACTCAGCCAATGGAACCCATCTCAACGATGGTGCACAGCCGGTTGCGCGTGAGGCCCTGAAGGACAATGATCTGATTCGCATCGGCGATCTCGCGCTGAAATTCAAGTGTTTCTGACCGCACAACAGGGCCTATTCTGAACTCGAGGTGAGCCCCATGATTGGCCAGCAAGTAGGAACTTTCCGGATTATCGAAAAGCTCGGCGAAGGCGGCATGGGCGTCGTCTACAAGGCCGTGGACGTGGAACTGGACCGCGCCGTCGCTGTCAAAATGCTGGCTCCGGATCTGTCGCGCAACCCGGAAATCGTGGAGCGCTTCCGCACCGAGGCCCGCGCCCAGGCCAACCTGAACCACGTCAACCTCGCCACCTTGTATGCGTTCCTGGTGCATGAGGGAAATGCATTCATCGCCATGGAGTTTGTAGAAGGAGAGAACTTCGAGCAACTCATTCGCCGGCGCGGCCCTTTGCCGGCTGAGGATGCCGTCCCCTGGTTCAAACAGGCGTTGCTGGGAGTCGGGGCCGCCCACCGCATGGGAATCGTGCATCGAGACATTAAGCCCACCAACCTGATGCTCAATCGCCAGGGCATCGTGAAAGTCATGGACTTCGGTATCGCCAAGGTAGTCGGCGCGCGCGGTACAACTCGCACGGGAATGCAACTGGGAACGCCCGCCTATATGTCTCCGGAACAAATTCAGGGCCGCGCGATCGACGTGCGTACCGACATCTACGCCCTGGGAATCACGTTGTATCAGATGCTGAGCGGTCATGTTCCCTTCGAAGAGGGCAGCGATTTCGACATCATGCGCCACCAGGTCAGCACCCCGCCGCCGCCGATGATCGACCTGCATCCTTACTCCCCGGTGCAATACCAGAACGTCGTGACCAAAGCGATTGCGAAGGATCCTCAGGACCGTTACCGAAGTGTGGAGGAATTCGGCGCCGCGTTAGAGCATCCGGAAAGCGTGGCCGCCACATCAGGCGCCCCACTCGCCGCAACCATGGTGGATGCTCCGAAACGAACGGTGCTCGAGAGTCCCGCTGGACCGGCGTATGCGGCAGCAGCAGCCGCGGCACCAGGTCTGACTGCAACGCCATCTCCTCTGGCGACGGTTCCGCCGCCTATGCCTGCTTCAGCCAGCAGCGGTGGATTGAATCGCCGCTACGTGATGGCCGGGCTGATCGTCGCGGTCGCCGCGGTGTTGCTGGGGGTGGTTCTGTTTGCCCGCAGACCGTCGGCGGCGCCAATTTCCTCCGTAGGTGGAACTGCCAGCGCGTCTCTGTTGCAACCGCAAGTTGAGATGACGGGAAGCGGCACACTCACGCCGCCGGCGAATTTGCCGGGAGCAGCAAGCGGCGCAGACGCTGCCGGGCAGCAGGCCAGTGACCGCACCCAGTACAGCGTCCAGCAGTCCTCAAACAAGGGTAAGACCAAGACCGTCGCTTCGAATCGAACCACGCCTGACCAGGTGAGTCCCCAAGCGCCGCCACCGCCGCAAGCGCCTGCGGTCGATCCTAAACTGTTGCGAGATCTCGAAACCGAGAACGACCAACTGGACAGCCGGGCGGCCGCCGTCGAAGCCAGCATGGACACGCTTGAGCACCAAATGCAACAGAGCGGCCTTGGACTGCGCGGCGACATGGTCGCAGCCCGCAACTCCATGCGCAATGATCTGCAACGAGCCAAGCAGTCCATCGACAGCCAGGACACCGACAGTGCTCGCCACTACCTGGATTTAGCACACAAAGATGTGGAGAAGCTGGAGACCTTCCTGGGCCGTCGTTAGTTCGGCGGGGAATGCTTTGACCAAGCGTCGGGCCGGAAACACTGCCCTCTCACTCGCAGCTCGGTTATTCCGGCAACTCAGTCGCTACGACTTCATCGACGTAGCACCACACCCAGGTTTCGCCGGGCTCTATGGATCGGGCCAGGGGATGCGACACATGCCTGGCGTGCTTGCTGGCGTGCCGGTTCTTGGAGGAATCGCAGCAGCCCACGTATCCACAGTCGGTGCACAGGCGCAAGTGCACCCAGTGATCGCCAAGCTTCACGCAATCTTCACAGACGTGCTTCTTGGTTCGAGTGATATGCAGGTGGTCAAGGTGGCTGCACGGCGAGGCTGGGATCATAATTCCTCCTACGGTCTGACGACCGATGCAGCCTGAGATGCCGCAGAAAAGCCGCGAGATTCAGGCCGGCGACAGGGGAACACGTTCTGCTTTCCTTAAAGTCAGCTCTGCATCCAATAGTCAGACATGTATAGATTTGCGCCCAGGCTGTTTGTTCTTACCCTGCTTTTTTCGGTCGCTACCGCCTTTGCCGATAACGCCGCGTTTGATCTTGCAGGTCCGAAGATCGATGTGCGCGTGGAACGTGGAGACAAAGGTCTACCCGTTGGCGAGGTGCCATATCTGCTTCCCGGTGATCGCCTGTGGATCCATCCCGATCTACCGGAAAGCCAGTCGGCTCGCTACCTTATGGTGGTGGCGTTCCTGCGCGGCGCAACCAATCCTCCGCCTGATGCCTGGTTCACCAAGGTCGAGACCTGGACGAAGCGCGTGCGGCAGGAAGGCGTGATGGTCACCGTGCCCGAGGAGGCGCAGCAGGCGCTGATCTTTCTCGCTCCTGAAACCGGCGGCGACTTCGGCACGCTACGCTCAACTGTCCGAGGCAAGCCGGGCGCGTTTGTGCGCGCTGCGCAGGACCTGCAGCAGGCCAGTCTTGATCGCGCCCGTCTGGACCGCTATCTTTCTCTGGTGCGAGAGGCTTCACAGGAGGACTCGTCGGACTTGCAGCAGCGCACCAACCTGCTGGCGCGCAGTTTGAGTATCAAGGTCGATCAGGGATGTTTCGACAAGCCCACGGCGCAGCAGTTGCAGTGCCTGACGCAGAACAGCGAGCAACTGGTTCTCGACGACGCCCACAGCCAGAGCATGGTAACGACGCTGACTTCAGGAGCCTCGGCAGATCTGCTGACGCAACTCTCGGCCACGCCCCGTCTCGCCGGAAATTCGTTTGATCCTTACGTCGGCGCTGTGGTTGACGTGGTGCGGATCCTGGGAAGCGCCCACACGGCGAAGTATCAGTACATTCCGGCGCTGGCGCTGCCGACCGAAGAGTCGATAAATCTGAAGCTGAATAATCCACCATCATTTCGCGATCCCAAGTCGGTCATCGTAGTTGGGCTGCCGCCCATCGGGCACTCCACGCCGCCGCCGCTGCGCGCGGTGGATGCCAGCCAACCGTTGTGCGCGCAGAAACCCGGGATGGTGCTTGCCGCCGACGGTGCGCCGCTCATCTTCGGAACTCAATTAGGGCACGACTACACCCTCGAGGTTCGCGATTCATCAGGCAAAACCATTGAGCTTGCGGCTAAGCCGAGCGCTGCGCAGGGTGGATTCACCGTCGACACTACACCGCTACAGGCAGGCAATTTACCCGCGACCGCTACCGGCACTTTGCACGGCATGTGGGGATTCGAATCCTTTGCGGGCCCGTCGTATACGCTGCGCAGCTCACAGCCAACCGCGTGGGTGATCGCCCCGGCCGATGCGAATGCACTGATTGTCGGGCGCGACGACACCTTGCATTTGCAGTCTCCCGAAGCTGTCTGCGTGGAAAGCGTCACCGTGGAAACGAACAGTGATAAGACCGTCGCCAGCGACTGGAAGACGACCAAGCCCGACGCTCTCCAGGTGAAGCTCGCGTTGCAGAGCGTCGAGCCCGGCCCGCTCAAGCTGGAGGTGAAGAAGTATGGCGCTGCTCATCCTGACCTCGTCATCGCTGCAAAGCTATGCGGAATCGGCGCGCCTTGATTCCTACACGACTCACGCCGGCGATACCACGGGCACGCTACGCGGCACGCGACTCGATGAGGTTGCGATGCTCGAAGTTGGCGGAGTTCGCTTCACCCCGGGAGAGCTCTCGCGCAACAATCGCGAAGACGATCTGAAGATGTCGGCAGGCTCACCCGAGATGGCGGCCAAGCTACGACCGGCGCAAGATCTGCCGGCGCACGTGACGCTGAAAGACGGTCGCGCGCTCACCGTCAACGCTATCGTCAAGCCGCCCCGTCCTGAGGTGGCTCTGTTGGGCAAAACCGTGGAATCAGCCGCGGCTGACCTGGGAGAAAACACTCGAATCCAGCTCAGTAGTCCAAACCAGATGGCGCAGGACCAGGTACTGCGCTTTGCAGTGAAGAGTGTCGCGCCCCAGAGGTTCGCGCCTACTGAAAAGATCGAGGTGGCCACTGCCGATGAGCTATTTCGAACGGAGCTAACGACGTCTGCCGGCAATCTCACTTTGCAGGATCCGCAGACCGTGCTAGCAGTTCTTCATCCGGTGAAGGACCTGGGCGCTTCTGCCTTTGGCGCATTGAGGTTTCGCGCTATCGACGCTAGCGGCGCGGAGGGTGATTGGCAACCGCTGCAAACGGTTGTGCGGCTTCCGTCGCTTTCAGAGATCCGTTGCGTAAGCACTACGGAAAAACAGTGCAGTCTGATTGGGCAAAAACTTTTTCTGCTGGATGCGGTGAGCACCGACGCTCAGTTCACTAACGCAGTGCAGGTCCCGGAAGGTTTCTTCGAAACTATGCTGCCCATCCCGCCCAACGCCGGCAAAATTCTTTACCTGAAATTGCGCGACGATCCCTCGGTGGTAAGTACCGCCACAGTACCAATGGTTACAGGCACGAAATCGCTGATCGGTCAGAAGTAGGCGTCGATTCGGCTTAGGAATTACTGCGCGCTGGCTACGCCGATCACGATGGCGATCAGGCATACCGCACCCAGAAATGCTGCGGTGAGCAGCATCCTGCCAAGCTCGAAGCTTCTGCCGCCCAGACCCGGAGTGGCATGCGCCAGTCCCCGTATTCCGAATTGCTGGTAGCTTTCCATGAGCAGAGAACCTTGCCGTTCTTGTGATGTACCTGCCCGCTTTCGGGGTGTCTGGCACGAAAAACATGTGCCAGAGTTCCTCGATCACGGGTTGACCTAAAATCAGGGGCGTAACTTTATGCGGGTCCTGATCGTAGAAGACGAGCGCCGGCTGGCAGAGAACATCGCGCGCAGCTTACGCGAAAGCGCAGGCTACGCAGTGGATTGCTGCTTCGATGGCGAAGACGGCCTGTACATGGCCGAGACCAACCCCTATGACCTGCTGGTGCTCGATCTCATGCTTCCCAAGATCGACGGGCTTACGCTGCTCACTCGGCTGCGGTCGCGCGGAGCCCAGTATCCGGTGCTGGTGCTGACCGCGACGGGATGAAAAGGAATCGGTGGTCGCGCTTCTGAATGCCGGCGCGGACGACTACCTGTGCAAGCCGTTCGATCTCGGCGAACTGATGGCGCGCTCCAAGGCGCTCATCCGGCGCGGCAAGGGACAAAGTGCGGCCGTGCTCAAGATCGCTGACATCGAGATCAGCACCGCAGACCTGACAGTGCGACGCGCTGGGAAGCCAATACCGCTCACCGCGATGGAGTATCGTGTGCTGGAGTACCTGGCGCATCGCCCTGGCGCCGTGGTATCGAAGACTGAGCTTCTGGAACACCTCTATGATTTCAACTGGGAGCGCTTCAGCAACGTGATCGAGGTCTACATCTCCGGCTTACGGCGCAAGCTTGAGCACGACGACACCAAGTTGATCTACACCTTGCGCGGCCAGGGCTACATGTTGCGCGCTTGACTATGGCAAGAAACTCCATTGCGCGGCGGCTGATTGCGGCAGTGATTCTTTCGCAGCTGCTGCTGGCCGGCGGCGTGTTCGTGGTAGCGGTGTATTTCACCCAGCGCCAGTTGCTGGCGGCTTTCGACAGCGCATTGCAAGGCCGCGCCATGAGCATTGTCGCCCTGGTGCACTACTCGGAAGAAGAGCAGCCGACTCTAGAATTCCAGCAAGACCTGGTGCCGCCCCCTCTCGAGCCGGCGCAGCAGGACCTCTACGAGGTTTCCGACCAGACTGGCAGGGTCATAGCGCAGTCCGGAAACTGGCCTACTGCATCGGTACCCGCCGACAGTACCTACACGAATTTCGAATGGAATGGTGAGCGTTACCGCGCGCTGCGCCTGGCCCATGTTCCGGTGCTTGATCGCGAAGCCACCACTCCCGCCAGCGACTTCCTCGACGTCGGATACGCCTCGCCCATGCTTCCTGTGACCCGGGCGGTGGCGCGACTTCGCCTGTACATCGCCGGAGGATGCGCCCTCCTGTTGTGCCTTACTGTGCCGCTGGCGATATGGGGTTTGCGACGAGGGCTGCGTCCGCTCGAGGACCTTGCCGCAAATGCCGGCGAGATCTCCACCTCAAATTGGGAGCTCAACCCTGGCTCCGAAGCGATGAGCACCGAAGAACTGGCTCCTCTGACCATCGCGATGAGCTCCATGCTTGACGGCCTGCATCGGTCGTTCACCCAGCAACGGGAATTCCTTGCCAATGCGGCTCATGAGTTGAAAACGCCGGTCGCTATTCTGAAGTCCACACTGCAATCGCTGCTGCAGCGGCCGCGCAGCTCGGAAGAATATCGTGACGGGCTGGAGCAGGCTCTGGACGACATGGCGCGGCTGGAGAAGCTGCTGCACTCCATGCTGCGGCTGGCGCGGGCCGAACAGTGGGCTGCCGGCAGCCTGCAGCGTGATCTGGCAGAAATCGATCTGCGAAGCACCTGCGACACCGCCATCGATTCGCTAAGCCCGTTGGCCCGCGAGCGCGGAGTGCGGATTCAGGTCAGCAGCAATGGCCCCATTCCGGTTCGCGCCGATCCCGAAGACCTGGAGCTGGTCTGGACCAACCTGCTGGAAAACGCCGTCCGTTTTACGCCGGATAATGGCTCGGTGCAGGTACAGTTACGTTCAGAGGGAGATCGCGGAGTCGTGGAAATAGCAGATTGCGGTCCGGGCATTCCCGCCGATGAATTGCCCCGGATCTTCGAACGCTTCCACCGCGGTGACACCTCCCGCGCTCGCGACACCGGAGGCTACGGCCTCGGCCTGGCCATCTCCAAGGCTGTCATTGAAGCTTATGGCGGCTCCATCACTCCCAAGAGCGAACCCGGTGTGGGCACGCGCATGATCGTTTGTATCCCAAAGCAGAGCTGAACCGTGACTAGCACTCCGTTAAGGTTTGGTTAAGGTTGCTCCCGGCATTCTAAGCATTGCCCGTGAGGCTCCGTGTCTTTGGCTCTGCAACGTTTTCTCGCAATCTTCAGTTTGCTGTGCGCCGCCCATGCATCGCTGGGGCAGGCGCCCCCTTCCGCCCAGGCCACCGTTCCTTCAGCGGCGCCGGTGGCGATTACGCTGGCAGACGCGCTGGCGCGAGCCAAGGCCAACAGCCCGCAATTCCAGGCCGCTGTCACTGACCTTGGCCTGGCACGTGAGGCGCGGCTGCAAGCCCGCGCCGGATTGCTTCCCGGCGTCGTCTACAACAATAGCTACATCCACACCCAGGGCAACGGCACGGCTTCAGGCGTATTCATCGCCAATAACGGAGTGCATGAATACATCAGCCAGGGCATCGCTCATGAGGCTATCAGCGCAGCGCAGTTTGCCGATTATCAGCGCGCAGCAGCGGCCCTGGCCTTGGCCCGGGCCAGAAGCGAGATTGCCGCCCGCGGACTGGTAGTCGCGGTCGTCCAGTCCTTTTATGGATACATCGCCGCGCAAGGCAGGACGGCGACTGCGCAACAGGTCTTCGAGGAAGGCCAGCGTTTCCTCATCAACACTCAAAAGCTGGAACAGGGCGGAGAGGTCGCGCATTCTGATGTCATCAAGGCACAGATCCAGGCAAACGACCTGCTACGCGCTCGAGATGAGACGAAGCTGGCCGAGCAAACTGCCAAACTGTCACTCGCGGTTCTACTGTTTCCAAACTTCTTTCAAGACTTCACGCTGGTGAGTGACTTGGCGACCGCGCCTCCCTTGCCACCCGTTGTTGACATTCAGCAGCTGGCGGAGAAGAACAATCCTGAACTGAAAGCTGCTTACGCCGCCATGCAAGTGGCCAACAAGGAGGTCTCCGCCGCGCGGGCGGAATACTTGCCTGCGTTGACTGTGGATATGTTCTACGGCATCGACGCCAACCAGTTCGCCAGGTACAACCGCGAAGGCATTAACAACCTTGGGTATGCGGGCGCAGCCACCCTCAATATTCCGATCTGGAACTGGGGCGCCACCCAGAGCAGAGTTCGCCAGGCACAGCTCCAGCGTAATCTTGCGAAGGTGGAACTCAGCGCGGCACAGCGAACCGCCCTTGCCGACCTGGAAAACTTCTATTCAGAAGCCGAGACCGCGCGCAGCCATCTCGACCTGCTGCACAACACGGCAGCCCTGGCCGCTGACAGCCTTCGCCTGACTACGCTGCGCTACCAGGCAGGAGAAGCGACAGCGCTGGAAGTGGTTGACGCCCAGAACACATTGGCAACGGCGCGCAACAATCTCGACGACGGCGAAGCACGATACCGCATCGCGCTGGCCAATCTGCAAACCTTGACGGGGCCCTTCTAATGAACCTTCACGCCGAACGTAAACCTTGGGCCCCACTCTTCGTCCTCTTGGCCGGTGTGCTGGGGCTCACCTCGTGCTCCAAGAAGGAGGAAACTCCGCAGCCTCTGGTCAGCGTGCAAGTCGCCAAGGCTGACCGCGGAGAAATTCAGCAGGTGATCCGCGCTGAAGCGATCCTGTTCCCGCGCAACCAGTCAGCGATTACGCCCAAGATTGTGGCTCCGGTGAAGACCTTCTACGTAAACCGCGGCAGCCATGTGCATAAGGGAGAGCTTCTGGCGACATTAGAGAATCGCGACCTGCAGGCCGCTACCGTCGATAACAGGGGCTCCTACGAGCAGGCGCAGGCGAATTATGGAATCGCAACCTCGGCCACGCTTCCCGAGGACTGGCAGAAGGCCGAGTACGACCTGAGCACCAGCAAAGAGGCGTACGACGCGCAGCAGAAGGTCTATGACAGCCGCCAGGTTCTGTACAAAGAAGGCGCCATGCCCCGCAAGGAACTCGATGCCGCCGCGGTCGCACTGGGGCAGGCGAAGTCGCAATACGAGTTGGCACAGCAGCATCTCGAAGCCCTTCAGAAGTCCGGCAAGAAAGACCAACTCCAGGCCGCAAAGGGACAACTGGCCTCCGCTCAGGGCAAGTACGAGGGTGCAGCCGCTCAGCTTTCCTACACGGAGATCCGCAGCCCCATCGACGGCGTGGTCACCGACCGGCCGTTGTATCCCGGCGAGACACCTGCGCCCGGCACCCCGCTCATCACCGTGATGGATACCTCCTCGGTGATCGCCAAGGCTCACATCCCGCAGGAGCAGGCAGCAGCGCTGAAGGTTGGCGATCCGGCGACGATTCTCGCACCCGGCGACATTAAGGCTCATGGCAAGGTCGCGCTCATCAGTCCCGCCCTCGATCCCAACAGCACCACGGTAGAAATCTGGATTGACGCGCCCAATCCCGACGGCAGCCTCCGTCCGGGAACCACGGTTGGTATCGAAGCGCTAGCCAAGTCTTTGCAGGATGCCATCGTCGTACCCGAGTCAGCGGTGGTGAAAACTCCTGAGGGAGGCGACACGGTGATGGTCGTCCGCGACGATACGGCGCACCAGGTGGCGGTAGAAACCGGCATTCAGGACGGACAGAAGGTGCAGATCACGAAGGGATTGGCGGGAGGAGAGACCGTGATCGTCACCGGTGGTTATGCGCTTCCCGATAACACCAAGGTGAAGATCACGGAGGCGGCGGCCGAGAACGCCAAGCCACCGTCGGAATCCGCTCCGGCCGACAAGGAAAAGGACTAGCTGCGCATGAGCGTGCATTCCATCATCGACCGCGTGCGCACGCGCTCTTCGGGGGACGACGGCTACTGGTTTGCGCGCTACTCAAAGTCCATCATCTTTCTGATCGTGATCCTGTCGCTGGCCGGCATTTACATGGCCTTCACCATTCCCATCTCGGTGTTTCCCACCACCGACTTTCCCCGCGTCGTCATCGGCGTGGACAACGGCGTGATGCCCATCGACCAGATGATGGTGACCATCACGCGGCCCATCGAGGAGTCGGTCAACAGCGTACCCGGCCTGGAGCAGGTGCGTTCGATTACCAGCCGCGGCTCCGCCGAGATCGACCTGTTCTTCAACTGGCATGTGGACATGGTGACCACGCTGCAACTCGTGGATGCGGCCCTGTCCGAAGTCCGCGCTTCGCTGCCGCCGACAACGGTGATCCAAACTCACCGTCTGACTTTCGCCAGCTTCCCCATCATCGGGTACAGCCTCACCTCCGACACCGTTCCCCAGACTGAGCTGTGGACCATGGCGACCTACGATCTGAAGCCCCGGCTGAATCGCGTCAATGGCGTCGCCACCGTCGTTGTGCAGGGCGGTCAGGAGCCGGAGTTTCACATCACTCCCGATCCCGCGAAATTGCTGGCCGCGAACGTAACAGTTTCGGACTTGCTTGACGCAGTACGCCGCACCAATCTCATCGACTCGCCCGGACTGCTCCCGCAGGGGCATCAGCTCTATCTTGGTTTAATCGACGCCCAAGTAAAGGATCCGCAGCAGATCGGCAACATCGTCGTAAAGTCCACGCCCGCAGGCGTGCCGGTTCGTATCCAGGACGTTGCCTCGGTCGAGCCCGGCGTCAAACCGGTGTATACCATCGTTACTGCTAACCAGAAGCCGGCGGTGCTGCTCAACATCTCGCGCCAGCCCGACAGCAATACCGTTGCGGTCGCAGATGCGGTACACGCCGAGGTTGCGCGTATCCAGCAGACGCTTCCACCCGGCATCAAGCTCGAGCCCTTCTACGACCAGTCGCAGATCGTAACTGAGTCCATCAAGAGCGTACGCGACGCCATTCTCATCGGCCTGGTTCTCGCCTCGCTCATCATGGTGCTTTTCCTTCGCGACTGGGGAACCTCGCTGGTGGCGGCGCTGGTGATTCCGGCTACGGTGCTGATAACGTTCATCGCTCTGAAGCTGCTGAACGAAAGCTTCAACCTGATGACGCTCGGCGGACTCGCGGCGGCCGTGGGCCTGGTCATCGATGATGCCATCGTTGTGGTCGAAAACGTCGCCCTGCACCGCGATGCCGGACAAGGCAGGCTGGAGGCGATTCAAAGCGCCCTGCGCGAGATCACCGTCCCGCTTATCGGCTCAACCATCACCCCGATCGTCGTCTTCGTGCCGCTGATTGCGACCACCGGCGTTACCGGCGTCTTCTTCCGCGCGCTGGCAATTACGGTTGCGGCCTCGCTGATCGCATCGCTTGGCCTGGCGCTAAGCTGGACGCCCACACTCAGCCAATACTTCATCCATCAAAAGAAATCTCTCGACGACGCCAAACTGCAAGGCATGAGCGAGCGCGAGCGCCTGCTGGCGGCTGAAGAAGCCTCGCTGGGGAACTTCTTCCGGAAAATTGTCGACTTCTACGAGCGCGCCTTGCGATTCGCACTGGAGCGTCCGCTCTGGTTGGGCCTCTTCGCCGTCGTGCTCATCACTGCTTCGTTTTTCTGCTACCGCGCACTCGGAACCGACCTGCTCCCCGCAATGGACGAAGGCGGCTTCGTAATCGACTACATCACGCCGGCGGGCACATCGCTCGAAGAGACCAACCGCATGGTGATGCAGATCGAGAGCATGCTGTCGAAGGTGCCCGAAGTACAAAGCTTCTCCCGCCGCACCGGGCTGCAGCTTGGCCTGGCCGCGGTGACCGAGGCCAACACCGGCGACATTGCCGTGAAGCTGAAGAGCAAACGCGATCGCGGCGTCGAGGAGATCATCTCCGAGCTGCGGGCTGAGATCGCCAAGCGTGAGCCCGGCGTCAGTGTTGAGTTCATCCAGGTGCTGCAAGACATGATCGGCGATCTTTCGAACGCGCCCGAGCCGGTGCAGATCAAGCTCTTCTCGACCGACGCAGCCCTGCTCACGCAATGGGCGCCGAAGGTCGCCGACGCGATCGGGAAGATTGACGGCGTGGTGGATATTCTCAACGGGATTGACAACACTGTTAGCAACCCCGCGACCGTTTTCAATGTCGATCCTGGCGTGGCTTCCCGCGCCGGCTTCACGCCGGAAGAGGTCGCCGTGGATGCCACTGCGGTTCTCGAAGGCGAGCCCTCGGCCACTCCCGTCATCACCCAGGACAAGGCGTTCACCATCCGCGTTCGTTATCCCGATGCCAACCGGAGTTCGCTGTCTGCGATGAGCAACACGCTTCTGAACAGCGCCTCGGGACATACCGCAACGCTTGGATCGCTGGCGACTGTCACCCAGCTACCGGGACAAACCGAGATCCGCCGCGAGAATTTGCAACGGGATGTGACCGTTACCGCCCGACTGGAAGGCCGCGACTTGGGCAGCGCCATCAAAGCCGTCCAGAAGACCGTGGATGATCTTCACCTGCCGCCTTCGATTCGCGTGGTCTATGGCGGGACCTATGAAGAGCAGCAACAGTCGTTCCACGACCTTCTACTGGTGCTCGTGCTGGCCACATTGCTGGTCTTTCTCGTGCTGCTGTTCGAGTTCCGCACCCTGGCGGCGCCGCTCGCGATTCTCGCCTCCGCCCTGCTGTCGACCTCCGGCGTATTCCTGGCGCTGTTGATCACCGGCACCGAATTCAACATTGCGTCGTTTATGGGTTTGATCATGGTCATCGGCATTGTGGCCAAGAACGGAATCCTGCTGCTCGACGCCGACCAGCGCTTCCGCGGTGAAGGTCTCGGTGCCGAGGAAGCGATGATTCAAGCCGGACGACGACGCTTGCGGCCTATCATGATGACGGCGCTGGCCGCCGTAGCCGGAATGCTGCCGCTGGCCTTCGCCTTAGGCGCCGGCTCGCAGATGCTGCAACCGCTGGCCATCGCGGTGATCGGCGGCATAACCATTTCCATGGTGCTTTCGCTGATTATCACGCCGGCTGTGCACTACTACCTCAGCCACGATCACGCTGCATCCACAGAAGCCAATTAGAAGGAGAGACAAATGAAACGCACTACGGTTTTATTATTCATCGCAGGATTACTGTTGTCGCTGCCCGCTTTCGCTCAGAAGCAATACAAGCTGGCCAACACCGTCAAATTGGGCGGCGACGGTGGCTGGGACTACCTGACTTATGAGCAGGGCGCCCATCGCCTGTTCATCACCCGCGGCACGCATGTGATGGTCATCGATACAAAAACATTGAAGCAGGTCGGCGATATTCCCGACCTCAACGGCATTCACGGCGTGGCGCTTGCCCCCGCCATGAACAAGGGCTTCGTCAGCAATGGCGGCGATGACTCGGTCGTGGTCTTCGATCTGAAGACGCTGAAGGTCACCGACAAGATCAAAGTCGGCGGACGTCCCGACGCGATTCTCTACGAGCCGTTTTCGAAGCATGTATTCACTTTCAACGCCAAGAGCCAGGACTCGACCGTGGTCGATGCCGCAACCGGCAAGGTACTGGCGACAATTGCGCTCGGCGGCAAGCCCGAGTTCCCGGCCAGCGATGGCAAAGGCAAAGTGTTCGTTAACATCGAGGACAAGAGCGAGATCGCGGTGATCGACGTGAACAACAACACGGCGACTGCCCACTGGCCGCTCAAGGGCTGCGACGAACCAAGCGCGTTGGCCTTCGACACGGCCCACAGCCGGCTCTTCTCCGGATGCGGCAACAAAGTCATGGCGGTCACCGATGCCGGCTCAGGGGCACTCGTCGCGACAGTTCCCATCGGTTCGGGAGTCGATGCCGGCGCGTTCAATCCCAAGACCCAGGAAGTTTACATGTCGTGCGGGGACGGCACGTTGCCGGTCATTCACCAGGATTCGCCTGACAAGTATTCGGTGAAGCAAACCGTTTCCACTGCCCGAGGCGCGCGCACCATGGCGCTCAACACCGACGACAACACGATTTATCTCGTAACCGCACAATTCGGCGAAAAAGGTCCGAATGATCGACGTCCACCCGCAATCCCGGGGACGTTTCAATTGCTAGTGGTGAAACCAGAGTAGGTTCGCCGGGATCTCGCCGGCTTGAGAGGCGCGGAGCGCCGCTGCGGTGTTAGCCCCACGCGTAAGCGTGGGGTTCTTGCCTAAGCGAGGCACTGAACTGCGGAGCAACTCCTTCTCTTTGCGCCACGGCGTTGCTAATCACAGATGGTCCCCACGTACCACGCCGCTCCGCGGCCACGCACCACCGAGTCCACGTCCCACCCCACGCTCATGCGTGGGGCTAACTTCTCATCGGCGCTCCGCGCCGGATTACCCCATAAACCACAAACCCGGCCACGATTAAAATCGCACCGAACACAAGCGCATTCATCCCCAATATTCGTTCGCTCTCGGTTGCATACACGGCGAAGCCCAACAACAACATCGGACAAACCCCGAGCAAGGTGGCCCCGGCCTTTCCCCCCGGCACCTTAAACGGGCGGGGCAAGTCGGCCGGCGTGAAGCGCAGAACCGCTAATGCCACAAACTCCAGCAACAAGCTTGAGCCATAGATGAGGATGTCGATTGTCACCAGCCGCTCAAATCCCAAGCCCAGACACAAGCGCCCACGCAGCCGCGAGCACCACGACCGAAACCCATGGCACGCGAGTGCGACCTGTGAGTCTGCCGAACACGCCGGCAGCATTCCATCCAGCGCCATGGCATAGGGCAGGCGGGAATAGCTGAGCACCAGGGCATTGAAC
Source organism: uncultured Acidobacteriaceae bacterium (assembly GCA_963771535.1). GTDB lineage: Bacteria > Acidobacteriota > Terriglobia > Terriglobales > Acidobacteriaceae > CAVVDY01. Next base: position 1,547,676 of record CAVYTK010000003.1, on the reverse strand, counting down.
ATGCCGAAGGCGCTCATCATGCCTCCGGCAACTAGCGCAATGCGCAACGTCGGCCCGCCCAGCAAGCCCGCGATTTCCGCCCATGATCCCGTCTCCCACGCTGTGGGACTCAAGCCGGTTCGCGACATGGCCAGCAACAGGCATCACGTAAGTGCAGCGCCACCAGCGCGACGGCAGCCAGCATGGCACGAGGATACGTTCGCTGCGGCCGCTGCACTTCGCCCGCGATAGTGGAAGCGTTGTCCCAGCCCATGTAGTTCCACATGGCGACCAGCAGGGCTCCCACAATGTGAACATGCGACGTTGTGGGACTGGCAACGGCCGCGAGGCTGCCGGGCTTAAGAATAGCCAACGCCGTGATCGCAACGAATGGCGCAGAGAGCAGCACGAACAGCCACACCGACGTCATTGCCACCACGCGTATGCCGGCCAGGTTCAGCGCCGCACAGGCGATCACCACCGCTACTCCGACCAGCAATCCGCGATGACCGACATCGAACCAGGGAAACAGCCGGACCAGGTAGGCGACGAACAACGTGGGATAAATCGCCATGTCAAAGACGCTGGCCACCAGCGACAGCCATGCTTCCTGGAATCCCCAGAAGCGGCCCATCGCCTCGCGCACCCAGATGTAGAAGCCGCCTTCGGCAGGGATTGCGCTTGCCAGTTCGCCGATCATGAGCGCCGTTGGCAGGCTCCACAGCAAGGGGGTGATCAGCAGGACGAGGATCGCTCCGCCATAACCGGCGCCGTGAACGATGTCTTCGGTTCCGTATGTCCCGCCCGACACCATAAAGAAGGTCGCGATCACCAACGGAACCACGGTGAGCTTGGTGGGGCTGCTGCGCCCGATGCCGGCGGATGAATCGGGCGGTGCCCCGGGAGAGTCAACAACGGCCAATGAACACGCTGCCTCGGGTGGGAATGGGGAAAGTCAGGCTAACACAAAAGGAAAGGCCTCCGTGTTGAACGGAGGCCGTTTCGGTTGCAAAAGAAAACGAGGCTCAAAGCCCCGTCGCTGAACTACTTCTTCTTTTTCTTCGGTGCAGCCTTCTTCGCAGCCTTTTTCTTAACCGCCATGTGTATGCCTCCTTATTGGATACCTTCTCCCTTGAAGGTCGGGCTCGCGCCCATTGTCGCCATAGTTGCCCTATTACTTGGATGAGCACTATGTCTAGCACCATATGTTGCGGTTAGATTCCGGGAATGTCAACACTTTTCTTTAAAAAGATTCTTGCGCGGGTGGGGATCTTGTGAAATGCGCAAAAGCGCGCCTCGGGCACGCCATAAGAGAGCCCACCACTTCAGCGGTCGGAAAAGCGGCCAACATCTTCGTGAGTCCCTCGGGGACGGCAGCGACGTTCGTGGGGATTTCAGCCGCCGTAGTCGGAATTCCGTCGTGCCCGAGGCACTCCGAATCGCGCCCAACTGTCCCCACCGCTGAAGCGGTGGGCTTTCTTATGTCGCGCCAGGGGCGCTCAAAGAATCTCCAACTAAGCGACCTTCAACGAACCAGGGACTAAGGCTGAAAGCTAAGAGCTGGCGGCGGGTCGCCGACTTCTTTCCTACGAGAACAGATACCGCGCCAGCATTCGCTTCATCTCGGAGATGATGCGGTCGCGATCTTCGCGCGTCGGCTGTTCATAGGCGTAAGCGATCAAGCGTTCACCGGTCTCGCTCACCACGCGCAATCGCAGATCGAGTTCCCCTGAATCGGCCATGCCGAGGCGCCGCACGATGAACTTCTTGAGCAGACCGGGCAGACCCACTTGCGGCGAGGCTTCGCGCTCTTTGGTTGCCGCGCTGATGTGGCGGCCGAAGGAGATGGTGCGGAAATCGGGATGGGCATCGAGGTAAACCACGTAGGCGTCGACCACGGCGTCCAGCACCACCGCGGGCTCGAACTTTCCCGGACTAATAGCCTCGCGCAGGATGAGCTTCATCAGCCTGGGCTCGACTTCGGCCTTGAAGTTCTCGACGTGGCGGACGGCGATGGCGTCGATAATCGATTGCTTGTCGGGGAAGAAGCGATACAAGGCCCCGATCGAGAGCCCGGCTTCGGCCGCGATGCGGGTGGTCGTGATCTCCTCTAGCGAGCCCTGCTGCAGTACCGCGCCGGCCGCGTCAAGCACGCGTTGCACCGTCTGCTGACTGCGCAACTGAACCGGCGCGCGGCGAGCCGGCGTGGGCTCGACCGCGAGATCTTCTTGCGAATTGAAGGGTTCTTCTGCCATGGGAAAGAGCTGTCAGCCGTCAGCTATCAGCCGTCAGTTTAAATGAAAGACGCCGGGTCACCCTTCAACTAAGGCAGCGGCGCCAGAGATACCAACGACGGCCGAGGATCTTCTTGCTTCAGCTGATGGCTGAGAGCTGACAGCTGAGAGCTCCCACCCGCAATCGGGCGCCCCTGCCGGTGCATCCATATCTTTTCGCCTGAGAAAGGACCCAGCGTGCCTCACTTATTTGAACCACTGCAACTGCGCGGCATCACCCTGCAGAACCGAATCGGCGTATCTCCGATGTGCGAATACTCGTGCCAAGAGGGTCTGGCGAACGAGTGGCACTTCGTACACCTGGGCAGCCGAGCCGTGGGAGGCGCCGCACTGGTCATGACCGAGGCCGCTGCGGTCTCTCCCGAGGGACGCATCAGTCCGCAGGACCTCGGCATCTGGTCGGACGCGCACGCCGAAGCCCTCGCGCCCACCGTTCGCTTCATTCGTCACCAGGGCAGCGTGCCGGGCATTCAGCTTGCCCATGCCGGACGCAAGGCCAGTACGCCGCGACCCTGGGAGGGCACTGACTGCATTCCGTTGAGCGCGGGCGGATGGCAGCCGATCGCGCCCTCGCCTCATTCCGTTTGCGCCCAACTACTGCCCGCCTCGGCAGATGACGCCAGCCGATATCGTCCGGGTCTGTGGCGAGTTTGCGGCTGCTGCCGCTCGCGCCATTCGCGCGGGATTCGAAGTCATTGAGATTCATGCCGCGCACGGATACCTCATCCATGAATTTCTGTCGCCTCTTAGCAACCACCGCACGGACGAGTACGGTGATAGCTTCCGAGGCCGCGTCCGCTTCCTGCGTGAATTGACCGGCGAAGTGCGGCGGGTCATGCCCGACAAGCTGCCGCTCTCTGTGCGCCTCTCTACCACCGATTGGGTTGAAGATGGCTGGGCAATTGAGGACTCGATCAGCCTGGCGAAGCTGCTGAAGGGCGATGGCGTCGACCTTATCGACTGCTCTTCCGGCGGGCTGGTACCGGATGCAAAGATTCCTGTCGGTCCGGGCTATCAGACCGAGTTTGCCGAGCGCATCCGGCGCGAAGCCGTGGTCAAGACCGCTGCCGTGGGCATGATCACCTCAGCAGCCCAGGCCGATCACATTATCCGCACCCATCAGGCCGACATGGTTCTGCTCGCCCGCGAATTCCTGCGCGATCCCTACTGGCCGCTGCATGCAGCGCAGGAGCTACATCAGACGGCGCAGTGGCCGGTGCAGTATCTGCGCGCCGCTCCCAAGGGATCGGTCGCAAGGACGGACCGCGAGGATTAGGTTCAGCCCAGTCTGAAAAATTATGGTTTGGCCGGCTCCGCAGGCTTGGCCCCGTCGGCGGGCTTGGCCGCGCTTTGCTGTTTGGCCAGCGACTCATTCACGCGCTTCAGGAAGTCTCCCTGGTCGTCGTGGGTGAGCCCGCTGAAGCTTGAATTCACTTGCATCTGGCAGCCTGTGCCTTGCGCCACCAGCGTGACCTGGTTAGTTTTCTGCGCGACGGCTCCGCTAATGCTGAGGTGCTCCTTGTGCTTCACATCGTAGAAGGCAGTCCACTTGGCATCATCGGCACTGACCAACTTATGGTTCTTCGGATTGCTGGTGACGTCTTTCACAGCGGGCCAGAGCTCGCTGCAGGGGTTGGAGTAGGCCGTCTCATGACTGGCGCCTAGCGCCGGAAGGACAAACAAAAGCAACAGAGGCAGGGCCAGGAATCTGGATTTGAACATGGGGTTCTCCTTGCACGCACAACACACTCACCCCATGCCACGCCACCGCCAGCAGCATACATCCGCGGATTGAAAGAAGGAGGACGAAACGTCAGACGAATAGGGCTAAGGTCCAAAGCGGGAAGCGGCGAGACGGCCACTGTCCACGAGAGGAAGAGGCAGGCCGCAAAGATTTGGGCGGCCCTTTCGGACCGCCCGTCTTAGGTTTTAGCTGAGGTGATGGCTGACAGCTGATAGGTTCTACGCCTGCGCTGGCCGTTCTCCCGGAGCGATATTCGGCTGGCCCGGAGCCGGCTTCAGCACCTGCTGTACTTCGTCCTTCACCGGGGGCGGAGCGTTGGGTTCACCCGCGCCGGCAGGTCCTTGCCTTCCATGATCAACTGCATCTCGTTGGCGTCGAGCACTTCGCGTTCCAGCAGCGCCATCGCGATCTCGTTCCAACCGGTCGCGATTGCCGCTCAGGATGTCGACCGCCGACTTGTAGCCGTCGTCCACAAAGCGCCGGACTTCGGCATCGATCTTCAGCGCGGTATCTTCGCTGAAGTCGCGATGCTGGCTGATCTCGCGGCCCAGGAAGATCTGCTCTTCCTTCTTGCCGAAGGTGATCGGTCCCAGCGACGACATGCCGAACTCGCAGACCATCTTGCGTGCCAGGTCCGAGGCCTGCTCAATGTCGTTGCCCGCGCCCGTGGTCATGGTTTTCAGGAACAGCTCCTCAGCCACGCGTCCGCCCATCATGATGGCCAGCCGGGTTTCGAGGTAGTCGCGCGTGTAGGTGTGCTTGTCGTCCATCGGCAGCTGCATGGTCACGCCCAGCGCCATACCGCGCGGGATGATCGTCACCTTGTGCAGCGGGTCAGAGTGCTCGCGCATGGCGGCGACCAGCGCGTGGCCGGCCTCGTGATACGCGGTGACCCTCTTCTCCTCATCCGAGAGCAGCATCGACTTGCGCTCGGCCCCCATCAGGACCTTGTCCTTGGCCTGCTCGAAATCCCACATCAGTACCGTCTTGCGGTTCTGGCGGGCAGCCACCAGGGCAGCCTCGTTCACCATGTTGGCCAGGTCGGCGCCGGAGAAGCCCGGTGTACCGCGAGCCAGCACAGGAAGATCGACATCGTCGTTCAAAGGAATCTTGCGGGTATGCACGCGCAGGATCTCTTCGCGGCCGCGAACATCAGGACGCGAAACCACCACGCGGCGGTCGAAGCGTCCGGGCCGCAGCAGCGCCGGATCGAGCACGTCAGGCCGGTTGGTCGCCGCGATCAGGATGACGCCTTCGTTCGACTCGAAGCCGTCCATCTCGACCAGCAACTGGTTCAGGGTCTGCTCGCGCTCATCGTGTCCGCCGCCCAGGCCGGCACCGCGATGGCGGCCGACCGCGTCGATTTCGTCGATGAAGATGATGCAAGGGGCGTTCTTCTTGCCCTGCTCAAACAGGTCGCGGACGCGGCTTGCGCCCACGCCGACGAACATCTCGACAAAGTCCGAACCCGAGATGCTGAAGAACGGCACGTTGGCTTCGCCGGCAACGGCGCGCGCCAGCAAGGTCTTGCCGGTTCCCGGAGGTCCAACCAGCAGCACGCCCTTGGGAATGCGTCCGCCGAGCTTCTGGAACTTCTGCGCCTCGCGCAGGAACTCGATAATCTCCTTCAGCTCTTCCTTGGCTTCATCCACGCCGGCGACGTCTTTGAACGTCACCTTCTTCTGCTGCATGGAGAGCAGGCGCGCGCGACTCTTGCCGAACGACAGCGCCTTGTTCCCGCCCGTCTGCATCTGGCGGATCATGATGAACCACAGCGCGCCCAGCAAGATGAACGGCGCAAGGTTCAGGATCCAACTTGGCCAGCTTCCGCTGGACGCGTCCTTAACCGTGATGTTGACGCCGTGGTCCTGAAGAATCTTGTACATGTCCGGGTAGTTCTGCGGAACGGTAGCGTGGAAGCCCGCCTTCTCGTTCTTAAACTTGCCCCGAACCTCGGTGCTAAGGATCGTCACTTCGGTGACATTGTTCTGGTCAACCTGTGACATGAACTCCGAAAAATTGATCTCGCGTTCTTTTTGTCCTGAATTGCCCACCTTGACTACCTGCCAGAGCAGGACGCCCGATAGGACAATCACCAACCAGAACACGACCGTCTTAACCGTCGAATTCACTCGCTACTCCTATGGAACCCAGCCGCCACTACTAGCGTTAACCCTCGTTAGATGCCGACGTTGCCCGGCGGATTTACTTATTGCGGCTCAACCAGATTGTAACTCTTCCGCTAACCGGAACCACAGCTATCACTTAACAAAATTACCCATCAGCAGAACGCCGTAGTACCCGGGCATGGCATACGGGGAGGGCCGAGTGGCGTTGGGCAACTTCTTCTTCTTAGACACCTTGTCGGGCTGGGGGGAAGCAGAATTGTACGGGAGTTCCAAGCGCCCCTTCGTCATAATGGATGGCATGAACCCCTGGTTCAAGCGGCACATCCGCACCCTGGTGAACGTCTGGCCACCGCTGCTGGGAGCAGGCATCCGGGTAACCCGCTGGGACGCCGACTGGCGGGCGGTCGACGTCGAAATGCGGCTGCGCCGCTGGAACGCCAACTTCGTCGGCACCCACTACGGAGGCTCGCTGTATTCGTTGGCCGACCCCTTCTACATGCTCATGCTGATCGAGAACCTCGGTCCCGGCTATGTTGTGTGGGACAAGTCGGCGTCGATCCGGTTCCGCCGGCCGGGCCAAGGCCGGGTGCGGGCCAGCTTCCGGCTGAGTCAAGAGCAACTGGACGACATCCGCCAGGCGCTGACCACCCAGGAGAAGCTCGAACCCATCTTTTCGGTCGAGATCAAGGATGACTCCGGGACGGTCATCGCTGAGGTGCAGAAGCTGCTGCACATCAAGAAGAAGGAGAAAGGCCAGCCGGAGAGTCGCACCTCCTAGGAGCGAGCTCAAACTTCGACGAAAAACACATAAAATCTGTTAGCAGAATTCTTTGTTTGCAGCACTTTAGCAAAGATTTCTCTGCAAATTCCTGATAACACAGCTACTTACATTCAAATTATAGATTCTAAAGCAGTTAGCTAGGCCTGCTGGCGTCGAGGGATGGCTAGTGCAAGGAGCTGCGGTACCGAACCGAGCCACGGCAAGCCGCTCATCGCTCACATCACAGGAGGTACGGTGATGCCCATGACTCCCAGCACGCGCATCAGTTCGCGGCGGACGACGGCGGCGGTGGCCAGCAGGAACTTCTTACGCTCGGCATCCTCTTCGGTCAGGATGTGATGGCGGTGGTAAAAATTGTTGAACTGCTGCGCCAGCTGAAACGCGTGCTTTGCGGCATAGGCCGGCTCAGTGGTGGCGATGCACTGCTCGATGATCGCCGAGGTCTTGCCTGCGAGCAGCCAGAGCTCCCATATTTCGGTTCCGCTCTCGTCGGCAAAGAAGCGCGCGAAATCGACCACGTCGCCAAGTGCTTGCTCCGGCTCAATACCCGCCTTACGGAAGATGTTGGTAGCGCGCACGACCGCGTACTGGGCGTACGGGCCCGTCTCGCCTTCGAAAGCCAACGCTTCCTTGAAGTCGAAGGCGATCACCGACTGCTTGGTGAACTTCAGCATGAAGTAGCGCAGCGCGCCGATGGCAATCTGTTCGCTGATGCTCTGGCGCTCGTCATCGCTCAGCTCGGGATGGCGGGCGTCGACTTCCTTCTTCGCCGCGGCGATAAGCGCGTCGAGCAGGTCGTCGGCCTTGACCCCGAAGCCCTTACGGCCAGATACCTCAATGTAGGACTTCGCCCGGTCTTCTTCGCTCACGTCGTAACCGAGTTCAATGGCACAGCGAGGCGTAAGCGCTACCATTTCGTAAGAGAAATGCGTGTAATGCGCGGCCTGCTCGGTGTAGCCCAGCAGCCGCAGGGCTTCGATGACCGTGTTCTGCGGATCGCTCTGGCGTGAATCAATGACGTTGTAGATCGCGGCCACTTCGCCAAAGTGTGGGTGGTCGGCAACGCCTTGCTCCGCCGAAATCCAGACTTCGTGATTATTGGGATAACGATAGAAGCGGTGATATCCGAAATCGCGGCCCAGCAAGCCGAACTTCCACAGGTGGTACGCAATGTCTTTGCCGACATAGCCGACCGTGCCGTTGGAACGCACGATGACTTTCGCGTCTTCGTCGGGACCGGTCTTCTCTGGCGTGACTGCAACGGCGTCTTCTGCCGAGCCGGGAGTGGCAGACCTTGAACCGGCCGAGGGTCTGGTCATCACCCAGCAGCCCTTGTTCTTGCCCTCGGTCTCAAAGTAGAGCACGCCTTTTTCTTTGAGCTGCTGGAAGGCCAGGTCCCAGAAATGCAGGTGAAGGATCTCGCTCTCGCGTGGCAGAAAATCGTATTCGATATCGAGCCGATCCATAGTCTCGATGTGGCGGCGCAACACGGCGGTCGAAATGAGCTCAGCTACGTGGGCCAGGGCGTTGCCGCCCTGCTCGATGGCATGCAGCACTTCGCTGCGGGCCGCGAGATGCGCCTTGTCCTCTTCGTACCAGCGCGAAACCCGGGCGTACAAATCCCAGCAGTAGTAGTCAAAGCGAGGAGTGTGTGCGATCAACTCGGCAATCTGCTGTTCTGACTGGCATTCGAGGCGAACGAATCCCACGACCACGTCGGCAACCTGCACCCCGGTGTTGTCGATGTAGTTCTGTACGTCGACGGTGTGACCGGCTGCCCGCAGCAGGCGAACAAAAGTGTCGCCCATGATGGCGTTGCGCAGATGTCCAATGTGCGCGGCCTTATTGGGATTGATGCTGGTGTGCTCAACGAGAATCTTGCCGGCAACGTCGGCTGCACCTTCGCCATGACGGTCGCCGGTTGCGGCGGGCGCCGGACGCAACAGCTCTCGCGCTGCGACATCGCGCTTCAGCCGGACGTTGATGTAGCCCGCGCCGGCGACCTCGAGCTTTTCGACGCCTTCGGGCAGCGGGAACTCGGCGACAATCTCTTCGGCGATCTTGCGCGGGGCTTTGCGTAACTTCTTCGCCAGCTCGAACGACAAAGGCAGCGCGAACTCTCCCATCTCAACCGTGGGAGGCTGTTCGATAACCACGTTCTGCAACTCGAGCTGGTACTTGTCGCGAAGGAACTCGCGAACGCGCGCCGCCAGCAGCTTTTGTTTTTCCAGATACACGTGAGTTTTGAGGGGCTCAGAAAGGTTTGTGCCCACGCCTAGTGCTGAAGCGTCGCCTCATCGAGCCCTGTGTCAGGGCACGACTTCAGTCGTGCCGATTGCAACTTACCTTCGCCCGGCTTTAGCCGCTGCTCGCTTCGCATGGCAAGCACTAACGCCCATCACATTCAAACGTTTGTTGGCACAACCGAGGTCGTGCCCTGACGCGGATATTTCACGAGAGCGACTTCGAACCCCAAGTGTAACAAAGGACGTTTTTCCGCAGGTTTGACGCTGGCAAACGCGTTACCTATGATGAAAGTTCCTGCGAGTCTCGACTTCCAGCGGACTACACCCATGCGAATCGCGTACCTCGACTGCTTCTCCGGAATCAGCGGCGACATGTTTCTCGGCGCCCTGGTTGACGCCGGAGTTCCGTTCGAGTTGCTGGAGAAAACCGTCGCCGATCTCAATATTGGCGCGACGCTGGAGCTCTCACGCGTGGATCGGGGCGGCATCTCCGCCTGCAAAGTCGATGTCCTGGTGCGCGGCCAGAAGGACTTGCCCCGCGAAGAATTTTGGGAGCACCGACACGCGCACGAAGATGAACATCAGCACGCGGATGAACCGAAATCCGAAGCGCATTCTCACGACCATCATCACGGACGCGGGTTGCGAGAGATTCTTAACTTGATCGATGCCGCATCCATCAGCCCACGCGCAAAGCAGACTGCGAGCGAGATCTTCAACGCGCTGGGCCGCGCCGAAGCCAAGATACATAACGTCGACGTCGAACAGATTCACTTCCATGAAGTCGGCTCGGAAGATGCCATCGTCGATGTGGTTTGCGCGGCTGTCGGGGCCGAGGCCCTTGGCGTCGAGCAATTTCTGTCTTCGCCTTTGAACGTCGGCGGTGGGACGGTCCGCTGTGCGCATGGCGTTATGCCGGTGCCCGCGCCCGCCACGCTGGAATTGCTGAAGGGCATCCCGATCTACTCCGGCGAGATCCAGAAAGAGCTGGTCACGCCGACTGGTGCTGCCATCGCCACGGTGCTGGTGAAGAGTTTTGAGTCGCGCCCGGTGATGAAAACGGAGAAGACCGGCTACGGCGCAGGGTCGCGCAACTTCGAGCATCATCCCAACGTGCTGCGCCTGAGCGTAGGAGAGACGATCGAGGCCGGCATTCAGGCCGGAGACTTCCCTTCTGCCGGTGTCCGGGAGGAGATCGCGATCCTGGAAGCGAATCTCGACGATCTGAATCCGCAGCTGATTGGCTACATTACCGAGCTCGCGTTTTCGCTCGGTGCGCTGGATGTGTTCACCGTTCCCGTACAGATGAAAAAGAGCCGCCCGGGCACCGTTCTTACCGTATTGGCGAATGTGCAGGACGAGCGCACGCTGCGTGAGATGATCTTTCGCGAGAGCAGCACGCTAGGTATCCGCGTGCGCCGCGAAAACCGTTATGCACTGCCGCGGCGGCATGAAGCCGTCGCCACGCCCTGGGGAGATGTACGCATGAAGATCGCCGGCAACGGAAAAGCGTTGCAGTACGCACCTGAATACGAAGATTGCCGGCGCATTGCCTCCGAGCACGCGGTTCCGCTCAAGACGGTGATGCAGGAAGCCATCCGCCGTTACCTGGACCAGAAGAATGGATAAACCCGCGAAGTTCTACATCACCACGCCCATCTATTACGTCAACGCGCACCCGCACATCGGGCACACGTACACCACGGTGGTGTGCGACGCCATCGCTCGCCGCCAGCGCATGATGGGCATGGATACGTACTTCCTCACCGGCACCGACGAGCACGGCCAGAAGATTGAGCGCTCGGCGACCGCGGCCGGCTGCTCGCCGAAAGAGTTCGTCGACAAGATTGCCGCCGAGTATCGCGAGCTGTGGGACCGCATGAAGCTGACCTACGACGACTTCATCCGGACCACCGAGCCTCGCCACGTGCGCGGCGTGCAGGCGCTGTTCAGTCGTTTACAGGAGCGCGGCTATATCTACAAGGGCTCGTACAGCGGCCAGTATTGCGTCTACGACGAGCTCTATGTGGACGCTGTCGGCCCAGGCGCTCCCTGCCCCGAATGCGGTCGTCCGACGGAAACGGTGCAGGAAGAAAACTACTTCTTCAAGCTGTCGGCCATGGAAGACCGTCTGCTGAAGCTTTACGCCGAGCATCCGGATTTCATTCGCCCGGAAACCCGTCGCAACGAAGTCATCGCTTTCGTGCGCAGCGGACTGCGCGATCTGTCGGTCAGCCGTACGACCTTCAAGTGGGGCATCCCGGTCCCGGGTGATCCCAAGCACGTGATCTACGTGTGGCTCGACGCCCTGGCGAATTACATTACGGCCATCGGTTTTGGTTCGGACAAGGAAAAAGACAAGAAGAAGTTCGAGCACTACTGGCCAGCCGATGTACACATGATCGGCAAAGAGATTGTGCGCTTCCACTGCGTTTACTGGCCGGCGTTTCTGCTGGCAGCAGAGCTGCCGTTGCCGAAGTCGATCGTGGCGCACGGATGGCTGCTGTTTGAAGAGAGCAAGATGTCGAAGTCGCGGGGCAACATCGTGCGTAGCGAGACCATCCTCGACACGCTTGGCGCCGATACCCTGCGCTATTTCCTGTTACGCGAGATCGTCTTCGGCAGCGACGGATCCTTCAGCTTCGATGCCCTGGTGCAGCGCTTTAACGCCGACCTGGCGAATGGGCTGGGCAATCTGTCCAGCCGCACGCTGAGCATGATTACCCGCTACTTCGACGGCGAGATTCCTTACCCCTCGACGGCGCAGGAGCGCACCGACGACGATCGCGCCGTCGCCGAACTGGGCGACCAGACCATCAGCGATTTCAATGCGCAGTTCGAACAATTTCAGTTTTCCCGCGCGCTTGAGACGGCGTGGGGACTGGTCGCGGCGGTCAACAAGTACATCGTCGATAACGAGCCCTGGACGCTGGCCGAGAAGCCGGGTCAGGACGCGAAAGCGCGCCTCGGCACCGTGCTCTACACCTCGGCGGAGGCGCTGCGTATTGTCACCGCGCTGGCGCATCCCATCATCCCTGAATCGACCGCCCGCATCTGGCAGCAGCTTGGGCTGGGCGATATCAGCAGGATCGACCTGCGCGAGCTCAAGTGGGGACAGCTACAGATTGGCACCAAGCTGGGCAAGGTCGAACCCGTCTTCCCGCGTGCCGACAAGAGCACGATCGAAAGGATGCAACAGATGGAACAGGAGCGCTCAGCCGCCACCGAAAACAGCGCAGCCAGCCCGGAGACTCAGCCTGCCGGTGCAGGCGCGGAGGCGGGACAGCGCGCCACCGAAGCCGGGGGCTTGCCGGAGGCAGCCGCTCCGCCGACTACGAGCGCAGGACCAACAGCTGCGCCGGTTGCTCCGACGGCGGCTCCCGCGGTCGACAACAAGATCAGCATCGATGACTTCCTGAAAGTCGAGCTTCGCGTCGGCGAAGTGAAAGTCGCCGAAAAGGTAAAGGGCGCCGACAAGCTGCTGCGCATGGAAGTTGATATAGGCACCGAAGTTCGGCAGATTGTCGCTGGCATCGCCAAGGCCTACGATCCGGAGAAGCTGATCGGACGAAAGGTAGTCATCGTCGCCAACCTTCAGCCGCGCAAGCTGCGTGGTCTGGAATCGCAAGGCATGATCGTGGCAGCCTCGCTGGGCGATGACGGCTTGCCCGTGTTGGCAGGCTTCCTGGAGGATGTGCCGGTCGGGGCGAAGCTGAAGTAAGCTGTCAGCTGTCAGCTATCAGCCGTCAGCTTGATCGCGGTACTGCTCGCAGCAACTCCAAGTGAAGTTTGAGACGCTCGTCCTGGGCTGCTGAATCTCTTGCGGTGTTTAGGGGAGCTGGCGGCTGACAGCTTTCTTTGCACTTGTTTTAGCTGAGAGCTGACGGCTGAAAGCTGACAGCTTCTTATGTATATCGATTCCCACTGCCATCTCGACAACAAGCGCTTCGACTCCGATCGGGCCGATGTTTTTGCGCGCGCGAAAGCGGCGGGCATCGAGACGCTGCTCGCGATCGGCAACGGCGATGGTCCCGGCACGGGAACGCTCGATTGCGCGGTGAAGCTCTCGCAACAGTATGACTGGGTCTACGCCACCGTCGGCATTCATCCTCACGAAGCCGAGTTGGCCAAGCCAGAAGACTTCGACGAGCTACAACGGCTGGCACGCGATCCCAAAGTGATTGCCTGGGGCGAGATTGGCCTGGATTACTACTACGACCACTCTCCCCGCGAGGTGCAGCAGCGCGTCTTCGTTCAGCAGATGGAGATGGCGCGCGCCGCCAAGCTTCCGATCATCATCCACAACCGCCCCTCCGACAACAGCGAGAATGCCTGGGACGATCTGTTGCGGCTGCTGCGCGAACACTGGGCCTCGTCCGGACTTGGCGGCGTACTGCACTGCTTCACGGGCTCGGTCGACAACGCCAATGCCGTGCTCGATCTCGGTTTCGTTGTTTCGTTCGCCGGCATGATCACCTATCCCAAGGCGCAGAACCTGCGCGATGCGGCTGCCATGGTTCCGCTCGACCGTATGTTCATCGAGACCGACTCGCCTTACCTCGCGCCGGTACCACACCGCGGCAAGCGCAATGAGCCGGCATTTGTGGTGGAAGTGGCGCGGACTATCGCTGGAGTGCGCGGAATTTCCTGCGAGGAAATCGGCCTCGCAACCACGCGAAACTTCTACAACTTTTTTGGCCTTTCCAAATCTGAATGAAGTGGGTAGCCTTCGGGCACCGGTTGCTGTAAGCCGCAACCGCAGCTCTGATAAGCGCCTGTTGATGACAGGCTTGCTACACTTGACGTATGCCTGAGAACACCTTCGACATCGTGAGTAAGATCGACCTTCAGGAAGTCTCCAACGCCATTCAGCAGGCGCTGAAGGAGATTCATCAGCGCTACGATTTGAAGGACTCCAAATCGGACATTCAGATGGAAGGCAACGAGGCGATCGTTCTCACGTCAGCTGACGATTACAAGTTAAAGGCCGTGACTGACGTCTTCCAGGGCAAGCTGGTGAAGCGCAATGTGCCGCTGAAGGGCTTGCAGTACGGCAAGATCGAACCGGCTGCGGGGTCGACTGTCCGGCAGAAGATCACCTTGCAACAGGGGATACCGACCGACAAGGCACGCGAGATCGTAAAGGCAATCAAGGATTCGAAGAAGAAAGTGCAGGCGTCGATCCAGGGAGACCTGGTGCGAGTCAGCGGCAAGGACCGCGATACTTTGCAGGATATCATCGCATTCCTGCGGCAGAAAGATTTCGGCGTCGACATGCAGTTCACGAATTATCGATCCAACTAAATGGAGCGCATCGGTTGAACACAGCGGTCATCCGCAACGCGAAAGAGATCTTCGATCTGCTGCATGACGACCTTGCGGCCATCGAACGTGAGTTCGGCCGCGACACGGTCTCGAACGTGCGCGCCATCACCGAGATTGGAGAATACCTTCGCGCCGGCGGCGGTAAGCGGCTACGTCCTGCCCTGCTGCTGCTTTCCTGCAAGCTGCTGAACTACACCGGCCAGGGAGCCATCCGGCTGGGCGCTGTGGTGGAGATGATTCACACCGCGACGCTGGTGCACGACGACATCATCGACGAAGCGCAGACCCGACGCGGACGGCCTTCAGCCAACACGCAGTGGGGCAATTCGAAGTGCGTCCTCGCCGGCGACTGGCTTTACATGCAGGCCTTTAAGGTCTCGCTGCAGGAGCGCAATTTTCAGGTCCTCGACGCACTGATCGATCTGACGCAAGCCATGGTCGAGGGCGAGTTGTTGCAGATCGAGCGACTTGGCAAAACCATCACCATTGATGAGCACTTCGAACTCATCCATCGCAAAACGGCGTTTCTCTTTTCCGTGTGCATGAAGCTGGGCGCGATTCTTGCAGGAGCCAGCGAGGTCGACCAGCAGAAGCTGGCTGACTACGGCCGCAACCTGGGCATGGCTTTCCAGATCGTCGATGACGTGCTCGACCTTACAGCTTCCGAGGACGTGCTTGGCAAACCTGTTGCCAGCGATCTCCGCGAGGGCAAGGCGACCATGGCCGTGCTGCACGCGCTGGAGCATTGCACTCCTGCCGAACGAACCATCATCGAAACCGTTCTCTGCAATGGCGGATTCAACGGCATCGCTCCTGCTGATATCGTCACCATCCTTCGCCGTCACGGCTCAATTGAGGCCGCCTATGCCCGCGCCAACAGCTTTGCCAAGGTCGCGCGTGAGTCCATCTGCACCTTCCCCGACTCGGAGATCAAGCGCGTACTGCTCTGGGTGCCGGAGTTTGTCGTCGAGCGGCAGAGCTAGAGCAACTGGCAATTAGCAACTAGCAACTAGTCGCCCAAGCTGCTTCGTAACAGGGCATGGCTTCAGCCATGCCGACGCGACTGTTTAGACATGTCATCCTGAGCGCAGCGAAGGACCTGCTTTCCGATCGCTGCTCCGAGCCCGTTGCTACTAGCTATACTTTCCTTATGGCTGCTCCGCAAGAAATCGAAATTAAGTTCTTCGTCTCTGACCAAAAAGCTCTCGAACAAAAGCTGCAGGAATCCGGCTTCCATTGCGTAACACCCTCCACGCATGAGGTGAACACGCTGTACGATCTCCCCGGCCAGAAGCTGCGCCGTAAGGGCGAGCTGCTTCGACTGCGGGAGTATGGCGACAACTGGAGGCTCACGCACAAAGCCAAGGGTATCGTCGGGAAACACAAGTCGCGCGCCGAGTTGGAGACATCAGTCTCCGATGGCAAACAGATGGACGGCATCCTGCGCGCTCTGGGATACGCGCCCACCTTTGTTTATGAGAAGTTTCGCTCCGAGTGGAGCGATGGTGAAGGGCATGTCGTGCTGGATCACACGCCCATCGGCGACATTGCCGAGATCGAAGGCAAGTCGCGCTGGATCGACCGCGCAGCCAAAGCTCTGGACGTCAGTCAGAAAGATTACGTCACCAAGTCCTACTCTGAACTTTTCTTTGACTGGAAACGTAAAACGAAACAGAAGGCAATAAACATGACCTTCCGCGAGATTGGTGGCCGCGCAAAGCCACGCGACGGTCAATCAGCTTCTAAACAAGCTGACGGCCGCCGCTCAACAAGCCGCTCGCGATAGAGTTCCGCGGAAGCCCAGACCGGCTCCGGAGTTTAGACCTAGCCGGGCCTGAACCGGAGCCGGAAAGGCGTGGAACAAGTTGTCAGTTGTCAGTTGTCAGTTGTCAGTTGGCAGTTGTCGGTTGTCAGCGACGAGTTGTCCGTCGTCGGTTATCTCTGAAGAGTTGTCAGTTGTCAGCAAGGACCGGGCAGACTCTTAAGTTTTTGGATCGCGCTCGAACGTCGCCTCGTCGGATTCCACGTACTCGGAAATTTTTTTTACCACTGAATCGTACCGATCGTGGGGAATTATTGCTTCAACGGTCTGTCTGCCAGGAGTAGAGCTAGTGAGCGACTCGATGGTTCCGCCCGCCGCAACGAGTTCCTGGATCGAGAATCCCATGAATTCCTCCGGGACGTGAACTCGAATTGTGAAACTGGTCGACATGGACGGCTCACGTGTCCGGAGAAGCAAGTCGTCTACTTAAATCGCAACTACTTGCTCGCCGCTCCAACAATCTCCACTTTGCGCTCTCCTACCCGTTGCAGCACCGCGCCCGCAATCAACGGCAACCCGACCGTCGCATCGAGCAGCACTTCCGCGAATTTTCCGCCCTCTTCCGGCGGAACGAATTTGCCCCACGACACGGCTTCGCTATACGTGCAGCCGCTGAGTCCTCCCCAGTTCACCGGTTCGGGACAGATGCGCACGCCGTAGTGGAATCGCTTGAGCGGCAGGTCTTCGCCGCCGCGACGGTGCCGCAGTTCGATGAAGGGCCCAAACTGCTGCGCCCAGTTGCGCGGCACCCCGCCACCGATGGTGAAGATGCCAAGCCGGTTCTGCTTGAGCAATGTCTCCGCGTAATATTCGAGATCTTCAAACGGGTCCCAATGCAGCAGCGGCATGTTGTTCTTGCGACGCCAGCGATTGTGCAGCGCGAAGTCCAGCCCAATCTCCGAATCGCTGAAGGCGGGCACAAATACCGGCACATTCTTCTCGAATGCGGACTTCAAAATCCCGCGGTCCTCGACGTTCCCGCTCAAGTAGCGGCCAATCTCGCGATTCAGCTTGTACGAGCAGATGACCTCGTTCGCGTCCCAGCCCTTTAGAATGCGAGCAACGATGGTCTCTACGAAGTCGAGATTGCTCTCCGGCTCCAGCGTGTCATACACGCGGTTGTAGCCTGCCTCGTACAACTCCACGTCGTCCATGCGCGGATCGTACTTGAAGTGCGAGCGTCCGGCCGCCTCGACCAGGCCATGCGCCATCAGCGCTCCGGTTGAGATCACGGCGTTGACGATGCCGCGGTCGATCAGCTCGGTGATGATTAGTCCCTGCTTGGCGACGGTCATCGCCCCGGCGAGCGTCATCACGACGAAACACTCATGGTCGCGCGCCATCGCCTCGAGCACATCGGCGCCTTCGCCTACCTGGCGCCCGGTGAACGCGGTGTTGCCCATGGCTCGCACCAGGTCGTCGACCGAGTGAACCTTCGTCAGGTCCAGGGAAGTCAGCGGTACCAGCTTGTCAGACACCGGATCGTGCAGCTTGCGGTCGATTCCTTCGCCGTGTGGTTTGTGCTTGTCGTGCATGGATGACCTCGCGATGTGCGCGGCAACATGAGCGCGCTCAGAATGAATGGCAATATCTTCTTGAATACTCGAAATTACAGTCTGAGAACCGCTCCGTCAACGCGTGGGCACTCTGTAACGTGGCGTTAACTTGCGTGGCGTCGCGCGCCGGAATCAGATGCTATGCTTGTCAATTCGTTCCTTGCAGGAGAGGAGTTTTGGCAGAAAAAAACTTCACTATCGGTATCGTGCAGATGTCGTGCACGCCTGATCCTGACGCCAATCTTGAGCACGCCATCGACCACGTGCGCGAGGCGGCGAAGCAGGGTGCGCAGCTCATCTGCCTGCCGGAGCTCTTTCTCACCCAGTACTTCTGCCAGCGGGAAGACGCCGCCTTGTTCGATTTGGCGGAAGCGATTCCGGGACCTACGACCAAACGGCTGGGCGAGGTCGCGCGCGAGCTGAAGGCCACGATCATTGCGTCATTGTTTGAGCGGCGCGCGCCCGGGCTCTACCACAACACCGCAGCCATCATCGATTCCGGAGGCAAGCTCGACGGCGTGTATCGCAAGATGCACATACCGGACGACCCGCTCTATTACGAAAAGTTTTACTTCACACCGGGCGATCTCGGCTTCAAAGCGTTCGAGGCGGACTTCGGAAAGTTCGGCACGCTGGTGTGCTGGGACCAGTGGTATCCAGAAGGCGCGCGGCTCACGGCTGCGCAGGGCGCCAACGTGTTGTTCTATCCCACCGCAATTGGCTGGCACCCAGACGAGAAGGCGGAATACGGTGACGCGCAGTACGACGCGTGGCGCACCATCCAGCGCGCCCACGCCATCGCCAACGGAGTGTACGTCGCGGTGCCGAATCGCGTCGGCTTCGAGACGGGAAATATTCGCGGCAATGAGGCTCCCGGCAAAGGCCTGGAGTTCTGGGGTGGCTCGTTCATCGCCGACCCCTTTGGCCAGGTTATCGCCGAAGCGCCGCACGATAAGGAAGCCGTGCTCATCGCGGAGGTGAACATCCAGCGCATGGAGGACGTGCGCCGTAACTGGCCCTTCTGGCGCGACCGCCGGGTTGACGCGTATGGCGGCATCACGCAGCGATTCCTGGTATAACCACTGACCTGGCCATTGACGACATTGACTCCATCCCAAACGCCCGCCAGACTTGGCTACCGCATGCCAGCCGAGTGGGAGCCGCACGAAGCCACCTGGATTGCGTGGCCGCACAATCGCTCCGATTGGCCCGGAAAGTTCGAGGCCATCCCGTGGGTCTACGCCGAGATCGTGCGTCACCTCTGGCGCGGCGAACGTGTCAACATCCTGGTGGACGACGAGGATGCCGAAGCGAAGGCGCGCGAAGTGCTGGTGCACGCCGCGGTGCTTCCCGAAAAGGCGGTCGAACCGGGATCGCCTGCGGGCAGTGTAGAGTTCGTGCGCATCCCGACCAACCGGGTGTGGACCCGCGACTACGGCCCGATTTTCGTGAAGCGCAAATCGAGCAAGGCAGACAAGCTTGCACCCGTCGCCGCAACGGCGTGGCGATTCAATGCATGGGCCAAGTACAACGATTGGAAGCTCGATGCGCCGGTTTCAGCCGAAGTGGCAGAGCGGCTTGGCCTGCCGCAATGGAAGCCGATGGTACACGTCAACGGCAAGCCGCAGCGGGTTGTGCTCGAAGGCGGCAGCATCGAGGTCAATGGACGCGGCACGTTGATCACTACCGAGGAATGCCTGCTCAGCGAAGTGCAGCAGCGCAATCCCGGACTGTCGCGCGCGGACCTCGAACAGATCTTTGCAGACTACCTTGGAGTGAAGAAAGTTATCTGGCTGGAGCGTGGCATCGCCGGTGACGATACCCACGGCCACATTGACGACATCACGCGCTTTGTTGCGCCGGGCAAGGTGCTCACCGCGTACGAGGATGATCGTAGCGATCCCAATCACGAGCCGCTGCGCGAGAACTTTCGCAAGCTGACCAGGAGCAGCGATCAATCCGGCAAGCCTCTGGCCGTCAGCAAGCTGCCGATGCCGGCGCCCGTCGCATTCAAAGGACAGCGGCTACCCGCCAGCTACGCAAACTTCTACATTGCTAACACTGTCGTTCTTGTGCCGGTGTTCAACGACCCGAATGACCGTGTCGCGCTCAATATTGTCGCCGAGGCATTTCCAAAGCGGCAGGTGGTGGGCATCTACTGCGGAGATTTCATCTGGGGACTCGGCGCGCTGCACTGCATGACGCAGCAGCAGCCTGGGTAGTGCTGGCCTTCAGGCCAGCGTTAGGCGACTGCAAATACGTTGGGGCTTTAGCCCCTGAACGACTCAGGGGCCAAAGCTCTACGCAACTACGTTGTTCGGCACGACTGAAGTCGTGCCCTGACCCGGAGCTCTTCGTTTGAGCTTTACGCCCGCGCTGCCGTCGCGGCAGTCGCCGCTTCCGTCGGAGCGCTCAACACTTCCTTGGCTTCGCCGTTCACCTTCTGGCCCGGCTTGCGGATATCGATGCCACCCTTGAAGTAGGCGCCGTCCTCAATGCTGATACGCTGGGCAACGATGTCGCCGGTCAGTGAGCCGTCAGCGCGGATGTCCACGCGATCGCTGGCCGTCATGTTGCCGCGAACTTTGCCCAGCACCACGATCTCGCGGGCGGAGATGTTGGCCGAAACTACGCCGTTGCGGCCGACGGTAACGCGATTTCCGGGAAGGTTGATGGAGCCTTCCACGCGTCCGTCAATGTAGAGCGATTCGGAACCGGTGACCTCGCCTTTGATGACCAGGGACTTGCCGAGCGTGGCCTGTTCCTGGGTGTTCAGCGCTGGGCTCGCCGGACGCGGCGCCGTTACGGTTGGTGTTTCCGGCGCGGCGGGTGTGAAGCTGCGCTGCGGTTCGGGAGTGTTGGGGGTCGTGGTCGGAGTGGTCGAGGGGCTATTGGTGGGTTTCCACATCGGGAGAAATCCTTTCTAAATCATTGCGCGTTGGGGTATTGAAATTTGGCTCGACCCACTCGCGACTGTGCGGGTGGGAGCGGCTCTTGTGCTTGCGCTCGCATCGCGGGTACAACTGTGCAAACCTGCTTGCGAGGATTATTGCTAACATACAGCCAGTTGTTACATCAGGGAATAGCCCTACAGGAAATTTTCGTCTGCGCGTAGTCAGGATTAGGGCCAATATCGCGGGTAGAACCTTCATTGACAACAACAGGTACTCTCAATGGAAGCAGTCGTGCCCAGTAACACGTCGATAGTTACGACTTGCAGCGATCAATGCCGCCTGAAAATTTCGCCTCCGCCTTATGGTGAATGACCGAGCTATTCTCGAGCAGATTGAGCGCCAGCCCAACCGCACCGCCGGCTACAAACAGCTGATACGGGAAATGTCCTTGCGCGGCAGCGAGCGCCAGCAACTCGCGGAGAGGCTGCAAACCCTGGTGAAGTCAGGCAAGCTGATCGAAATCGATCGCAGCCGCTACACGTTGACGGAACACGCGACGGCCCGACATAACCTCATCGCCGGTCGGCTGACCATGCATCGCGACGGCTATGGCTTCGTCGTCCCGCACTCCGGTCAGCGCACGAAAATCGAAGGCGACATTTTCATACCTCCCCCTGCAATAGGGCCGGCCATGCACGGCGACCAGGTGCTGGTCGAGCTTGTGCATGGGCGTGACGAAGGCCGCGCCGAAGGCAGGATTCTGCGCGTGCTCAGCCGCGGCAATCCCACCATCGTCGGCATCTTTCATCATGGCTCGCGCAACAATTACGTCACCCCTTTCGACGAGAAGGTCACACAGGACGTCATCATTCCCGCGGGCGTGGAACGTCCGGCGGGCGCCGAGGAGACTGCGGACGCGCCAGGCGCAACGGATCGTAGATCGAAGCGGGCTGCTAAGAAGCCGCTCGATCGCGACCGTGTGTACGACAACGCGGTGCGACGCAGGCACTCCACCGATATGGAAGGGCTGGTGGTCGATGTCGAAATCACCGAGTGGCCGGGAGCTACGCAAAATCCGCGCGGACGCATCGTCGAGATACTCGGCTACGAAGACGACTTCGGCGTCGACGTGGAAATCGTCATCCGCAAGCATCACCTGCCGCACCGCTTTCCGGTTGATGTGTTGCAGGAGGCGCAGCAGTTTGAGGCCGTGATTCCCGCACTGGAAGTGCGCCATCGTCACGACTACCGTAACCTGCCGATCGTCACCATCGACGGCGAGACGGCGCGCGATTTCGACGATGCCGTCACCGTGCGCCGCACCTCCAATGGCAATTTCGAATTGCAGGTACACATTGCCGACGTGGCCCACTACGTTCGCGAAGGATCGTCCATCGATCTGGAAGCCCGGCTGCGCGGCACCTCGGTATATTTTCCTGACCGCGCCATTCCTATGCTGCCCATGGAGCTTTCGACTGACCTGTGCAGCCTGCGTCCGCAGGTCGAGCGACTGGTTCTATCGTGCGCGATGGAGATCGATCACCAGGGCGAGATTGTCGCATTCAAGTTGAACGAGGGCGTGATCCGTTCGGCCGAGCGCATGACCTACACCAACGTCAACCTGATTCTCGAAGGCGATCCCGCGCAGCGCCAGCACCACCACGCGCTGGTCGATGTCTTCGAGCTGATGCGCGAACTGGCGATGGTCCTGAACCGCAAGCGCGTGCGCCGCGGATCCATCGATTTCGATTTGCCGGAGCCGGTCATTGAGTTCGACGAGAACGGATTGATGAAGAGCGTGACCCGATCGGAGCGGAACATCGCGCACCGCATCATCGAGGAGTTCATGCTGGCGGCCAACGAATGCGTGGCGACCTATCTCGAGCAGAAAGACGTCGCGTCGCTATACCGCATTCACGAGAAGCCCGATCCCAAGCGCGTCTACGATTTCGAAACTATCGCTGCGAAGTTTGGCTACTCGCTGGGAGTCGGGCCGCTTCCCATCAAACGTGTGCAGATGAAGAGCGAGCGGCGCGACCGCTACAGCGGCGGACGGCAAACGCGCACGATTGAGATTCCCGAAGAAGTCCACATTACGCCACGCATGTACCAGAAGCTGACGCAGAAGATTGCCGGCAAACCGGAAGAACGAATCCTCTCCTATCTCATGCTACGCTCGTTGAAGCAGGCGCGCTATTCCGAAATCAACGAAGGCCACTTCGCGCTGGCTGCGCCGTCGTATACCCACTTCACGTCGCCCATTCGCCGTTATCCCGATCTCATTGTCCATCGCATTTTGAAACAGGTGTTGAGGGATGCCGCCGAGAGCGAGGAACACGGGGTACCCGTAGGATCGGGAGCGCTGGCCCACAGCGAAGCACCCTCGCCCTGGTCGAAGCGCGACACACCTCGGCCTACCGACAAGAAGCAGGCGAAAGCCGAGCGCCCTCAGCGGGCCGCGCTGCACGGCCCAATACCCGAGCAGGAATTGCACGACATCGCCGAGGAGACCAGCCAATCGGAGCGTCGCGCCGCTGACGCCGAGCGCGAGCTAATGGAGTGGAAGAAAGCCAAGTTCATGGAGCAGCACGTCGGCGAGGAGTTCGACGGGCTCATCATCAGCGTCACCAAGTTCGGAATGTTCGTGGAGCTGGCAGATCTGTTCGTGGAAGGTCTGGTGCCGCTCGCCTCGATGACGGACGACCACTATGTCTATCACGAGAACACGCGGCAGATCATCGGGCAGCACAGCCGACGGACATACTCGATGGGCGACCCCATTCGGGTATTGGTAGACCGGATTGACCACACGCAGAGGCGAGTTATCTTCGCGATTGCGGAAGAGGAGAGACCAGCGCCAAAGAAGAAGGCCCGCAGAAAGAAGCCTTAGCTGCGAAATGCCAAAAGCCTCTTGCACAAGCCCCACGCCGCACCCCGTTTACAATAGCCGTAGCATGCGTTGTATGGTTTTGCTCGCTCTCGCGCTCTCGCTAACCGTCTCTGCTGGTGCGCAGACAAATGCGCCCGTTGCTCCTGCCCAACCCGCGACCGCTGCTTCGAATGCCTCCTGGCCGACGGCCCAGTTCGCCGCGACTGCCACGAAAGACCCAAGCGTTGCCAAGGCCAAGCAGGTACTCGACGAGATGATTCGCGCGTTGGGCGGGGACACGTACCTCAACGTGCGCACCATGACCTCGGAAGGGCGCAGCTATGCGTTTCTGGCAGGGCCGTCCGAGCGGCATGGGACTGGTGTTCTGGCGCTTCTGGGAGTGGCCCGACAAGGAGCGCATCGAGCTCACCAAGCAGCGCGATGTCGTCGAGCTGAACATCGGCGACAAAGGATACGAGATTACTTACAAAGGCACGGCTACCCAAGACCCGAAGCAGGTCGAGGATTATCTGCGGCGGCGCGATCACTCGCTGGAAACCGTGGTTCGCAAGTGGCTGGCGGCGCCCGGCACCATGATTCTGTACAGCGGGACCGCTATCGTCGAGCAGAACATGGCGGACCAAGTCACAGTCCTCAGCGGCAGCAACGATAGCGTCACCCTCTCAGTTGATCCTCGCACTCATCTTCCGGTGAGGAAGACCTTCAGTTACCGCGATCCGCTCGACCGCCAGATGGACGACGACACAGAAATTTTCAGCAACTATCGCCTGGTGCAAGGTGTGAATACGCCCTACAGCACCGTGCGCATGGAGAACGGTGAGATGCGCAATCAGCGCTTCATCACCGCCGTCGCCTACAATCCCGAGCTTTCGCCCACCCTGTTTGAGACCAAGGGAATCACTTATAACCCCGAGAAATCAGTCGGCAAGCCGCAGTAATCGGGCCTCTCCAGGGAATCGCCGAGGTTTACCCGAATCCACACCGTCAACAGTTATCGCCAGTGTCATCGAGTTGTAACTAAACGCTTTATACCCATCAAGTTATCCTGATGCGGCGGAACCACGAGTGTTGCACAAATACCACAGATGACAGGAGTGCTGAAGCTGTAATCTGTTAACTCAGAAATACAATTTGCCTCTTTGATTTACGAGCGAACAATTCGCACGCCAGTGGAGTGCAGCGGAGTCGGGCTGCACAGCGGGGCGCGCGCCACCCTTCGAATCCTGCCGGCCCCGGCGGGGACAGGAATCGTGTTTCGACGCACCGATCTCGACAACTTCGAGGTCGAAGCCGTCAGCCGGAACGTTGCGAAAGTCAGCTACGCCACGAGTTTGATGAAGCAGGGCGTGCTCATTTCCACCACCGAGCACCTGCTGTCCGCGTTCGTTGGGACCGGCATCGACAACGCGTTCGTCGAACTCGACAACCTTGAGTTGCCCATTCTCGATGGCAGCGCTCAGCCTTTCATCGACATGATTACCACCGCCGGGGTCCGCCAGCAAAAGCGCAAGCGCGTCTACCTTAAAATCCTTCGGCCATACGAGATGCGCGAAGGTGACAAGACCATCGGTATCTATCCGGCGCAGAATTACACGGTCAGCTACTCCATCAACTTCCCTCATCCTCTGATCGGGCAGGAGTGCTTCAAGGTTGAGCTTTCCAACGGCAGCTATGTCGAGCAGGTGGCTGCGGCGCGCACATTCGGTTTCATCGAACAGCAGCAGGCCATGCTTAACATGGGCCTGATACGCGGCGCTTCCCGAGAAAACTGCCTGGTCTTAACCAAGGACGGCATCGACAATGGGCCGCTGCGTTTTCCTGACGAGTTTGTGCGCCACAAGGTGCTGGACCTCATCGGCGACCTGGCCTTGTTCGGCAAGCGCATACTGGGCTACGTTAAGGCCGACCGAGCTGGTCATGCCATGCACACCGCGATCGTCTCCCGCGTGTTGCGTGACCCGACGTACTGGGAGGAAGTCACCATGGAGCCGTATATCGCTGCGCAACCTCCTGAAGAACGTTTGGCGGTTGCTGATTAACGGTTGATGGCCTTCGCGTCCCGCCTTGGGCGCGATATAAGAAAGCCCACCGCTTCAGCGGTGGGGAAGCCGCGACGAAAATCTCCGAGTGCCTCGGGCACGCACAATCGCACCATCCAAACGCGTTACGCGAATCCTGAGATGCCTCTCATGCTCCCCGGAGTTAAGCTTAAACAGTGAAGAAGACCGCCTATCTATCGTTGGGTTCGAATATGGGGGATCGCCGCGCCAATCTCCGCAAAGCGATTGGTGCGCTGCTGAACCTCGGCAATGTCGTTGCTGTCTCTTCGTTCTACGAAACTGAACCCGTCGACTTCACCGATCAGCCGTGGTTTCTGAACTGCGCGGTGGCGCTCCAGACCGAGTTGACGGCGGCGGACTTCATGCCGGAGATCATGGCCATCGAACGCGAGTTGGGGCGCCAGCGCACGCAGCCGAAAGGGCCGCGCACCGTCGACATCGACGTCCTGCTTTTCGGCAAGGCGGTGATGCAGACTCCGCAGCTGACCCTGCCGCATCCTGCAATGCATGAGCGCCGATTCGTGCTGGAGCCGCTGGCTGAGATCGCCCCCGACCTGCAGCATCCCGTGCTCAAAAAGAGCGTCAGCGAATTGCTCGCCGCACTCCCCAAGCGCCGGGGGACGGTGAAGAAGCTTTAGGTTTTGCCGATAGAAGCGTCAGGCAGGACGCCATTTTTGTAGTTTGGGACCTCAATGATCGATTCGACCGCCACCGGCAAATCGGGAGAGAGCTGCGAAACGCCCTGCCGCAGCTTCCATGAAGAAATCATCGACAACCTTTACGACGGGGTCTACTTCGTCGATTCGACGCGCAGGATCACGTACTGGAACAAAGCGGCGGAAGAACTGACCGGATATACCGCCGAGGAGGCGGTCGGCAGGCACTGCTTCGACAACTTCTTAAGCCATGTAGACGAGCAGGGCCGGCCATTATGCGTCGCCGGCTGTCCTCTGAGTATCACACTGGCCGACGGAGAACGACGGGAGCAGGAAGTCTTTTTCCAGCATAAAAACGGGCACCGCGTCCCGGTGTCGATCCGCGTCTCTCCGGTCACGGAGAATCAAGGAGCAATCGCCGGTGCGGTCGAGATTTTCACCGACGTTTCAGCGCGGAAAAAGCTGGAGCGGCGAGCTGCCGCACTCGAGAAGCTGGCTTTGAACGACGAACTCACCGGTATCCCGAACCGGCGTTATACGCAGCTCAAAATCCGGCAGGCAATACAAGACACCCGGCATCTTGGCAGAAGTATTGGAATCCTCATGATCGACCTAGACCACTTCAAGCAGGTGAACGACAGCTACGGACATGAGCTTGGAGACACGGTGTTGCAAACAGCGAGCCGAACCTTGGCGAACGGTTTGCGTCCCCGGGATTTTTTGGGCCGCTGGGGAGGCGACGAGTTTCTTGCCATCGTTGCGGATGTGACAGACGATCAACTGGTTTGCCTCGCCGACAGGTCCGCAACCCTCCTGGCGCAATCGCCGATTCAGGCAAACGCCTCGCGGATTCGGGTCACCGCTTCCATCGGCGCAACGCTGGTGATAGCCAGCGATACCCAGGCTTCGGTTGTTTCACGAGCCGACCAACTGATGTACCAAAGCAAGTCGCGCGGTCGGAACGGCGTAACAGCGGGGTAAGCAGACGGAGGTAAGCGGCCGCAAAGCCACACCGAACCCATCAGAATCCAGTGCGATCCAAGGGGCCCGGAAACAGTCCCTCCTTGTCGGAGTCCTTCCCTTTTTGCTGGTCTTTTCCCCAGGTCCAGTACATGCCCGCGTAAGCGTAGTTCTCCGTCTGCCCCGCAACCGAGTGCCCATAGCAGAAGAGAAACTGCTCGCCTTCATGATGCTTGAAGTGGTAGTAGCCGCCTACGTCCAGCATGGTGGAAGCCTTGGTCTGCGGCGCCGCGCTTCCCTCTGCCCCATGAGCGAATATCTCCGCCCCGAGCTCAAGCCTCTCGCTGAGTTCTTTCTTCACCAGCCACCCGGTGTAGGGAAAGTTGCGATAGCCGGTTTGCGGAACGACTTGATATCCCGCGCCGCCGTCGAAGGTCCACTTGCCGACATTCTTTTGCAACCAGATCGGTAACTTGTACCAGACTTTGCCCACGCCGAGCCCTCTTTGTGCGTTGCCAGTCGGCATTTCAAACATGGTGAAGCTGCCAATCTGCGGAAAGTGTTTACTCTCCTTGATGAAGGCAATCTTCACTCCCAGCTCCATGTCCGCCAGGCCAAACTCGGTCGGGCCGGCTCCGCTGGGCAGATACACCGGATTGTTACTTGGCGCTGCCACGCCAAACGGCAAGATCGCATGCAACTGCACGCGAGGCAGCGCACCCCAGTTGAACTCGAATGCCGGTCCGAGGGAATCCATTTCCACCGGGGTTCCATCGGCGGAGCCGAACACATAGAACTCGTAATGGTGCAGATCTACCGGGACCGGATCGTCGGTCTGATACGGGGGCCCCTGCGCCCACAGCTGCGGTCCCGCCAGGATCACCAGCAGAAACAGAGCGGCGGTATAGCAAGTGGAGCGAGCCCTCATCGGCTTAAGGATAGGACAGAATGCGAAAACCTGCCGGTGCCCCAGACCCTGCCCAGAGCTGGTCGAAGGGTTCGCCCTTCCTTGGGGCTAACCTGAGGTCCTCGCGAATCAGACTCACTTCGGACTCGGCTGCCGGTGCCCCAGGTTTGCCCTTCCTTGGGGCTAACCTGGGTATCGCTCACTGCGGGCTCGTCTGAGGCGCCGACTGCTGAGCCGGTTGCTTCTGCTGCTCCGGCTCCGTCTTCGGCGCGATGCCCTTCTCTTCCGCTTCCGCCCCCGGCATCACGTTCTTCAACGGCGACGTGCTCTGCTCCTCGCGCTCCGGATGGGGCAACGGCTTGCGCGGCAGCATCTCGTCGCGCATCGCGGTGTTGTAGACGAAGATGGCCTCAACCGTCGCTGCCTGTGCCAGGTCCTCAGGCTGCAACCGCTCGTAGACGTCCATGTTGGTGTGGTGGGTGCGTGAGCCGTAATCCAGCGTATCCTGGATGAACTGGAAGCCCGGAATACCGACCGCGTCGAAGTTCTCGTGGTCCGTGCCGCCGGTGTGGCGCAGGGTAATGGTGCTGACGCCAAGGTCTTTCAGCGGTGCGATCCATTGCTCGAAGATCGGCGCGACGCCCGCGTTGTGCTCCAGGTAGATACCGCGAATGCGCCCGCTGCCGTTATCCACGTTGAAGTAGCCGGAAATCTTCTGCTGATCGGGCTTCAGCTG
The DNA here is from genome assembly GCA_963771535.1 of uncultured Acidobacteriaceae bacterium. GTDB lineage: Bacteria > Acidobacteriota > Terriglobia > Terriglobales > Acidobacteriaceae > CAVVDY01. The sequence continues at coordinate 1,518,697 of CAVYTK010000003.1, read as the reverse complement.
CACCGGGCCTGCCGGCTTGCGCAGCCATTCCGGCATCTTCATCTGGTCAGGGGCCGTCGAAAGCGGCACGTATCCGAAGTGCTGCTTCACGTATCCGGCCGAGCCGAACTCGCCTTGCTCTTCGCCGGTCCACAGGCCGATGCGGATGGTGCGGCGCGGTTTTATCTGCAGCGCGTTCAAGATCCGCATCACCTCCATCGCGACCACGGTGCCTGCGCCGTTGTCGGTGGCGCCGGTTGCCGACGCCCACGAGTCGAGGTGCCCGCCTACCATCACCACTTCGTCTTTCAACTTAGGATCGGTGCCGGGAATTTCTGCGATGGTGTCAAAGCCGTGCTCGTGGTCGCCGGTGAACTTGGTGTCGATGTTCATCTCCACCGTCACAGGCACGCGCGCCTTCACCAGCCGGTAGACGCGGCCATAGTTCTCAATCGCCATAACGGCGACGGGAACGGAGTTCATGTGGTCATGCTGATAGGCGAACGAGGTCAGGTCCGAGCCGCTGTCATCGACAAAGGTGCCGCCGGTCGCGCCCATGTCGCGCATCTCGCGGGTGGGAACAACCACCGCCAAGGCCTTCTCCTCAGCCATCAGCGAGTTGATCTTGTTGCGCAGTTCCAGCCGCTTCATGTAGTCCTTGCGCCACTCCTCGCTGGGCGGCTTCAAGGGATACTGCTCGATCTTCTTCAAGTCGGCGTCGTCGTAAGTCTTGTACAGCGGCTTGTCGACCGGCTTCACTTCCCACGGTGCGCCGAGAAAGACAATCTTTCCGCCGAGCTTGCCGCGATACTGGTCGATATCTTTGTCTTCCTTGATCTCCGCGACGGCCACAGGCGCGGTGATCGCGCCATTGGTCGAGGGCGACCACGGAGCGGCCTGCGCGATGAGCACTGCCGTGTCCGGCGTGGTCATGCGGATCCAAGTGTTGAGCTGCTGCCAGCCCATACCGAACTCGCCCCAATCTTCCAGGTGCGCGTTGACGCAGCCCATCGCCGTGAGCTGATCGCGCGTCCACGCGTTCGCCTTTTGCAGGTTCGGCGAGCCGGTGAGGCGCGGCCCGATTCCGTCCGCCAGTGCCGAGGCGTACTCCATCACATGCGAGTGTTGCAACCCTTCCTGCCGGATGAGCTGGTACATGTAGAGGTCGAGGTTCTCGCGCTGCGGCTGCGGCGATTCGTACGAGGGCTGGGTGGTGCTGTCGGCAGTCTTTTTTTGAGCGGCAACCGACGGTAGCGCGATTGCGAAACAAAGCGACAGCGCAACCGCACGCTGGAGAGAGTCAGTCAGTGACATGTCTGGGATGTTCCTTCGCAGAAGTGCAATCTGGCAGAGTAGCAGATGGAGGTCAGACGCTCCAAGTGCGCGCCTGAACCGGGTAAGGCGTGTGGCACCGCGAGCCTCTACGACGCAATTTCTTTGGGTTGCTTTGAGGCAGCCTGGACACACTTGAGAATCTCGGTGTCGGTCAGCATGCGCTCGGAGTTTTTCGCCTTCTGATAAATGCGGTCGACCACTTCGTCTGTTGCTTCGTAGCCGTGACGCTCCAGCCAGAAGTAGACGTTCGACTTCCCGCTCATCGGGCCGATCTCGATCGTCTGCTGCATGCCAAAGAACCGTGCCGGCACGCCGGAGTAGATGCTGTCCGCCAACTCCGCATCGTTCTTGCGATAGGCCTTGATGACCGCCGCGGCGTGGACGCCGGTTCCAGTGCGAAAAGCATCGTCTCCCACCACCGGGTAATTCTTGGGGATAGGAACTCCCGTGGCCCTCGACACTACCTCACAGTAGTCCTTCAGCTTGGTGAGGTCCTGGCTCGCCCAGGGCTCGACTCCGAGCAGTTTCAGGTTGACCAGCATCTGGTCCATCTGCGTGTTGCCGACGCGCTCGCCGATACCGCACGCTGTGGCGTGAACAACTTCCGCGCCCGCGACCAGCGCGCCGAGAGAGTTGGCTACCGCCAGTCCGCGATCGCAGTGGCCGTGCCACTCCACGCGAATATCCGCTCCGCTGGGCTTTACCACTTCATTCATCACAAACTGGATCAGCGCGACCACACCCATCGGAGTCGCATGTCCCACAGTGTCGCAAATGACGATTGCCTTGGCTCCGCAGTTGATGGCTGCGGTGTACATGCGCTTGATGGTTTCCGGATCGCAGCGCGTGGTGTCTTCGGTCACGTACATGACGTCGAGACCGTGCGAGACCGCAAACTTCACCGCGTTCTCCGTGGTGGTCAGCAGAAAGTCGTCGGTCCAGTTTTCGGTGTAGCGGCGGATGGGGCTAGACCCGATGAAGGTCGCAGCCTCGATGGGAACTCCGGTGCGCTGCACGATCTCGGCAATCGGGCGAATGTCGTTCTCATGGGTGCGCGCCGCACAGTTGGGCTTGATGTTGAGGCGCGCGCGGCCGATCTCGCGGGCCAATGCCTCGGCGTGCGCCACGGCGCGCGGCCCGGCACCCGGCAGCCCGATGTCGAGCATGTTGATGCCGACCTGTTCCATCAGGTGGAGGATCTCGATTTTCTCTTCGATGGAAGGGTCGCGCACCGATGGCGACTGCAGTCCGTCGCGCAGTGACTCGTCGTTGAGCAGAGCCCGTCCTGCCGGCTTCATGGAGCGAGCATAAGCCGTGTTCCAGTCGTAAATCAGCTCAGATACGTCAGACACTTTGACCTTCCACGAGTGAACGATTTCCCCACGAAATCGCGAATCTATCGCTGATTTCAGCGCCCCACAGCGCCGATTCAGCAAAACCAAACAGCGTCCTATCATCCGGAGTGATGGAGCTCTCCGGAACTATGACTCTGATTTATCGCCCGCAGGGCCACTTTTTGGCGCCACGGTCACTCCGAACACCGATTTTTGCCCCAATCCTGCAACGTTCTTGCCGCGTGGCTCTTCCGGGGACGGCAGGTACAGCGTCTTACAGTGCTCGCAGCGATAGATCTCCGCCTGCGGGCCGTAAGCGGCCTTCACGTCGCCACATGCCTGCTCAATCTGATCGGTCAGGTAGAACCAGCGCTTCAGGTGGCCGGCGCAGATCTTGCCCTTGTCGTCCTTCTCGTTGCAGGCACGCTGATAGGGCTTCTTATACTTCACCTTGTGATGGGGAAGCTGGGCCGGTGCGTCTTCGGTCGATAGAGCCATAACTGCGGATGCCATAGGTCGGAGTGTCTCCGGATTATTTGCAGGGAACTGGCAATTGTAACCCACGCCTTGGCGAACCATCAGCGCCGAGAATTACAATACCTGCACATGACTGCGCGTCCAGTGCTTCTATTCTGTATCGTCATATTCCTGGTGTCTGCCGGCTGCTCCAAACCGCAATCCACGCCAGCCGCCGCAGGTGTCCCGGCCGCGGCAAGCGCTAACCAGGCCAAGCCGGCTGCTCCTGACCCGCATGTGCAGCAGGCTGCCGCCATCAATGACATGCCTTCCGATACCCAGCGCAACGCCATCGACGGTAACAAAGTGATGCAGTACGTGAAAGAAATCGTGGCTATCGGATCGCGTCCGGTAGGCAGCCCGGGTCACGCGAAGCTTGAGCAGTTCATCCATGCCAAGCTGAAGGGCGACCAGGTGGAAGACGACACCTTCACTGCGCAGACGCCGGCCGGCAGCTTCAAGATGAACAACATCATCGCGAAGTTCCCGGGCAAGAAGGACGGCATCATCGTGGTCGCCGGCCACTACGACACGAACTATCCGCTGCCCAAGACCTACGTTGGCGCCAACGATGGCGGATCGTCGACTGCCCTGCTGCTGGCGCTGGCCGACTACTTCCGCAGCAATCCGCCGCAAGGCTACAGCGTGTGGTTGCTGTGGACCGACGGCGAAGAAGCCTTTGTGCAATGGAGCGCCAGCGACAGCCTGTACGGCACCAAGCACCTGGCGCAGAAGTGGCAGCAGGATGGCACCGCCAAACAGATCAAGGCATTCCTGCTGGTCGATATGATCGGCGATGCCGACCTCGACATCCAGAAGGAAACCAATTCAACTCCGTGGCTGAGCGAACTGGTTTACAAGGCCGCCAGCAACCTGGGATATCAATCGCACTTTTACCAGATCGAAGCCGCTATCGAAGACGATCACCTGCCGATGCTGAAAGCGGGCATTCCGTCAGTCGACATCATCGATCTCGATTACGGATACAACAATGCTTACCACCACACGCCGCTGGATACCATCGACAAGCTCAGCCCGAAATCGCTCGCCATTGCCGGAGACGTGGTGCTCGAAACCATTCGGCTGATCAACGCGCACTACTAACGTTAGTTCGATTAGAAGTACCGAGGACTTCCTCTCGTGAATACTGAGTCGCTCTTCACCCCGAAGGCAATCGGGTATGTTCGCAGTCGTTACCAGGACACCAAGGAGATTCCGCGCGGGCTCGGCGCAAAGCACGATGCCGAGGGTGAACTGGAGATCCTGCCGGAATTCGCAGAGGGCCTGACCGACATCGAGGGCTTCTCGCACCTCATTGTCGTGTGGATGTTCGATCGCTCCACGGGCTTCGAGCTATGCGGCAAGCCACCCTGCGATGACCGCGCACACGGCGTGTTTGCTACGCGTTCGCCGCGCCGGCCGAATCCGATTGCGCTGACCACGGTCGAGTTGCTGGGCCGTGAAGGCGCACGAATGCGGGTTCGCGGAATCGACATGCTGGACGGCACGCCCATCCTCGACATCAAACCCTACCTGTCGAGCATTCCCGAGGAGAAGCTGCGGCGCGGCTGGCTGGCGGAAGCCGAAGCACGGAAGGGGAAATAGCTGTCAGCTATCAGCCGTCAGCTCTCAGCTAAACCCGGGCGAGAGCTGCTTCATTGCGCGCGATTCACCCTACGGAAGAAAGGGCCGCTGAGAATCCCAACCTAAAATCGATTGCCCCCAAAACGAATGTTGGGCCACAACCCTAGCTGAGAGCTGACGGCTGAAAGCTGACAGCTTCTTCACCACGAACTGTAGGGTGTGCCTTCTGTCGAGTTGGAATCGCTGCTGCTGTGGACGTCGATGATTCCTGGCTCGGTCTGATCGGGGGACATCAGCGAATCGTCGGTCACCGGAACCCACGAGTCACGCGCGTTGGTGAACGGGTCTTTGGGAAGCTGCTTCAGATACCCGGCGTCAACCAGTTCCTGCAATGATTGCGGCGCTTTCTGCTTGTCAAGCGTGTACTGGTCGATGACCGAGCGCAGCGTGTAGAGATCGTCGTGGAGCACGGTCTCGCGCGCACGCAAGATGGAGATCTGGTAACGCGGAATGGCTACCGACATGAGGATCACGATGATGCTGATGACCACCATCAGCTCGATCAGGGTGAAGCCGCGTTGTTTGAAGCGTCGTTTCATTTCACATCTGAGGGACTAAAGCCCCAACGTATTTTCTGCGGCATAGACGCCTGGCCTGAAGGCCAGCTCTACCCAAACCGCGCTACGCTGGCCTAACGGCCAGCAGTACGCGGAGCTTTCGATCTGTTCGGCGGAGCTAAAGCTGCGCCTCTTCACACCTCTACCATGTTTTGTACTTCGTTCCATCCAGGCCCGTGCCTTCGGATTTCGTGTACACGTCAAACACGTTTTGCCCGCCCCAGGAGTCCGAATCCACATCGTCCTGCATGGAGCGCAGACCCCATTCGGTTTTGCCCGTCATTGGGTCAACCGGGATGCGCCGCAAAAAGCGCAGCTTCTTACCATTAGAATCGACGCCCTTTACCAGCGTGTCCAGGTCCGGCGGATAGCCCTGGCTGTCGAGCTTTACCTGGAAGGCACCGCGGTCGGCAGCATCTTTGTAGCGATCGATTGCGTCGCGCATCTCCCACAGATCACGGCGTAACTCGCGTTCCTTGTTGCGCTCGATGGTGACTCGTACCACGGGTACCGCCGCCGCCGTCAGAATCATCAGGATCGTCATGGCGACGATTAATTCAATAACCGTGAAGCCGCGAGCGGCCACTCGCCGTGCGATTCCGGGGCGCCGCCAGGCAAATCTGCGGGTAGCGCACTCTGATTGTGAAAAGCCTTTATTCACTACAGCTATTCTAGCCCGTTCAAAACAGGGGTCAGGGAGCAGAGTTGAGCCTCGCTCCCTTACCTGATTAGACGCGCTGCTCAGTGGACGGTCACAACCGCCTGCGAGCCGCTGGCAGGCAAAGTTTGCATGGCGGCATTCTTCAATTGCGCGCGGTTGATGCTCAGCGTTGCCTGTCCGGCAGCTTTCGCCTGGAACGTCAGAGTGAAGACCGAACCGGTGCCTGAGACTCCGGCTGCCCCGGGCGGACGCGAAGCGGTAAGCTGCACGATGCCCGCCATGGCATCATCGCGATGGACCAGGGCCACGGGCTGGCCATCCTGTTCGAGCAGCGGGCCATTGGAGACGTTCAGCAGCTGCAACACGCTTGGGTTGTAGGTGATTTGCAGCGGAACCGAATTCACATTCTGCGCTCCCGCCACACTCACGTTGACGGTGAACGTCGAGCCGATCGCCTGGTTCAGGTTGGCCGGGTCGAAGCTCACAATGGCGCTCCCCTGGGGGGCCGCTGCCGGGGATTGCTCTTGCGACCGGTTCTGAACTCCGCCGGGCTGCTGGTCTTGTGGCATGGACGGCGTTCCCGGGTTTGGCGGCCCGGCGTTGCGCGACGACACTCCTTGCGAGTTGATGACCTGCGTGCTCTCCGGCAGAATGCTGGGCCGGTGAAGTTGGATTACATTGGCCGTGCCCACGTCGATCGACCTGGTATTCGAGGCGCTGATCTCCTGGGCGCGCACGATGTGCGGCACCAGCATGAAGACCAACTCGTTGTCGATTCGGTTCTTCTGCTCGTTAGAAAACAGGTAGCGGAAGAACGGTATCTGCGCCAGTCCTGGAATACCCTGCAGGTTCTTGGTATCAGTCTCTTCCAGGATGCCGCCCATGATGTTGGCTTCACCCTCTTTGAGGCGGATCTCCTGCTCGATCTTGCGCTGGCCGATTACGGGCTGCTGAATTCCGCCGATGTTCTGGTAGGAATCAACCGCTGAAATGTCCATGGCGACTTTCAGCGTGACCTCGTCGATGCCATGAATGCGCGGGGTTATGTCGACGTTTACCCCGACGTCGATGTAGTTGAACTGAGTATTCACCAACGGGTTGATGCCCACGCCGCCGATGCCCGGCTGGAACGATCCGGTGGCAACCGGCACGCGTTCACCCAGCTTCAGCGAGGCTTTCTGCCCATCGAGCGCGCGTATCTGCGGCTGCTGCAAAATCTTGGACGTGCTGTCGGTGTACAGGAAGTAGGCGGTCGCCGAGCCCACCGTCACCTGGAAATTGGTGGCATTCAGATGGGCCAGACTGTTCAGGCTGATGGAGCCTGTGGTGTTGCCGGTGGTGGTGCTGACGGTGCCGTTGCCGGTTCCAACATTCGTGCCGGTCGCCGAGGTCGTCGTGCTGCTGTTATCAACCAGGCTCGCTGAGGCCATGCCCGGAGGCTGGATTCCCAGATTTTGCAGCTTGTTGCGCTGCACCTGCATGATCACCACTTCCACCACTACTTCAGGACGCGACTTGTCGAGGTCCTCAATCAGCTTCTCCGCCATGGCAATCTGGTCGGGAGTTCCGCGGACCACGATCGCCTGTTGCGACGGAAACTGCTGCAGACGCTGGGTATCTAAAAGAGTGCGGAGAATATTGACCAGGTCCTGCAGTTCGTTCGGTTGCGACAGGTTCGTGAGATAAAAAGTGCGGATGACACTTTGTTCGAGTTCTTTGCGCTTCGCCGGAGTATCGGCGGCAATGAAGATTGTGTTGGGCGTCACTGGCCGCCAGAATGTCTTTGACTCCAGGGCGGTAATTTCCAGCGCCTGCTCCAGGGTGACGCCGTTCAGGTCAACGCGAATGCGCCGCGACGTGTAATCGGGATCGAACAACACGTTGATGCCCGCCAGCTTGCCGATGGACTCGTAGATGGTCTTGCTGTCTTCGCTCAACTTAAGGGTAATCGGCGTGTCAGAGATGGGCGCCAGCTCAACCGGCCCAGTCGCCTGTTCCATGCGCTTGTGCAGCGCCGACGTCGGTGTGGGTGGGGGCGCCGTCCCGTCCTCGATCTGCTGGTTCTTGCGCAGGACGTCGCGAACCTTGTTGGCTTCCTGCTGCGCGATAAAGCTCGAGGGATCGATGCCCAGCGCGCGCTCGAACAGGGTCAGGGCCTCCTGCAACTTGCCGCTATTGACCAGCAATTCGCCCTGGTGCACCAGCGACGCTGCGGCCAGAAAACGCACTCGTTCGAAAGACGCACGGTAGGTTAGGTCCCCGGGCTTGGCGTCGTAAGCCTGGTGATACAAATTGTATGCGGCTACGTAATCGAGCCGTGTTTCGGCCGCCAATCCTTGCTTGTAGAAAGCCTTGGCCTTGTCAGTGGCTCCGGCTGCACTAACGACAATTAGCAGCAGGGCCAGGACGCAGGTGAGCCGTTTCATCGCAGTCCTTATGATTCCGGGATAAATCCGATCCCGCGTCGTGAAGCCGGACGGGTTCGGGTCTGTGTTTCAGACTTTAGTGTACGCAATAAGTGAGCACATCGGGCTTCTAAACGTAAGCTACTCGGGCCGGGAGCACAGGCCGAAATCGGCGCGATTATAGCATTCGTGAACCAGACTAACCTGCCTGTGTTAACCGCGTGTTAGCATACGGAAACGATGCTGGCGGCGTCTCCTCGACACCGTCGAACGACCATCCATGGCACGCCGAACTCAAGCCACAGTCTCCGAGAAGCCCAAACAGGGCCGCCGCGATCCCGTCTCCAGCGGTGATCGCGACGCCTCGCAGAATCGCGCCGCGTCGCACAACTACTTCCTGCTGGAAAAGATCGAAGCCGGAATCGCGCTGCGCGGCACCGAGGTCAAGTCGGTTCGCGCCGGACGCGCCAACCTCAAAGACGCCTACGGCCTGATTAAAGACGGCGAACTGTGGCTGATCAACGCTCATATCGGCGAGTACGACCACGGCAATATCTTCAATCACGAACCCATCCGCACCAGGAAGCTGCTGGTCCACAAGAACGAGCTCGATAAGCTGGTGGGCAAGACGCAGCAGAAGGGACTCACGCTGATCCCGACGCGGCTGTACTTCCGTAATGGGAGGGTGAAAGTTGAGCTCGCGTTGGCTAAGGGCAAGCAGACCTGGGACAAGCGCGAGACCGAACGCCGCCGCACCGCCGACAAGGAAGCCCGCGAAGCCGTAGCCCGAAGCCGCAAATCATAGCCTGAACAGGAAATGGGGGCAATCTGACGCCGGGCTTGCCGGAAACAGACTGCACCCCACTCGTTTCCTTTACCTACAACCTCACAGATGCCGCAGCGGTTTCCTGTCCTTAGGTGAGACAGGAGCGCTGGCTGCGGGCTGGTTCTGGTTGGTGTTGCTCGGCGGAGGAACACTTACATTTTTCTTCCAATTCAGCGTTGTGCCATCGATGTGATCGAACGGCACCGTCCGGTGGAAGGTTGGCAGGTTATGTTTGCGCATCTGCGAGACAGCTTCGTAGCCCGAAGCCAGCTTGATCAGCGTAGGCTCGCTGAACGCCGTCCCGAAAAAGCTGATCCCCACCGGTGTGCCGAACACCTCTCCCGCCGGAACCTGCACGATCGGGATAGCCCACAGGAGCTGCCAATCCAGAAGTGCCGAACAGGAAATGGTCGCCGTAGATGAGGTCGGTTGACCACGCCGGGTTATCGGTTGCGGTCATCACGGCGTCGAGATTGAACTGGCTCAAGGCGAGGTCAATGCCATTATTGCCGGCGCTCTTGTCGTCGGCCAGCGCCTGGTTGTAGGTCATGCCGCCAAACGCAGGTTGCGGAGTATCGGCGCCTTCCAGCAGCGAGTTGGCGAGATCGAAAATGTCCTGGGTGAAGTAGGGCATCTCCACATTGGCGTGAGCGATGTTGAAGGCGATCGCGTCTGCCAAGGTGCCGCCCGCCACGGGAACACCTTTGCGGGTCCCGAAGTAGCTGGCCACGTCATGCTTAAAGTCGTAGCAAAGCACCAGGGTCTCGCCATCGGCGGGTGGGAACGCAAAGTTCTGCGCGTCAAGATCAACGATGGTGGCGCCGGCTGCTTGCATGGCCGCTACCGCCGCATCGAATGCCGCGTAAACCCCCGCCGGAGTTGGGAAGTTGGGATCGAAGCTGTTCAGCGCCGAACGAACCACGCCGATGCGCGCGCCTTGCAAACCGTGAGCGTTCAGGAACTGCGTGTAATCGGCGGGGATGTTGGGGCGCTGCCGTCCCTGCCAACCCAGCGGCACTCCGCCGGTCGCAGGATCGCGGCCGTCATAGGTACGGCTCTGCACCACTCCCAAGGCCACGGCAGCATCGGCGACATAGCGGCCGTGAATGCCAAATGTGTCCTGGGTATGAGAGATGGGCACGATGCCGGCGCGGCTGGTCACGCCTACCGTCGGCTTGAGCCCAACCACACCGCTCGCGTTCGCCGGGCACACAATGCTGCCATCGGTTTCGGTTCCGAACGAAACCGTCACAAAGTTCGCCGACGCGGCCGCCGCCGATCCGGCACTGGAACCGCAAGGATTGCGGGCGATACCGTATGGGTTGTTGGTCTGGCCACCGCGACCGGACCATCCGCTGATGGATTCGAAGGAGCGGAAGTTTGCCCACTCGGAAAGATTGGTCTTGCCCAGGATGACAGCTCCGCCGGAGCGCAGTTTCTGGGCTACGGTCGAATCCTGCAACGCAGGCTGTCCGACCAGCGCGAAGGATCCCGCCGAAGTCTGCATTTTGTCGCCGGTATCGACGTTGTCTTTCAACAGCACCGGGATGCCATGCATGGGGCCAAGAATGATGTGCTGCTTGCGCAGCTTGTCGGCATAACGCGCCATGTCGAGCGCGTCGGGATTCAGCTCGATGACGGCGTTCACGTTCGGGCCATTCTGATCGAGTTCGAGGATGCGCTGGATGTAAGCTTTCGTCAGCTGTTCGGAGGTGATTTTGCCTTGCTGCATCGCCGCCTCTAACTGCGCCACGGTAGCTTCAAGGTAAGGGAAGTCGTCTTTATCATCATTGTTCTGGCTGGGTTGACTTGCGTAACTGCTCAAAACCAGGGCCGAAACGAGCGGGACCACGAGCAGGCATCTGCGCAGGAAGCGTGAGTTCATTTGCCTCTCCTTCGTTCGAGCACTCAAACCACCGAGTTCTCGAATCCGGCAAATATACATCTGAAAGCTGTGCGTGAAACAGGCACGGAACTATCTTTTAGCATGAAGAAAACATGGCACATCTTTTTTGCCGATGGCGGGCTAAATCGAAGTGCGTAGCCCGAAATAGTCGATGCGAATCCGGAAAGACCTGCGCCGTGGCAGCAGTTGGCGCAATCCAATGAAGGCCTGCAGTTCTTGTGTGGTCGCAGCCAATCCATGAATCTGACTGATTTGAAAGCTAAACGCGCCTGGAACACGGCGCCCGATGAGAGTACTGCCATCTTGCGGATCGACGACGTTCACAAGAACTACGTCAGCGATGGCCAAGTAGTGCGGGCTCTGGATGGCTTAACCCTGAGCGTGCATCCAGGAGAATTTATTGCGCTCGTGGGTCGCAGCGGTTGCGGAAAGTCGACGCTGCTGAATCTTGCGGGAGCCATGGACTTCCCGAGTTCCGGGACAGTGTGGCTCGACGGCGCCATCACCTCGCAGCTCAATGACGCCGGTCTCACCCGCGTGCGTCGCGAAAAAGTCGGCTTCATCTTTCAATCGTTTCAACTGCTCAATACGCTCTCGGTTATCGAGAATGTCGAGCTGCCGCTGCTGCTCGCCGGCCTCACTCACGCCCGGGAGCGCGCGCAGGAGCAACTCGACCTGGTCGAGCTGGGCGATTTGGCTTCGCGCATGACGCATCAGCTTTCCGGCGGACAGATGCAGCGCGTTGCCATCGCGCGCGCCATGGTGCATCGCCCATTGCTGGTGCTGGCCGATGAGCCAACCGGCAATCTTGACACCGCTACCGGCAACTTGATTCTCGATCTGCTGCGGCGCATCGCCGATGAGCGCGGAGTCGCAATCATCATGGCCACCCACAGCTCTGAGTCGACGCGCTACTGCGACGCCGTGGTGAAGATGCGTGATGGCCGCATCGAAGAGGTGGAGCGCACTTGATGCCGCGCTTCCGCATCTTCCATCGACTGATTCTTCGCCCATTCTTCCGCGAACCGCTGCGCACCTCGCTCATCATCTTCGCGGTCGCGGTGGGCGTGGCCGTGGTGCTGGCCATCGAACTCGCCGGCAATGCCGCCGCCGGATCGTTTCGCTCCTCGATGGAGACGCTGGTCGGCAACTCCGGGCTCGAAGTGCGCGCCGTGGGAGGTGTGCCCGACAGCGTGCTCGCCCGGCTGGCTGAGCTTCCCTACCCCATCACCATCCACCCACGGATTGAGGACTACGCCGTGGTTGCCGATACCGGCGAGACGGTTCCGCTGATTGGGCTCGACCTGGTGGGCGATGGCTCGAGCCTGGTCGCTTCCGACCGCGCTCCCGCCAACATCGACTTCAAAGGCGACGATCTGAAAGCCCTGAGCGACGCCAACAACATCTGGGTCAGCGAACATCTCGGCAAGAATGTCGGCGACAAGCTGCGCTTGCAGGTGAACGATCACGTGGTCGAGTACACGGTGCGCGGCCTGCTGAAAGATTCCGCCAGCGCCGGCGACTTCGTGGTGATGGACATCGCGACCGCGCAGCGCGATCTCGAGCGGCCCGGCCGCGTGGATCGCGTGCTGATTGACCTGCCTCATTCGGGCAGCGTAGAGCAATGGGAAAGCCGCTTGCGCTCCGCCTTGCCGAGCGGCGTTCAATTGCAACGCGAGGGTAGCCAAACGGACGAGAACCGCCGTATGCTGGCCGCCTTTCGCTGGAACCTGCGCATCCTGAGCTATGTCGCGCTGGTGGTCGGCTCCTTCCTCATCTACAACACGATTTCGGTTTCTGTCGTGCGCCGCCGCGCCGAGATTGGTATCGTGCGCGCTCTGGGCGCAACACGCGGCGCTGTGATGGCCGCGTTTCTGGGAGAGGCGGTCTGCTTCGGCATTGCAGGCGGCGTGCTGGGCATTGTTCTTGGCCGCGTCATGGCGACCGGAGCGGTGAAACTGCTGGGCGCAACGGTCGATGCCTTCTACGTCAGCAGCCGTCCAGCGCCGATCGAAATCACGCCAGGCATGGTCGCCCTCGGCTTGTTCATCGGCGTCGTGGTCTCGCTCGCATCGGCAGCGGCGCCGGCACGCGAAGCTTCGCTAGTCTCGCCGGTCGAAGCCATGGCGCGCGGTGAGCGCGAATACGCGGCGCGCGTGCACCAGGTTCGCGACCTGTGGATTGCCCTGGCATTCGCGCTTCTCGGAGCTGCCGCCGCACGTATGCCCGCGGTCGCAGGCAAGCCGTTTTTCGGGTACGCCGCGGCACTGCTGTTCATTGCCGCTTCCGCCTTCGCCATTCCCGCGATGATCAGCGGACTGGCTGCCGTTTCTTCGAACCTCTTGCGCCGCGTTGCCGGAGTCGAAGCCATGCTCGCCTCGCGCAGCTTGTCGTCGTCGCTGCGACGCAGTGCGGTTCTGGTCGGCGCTCTCTCCACCGCCATCGCGATGATGGTCTCCGTCGGCATCATGGTCGGCAGCTTTCGCCAGACCGTCCAGGTGTGGATCGACAACCAACTCAAGGCCGACCTCTTTCTGCGCCCCGCAGGAGACCCGGCGTCCGACCGCCATCCGACCATCGACCCGGCTCTGGCCGACGCCATCGCGCGGCTTCCCGGCGTCTCCGGCATGGACCGCTTTCGCGGCTACGAAATCAGCTATCAAGGCATGCCCGCGACTCTGGGCTCCGCCGACACTGAAGGCGTGCACCCGCTTCGGCCGCGCCGAGTTTATCTCCGGCCGACCCAGCCAGCAGGTCTATGCCCAGATGCGCCAGGGCGATTACGTGGCGATCAGCGAGCCCTTCGCCAACAAGCATCACGTCAAGACCGGCGACACGATCACGCTGCCGCTGGGCAAAGCGCAATGTGCCCTTCCGCGTGATCGACGTCTTCTACGACTACGGCAGCGAGAAAGGCTTCATCGTCGTCGACCGCTCGATCCTGCTGAAGTATCTGCCCGATCGCGGCGCCGTCGAACCTCGCCGTCTACGTGGCAGCCACGGCGCGATCTCGACAACCGTCAAAGCCGAGGTGGAGCAAGCCGTTGCCGCACCACAACATCCTGATCTTCACCAATCGCGAGCTGCGCAAGGAGGCGCTGCTGATCTTCGATCGCACCTTCGCCATCACCTACGCGCTGGAGGCCGTGGCTGTCATCGTCGCGGTCATGGGCATCGCCGGCGCCCTGCTGGCGCTGGTCATCGACCGCCGGCGCGAGTTCGGCTGCTGCGCTTCCTGGGCGCCGACATACCGCAGATTCGCAAGCTCATCCTGTTCGAAGCCGGCCTGCTCGGCCTGCTGGCGAACATCGCCGGACTGGCGCTCGGCGTCGTCCTCTCGCTGCTGCTGATCTTCGTCATCAACAAGCAATCGTTCGGCTGGACCATCCAGTTTCACTGGCCGGTCGCGGTGCTGCTGGGCGCGCTCACCGTGGTCTATGCGGCGACCGTGCTCGCCGGCCTCTATCCCGCGCGCGTCGCCACCCGGCTGAATCCCGATCGAGGTGGTGCATGAGGAATAGGCTGCGTCGCCATCGCCTTGCTGTTCGCTGTGCGTGCTGCCGCTGGCGCGCAGTACACAGCCGGCGCTGCCGGGATACCGACTACCAGTTCCCGCGCGATCACTTCAATCATCCCGACTACCAGACCGAATGGTGGTACTACACCGGCAATCTCAAGGCCGCCGACGGCCACCGCTTCGGCTTCGAGCTGACCTTCTTCCGGCAGGGCGATCTCGCGCGACGAAACCAACCCGAGTCCTTGGGATGTGCAGCGATCTCTACGTGGCGCACCTCGCACTCAGCGACATCGACGGCAAGCACTTCTACCACACCGAGCGCCTGAATCGCGCCGGCCCGGGCTCGCCGGCGCCAGCCTCGAACAGCCGCGCGTGTGGAACGGCAACTGGCAGGCGCACCGATCCACGCCGACACGCAGCAGCTGCAGGCCATCGCCGACCAGTTCTCATTGCAGCTCGACCTGGCCACGCACAAGCCGCCGGTCATCCACGGCAAAGACGGCGTCAGCCAGAAGGCCGCAGGAGCTGGGCCACGCTTCGCATTACATCTCGTTCACCCGCCTGCTGACCACACGGCACGGTCGCGCTCAACGGCAAGACCTATCAGGTCAGACGGCACTTCGTGGATGGATCACGAGTTCTTCACCCACGAACTCGAGCCGAACCAGGCCGGCTGGGATTGGGTCAGCCTGCAACTCGACGACAACACCGAGCTGATGCTCTATCGCTTCCGCCACAAAGACGGCACGCTCGATCCGTTTTCATCGGGCACCTATATCGACGCGGACGGCAAGTCGCGATTTCTCTCCGTCTCCGATTTCACCATGACGCCGCACGGCGAGACTTTCACCAGCCCGGCCACCCATGCGAGCTATCCCATTCAGTGGCGTGTGACGGTGCCATCGCTCAAGCTCGATGTCGAGCTCCGAACACCGCTTGCCGACCAGGAGTTGGTGAGCCAGGGCAATGCCAGCCTGACGTATTGGGAGGGCGCTATCACCATCAACGGAACTCGCGGCGGCGCTCCCGCCACGGGCGTCGGCTACCTGGAGATGACGGGATATAGCAAGCCGGTGTATCTCGGGGGCCGTAACTTGCAACCAGCAATTAGCAATTAGCAATTATTTGTCATCCCGAGCGCAGCGAGGGATCTGCTCTTGCGTCCTTCACGAAATTGATCGCCTAAGCCGTTCAGCGCTGCCGCGCCCTGTCATCGCGAGTTGATAAGCTCTACTTTTCCCGCATGAACGACACCGGCAGCAATGAATTCTGCGCAGTCGAATGGCACGAACGCGTCGCGATTCTCCGCCTCACCTCTGATGACGAGACCAATCGTCTGAGCATCGCGCGCGTGCAGGCGCTGACAGACGCCGTCACGCAGCTCGCCAAAACCCCGCCGGCGAAGCTGATCGTCACCGGCAACGCTCGCTTCTTCTCCGCGGGAGCCGACCTGCACGAGATCGCAGCCCTCACCGGGCCGGAAGCCCTTCGCTTCGCCCACATGGGGCAGGCACTCATGAGTGCCATCGCCAGCTTCCCTGCGCCCACAATCGCCGCAATTCATGGATACTGCATGGGCGGCGGCCTCGACCTTGCACTCGCCTGTGAACGCCGCATCGCCGGCCCTCACGCTGTCTTTGGCCATCGCGGCGCGGCCCTGGGCCTCATCACCGGCTGGGGCGGAACCCAGCGCCTGCCGCGCATCGTGGGCAAGGCCCGCGCGCTGGAGATGTTCATCGCTGCAGAGAAGCTGAATGCGACGCGAGCGCTCGCGTTCGGATTGCTAGAAGCCGTGGTAGATGATCCGATTGCGGCAGCGATCGCGATCTAGCTCAGCGCAGCACGCTGCACGAATACGTCTTGATCACCAGCCACACCCGCGAGCCAGCTGCCAGTTGCAACGAACGCACCGCTCCCGGCGTGACGTGGACTTCGAAAACAGCTCCGCAGTCCACTTGGGCAATCATGGTCATGTCGCGCTGCGTCAACGTATTCACCACTCCGGCAATCACGTTGCGCGCGCTCAGTCCCTGCGGCGGCGAGGTGGCGATCAGGATGTCGCCGGCGCGAATGCCGACGCGAATCGCCTGACCCGCATCACCGCGCGTCAACGGTACTTCCAAATCCACCAGCGACCCGGCAATGCGACAAGTCATGGTGCCCTGCTCCAGATGGCGCTCAACCACGGTTCCGTCAAACACGTTCTCAAACCCGGCAAGTTGGGCCACGCTTTCCAGTTCAGGACGATGTAGCACTTCCTGCGGCAGACCCTCAGCCACGATGCGGCCGGCTTCAATCACCAGCATGCGCTCGCCGAGCGCAAACACCTCTTCGCGATCATGGGTGACGTAAAGGATAGGAATTCGGAAGCGTGCATTCCACGCCCGCAGGTCGGCAATAATCCTGGCCTTGGTCACCGCGTCCAGCGCAGTCAGCGGCTCATCGAGCAGCAACGTACACGGACGCGTCACCAGCGTTCGCGCCAGCGCCACCCTTTGACGTTCGCCGCCGGAAATCTCGCGCGGAGGGCGCTGCGCCAGCTCCGATATGTGGAACGACTTCAATATCTCGCTGACGCGTTGTTGACGTTCCGTGGCATTGAGCGCCGCCAGACCATACTCAATGTTCCTGACGACCGACATGTGCGGAAAGAGCGCGAGCGTCTGAAACAGATATCCCACATGCCGCTGGCGCGCCGGAAGGTTGACGTTCGCGGCTGAATCGAAAACCCGCTGCGGGCCAATGCCGATCGCGCCTTCGTCCGGCGTTTCGAGGCCGGCAATGCAATCCAAGATGGTTGTTTTACCCGCGCCTGACGCGCCAAACAGAATGGTGATTCCCGCAGCCTGCCTGAAATTCGACGTCAAGCTCAAACGCCTGCACTGCATCGCGAAAGCGCTTGCGGATGCGAACGCTCAGCCCGCCGTCAGGTCGCCACCGTTTGCGCGCCGCTCAACGCCAATCCCACAAGACCCCACCCGTTATGCCGGCGGAGCGCGTACAGGCCTGTCAGAAGCAACAGGCAGAGCACGAGCAACAGCCCGGCCGTCTGGTTCGCCAACCGGTAATTCAGCGCCTGCACCTGGTCGTAAATAAGTATCGAAACTGTTTGTGTGGCGCCCGGGATGTTCCCGCCGATCATCAGCACTACACCGAACTCGCCCAAGGTATGAGCGAAGCTCAACACAAAGCCCGTAAGCACGCCGGGAAAGCCGAGCGGTAGCACGATGCGCCAGAATGTCCGCCACGGTGAGGCGCCGAGGATGGCTGACGCTTCCAGCAGCTTGCGATCGACCGACGCAAACGAAGCGGCCATCGGCTGCACCGAGAATGGCAAGCTGTAGATCACCGATCCGATGACCAGCCCCGTAAAGGTGAATGCCAAGCCGTGGCCGGTGAGCGACTGGTACCAGCGCCCGACGGGGCTCAGCGGACCCAGCGCCACCAGCACGTAGAAGCCAAGCACCGTGGGCGGCAGCACGATCGGCAGCGAGACCACAGCTTCTGCCAGGAATTTGCCGCGCCAGCGCGAGAACGTCAGCCAATACGCAAGCGGAAGGCTGATCAGCAAAAGTATCGACGAGACCACCACTGCCAAACGCAGCGTGAGGGCTAGTGCCTGGACCATCATGGTTGTGGCGTACGGAATCCGTACTGCTGCAGGATATCGCGCCCCTCGGGCGACAGCACGTAATTCAGGAAAGCCTGTGCTGCCAGCTTGTGCTTCGACACGGTCACAATGGCTGCGACCTGCTGCATCTCCGGATACGCATCGGGCGGCAACTCCCAGTAGTGCCCCGCGGTTTTCATCGCGGGCGAGAGCGCGAGCGACAGCGCGATCAACCCAGCTTGGGCATTACCTGACTGCACGAACTGCGCCCCCTGGCTGATGTTCTCTCCCAGCACCAGCTTCGCAGCGACTTTGTCCTTCAATCCGAAATGCTCTAGCGCCGCCATGGCAGCGCGGCCATAAGGCGCATGTTGCGGATTCGCAATCGCAATCCGCTGCACCCGCGGATCGGTCAGCAAATTCATCTTGAGCTTTTGCGGATCGAGCGGCGACGAGTTCGGCACCCAAAGCACGAGATGTCCCACAGCGTAGGTGTGCAACGACGCGGCGTCTACACGTCCCGCGTCGAACAACTTCTGCGGATAGCTGCGGTCGGCAGAGAAGAATAAATCGAATGGCGCGCCGTTCTGGATTTGCGAAAACAGGTTTCCCGACGAGCCGAACGAGAGCTTTACCTCGCTGCCGGTGGACTTCGTGTAGCGGTCGGCCAAGTCCTTCAGGGCATAGTTCAGGTCGGCAGCGGCCGCGACGGTCAACTCATCGGCGCGAGCTTGCGGCGCCACCGTCATAGCCAGCAGAAAAAGCAGCGTCAGGCTTACCCATCTCATGAGCGGCTGTTCCTTCCTAAAACGGTTCACATTGCAAAGTACGCGGTCCATGTCGTAAAACGCGCGGTTCGTCCCGAGCCGAGCTTGCCGTACCACTTTTTGGCCAGTTCATACCGCACTCCCGAGTCATTCCTAGCTTGACCCTTAACAGCTTTCGTGTGACAGTATGAGGCGATGGCAACTCGGGCCGGGAACTCTGAACCGGACCGACTCATTTCTTGCGTGCGTAACCCTGAGTGCAAACACCAATGATACGCATTGAGGTCACACTCAACGCCGACCCTACCGCCATCAGTCCGGTGGTAGAAGGCATTATGGAGATGGCGCGCCGCCTGGAATGCGCCGCCGGCAAGGAATTTGAGATCGAGACGGCCCTGCGTGAAGCCCTCGCCAACGCCATCGTACATGGCTGCAAAAACGATCCCGAGCAGAAGGTGCAGTGTTGCGTCGCCTGCGACGACGAACGCGGCATGCTGATCATTGTGCGCGATCCCGGCGTCGGGTTCGACCCCTTCCGCGTCCCCGATCCGCTCAACGGAGAGAATATTTACTCCAATCACGGCCGCGGCATCTTCCTCATCAACCAGCTCATGGATGAAGTAAAGTTCGAACGCAACGGCACCGAAATCCATATGCGGAAGTATTAGAAGCCGCTCTCGGCTCTTGGCCTTTTGCTTTTCGCTGTTGGCTTCCGAAGCGCCCTGCACACTGTCATTCTGAGCGAAGTGAAGAACCTGCTGTTCTGTCCCAAACGAAAGTGGCAGGTCTGCCCTTGCTCTCCGGCTGTTCTCTCCACGCAGGCCTTCTTTTGGCCGGAGTGCTGGGCAGCAACTTATTTCGGCTTGTCGAACTCTCGCAGAGGTGGCACTTACTAACAAGCCGATGAAGATCCGGAGCAGCAAAACAACCGGCATGGGCGACGGCTCCCCTGAGTCGCGCGAGCTCACTCGCCGGCGGTACCGTCCCGAAAACGTCCATATGTTATTTGTCGGCGAAGCCCCACCGGCATCCGGTCTTTTCTTTTACGATGCGAACTCGGGTCTGTATAGAGCTATCCGAGATACGTTCATACACGCCCTCCCTGCCCTTCGCGAAGCAGATTTCCTCAGGTGTTTCCAGCGTCTCGGATGTTATCTGGTGGACCTGTGTGGCGAGCCAGTCGACCGATTCGACAAAGACTTGCGAAAGAGTGTCTGTTCCGGTGGCGAATCGCGACTTGCAGAAACAATTCGCATGCTGAAACCTAAACTCATCATCAGCGTGGTTCGTTCCATCCACAACAATGTGAGCCGCGCGTGTGAACTGGCAGGTTTTAGCGGACAGCATATCAACCTGCCCTATCCCGGACGATGGGTTCGCCACCGTGTTGAGTTCGAAAATACGCTCGCGCCTATCCTTCAACGCGAGTTTGGCCATGTCGAGAAATGTTTGACTACCCACCCGGCCGCGACAGCACATAAGTAAACCGCTGCTTCAGCTTGAGGAACGGCGTTTCCAACCAGCGATACGAAATGGCTGCCATGGCGACCGTAAGCGCAAACGCGACTAACACGCGCAGTCCATAGCGCGCGAGACTTGCCGTCTGGTTGGACACGATGTTGTCGGAGATCAACAATCCCAACACATGAAAGACGTAGAGCCCGTATGAAATCCTGCCCAGGTAAACCAGCGGCTTGGCGGGACGGGCGCCGTCGCGTAAAACCGCGCTCACGAGCAACACACCTCCTAGCGCGACCATGGGATATCCCAACACGATTCGCCACGTCGTCAGCGGATCGTTCTTGATTCCGAAGTAGAGCGCGGCCAGCGCAAGACACGCGATTCCCCCGACGACCATGGCCGCGCGCACCAGCTTGGAGAACTGCGGCACGACTCCGTTGAGCAGCACCGCCAAAAGTATCCCGGCGGCGATCGGATCAAGTTGCACCAGCGTGTTGCACCAGATCTCGCTTTCCCAGCGGTGATGCGCGCCGAGATAGAAGCGGGTTGCGGTCGCGACGCCAAGCAGCCCGACAGCGAACGCAATCATCGTCGCCTGCGAAACCCGACGTACGATGAGCGGCCACGTCAGGTAGAACTGCTCCTCGATGGAAACGCTCCACAGGGGAAAGATCACCGACGAGGGAAAGCCGATGAAGACGATGTACCAGTTGCCCGCCAGTGCCGAGAATGCCAAGCCTGCACGCCATCCCATGTGCTGACCGGGAACGAACCACTGCATCGCGGCCGCGAGAGCGAGAAAGAAGAAGTACAACGGCCAGATGCGCAGAATGCGCCGGATGTAAAACGACTTCACGTCGAGCGAGCCGACCAGTTCCTTTTCGCGCAGCAGCAGTTCGGTGATGAGGTAAGCGCTGAGAACGAAAAACAAACTCACGCCAAATGCGCCGGTCGCGCCGATTCCCGACAGCACGCTCGCCAGCGCGGACGGCAGCCCCAGCTTGGTCCAGAACTCCGGCTGATGAGGGAAGGCGTGGTGCAGGAAAACGATCAGGAACGCGAAGAAGCGCAGTGCATCGAGTTCCGGGTGATAGAAACGGGTGGTCGCAGAGCGCGCCGATTCGACTGAGCTTTCAGCGACAGTTGTGGTGACGGAAGCCAATCAGAAAATTGTAAATGAGCCCGAAAGAGGTCTTCGCGGACGTGCAGCTGTGTAGCGGCGACCTCGGTTTGTATCAGGGCACGACTTTAGTCGTGCCGCCAAGTCGCTCTTTCCATCCTCCCGACCGGGCGTCCGCCCGCGAGTGCCTTTGCGCCCGCAGCAGGGGCTAAAGCCCTTTCGACATTGATCGTGGATCGGCACGACTGAAGTCGTGCCCTGATACGAACCGCCGAAAATCACCGCCTCTTCAAGCCTGCTCTTCAGACCTGCCTTCAAACCTGAGACCTGCCTTCAAACCTGCTCGTCTCGTCCCACCGCCGCGATTTCGTTGCGCAATTCTGCAACCAGCGCACGAAATGGACCGCCCTCATCCTCACTCAGACGTTCGAGGCGTTGCTCAATGTCTACAACGATCGATTCGGCCTCTTCCACGGCCCTGGCGCTGAATTGAGTGTTGCCCTGCAGGCGATAAGCCTTAGCCTCATCGACCAGGCCGAAGCCGATGTCCACGTCAGCCTCGATCAGCTGCACCATCACCTGCTCGGAAACCGTGCGGCGCATAGGGTTGGGCAAAGCGGACTCCGATCGGGCAAAGAACGTGCCCGGCACAATAACACAAAACCCCGCCGCCTCGTGCTGCGAGACGACGGGGCTTCTCACTCTGTTCTAGTTCACCGCCGCCCTTTTCGCCGCCGCCACGTCGTAGCGGTCAAGGTTCATGACCTTATTCCACGCGGCCACGAAGTCTTTCACGAAGCGCTCCTGCGAGTCGCTGCATGCATAGACTTCGGCAATCGCGCGCAGCTGCGAGTTCGAGCCGAACACCAGGTCGACTCGCGTGCCAGTCCACTTCACTGCATCCGTCTTGCGGTCGCGACCCTCATACAGTTCTTCCGACGCGGAGGAGGGCTGCCACTTCGTGTTCATGTCGAGCAGGTTCACGAAGAAGTCGTTGGTCAGCGTCTCGGGACGGCTGGTGAAGACGCCGTGCTTCGACTGTCCAACGTTGGCATTGAGCGCGCGCATGCCGCCGATGAGCACCGTCATCTCCGGCGCGGTCAGCTTCAGCAACTGCGCCTTATCGATCAGCGACTCTTCCGGAGACAATCCGTTGCGCGCTTGCAGATAATTGCGGAACCCGTCTGCCTTGTGCTCCATGACGGCGAACGATTGCACGTCGGTCTGCTCCTGCGAAGCGTCGGTGCGCCCCGGGGTGAAAGGAACCTTCACCTCGTGGCCACCCTTCTTCGCCGCCTCCTCAACCGCCGCACAGCCGCCAAGAACGATGAGATCGGCCAGCGAAACCTTCTTGCCGCCCCCCTGCGCGTTGAACTCCTTCTGGATCGCCTCCAACTTGGGCAGCACCTTCGCCAGCACCGCCGGCTGGTTAACCTCCCAGCTCTTCTGCGGCTCCAGGCGAATGCGCGCCCCGTTTGCTCCACCGCGTTTGTCCGATCCGCGGAACGACGCTGCCGACGCCCACGCCGTCGTCACCAGTTCGGAGATCGACAGACCCGACTTCAGTATCTTCGCTTTCAGATCAGCGGCATCCTTCTCGTTGATCAGCTCATGATCGACAGCGGGCAGCGGATCCTGCCACAACTGCGGCTCCTTCGGAACCAGCGGACCTAGGTAGCGTGACAGCGGCCCCATATCGCGGTGCGTCAGCTTGAACCACGCCTTGGCAAACGCGTCTGCGAGTTCCTGCGGATTGTCGTGGAAGCGCTTCGCGATCGGCGCGTACGCCGGATCCATCCTCAGCGCAATGTCGGTCGTCAACATCATCGGGGCATGCTTCTTCGAAGCATCAAACGCATCCGGCACCGTGCCCGCGCTGGCGCCGTTCTTGGGGGCCCACTGATGCGCGCCGGCAGGACTCTTCGTCAATTCCCACTCATGGCCGAAGAGGTTCTCCAGGTAATTGTTGCTCCACTTCGTCGGGGTCGTGGTCCAGGTGACCTCGATGCCGCTAGTGATGGTGTTCGGACCATTGCCGCTGCCGAGCGTGTTCATCCAGCCGAAGCCTTGCGTCTCGATCGGCGCGGCTTCCGGTTCGGGACCGACATACTTGGGCACTTCACCAGCACCGTGCGTTTTGCCGAAGGTGTGACCACCAGCGATGAGCGCGACCGTCTCCTCGTCGTTCATCGCCATGCGAGCGAAGGTCTCGCGAATATCGTGCGCCGCAGCCAGCGGATCGGGCTTGCCGTTCGGGCCTTCCGGATTCACGTAGATCAGTCCCATCTGCACCGCAGCCAGCGGGTTTTCCAGGTCGCGCTCGCCGCTGTAGCGCTTGTCACCCAGCCACTCGCCTTCGCATCCCCAATAGATGTCCTCCGACGGCTCCCATACGTCCTCGCGTCCGCCTGCGAAACCATAGGTCTTGAAGCCCATCGACTCCAACGCAACGTTGCCGGCGAGAATCATGAGGTCGGCCCAGGAAATTTTCTTGCCGTACTTCTGCTTGACCGGCCACAGCAGCCGGCGCGCTTTATCGAGGTTCGCGTTGTCAGGCCAGCTATTGAGCGGGGCGAAGCGCTGTTCGCCTGAGCCGGCGCCGCCGCGTCCATCGCCGATGCGATACGTCCCGGCGCTATGCCACGCCATGCGGATGAAGAACGGCCCATAGTGTCCGAAGTCGGCCGGCCACCACTCCTGCGAATTCGTCATCACGGCGTGCAGGTCTTTCACCACTGCGTTCAGGTCGAGAGTCTTGAATTCTTCCGCGTAGTTGAACTCTTTGCCCATGGGATCGGAGAGCGCTGAGTGCTGGTGCAGAATGCCGACGTTCAACTGGTTCGGCCACCAGTTGCGATTGGTTTGCTTCGGCCGCCCGCCGTGCGCTACTGGGCAGGTGCCTTGGGGTGCGGTGTCGAGTGTTTGTATCGATTCTCCGGGGCCAGCTTTGGCCGCCGCGGCGGTAGTCGCTTTGCTATCCAATGGGGTAGATCTCCTTTCAACCAGTCTAGACTACCGGCCTCGAAGGCCAGAGGTACAATATATGTTTCCTATGATATCCATAGGAAAGGGCTCTTAGATGGAAATCCACCAGCTTCGCTATTTCTGCGCTGTCGCGCGCCATGGTACCTTCACCCGCGCCTCCGAAGTGGAGCACGTCGCCCAGCCATCGCTCTCGCAGCAGATCCTCAAACTCGAGGCCGAGTTAGGATCGCGCCTCTTCGATCGCTTGCCGCGTTCGGCCAAACTTACCGTTTTCGGCGAGGCTTTCCTGCCCAAGGCTGAGCGCATTCTGCGCGACCTGGAGGAAGCCAAGACCGAGTTGCTCGAAATGGCCGGCGATGAGAAAGGCGACGTCGCGTTGGGAATCATTCCCACCATCGCGGCTTATCTTCTTCCCCGGCTGCTGAAGGGATTCTCTGCGCGCCACCCGCTCATCAGCGTCAAAGTGGTGGAAGACATCACGCCCACGCTGCTGCAACGCCTGCACCAGGGCACCATCGATCTTGCCGTCGTGGCGCTGCCCATCCCTGGGAGCGAATTAGCCAGCATCGAAATGTTCGAGGAGAAGTTCTATGCTGTGCTGCCCGAAAGCCACACTCGCTCCCGAAGCAAGAGTGTCAGCCTGGCCGAGCTAAACCGTGAGCCGTTCCTGCTATTAAAGGAGGGCCATTGCTTTCGCGACAGCCTGATCGCTGCCTGCCGCAAGTCGAAGATGAGCCCGAAGGTGGTCTTCGAGAGCGGACAGTTCGCCACCATTCTCGCCATGGTGTCAGCGGGGATGGGAGTATCGGCGGTTCCTGCCATGGCCGTGCAACCGCATCCTGGCTGCGCCTTCGTTCCCATCGAAGGACGGAACAGTACGCGGAAAGTTGGCATTGTCACGCTGCGCCACCATTATGAAACGCGCGCGCAGCACATCCTGATCGACGCATATGAGAGAAACCTGCCGTCAAGCCGCCAGCTCGGCGGACACTCGACCCATCGCGGCACGCCCGCATCGCGGACGCCTTCGCACTTAGTGCGGCCTGTGGCTCGCGCTGTCGTGAGCCTTCTTCGGTCCCTTGGTAGTACGTAAGCGGCGTGTATTTCCGGCAGGCTTTTTCAGCTCCCTCTCCAGGTGGTGCTCGATGGAATGCCGAGGCGGCAGGCAATCTTCCCCGGGTGGACACCCTAAAACCGCGCGGGCCTTGATCTCCTCGATCCTGTCGACCGGGAATTCCTTGACCTCCTTCAACTCTTCCCATGCAGTGAAATAGCCATGTCGCTGCCGATGGTTGACGATGTGGTACGCCACCGTCTTGGAGATCCCCGGCAATTGGGTCAGAATGTGAGCTTCCGCCGTGTTGAGATCGATTTTCCCATCCGCGGTAGCTGCCATAAATCACCTTCGTGAATCGCACGTATCCGCAGTTCGCTATCGCGTTACACTCCACGGGCGAAGAACGGGCCACCTAGCACGTAGTTCTTTGCCTAGGCGACTCGATGGCCTTGGGCGGATGCGAGCCGGGCATCGATTGCCTCAACCATGTCGGCAAATTCGAACGTTCCTTCGTGGCGCTCGCCGTTGATGAAGAACGTCGGCGTTCCATTCACCCCACTACGCACGCCTCCCATGAAATCCTCTTTGATCTTGGGCAGGAATTCGTGCTCCGACAGTGCCGTAGCCAGGTCGCTGTCCGAGAGACCCAGCTCCTCGGCAAGCTCCCCGAGCACCGGCATGCTTAAGATCGTCCTGGTTCTCGAAAAGCGCGTCATGCATCTCCCAGAACTTCTGGTGCGCTCCGGCGAACTCCGCCGCCTCGGCGGCCGGTTCGGCCATCGGATGTATCTGGGCGAGCGGGAAATTGCGAAAGACGAAGCGCAGGCGATCGCCAAAGTGCCGTTGCACTTTCTTGATGATGCCGTGCGCATGTCCGCAGTGGGGGCACTCGTAATCGCCGTACTCCACCAGAGTCACGGGTGCATTTTCTTTTCCTTGAATATGGTCAGCTTTGCTTACCGGCACTTTCAACGACGCCATGACTGCTCCTCTGCTTTGAAAGTTCTTCCAGCGCTTCGAGAATGCCGTCAGCTCCGGGATTGACCCCGACCGGCGACAGGTAACTCCAAAAAATCTTCCCCTCAGGATCGATGACAAACAATGCGCGCTCAGAAAATCCGTCGCGCTCGCGATACGCTCCGTAAGCGCGCGCAACCGCGCCCTTCGGCTCGAAGTCGGCCAGCAACGGAAAGTGAAGATGCCGCTGCTGTGCGAAAGCCGAGTGGCACCACGCACCATCCACCGAAATGCCCAGCACTTCCGCGTGATGCTTCTGAAACTCCGGCATGATTTCGTTGTAGAGCGCCATCTGGTCGCCGCAAACCGGGCTCCAGTCCGCGGGATAAAACGCCAGCACCACGGGCTGGCCGCGCAGTTCGCTCAATGTAAGTTTCTGGTCTGGTGTGACGTTCAAGCTGAAGTCGGGCGCCTGTGTTCCCACAGGCAACAAATCTGGCATGTTTGGTCTCCAGCCGTTTCAGATTCCCCGCACGAGGTTCAGGTTGCGGAAAAATTGCTTACTCCTCCTACAGTCGTAGATTGCGCTCCAACTCTCGGACGCACTACCATCAAGCGTTATGCCAGTTCTCACTGAGCCGACCAATAGCACCTATTTGCCCATCAAAGCGCCGCGCGGCAACCAGCTTTCCTGCAAAGGCTGGGGACAGGAAGCCGCCATGCGCATGCTGATGAACAACCTCGACCCCGACGTCGGCGAGCGCCCGCAGGACCTCGTGGTCTACGGCGGCACCGGCAAGGCGGCGCGCAATTGGGAGTGCTATCACGCCATCGTGCGTTCGCTACAGTCGCTGGAGAACGACGAGACGCTGCTGGTGCAATCGGGCAAGCCGGTCGGCATCTTTCGCACCCACGACTACGCCCCGCGCGTGCTCATCTGCAACTCCAACCTGGTGGGACACTGGTCGAACTGGGAGCGGTTCAACGAACTGGAGAAGGCGGGCCTCACCATGTACGGGCAGATGACCGCGGGCTCGTGGATTTACATCGGTTCGCAAGGGATAATTCAGGGCACCTACGAAACTTTCTCCGCCGCTGGCGAGAGGCACTTCGGCGGCGACCTCACCGGCAAGCTCATCGTCTCCGGCGGCATGGGCGGTATGGGCGGAGCGCAGCCGCTGGCGGCCACGATGACTGGCGCATGCTTCCTCGGTATCGACGTCGATCCTGAGCGCATCAAGAAGCGTCTGCGTACCGGCTATTGCGACTTTATGGTCAACTCGCTCGACGAGGCCTTGCGCATCCTGAAGAACGCCGTGCGCAAGAAGGAGAACATCTCCGTCGGGCTCGTCGGCAACTGCGGCGACATCATTCCCCAGCTTGCCGAGCGCGGCGTCGTCCCCGACATCCTCACCGACCAGACTTCGGCGCACGATCCGCTGAACGGCTACGTGCCCGGCGGCATGAAGCTTGAGGCCGCGCTGGAGCTGCGCAAGAGCGACCCCAAGGCGTATGTCGAGCGCTCGCTCGATACCATGTCGCGTCACGTTGAAGGCATGCTCAAGCTGCAGAAGATGGGCGCGGTGACCTTCGACTATGGCAACAACATTCGAACTTTCGCCTTCGACCACGGCGTGAAGAACGCCTACGACTTTCCCGGGTTTGTGCCTGCCTACATTCGTCCGCTGTTCTGCGAAGGACGCGGACCGTTTCGCTGGGCGGCGCTCTCGGGCGATCCTGCCGACATTCACACAACCGACGAACTAGTGCTCGAAATGTTCCCCGAGAACCGCATTCTGAGCCGCTGGATCGATCTGGCGCGCAAGCGGATCAAGTTCCAGGGACTGCCTTGCCGCATCTGCTGGCTGGGCTACGGCGAGCGCGCGCAGTTCGGGCTGGCACTCAACGACATGGTGAAGAGCGGCAAGCTGAAGGCGCCGATCGTCATGGGACGCGATCATCTCGACACCGGCTCCGTCGCTTCACCCTTCCGCGAGACCGAAGGGATGAAGGACGGCAGCGACGCCATCGCCGATTGGCCGTTACTCAATGCGTTGCTGAACACTGCAAGTGGTGCGTCGTGGGTTTCGATCCACAATGGCGGTGGGGTTGGCATCGGCTATTCGCAACACGCCGGCCAGGTCACGGTCGCCGACGGGACCGACGAGATGGCGAAGCGCATCGAGCGCGTTCTGACCAACGATCCGGGAATCGGCGTCGCGCGCCACGTCGACGCCGGCTACGACGAGGCGAAGCAATTCGCAAAGGAGAAAGGCATTAATGTCCCGATGATGGAGTAGCCGCTTGGAAAGGGCACGGTCTTCAGGCTTCCCGCCGCCCGCCGTTTTGAAAGGGCACGCCCTCAGGCGTACCGCCACGCGCCACGCTCGGGTAGTGCTGGCCTTCAGGCCAGCTTCGGGCACTACTTTTTGACCTGTCATCCTGAGCGAAGCGAAGGACATGCTGTTCGCTTGCGTCGCCGGAAGCGCGTCCCAGCCCCAACAAAAACGGGGAGCGGCCGGTAAGCCTTCTCCCCACTCTCTCCGATCAGGTTTGCTGTTGCCGCTACTCTATTGGCGAAAACTTCCGAGTACATCAGCACATGGTAAATTCGTGGTTAAAACCTGATAAATGGCACTCCGTCACGGTTTCTACTGGCAATCGCTCACAGCAAACGCGGAACGCTCGCGCCATGGCTCACCAAAGCTGCTGCCGCAACGTCTATCCCCTTCGATCTGGATAGGTGGATATGCCTGAAACGCTTAGAACACTCATGGTGATTTTGGCACTCTGCGCATGCGTCATTCTTGCCGAAGCGCAAACAACCGCTACACCGCCTGGGGTGTCGATTGATGCCAACAACTTCGTATCGCAAGAATCACCGAAGCTTCGCGTCAACGTGGATCCCAAGCTTCGATATATCGGCAGCTTTCCTTTCGACATTGATGGGATCGCCGGCGGCTACAGATTTGTTTGGGGAGAGGTGGATCAAGGCAAGCATCTGAAGCGCACATTCATAATCCAGAAGGAAGGCTTCTATCCCAGCTCCAGCGATTCCTACCGTTATCCAATGCCTAATCCAGTTACGCTCGGCGCGCACGAGTACCAGCACAACGTCTTCATCGCAGACAACGAAAATGAAATCCGCGAGCATCCCGGGCACGAGACCGACGTAACACAGAAGTTCCTGCGCTCCAAAGGCTACGAGCTCGATTCGCAAATAGTAATGTCGCGCTTCGCTCGCATTGTTGGCGAGAGTAAGAAGAACGAGATCATCTTCTTCTACACCGAAAATCTAAGTGCCTACACAAAGCTTAGCGCTGCGAGCTTCGACGATGACGGCGCTCACCAAGACCTCAAGAAGAAGATCAAGGAAAAGGTGGACGGCAATTCGAGGCAGGCTTTCAAAGTCGTCGATTGAGCGCTCCGCTTCTTTCACGTTACCGGCTCCGCTAACCTCGTCGGGCGTTACTTTCCCTTTCCAGTGGCCACGTCCTGCACAAACTCCACCAGCGAGCGCACTGGCACCCCTGACGGCCCTTTGGCAATCCACGGCTTGGTGTCTTCCATCCATGCGACGCCGGCGATGTCGAGGTGGATCCACGGCGTGTCGCCAACGAATTCTTTGAGGAACATGGCTGCCGTTACCGCGCCGCCCCAACGACCGCCAACGTTCATCATATCGGCGATGTTCGACTTCAGCATCTCGCGGTATTCATCATCCACCGGCAGCCGCCACATCTTCTCTCCCGACTTCTTCAGCGAAGTATTGAATGCCTCGTAGAAATCGTCGTTGTTGGAGAAGATGCCGGCATTCACCATGCCCAGCGCCACGACCACCGCGCCGGTCAGCGTGGCCGCGTCGATCAGGTGAGTTGCGCCCAGCTGTTTGGCGTAGTGCAGGCCATCGGCCAGGACCAGGCGGCCTTCAGCATCGGTGTTGATCACCTCAATCGATTTGCCCGACATGGCAATCTGTACATCGCCCGGCTTCTGCGCCGTACCTGAAGGCATGTTCTCGCTGGCGCACACGATGCAGATCACGCGCACGTTGGGCTTGAGCTGTGCGATCGCCCGCATGGCTCCGATCATGGCAGCGCCGCCCGCCATGTCGTACTTCATCTTCTCCATGCCCTCGGCTGGCTTGATCGAGATACCGCCGGTATCGAAGGTGATCCCCTTGCCTACGAGTCCGAGGACCGGCTTCTGCGGCGCGCCTTCGGGCTCGTAACGCATCACGATCAGGCGCGGCTCTTCTTCCGAGCCCTGCGAGACGCTCCAGAATGCGCCCATCTTCAGCTCGTGCAGCTTGTCGGGACCATATACCTCACAATGTAGTCCTACTTCGTCAGACATCTTTTTGGCGCGCTCGCCCATGACGGTCGGGGTCATCTTGTTGCTCGGTTCGTTTGCCAGGTCGCGGGCGAAGTTCTGTGCCTCACCGATAATGCGTCCCTGGTCGGCGGCCGCCTTCAGCGCCTTCTCGCCTGCCTGCGCAGCGATAACGATTTCTTCGATCTTCTTGTCTTCCCGGTCGCTCTGGTAGTAGTTGGGCTCGAAGCTGCCGACATACGCGCCTTCAACAATCGACTTCACGCCATCGCCCGCACCCGAGTCCAGTGCCGGCGCAACGAACACGAAGCTCTTCAGATTTTTCGCTTTGAGGCTGCGAACGGCCGCACCAGCTAGTTTGCGCAACTCGTAGGACGAAAAGCTCTTCGCCTTGCCTCCGCCGATGAACAGCACGCGCTTTGCCTTCATACCCTGCGGCTTATGCAGCAGCGTGATTTCGAGCATCTTGCCGGTGATCTCGCCGGAAGCGATCAGCTCGGCAGCGGCGTCGTTCACCACCTTGTCATCTGTTTGAAGTTGGGGCGAGGGCTTAGGCTTCTCGCCGTTGGTCGATGCCGCAGAGGCATCGACGACGGGAACAACCAGGCATTCGGTTTCAATCTGCGAAGGAGCGGTAGTGGAAACAGTAATTTTCATGGCGTTGATCTCTGTATCCAGTCTATCTTGCGGACAGGCTGGCGAAAACTCCCCTGGCGCTTCCTATTGTTCATAACCTGCTGAGTGCGTGAATGTTAGCCGCCTCGTTCCAACGTTTAGCTGCGTCGCTGAGATCGCCGGGCTTCCCTGGTCTAGACTGTTTGGGAAATCCGACGATAGGAGTTTGTATGGCCGATGATGCTGCTTCGACGCCCGAACTGATCCTGACCACCGAGACGACTCCCACCGAGACCATCGTTCATGGCAATGGAAGGATGACGATGGATACAACCAAGGAGTTGAAGGCGACGGTTAAGCCGCTGCTCACCGAAGGCAAAACGGTGGTGCTTGATCTCACGAACGTCAGCTATATGGATAGCTCTGGCTTGGGAGCGATGGTGGGGCTGTACGTTTCGGCGAAAGCTGCCAAAGCTAACCTGAAGCTGGTCAACTTGAACGAGCGCCTGAAGGAACTATTCAGCATTACCCGCCTGGGCGAGGTGATGGCTCACGGCCGTGACCCCAACGACCTGATTCTGCCATAACAGCTTTGCTGTTCTCCCCCAAAGTCGTGACCTGCGCCCACTTCACGTCATCAAACCTGAAGGGCGCATTTGCGCTGCAACCAATGAGGGATGCTGAAGCTCTGCTGTCGAGCTAGAATCAGCTCACAACATCAATCAACGTCGGCCACAGGAATGGTGAAATGCGAGGGTCGCACAATCGCCACTTTCAATCGTTCCGCAGGACTGGCGAGGGGACCATTTTGCCGCGACTGTTTTCTTCTTTCTGGATGGCGGGTTTCGAATCCGCCTGCCACATCAACTCGCTGGGACAGCGGCTCGACATGATCGCCGCCGTGCAGCATGATTCCGAGGCCGACCACGACTACGGCCTCATACGCCAGATGGGCATGCGCAGCGCGCGCGACGGCGTCCGCTGGCACCTGATCGATCGCGGAGGCCGCTACGATTTCGCTTCCCTGCTGCCACTGGCCGATGCCGCTCAGCAGCACGGAGTGCAGGTTGTCTGGAACATCCTTCACTACGGCTGGCCGGAAGACCTGGACATCTTCTCGCCGCAGTTTGTCGATCGCTTCGGCAAATTTGCCGGCGCGATGGCGCGCTTCTTTGCCGATCGCAGCGACCAGGTCCCGTTCTATGCGCCAGTAAATGAGATCTCGTTTTTCAGCTGGGCAGCCTCCCGCGACTGCATGTATCCGTTCGCCTGGGGTCGCGACGGCGAGCTGAAGCGGCAGCTGGTAAGGGCAGCCATTGCCGCCTGTGAAGCGGTGTGGGCAGGTCGACCCGCGCGCGCGCTTCGTCTATCCCGAGCCGACCATCAACTGTGTTCCCCCATTCGATCAGCCTGAGTTGACCGAACCCGCATCGCTACAGACCGCGTCTCAGTTCGAGGCTTGGGACATGATCGCCGGCTATGCTGCTCCTGAGCTGGGCGGACTGCCAAAGTATCTCGACATCCTGGGCAGCAACTTCTATCACAACAATCAATGGGAAGTGCCCGGTGGCGAGAAAATTCACTGGCACATTCATCCTCGCGATGCCCGCTGGGTGCCGCTGCACCGCATGTTGCGGAACATCCAGCAGCGCTATGGCCGTCCGCTGATGCTGGCGGAAACCAGCCATGTTGGCGTGGGCCGCGCCGAGTGGATCATCGAGATCGCGCAGGAAATTCAACTGGCCCGGCAGAACGGCGTAGACATTGAAGCCGTCTGCCTTTATCCCATCCTCGACCGCTTCGATTGGGACGACCCGACCCACTGGCACAACAGCGGTCTGTGGGACCTCCGGCTTACCGAGGATGGCCAGTACGAGCGAGTACTCAATCAGTCTTACATTGAGGGACTGCGTACCGCGGGCGAGATACTGGGCGAACCGGTGGGCGCGGATGAGCAGACGTCCGCCTCCACAGCAGCAGCGGTCACTCTTACAGAGTAAGAGTCGGCAGACGATCTTCCGAGGTCAGAACAAAGTGAGGGCTTCCGTCCTGGTAGGACGGAAGCCTTTTTCTCTGCCGGTTCAGCCACCGGCGGCAGCCGATCTGGTTTGCAGCGGCGGCCCGGTAAGATTGCGAATTGCGCGAAGGTCCCCTGCGTCGTAGGGCGAGCCGTCCTGTCGCAGTATCTCGTGGAACCACACTTCAGGTTCCTTGTCCGTATAGGGCTTCTGCCATGAGTCCCAGGGCAGGTACGTCTGCGTCTTGCCTGCGACAAAGCCCCAGTTCATAGCTGCCACATTGTGGGACTTGGCGACGGGCAGGATTTGCTCGAAGGTGCTTCCGCAGGAACGGGCCATGTACTCCGTACACAGCAACGGACGCCCGTAATCTTTCAGCCAGGCGATTCGCTTGGCAAACTCCGCCGCACCCTCGTAGTTGTGAAACGAAATGATGTCGGATTGCTGGATCTGGGTCTTCTGAATGGACGTCAGGCTATCCAGGGCCGACCAGTCGCCGATCCAGACACCACTGGTCAGCGGCTGAGAAGGATTCGCCGTGCGTGCCCACTGGAAGACCTGTGGCAGCAGGGCATCCACATAGGCCAGTTTATCCGCCAGTTCTAGTTGTGGATACGAGCCGGTGTTTTCGTTGTCTGGCTCATTCCACAGGTCCCAGCCCAGGATGCCCGGGTCGCTCCCGAATCTCGCCAGCAGTTCGGTGACGTACTTCTGCAGACGTGGGTACTCGTGAGGGTTAGACAAGGCTTCGCGGCCAGGGCTCTGCACCCAGGAAGAATTGTGAACTCCCGGAAGCGGCGGCGCCTGCGCTCCCAGGTGCGGACTGGGATGCCAACAGGAGTCGAACAGTACGAAGAGTGTCTGTATATGGTGGCTGTCGGCAATCCGCAGGTATTGATCGATCCTGTCGCAAAAGCCTTCAACATCGCTTTCCCATAACAGGTCGTGCAGGAATACACGCATGACGTTGAGACCGAGCGCTTCTGCCCAACCCAGTTCGAGAGCGATGCGCTGCGGATCAAAGGTCTCAGCCTGCCACATCTCCAGCTGATTGCCGGCGGTCGCCGGGGTGAAGTTGCAGCCCGTCAGCCAGGGCAGCGCCGCGTACCAGTCGTTGGCTCTCTCTTGTGACCAGCGCGGAAGTGAGGCAGGTAAGTCGTCGACCGGCTCCGCAGCGGCCGCTACAGAAACACACGTGCTCATGGCCTTTTGGGGCTCCTTCATAAGCGCCCTGAACACACTGAACCCGCGCGCTTCCACGTGTCGGGGGAAACGCTGATCACGAGAAAGTTTGCAGTGGCGCTCAATCCAGCTATTCTCGTTGATCGCGATGCGGTGTCAATCAGGTGTTCGCGTTATACGAGATAACACTTTAGGTGCACGAAAGGTGCTATGGCCGGCGTAACGAAGTGTTGCGAGGACGGGTGAACGGAACCTGTCTATCATGCCTGTCGTCCCGAGCGGACCCCGAGCGAAGCCGAGGGGGAGCCGAAGGGACCTGCAGTTCGCGGGCACCGCAACGGACCATGGTTGCAGACGCGCAATCTGCCCCACACCCCGGTGATACACTGCTGCATTCGTTGTGAATACCGCGTTAACGAACAACCAGGCGCTCGGAGCACGATCCACGCCGTCGCCCGTCCTTCGGAGGTCCGAGTTAATGCTCGTCAGAAGACTGAGCTTATATGTCGCTTGCCTATTCTCCTTCTTCTTCTTTGCAACTGCCGTCGCGCAACAACCCTCCAGCAATAACGACGAGAGCCAGTTCCGCTTCCGCTTTGTTGGCCCAAGGACCGGCAACCGCATCGCTTCCGTCGCCGGCATTCCCGGAGACCCGAGCACCTACTACGCGGGCGCCGCCTCCGGCGGAGTCTGGAAGTCGACCGACGGCGGTAATCGCTGGGACGCCGATCTTCGACAAGCAGACTGCCGCCGCGATCGGCGCGCTGGCGGTCGCTCCTTCGCAGCCGAAAACCGTATGGGCCGGCACCGGCGAAGCCTGGGCGATCCGCGACAGCGACGTGATGGGCAACGGGATCTACAAGTCGACCGACGCCGGCAAAACCTGGACGCAACATGGGCCTGCCGCAGTCGGGCCGCATCGGCCGCATCATCGTGCACCCCACCAATCCCGACATCGTCTTCGCCTGCGTGTTGGGCCGCACCACCGGCCCGCAGCAGGAGCGCGGCGTGTATCGCACCACCGATGGCGGCAAGAACTGGGAGCGAGTACTGTTTGCCGACGAGAACACCGGCTGCTCCGGCTTGTCGCTCGACCCGCAGAATCCGCATACCCTGTTCGCCGGCATGTGGCAGGTGGAGATGCATACCTGGGCCGAGTTCAGCGGCGGCCCCGGCAGCGGCGTGTATGCTTCGCACGATGGCGGCTCGACCTGGAAGCGCATCGAAGGCCACGGCCTGCCGCACTCGCCCGTGGGCAAGATCGATGTCGCCATCGCGCCGACCAATTCCAACCGGGTCTACGCGCTGATCCAGACCGCCGATCAGGGATCCGTGTGGCGCTCCGATGATGGCGGAGAAAACTGGAAAGCGGTGAACTATCAGCGCGCGCTGATCGGCCGCGCCGGCTATTACATTCGCCTGGCTGTTTCGCCCGCCAACGACAACGAAGTGCTGGTCGCCAACAGTTCGTTCCAGCAGTCGCTCGACGGCGGCATGAACTTTCGAAGAGAAGCGCTGGGGCGGCGACACCCACGACATCTGGTTCGATCCCAAAAACGCCGACCGCTTCGTCATCACCGACGACGCCGGACTGATCATCACCACGGTTCACGGCCGCGGCTTCCATCGCGTGCACGCTGCCCATCGGGCAGATGTATCACGTCGCGGTCGATGACCAGGTTCCCTACTACTTCTACAGCAACATGCAGGACGACGGGAACCTGCGCGGGCCGAGCTGGCCTCCACAGTACGGCGAGACCGGATGGGACCGCGCCATGGGCGGCTGCGAATCGGGCTTTACGATTCCCGATGTCACCGATCCCAACATCGTGTGGGCCACCTGTTACGGCAACAAGGTTACGCGCTGGGATGCGAAATATCGCAAAGGCGCGCTCCGTCAGTCCGTGGATGCACACGCTCGATTCGCCGCCCAATGACCTGAAGTATCGCTGCCACTGGACGTCGCCGCTGGCCATCGATCCCTTCGACCACGACACTGTCTACTACGGCTGCCAGGTAATTTTCAAGACCACGAACGCCGGACAGAGCTGGTCGGTGATCAGTCCTGACCTTTCAACCAAGGACCCGGCTCACATTGTTCCATCCGGTGGAATCGTTGGCGACAACCTAGGGCAGTTCTACGGCGAAGTGGTCTTCGCGCTCGCGCCGTCGAAAATCCAAAAGGGATTGATCTGGGCGGGCACCAACGACGGACAGGTCTGGTACACGAAAGACGGCGGCGGGAACTGGAGCAACGTCAGCAAGAACATCGCAGGCATGCCGCCGCTGGGCACCGTCACCAGCATCGCGCCATCGAGCTTCGATGCCGGCACGGCGTACATCAGCGTGGACTTCCACCTGGTGGACAACCGCGACCCTTACATCTACAAGACTACGGATTTCGGCGAGACCTGGAAGCCGATCAACAGCAACATGCCCAAGAGCGAGCTGTCGTACGTGCGCGTCATCGCCGAAGATCCGAACTGCGCAGGGCGTGCTCTTCGCCGGCACCGGCAACGATCTGTACTACTCGCATCGACGATGGCGCGAGTTGGAGCACCCTCGACACAGGCCTGCCACACGCTCCCGCCAGTTGGGCCGTGGTGCAGAAAAACTTCCACGACCTCGTCGTCTCAACCTACGGGCGCGGGCTCTACATCCTCGACGACATCACGCCCCTGGAGCAGATGGCCAAGCACCACTCCGACGCGGCGGCAGTACTGTTTGAGCCGCGCCCGACCTATCGTTTCACGCATGGCGGCGAAGCCATGCTGACCTACTCGCTCAAG
Source organism: uncultured Acidobacteriaceae bacterium (assembly GCA_963771535.1). Taxonomy (GTDB): domain Bacteria; phylum Acidobacteriota; class Terriglobia; order Terriglobales; family Acidobacteriaceae; genus CAVVDY01. The sequence continues at coordinate 1,481,124 of CAVYTK010000003.1, read as the reverse complement.
AGCAAGCCCACGGGGGAAGTCGAGTTGGAGATCCTGGACTCGCAGGGCAAGCTGGTTCGCAAGCTCGATGGCAAGGCTCAGCCTGGGCTCAATCGCGTGCACTGGGACATGCGCTACGAATCGCCCAAGCTGGTCGCGCTGCGCACCGCCGCTCCTGATAACCCGCATATCTGGGACGAACCACGCTTCCGCGGCGCCGAGTCGCGGCCCATCACCCATTGGGGCAGCAAGCCCGCAGAAGTTGGGCCCATCGTTGCGCCCGGCAAATACACGCTGCGCATGAAGGTCGATGGCCAGACCTATACGCAGCCGCTCACCGTCGTGCCCGATCCGCACTCGCCCGGCTCGGAAGCTGACATCCAGCAGTCGGTCGCGACGCTGCTGCGCATCAGCAACGACATCACGCAGGTGTCCGACATGGTGAACCGCATCGAGTGGTTGCGCAAGCAGCTGTCTGTGATCCAGACCATGCTCAAGCCGGAGAAGAAGCAAGGGCCGAGCGCGCAGGCAGCGCCGACCGAAGAAGATGACGAGGATGAGGGCGAGCCCGCCACTCGCTCCGTCGGACTCGACAGGGCGCAGCTGAAGCAGAAGGCCGATCTGCTCAAGCAGGTCGAGGCCACCAGCCAGAAGCTGAAGGCCATCGAAAATCAGCTGGCCTCGCAGGCGCTGCAGAACAGCGACGACAAGTATTTCGTCGAGCCCTATCAGCTCTATCTCAACCTGATGTGGCTGAACGCCGACGTGGGCACCGGCGGCGGCGACGTGCTGGGCGGAGCCGATTACGCGCCGACCGACAACCAATTGGCGCTGCTGAAGCAGTTTGAAAGCCAGTTTGCCGGCGTGCAGCAGCAGTACCAGCAGTTCGTGAAGGAAGATCTGCCGGCACTGAACCGCGCACTGGAGAGCAGCAACATGGCTACGGTGGCGGGAGCGGGTTTGTAGTGGAAGCATCGTCAGGTGCGGCTTTATCTCAGGGTACGGCCTCAGCCGCGACAATTCCGTGAAGGCGATTGCAACCCAGCCCGGAAGCGCTGGAGTGCGGGAGGTTGAGGCTTTTCAGGGGCGGCACAGGTCAAGGCCAAGGCGCCCATAGTGCCGCGTCGAGATTCCTCGAAAGTTTCTCTTGCCAACCAGGCTTCCCCGACGCACAATGTTGGCCCTGATGACTGTACGCCCAGCCTCGCAGGCCCGTGCGGAAGTCTCCGTCTCGTCAAGTGACGAGATGGGGGTATTTCCAGCGTTCAGTTGCGTTACTCGGAGGAAACTATGAAGAGAGTTCTTGCCGGTCTCGCGCTTTGCCTGATGTTTGCCCTTGCGCTGCCCGCGATGGCCGACATCATCATTGGCAACCCGCCTAACAACAACAACTGCATCCCTTTGAGTTGCCGATCCATCGACAACGGTAACTATGAACAGATCTACAACAACACAGCCTTCAATGGATCCATTAACATTGGATCGATCAGCTTCTACGACACCCTTTTCGACAATGGCCCCAACCAGGGAGTCGCGAATTTAAATTTCTCGCTTTACCTTGCCACCACAGCGCAAGCGGTTCCGGATGGCACCATCCCGAATAACTCCGTTCTGTTTGGCAACTTTTCCCTTAACGGCGGCCTCTTTAGCTTCGGCAGCGTCTTGAGCTTCACTGGGTCGCCGTATCTTTACGACCCCAACAACGGTAACCTTGAGCTGATCCTGGAGACGTCCGGCGGCAGTGACCCGAACAGCGGAGTCTTCACCGCCTTTGATGCGACGTCTGGCGGACCGTTCTCGCGTTGGTGCGGCGGTTGCGGCAACGGTCAAGGGTATGGTCTGGTGACGGGTTTTGAGTCGCCGGTTCCTGAGCCGGGCACGTTGCTGATGATGGGCACCGGCCTGGTCGGCATGGTGGGCGCGATTCGTCGCCGCTTGCTGTAGGCATAACCTTCTCGCAACGATAACCGACACCTGCTGCATTCGAGGGCATCAGCCGCTGGCCAACCCCGGGGCTGATGCCCTTCTCTGTTTCGGCACCTCTTGCAGTCAGGATTTACCCTTCCCAGACAAATGCATCGAAGACGCGCCGCTCCGCGAAGCCCATGCGCCGGTAAAGACCGACCGCATTGCGGTTGGCTTCGGTGACGGTCAGCGACAGTTGCTCCACATTGCGTGCGCTGAGGGCGCGGTGGCTGGCTGCGATAAGAGCCTCGCCGATACCGAAGCCGCGATGTTCGGGCAGCAAACATACCTGGGTAATGTGGCCCACGTCGTAACGAATGCGCGAGCATAGGATGACTCCGACCAGCGCGCGTGAGGGCTTATGGACGGCGACGAACGAAGACTCGCTGTCGAAGACACCGCATCCCGGAAAGCGCACGATGTTGTTCAGGAAGCGCATCGACCCGGCGTTGGTACGGTATTGATCGTTGATCTCCGAATCGATATGCGTACGGTAGGCAGCGGTGATAATGCCGGCGGCGGGCTGGTAATCCTGCTCCGTCCAACGACGGATCTGGACATCGTCGTGCGGGATAAGCTGACGCAGCTCCGGCGCGCCCGCACCGGTCAGTTGCAGCGACAGGAAGAGCCGGCGGTAGCGCTGAAATCCGGCAGAAATGAAGGGAGCTGCGAGCTCTCCGCTGGAGTGGGTGAGTAACTGCGCTTCGATGCGGTGCACGCCCGGCGACTCCCGCAAGGTCTCGATGACGTGATCCAGCATGCGGAGCTCAATGTCGCGCGCATCGGACCGCTTGGGAGAAACGAAAAGGTCGCCAATGACTCCCTTGCTGCCTTCGTAGACGAAGAAGGAATAGCCCACCACGCTGCCGCGCTCGATCGCAGCATAGCCGGGCAAAATCTTGGCGTCGATGTAGCGGAAAATCATCTCCGCCGAGCTGCGGTAGTCCCAGCACAGCAGGCCGCCCCACGCCGCCACTTCGTCCTCCAGCAGCGGTCGCAGGTCCGATGAGCCGAAATGCCTGAGGTCCAGAATCTCCACGATTATGGTTCCGGGTGCTTGGCGGCAACCAGGTAGAAGTCCAGGTGCTGCGGCTCCCAGCCTCCGATGCGAGTAACTCTGCGCTGCGGCAGGCGAAACTCAAGTTCCTTCTGGGTTCCGCTCGCAGCCACCACAACATGAGTTTTATCAGGAATCTCGTTCCGGCCGTAATTGGCGACGACGTGATTGCGATAGAAGCCGAGACCGTATTCGATGCCGCGCGGCACGTCGTAGACGGCAATGTCGGGCAGCTGCCCCAGCGCGGTGACCTGCAGCGACGCTTGCACCGGACGCGCCGATTGCAGCGCATCGATGATCGGCGCAGTCCCGCGGAGAATCAGCGCAAATGCAATCACCACCGGCACCAGCGTAGTGAAGCGGAGCACGCGATAGCCCTGACTCAGCAGCGTCGCGGTGAACAGGGCAAGCGCACAAACCGCGAGCAGGATGGCGATAATCAAGACGCTGACCGGCAGCTTCAGATGCAGGAGCTTGAACGGAACGATAAAGGCGCCGATCAGCAACCCGGCCGCGAGCGCTCCGTGCAGCAGGATCAGCCACAGCGGCGGCTTGTCGCCTTCGCCTTCACGGCGGCGGATGAAGTCCGCCAGCAGGATGGTTGCCGCTGGAATGCAGGGCAGGATGTATCCCGGCAACTTCGAACGCGAGAACGAGAAAAACAGCACCGGGAACAGAAACCATATCGCCAGAAAGGTTTGCAGGTGGCCTTCGCGCGCGGCTTCCCCGATGGAGGTCCGCCAGTCGCGTACCGCATCGACCACCGCCACCACCGCGAACGCCACCCAGGGCACCAGTCCCAGCAATACCACCGGCACATAAAACCAGAAAGGCTGGGCATGACGATACAGGTCTGAGGTGAAACGGGCCAGGTTCTGTTGCAGGATAAATGAACGGAAGAACCCTGGATTCGCTCGCTGCACGGCGATGTACCAGGGAAGGGCTGTCAGCAAAAAGAGCAGCACTCCGGGCAGCCACAATGTACTGGCAAGCAATTTCCATTCGCGGCGTAATGCAATGAAGATGCCGATGATGACCGCCGCGAAGAAGACGGCCACTGGTCCCTTCGCCAAGGTCGCAAGCGCCAGCGAGAAGTAGAAACCCAGCAGCCAAGGCCGACTTCGCTGGAGATACCAGGCGAACCACGACAGCATGGCAACGGTGAAGGTCGCGGTCAGCGGCATGTCCATACTGGCGCCGCGCGAGAACCCGATCACCATGGCCGAACCTGCGGTGATCAGCGCGGCATCAAGCTGCATGCCGCGATAGAATCGGCGCGCCCAGAAATAGATGAAGAAGACCATCAGCGTGGTCAGCACGATGGATGGCATGCGTGCCGCCCAGTCGTGTACGCCTCCGGCGGCCTTGTAGGCGAGCTCGGCCATCCAGTAATAGAGAGGCGGTTTCTCCAGCCAGGGCTTGCCCCACAATGTGGGAGTCACCCAGTCGTGGCGCTGCATCATCTCGCGCGCCACCTGCGCGTAACGAGGCTCGTCAGCGCCCAGCAGGCCTACGCTCTGTACGCCGGCAAGAAACAGGAAGGAGCAGACAATGATCAGGGTGAGAAGCTCGATGGAGCGGCGAAGACGGTCGCCGCTCGGGATTGGAAGAGCCAGCTTGCGACGGGCGGCGATGGCTACTGCACCTTCAAGTCGTAACCGCGAACTCGAAACTGCCCCAGCATCTCATCGAGCGCGTTGGCCAGCGGTCCCTTCACGGCGCAGCCGCTGGCGCATTCATGACCGCCGCCTCCGAAGGACTCGGCCACCGCAGCGACATTCACGCTGCCTTTACTGCGCAAACTAACGCGGAAATCCCCGCTGGGCAATTCGCGGAAAAACAGTGCGACTTCAATGCCTCCGATAGCGAGTGCGTAGTTGACCAGTCCTTCGCAGTCTTCCTCGGTAGCGTCACAGCGCTCCATCATGTCTTGCGTGATATGCATCCAGACCAGCTTGCCCTGCCGGGACAGACTGCTGAGGGCTGCGCCCAGCAGGCGCATCTTCGAAAGCGCCGCCGAAAAGTAGACATTATGCGCGATGTGTACCGGATCAGCCCCGCAGCGCACCAGCTCTTCCGCCAGTTCGAAGGTCCTCGCGGTTGTGCCCGGGAAACAGAACGAGCCGGTATCGGTGAGCACGGCGGTGTAGAGGCAGGTGGCCACTTCCGGCGAAACCTTTACCCCCGCCCGGCGCGCCAGCAGGAAGATCATCTCGGCGGTAGCACAGGCGCTGGTGTCGATCCAGTTGACGTCGCCAAAGGGCCTCGCCGTGGCATGGTGATCGATGTTGATGAGGTAGTGGTGCTCGAGTCCGGTGAGCCGGGTGCGGGCCACGCCGTCACACTCAAGAATGATGGCGGCGTCAACTTCGGGAGCCTGATCGGTGCTCTGAACAACCGAATCGCTGAAAGGCAGACGGCGGTAGATGACGGGAACTCCGTCACTCAGCACCACGGACGCTTCCTTACCCATGCTGCGCAGAATCTGGGCGCAAGCCAAGGTGGAACCGACGGCATCGCCATCAGGCCGCGCGTGCGAGGTAAGTAGAAACCGGTTACGTCTTCCGATCTGATCTAAGACTTCGTCCAGCATCCCAAATTGAGCCCAACTACCGCTTCCTTTTCTTGATCCTGGTTAACAGCTCGTCAATACGATTACCGTGCTGGTGCGAACGATCAAGTATGAACACCAGTTCCGGCGAGTGACGCAGTCCCAGGTTGGCGACGAGCTTATGTTTGATATAGCCGACGGAAGCCGCCAGCCCTTCCAGGCTTTCGGCCACTTCGTCGTCGTCGCCATCGATCTGCACAAACACCCGGGCCAATCTCCCGTCGGGCGAGATCTGCACTTCGTTCACCGCAACCAGACCGATGCGCGGGTCTTCGAGCTCGCCCTCGACCAGCGTGGCAATCTCTTCCCGCAATGCTTCACCGCGCCGGGCACGGAGATGTTTCTGTCCCCTGTTTTCCATCTTGACTTGTGACTGCTCCTGCAACAGGCGAACGTTAGAGCATACGCCTATTTTGCGGCAAAGCGGTGATAACCATCACGGCACATCGTTCGTCCGCTCACCGATTTCGGCTTCGCTGAAAAATTCGACAAACGAATCGACCACATCGCCACCGCTATTGTTGGCCACCCGCATGGCATGGCGCTCGACTCTGCGCATGAGTTCCTCAAGGTAGGAACGCGAGCTCGAGATGCTTACCACTCCTAGCGTCGCGCGCTGCCAGGCATCACTGGGATCGATTTCGGCGACGGCGACGTTGAAGTGCGAACGCAAGCCATCTTTCACGCTGCGGACCACCTGGCGCTTGTCCTTCAGCGAATGCGCCGCCTCAATACGTATCTCGAGGGTAAGGTAGGCGATCATGGAATCTGCGGGTGGAGCACGCCTTCAGGCGTGCAGTTTAAGCCAACCAAACTTGATTCGGCTTCAGCCGCTCAGTTGTTAGCAACCGCAGCGGCTGAAGCCGAATATCTTCTCTTGCTGCATGATGCACGCATGAATGCGTGCTCCACCCGATCCAAAGTTACGCTATCGCTTCCGCCGCGACATGTTCGATGACGAAGGCCTCGATCACGTCTCCGACCTTGATGTCGCCGTAGTTCGCGATCGAGATACCGCACTCCATGCCGTTACGCACTTCGCTGGCATCGTCCTTGAAACGCCGCAGGGAACTGACCTTGCCCTTGAAAACCACCACGTTGTCGCGCAACAAACGAACTTCCGAATCGCGCTTGATGGTGCCATCGATCACCTGACAACCAGCCACCGTACCGACCTTGGGAATACGGAATGTGTCACGCACTTCGGCGCGTCCCAGGTAGGTTTCCTTGATCACCGGGTCGAGCATGCCGGTCATGGCGCGCTTAATCTCGTCCTGCAACTCGTAGATGATCGAGTGCAGGCGGATGTCCACGTTCTCCTGCTCCGCCATTTCCTGCGCCTTGCGCTCGGGCCGCACGTTGAAGCCGATGATGATGGCGTTCGATGCCGAAGCCAGCAGCACATCGCTCTCGGTGATGGCGCCGACGCTGGCGCGCATGATGTTGATCTTGACCCTCTCATTCGACATCTTGGTCAACAGATCGCTTAACACTTCGATGGAGCCGCCGACATCGCCCTTCAGGATGATGGGCAGTTCTTTCACACCTGCCGACTTCAACTGCTCCGCCAGGCCCTCGAGCGACACACGCGAACTCTTCGCCAGTTGCGCTTCGCGTGCCTTCCCCTCGCGATACTCAGAGATGTCGCGCGCCTTCTCGCGATCGGCTACCGCGACCAGCGGATCGCCGGCTTGCGGCAGTCCTTCCAGGCCGAGGATCTCCACCGGGGTCGCCGGAGGAGCGGCGTCCATCGCGACACCGCGATCGTTGAACATGGCGCGAACCTTGCCGAAGACATTGCCCACAACAAAGTTGTCGCCGGTGTGCAGCGTTCCGTTCTGTACCAGGACGGTTGCCACCGGACCGCGTCCTCGATCGAGCTTAGCTTCCAGCACCGTGCCGGTTGCGGGACGATCGGGCGTAGCCTTCAGGTCCTGCAGGTCGGCCACCAGGCAGATCATTTCCATCAGCAGATTGAGATTGGTCTTCTGCTTGGCGGAAACATCGACAAAGACCGTGGTGCCGCCCCAGTCTTCCGGCATCAAGCCGCGATCGGCCAGCTGCTTCTTCACTCGCTCGGGCAGAGCATCGGGTTTATCGATCTTGTTCACCGCTACGATAATCGGCACCTTGGCCGCGGTGGCGTGATCGATGGCTTCGACTGTCTGCGGCATTACGCCGTCATCGGCCGCGACCACCAGGACCACGATGTCGGTGATTTTCGATCCGCGGGCACGCATGCGGGTAAACGCCTCGTGGCCCGGGGTGTCGAGGAACACAATCTCGCGGCCAAACGCCGGAGAGTTGGTGTCGGTAATCGCCACCTTGTAGGCGCCGATGTGCTGCGTGATACCGCCAGCTTCGCCGCCCGCGACATTGGTGGAGCGGATGGCGTCCAGCAGGCTGGTCTTGCCGTGATCGACGTGGCCCATGATGGTCACCACCGGCGGCCGCGCCACAGCCATGCTGACGTCTTCGGTAGCGCTGTCGGAGGGAACGTTCTCCTGCGCCAGTTGCTCTTCAAAGGTAATGACGTCGGTGGTCGCACCGAAGTGACGCGCCATATCGGTTGCCAGATCCGCATCGAGAGTCTGGTTGACGGTGGCGAACACACCACGTGCCAGCAACCGGGCAATGAGGTCCTTGGCGCGAATGCCCAGCTTCTCCGCCAGGTCTTTCACGCTGATGCCTTCCGAGATGGTGATGGCTCGCGTGATAGGCAGCGGCTCGCTCGACAGCGACAAGCGCGGCGGCGGAGTAAAGCCCTTCATCGGGCCTTCCTTCACACCACGCGGAACATAACGCTGACCCGGCCGCATGGGACGCCCTTGCGGACGCTGGCCGGTCGGCGGCGGAGGCGCTCCTACACCAGCACCGGCTCCAAACGGAGGCCGCATGCCAGGCGCGCCCGCGCGTGTCGGATGTGGTCCACGGCGCTCGCCCGGACGCATCGGCGGACGGCCAGTGGGAGCTCCAGCTCCACCCTGCATGGGAGCACCAGGACGCGGACGCTGGAAGATCGGCTTGCCGCGTTCGGGCATTGCCCCACGCTGCGGCACACCGGTACTCAAACCCGCATTGGCAGTCGGCCGCGCTACGGTCGGCGGCGGCGTTGGCGCCGTGTAAACCGGTCGCGGCCCAGTCTGCGGAACGATCAGGCGGCGCTGTGGCCCGCCAATCGGCTGCCCGGGACGCACCGCTGAAGGCGCTTGCGGGCGCGGCGTAACCTGGTCGGGCGACATCCGCGATCCAGGACGCACGCTCGGCGGCGACAAGCGAGCCGAGGGAGGTGGAACCGTTGGAGCAGCGGCAACCGGGACGGACGGCGCGGCTTCCCCAGACGGTTGAGCAGCTTGCTGAGGCGGTTTCACCGCAGCAACGTCGGGCTCAGTCGCAGCGATCTGGTCTTCAATCACCGGCTCAGACGGCTTGACCGGGGCTGCGGCCTGTACCGGAGCAGCCGGCGGGGTCGCCTTCGGCGGAATGAAGATCGCTGCCGGAGGACGAGCCACGGATTGAGGCGTGATGAATCGCGGAGCCTGTTTGGGCTCGGCCGGAGCAAAGGGCGATGCATTCGCAGCAGGCGCCGGCGGAGCAGCCGGCCTGGCCGGAACCGCGGACGGCGGAGCAACGCTCTGACGAGACGCCGGCGGAGCAACGGGAGCGGACGGCTGCGCCGACACCTGCGGCTGCGCCTTCTGCGTAATCGCCTTCAGCACGTCACCCGGCTTGGAGATGTGCGACAAGTCGATCTTGGGCTTGAACTCATCCGCCGGCGCGCTGTTGCGTGAGCTGCGCGTCGAACCCGGCTCGCCATGCTGCCGGTAAAACTGTTTGACCTTCTCGGCTTCATCGACTTCGATGGAGCTGGAGTGGGTTTTCTTTTCGGTAACTCCGACCTTGCCAAGAATATCGAGGATCACCTTGCTCTTCACCTCGAGTTCTCGCGCCAGGTCATTGATTCGTATCTTCTGCTGCTGATGCATTCCGCCCGTTTTCCTCCGACGATTTGTTCCGTCCCGTTATGCTGTCATCGCATCCTCGTGATGTGCTGGATCTGCGGCGGGAACCCGCAAACCCTGGAATATCCTGCAAATGCTGATCGTCTCTGCGGCACGGCTACTTGACGCTGTGCCCTGACGCAAAAATATCCATTCGCGGCGTCAGTCGCGCAACCCTGTCTTCTGCGGACCCGGCAGCTCCTCATCGGAGATGTCTTCGCGGTCCATCGGGGTCTCTGGCCGTTCATGGACGTGAACTTCGCTCACATCCGCATCCGGCGCATTCTCGATGCCGTCGATAACTTCGGCTTCGAAGTACTGGCCGTCCTCGACTAGCTCTTCCACGCTTTCGCTACTGGCCTCGGGTTCGTCATCCAACCCTTCAACGTCGCCCGACATGCCGCCCGAATCCGGGCCTTCCGCGCTCTCGTCGCCGCCACCCTCCAACATCTCGTTTTCGGGAAGCGGGTTCTCATCGCTGCCGGGCAATCCTTCACCCGGAATAGGCTCGTCAGGAACCACCGGCTCGTCGGCGTCAACGTCAGCATCGGCCGACGCTTCGGCATCGGGAATAGCCGCGGCTAATGCTTCGCCCTCGGGGCCGGCCTCCGCCGCCGCGTCCAGCGACGAGAAGTAATTGTTGACCGCGATGCTGATCTTCTCGATGGTCTTCGGTCCGATTCCTGGAACTTCTTCAAGCTGCTCTGGTGTCATGTCTGCTAAAGCCTCCACACTTGTGATGCCGGCGGCGTGGAGCTTCTCGACGATGCCTTCTTCCAGATCAGGAACACTCTCCAGAGGCGTGACCTGCTGGTTCATCAATCCGGACATCGTCTCTTCGACTTCCTGGCGCTTCTCTTCCTCGCTCTTGATGTCGATCTTCCAGCCCAGCAGCTTGGCTGCGAGCCGCACGTTCTGCCCCTTCTTGCCGATAGCAAGCGAGAGCTGACTGTCGTCGACGATCACTTCCAGGTGCTTGTCCTGGCCTTCGAGTATGGTGACCCGGCTGACCTTGGCCGGCTGCAACGCCTTTTCGGCGAAGCTGACGGGATCTTCCTGGTACTCGATGATGTCGATCTTCTCGCCGCGCAGCTCGCGGATGATCGACTGCACGCGCATGCCTTTCATGCCGACGCAGGCGCCCACCGGATCGACGTCCTTGTCCTTCGACATGACGGCGATCTTGGTGCGCTCGCCGGCTTCGCGCGCAATAGCGCGGATGACAACAGTGTTGTCGTAGATCTCGGGTACTTCGGTCTGGAACAGGTGCGAAACCAGCTCCGGCACCGCGCGCGATACCACAACCTGCGGCCCCTTCGACGCCTTCTCCACTCGCGCAATCACCACGCGGGCGCGTTCGCCGGGAGCAAACGACTCAAGCCGCGACTGCTCTTTCTTGGGCATGCGCGCCTCGGCCTTGCCCAGGTCGACGATGACGTCCTGGCCTTCCTGCCGCTTGACGGTGGCGTTGATGACCTCGCCGACGCGTCCGATGTACTCGTTGTAAACCGTGTCGCGCTCGGCCTCGCGCACCTTCTGAAAGATCACCTGCTTGGCCAGCTGAGCGGCGATGCGACCAAGAACGTCCGTCGGCTTGTAGGTGCGAAGCTCGCCACCGACCTCCGCGTTGGGATCGATGCGGCGGGCGTCTTCCACAGCGATCTGCAGGTTGGGATCTTCCACCAGCTCGGGCGTCTCGACGATGCTCTTCACCGCGTAGGCGCGGATCTGGCCGCTTTCTTTGTCCAGTTCGGCCCGCAGGGTTTCCTGGGTCTTGTAGTACTTGCGGGTGGCGACAACAATGGCATCTTCCACCGCGCTGACCACGATCTCGGGATTGATGCCCTTCTCCCGGCTCAGCGCGTCGATTACGTTGTAGAGTTCACTCGCCATATTTTCCTGCCACCTTCGCCCTTGCCCAACTGCTAAGACTGCGCGCCCCACTCATTTCTCAGTGGGCTCGAAACTTGAAATTTTCGAAACTTAAAACTCGGGAACCAGGTTCGCCTTCTCGACATTTCCCAGTTCAATCTCGACGTGGGTGCCAGAGTCCGCGGTCTCGTCCTTCTTTTTCTTGTCGGGCAGCAACTCCAGCTCAAGCAGACCGTTGCTGAACGACTTCAATCGCCCTTGAAAATGACGATTACCCGCAATCGGGTCCCGGGTCGTTATCTTGACCAGGTTGCCGGTGAAGCGCTCATAATCGCTCGCCTTCAGCAGCTTCCGGTCAAGCCCCGGAGATGAAACTTCCAAGGTATAGGTCCCACCCGGAACCGCATCTTCCACGTCGAGGATGGTTCCCACTTCGCGACTGAAATTGGAGCAATCCTCGTGCGTTACTCCACCCGCTTTATCGATGAAGATGCGCAACGTGCGGGCCTTGCCGCCGCCGCGCAGGTCGACATCGACCAGCTCCAGCCCACTGTCATCCGCCACCCGCTGGGCAATTTCGCGAACTTTTTCGATACTGGCTGCCATGCAGTACTCGTGCTCAAAACTGCTGCCCCAGCTTCGCCAACCTTTGGCTAACCTGGGCGCTACCCGTGAATTCGCGCAAACCGAGCGTCAGGCTTTTAGAGCCGCCTGTACTCGCCACATCAGCGAATTAGCAGGTGGAAATAAAAAGTGGGCAATCGCCCACCGATGTGCTTCGCCAAATGCTCGGGCGCCCCGCCGGACGGGGGAACCTCAAAACACAACAGTCCCAGATAACTATACCCGGAAAAAGACCTCTTTACAACGAAGTAGCGGCCAACGTTCGGCCGCCCTCCGCCCCAAATCCAGTTGTAACCATTGGATGTTACCCAGCGCCGGAAGATGCAGACACGCCGCCGGCCCGGGATCGGCTACCCACTCGTCAAGGAGTAATCTGATACACCACTCCTTGGCCATAGATGCCGCCGGCGGGTGTGACGCCGAAGTAACTGCCCATGCCATCTGGAGTCAGCCCGTAACTCGGAGACGCGCCGTCGCCGTTGCCGCCGAAGTTGTGCAGGACGGTTTCATCCCACCCGCCGGAACCGGGGGTCAGCCTGAAGATCGTTCCGCAGTCGCACGATGGGTTACCGCCTGTCGAACTCGTACCGTAAAGCTTGCCGGCTGCGTCGAAAACCAGGGTGCTGGTTGGGTAGCTTGCGTCTGTGTCCCCTTGGAAGCTGTAGAGCACGCTCTCCTTCCAGGCTGTTCGGGCGGTCGGACCAGGGGAGATCTCGAAGACCGATCCCAATCCAGCCGCACCTCCGAAATAGGTGGTGCCGTATAGCCGGCCCCGGGAATCCGCAATCAAACCGCCGTAAGGATAAGCCGCATCAGGCGACCCTTGAAATGCATAGAGAGTGGTGAAGTTCCACGTGTTCCCTGCCGGTGAAAGCCGGAAGACCACGCCTGCGCCATACTTTCCCCCCAATTCAGTTACGCCCGAAAGGCTGCCCGCATCCAGTAGCAAAGGACCGAGTGAACCCACGGCTCCATCGTCGCCACCCGTAAAGGCGTGGATCACCGTCTGCTTCCACCCACCATTGATGGGCGTAAGTTGATACACCACACCCTGGGCATAAGCGCCGCCGTCGGGGGTTGTGCCATAGAGATTTCCCGCCTTATCGAAGATCACCGCGCCGCCGGGACCGAAACCATCATCGCCGCCGGTGAAGTTGTACAGGACGGTCTCGTTCCACGCCTCGCCGGACAGCGTGAGCTCATAGACCACACCGCATCCATCGCCCGAGCATTCGCCGCCTGAGCCGCCTGCGACAGTTGTGCCATACAGGTTGCCGGCGCTATCAAACGTCACGCCACCGTATGGATTCTTTCCGGTGCCCAAGCAGTCGAAGTTATAAAGAACCGTCTCCTGCCACTTACCGCCGATAAAACTCAGTTTGAAAACTGTTCCACAGCCGTACTGGCCACCAACCACCGTTGTGCCGTAGGCATTGCCCGCGCTGTCGAACACTAATTGCGCCGCGGGTTTCCCTCCATCGTTGCCGCCGGTGAAGTTATAAACCACCTTCTCGGTATCCGCTGCGAACGACGCCGCCGAAAGCGCAACGATGACCCCTAAAACCGCCCAGACCCTAAGCGAAAAACAGTGAAAGCGGTTTCCTGACATTCTTCACCTCCAGAAACGGCAATTCCCGCGACTAAGAATAGGCGCGCCGGAACCGCAGAAGAAGTTGGCGGCCAAAACTTTATCATTAAAATCGAACGCACGTTGTCCCGACAGACTTTACGGGCTTTGCTGCACTCCACCCTTCGCTACCATCACCCGACGTGCGGGGGATGTGATTGCACCGGAACGCGCCTGCACAGGGAACCGTCAGCGTCCTGCATCGCAGTCACCAAGGATCGCGCCGATGTCCCGTTTGCCTCGCACCTCTTGCGTCTCTAGAATGAGAGTTTCCCTTAGCGGAACAAAATCATGATCCATTTTCCGGTGCCTGAGGCGCTTACTTTCGATGACGTGTTGCTGTTGCCCGCCAAGTCCGATGTAGTTCCGGCCACGGTGGACACTTCGACCCGCCTGACCCGCAACATCAAGCTCAACATTCCTTTGATCAGCGCCGCCATGGACACGGTGACCGAATCGCGCATGGCCATTGCTATGGCGCAACAGGGCGGCCTGGGCATCATCCATCGCAACCTGACGATCGAGCAGCAGGCCAGCGAGGTCGACAAGGTGAAGCGCTCAGAGAGCGGCATGATCGTCGACCCCATTACCATGTCGCCCGATGCCAAGATTTCCGAGGCGCTGGAAGTCATGCGCCACTACCGCATCTCGGGCGTGCCGGTCACCAAAGACAAGAAGCTGGTTGGCATTCTGACCAACCGCGATCTCCGCTTCGAGACCCGCACAGACATTCCCATCAGCGAGGTGATGACCAAGAAGAACCTGATCACGGTTGCGGTAGGCACCACCCTGACCGAGGCGGAAGCTATCCTGCACCAGCACCGGGTGGAGAAGCTGCTGGTGGTCGACGATCAGTTTCATCTCAAGGGCCTGATCACGGTCAAGGACATTCAGAAGCGGCTGAAGTACCCGAACGCAGCCAAGGACAGCCAAGGGCGTCTCCGCGTCGGCGCTGCGATCGGAGCCACTGGCGATTACCTTGAGCGTGCGACGGAGATGGTGCGGGCGAAAGTCGATCTGCTGGCCATCGACAGCGCGCATGGCCATTCGACCCGAGTACTCGACGCCATACGCGAGGTGAAGGCGAAATTTCCCGAGATCGATCTCATTGCCGGCAACGTAGGCACCTTTGAGGGCGCGTGCGAGATGGCGCGCTCAGGAGCCGACGCCATCAAGGTAGGCATAGGGCCGGGCTCGATCTGCACAACTCGCATTGTTACGGGCGCCGGCGTACCGCAGATTACCGCGATTGCCGAAGCCGCGCGCGCCACCCGCGACAGCGATGTTCCAGTCATCGCCGACGGCGGTATCAAGTACTCTGGCGACGTGACCAAGGCGATCGCTGCCGGCGCTAGCTGCGTCATGATCGGATCGCTGTTCGCCGGAACCGAAGAGAGCCCGGGCGAAACCATCCTGTACCAGGGACGCTCGTTCAAAACCTATCGCGGCATGGGTTCGCTGGCCGCCATGGCGCAAGGCTCAAGCGAGCGCTATTTCCAAAACGCCGAGAGTGACTCTTCCATCCCTGTGACGTCTGAAGATGGGGAGAGCAATCGTCTGGCGAAGCTGGTTCCTGAAGGCATCGAAGGTCGCGTTCCTTATCGTGGCACGGCCGGCATGATTGTCTACCAGCTGGTCGGAGGCGTGAAGAGCGGTATGGGATACGTGGGCTGCTCCAGTATTGCCGAGTTGCAGCAGAAGGCGCGTTTCGTTCGCATCAGCGGCGCCGGCCTGCGCGAAAGCCACGTGCACGACGTCATGATTACTCGCGAGGCTCCCAACTACCGGGTTGAGTAGCCTCTCTTTTTCTTCGTATTGAGGGTCGGTTTGTTGAAGCCAAGCTTGGGAATCGTTGCACGCAACTGGTGGCCGGTAGCCTTATGGCTCGGCATCATCCGCATGGAATCCACCGGCTACGCCTCAGCCCAGAACACCTTCCGCCTGCTCTACCAGCTACTATCGTTCGTTTTCGGGCGCGTGAACTACCAGATGGTCTTTGAAATGGACCACGTTCTGCGCAAGAGCGGGCACTTCATTGGATATGCAGTGCTGAGCGGGTTGACCTTCCTCGCGCTGCGCAACACCTACCGTGACCGCATCAGCAGTACGCTCGAGCGCCCCTGGGGACAGGTTCTCGGCGACTTCTGGCAAGTGGAGTGGTCGCTGATCGCCATACTGCTCACCGTGGTCACGGCCTCGATGGATGAGATCCACCAAACGTTTCTCCCCTTCCGCACTGGGCGCTGGCAAGACGTGGTTCTCGATACCAGCGGGGCGTTTGTTCTTCAGGTCGTCATCTATCTCGCGTCACAGTTGCGCGTCAGTTCGCAGGGGCCTGGCAGTCTTCCTCCCACCGGCAAACTTCCTCTGGTCGAGAGCGAATAGTCCTTCCGGCCGAGATTGCGTCTGCAACAAAGTTAAAGGCGCGAATCGCTTCGCGCCTCTGAATCACAACCGCATGGCCCGTCTAGCGATCAGCTATTTGACAATGTTCTTGCCGAAGTTAAACTTCGTTCCCACGGTTAGGCGCACCGTACCGCGGCTGCCGTTCAGCAGATCGGAAAAGAAGTTGTACCGAACATAGTCAGCTGCGACGCGAAGCCCGAAGTTGTGCGTTGCCTCCCAGGTCATCCCGCCTCCGAATCCATAGAACAATACGGTGTCGGAACTGCCCAAGCTTGGTCCGACAAGGCCGGTCACAACCTGCGTGAGTATGGCCTGGCACGCCAGCTCCGGCTGCTGGCAGCGGCCCGGCTTGGCGGTGAAGCTTGAGTGGAATGCCCCCAGCGCTGGACGCGCGAAATAGGTAAACCTTTTTTCTTTGCGATAGTTGAACTGAGGGCCCGCCTCATACGTCCAGGTGCGGGAGGCGAACGGGACGGCCAACACAAACCCCGGCGGAAGCAACGGGAGAATCGGAACTAATTTTGCTTGGGCGGAAGAGCTGAGGGAATGCGGCAGCAGCGAAGAATTGCCGGACTGGTAGCTAAAATCGGCGCCCAGCGTCAACCAAGGCCGAAGGTTGACGCCTATGTCAGAGTCGAATCCGCGCTGCACCAGATTCAACGAAGGCGTGCTCATGTAAGAGAACGCAGTAAATACGCTGTAGCGCGCTATGTAGTCTTGCTGGGCGAAACAGGACAGCGCGGAAAGAAGAAAAGTGCTCAACAAAATTGCTGTGGAACGCCGCATAGGGCTTCTCCTGATTATCTTCGATAGTGCTCGGTATCCCGGGCGATCAGTGTTGGCGGGGCCAGAAAACGCTTAATTTCCGCCGGACGGGACGTACAAGTGTCAGCTTTCTCCCGTATTAAAAAACAGCGAAATCGACAGTTGCCCCATCCTACGTTCCCAAATTGGGAATGGCAACATCGACTTGCGCGGGATCCCACTTTCGGAGTTTATGGACTCGGCACTGACGGCTATCGAGCGGCAGCCAGGCGTTTAGCGATGACACGGTAAGCGTCAGAGTTGAACACCAACCCCAGGTGAGTTCCCGGAACCTCAAAATCGGTCTCAGGATTTTCGTTTCGGCAGTAGCGCCAGTCGACGATTCCGTCGCTACAGGTATAGATGGCGGTTTCTGCCACCGACTCGGGTAGCGGACGGCGCAGCGACTCCACGAAGTTGCAGGTGCAGCGACCGGTGTAGCAGCCGGGAAGAACTCCGGCACCGTGCTCCTCTAGGATCCGCTTGCGTACTTCTTCGGCCGCACTCAGTACCATACGATGGGCCACCGTTCCGCGAAACGGAGAAGCCAGCGTGATTACCGAGGCGATCTTCTCCGGATGCAAAACGGCCAGGGCGCGAGCGATCACTCCACCCAGGCTGTGGCCGATCAGGTGCAGCTTCCGTCCCGTCTCCTCAAATGCCCGCGCGATGCTCTCCCGCAGAGGCGACTGGATCAGCAGGTTGGGACACTCCGCATTTTCCCCAATTCCCGAAAAATACGAACGATAGCCGATGCGTGCCAACCATGAGTGCAACTGTGTGAGGTACGAGTCACTCTTCAGAAAGCCCGGAATCACTACGACGGCAGAACCGTCTCCGCGGGGCACACCAACTCCGTAATACGTGGGCGAGAAATGCAGCAGCGGGCGCTCCGCGGCTAGAAGAGCTTCTCTCCATATCGGAATGTCAGCTTCGCTATGGTCTTCCAGGAAAACGTGGCCGGGGTGTGACGTGGACAATTATTAAAGCTCCGTTACAACGTTTCGATGGTAACTCAGTTCGCGAGCGTTTGCTCATTCCCGTAAGCAGAACTCGAAATATAGCCGTGGGGCCGCTCGCAAGCCGCTTCCTCTCTGACCAATCTGGGATGAAGTGGACTTGATCAGGGCTCGTGGAATCGCTTGGCAGGAAGCTGTTTTTGGCAGCGCCGAACGGTCCAAGCAGGGAGCAACTCTCAATTTGACGCCGCCGCTTAGGCGCGTTATTGTACCCATACACTGGAAAGGAGGGCGATCCAACAATATATGAAATCTGACTGTAATAGTTGTTTCTCAAGTGAGGTGGCTGAGGCTTAGGGCTTCCGCTCTAAATCCTCGCAAGACCCGTATTTACTAGGAGTCTGCCGCTGGGGCCACGTAAGAGTGGACAGCCTCAGGCCAATTCCAACAGCTAACCGGAAGGACCCGCCAGCGAGCAATCGCGGCGGGTCTTTTCTATTTTCGCCTCGCCGCGATTACCCGTGGAATGCCCT
Organism: uncultured Acidobacteriaceae bacterium; assembly: GCA_963771535.1. GTDB lineage: Bacteria > Acidobacteriota > Terriglobia > Terriglobales > Acidobacteriaceae > CAVVDY01. The sequence continues at coordinate 1,462,686 of CAVYTK010000003.1, read as the reverse complement.
GCAAATCCGGCACGACCCGAACCTCATCCCACAATGTGGGACTCAGCAATTCGACCACCTGATCACGCATGGAATACCCAATCTCCATTGCCAGCCAGCCGCCACTCTTCAGCGCAGCGTGAGTTTCGGCGATCAACCGAATGATGATGTCCAATCCGTGCTCGCCGGCAAAGACCGCCATCTGCGGCTCGAATTCCTTTACCGATCTCTGCACCTTGTCAGCTTCGCTGTTGGCGACATACGGAGGATTGCTGACCACGAAATCGAAAGCGCGCAGTTCACCTTCGTCATCCTGAGCGAGGACGTCAGTCCGAGTCGAAGGACCTCTATCACTTACGCTGACGATCGGTTTCAGCACATCGCAATGCAGGAAGCTGACCCGGCTCGCGAGTTGCAGCCGAACCGCGTTGGCCCGCGCGATCTCTAACGCCTCAGCCGAGACATCCGTCGCATAGACGTTCGCGAACGGCAACTCGTTGGCGAGTGCCAGTGCGACGCAACCCGAACCCGTACCGACATCGACGACCTTCAGTTCGCTCGCCACTTGCTCATGCTGCTCGCGAATAATCTCGAGAACGGTTTCAACCAGGTGCTCAGTCTCGGGCCGCGGAATAAGCACCGCAGGCGTCACCACGAAGTCCAGTCCCCAGAATTCCTGGTGTCCGGTGATGTACTGCGAGGGCATTCCGGTCGTACGTTGCGCAATCACGTCATCGTAATTCGACTGTTCTTCGGGATTCAGTTCCAGCTCAGGATGAGCATAGAGATAAGCGCGATTGACGCCGAGCACGAACATCAGCAGGGTTTCGGCGTTGAGCCGCGGCGAGCCAATCTCCGCGGATTCGAGCCGCTCGACCGCCGCCGTTAGCGCAGCTTTCAGTTGCACAGAAGCTTGATTTCACCACAGAGACACAGAGAATCCGGAGGTCTTAAAAATCTGACTCTCTTCCTCCGTGACCTCGGTGGTGAACTCTTTCTTACGCCATCACTTCCGATTCGTGTTTCAGCTTCTCCGCCTGGAAGTGTGTGACCAGCGCATCGACCATTGGCTGCAGCTTGCCATCCATGAACTCGGGCAGCTGGTGCGCGGTGAAGCCGATGCGGTGATCGGTCACGCGATTCTGCGGAAAGTTATACGTCCGAATCTTCTCGCTGCGATCGCCCGAGCCAACCATCGCCTTGCGCTCTTTGGCCAGCGCGTCCTGCTGCTTCTGTTGCTCTTGCTCGTAGAGACGGGCGCGCAGCACGCGCATTCCCTTCTCACGGTTCTTGATCTGCGACTTCTCGTCCTGGCAACTGACGACCGTGTTGGTCGGCAAGTGCGTGATGCGCACCGCCGAATACGTCGTGTTCACCGACTGTCCGCCTGGACCGGACGAGCAGAAGGTATCGATGCGAATGTCCTTCGCCTCAATCTTGATATCGACGTCTTCGGCTTCCGGCATGACGGCAACTGTCACCGCCGAAGTATGCACGCGACCTTGTGTCTCCGTCTCGGGCACGCGCTGCACGCGATGCACGCCGCTTTCGTACTTCATGCGCGAATACACGCGTTGACCTTCGATGATGGCGATGACCTCCTTCAGGCCGCCCACGCTCGAGTCCGAGCTGGAGAGCACTTCCACCTTCCATCGCTGCGTCTCCGCGTAACGGTTGTACATGCGGAAGATCTCCGCCGCAAACAGCGTGGCTTCGTCTCCGCCAGTGCCTGCGCGGATTTCCAGCACCACGTTCTTCTCGTCGTTAGGATCCTTGGGCAGCAGCAGCACCTTCAAGTCTTCCTCGACCTTGCCGACGCGCTCTTCGAGGCGATCCAACTCCTCTTGCGCATAAGTGCGCATTTCAGGATCAGTCTCGTCCTGCAGCATCGCCTTGCTCTCGCGGATGCCGCGCGTCAGGTCCTTGTACTCGCGATACGCCTCAACGATCGGGTGCAATTCGCTGTGCGCCTTCGCGGTTTTCTGATAACGCGATGAGTCGGAGACGATCTCCGGCGATGCTAACGCCTGTGTCAGCTCGTCGTATTTCAGTTCGGTTTGTTCTAAACGTTCAAACATAGGATTTCTCGCTCGCGAATTGCGAGCAGCAAAATTTCATTGTATGGCAAATCACGAGCAGGTCACTCGCGCCAACTTAGCGCGCTCGTGATGATGAAGGATGGGAAACGTTTTTAGCGGCGGGCGCCGCTAGGCAATCACCAGTTCGCCGCCGCGAACTTTTTCCAGCTCCATCGCTTCGTTCAGCGCGGTGATGGCGCACTCGACCTGCGTGTCATCCGGAGGCTGGGTCGTAATCCGCTGCAGCCACATGCCGGGCTTGGTGAGAACCGCGAATAGCGACGAGCCGTGCTTGGCGGCGAAACGAATCATCTCGTACGAGACGCCAGCGATTACCGGCAACAGCGCGACGCGCAGCGCAAACTTTTCCCAGAACCCATGCACCGGGAACATCATGTACACCACGATGGAAATCAGCATCACCGTCATCAGGAAGCTGGTGCCGCAGCGTGGGTGATAGGTCGAGTAGGCCTGCACGTTCTCGGCGGTCAGCGGATCGCGCGATTCGAAGGCGAACACGGTCTTGTGCTCGGCGCCATGATATTGGTACACCCGGCGCAAGTCGGGCAAGCAGCGAGGTTCCCCAGATGAAGAGCAGGAACAGCGCAATGCGGATCACGCCGTCGACCACGTTAAACAGCACCTGGTTGCCAAACACCGGATACATGTTCTTCAACTTGGTGGCCGCCACCAGCGGCACAAATTTGTACATCGCGATGAAGAAACCGACCGAGATGATGATGTTGAGCGCCATGGCCCATCCGCTCATCTCTTCTTTTTTCTGTCCCTGTTCATCGGCCGGGCGCAACGCGTCCATGGCAACGTCGGCCGAGTAGGTCAGCGCGCGGAAGCCAAGCTTCATCGCCTGGCCGAGCGTCATGACGCCGCGAACCACGGGCCAGCCCATCCACTTGTGCTTGTCCGACAAGCGCTCGAGCGGCTCGGAGTGGGTCGAAATGGTGCCATCCGGCTTGCGCACGGAAATTCCCCACGCATGCGGCGAGCGCATCATCACGCCTTCCAGCACGGCCTGTCCGCCAACCAAGGTCTCTTCACCGCTTTCGAGGGCGGGAAGCAGTTGCACGGCGGTCATAAAACGTAGATAGCGACGCAGGGAACGCATAACGATTGGATGTACCTCAGCAGAGATCGGCTCGAATGTTCGCTCCTAACAGAGTAGCAGTTTGCGATTGCCTGTCAATTGGGTCGAAGCCCCGGCTGTTGGCTCTTGGCGCCTAGCTCCCAGCCGCCAGCCGCCAGCTACCAGGTCCAACTACAGCCACTGGCCCCTAGTCGGCTGGCCATTTTAAGGGGGCCATCCTGACCGGCGCGCCGCATCCAACGGCTGTCATCCTGAGCGAATGATCCATACAACGGGTGTCATCCTGAGCGAAGCGAGAAGAAGTCGAGCGCAGTCGAAGGACCTGCAGTTCGCCTCCCCGCAGCCAAGTTAACTCTTCCGCCAACTAACAACCGAGAACTACCAACTGACCACTGCTCTGATACCCCCCTCCCCCCACCTGCTCCTAAAATCTTGAAAACAGGACGTCGTTTCAAAATTTTGTCCGCAAAATCTTGGAGATAAATATAGTTACAGGCAAAATCTTCCATTCATTGGAGTTGCTCGCCACAACCGCACCAAAATCAGTGCAACTCCGCAATTGCAGTTAACCGAAATATCAACATCGTCGATCATCATCGAGCGGCCTTCGCCACCCACCTTTGGGGGACTTCGCCAGCCGGAACCGGGCGAAGACAGCTCCGCCCCGATCCTCAAGCGCCGATTCTACGGCCTACGACGCGCAACACCAAGCGCCGTTGTCACAGGTCAGTGTGATGTGGGACACGGGACGGGAGCGGAAAGCGGATTCTATTGCAAGAACCGTCGCAATCGCGACTTTAGCAACCCTTGCGACTTTATCTGACATTCCCAGATGACGAGCGATTTCCAGCCTACAGCTTTGAGACGCCGGAGATTTTCAGCGTCCCGGGCGACATTTGCATGTATTTTTGTTTTCCAGAAGACCGTATTTGTCTTAGGTACCTGCTGACCATGGCTGCACGAGTGGCGGTGCCAAAAGCAGCCATGCACGAATACCACCTTCCGAAGCCTTGGAAAGATGACGTCTGGTTTGCACGGCAAAACCGCTGAACTAAGGCGAAATCGGAATCCCAATCCGTGCGCTATCCGGCGCACGATTTTTTCCGGCTGCGTGTCCCGGCTCCTGACAGCGCGCATATTTGCGCTTCGCCGTTCGGCAGAAATCCGATCCATCAGTCGCCGAATTTCTTGCGCAGCCAGTCGTAGACGGCTCTTTGTTCCCCCAAGCCCGCTCTGCGCACCTGTGAGAGAAGCCACAGACCAGTCGGCTTCTCAGTTGTGACATTTTTCGCGCCCTGATTACATGTTGAGCACAGTGCACGGAGATTGGAGAGCTCGTCTTTACCTCCCAAGCTCTTATCGACGATATGACCGATGTGCAAGCGCACCTTACGACCCGTGGACGGGTCGATGTCTCCGGGCGTTAATCCACACATCTGACAGGTAAAACCGTTGCGGTCTAGCACCTCAGCTCTTAGCCGAGCCGAGATGGCTCGAGAAAACTTAACGTTCGACCGTTCGGGCGGATCACCGGTCAGAAGGTACTGGCCGGGCTTTAGCTCGGTGCTATCGTTGTGGGTGAGTATGGGCCAGCGTTCATCTTCTCGAAGCTCGCGTAAACGGCGTGCCCACTCGCTGACCCCACTGCCCGCCGCGTCGCGGATTTGTATCGACGTAACTATACGGCCTTTGTTCGCGAGCAGGAATTGGCGAATTCTTTCCTTTGATCCCGGTTCACGCATTCCTGTGTGCCGAATCGTAAGAGAGATCCTCTAGGTGACGTAACAGTTGTTCGCCTATGAACCTTGTGTAGGCGGGCGGAATCGCTTCATTCAATTCACCTTTATTCATCCAGTCAATTCGCATGGCGACTCTAGCCGCAGCAACCGAGCAGTTTCCGCCGCCGGTCACCTGAACAAAATCCCGCCACTCATCGGTCTTGCCGTAATGCGACTTTCGTTTGTCGAAAGTATGCACTCTCGGATGCCTGCCATGCGGGGGCACAGCCATCAAGAAATTCGCCTCGAACAGGCGGTGCCGCAAAACGCGCAACTCAGGAAACATAGTCCCGCAGAGCATGATTGGATTGATTAGAGGAGCACCCTCGACGTTTTCGATAACGTAGGGTAACCCCGAGCGGATGAACATCTCACGCACCGGCTCAATTAGGCGAGGCCACTTGTGCCCATTACCATTGCGTTTTGCCAGGTCGGAGTATGACTGACACGGCGGCGACGCATGCAACGCGTCGAACGTCCGCAGAAAATCGCTTTCGAACTTGAGCGCGTCGGCCTGAATGAACGTAAACGGATAATTCGGTTGAGCGGCTATATCTACGCCAACCACCTCGAATCCGGCTTGGGCGTAACCCATGGCAGCGCCGCCCGCGCAGCAGAACAAGTCCAGAACGCGATATTTCGCGGGGCCTGCCCCGAGCACAAGTTGATGACTTTGGACCTCATGTGCCGACACGCCCGAGCTCATAGATCGATAATGACACGAAAGGGCGCTCTCTTCTAGGCTAGATCTTCTCGTCAGTCCTGTCAGTGGTGCCTATTCGGGATCGTTTTCCACAGAGTGCCAAACTAGGCTGAAAAGGTGCAGCGGGCAAATTCGTCTATGTCCGCTGCTCAATAGCGAACAGCCGTGCGTGGTGCGCCGGAGCATGGCGAGCGACTGGGTGGGACGGAATTCGCCAAGGCGCGCAAGCGCGAAGAGAAAGAAGACAAGCGGATGTTGTTTCCGGTTCGCCTGGTTCCGTTCGACGCGTTGCAGGAGTGGGAGTGCTTCGACGCGGACCGGGGGAAAGATTCGGCGCGCGAGATACGCGAGTATTTCATTCCTGACTTCAGTAACTGGAAGGATCACGATTCGTATCAGAAGGCGTTTACCAGGCTCGTGGCCGATTTGAAAGCGCAGTTGTGATGGAGTCCCACTCAAGCCAAGGCTTGAATGGGGCACCGGAGCGACTAAAGGCGGGGGAAGGTAGCTCTCAGCTCTCAGCCGTCAGTGAGAAGCCGCCCTGATACCAGGCCGGGGAGCCCCTGAAGGGGCTTGGGGGATCTCGTCCGGAGCATGCTTTTCCCACACCCGAAGGTGTTGGCTTCCACCGTGTCGCCCCTGAAGGGGCCGGGGTGGGGGCGAACCGTGCGGCACGGCTGAAGCCCAGCCTGCCCTGAGCGGAGCCGAAGGGTGCCCTGACACGAAGCGGTGTCGCCCCTAAAGGGGATCGAGAATTTTCTTAGCCGACTACCCAGCGCTTCCGCGCTGGGCTACAGATTGTGGCGTCCTCCGGGCTACACGATTCGCTACCAGCGTGTTTCTCCTCAGTCTGAACGATTCGCTACCGGCGTGTTTCTCTTCACGTCTGAACGGTCTGAAAGCTCCTCCACCAAAATCTTTGGAAGGATTCGCTACGTTTCCGGCAATGTAGGTTAGAAGCGGGGACGAGGGTCGGGCAACGCATGGCACACGCGGCAGGCGATGATCAGGAGTTGGTCCGGCGGCTCGCACGGGGAAACGAGGCGGCGTTCAAAACCTGTTACGAGCGCTACCAGCGGCCGATCTTTCGCTTCGCGTGGCATATGAGTGGAGACCAGACGAGCGCGGAAGAAGTAACGCAGGAAGTCTTCTTGCGGCTGATTCACAATCCGCGCAAGTTCGATGCGGCGAAGGGGACGCTAGCAGGCTATCTCTTCGGCATCGCGCGCAACCTGATGCGGCGGCACATGGCGGCGAGTTTTCTTGACGTCCCCCTAGACGACGCGGAGATGGCGGAGGACCCGGCGTTTGCCATAGATTCGAATGTGTTGTCGGACCTCGACCGGCAGGAGAGGCTGGAGTTGCTGCACAAATCGGTGCTGGCATTGCCCGCGACGTATCGCGAAGCGCTGATCCTGTGCGATCTGGAAGAGATGAGCTACCCCGAGGCGGCGGCTGTCCTCAATTGCCCGGAAGGAACGGTGGCGTCGCGACTGCATCGCGCACGGACCATGCTGAAGTCGCGAGTGCAGGCTGTGAGGTGCGTGCGATGAATCCGCGAAGAGACCTGTTGCCAGAAGCGCTGCGTGAGTTGGCGGCCGGGGCACCCGAAGCGTCACCCGAACTGGGCGCCCGGTTGAGCAGCGCGTTTGCGCGGCATCACGTGCAGCGCCGCCGCAAGCGCGCGGCGATTGTCGTGGGACTAGCGGCGTGCCTGGTGATCTGTGGGTATTGGCTGTGGCCGCATCGCGCACCTGAGACCGCAAAAGTTACGGCGACGTCGCCGCAGACAGCGCAAATACCCAACATTAGCGTCCGGCAAAAGGACGCGAACGTGGGGCACGCCTCGCTTCCGCAGTCAGTTGCGCCGGGAAACTCTGAGCAATCTGAGGCGCCGACGATCGCAAAGACCGGCTTGAAGCCGCGTCCTCACCCCAAACAAGCTGCGAAACAGAGCAACCATACGGCTGAGGCAGCGCCCGTAACAGCCGACGCCGGAGACTTCGTGGCGTTGCCGAGGTTCGATCCGGCTATCCCGGTGGGCGAGTCGCGCATGGTGCGCATGGATTTGCCGGGCTCGGCGTTGCAACTGATCGGCTATCCCGTCGAAGGACAGCTTCTTGATCGCCGCATCCTCACCGACGTGCTCGTCGGCCAGGATGGAATGCCTTACGCAGTAAGACTGGTTCGAGCCCGCAACGTTCATTAAGGAGTTAAGAAAATGAGAAACACCGCTGTCCTGATCGCTATCGCCTTGCTTGGCTGTGCATGCATGGCCGGCCAGAACACATCCCAGGTCATCGTGACCAACGACGACGCCGCAATGCAATTACCTGCGCCAGCTCCTCCGGATGCACCTGGCGCGCCGCCGAATGTGATGTTCCAGACGCAGAAGTCGGGCGACAGGGTCTCGATGTCATACTTTGCAGTCAGCGACTTCGGCAAGCCGGTGACGGGAGCGCCCTACAGCGCGACGGCAGTAACCGAGACCACGCAGCTGCTGGCCGACGGCAATCGCATCGTCAACAAGATGGATTCGCAGGTGGCACGCGACAGCCAGGGACGCACGCGGCGCCAGGAAACGATGAGCAACGTTGGCCCGCTGGCCACGAATGCGCCGAAGATGGCGTTCATTAATGATCCGGTGGGAAAGATGAGTTACATCCTCGATATGACCGACAAGACCGCGCAGGCGGTTAAGCTGCCGCTGCCGGGACAGGGGCCTCACGCTATGGGGATGGCCATTGCGCCCGATGCGGCCCAGGCGAAAGTCACCGCCGAGGCTGGTGCGATTCAGAAGCGGGTGATCGTTGCCGGCGGCGGTTCCGGCGTGGAGCAGCGGGTGTGGGTGAACAACGACGATCCCAGCCAGGTGAAGACGGAGTCGCTCGGCACGCAGACGATTGAAGGCGTGTCGGCCACCGGCACGCGCACCACGCGCACCATCCCGGCAGGCGAGATTGGCAACGAGCGGCCGCTGGAGATTACGTCCGAAGTGTGGACCTCGCCCGACTTGCACATGGTGGTGATGAGCAAGCGCAACGATCCGCGCATCGGCGAGACGGTTTATAAACTGACGAACATTCAGCGCGCGGAGCCGGACCCGTCACTCTTCCAGGTGCCCAGCGGGTTTACCACCAGGCAGGGGCCGGAGTTTATTACCCGGCAAATTCCCGATTAGAGTCGCAGACCGCCGTGCGATCCTGCACATCCGCCCCAGGTTAGTCCAAAAGCAGGACGAACCTGGGGCACATGCGGGTCCGGGCGATTAATATACTTACCCCATGGGACGTGCAACCTTCCGGGCCGCCAACTCTCTCCGTATCGTCGCTGTTTTCTTCCTTTGCGCGAATGCCATTGCTCTGGCCGCGCAAACCGCTCCAGCCTCTCAGCCGTCTACGCCCAAGCGCATCACCATCGCTGCCAGCAACGTGTTCGATGGCAAGGGCGGCGTCATGCAGAACCGCCGCATCGTCATTGAGGGCTCGAAAATCGTTGCCATCGAGCCGCTAGCAGTCGGACCCACCCCGGCAAACCAAGCCGGAATGGGGCACCCAAGCTCGGGCACCCAAGCTCGGAGCTCTCCGCGGCCCAATCCGGCCCAGTGGACTACGATCTGCGCGGGCTGACGGTGATGCCGGGCTGGATCGATGCGCACGTGCACATCACGTGGATCTTCGGCAGCGACGGCAAGAATGCCGGCACAAGCGGTACGACGCAGGAGGACGCGTATCGCGCTGCGTCCAATGCCTGGGTCACGCTCATGGCGGGCTTCACCACGGTGCAGAGCGTTGGCGCGCCGAACGACGTTCCGCTGCGGGACGCTATCGCGAGCGGCGAGATTCCCGGCCCGCGCATTTTGACCGCGGTTGAGCCGCTGGAAGGCGAGGGAGCCACGACCGGTACTCCCGATGAAATTCGCGCGTTTGTCAGGAAGCAAAAGGCAGCCGGCGCCGACCTGATCAAGATCTTCGCATCTAAATCGATTCGGCTGGGCGGAGGCATGACGCTTTCCTTCGAGCAACTGAGTGCGGCGTGTAGTGAAGCCAAGCAGCAGGGTCTGCGCACGCTGGTCCATGCCTATAAAGAGGCAGTACGCGCGACCACGCTCGCGGGATGCACCGAAGTGGAGCACGGCACCGGCGCGAACGACGAGGATTTGAAATTGATGGCGGAGAAGGACACGTATTTCGATCCGCAAGCAGGGCTGGTGATTGAGAACTATCTGCAGAACAAGGAAAGATACATTGGCACTACGGGCTATACCGCGGAAGGGTTCGCTGCCATGGAAAAGGTCCGGGCCATCAATTGCGAATTGGTGGGTCGGGCGGCAAAGACTCGGGGGTTGAAGATGGTCTTTGGCACCGATGCTGTCGCCGGTGCAGACGGACGCAACGCGGAGGAGTTTATCGACCGCGTGAACTGCGGCGTGGCGCCGATGGCCGCGATGGTTTCCGCGCAATCTCTCGGGGCCGAGGCGATGGGTCTGGGGGACGAGATCGGCGCGCTCGCGCCGGGAATGCGGGCCGACATCATCGCCGTGGATGGCGATCCAACGAAGGATATTACGGCCGTCCGGCGGGTGGTGTTCGTGATGAAGGGTGGAGTGGTCTACAAGAACGTCGCGAAAGACGCTATTCCGCGTTATGCGGGGGTGAAGCCCTGAAGTTTAACGATGCGATTTAGAAGCCGAGCGAACACTCCTTTCTAAGCGCACGATCCGCCTAGAACCATGCTTGAAGTCCGGCAATAGGTCCGCTTTGCGTCAAGCGAATTCCGATCCGGTCGGACTTGCTGTCGTTGTTCACCACCAGGCGAGATCCCAACTGGTATCCGGCATTAACGCTGAAGTGCTTGGCGATGGTGACGCCCAAGTAGTCGGCAGTAGAGATGAAGTTGCCGTAGCCGAACAGGTACATACCGAAGATATTTGCGTCCACGTAGAGCCGCGGCGAATTCGTCAGGTAAAGGCGGGCAACCGGGCCGGCGACCGGAATAGGCGCCAACAGCGACGCGGAACTCGATCTCGCAACTTGCTGCGTGCCATTGATGACCTGGGCCATCGAGCTCAGGCTGGCCGAGGCATTGAACAGGTCGATCTGCACTGCCGCTCCCAGGTATCCGCGCTTGCGGCGGATGAAATCGTATTGATACCCCGGCGCGATCAGCGGCGCGCTGAGATTCGCCTTGGTGGAGAGACCGGCGACATAGGTCTGACCCTGGAAATTGATGGTGCGGACGAGCGTGGCTTGCCGTGTCTGGTTGAACGAGCTGCCGATCACGTAGAAATGGTTTTTGTGAGTGAATTTCCAGTCGAGCTTTCCCGAGAACGTCGAGTAGCTATCAAACCCGAAATCCTTCTGGAGATTGATGGTGTCCGTTTCGTTGCTGCCCTGGACGGTTCCGGAAGGGTTGGAGTAGAACCAAAAGCCGCTAAGCTTCAGCTTGTACGAGTCGAACTCGGCTTCGCTTTGGGCGTGCATCGGCGCGACCACACCGACGATCAATACCAGCAGCAGCACACAACGACGAACAACTCGCTCTTCGATGGCATGCCAACCGATCATCCCTGTCTCCTCGCAAACAAATTTGCTCTCGTGGCCAGAGCCGGCTATTTCGCTTCTGATGCTTTCGGCTCTCATCTAGTTTGAGCCGCAGGCACAAATACTGTTTTCGCTCAAACTTCAATCAAGAATCAAGGGGTGCGCAACTCGTGTGTTGATAATCAGTTAGTTAATCGTGGAGATGCCTGCCAGTTCGCATTTCCCGATACAGAGACGAACTTGCCAAGATCTGCAAGTCGCATGGGTGGGGAAGGCGGACCGGTCTACAAAAACCTCGAGAAGGATGCCATGCACGTATTCAGTCGTGAAGGAATACTGTGGCACTTCCAAATTGGTGGATCGTCAGTAACGGTGACCGGTCAAGTGCTCAATTCTTCCGTGACCCGAATACGAGGTTGCGAAACTCTTCTTCTCCCATCACCCGGCGCAACTCGCGGAAGGCAAATAGTGGGATAAAGGTGCAGAACACTACAAGCGCGTGTCCGGCGAATTGATCAAGGCGTAGATGGCGTGAGGCGCTTTCGACGTTGGATCCGTGAATAAGCCTTTTAACGATCTCCTCGACAATGTGAAACGCAATCACCAGCAGCCCGAACACAAAGGCCTTCCAGACAGCCGAAATTAATAACGCCCTGCCCTCGTGCCGGGTGCCCAGCTTGGCGTACTCCCCGATCATGATGACCTTGGTGATCACGGCAGCATTCAGCAGGGCGAAGCCGAAGCTCCAGTACTGGACGTCGTATTGCCTAAGCAATAGCGTGTCATAAGTGACAAGGGCAGAAAAGAAGAACGCGAGGTACAGAAAAAGCCAGAGCATCTCCAGCATCTCATGCTTAATTTTTTCTTTGCGGCCGGGATGTTCGGAATTCAATCGGCACCTCTGATAGTCGTGTCCGTAGACGTCATTACTTCTCCCAGGCGAAAACTCGCTTCCAGTCGTTCTTGATGCTGATCACGGTCCAGCCTTTCGCGTTGGCTTCGTCGTAGAGCGCTTGCGTGAAGCTGCCGACGTTGGAGTTCGGCAGGCCGTCCGCGGGACCGTAGGCGTATTCGCGCTTGGCATCGTCGTGCAGCACCAGCATCTCCAGCGAGGCGCCGCCGCCGGCCTGGGTGTACTCGAGCATCTGCTGATCGCCGGTCGAGTTTCCAAAGGCGGCCTTGGGATGGCGGCCGATGAACAGGTAGATATCCTCAGGCTTGCCTGAGAAATTGTTGTTCAGCAGGAGCTTCGGGGGACGCGTCAGGATCGCCTGTCCAGCCTGGTTGTAGCCATACTTGGCCTCAAACGCCGAACCGATGATCTGCTCGGGAGGGATGCCGTACACCTGCTGAGCGTAGGCTCGCACGAAATCCTGCCCACCGCCGGTAACGATGTAGGTGCGATAGCCGTTGGCGCGCAGGTACTTCATCACCTCAAGCATGGGCTCATAGATGAGGTCGGTGTAGGGGCGGTCCCATCGCGGATTTTTAGCGCGGGCAGTCCAGTCCTTCACGATGGTCTGGAATTCGTCCTCCGTCATTCCGGTGTGGGTAGTCGCCATGATGGTTTCGAGGTCTTTCATGGTCAGCTTCGCCATCGTGGCCTTGTCACCGGACAGGACCGTCGCGAAAGGCTGTGTGGTTTTCCATTGGGGGTGCTGCGCGGCCAAAGCTGCAACCCGATCGAACGCAAACAGCACCTGGGTGTACATGGGCTGCTCGACCCAGGTAGTGCCATCCTGATCGAAGGTGGCAAAACGTTGCTCAGGCGGGACGAAGTTCGAGCTTGATGCATCGGTGGTGGTCTTTACGAAATTCAGAATGGCCTGTTTGGCAGCGCCATCGTTCCACTCCGGCAAGGGATCTTCCGCCCAGGCTGCCACTGCGGCCAGGAGCAGAGCGTAGGTCAAGAGACATAAAGTAAGTCGACGTTTCACGGTCCCTCCCTGAGTTGGAACGGTAAGGCTAACCTCGATTAACTTGCGGGTCGAGAACCCTGGAAAAAGCATACCCTCGAAACGCTACTTAGGAACTCTGATTATTCTGAGGTTGGCTAGCGCCATCCTTCCTAAGCTTTACTCGATTACCATCAGCAGATGCAGCTGTTTGCCGAGACCTGCGAGCGCATTGGTGCAACCACCAAAAAGCTGGAGAAGACGGCTATCGTGGCAGAATACTTCCGCTCGCGCGGCCTCGAGGACGCGGCGATCTCGGCGGTGTTCCTGTCGGGCAGGGCCTTCCCGGCATTCGAGGAGCGCACGTTGCAGGTGGGGGGCTCCCTGCTGTGGAAGGTGGTCAAGGAAGTCACCGGCGCCTCCGAGGATGAACTCGGTGCGGGATATCGCAAGACCGGGGATCTGGGTGCGGCGGTGTACACCGTGCTGTCGAATCGTGAACCCAGGTTAGGCCAAAGGACGGCCGAACCCTTCGACAAGCTCAGGGCAGGCTCCGGGGCACCTGAACCCAGGATAGTCCAAAAGACGGACGATCCTGGGGCACCGCATCCACTGACACTGGAGGAGGTTCGATCGGCCTTCGACCATATTGCGGCGACTCGCACCGCCAAGGCCAAAGGTGAACTGCTGGGCGCGCTGTTGCGACGCGCCAGTCCACTGGAAACCAAGTACATCCTGAAGATCATTACCGGCGAGCTGCGCATCGGGCTGAAAGAGAGCCTGGTTGAGGAGGCGGTCGCCAGGGCTTATGACGAGCCGCCGGCGCAGGTGCAGCGCGCGAATATGCTGCTCGGCGATATTGGCGAAACCCTGAAGCTGGCGGCGGAGCATCGGCTCGACGAAGCCCGCATGCGGCTGTTTCATCCAATAGGATTTATGCTGGCCAGCCCGGCAGCCGATGCGGCCGAGGCGTTCGAATACTTCGAGCACGCACTGGTCGAAGACAAGTACGACGGCATTCGCGCCCAGGCGCATTGCGGCGGTGGTCACGTTCGTCTTTTCTCGCGCACGCTCGACGACGTAACACATTCGTTTCCGGAACTTGCAGGACCGCTGAGCGGACTTCCAGGCGAGGTGATTCTCGACGGCGAAATCGTGGCGTGGCGGCATACAGACGAGGGTGGTCACGCGATGCCGTTCTCCGAAATCCAGAAACGTCTGGGTCGCAAGCAGGTGAGCGAACAGCTGATGAAAGATGTTCCAGTGGCGTACGTCGTGTTCGATGTGCTGTACGCCGAAGGTGAGCTGATGCTGCAAAAACCGCTGTCAGAACGTGCGGCGATTCTCGACCAGGTCTTCTGCGGTGCGCATCGGGTTGAGCCCAGGCCGCTGATCAACGCGCAGGGCCAACTGCTGTTCGAAGCGGAAATCGCACCGCAAGCCGCGTCGGGATGGATACTGCGCGCGCCGGCCACCCGTGCCGACTCCGTCGAGCAGCTGGAGCAGTTCTTTGCTGAAGCCATGGCGCGAGGCAACGAAGGGCTGATGCTCAAGGATGTGAACTCGCCCTACATGCCGGGCCGCCGCGGCCGCTGGTGGCTCAAGCTGAAACGCGAGCTGGCGACGTTGGATGTTGTCGTCACCCGCGCGGAGTTCGGCAACGGTAAACGGGCGCAAGTGTTGAGCGACTACACCTTCGCCGTGCGCAAGGGCGAGGAGCTGGTGAACATCGGAAAGGCGTACACCGGACTGACCGACGTTGAGATCGCCGAGATGACACAGTGGTTTTTCGCGCACACCGTGAACGACTACGGACACGTGCGCGATGTGGAGCCGAAGGTCGTACTTGAAGTGGCGTTCAATGCAGTCATGCGCTCAGATCGACATGACAGCGGGTTTGCGCTGCGCTTTCCTCGCATCGTGCGTATACGGACCGACAAGCTTCCGGCAGAGATCGACACTGTTGAGCGCGTCGAGGAAATTTACAGTAAGCAGCACGGAAGGGGCACGGAGCCAGCGCAATCGGCGCCGAAAGGACGTAAGAGGAAGGCCGGATAGAGGAAGATTCGTCAGGGCACGAGTTAGATCGAGCCCTGACGCGAATCAACTTATGCTGCGGGAATTTTCAGGCTTTGTCCGGGATGAATTTTGTCCGGATTGTCGAGACCGTTGGCTTCGGCGATCTTCTGATATTGATTGGCATCGCCGTAAAACAGCTTGCTGATCTTCGACAGGTTGTCGCCTGCCCTCACGGTGTAGGTCTGGTCGCCCTGCGCTACGGTGATCTCGTGAGCGAGATCAGAGAAATTGGGATCAGCGGCCTTGATCGCATCCCACACTCTGTCCTTACTGGCTTCGGAGACGACGGTCGCGACCAGGTGCAGCTTGTCGCCCTGCATCTCCTCCGTCTGAATGGTGGCTCCATCGTGCTCCAGCACCTGGAACACACCTGCGTATTTCTGCTTAAGTTCGTCGAGGCTTGCCAAAGGTAATTACTCCTTTCAAGATGATTCCCGGGTTCGATGCAGCTTTGCGTGCCGGAGATACGACAGGGGAAGTGAAAGAATAGTATCTGCGCGAGATGAATAACGGTTGAATTCGCTGCCTTGAAACTCGGCGGGTGAGATGGATCGCGGGGCATAGCGAGGCGGCGTGCTATTCCGCGCTCTTCATCTTCACTTTGGTGATCTTGGCCTTGTGCTCTTTGCCGTCGTCGTCGAGCAGATACATTCTATTCTTGTCGACGACCATCTTCACGTGTTCGCCCACGCTGAGGTTGGCCGGCTTCGACCACGGGAACAGTAACTGCTCCCGGGCAGTGTAGATTTTGCTACCGTGCTGGACGGTATAGATCTGGAAGGTATCGTAATCTTGGGTAGTCGTGGTGGTTCGGTTGCCGGAATATTGCGTCTTGTCGCCTTTGTCCTTGGCGGTGACGTCGGTGTTGCTGTGGGAAATCGTGCCAGAAGGAACTTTCTCCTGCTCGGTTTCGAGCAGAGTTCCGGTTTGCCAATCGCGGGCAGTGGCCGCGAAAACGGGAACCGCAAGCAGCAGCAACAGCAGTGTAGAAACGATACTCCGGGTCACGCCACCTCTTGTGTTCGACATAGGTCCCGCAATGTTGCCACAACTCGGGTTGACGAGCAAACAGATACTCTGAACCTCTGCTGGACGATTTGCTTCAGGCGATGATTTGCTGCAATCATGGCGACACCTCGGTGAACGTTCGAACCGAGATTGAAATCTTTCTTCCGGTTTGACTTCCTCACGGTACAAACGCGTTGCGGCGGCATGGTTTGAGCTGCTGGTTCTGATGTCGCTGGTTGCCTTCGGCGCGCAGCTGTCGGCGCAATGTTATCTGCCGTCACAGCGGCAATTCAGCCAGCGTCCCGGCCAGTCTCACAAGTCGAGCGCCGAGGCACTGCTCCCGGAGTCGGGGCTGCTGACCGACGACACCTACACCAACCTTTTCTTCGGAATATCGCTTCGCCTGCCCATGCCGGTGCATGGTCATCGCCTGATGCTTCCGATCCGGGTGCCGGGTGAACATGCGCTGCTTGCCTTGGGATTCCAAGAAGCCCAGCATTACGGAACCTTCGTGATCACGGCCGTCACTAACGACGACGCAGACGATAACAACATCACTCCCGAGCAGGCAAGGCGCCGCGAAGACGAAATCGCGCGAGGCAAGCCGGGCGCGTCGAGCCGGCTTGAGTACACGCCGCCTCCGCTAAAACTCAAGCGGGTGGATAAACACGCTGGCCAGGTGCACGGCACGCAATTCACGGCGCACCTCAGGAACTACACGCTGCAATTCACCATTCAGACCAACGACAAAGCGTTTCTGGAGAAAGCGCGACAGGCAGTTGAGGACCTAAAAGTTTTCTGCAGCGATGACGAAGGCGGGCTATTCACCACTGAGGGAAAGCCCTATGTGCTGCACGGAGTCGTGAGCAACGGTCCAACCATCCCGACGGCTATCGTCGATGAGGCAATTCGCAAGCACCCGGCGCAGGAGACGATCCCGGCCGGCAATGTTAGCGGCGATGCAATCCACATTCCTGAGTTGGGTTTTTCGTACATTCTGCCCGCGGGGTGGATCACGCTTAAAAAGTCGCTGACGCCGGAGGACGTTGGAGTCGGGGACACGTTGTCAGAACGGCTCGACTCCTTTTGGCAATCCTGTGCGCGAACGGTGCTGTTCGCCGCCGAGCCCAACCACGCCGCCAGGCTCGAACTGCGTGTGCTCGACCAAACCTGTTTCGGATTGCCTGCTCCGGCTGCGGCAAGCGATTCGTTCGCCTCCGAGTCGCTGGGCCAATATCTGCAAATGCTCGGACACTTTGGGAAGATCAAGTCGAACCGTCTGCTGCAATCGGGAGGACGCTTGTTCTCCGTCTACGACGGCACGGTCGGCGAAGGACCTCCGGTGAGCCGTCTATCACGGCGCGATGCCGAAGTGATACAGATAACGCGCTACGGCAAGCTGCTGTTTGCGTGGTGCTGGAGTGCTCCCACAACGTCAGAGTTGGCGCAAATTCCGGTTTCGCAGGCCACATTTGGAAGTGGCGCCGCCATTGCCCTTCGCCCGCGCGGACATTACTTTGCAAAATTCATCTCAACGGTAATCTGAACCGGCACCGCTCTACCATCTTGCTTCGCCGGCTTGAAGCGCCAGGTCTTCACCGTGGACACAGCGCTTTTTTCGAACACCTCGCCTGAGCTGCGCAAGACATGCACCGGCCCCACGTGCCCGCGCGTATCCACTCCGATCAGCATCACGACAACGCCGTGCGGATCGGTGTCGGCCGGAACCTCGGGATACTGCGGATCGGGAGAATGTGTCGCTTTTGGTGGAGTGATGCCGGCGGTCACGTGCTGGTAATCGGCGAATGCCTCGTCGCCGGCAGCGGTGACAGTGGAAGTTTTCGCTGAGTCTTTCGGCGGTGAAGCCGATTGTGCAGAACCGAACTTCGTCCCGGCGATAAGCGCGAGGCAAACTGCGACGCGGATCGCGACCAGTCGAATGGAATTCATATAGAAGTGAATCGTAAATGATGGCCGGCGTGGTAGGAAGTTCGTGATTCCGATCGGAGTGAGGCGTAGCCGAACAGAGTTGAGGCCCCCATTCTCGACACGAACATCTTCGTTGGAGTAGGGGTCCTTCGACTCGTCGCTCCGCTCCTCACTCAGGATGACAGAGCGAACGCGCCTATGCGTCGCCCCGCTTGCGCAGAAACGCCGGGATTTCCAGGTCGTCAGCGTCGTAATTAATGTTCAGGCCGGTGCTGACCGCTTCGATGGTGTGCATCTCTTCGCGCGCCATCGGGGCCGGTTCCTCGGCCTTGGGAAATTCTTCCCGAGGCTGTGCGTGCCGCACTACCCCTGAGCCCAGTTCGTAGTCGTCAACCACGTCGGGCGCATGGGACACGGCTGTTGAAATCCGCGGCTCGGGTGTGGTCTGCGTGAATATCGGCGCGGCCGGGGCCACGCGCTCGGGAGACCGAGACCGAAGCCACTTCATAGGTCGCATACGCCGAGCTGCCATTGCTGCGGTTGTGCAGCGCCGAGGTGCCGAACGAATCGTGGTGATTGCGTCCGAGCGGCGTGTCTTTGAAGCCGGTGGCGATGACGGTGATTTTGACTTCGTCCTTCATCTTCTCGTCGAGCACCGCGCCGAAGATAATGTTGGCGTCTTCGTGTGCCGCGCTCTGAATGATGGTCGAAGCCTCGTTGACCTCGGCAGCCGCAGCGAACTGGAGCCGGTAATGTTGATGAGAATGCCGCGTGCGCCATCGATGGCGCCGGCTTCGAGCAGCGGAGAAGCAATCGCCGCCTGCGCCGCTTTGCTGGCGCGGTCTTCGCCGCGAGCGGTGGCCGTGCCCATCACCGCGTAACCCATGCCCGCCATGATGGTCTTCACGTCGGCAAAATCGCGGTTGATGATTCCCGGGATGGTGATGATGTCGGAGATGCCCTGCACTGCCTGCCGCAGGATGTCGTCGGCCACACGGAACGACTCGAAGAAGCCGGCGTCTTTCGCCACCGCGAGCAGCTTCTCGTTGGGGATGACAATGGTCGTATCGACAGAGTCGATCAGCTCTTGCAGGCCACGCTCTGACTGGTTCTGGCGGCGCTTGCCTTCAAACGCGAACGGCTTGGTGACGACCGCGACCGTCAACGCGCCCATTTCACTTGCGAGTGAGGCAATGATCGGAGCAGCGCCGGTACCTGTGCCGCCTCCGAGGCCGGTGGTGACGAACACCATGTCGGCGCCTTCGAGTGCCTCGATAATCTTGTCGGCGTCCTCCAGGGCGGCCTTGCGTCCGACCTCGGGATTCGCGCCCGCGCCCAGGCCATTGGTGAGCTTGACGCCCAACTGAATCTTCATCGGCGCGTTAGACAGTTTCAACGCCTGAAGATCGGTGTTGGCAACGACGAACTCAACGCCTTCGAGGTGTGACTCGATCATGCGGTTGACGGCGTTGCCGCCTCCGCCGCCGACGCCGATCACCTTGATGCGAGCGCTGTTCAGCGTCTCTTCGTTGAACTGGATGCGGAGGTCGTTCTCAGGCTGAGCGTTGAAATCCTCGATCATGGTGTACTCCCACTGGGTTAACTGGTGGAGCATGCCTTCAGACGTGCATCACCAGCCTGTTTCTTAGTTTGGCTTTAGCCGCTGCGCCAAGTCTGCCTCTGACCCTAGCGGCTGACGCCGATTTTCAGCACCTGAGCTTCTGTACGCCTGAAGGCGTACTCCACCCATTCACACTTCTATCTTGCAAAAATCGCCTTCAACCGTGCCCCAATGCTGCGATCAATATTCATACGCGCCTGCCGGGCGCGATGCCCGTAGAGAACCATGCCGATCGCGGTCGAGAACTCCGGCTCCAGCAGGTTCGAAGGCAGCTTGGCGATCGGCACCGGATAGCCCAAGCGCACCGGGCGGCGAAGAATATCTTCCGCTGTTTCCAGCAACGAGGCGAGTCGCGATCCACCGCCAGTAAAGACCACGCCTGCGCCGAGCAACTCGTAGACTCCGGCCTGGCGAAGATGGTCGCGCAGCAATTCGATCAGCTCGCGCGAGCGCGGCTCCAGAATTTCGCCCAGCATGCGTTGCTGCATCAGTCGCGACGGACGATCTCCCACCGACGGCACTTCGATCTCATTGCCCTCGGGAATTCGGGTGACGATCGCGCAGCCGAACATGGTTTTGATGTTTTCAGCATCGGGCAGTGGCGTTCGGAATCCCACGGCAACATCGTTGGTGAAGTGATCGCCGCCCACGGGAATCACGCCTGTGTGAATTACCACACCTTCGAAATAGACGATGAGATCAGTGGACCCGGCGCCGATATCGACCAGGCACACACCCAGTTCGCGCTCATCGGTCTGCAACACTGAGTCGGCGCAGGCCAGCGCCTCAAATACCGTGTCATCCACGTGGATGCCTGCGCGGTTCACGGCGGTCACGACGTTCTGGGTCGCCATGGTTCCGGCGGTGACCACGTGAACGCGTACCTCAACCTTCTTGCCCATCAGCCCCGCAGGATCATGCACCCCGGGCTGGCCATCGAGAATGAATTCCTGCGGCAACAGGTGCAGTGGCTCGCGGTCTTCGGGAAGCGAAATGCTGCGGGCTTTCTCCACCGCCTGGCGAACATCTTCGCGGCTGATCTCGCGCGAACGCGACCCGAGCGAAATGCCGCCGTGACTGTTGATGCCGCGGATATGCGATCCCGCAACTCCGACGACCGCGTGCTCCACCGGAGCCTGCGCTACGTTTTCGGCTTCTTCCACTGCCTTCTTGATGGAAGCGACCGCCTTATCGAGATCGGCGATGATGCCCTTGCGCAGTCCCCGCGAATCGGCGATTCCGTGGCCGCGATAGCGTAAGGCGTAGTCGTTCACCTCCGCGACAATGACGCAGGTCTTGGCGCTTCCGACATCGATGACCGTCAACAGGTTTTCGCTTTGATTCGCCATCTCAGTTGCGGCCCTTCGTCTTGCCGTGCGTTGCCGGCTTGCTCTTCTTCGCGACAGGCGGTTGTATGGCGCTGCCCGGCGGATCACCCTGCGCAGGGCTGGGAGACGCGCTCATCTCATCCGGGTTCACGATCACCTGGTGCTGATAGCGCAGATCAACCGACTTGAGCGGCTTAAATTCCGTACGCCACTCCTGCACGTGCGAAACATACACTTTGAAGCGCTCAAGAAAATTTGACGAACCGAGGTGTACCAGCACCGCTCCCTGGGGATCAGAGACGGTTGCCTTCACGTCGTCGGGGTCGCTCAGGTCGACATCGCTCAGATCGCGTGAATACTGCGTACCCGACGAGTCGAGCTCCTTGATGAGCTGCGCGTAGATCTTCATCTGCGCGGCTCGGCTCGAAAGCGGCTCCACGTCGGTCATGCCAAGAATTACGGGGAAAGAATAATTCCCTTCCTGCGGCCTTTCCATCACCACGCCATGCGCATCGATCAAGGCGACGTGCGAATTGATCTCGACAAACGCCATCGGCGTGCGCTCGCTGACCGCGACATTCAGGCGGTTGGGCAACAGACGCATGACGGTTGCCGACTCAACCCAGGGAACGTCCTGCAACTGCTTCTTGCGTTCGTCCAGCGGAACAAAAAAAATGTTGCGATCGAGGTCCGAGCTGAACACGTCGAGCACCTGCGCGCGGCTTACGTTGTGAGCGCCGAGTAATTCGATGTTGTCGCTGGAATCGATTTGAAATCTCCACGACTGCGTCGTATAGCGATAGAACGTAACCGCAACCAGGGCGACACTGCCGCCCACCAGCAGCACCAGCAGCAAAACCTTGACACGATCCAGCGCCTTGCGCGGCAGCGCACTGCGTTTGACCGGCACCCGCTTCTGGCCGCGCAAAAACGGCGACTCGGCCTCGTCATCCAGATCGAAAAGACGCCCATCCAGGGGACCGTCCTCGAAACGCTGCCCTGAGGAGGAAGCCTCGGGCGCTAACTCGAGTTCGTCATCGGAGATGGTGGATGCGTTCTTTCGAGCCATGGAAGCGCGCGCAACGCCGACAGAGTCAGCCTTTGGCCTCACTATAGCTGGTTTCGACACTGATTCGGAGACGCTATGCTCGCCAGCGGCTTATATGAGGCCAACTCGAACCTTGCGAGTAAACACCATGTGGCGGGAATTGATAGAACCGTGCAAAACGACCCGGAGTGAGCCGATTTGCATCAACCGTCTTCTCGCGCTACTTTCAGCGCATGCTCATCGGAGAACTAGCGAAACAGTCGGGCGTCAACCTTGAGTCGGTAAGATTTTACGAGCGCGAGAAACTGCTGCCCTGCCCGCCGCGGACGGGATCCGGCTACAGGGTTTATGAGAAGCACCACCTCGAGACGATTCGCTTCATCAAGCGTTCGCAGGCCCTGGGGTTTACCTTGAACGAAATCCGGCAACTGCTCGAGTTGCATGAGCAACTGGCGCCGGGCAAGGGGAAAAGCAAATCGCAGGACCTGCAACTCGTTTCACTGACGCGCGAACGGCTGCATTCGATCGAGGAGAAGATTCGAACCCTCGAAGCCATGCGCCGGCAACTTGCAAAATTCCTGCGACGGTATCAATCGCAGAAGAAACTGGTGTGCCCCGCCGCAAAATAACTCCTGACTTTCTCCGCTGCGCTTGACTCTGTACCCAGGTACAGGGTGCACAGTATGGGTGAACGTTTCAGGAGGAGACGATGCCCGTACTCAAGAATCCCCGCGCGCGCGGCTGGACCCTGCTATCGATGGCCTTCCTGGCTGTCGTTCTTTTTGCATTCTGGAACGTCGGGAGACGGGCCATGCACATGGAAACCGCGGCCGCCGCAAGTGATGGCCAACAGGTCGAAGCCGCCAAGGCGGGCACGCAGCTCAAGGCGGTATTGCAGCTCACCTCCGTCGCCGACGGCTCGGCGGAAGGGACCCTGCTTGAGAAGCACGACAACGCATACCGTCGCACCGATCAGCGAATGCAGGTGAAGTTCTCGAACGACGTAGCGGTTGTCATGGGCAGCCTCGGCGATGTCCACAAAGATGCCATCGTGCACGTCACCGGAACCGTGGGCCCGGGCGATGTTCTGCAAGTCTCACGATTCGTCATCCTCACGGGAAACGTGTCGGTCGAGTAGCGCCATGCTGAGTTATTTCATGATGGCTGCATCGGGCTGGCTGGGGGCCACGGCAATGACGTTTGGCGCAGTGCTTCCCTACCTTTTGCGGCGAACCGCAATTTCCAGGGCCACCGGGCTGGAGCTGGTAAGCAGTCGCCCCTACCTCGCCCGCATGTGGCCGCACTACTGGATGGGATACACCGTTGCAGGAGTGTCGACGCTACACGCATCGCTGTCGATGGGCAGCAGACAATTTATGCTGCGCCCCGAAGGCCTATGGATGGCAACCGTAGCGCTTGCCTTTTTGTGGCTGCAAGTCTGGTGTGGGTTGCTGCTGCGGGGGCCGTTGAGTCCGTCGATCCGGATCAACCTGCGCCGGCTTCACTTCTGGAGCATGTTCATCATGATTACGTTGATCGCGCTGCACATCAGGATCAATCGCTGAACAGCGACAGGCTGGGTTCAGCTCGTTGCCTGGGCATGAGCGTGCTCTTGGAGACGCTTGAGCACCAGTGCTCCCAGTTGCGAGACGTTGCCGGCGCCGAGCGTAAGAATCATGTCGCCAGGTTGCGCAGACTCGCATACCAGCCGAGCAGCTTCATCGAATGGCGCTACGTGCGCAACATGGGCCGGGCTATTCTGTTTAATGCGATCGGCCAGCGCCTGGCTGGTCACGCCTGGAATGGGCGCTTCGCTGGCGGGATAAATATCCAGAAGCAGAAGCGAATCCGCATCATGGAATGCGGTGGCGAACTCGTCCATCAGTAACTGCGTGCGGCTGTAGCGGTGCGGCTGAAAGATCACGTGGACACGTTGAAATCCGCACTGGCGCGCGGCCGCAAGGGTCGCACGGATTTCGGTGGGATGGTGGCCATAGTCGTCGATCACGGTTACGCCATTGACGCGGCCCTTGACCTGGAAGCGGCGATCGACGCCGTTGAATTGCTCCAATGCTTCCCGAATGCGGTCCACCGGAACATCCAGCCCCATGCCCACCGCAACCGCGGCGGTTGCGTTCAGCACGTTGTGCGCGCCGGGCACGCGCAGGCGGAACTCGCCCAGGTCGACGCCCCGGTAGTGAACATGGAAGCTGCTCAGCGACAGGCGCTCCGCATCTCCCGAGGCGAACGTGCGATCCGTGATGCGGAAGTCGGCATCCTCGTGCGTTCCGTAGGTGAGCACGCGCCGGCGCACCGCAGGCAGCAACTTGCGCAGGTTCTCGTCGTCGGCGCAGGCGACAACAATCCCGTAAAACGGCACGCGATCCATGAACTCGGCGAAGGTCTGCTCGACGTCGCGCATATCGCGATAGCAGTCCATGTGCTCGCGATCGAGATTGGTCACGACTTCAACAATGGGCGAGAGATTAAGGAACGAGCGGTCGCTCTCGTCGGCCTCGGCGACCAGGTATCTCGACTTGCCGATGCGGGCGTTCGACCCCATGGCGTCCACGCGGCCGCCGACGACGACCGTGGGGTCCAAGCCGCCTGCGGCGAGTGCTGCGGCAATCATTGAGGTGGTTGTCGTCTTGCCGTGCATGCCGGCCACTGCGATGCCGTACTTCAGGCGCATGAGCTCGGCCAGCATCTCCGCACGAGGGATGACCGGGATGTGTTGCGCGCGGGCGGCCGCGACCTCGGGGTTGTCGCTGCGGACCGCTGAGCTGATTACCACAACGTCAGAGCCGGTGACGTGCTCCGGCTGATGACCTTCGAAGACGGTTGCGCCCATGGATTGCAGGCGCTCGGTCACCGGCGAGAGCTTGAGGTCGGAGCCGGAAACCGGGTATCCGAGATAGAGCAGCACTTCGGCGATGCCGCTCATGCCGATGCCACCGATACCGACGAAATGGATGCGCTGAATTTTGGCGAACATGGGTGCTTCAGTTAAGCAACTCTGGGACTGTGGTGCATGCCTGCAAGGCGCCGCTGAAAACTCCGGCTCGTGTGATTCGCGTCAAGGCACGACCTAGGTCGTGCCCTGATGCAAATGACGCAGCCCCTCTAGGCTACCGCGTGATGGCTGGACACGCCAGCGGCGCGCATCGCGATGCGCGCTATTTCGCCGGCCGCGTCGGGATGGGCGAGCTTTTTTGCGGCCTGCGCCATTTCCGCCGTACCTGCGCGGTTGCTCAGCAGGGCTGCGACTTCCTCGGCCAGGCGATCGCTGGTAAGTTCCGATTGCGGCAACAGGCGGGCGGCATTCACCCGGGCAAGAGCAGCAGCATTTTGACGCTGATGGTCGTCTGCGGCGGTTGGCAAGGGGATGAAAATCGCCGGACGTCCGGCGGCCGTAACTTCGGCGACCGTACTGGCGCCGGAGCGGCACACTAGCAGGTCGGCGCGCGCGAAAGCATTCGGCATATCGTCAATGAAAGGCGAAACCTCGGCCGAGATTGTGGTCTTAAGATAAGCCGCTTGCGCGTCCACGTAATCTTTTTCGCCGGTCTGGTGGATGACGTAGATGTCGGGCACCAGCGCGGGAAGTTTCTCCAGCGCTCCCAGGACGGCGACGTTGATGGCGTGGGCTCCCTGGCTTCCGCCGAACACCAGCAGGGTGGGGCGAGCATTCGCAGGCCGCGGAGGCACGCGGAAGAACTCACCGCGCACCGGCACTCCAGTGACGTGACAGTTGCGAAAGTAACGGCACGTCGCCTCGAACTGCACGACGGCGTTGCCGACCATAGGCCCCAACATGCGATTGGCAAATCCCGGGATATAGTTTGGCTCGAACGCGACCAGCGGCACGTTCAGGATGGCGCCGGCCAGCATTGCCGGCCCTGACGCGTATCCGCCAACACCGATGATGACGTCGGGACGAAACTGCCTAATGAACTTTGCCGCATGGAACACGGCGCGGGGAAGATCGCCAAGCGTCTTGACCCGGGTGCGCAGATCGACGCGATTGAGTTGGCCGACCTGCACCAGGTACAACTCGAAGCCCGCCGCAGGCACAAGGCGCTTTTCCATGCCGCGTGCGGTGCCGACAAACTTCACTTCGGAGTTGTGCCGCGATCGTAATTCCTGGGCAATAGCAAGCGCCGGAATGACGTGACCGCCGGTACCGCCTCCCGCAATGATCACACGCATGATTTCAGTCTGTCTGTTGGGTGATGTTGAGCAGGACCCCGACACTGGCCAGGGTGATAAACAACGATGACACACCGTAGGAAATAAATGGCAGAGGGATACCTTTGGTGGGCATCAGTCCCAGCACGACGCTCATATTGATGAGCGCCTGCACCACCACCATGGCAGTAATGCCGGTAGCCAGAAATCGTGCGAAGGGATCTTCGGTGCGCAGAGCAATACGGATGCCGCGATATAAGAAGATGCTGAACAGAAGCACGATCAGCAGCGATCCCCAGAGCCCCAACTCCTCGGCGATGTTGGCGAAGATGAAATCGTTATGCGGTTCGGGCAGGTAAAAGAGCTTTTGCTTGCCTTCCATCAGGCCGGCCCCGGTGAGCCCGCCAGTGCCGACGGCGATCATCGACTGGATAATGTGAAATCCGGTGCCTTGGGGGTCCTTGTACGGATCGATGAACGCCATGATGCGGTGCCAACGCCAGGGAACGCGTGCGATCAGGAAGTACAACGGAACCAGCGAAGCTGCCAGGGCGTAAGCGAAGTACCGGGTCTTCATGCCCGCGACGTACAGTACAGCCGCCGTGATCGCCAGACACGCGACGGCGGTGCCGAGATCAGGTTCCTTCACGATGAGCAGGGCCAGTAACACACTTGGCGCCGCAGCCGGAATAAGGACGTGCTTCCAGTCGGTGATCTGCTGCCAGCGGGTCTCGAGAAAGTAGGCGAGATAGAGAATGATGGCGGGCTTTGCCAGCTCCGATGGCTGAAACGACAGAAGGCCAAACTTGATCCAGCGATGCGTGTTATGCGAATCGCGAAAAAAGAAGACTGCGATCAGCAGCAGGCAGGTGGTTCCCAGAAACGTAAACACCACGGCCGGACGGCGCAGCTGCTTGTAGTCGATGTTCATGACTACAACCATCGCTATCACCCCGGCAGCGGCTCCCACCAACTGCTTGATGAGGAAACTGTACGGCGACCCGAAGCGCTCCTTTGCCATAACGGCCGAGGCGCTGAAGACCATCACCAGGCCCACAAATACCAGCAGCAGGATGACGGCGAACAGCCACTTATCGACCCCAACGCGCTTCGCCATTAGCGGGCCTCTCCCGTAATCGAGGCTTCGTGCTCCTGCTCGCGAGCAGCGAGGCTCCGCACCAGCTCTTTGAAGACGCGTCCGCGATGTTCGTAACTTTCGAACTGATCGAAGCTGGCGCAAGCCGGGGCCAGCAGGACAACATCGCCTGGCTCGGCTGCTTCACTGGCGCGTTTGACCGCGTTGTCCAGAGTTTCGCTGTGAAGCACGTGGACGCCGCGAATCTGCCCTTCGATCTTGGCTGCTGCGGAGCCGATGGTGTAGACCCGTTTCGCGCGCTGGCTGAGCAACTCGTTCAGCACGCTGTAGTCGCTGCCCTTGTCCTTGCCACCAAGAATGAGGTGAAGCCGGCCAGGGAAGGACTCGACTGCCTTGATGGTCGCATCAACGTTCGTCGCCTTGGAGTCGTTGTAGTACTCCACGCCGCGAATGGTTCCGACGTACTCCAGTCGGTGCTCGACGGCTTTGAATTCCTCCACGGCGCGCCGGATAGCACTCGGCTCCGCCTTCACCAGCATGCCAACGCAGACCGCGGCCAGCACGTTTTCAAGATTGTGCGCGCCCTTGAGCGAGATCTCGCTCACCGGCAGAACGGCTTGGTCACGATTTGCGTCTCGCCAAACGATCTCGTTGCCGCGGACAAACGCTCCACGCTCAACTTCACGCAGACGACTGAACCAGTACACGCGAGACTTAATCTTGTCCGCTATCGACACACAGGTCGCATCATCGGCATTCAGTACGGCGGAATCGTGAGCGCCCTGATTCTCGAAGATGCGAGCCTTGGCGGCCGCATAATTTTCAAAGCTGTAATGCCGGTCGAGATGGTCTGGCGTGACGTTCAGGACGGTCGCGATCTTAGGATGGAATGTGTCAACCGTCTCGAGTTGAAAGCTGCTGATTTCCAGCACGACCCATGTCTGCTCGGTCGCGGTATCGACGAAGCTGATCGCCGGGGTTCCAATGTTGCCGCCCACTAGCGTGTCGCGTCCCGAGGCGGCAATCACGTCGCCCGCAAGCGTGGTGGTAGTCGTCTTGCCGTTCGAACCGGTGACGGCAACGATGTGGCCTTTAAGGAAGCGAGCAGCCAGCTCAACTTCGCCGATGACGGGAATGCCGCGTTCCCGCGCCCGTGCGAGCTGCGGCATGTCGAACGGCACACCGGGGCTGATGACAATCAGGTCCTGTTCGCGGAAGGTGCGCTCTCCGTGCTCCCCGGTCTCAACCGTGATGCCGGCATCGAGCAGTACCGGAATTTCCTGGCGAAGCTGCTCCGGCGATTTGGCGTCGGAGACGGACACGCGTGCTCCCCGCTGTTGCAGAAAGAGCGCGGAAGCCACGCCGGATTTTCCCAATCCGACGACCAGGACGCGTTTGCCGTTGAGTTCCATGCGTTAGCCCGAAGTCCTCATTGTGCCACTTTCGCGAGCGGCTAGCGCAACTTCAGCGTGGTGAGAGCAAAGAGTGCAAACACCAGCGAGGCAATCCAGAAGCGCACGATGACTTTTGACTCGCTCCAGCCCAGCAACTCGAAGTGGTGGTGGATTGGCGCCATCTTGAAGATTCGCTTCTTGCGCAACTTGTAAGAGCCGACCTGGAGAATGACCGACAGCGCCTCGATAACGAAAATTCCGCCAATAAACGGCAGCAGCAGTTCCTGCTTGATCAGCACCGCAACCGTGCCGATGGCCCCTCCCAGGGCAAGCGAGCCCACGTCTCCCATGAAGATTTCCGCCGGATGCGCGTTGTACCAAAGGAATCCGATGGCCGAGCCGACCATGGAGCCGCCGAAGATGGTGAGCTCCGAAACCTGCGGCATCTTGGCAAGCTCAAGGTAGTCGGCGAAAACCGCGTGCCCGCTTACATAAGTAAGGATGGTGAGCGCCCCGGCGGCAATTACGGTGCAGCCAATGGCCAGGCCGTCGAGACCGTCGGTAAGGTTCACGGCATTGCTGGCGCCTACGATGACCAGCGCAACAAAGAAGAAAAACGGAATAAATGCCAGCGGCCACCACGTGGTGTGTTGCAGGCTGCTGATGACCAGGTCGGGCCGGAATCGTTTGAAGAACGGAACGATGAGCCGGGTTGAGTACAGCCCGTAGCGCTGCAAGCCGATCAGTGTCACGGCTATGGCGAAGGCCGCGGCAAATTGATAGGCCAGTTTGGCCCGCCCGCTGAGGCCGAGGTTGCGACGATGGATCACCTTCAAATAGTCGTCCGCAAAGCCAATGGCTCCGAACGCGAGCATCGAAACCACGGCGATCCAGACAAAACGATTGCTCAGGTCAGCCCACAGCAAGGTGGGAACCACGGTGGCGACGACGATCAAGCACGCCTCCCATGGTGGGTGTTCCCGCTTTTTTCTGATGCGCCTTGGGGCCTTCCTCGCGAATGTATTGGCCAATCTGGAAGTCGCGCAACCGGCGAACCACCGCAGGACCCACGATCAGTCCCATAAACATCGCGGTCAGGCTGGCGAACGTAGTACGGAAGGTGAGATAGCGGAAGATACGAAACGGACCGATATGTAGGACCAGGAATCCCTGCTGGTATAGAAGCCAATAGAGCAAATTCTTCCCCGGTGAGCTTTGAAAGGGTGCAGCTTCAGCTGCGCCGCCCAGCCCATTTCTATGAAATTGAATCGCTCAACGACCCACCCAGATCTCCAACGCGCGCTCCAAACGCACTCCGCGCGAAGCTTTGAGCAAGACCGCGTCTCCCGACTCGACCTCGCGCTTCAGCCACTCGCCTGCCTGCTCCGGAGTAGCGACAAACTCGGCGTCCACGCCGGCTTCGCGTGCGCCCTCGACCATCGCCTTAGCCAGACCGCGTACACCTAGCAGCTTGGTGATTCCGTAGTGCCCCATGTGGCGGCCGCTGTCACGGTGCAAAGTCTCGCCCGAGGCGCCAAGCTCCAGCATCTCGCCGGCAACCACGATGTGCCGCTGCGCCTGCATCTGCGCCAGCGAACGCACCATACTCTCCAGAGCTTTTGGATTCGAATTGTAGCAATCGTTGATAACCGTGGCTCCGCCGACCTGTATCACCTCGCCGCGCTTGTCTCCGGCAACCAGTGAAGCCAGCGATTGCACCGCAGCCTCGAGCGGCACTCCATACTCCAGGCCGACGGCGATGCCGGCCAGCGCGTTGTAGATGTTGTGCTCGCCCAGCAGCGGCAGGGTTCCACGAACCGTGTGCTCCTCGACCTCGACTTCGAAGATGGAGCCGGTCGAGCCGTGCCCTTCGATGTTCCGGGCCATAACCGCGGCATGTTTATGAATTCCGAAAGTGATGACCTTACCCTGAAAGTCACGTCCGAACTGCGAGACGTAAGCATCGTCGGCATTGAGCACGGCGATGCCGCCGGCGGGCAACGATTCGATCAGCTCATACTTCGCGCGCGCAATTCCCGCGATCGAATCGAAGAACTCCAGGTGTACCGGCGCGACCATGGTGACGACACCGCAGTTCGGCTCAGCCAGCGCGGCCAGGTCGCGGATCTCGCCGGGGTGCGACATGCCCATCTCGATGACTGCCAACTCATGCTCATGATCAAGCTTGAGAAGCTGCAACGGCATGCCGAACTGATTGTTCAGATTGCCCTGCGACTTCAGGACGCGATGCTGGGTCGAGAGAACGTGCGCGATGATCTCTTTCGTAGTCGTTTTGCCGGCGGATCCGGTCACGCCAATCAGCGGCTTCGCCCACAACCGCCGGACCGCCGCGCCCAGGCGCTGAAGAGCAGCAAGTGTGTCTTGCACCACCAACAGACGCGACTGATCTTCGAAACGCGCGACCTGATCGGTGTCGACGACCGCGCCCACGGCTCCGGCCTGGAGCGCGGAGGCCACGAAGTCGTGCCCGTCGAGCCGCTCGCCTTTTACGGCAAAGAATAGTTCGCCCGGTTGAATGGTGCGGGAATCGATGGAATATCCGCTGGCGACCGCCTCACCGTTGAAGCTGCCGGTCGCGGGCATGAACTCCGCTGCTCGCCACAGCGGGAGCTTCATACGGACGCAGGATGGGCTGACGGAACCGACCCGTATCCTGCATGGTGCAATGCGGCGCGCGCCACCTCAACGTCGTCGAACGGCTGCGTGCCCTCGCGCGTGACTTGAATCTTCTCGTGTCCCTTGCCGGCGATCAGCACGATGTCTCCCGCGCTGGCTTCGTCGATCGCCAACCCAATCGCCTTCTTGCGGCTGGGCTCCAGCGTATATTTCGTGCCGGTGCGTTGAATGCCCGGCAGAGCGTCATTCATAATGTCGACCGGATTCTCGCTGCGCGGATTGTCGCTGGTCAGGATCACGAAATTGCTGCCCCGCCCCGCGGCCTCTCCCATCAGAGGGCGCTTGCTGCGGTCGCGGTCGCCGCCGCAGCCGAAGACGGTGATGATTCGCCCGGGCCCACCCCGCTGCTGCAAGAAGTCGCGTGCGACGGCGGTCAGGTTCAGCAGCGCGTCGGGCGTGTGCGCATAATCGACGATGACGGTAAATGGCTGCCCGGCGTCGACGCGCTCAAAGCGTCCGGCAATCTGCGCAATCTGGTCAGCCGCTTCGCCCATCGCGGCGAAGTCGACATCGCGGGCGTACGCCGCCGCCGCGGCAGCGATCAGGTTGTAGAGGTTGACCCGTCCCAGCAGCGGACTATAGATAGGGATCTCGCCCTTAGGCGTGAGCAGCGTGAACTGCACTCCGTTGTGCTCGATCTTGATGTCACGCGCGTGGAAGTCGCCGCGATCGATGCCGTAGGTAATCAACTCTTCCTGCTTCTTGCACAGTTTCGCAAGTTCTTGTCCGTACGAGTCTTCAATATTCACCACGGCAGCGCGCGGCGGCTCAACTCCCGAGCCTTTGAACAGGATGGTCTTGGCGTCGAAATACTTCTCCATCGTCTCGTGATAGTCCAGATGGTCGCGCGTGAGATTGGTGAACAGTGCTACATCGAACGGGACGCCGTAAACCCGGCCCTGCTCCAAGGCGTGCGACGAAACCTCCATCACCGCTTCGGTGCATCCGGCACTGAGGCCGCGCGCGAACAACTGGTTCAACTCCAGCGCCTCCGGCGTGGTGTGCGGAGCCGGCAGGATCTCGCTGCCGATACGGTACTCGACGGTGCCCACGAGCATGGTCTTGCGCTTGGCGGCCTGCAACATGCGGTGAAGGATGAACGATGTGGTGGTCTTGCCGTTGGTCCCGGTGATGCCGGTGATTTTGAGCTTCTCCGCCGGACGATGATAGAAGTTCGCGCTCAGTCGAGCCAGCGCCCGGCGTCCATGGGTCACCTGCGCCCAGGCAACGTCCGGGCGTGGGGGCAGCGAATCGCTGACAACGGCCACCGCCCCAGCTGCGACCGCCTTATCTATATATAGGTTGCCGTCGGTCGTCTCGCCCTTGATGGCAACGAAACACCAGCCCGGCTTGACCCGCCGGCTGTCGTAGTCGAGGCCCGCGATGGCAGGGTCGCCCTGCTGAGCCACGTACTCAGCGCCATCCAATAGCTTTAGGAAGTTCATCCTGTGCGAATTATAGTCGGGCTTGTGGCGGACGGACGCTACATCGAGATCGGTTACCCAATATGGAACTGCAGCCCTGAGACTGCCCGAAGAAGCTTCGCGACCTGTGGCAGTCTGCCGACACTGACTCGTCCGCCAATCGCAAGGTCGGGCCATGTTGCCGCTTCCGCTTCACACTCTGTCTCCTGAAATGGCGCTGCGGGAGATCGTTCTGGAGCAAGTCCCGGGAGCCATCGAGTCGACCGTTGGAAAGCCGAATTGCGATTCGCTCACCGCCGGTTCTCGCAATCGCAACCGCGGATTTTGCAATGCACTGACAAACGCAGGACTTTAACCTGCACGCGCTCGATTTCCCTTGCATCTATTCGCAACCGTAGGATAATCGCGGTTCTCGCCAGATCGACCGTTTCTCAGAGCAAGCACCGGGGCTTACCAAACTCTTTCGTCGAGGAAGGATTCGCTTTGAAGACCAAAACATTCTGCGCTCTAGTCCTGCTCACGGTGACAGCATCTTTTGCCTCAGCCCAACAGGTCACCCGCTGCGGCGGCCCGAGCACCGCCCTGACCATCAACTGGCCGACGTTCCTGTTTGATGAGTGCCGCACCGGCTACAACCCGCATGAAAACCATCTGAACACCGACAACGTAAAGAATCTTATCGTTGCGTGGCGTTATACGTTGAACGCGTCTACGGCCACATCCCCGGTTGTTGTCAACAATGTGGTGTACTTCGGAGCCACTGACGGCAATGTCACGGCCATTGACGCTCGTACCGGGCTTCTCATTTGGCAATACGCCACCGGCGGAATTATTCAGCAGTCGCCAGCAATAGCGAATGGCGTGCTGTACGTCGGATCTGATGATCACACTATCTACGCCCTTGACGCCAGTACTGGAATACTGCTGTGGAAGTACGCTACCGTAGGGTCGGTTAGTGCTTCGCCTGCCGTAGCGAACGGCACGGTCTACGTGGGCGGCGCATTTTATATGGATGCGCTCAACGCCAAGACTGGGACACTTCTCTGGCAGTACAACATCCAGAGCCAATTCATTGGGACCCCAGCGACAGTGGTGAACGGGGTAGTTTACTTTGGAACCGGGTCGGGCACCCTTTATGCGCTTAATGCAGGCAACGGTACCTTGCTTTGGAAGTTGGCCGAGGGTGGCAACAACTCTTATGGGCCGACAGTCATCAATGGCGTGTTGTACTTCACTCCTGGGTACCAGTCGCCCTATCTGTATGCCTTCGACGCACTGACTGGTACGCAGCTCTGGAAGGCCGGTCCTGATCTTTTCACCCCTTATGATATAGCGGTCGCTAACGGCGTTGTGTACATGGTGGGTGGGAGTATTTATGTGCCGACCACGTATGCCTATGACGCCAAGACTGGTACACAGATCTGGAGCTCTAATCTCCCGGATAATGACACCTCGGGCGTAGTAGTAGCCAATGGCGTACTCTATGCCATTTCGAATACTTCCAGGTTCTATACCCCCACCTTGCTTGCAGTCGAGGCAAGCACCGGAAACTTCATCGCGAGATATGACCTTAATAGCAACACTGCAGCTCCACCAGCCATTGCTAATGGCTACATCTATGTCGGAGGGGGCGGCTTTGTGACGGCGTACCGCCTTCCGAGCTAGTGACTTGGGTTAGTCAATACGGAGTAGGGAAAGATCGCTAGGTTGCCGGTACCGTTTTCTTAAGCGTAAGTAACAGAACTCCGAACCTTGTGCTCACCACTAGGGAGGAATCCGTGAAGATCAAAACGATCTGTGCGCTTATGCTGCTGACCCTGACCGCATCTTTTGCCTCAGCCCAACAAGTCACCCGCTGCGGCGGGCCGGCGCTCGGCCTCTACGTCAACTGGCCGACCTTTGGCTTTGATGTTTGCCATACTGGCTACAACCCTTACGAAAACCGCATAAGCACATCAAATGTTCAGAAGCTTACTCAGGTCTGGCAGGCCTTCGCTCAAGGGCCGGTGGCTGCTTCCCCTGCGTTGGTCAACAATGTCCTCTACTACACCTCCTACGACTTTAGCGTTTATGCGGTGAATGCCACCACCGGCGCTTCGATTTGGAAGTACGCCACCCACGGGCGCGTCACGACAACGCCCACAATTGTTAACGGGAAGGTGTATGTGGCATCGAGCGACGGTTCCGTCTATGCGCTGGATGCTGCTACCGGAGCTCTGATATGGGAGTACGCCACTGGAGGTTATGATGTCGGCGGACCGACCGTGGTCAGCGGGGTCGTGTACTTCGGATCTTCAGGTATGAACGCTAGTATCTTTGCGGTCAGCGCCAACCATGGAACACTCCTGTGGCAATACTCACCTGCGGGTTACGTCAACGCCACACCGGCCGTTGTGAACGGCGTGTTGTACGTCGGGGACAATACCGGCATCTTCTATGCCCTCAACGCTGTCACCGGTGCTGTGGTGTGGAAACAGAAACTCGGTCTCGAAGTTGATTATTCTCCCGCAGTTTTTCAGGGGCGTATCTACACCGCGGTAGCGGGCCGGCTTTACGCACTCGACGCACTGACGGGCGACACCGACTGGAAGTATTCCCCGTTCGGCATTGCTTCATCACCGGTGATCGCTAACGGGATAGTCTATTTTGGGTCGACCTACAGCTCCGAATTCGGGAACCCAACTTTGTATGCGGTAGATGCCAATACCGGCGTAACTATTTTCGAGGATGGCTTCCAAACTTCAGTCGGCGCTCTGGCAGTTGCCAACGGCGTGTTGTACGTCGGGGGTGGCGATGAACTGTTTGGTGCGGTAGATGCGACCACGGGTTCCGTCCTCTGGAATCATCCGGTATCGTCCGGAGGTACTGGAATAGCGGTCGCCAATGGTTTTGTTTACGTCGGAGTGGGTGGCAGCAGTGTCTACGCGTTCCATTTGCCCAAGGAATAACAGAAAAGCACTTTCACGTCCGAGGCCTGCTCCGATGTTGCTTGCTAGATTGATTGTCGAAGCTAGCGCGTAAACCGCACGGTCACCCGCTGGCCCGAAGGTAGATGGCTGCCCGGCGGCGGGAACTGCTGGCGCGCGATGCCGCTGCCGATGACGCTTAGTTCCAGTCCGGTCTGCTGCGCTGTCTCGACCGCGCCACGCATTGTCTTGCCTACAAACGACGGCACCACCGGGCCGCTGTTCACATCGATCACAACCGTACCTTTACCCGGAGGCGTTTCGCCCGGTGGTACGACATTGTCAGATATTGGAGCTTCGGGGCCAACCGGCGGACCCTCCGGGCCCGCCGGCAACGCCGCTGTCGAGGTATTTACCAACTTGCCCTTAGCGCCTGGGGCCAGGACAGGCGTTTCCTGCGTCGTTGTCACGCCAGCGTTTGTGTCATCGCCGCCCATGACCAGCGGCGCTCCCAGGTGGTCGGAGCCTTCGTCGATGTCGGCCGCCTTCGTGGCCATCAGTGTCTGCCGTTTGGCGTCGTTCTTGATCTCCTGATCGTGGGGGACATGCTCGTACTCCAGCGCCTGTTGCATGATGCGGCGCCACACCGGCGCGCAGACCTGACCGCCCTGGTGAAGCCCTTCGGCTGAATCCAGAATTACCGCGATGGTCAGCGCCGGCTCGTTCACCGGCGAGAAGCCCACGAAGGACGCAATGTACTTCGTCTTGGAATAGGTGCCCGTCTTCGGATCGACCTTCTGCGCAGTACCGGTCTTGCCCGCAACGCTGTAGCCGTCGAGCGCGGCGCGGCGTGCAGTGCCGAACTCCACCACGCCTTCCATCATCTTCTTCATGGTGACGGCAGTCTCGGCCGAGATCACACGATGCTGCGGCGCGGGATGGAATACGACCTCCTTCGGTCCGGCATTCGGAGGCAGCTCGCCGGCTACGATTCGCGGCGGCGTATAGATGCCATCGTTCGCAATTGTCGAAACCATCGAGATGATCTGCAAGGGCGTCACGCCAATCTCCTGCCCCATGGAGATGGCGCCGATCGACACCTTCGACCAGCGGTTCACCGGCTTCGACAGCCCGCGAGTTTCACCCGGCAACTCGATGCCGGTGGTCGCGCCGAAGCCGTAGTCCTTGATGTAGTGATAGAAGCGCTCGTCGCCCATCTTCATCCCGACCTTGATGGCGGCCACGTCGCTGGAATGCGCGTACGCCTCGGCGATCGTGATGGTTCCCAGCCGTTCGTGGTCGTGAATCTGCATGCCGAAAACATTGATCGAACCGTTTTGGCAGTCGATGCGATCGTCGGGCTTGATCAGGTGTTGCTCGATCGCCGACGAGTAGGTGACGGTCTTGAAAACCGATCCCGGCTCGTAAACGTCGCTGACCGCGCGGTTCTTCAGCGCTTCTTTCGGCACCTGGTTGAAGACATTGGGATTGAACGTGGGATAGTTCGCCAGCGCCAGGATTTCGCCGGTGCGCGGATTCTGCACTACGACCGTCCCGGCGATTGCCTTGGTGTCGGCGATGCCCTGGGCCAGTTCTTTCTCGGCAATGTACTGAATGGTGCTGTCGATGGTGAGCACCACGTTCTGCCCTGGCTCAGGCTGACGCTCGACGCGCCCAAACCATTTGCGGCGCGCGTCGACCGAAATCAGTTCGCGGCCTGGGATACCCATGAGGTCGTCGTTGAACTCAAGCTCGATACCGCCAAGGCCTTCATCATCCAGACCGACGTAGCCCATCACCTGCGACGCCAGCTCGCGCTTGGGATAAAAGCGCTTAGGCTCCTTGCGAAAGTAAATGCCCTTGAGGTTGAGATTGCGAACTCGTTCGCTGGTATCGGCATCCACCCGGCGCAGCACCCAGGCGAAGTTGCGCGACGCCTTCATGCGGGCCACGATCTCCTGCGGGTCGAGATGCAGAACGTTGCCCAGAATGCTCGCAGTGGTTTCCGGCTCGGGAATCTCGCTGGGCACCGCGAAGATCGAATCCACATCGATCGACATCGCCAGCTCCGAACCGTTGCGGTCGTAGATGGCGCCCCGCCGCGGCTCCACGGTAATGGTGCGGCTCTGCTGCCGCAAGGCCCGCTGCTCCCAGTCGCCGTAATGCAGCACCTGCATCTGCACCAGCCGGAAGCACACCCCAGCCACCCAAAGAAACAGTATGCCGGCAAGAAAGATCAAGCGACGGGCGGGGATCTTGGCTTCGGGCTTTGGCCGAGTTGGCAACTTCACTCCATTTACATGACGAAGGCTGTCCCATGTTGTGGGACAGCCGAAAGCAACCGTGAAAGCTTGGCAACTCTCCTACTGAATCGCCGTCACCACCATGATCCCGTCCGCCTTGGCCAGTACCGGCGCGCCCGGATCCGTACTGCTGTTATCCATAATCTCCAACTGCCCGGCCGTCGGGGGCTGCAATCCCATTTGCCGCGCCAGGGCATCGATGCGCGTCAGATCGCGCAGCGAAGACTCTTCCAGCTTCAGCGCGTTGTTGGTCTCCATGATGGCTTCGCGCTCCGACTTGAGCTGCTCGATCTTGTAGCCGTACTCGATCGCGCTGAAGTGCTGCCACACGTAAACCATGACGAACATCAGCAGAATGCTGAGTGCACCGGCGAATAACGCCAGCTCGCGCCGGCGCTTGGGGTCCACCATCTTCAGCACGCGGGTGTTGTCGATGCGCTTGGAGAAATAGATTTCCGGAGTGCCGATAAACATGCCAACCGGCTCCATCGCCTGCTGGCTGATCTCCCGCGGCTCCGACATTGTCATACTGGGATAAAGAACGCTTGCCGCCATTTCAGACGCTCCCACTCTGTGTCACTCGTCTCTTACAGCCTGTGAAT
Source organism: uncultured Acidobacteriaceae bacterium (assembly GCA_963771535.1). Lineage (GTDB taxonomy): Bacteria > Acidobacteriota > Terriglobia > Terriglobales > Acidobacteriaceae > CAVVDY01. Next base: position 1,423,985 of record CAVYTK010000003.1, on the reverse strand, counting down.
ATCTCTGCGGATAATGTGCAAAACTTCGAAACTTACAACTTTTCCGCCGCTCGCAACTTTGCGCTGCGCGAGCGTGGATTGCGATCGATCTCTTGTTCGTCAGCAGTTACCGGCTTTTTCGTCAGCACCTGGTACCTGCCCTCGCGCGCGCCGTCGCGTAACGCATCTTTAACAATGCGGTCTTCCAGCGAGTGGAAGCTGATGATCACCAGCCTCCCCCCTGTCCGTAGGACCTGCGGCGCTGCATCCGCACGAAGCAGCGCCTGCAGGTCCTCGAGTTCACGGTTCACCAGAATTCGGAGAGCCTGAAAGGTCTTTGTCGCCGGATGAATCCGCCGCTCAGCTTGGTTCATTGGCCGGGCCGCAGCCGATACGACCTGCGCAAGCTGCGCAGTAGTGGTAATCGGCCGCGCCCGAACAATGGCTCTGGCGATTCTCCGCGACCTCCTTTCCTCACCGAATTCGTAAATCGCGTCGGCAAGCTCGCGCTCGTCGAAGCGGTTTACCACTTGTTCGGCCGTCTGCCCCGCTTGCGTGTTCATCCGCATGTCCAGGGGCCCTTCGGCCTGAAAACTAAATCCGCGCTCGGGATTATTCAGTTGCATCGAGCTGACGCCGAGGTCAGCCAGCAGCCCATCCGCTGAACCATCGGCAACATGTTGCGCAACTTCTGCAAACGACGCGTGCACCAACTCGATCTGCGGCCAGTCGTGCTCCCACTCTGTCTGAGGCGACATCAGCCGCTCGCGCGCCCGCTCCAGCGCTGCCGGGTCCTTATCGAAGCCAATCAAACGACCCTGTGGGCCCAGGAGTTTTGCGATTTCCCAACTGTGTCCGCCTAAGCCCAAAGTCGCATCGATATAGGTTCCGCCGCGCCGTACGGCTAGAAATTCGATCGCTGGTTGTAAAAGAACCGGGACATGGCCAAATTCCTTTGCGCCATGTCTGCCCTCTTGAGGGCTGTCGGTTTCTTGAAACTCGTTGTCCATTCACTCCCCGCTCGAGATCGCGAATGGAACCCGCCGCGCTATATGCCCAACCCGCCCAGGGTCTCTTCATCTTCGGTAGTAAACGGCTCCTGCACTTCCTTGCGGAGTGCTTCCGCGTTTGCAACTTCCAGATGAGTTAACCGTCCGCCGACCGCCACCTCGCCCCGCAAGTCAGCCGACTCGCGAATGATCTGTGGCAGCAGCAGACGACCTTGTGCATCGAACTCCACCGTCTGGCCGTAATAACTGGTGCGCTTCAGCAACTTCTCTTTCGCCGGACTGAACGTGGGCAGCGCGACCAGCTTGCGCTCGATCGCCTCCCACTCTTCCATGGGATACAACTTGGCACTCTTTCCGTCCCAGCTGGTTATGTAGAATTGCGTTCCATAACGCTCGTCGAGCAGGCGCTTGAATTCCGCCGGCACCTTGAGGCGCCCTTTGTCGTCGAGCCGGGTTAAATGTGTGCCGCGAAACATCGGCGCTTACGTCGTTTCCGGGAGAGGAGTTCGGCCTTGTATTGCACCCCATGTGGCAGCTTCGGATCGGTTGCGAGTCGCGTTGTGCGAAAGGAACCATGTACGGCTAAAGCTTCCACCGGGAGGTTCACGGGGCCACGAATCAGCCGATTAGCCGACCGGATTTACCACCGTCTCCCACTTTCTACCACTTGAGAAGAAGTTTACGCCCAAGCTGTTGCCTGTCAAGCGGAAAGTCACACTTTGGTGGGAAATTTCATCTGCCGGTCATGCCCGGACGAGGAATGGGGGCGCCTCGGGCCCACCACAACTAATTGGGTTTACCGGAATGGTGCAGGGGACAAAGCCGCTGTCGGTTCTTGGCCCTTCGCTCCTGGCTGTTCTGTGTCGCGATGTTCTCGCAGTGTCATTCTGAGCGAAGCGCAGCGGAGTCGAAGACCCTGCAGTTTGCTTCGTGAGCCCGGTGTCCCAGGTTCGGCCTTCGGTTGGGCTAACGTGGGCGACCTAACTCGGACAGTCGAGTAGTCCGCTACCCGTCTGACAGACTCAGCAGCAGATTGTCAATCGCCTGCTCATAGTCTCCGGTGAAGTCGGCGTACTCAACTGTGCAAAGCCGGTAAGGAACTTCGCACTGCTGATAGAGCACGGGGATGACTTCTTTCTTGCGCTGCAGAATGCGGGTGTACTCCGCCTCGACTTCGGGCGAGTCGACGGATGCAGGAGACAGGATCACGATCATGCGATCGCAGCTGGCCAGCGCCTTTTCGATCATCTGGCGATAGTTCTTCCCGGCGCGAACATCCAACTTGTCCATCCAGACCCGCGCCCCCTTGTTCCTCAAATCCTTTGCAAGTTGCAGTGCGAAGGGCCGGTCGTCGTGGCTGTAGCAGATGAACGCAGCGCCGGCCGCAGGCGTTGAGGGCACAGTTTGCGCAGGAGATCCGCCGCTCACGGGAGCCGGTTGCGCCAACGGTGGCATGGCGAACTTCGCAAGCCCTGGCTGCTGGGCGGCCTCAGAGTTCCCAACCATGGCACGAAACTGCTCTTGCAAACGCGCTCCCTCAGCCTTGTTCGCCTCGCCCGCAGCAGCGATGTCGCTGTAAATTAGCCGGGCTTCGTTTTGTTCGCTAGCGGAGTCTTCGCTTTCATCACTCGCGCCCGCAGAGGCGGCCTGCGCTGCATCGCGATAGTCGGCCAGAGAGAGCAAAAGACGCCTCAATCCCTGCGCGTAGTCGTTTCTGAAATCAGCAGGCATAATTCGGCTAAGGCGCGGGGGCAGTTCGCAATCCCGGTACAGAAGCGGGATTACGGGTTTGTTCCTTTCCAGTGCGTCGTGGACTGTGCTCATCACGAAATCGGATTGCACTGCGTCTGGCGACATGACTGCAAGCACGATGCCCGAAGCTGTTAACGCCTCTTCGAGGGCGAGGTCCCACGCTTTGCCAGACTCGGTGTCGAGCCCATCGACCCAGAGCCTTATGCCGGCGTTTTCTAGATCGCGTGAAAGCTTCAGTGCGAACTCGGAATCCTTCCGGCTGTAGCTGAGGAACGCGGTTTGGAGTTTCGTGGGCATTGGAGTGGAAAGAGTGGCCGCAGAGCCTGACGGGATCCTACGCCGCCTGCGACATTGTAAGCCGAGTCTCCTTAGAGTACGCCTGTGCACTGGAACATACCGCGAGCTATCGACTAAGGCGGTGTTTCCAGGTGGCCGAAGGTTGGCGGCCGGCGAAAAGCTACAGGCGTGCGAACTTTGCGAAGCGTCGAACTTCTAATTCGTCAGCTTGAAGTTCACGACGACCTGGGTGTCAAAATCGATTGGCTTGCCGTCAAGCTTGTAGGGCTTGTAATGCCATTGCTTCACCGCATCGATGGCCGCGGGCACCAGCAAGGGATGGCCGCTCTCGGCCTTGATGCTTCTAACGCTTCCGTCCTTGCCGATGACAACGTCGAGCACGACCGGGCCCTGCACGCGCGCCGAACGCGCCAGAGGTGGATAAGACGGCGCCACCTGACTCATCAGCATCCCTTCAGAGACGCCCTGAGAAATACGCATCCGACTGGAGGCGCCTGCCGCACTGGCGGGGCTAGCGGCGTTGGGCCGTGCAGCGTTGGGCGCAGGATTCATGTTGGCTGGCGCCGCGGAAGACCGCGCAACGTTGTTGGCGTTCGCCGGTACCTTTGCATCGCCACCGGCTTTGGTTTCCGCTTTGGATGGCTCCTGACTCGACCCGCTCGCCGGCCCAGCCGATGCCGCCGGTGACGAACCTGAATTCGAGGCGGTCTTATCCGTGGGCGCCTGCGGTTGCGGCTGCTGCACGGCCGCAGTTTCGGCGACCTGGCTTTGGTGCGCCTTCTCCGGCCCGCCGCGGTGAGCCAGCAAAAAGAGGATGAGCCCCAGCACGACGACAAGCGCCGCTCCTGCCGCAAGATACTTGGGAGAGGCGAGACTCAGACCGGTTGCTGGAGGCTGCTGAGGCGGGGTGCCTCTCGCTTCATGAACGGCGCCAGGCGAGGGCGATCGTGGCGTTACCGGCATGCGCGGGACTGCCGGCTGCACCGGATCTTGCACCGGACTCGTGCTGCGCTCCACTGCCAGCGACTGCGGTTTCGCAGCGGCTGGCTTCGGCTTCGGCTCGGCCTCGAGAACCAGGCTCTTGCGCTCGACCGATTCCTGTTCTTCGCGGCGCAATTGCTCCTGGCGAGCCTTGATCTCGGCCTCACGGCGCTCCTGCTCCTGCTGCGCAAGTCGCACGCGTTCGGCCGCCAGCCGGGCTTCTTCTTCGAGGCGCGCCTGTTCCGCGGCCCTCTGTTCTCGGCGTGGCTGTTCGGGGCGAGCGCGCAGTTCGGCCTCAGTCTGGTGCTGCACCAGTTCGCGGGCAGCTTGCTCGGTAGCGGCTTCCTGCACTCTCTTGAGACGTGACTGCTCGACGGCATATTTCCGCGCTTCTTCTAACTGCGCCTGTTGCTCGGCAAGCCGGTGACCTTCTTCCAGCTTCTGCTGTCGGGCTTGCTCCTCGGCTTCAGCTTGTGCTTCAGTATGGGAAACTGCGCTCCCTCGCTCCCGACCGCAGCCGCAGCGGCGGTTCCATGCGACTCGGCCACATGTCCCACTCCTAGGGCGCGCAGCAGGATACTCAAAGCCCGCGCATAATCGGGCCGGAAGTCGATATGTTGAAGCCGCGCCAGACGGAAAGGCACGTCGCAATCGCGGTACAGCACAGGGATAACGCGCTTCTGCCGGCTGAGAGCGAACGACACCTCATCCCTGACGTTGTCGGAGTTCACCGAGACCGGAGACAGCACCACCAGCATGCGCGGCGAATTGGTGAGCGCAGCTTCCACGGCACGGTCCCAGGGCGTGCCCGGCTCAATGTCGAGCTGGTCGATCCACACCTGGGCGCCCGCTACCTTCAGGTCTTCAGCAAGCTTCAGCGCGAAGTCGGAGTCCTCCCGGCAGTAGCTGAAGAATGCGATTGGGACGTCTTCTTGGGGCATAGGCGATCACCCGGCGAACAGCTGAATAAGCCTGCCTGCGTCCAAGCTGCCACATTGTAAGCCGAATTTGATGCTGTAGGTACACCGAGTGCAGGTCACGCCGGAGAGAAGCTGAATATACATCGCGAAGAATTGGTGACATGTTCCACGAATCGGTTCGGCTGAGCTGCAACCTGGATCATGGATTTCGCTCGTTACCGCCGCCGTCGGCCATTACCATAGCTCGAATGCCAAAAGGGCTGAACTCACGCAGGTTGGTCGGGCGATGGGCAATCCTGCTGGCCGTCCTGACGCTGCCCGCGGATTGCCTGGCGCAGAGTGCTCAGGTCACCGCCGTTCCCGAGGCGAACCCGGCTCGGCCGACGGTCTCTACCCCGGCGACGCTCACGCCGGTCGGGTACCTGCAATTCGAAACCGGCGCGCTGTTTGCGCAGACCTCCCCCGAGTTCTCGGACCTGGCGAACATCAACGAGGTGACCAAGCTGGCGGTTCACCCGCGCCTGCAGCTGATCCTGGGATTCTCCCCGGTTGCGAGCGCCAGCGGCGAGGTCAACGACACTGCTTTTGGCGGACTGGCTGTCGGGTTTCAGACGATCCTATTCGGCACTCGTGACGCCAACACGACTCTGGCGGTTAGCTATCTGCACACCGCGATCGCCTCCAGCGTCCCCGATACCGACGTTGGAACCCCGACGAACTCAGGGCTGGTGCTGCTGAGCACCAATGCGGCTAAGTTCCACTTCGATATGAATGGCATCTTCAATCAGCAAACTGTCGATACCGCCAGCCGCACGCAATATGGGCAGACGCTATCCGTCTCGTACCCGATTTGGAAGCTGACGGGACAAGGCGAGATATGGCACTTCAGCCAGCCTTTCCTGCACGGCAATGCCGTCGGGTTACTGTTTGCGGCCTCGTATACGGCACGCAAGAACCTGGTATTTGACGCCGGCTTCGATCACGGACTCACCAGCACGTCCACGCAATGGGAAGAGTTCTTCGGCTTCACCTACCTAATGCCTCATCGGCTTTGGAAGGGACACTGACTCTCCGCGAGCCATCCCAGGTATTTGCGCCGGGCAGGGTTTCGGGGGTTACGCCCGCCGGAGAAGCTGCATATAATGGTGTCAGGAGTGGACCATGTTCCGCCAATTCGCCCATTGCCGCTCGACCGACCGGGCCCGTCCCGGCGTATCGTGCTGCCTTGGCGAGCGGGCGACCTGGTCGCGCCCCATCTCCACGCGCGCTGATTCCAAGCTCTCGCCCTGCATGGCGCGTCCTAATCTCTTCTCCGGCGACTAACCTCCTCTTCCCTGAACCTAAGCGATCGGCACTCTGAGTTTTTCGGCGCAGTTCGGCCGGCAGCTTTTCGATGTGATCGCAGGCAGTACTCCGCACCCCGCGTGCCCCAGCCAATTGACAGGAGAAGACCATGGCCACCAATACCGTCACTCACGTTGCCGGACCGAAGATCGTCACCGCGCTGCCCGGCCCCAACGCCAAGCGCGTCCTGGAGGGCGACGACCGTTACATCTCGCCGTCGTATACGCGCTCGTATCCGCTGGTCGCGAAGCGCGGGCGCGGCTGCATCATTGAGGACGTCGACGGCAATGAGTTCCTCGATTTCGCGGCTGGCATTGCGGTTACCTCCACCGGCCATTGCCATCCCGAGGTCGTCGCAGCCATTCAGAAACAGGCAGCCGAGCTGATTCACATCTCGGGCACCGATTTCTATTACGAATCGCTGGTCGAACTGGCCCAGCGCCTGACGAAGGTTGCGCCGATGAAAGGGCCACTCAAGTTTTACTACGGCAACTCGGGAGCCGAGGCGGTTGAGGCCGCGCTGAAGCTTGCTCGCTACCACACCAAGCGCCAGCAGATCATCGCGTTCCTGGGCGCTTTCCACGGACGTACCATGGGCGCACTGTCGCTGACGGCGTCGAAGCCGCAGCAGAAGCGCCGGTTCGCGCCGCTGGTTCCGGGCGTCACCCACGTGCGCTATCCCGATGTGTACAAGGGCTGCTCCGGCGGACCGCAGGATGCCGAGGCGTTTGCCTTGGGCTGTGCGCGCTACATAGAAGAGAAGCTGTTCAAGACCGTGCTGGCTCCGGAAGAAGTAGCGGCAATCTTCGTCGAGCCCATCCAGGGTGAAGGCGGATACGTGGTCGCTCCCACGGTATTCATGCAGGAGCTGCGGCGCATCTGCGATCGTCACGGCATCCTTCTGGTCGTCGACGAAGTGCAATCGGGCGCCGGCCGTACCGGCAAGTGGTGGGCAGTCGAGCACACCGGCGTGGAGCCCGACATCGTCTGCATGGCCAAGGGGATCGCCAGCGGCATGCCGCTCGGCATCATGATGTCGAAGGCCGAAATTATGGACTGGGTTCCCGGCTCGCATGCCTCGACCTTTGGAGGCAATCCGGTGTGCATCGCCGCTGCCCTCGCGACGATGGACGTGCTGGAACGTGAAGGCATTCGCAACGCCGAGGTTGTAGGTAAGCACCTGATGAAGCGGCTGGCCGATTGGCCTGAGCGCCTCGAACTGGTGGGAGACGTTCGCGGGCGCGGACTGATGATCGGCGTCGAGATCGTGACTGACAAGAAGGCACGGACGCCAGGCGGCACTGAACGAGATCGCATTGTCGACCTGGCGTTCGAGCGCGGCGTGCTTCTGCTGGGCTGCGGCCCGAACACCATCCGCCTTGCGCCGCCGCTGGTTGTCACCAAGGAGCAGGCAGATATTGCGATGGACGTTTTAGAAGAATGCATAACGCTGGTGAGCGAACAGCGGCATAGCAAGGCAGCTACACAAGGGTCCCCGGTCGGCGCCTAAGGCGGGCAGAGCTTGCGGCAGGGCTGGCTCCCACAACGTGGGAGCCGTTTTTATGCGACCTGCTTCTTCGACTTGGCCAAGGCGGGCGCCTGCCTTTCGGCCTCGTTCTCCGCCGCCGGATACGCTCGTCCCTTCCATGAGGCGGGTTTTCCCAGCGCATTCTGCAACAGCGCGAAAACCTGAATGCTCAGCAATACCAATATTCCAAGCGGATGCAACAAAGCGGAGTCGAAGGGCTGTCGAAAGCGACGCACCGCTATCAATCGCGGCAACAATGACAGGCTAACCGCCAACGCGCTTATGGACGTGAGCAGCGCGCTTTGCTGAACCACGCCGATGGCCAGAAGAGCGAAAGGCAGCACGTGCCCTCCCACCAACAATACCGCGAAGATCGGGCAGCCGGACTGGAGTCGCCAGCCCTTCCGTTGCGTTCTTCGCCAGGCCATTCCACACCTCGGCGGCGCTGGCATACATTCGGCAAGAACTGAAAGGCGTAGCGTCAAACAGATCCGTCTTGCAACCGGCCCGGCGAAACGCTGCGGGCAGCGTTAGTCCATCGTGCCGCGAAGATTTGATCGCCGAGTGGCCTCCCACTTTGAGGTACTCGTGTCTCCGAGTAAGCATCAGCTGACCGCAGCCTGCGGCATAAGCAGGGCTGGTCGAGCGCCGCATGCCGTCCAGCGGCAGGTATCCCAAAAGCAGGAAGTGGATCAGCGGAAGCATCAACTTCTCCAGCCAGCTGCCGGTGATTTGTCGGGGAACGCCGCTCGCCAGGGCCGCGTGCGAGCTTCGCAGAAACCCCAAGGCTCTTACTAACGCATCGGGAGCAAGCGCACATCGGCGTCAAGAAAGCAGAGTACCGGAGCCTTCGCCTCATTCGCCAAAATCCAACAGGCATGCTGCTTCCCGTTCCAGTCTGCGGGCAGTCGCGGAATGGAGACCAGCCGAACTCGCGGGTCTGCCCGCGCCAGCTCACGCACGATGGAGACAGTCTGGTCATCTGAGCTGTCGTCCCCAACCAGCACTTCCAACTCCACAGCTCTGCTCGCCAGCGCCGATTCCACAGCGGCTGCGATGTTGCGTTCTTCGTTGCGGGCTGGAATGAGCACCGAGATGGAGAGTGACCCTTCGTCGCTTACTTCCGACGGAACGACGTACAAGTAGAGATTGCGAACAAAAAGAGCGGCCGACATTGCAGCTAGCGCGAGCGCGACGACGGCGGATACAAGGATCAACTGTTTCGCTCCATGCGCTGTGTCGAAGCTATTGCTGGTGACTCTGGCCCGCATGCGTCGCCATAGGTCATACACGCCGCCCACTCCGTTGCGGCCGGCCAGGATAGTTCTGAACTGCGCGGTATCGCGAAATATCGACGCTCGATTGAGAGCATCGAGAGTTTCTTCCAGATGCAGTTCGAGAAAGCCCGGGACCCGAGCGCCCTGTTTCAGATCATGGCCGGCGAGTGGCGTTCCGAAGCGCACCAGCGCCTCGGGGGTGCGTTCCTCCCAGAACACGTACTCCAGCGCAACCGGAATGACTACGCAGTTCGCGGCATGTCTTACAATGTGGGCCAGTGCGCTCTCCAGCCGCAAAGGCCGCTCGCGCACGTCAGAGAAGCGCGCCTGTGGGGTCAACCATAGTGCCGAGCGAGGCTGCGCCAGCACTGCCGTGCCGATCTCAAGCAGTTTGCGCTGCGATTCGAAGTCGTGTGGCCGCACTCCGAAGAAGCCGATTTTGCCGAAGAAGCGGTATTTCTGCAGCGCGTCCGCATCAATGGGAGTGTAGTGCGTGTAGCCGGTGAGATACTCCGACGCAAGCACCGCGGCAATCATTGGGTCCCACCAACTGGGATGATTCATGTACAGCAGCACCGGTTTACCAGCGAGCGAACGAATGTGCTCCTCGTGGCTGACGCGGACCGTGTGCATGTGTCTGCGTACGTAGCCGCGCGCGTAGCGTAGAAACCAGCGCAGCATTAGCTGTGACACCCGGGGAGGCACGCAGTTCCGGCGCGCAATCCCCCTTCGTTGCAGCCGAGACGCCGCTAGTCCGCTGCTGCCCATGATTCCTGCCTCTTGCAAACAACACCACGCCGATCAAGCGCGTCAGCCGCGATCCATCCCGACATCAACACCATCGGCATCCCCGGCCCGGGATGCGCGGCGCCCCCGCACAAGTACAGATTCTCCAACAGCTTGCTTTCGTTACCAACCTTGAAGCCGCCGTTCACCACGCCGTGACTGGCAATGCCATAGATGGCGCCGTTTAAAACCCGGTATCGCGTGTGGATGTCCCACGGCGTGAGACATGCCTCGAAACGAATTCGCGACTCGATATCCCGCAGTCCTGCTGTGCGCCTTAGCTTGTCGAGAATTACCTTCCGGTACGCGGGAAACATCTGCTTCCAATCGTGGTGGGGGCGCAGATAGGGAGTATGGACCAACACATACAGCGCTTCCCCGCCCTCCGGCGCAACCGTCGGATCGGTGGCCGAAGGCGCGCACAAGTAACACGTCGGATCAGGAGCGGGCTCGCCTTTGCGGTAGATGAAATCAAACTCCTCTTCGGGGCTACGCGAAAAAACGAAGTCGTGATGAAGCAGGTGGTCGTAGCGGCGATCCAGCCCGAGATAGAGCACCACGCCGGAGCAGGCCGGCTCCGCATGTTTGCGGTTGAACTTTCGCTTCGGCTCGCCCTCCAGCAACTCGGTATAGGTGCGCACGGCATCAGAATTCGAAACCACCGCGGCCAGCTGCACGTGCTCGCCGCCTGCCAACTCTATGCCGGTGGCGCGCTCACCATCGTGCAGAATGCGGGTGATCTCCACGCCGGTTCTGAAATCGACTCCGAGACGCCGAGCGAGACCGACCAAAGCGCGCGGAATCGCCGCCGTGCCACCCAGCGGATACCACACGCCCTCGGAGGTCTGCATGTTGGCGATAGCGCAGAGAATCGCCGGCGTTTGATCCGGAGCCGAGCCAACATACTGCACAAAATGCTCCAGCATCTGCCGCACCCGCGCATCTTTCACCAGGCTGGCAATCGTGCCCGAAACAGTTTGCCCCAGGCGCATGTCGCGAACGTCTTTGAGAAGTGAGAGCTTCAATGCGGATCCGGGGTCGAAGGTGTCCCAGATGGAATCGAGCGATTTCCAGAAGAACCAGCGGTTGGAGATCTCGTGCAGCTTTCGTGACGTATCGAGGAACTGCTCGTATTGGGGGCCCGCTCCCGCTGTGAAGTCGTCGAGCGTGGCCTTCATCTCGACTTCCTGTTGCAGCAAATCGAGAATCGTCCCGTCATTGAAGAACGACCGCCATTGTGGATCGAGCGGCACCATCGGCAGACGCTGCTCCATGTCCTCGCCCGCCTCGGCAAAGATTCGCCGCAGCACCGAGGGCATGATTAGAATCGTGGGGCCCATGTCGAAGCGGAAGCCCTGGCGCTCAAGCGGGGTGTTCTTGCCGCCAAGCCAGGCATTGCGCTCGAATACTGTAACTTCATAGCCGCGCGCGGCCAGGGTGCAGGCGGCTGCAAGTCCCCCGAGACCTGCTCCGATCACGCCAACTCGTTCACTGTTCACTGTCGCGACTCCTGCGGGGGATTTCGGAATTCCGCGCGATCGCGGCGCGCACTGCATCAACCGCTCCTTTCAGGCGCTGCCGCCAGGTTCCAGCGTGAGTAGTCTTGATTGCAGCGCGAAAAAGCTCGGCATCCTTTGGGTGGGTGGGCTCCAGGTGCCGATGTGATGAACGCCTCGTGCTGATCGCTTTCAGCCGGGTGAACTCCAGTACCCCTTCAGCGCCGCGCGTCGCGCCAAAGCCACTCTGCTTGCGTCCTGAGAACGGCAGGCGCGGATCGGCCGTTGGCACGATCAAGTCATTGATGAGCACTGTACCTACGTCAAGTTTGTCGGCCAGAGCACGCGCGAGTTTTTCCGGACCAAAGATGGCCGCGGTCAGCCCGTACTGGCAATCATTGTGCAAACGCACCGCCTCGTCTTCAGTGGCGTAGGCCGCAACAGCCAACACAGGCGCAGAAACATCTGCTCCCCAGAGTGGGGAGTCGGTTCGGACATCTTCAAACATGAAAGGAGTGACGGTCTGCTCATCCAGGAACCTGCCGGCCACAAGGCTGGATCCGTCGCGAAGAGATTCGCGGACCAGCTTCTGCAATTGTATTGCCGAGTGCAGATCAAGCCGCACCTCAACATCCCACAATGTGGTACATACCCTGGAAATCATTTCCGCGCGAATGCTCTCGTGCACGATGACGCGGTGCGGGCGCATGCAGGTGCGCGACTGATTCAGCGCGAGCCCGAACCGCAGCGCTTTGACAACGAGTTGAATATCCGCCCCGGGAAGCACCACCACAGCGTCGCACCCGGAAAGCTCGCAGATCACAGGAGTGAGTGACTCGGCAGCGAGCTTCAGAACGGCGCGCCCGGCCGCCGCTGAGCCCGTCAACGACGATCTTGTCGACTCCGGTTCGAATTGCCTCGATTGCATCGCTCGTGTCGTCCGAGAATACGGTGAGAATGCCGTCCGGAATGCCGGCAGTACTCGCAATCTCGGCCAGCAGTTCCATCGCAGTACCCCCGTCCATCCCGGGCTTCACCAGCACAGCATTGCCTGCCACCAGCGCTTGCACGGCATGCACGCCAGCAAGAAACAGCGGGTAATTCGAAGGGCCGATAACGAGCACCACTCCAAACGGCTCGCGCTGGATCTCAAGGTCGACGCCCGACAACCAGAACGGCCTGTAACTCGTGCTCGACTTTCGAGATCGAAGCAGCCGCTCAGCGTTGCGCTCGGCGAATTTCAACGCATCCAGGAAAGGCAGAATTTCGGAGACTAGAATCTCCGATTCAGACGAAGCGCTGCGGCAGGCTCGAACGGCATCAACCATTGGGCCGGGGTCCTCCGCTATGTGAGTGCGAATGTTGCGCACCACAGCAATCCGCTCGCGGATCTTGCATTCAGCCCACCGCGTCTGCGTCCGCCGCGCCCCGGCGATCGCGTTCCCAATGGCGAAAGAATCGCTCTGTGCTCGAATGTCGGCAATAGAAGGCATCACGCCGCCTCCGCCAGCAAAGGCATGAGTTCGTTCCCGGGAGTAATCCACGAGGGATCGAGTCCGGCATCGCTCAGTAACAGCCGCGAGCTGATACGCGCGGACTCGAAAATTACCGGCAATCCGCTGCCGGGATGCGTTCCGCCACCTACGAGATAAACCGATTCCAGATCCTCGAACCGGTTACGCGGGCGTAGATGCAACATCTGTCTCAGGCTGTGCGCCATGCTGAACGTAGACCCCAGGTGCAACTCAAACTGGCTGTCCCAGTCTTCAGGAGTGACAGTGCGTTCAAACACGATGCGATCTTCGATCCCCTCCAGCCCGGCTTTTGCCAACTGCCGGAGGGCCATGGCGCGAAAGCGCTCCTTCTCCTGCGTCCAGTCGACGCTTGCGTGCCTGTGCGTCACCGGGAACAGCGCATAGATGGTACTCATGCCTTCAGGGGCAAGCGTCGTGTCGGTGACACCTGCGTTCTGCACGTAAAACGACGAGTCGTCTGAGAGGCGATGCAGCTCTTCGATATCCCGCAGGTTCGAGGAATAATCTTTGGAAATGTAAACTGTGTGGTGTCCTACATTGTCGTACCTACCGCGAATTCCCAGGTACATCATGAAGGTGGAGCACGAAAAATGCGCGCGCGCCAGCTTCTTGTCAGACCAGCGACGGCGCAGCCGGTTGGGGACCAGCCGATGCATGGCACGCGCGAAATCGGCATTGATGACCAACGAATCGCAAGGGTAGTAGCGCTCGTTGGTGTAGACCCCGGTCGGACGCTTACCTTCGAACTCGATCTCCTGCACCGGTTCGCCCAGGTGAATCCGCGCACCCAGGTCCTCGGCCACTCGCGCCATGGCACGCGTCACCGCACCGCACCCGCCCACGGGATGAAACACGCCGTACTCGTATTCCAGAAACGAGAGGATCGAGAACAGGCTGGGACAGCGAAACGGCGACATACCCAGGTATTTCGATTGAAATGAGAACGCAAGCTGAATGCGCGGGTCTTTGAAGTAACGTGACAGATCACTTTGCAGCGAACTCCACGGACGGAGCAGCGGCAGCAGCTTCAGCATGTCGGGGCGCACAAGGTCTTTCCAGCTCAGGAACGGTGAAGAAAGAAACGGAGCGAAGCTGCTGAGTTTGCGCTTGTTGTCGGCGTAGAAACGACGAAAGCCGGCAACATCGCCAGGCGCAAGCTTCGCAATCGCCTGCTCCATGCGCTGCAGGTCGGGAGTGGCAACCAGTTCGCCGCCTTGTCCGAACACCAGGCGGTACTGCGGATCGAGTTTGACCATTGGCACTTCTGCATCGAGGTCTCGTCCGACGGCTGCGAAGATCTCGCGCAAAACGCTGGGGTACAGGAAAAATGTGGGGCCGACATCGAAATGAAATCCGTCAGCGGAGAGCGTGGAAGTCCGGCCTCCAACCTGCGGCAACCGCTCCAGAACCGTGACTTCAAGACCGGCCTTTGCCAGCAACATGGCAGAAACTAACCCGCCGGGCCCTGCACCTACTATGCAGACCTTCTTCATAAGAGGCTGTTTTGTCCTTGGAACCAAAAGCTTGTGATTTCTTGAACTGAAACGTTTGATTCACCACAGTAAAACTCCTCTTCAGCGATTTAGTGACAGGATCAAATCGGCTTGCATGGAAATCAATGTGGGGCCCTAAGTTTTCGCAGGGTGAAAGTGGCGATTAAATGCGGCGGAACCGGAGAAGCACGCTCTTCCGGGCGCATCTCGGCGTAGGGTGGCCCAAGCCCGTACAATGTTCCTGCAACCGTATCGGCGTTATTCTTCAGAAACGTCCAGCCTGCAAGGAGAATTGATATGGCAGTTTCCATCCCCGAAAACTACATGGACCTGTTTAACAAGCCGGCGTTTGGCAGCTTAACCACCCTGATGCCTGATGGCAGCCCACAGACCACACCCGTCTGGGTCGACTTTGAGAATGGCCGCATCCTGGTGAACTCAGCCTTGGGACGACAGAAAGACAAGAACCTGCGCCGCGACCCGCGAGTTGCGATCGCGGTTATCGATCCCGAGAACCCGTATCGTTACTTAGAAGTGCGCGGCAAGGTTGCCGAGATTACACAGAACGGCGCCGAACAGCACATCGACAAAATGGCGAAGAAGTACCTGGGCAAAGACAAGTACCCGTTCGCCCAGCCCGGCGAGCAGCGTGTGCTGTACAAGATCGAGCCGGAGAAGATTCACACTATGGGATAGAGCGAAAGCGGCCACCGATTTGCGCGGATCAAAAACCGCTGAAAGATCCGATCGGTCTAATCCGGGTCAATCTGTGGCTCATTTTGCTTCTGACTCTGCTTGTCGAGTCCGTACGGGCAATGCCTGCAACCTGACTGGCAGCAGTAGCCGCGATTGCGCAGGTAGTATGCGGTGAAGACCATCAGGCCATCTTCGATGTAGTAATCCATGCCCTCGACTAGCGGCTGCGTACTCACTGCGCTGCCGCCTCACGCAGCATGGTTGAGGCAGCCGGGTCAACCGGAACGCCGTCGCAGAAGGTGACGAAACGTCCGGAAATGGCGGGCACGCGCTCGCCAGGTACGATGATGCCCACCAGGTTCAGCGGATCAGCAGCCGAGATTGTAGCCGTCTCACCAGTCAGCGGCCGGTTGCGCATGGCGCGCAACGATTCCACCGCTTCCGGCACCGCAAACTGTTCACCAAGGAAGCCGTTGACGAAGCGTCCGCCACGCACCTCGCCGCGATCTTCGAGACGGCGGAATGCGATCAGCAGTTCACGCCACTTTGGCAGGTTCGACTCGCGCGCCAGCGCTTCACGGAACACAAGGCCGTAACGCCGCAGCAGCATCCAGCAGGTTGCCTCGACCGCGTTGTGGCGGTCCGCCGGCGGATCGGTATACAGCAATGACCAGCGCCCGGCCGTGTTGCGAGGTTTCGCAATCTTAGCGATGCTGCTGCTGGAGCTGCGCCGGTTCGGGTTGATCAACGAGCGCAGGTTTTGGAAACCGTCGGCGGTGACCAGGCCTGCAGCGACCAGTTCCCAGAGCGCCGTCTCGACTTCGGCTTTCAGCTTGCCAGTTCCGCGCACGATGTCGGAGAAGAACGAAGCGCCGCGTCGACGCAAGAGTTCGAGCACCGTGCGCCCTGACGAGGTCAGCAGTTGTTCCTGGCGCTCATCGCTGTCGGGACTGCGCGGCTGCATCCAGTCGGCATCTTCGCGAACGAACAACGTTATGGGCGCAACGCTGGTCGGCACCACGCGACGGCGGCTCTCGCCGGCATCTTCCAGGGTCGCGGGATGCGGCGACAGCCGACCCCAGCCAACCGCTCCCGTGAGGCACAACTGATCGAGCGCTGCCGGATCGTAGGCGTTCACACGTGAAGCCAGGATGTGTTTCTCCCAGGCGTTGGCCGGAATTTCGAAACCTTGTAACTGACGGACAACCTCCAGCAGCCCGCGTTCGCCGGCGGCTTGCGACTGCGGAGCCACATGCTGCCAGCGCAACAGCCAGCGCATGTACTGCGCCGCAGTGACTGGTTCGATCTGCTTGCGCAAGGTGGCGAGCGTAAGGTGATGGATTCGGGACAGCAGCCGCCGCTCGCACCACTCGCAGTTGTGAGGATCATTGCCTGTAGCGCCTCCGGTAAAGTTACCGCGCATCACCGTGCCGCTGGCTTCGAGACGCAACAAGCTCTGCTCGACGTCCGCAGCAGTGAGTCCTACAGCGTAGGATAATGCCGCCGAAGTTGTCGGCCCGGAGTGCATCATCCAGCCGTTTACCAGCGCAAACAGCGCGTCCTCGCGTGAGGCGTTACGCGCGGGCAACTCCGGCGGGGCGACATCAAACCGTGCGATTGGAAAAATCAGTGCAAAGTCGGCAGCGCACTCCGACGCGACGTAATATCGCCGCTCTCCTACCGTCGCTCGCACTACCCGCCAGCTCTCTAACAACTCTCGCAGATATGGAACCCAGCCCAGCGCAGCACGATGCCAGTCGGCGTCCGCCATCTCCAGCGGCAATGCGACGAGAGTTTGCAGCGCATCGTGCAGTTCGTCGGCATCACGCACCTCAGGGCGCGCCTGCTCGCGGACATGTGCGATGGCATCCTGATCCAAACGACCAACCTCGTTGAGCACCGCTTCCGGCAACATGCGCCGCAGTTGCACAGCACGCGCGCGGCGCTCTTCCAGCGGAGCGTCGTCGAGGAACGCGTAAGGGTTGGCGTTCAGGATCTCGTGGGCAAACTGCGACGGCACCGGCGTATCAACCGCCAGCGTGCGAATGCTGCCGTCGTGAATGCCGCTCAGCACACCGTGCAGGCCCTCGACGTCCATGGCTTCGGTCAGAACGTCTTTCATCACCTCATCGATCAGCGGATGATCGGGAACCTTGATGTCGCCCGCAATGTTTTCGAAGCAAGCAGCAACATCGGGAAATACCGAGGCCAGAAGATCATCGCTGCGAATGCGCTGAATTTGCGGCGGAACCTTCTTTCCACCCTGAAAGCGCAGCAGCGCCAGCGAACGGTTGGCGTCCCAGCGCCAGCGCGTCTTAAAGATCGGCGAGGCCAGCGCGGCCTGTTCCAGAATTTCGCGGAAGGTCTCCAGCTGAAGGAAGTGGAAGACATCGCCCAACGGGAAGCTGTGTTGCTCGGCCAGCGAAATGTTGAGCCCATCGTCGGTTGCAGCAGCCTGCAACTCAAAGTTAAACGACCGGCAGAAGCGTTTGCGCAGCGCCAGTCCCCAGGCCTTATTCACGCGCGCGCCGAAGGGAGCATGCACGATCAACTGCATGCCTCCTCCCTCATCGAAGAAGCGCTCGGCGATGATGGTTTGCTGGGTGGGAACTTCGCCCAGCACGGCGCGGCCGGTCACGACATATTCGACCAGTTGCTCGGCGCCGGAGTCGTCGAGACCGCATTCGGCTTTCAGCCAGGCGACGGCGGTTTGAACTTCGGGGGAGGAGCCGATGCCGCGCAGGCGCGCCTTGGGCTTTGAAAGGGCACGGCTTGCAGTCGTGCCGTTGGTTGAAGTAAGAAACTGGGCTTCAGCCTCTGCAGGGACTAAGCTCCCTTGGGAAGAATCAGCCGGTTCGGCACGGCTGAAGCCGTGCCCCTTCAAAACCGGCCCACGTGCGTCGCCCGGGCCCTGTCCGTTTTCAGCGCCCAGCGCCTCCGAATTCCGCGGCACCGCCAACGGCGCAGTATTGGGCAGCATTGCACTCAGCTCGGAGCGTAGCTCTCCCACGTTGTGGGACAACTCGGCAGTCCGCCCGGGAGCCTCGCCGCGCCAGAACGGAATACTGGGCGGCGCGCCGTGCGCGTCTTCGACCAGCACGCGTCCGCTGTTCGACTCGACGCGCGTGATGCGCCACGACGTATTTCCCAGCAGCATTATGTCGCCGGCATTACTCTCGACCGCAAAGTCTTCGTCGAGAGTGCCAATTACAATCTCGTCCGGCTGGGCGACGACGGAGAAGAGCGCCGTCTCCGGAATCGCTCCGCCGCTGGTGATGGCTGCCAGCCGAGAACCGCGGCGCGCGCGCAAACGACGGTTTACCTGGTCGCGGAAGAGATACGCGCCGTAGCGGCCGCGCTTGGCGGCAATGCCCAGCGAAAGCATGTCGAGGATACGGTCGTAATCGCTGCGCGTCAGATCACGATAGGGAAACGCACGGCGCAGAGTCTCGAACAGCGCGTCTTCGTCCCACTCCTCACAGCAAGTCATGGCAACGATCTGCTGCGCCAGGATGTCGAGCGGTGCGAGCGGAACTTCCAGCCGATCAAGATCACCATGCTTGATAGCGCGAATCGTGGCGGCGCACTCGACCAGATCGTCCCGAGTAGTGGCGAAGAACCGGCCTTTGGGAACCGCGCCCCGCCAGTGGCCGGAGCGTCCGAAACGTTGCAGGGTGACGGCGATGGAACGCGGCGAGTTGATCTGGCACACCAGATCGACGCTGCCAATATCAATACCGAGCTCCAGAGAAGCGGTTGCGACCAGCGCGCGAATCTCGCCGTTCTTTAACCTGCGCTCGGCCGCGAGCCGCAGCTTGCGCGCCAGACTCCCGTGATGAGCGGCGACCTGGTCTTTTCCCAGTCGTTCGCTCAGGTGCAGCGATACCCGCTCCGCCAGCCGTCGGGTGTTCACGAACACCAGCGTCGAGCGATGCTGCAAGGCCAGCTCGGCGATGCGATCGTAGATCTCGCCCCACATCTCGTTGGTAGCGATGGGGCCGATCTCCGAGCGCGGCACCTCGACCGCAAGGTCCATGGTGCGGCGATGCCCGATGTTGACGATCGCGGGAGCAGGCCTGCCGTTGCCGGTCAAAAACTGCGCGACCACTTCGATGGGCTTCTGCGTAGCGGAGAGTCCTATGCGCGTCGGTTTATTTCTCCCACTCAATCCGAAGGAAGGATTGAATGGGGCACCCAATCCGTCATGCACTGCGGGTGCCCCATTCAAGCCGTCGTTTGGCTTGAGTGGGAGAAATAAACCCGCCACCAGGTCGAGGCGTTCCAGCGAAATCGCCAGATGTGCGCCACGTTTATCGTCGGCCACGGCGTGAATCTCGTCGACGATCACAGTTTCGATATCGTGCAAGATTGCGCGGCTCTTATCGGCGGTCAGCAGGATGTAGAGCGACTCGGGCGTGGTGACCAGGATGTGTGGGGGACGGCGCAGCATGTCCCGGCGCTCTTTCATCAAGGTGTCGCCGGTGCGGACGGCGGTACGAATCTCGCCCATCAGCAAGCCACGCTCGGCGGCAAGCGCGGTAATCTCGCTGAGCGGGCCTTCAAGATTTTTCTGGATATCGTTGCCCAGCGCCTTCAGCGGCGACACATACAGGACTTCGACGCGATCCTGCAGGCCGCCGTCCAGCGCCCTGCGCACCAGCCTATCGATACAAATAAGGAACGCCGCCAGCGTCTTGCCCGATCCAGTGGGAGCCGAAATCAAGCGTGGTCCGTCCGGCGAGGATCTCGGGCCAGCCCCGCTCCTGCGGCTCGGTCGGCGAGCCGAACTTCGCGAGAAACCACTCGGCTACGAGCGGATGCGCCCACGACAGGCTGACCGGGATGGAGGTGGGGGGCATCAAGAGATTTTACCAGAGTTTCGCTATTCTTTCGCTGTTGAAGAAGCCGCCAGCTGCCAGCCCCCAGCTACCAGCCGGAACGCCGATGGGGTACGATTCAGGGTGGTCATGCGGGCACTCAAGGCATTTTTTCCCGTTCTTATGATGAGCGGCCGACTCGTCGCTGTCTGCCAGCAGCCACAACCCCGTCTGGTCTGTGCCGAATTCTTCAGAAGCCAGGTCGTGGTGGAAGCGAAGCTACTGCGCGTCAAGCACGTCGCACGAACAAGCGTTACTGACGGTCACGTCTACGCAATGCAGACAGCGAGGGTTCTCCGAGGCGACATCCCGAAAGAATTCCAGATATACGAGGAGAACAGCAGCGGACGCGCGACATTCGATTGGAAGCCAGGAGTTTCATACTTGCTGTTTCTTGATTACTCCGAGACTGATGGTGGTTGGGAGCTTGATGGGTGCGGAAGCTCGGGCCCGCTAAGTAAGGCTGGGCCTTCTAAAAAACAGATTCATGCGATCTCGGGGGCAAAGGGAGGCATGATCCAACTAGTCGTCGGCGTAAACCGATCCAATCATTCAGACCGTAAAGCTCAGTTTAGCGTCAGCAATCCCAAGGTCTCCGTTCAGGCAACGACTGACGACCGCGGCATTGCAGAAATCCATGTGCCAGCGGGCGACTACAAGGTTTCTGTCTTGGGCAAGGAACAGCTTCGGCTATTCGATTTAAGCTATGAGAGTCCTGACAGGGTAGTCGTCGAGAACGGCGGCTGCGCACGGATCCAATATTTCTGACAATCAAACCAATGGAAAGTGAATAACAGCATGGCAAGCAAACCTCTCGTATCTATCGTTATGGGCAGCGACTCAGACCTCGACATCATGAACGAGGCTGCAAAGGCGCTCGCTGACTTCGGCATTCCCTACGAAATCGACATCACCTCGGCGCACCGCTCACCGGTGCGCACCAGCGAGTATTCACGTGGATTGAAGGCGCGCGGCGTCGAAGTCGTAATCGCGGGTGCGGGCGGGGCCGCGCACCTAGCAGGCGTCATCGCCGCTGAGACCACGCTGCCCGTCATCGCGGTGCCGATTCCGTCGACCGCATTGCTCGGGCTTGATTCGCTGCTGGCGATGGTACAGATGCCCGCGGGTATTCCCGTGGCGACGGTTGCGATCGGCAAACCGGGCGCGACGAATGCCGGGATTCTCGCGGCGCAGATGATCGGGCTACACGACGCAGAGGTCGCGCAGAAGCTCGACGCGCACAAAGAGAAGCTGGCCAAGGGCGTCGAAGCGAAATCAAAGAAGCTGCAGGAGAGCCAGAAACATTAGCGGTCGACTGCATTCCTGAGGCAGCTTGAGCAGTTACGACGTCGCGCAGTGTAGGCGGGGGTAGAGGTCCTTCGACTCCTCGCTACGCTCGTCGCTCAGGATGACAAGTGAACTTTTTCGGTGCGTTCATAGTTCAGGATGACAGGTGAAAGCGGGCGGCGAAGGACGAGTATCGGTCATGCGGAACAAAAGCAGGTCCTTCGCTGTGCTCAGGATGACAAAGCAATTTGAAGGCCCCTCGCCTACCCATTGAATGCTGGCGACTGCGCTCAGGCGGCGCTATTCTTGGCTGACGGCTGAAAGCTGACGGCTGAGAGCTGAGAGCTGAGAGCTGACAGCTTTACACTACCCACTACGTTCATGCCAACGACTGTCCCTTCGTTTGCTAAGGTCAATCTCGGACTGAAGATCGGCCCGGTGCGGGAAGACGGCTTCCACGAGCTGCGCACCATCTATCAGACCATCGCGCTGCATGACACTATTAAGGTTGAGCTGCAGCGTGGGACTGGGATTGAGATCCGTTGCAAAGATCCGCGGGTGCCGGCCGACGAGTCGAACACCTGCTATCGCGTCGCCGACCGCGTCATGAGAACAATGCACGGCCGAGGCAAGGTCACCATCTGGATCGAGAAGCGTCTGCCGGTGCAGGGTGGATTGGGCGCGGCCTCGTCCAACGCGGTAGCGACCATCTTTGCTCTGGAGCGCGAGCTGGGTACGCCGCTGGCTGCTGAAGAGCGCTTGCGCATTGCGGCTGAAGTCGGCAGCGATCTTCCACTGTTTCTCATCGGAGGCACGGTGCTGGGCATTGATCGCGGGCAGGAGGTTTATGCCTTGCAGGACCTTCCGCCCATGCACCTGGTGATAGTCACGCCGGAGGTCGGGGTTTCCACTCCGCAGGCCTTCGCCGATTGGGACGCGCTGGTGGGGCGCGAGGCCGAATTGACCCATGCCGGAGCTGCAGGTACAATTAAGCAGTTCGGCAGCGTAGTGTACACGTGGCTGAGCAAGGGTTTCCTATCTACCGGTGTTCCCGCGATAGGCGGGGACCGGGCCGAGACACAGCTTCTCGACCTCGTCCGAGCCGGGATCGAAAACGACTTTGAACGAGTCGTCTTTCCTGAGCATCCCGAGTTGCGTGAGGCGAAACGTGTGTTGGAGCGCGAAGGCGCCCGGTATGCTGCCATGTCCGGCTCCGGCTCGACGCTGTATGGTTTGTTTGCGTCGGCGGACGAGGCGAAGGCGGCGGCAGCGCGAATTAGCGCTGGCGGATGGAATGCGGTCGCTACGCAGACGTTGACACGAGAAGCTTATTGGGCAGCGCTGTCCGGTTAGAACAGCAGGTCCTTCGCTTCGCTCAGGATGACAAGGGTTCGAGTTTTAGCTGATAGCTGGCGGCTGATGGCTGACAGCTTCACTGGGCGGTCGACTAATGGTAGGTCAAGTGCCTTTGGAGCACTTTGTCTAGGTTCGAATCCTAGCCGCCCAGCCAAGATCGCGCTCGCGAGACGAGCGCTCAGTTGTCAGTGGTCAGTTGCCGGTTGTCAGACAAAGCAGCCGAGCACTGACAACTGCAGAGTTTTGCATCATCACGCTGCGAACGAGAACAGATCCCTCGCTTCGCTCGTGATGACAAACATAAAACATGGGCGTTTGTAGTGCTCGTGATGACAAAACTGAAGAGGTCACGCATTTTTACTGGAAGCTGGCGGCTGGTGGCTGGCAGCTTCGAACTGATAGCTGACGGCTGACAGCTGACAGCTCAACAAACACCCAGCGGTTACTCAACCAGGTATTGCGGGGTATTTGAAATGGATACAGCAGCGAAAACCAGTCCGGTTTCTCCGGTGGTTACGGCCGAAGCGGCAACTTCGGTGGTAGCGCCTGAGAAGAGATTGCCAACCCAGAGCAGCGAGCCCAAGGCCGAAAAGAAGCCGGTGCGGGCGCGCCACGATGATAAGTGGAAGATCTTCTCCGGGACGGCGAACGACTCATTGGCGAAAGAGATTTGCGAATACCTCGGGCTTCCCCTGGGGCAGGCGCACATCGACAAGTTCTCCGATGGCGAAACCTACGTGCAGATCATGGAGAACGTTCGCGGGGCGGACGTCTTCATGGTGCAGCCGACTTGCGATCCGGTGAATGAGCACCTGATGCAGTTGCTGTTGCTGATCGATGCGCTGAAGCGCGCATCGGCGCGGCGCATCACGGTGGTGATTCCGTACTTCGGCTACGCCCGGCAGGACCGCAAGGACAAGCCGCGCGTGCCGATTTCGTCGAAGCTGGTGGCCGATCTGCTGACGACAGCAGGTGCGGACCGTGCGCTGGTGGTAGACCTGCACGCGCCGCAGATCCAGGGATTTTTCAATATCCCGGTGGATCACCTGTTCGCGTCGCCGGTGCTGGTGGGGCATTTCAGGGAGTTGCAGCTTCCGGACCTGACGGTGGTCTCGCCGGATGCGGGCGGCGTGGAGCGCGCGCGCTTCTTCGCCAAGAAAATGGATTCGGCGCTGGCTATCGTCGACAAGCGCCGCGTGGAAATGGATGTGACCGAGGTGATGCACGTTATCGGTGATGTGCGTGACCGTACGTGTCTCATCCTCGACGACATCATCGACACTGCCGGCACGCTGGTGAAAACCAGCCAGGCACTGCTCGATGCGGGGGCGCGACAGGTTTATGCGTGTGCCACCCACGCCGTGCTTTCGGGCCCGGCGATTGAGAGGATTGCGAAATCGGGGCTGGTCGAGTGTGTAGTGACCAACACCGTTCCCTTGACTGAGGCGGCGAAGGCCGAGCCGAAGATCAAGCAGTTAAAGATTGGCGGGCTCATCGGACGGGCGATTCAATCGATCCACGAAGAGACCTCCGTCAGCAGATTGTTCTTATAAAGGAATAAAGCATGGCGACAGCAACCGCAGAAAAGACTGACAAGAGCGTAGAAGCCAAGCCGCGGCAGAGCGGCGGCAAGAATGATGCCCGCCGTTTGCGCAAGAGCGGCCTCATCCCCGCCGTGTTATACGGCGCCGGGCTGCAACCCATCAATATTTCGGTCGATCCCAAACAGATCAACCGCATCCTGCATTCCGAGCAGGGCCACAACACCATTTTCGACATGAGCGCGGGCGGCGACTCGGGCAAGGTGATGATCGTCGACTGGCAGCATGAGCCCATCAAGGGCGCGCTGTTGCACGTCGACCTGAAGCGCATCGCCATGGATCAGTTGTTGCAGGTGAGCGTGCCGGTGGTGATGAGAGGCGAGGCTCCTGGCGTGAAGCTGCAGGGTGGCGTGCTGGAGCAGATGTTGCGCGAAGTCGAAGTCGAGTGCTTGCCGGCAGACATTCCGGGACACATCGACGCCGACGTCAGCGAATTGGTGTTTGGCCAGACGCTGCGTGTTGCCGACTTGCCGCGCATCGACAAGGTCAAGTTTCTTACCGACGAGAACCAGGCCGTGGCTCACGTTACGGCGGTGAAGGAAGTTGCTGCTGCCACGCCGGTGGAAGGCGCTGAAGCTGCGGCCACGACCGCTGAGCCCGAGGTCATCAAGAAGGGCAAAGGCGAAGCGGAAGGCGAAGCTGCTGAGAGCGGCGGCAAGGCCGAGAAGAAGAAGTAAGCGTTGTGAAGCTGATCGTCGGGCTCGGCAATCCGGGCATCGAGTACCAGTTCACGCCGCACAACATGGGTTTCCTTGCGGTGGACCGCATTGCCGAGCAAGCCGGCGTGCGGGTCACCAACCGCAACTGCCGCTCGCAAACCGGGCGCGCAGTTTTGGAGGGACAGGACGTCGTCCTCGCCAAGCCGGAAACGTACATGAACTTGAGCGGCGCGGCGGTTCGCGAGCTGGTACGCGAGTACGAAGTGCAGCCGGAGCAGGACCTGATCGTCATCTATGACGAACTCGACCTGCCTTTCGGCAACCTTCGGATTCGCCAGCGCGGCAGTTCGGCGGGACACAACGGAATTGCGTCGGTGATCGGGGCGCTGGGTACGCAGGAAATCATGCGCATCCGGCTGGGAGTTGGGCCCGATCATCCGGTGGGCGATGGCGCGCGGTATGTGCTGTCGCAGTTCAAGAAGACGCAGTACCCGGTGCTCGACCAGGTGCTCGATTCCGCGGCAGATGCGGTGCGGGTCATCTTGAAAGACGGAGTACAGGCGGCGATGAACCGGTTTAACCGGAAAGCGGAAGAGGCTTCGAGCAATTAGCACTTAGTCGAGACGCTAACTGAGTTACTCCTAGTTTTGAACGGCTTAGGATTTGCGAAAAAGCTGAGTGAGCTATTGGCGAGGGGTTGAAATCAGGTTCTATACTAGTTGCTAGTTACTAATTGCTGCTTGCTGCCTTGGAGAAAACAATGCGTACTTATGAATTGATGTTTATTTTGCGGCCCGACATGCCGGAGGAAGACCAGGACAAGCTGGTCGCCACCCTGGAGAGTCAGATTCAGGCTGCCGGTGGCACGGTGAAGAGTGTCGAGCGGATGGGCAAGCGCCGGCTGGCGTACATGGTCCGCAACTTCAACGACGGCATTTTTGTGTTGCTGACGCTGGAAGGCGAAGGCGGCATGGTGAAGGAAATTGAGCGCCGGTTGCGGGTGAATGAACCAGTGATTAAGTTCCTCACGGTTCGTATCGATGAAGAGCAGAAGCGCCTGGCAAAGGTTAAGGCCATTCGCGACACCAAGGTGCGCGGCAAGGGTACCCGCGCCGCAGCGGCAGCCGAAGCTGCAGCAGCTGCGCCGCCGCCTGAGCCTCTCACCCCGGCCTCGGTTGCGGAGCCGACGACGGAAGCGCCCGCGGGCGTGTAAGAAAGTTGCCAGTTGCCGGTTGTCAGTTGTCGGCGAAAAGGTTGATGGTTGGCAGTTGGCACGAATCAGCGCAGTTGGCACGAACCAGCGCCGTAGGCGCGACAGAGCTTAGCCCAGCGTTTCAACGCTGGGTAGCCAGCGGCAACATGGCTGAGTCCCATTAGGGACGGCATTACGGCATTCGAAGGATGAAACGGCGCAGCTAAGCTGAGCCTCTTCCAATTTGAAGGAGAATCATGGCAGACGAAACAACGACAACAGCGCCGCAAGCGGCTGCAAGTGACGCCCCGGCACCTCGCCCTGAGGGCGGCGGCGGCGGTGGCGGTGGTTCACGTCCGGATGGACCTCGTGGTCCCCGGCCCGGAGGCCGTCCCGGCGGCGGTCCTGGAGGACCTCGCGAAGGCGGACGGAAATTCTTCCGCCGCAAGAAGGTTTGCAAGTTTTGCGTCGAGAAAATCGACAGCATCAACTACAAGGACGTGCGGCTGCTTTCGCAGTTCATCGCCGAAGCCGGCAAGATTGTGCCGCGCCGCCTGACCGGCGTGTGTACGCCGCATCAGCGCCGCCTGGCCGACGCCATCAAGCAGGCACGCAATATTGCGCTGCTGCCGTTCGCGAGCCGGTAGCTAGTAACTAGTAATTAGTCATTAGCAAGTAGTTGACGCGAACATGTTGCAGCCGCAAAGCGGCGGCAGATGAAAGCCCAGCGCTTCAGCGCTGGGTGCGACATCGATGAATGATTCGAGTCCCTTTAGGGACGGCACAATTTGAGCGGGACTTCAGTCCCGCGGCACATAGAGGTTCTGCGAACATGGAAGTCATACTCAAGGAAGACGTCAACAAGCTGGGCTCGCGCGGCGACGTGGTGAAAGTTGCCGAGGGCTACGGACGCAACTATCTGATCCCCCAGAAGCTGGCGATTGAAGCCACCGCTGCCAACCGCGCGGTCATCGAGCAGATGAAAGCTGCTTCCGTCCGCCGTGTGGCGCGCGAGAAGGGCGATGCCGAAGCTCTCGGGCAGCAACTGGCAGCCGTCGAACTATCCTTCACCCGCAAGTCGGGTGAGCACGATCAGCTGTTCGGGTCCGTCACCTCGTCTGACATTGCCCACGAACTGGAGCACAAGGGCTTCAACATCGATCGTCGCAAGATTCAGCTGGATGAACCGTTGAAGGCAGTAGGAGAATTCAACGTTGGCATCAAGCTGCATCGCGACGTCACCGTGCCGGTGAAGGTCAAGATACAGAAGGACGCGACCGACGCGGCTGCTCCTGCGGCAGCGGCAGAACAAGCCAACGCGCAGGCATAGCAGCTAGAGCGCCGCTTCGGCGGTGCGGCCGGTCATTCCTTTCCTCGATGCGGTTGAAGGAAGCGCGAGTCGTTTCCTTCAACCGCTACCCATTTCTAAACCTCTTTGCGAATGCACCCCTGGATCGGCTGCTGAAGGGTTCCTCGCGGACGAAAGTCCATCGGTGGGACTGGAAGAAAAGCCTTCCGCGGCACAGTTTAAGCTGTGCCCTTTCAAAACCGGCCCCATACCTTGTAGCATTTGCTGCGGGGGAGCAATCGATGAGGACACGGGTCTGGTTCTTCGCACTTTTCATCTCACTAGCAGTCTGCAATTTCGCCGCCGCGCAAGCTGGCGCACAGCAGAAGATTGACGCCTCCGCCGTCTGGACGCTGCCTGCTGCCCTGCGCACCACCATCCTGAAAAAATGCGGCGATGCCACGCAGCCGCCCCCGTTCGCCGAATGTTTCATCAACCAGATGCAGCAAGGCGGAGCACCGCCGCAGGCCGTCGCCTTCACCCGCGAGCTGTACAAAGCGAGCGGCGGCGAGGTGGGGCTGATGAATGGATTTCATAAGGTCGGTCCGGTTGATATCGCATGGATTAACTATCCTCTGCGCGCCAACACAAATTACGGGCTACTGTTCATCAACGGCGAGCCGCGGATCCTCAATGTGGAAGACCTGAAGCTGCTCGATCAGACGGACATGCAGCAGGACCCGCAGTTCCAGAATACGAAGGCGCAGTTCCCCAAAGCTGAGCTATGGCCGGGCGACCGCGATGGGACGACCTGGCCCAACTCCCAGCCCGGACCGAATGGCGGGGTGCAATTCACCGTGGGTTACCCATTGATAAACGGGTGCCACGCTTGTGAGCGAGTGGGCTTCGCCATGTTCAACTGGAACTTTGGTCCGCAGGGAAAGTTTCTGGGCACCAGCTTCATCGGCATGACTCCTCCGCCGGTACAGTAGACACCTTGCTACGGGCAGCTCATACGCGGCTGGAGAGCGCTTCGGTCGCGTCTCCGAAGAACGAGGAGTTGCGCCCAATCTTAACCTTGTAGTCCGGCGAACTGCCGCAGTGGAAACCTACTGTTATCAACGTGGTAGATAGTACCGGTTGTCATTGATTCCGGTTGCAGATTTGACATTGCAAACGGCGGAATCATGTTGACTTGGAACAACCTTTCGGAGTACATTCCTCGGGCCAACTGCTTCTTCCCAGATGTCTCGTCTGCGATGGCAAGGCGACGCGTCCGCAAAGCGTCACTACCTGCAAATGGAAGCAATTTCTAGAGGAGAGGAACACAAATGAAAGTCTTTCGGATGATCGGTATTGCTATGCTTGCGATGACGTTAGTCGGCATAGCCAATGCCCAGAGCTGGACCTCAGTAACGCCAGCGCCTAATGCCATCGGCCCCATGCTGCAGCTGCGTGATGGCAGAATCCTGGCGCACTCAGACCAGGGCGGAAACGCTAATTCCTGGTACATCCTTGCCCCCGACAGCACGGGCAAATATGAAACCGGCACCTGGAGTGGTCCCTACAACATGCAGTCCGGCTACGCCCCGTTCTTCTTCAGCTCGGGCGTGTTTCTGGATGGCAAGACGATCCTGACTGAAGGCGGCGAATACAACAACGGGCAGGCGGTTTGGACGACGATCGGCTCCCTGGGAACACTTACTCCCTGGGGCGGCTTGACCTGGGTTGCCAATGCTCCGCCGTCCGGCTGGGGCACCATCGGCGATGCGCAGAGCATCCTGCTCAACAACGGCCAGTACCTGCAGGCGAACTGCTGCAACAAGCAGACCGCCTACTACAACGGCCCGAACTCGTGGACTGCCGGCCCCAGCGTTCTGGCGGCGAGAAACGATGAATCCGGCTACACCATGCTGCCCAACGGCGACGTCCTGATGGTCGACGTGCAGAACAATACCACCTGCGGCAGCAGCAAGAGCACCGAATACCTGCACAACGGCGCATGGGCTTGCGGACCGCAGACCACGCAGCAGTTGTGGCTGCAGAACGACCAGGAACTGGGTTCTGCCGTGCTGTTCTATCCCAGCAACAATCACCCGCAGGGCGGCGTCTTCCAGTATGGCGGCAACGTAACTGCCACCAACATCCTGGACATCGCCAACAACACCTGGGCGACCGGCCCAACCCTCAACAACATGGATCAGGCTGACGGTCCGGGCGCTTTGGAGCCCAACGGCCTGGTAATGGAACAGGTGAGCCCCGGCCTCTTCAACGGCGGCTGCCAGTTCCAGGAGTTCGATCCGGTCTCCGGCACCCTGACCGCAACCGTAAACAACAAGTTCTGCCCGGCTGATTCGTCGTACGTAGGTCACTTGATGATCTTCCCGACCGGTCAGATCGGTTCCATGGACTACGACACGGCTATCCAGCTGTACAACCCGAAGCCGGGCGTTGTGGCCGGCGTAGCTCCGCTGATCATCCCCGCGAGCAACACCTACCTGGGCGGTTCGAAGAACAACGTCCTGTATGGCAAGCAGCTCAACGGCCTGAGCGGCAACAATGCTTATGGCGACGACTACCAGATGGCCACCAACTATCCGTTGATTCGTTTCACCGACAGCAACGGCAAAGTTTGGTACGGCTTCACGCATGATGACAGCACCCACTCCATCGCTCCGGGCACGGTCAGCTACACCAAGTTCGACCTGAACCCCGCGATGCCTCCGGGCGCGTACATGATGCAGGTAGTCACCAACGGTATCGGATCGAACCAAGTGCAGGTTCATATCCGCTAACCTTTACTGATTCACTTGAATGCCATGTCCGCGAGGACATGGCATTTTTATTGCGCATAACAGAGGTAGAGCTGGCCTTCAGGCCCGCGTCAAGTAGTCACAACCTCCAACGCTGGCCTAAAGGCCAGCTCTACCCAGCGAGCGGCGGGAGTGCGATGGACTGGGAACGCTTTGAGTGGGTGTCCTTCGATTGCTATGGCACGCTGATCGATTGGGAGTCGGGCATTCTGGGATACATCCGTCCCTTGCTGCGCGCCAAAGGCTGCGACGCATCGGATTCGCAGGTTCTGAACTTGTATTCGGAGTTGGAACCGCGCCAGCAGTCCGGCGAATATCGTAGCTATCGCGAGGTGTTATCGGGACTCATGCACGAGTTGGCCCGAGAGCTGAACTGCGATCTAAGCGGGGCGGAAGCCGAGGGTCTGGCTGATTCGATAGCTGACTGGAAACCGTTCCCGGATACGGTCGAGGGTTTGCGTAAGCTGAAGTCGCGGTACCAGCTCGCCATCCTCTCAAACATAGATGAGGATCTCTTCGCGTTTTCTGCCGACCACCTGCGGGTGCCGTTTGACCTCGTCATCACTGCTTCGCAAGTGCTCTCGTATAAGCCATCCCGCCGGAACTTCGAGGCTCTGGTGGCTCAAACCGGCGGTTCGCGTGACAAGTTGGTGCACGCTGCCGAGAGCCTTTACCACGACGTGGTACCTGCGCGGGAGATGGGCATCGCGACCGTCTGGGTGAATCGAAGGCAGGGGAAAGCCGCCGCGGCGAGCCGACTCGCCGACGGCAAAGCCGACTTAGAAGTGACAAATCTCGAGGAACTTGCCCGTCTGGCTGTCCCCGCTGCTACTGGCTCACCGGGATCTTGATGATTTTCTTCTGGATCGCGTAGGTCACCAGCTGCGCTTTGTTGTGAATGTCGAGCTTGCGCATCAGGTTGAACTTGTGGGCTTCGATGGTCTTCACGCTCAAGCCCAGCAGCACCGCGATCTCCTTCACCGAGTTACCCTCGGCGAGCAGCTTCAAGATCTCGCGCTCGCGCGGGGTGAGGGTCGAAATACGCGGCCGCATCTTGGCGTCGCGCACCCGGGCACGAAAGTCCTCGACCAGTTTGCCCAGCACCTGTGAGCTGAGATATTTCCCGCCCTTGTAAACATCGCGCACGGCGCTGACCAGCTGCGGCGCCGGGGTATCTTTCAGAACATATCCGGCAGCGCCGACTTCCAGGCATTGCACCAGGTAATCCTCGTCTTCGTACATGGTGAGGAACAGGACCTTGGTCTCGGGGCGAGTCTTCTTGATCTGACGCGTGGCTTCAAACGACGACAGCCCGGGCATGCCGATATCCATCAACACAATGTCAGGACGCAGTTCACGGGCTTTCTCAACCGCGTCGCCCGCCTCCGGCGACTCGCCAATGATTTCGAAGTCGCTCTCGGTTTCCAGCAGCCGCCGAACCCCCTGGCGGAAAAGCGTGTGGTCGTCCACGAGTAAACATCTAATTTTCGGCATTAAGGCACCTGATTCCCTGTAAGAAAACTTTTCTCGCCGGCGTCGTCCGATTCATCATGACCTAAGCCCCCTGGGCAACCGCGTCGGCGTCGAAGCTCGAAGTTACGGCCCCACGCCCACCGGCCACCTGCAACGATACAGGCGCATTTACTTCGATGCGAGTTCCGTGACCGGGTGATGAAACGATCGTCATCTTCCCCCCCAATGTGGAAATGCGTTCTCGCATCCCCGATACCCCGAAGGTCTGCCGTCCCGGATTCCGGGTAGCAGTGATCCCAACCCCATCATCTTCGATCGTGAGGCGCACCCGGTCGCCGTCACGCGACATCTCTATTTGGACGTTGCTGGCGTTAGCGTGTTTGGCGACGTTGTGCAGGGCTTCCTGCACCACCCGATAGATAGCCGTCTCCAGCGCTCCCGGCAGTCGTCCGAAATCGCTGGCCAGGTTCACCCGCGCCTTCACGCCCGTGCTCTTAGCCAAGTCCTTGGCCTCTTTGCGGACGGCGGCAATCAAGCCAAGCTCCTGCAAAACCAGCGGCGACAGACGCCCGATGATGCGGCGGATGCCTTCGATGGTGCGGTCGACCACGTCCAGCGTCTCGCGAATCTTGGCTCGTGAAGAGCGGGTCGCTACCGAACCTTCCAGCATACCCAGATACAGGCGGATCACCATCAGCGCCTGACCGGTTTCATCGTGCAGTTCGCGGCTGATGCGCTTGCGCTCCTCTTCCTGCGCCCGCAGAAGGTGTCCGGAGAGCTCGGCAATGCGGGCCTCGCGTTCTCGCAAGGCATCGGTCATGCCGGCCCGGTCGATCGCCAGCGCGGAGCGATCGGCAATCGCTTTCAACAGATCGCGCTCCGTCGGCAGCCACCCGCGGGCGCGGGAAAATCCGATGAGCAGTACGCCAATAACCTGCTCCCTGGCTTTCAGGGGCACTCCCCAGAGCGCCTTGGCCCGCCCCTGGATGCGGGAGTTGACATGACCGTGAGAAGCGTCGAGGTCGGGCAGTATGTCGGGTTCGCCGGATTCCGCGATCAAGCCGGAGAAGCCCTGGCCCATGGCGATCTCCAGTGTGGGATCTTTAAGGTCGTCGCCAAAACCCACTTGGGCACGAACGCGCAGCACCTGCTGCTCCGCATCCTTCAGCAGAATCACTCCCAGCGTGGCGCTGAACATCTCACTGGTGACCTCGAGCACCCGTTGCAGTAAGGCGTCGAGGTTCATGGCGGAAAGCTCGGCGTCGAGCACCGACAACAGCGCTCCCGACTCGGTCTTCTGGGCGTCAAAATACGCGCCCGAGACCGCGATAAAGCTGGCCGACGAAAGCGTTTCCATGGCGGCAACGGCTTCCGGCAGACGGGCCGGCGGGAATAGCCGGCGCAAATACGGATCGATGAGTTGCTGATAGACTTCTAAGGCGCGGGCGACTTCACGGGCACTGACCTTCAGCTTAGCCAGGCGCTCGCCGAAATACTGCAGGTTCTCGTAGAAGGCAGCGAAATCGGTTTGTGAAAATATGGAGAAACCGGTACCGATGGTCAGCCGTTCCAGGGCCGCCATGGCGCGACCGTCGAAGCTGAACTCGGAGAACATGGCGCGCCGCCACTCAGAGGTAATTTCCTGAAAATAGGGCTGTAACGCGCGCGTTACCTCGACCACTACCTCACGGGAGCTCTCTTTCATGGGTAGTAGCGGGGACATACTCTCCTTAGCGTTGATTGGATTGATGCAGTTGAAGTTGCGGCAGGATGGACTTACTACCTGACTAAATTTGTACCTGCTGCTGGTATACAACAGGTAAACGTATTCCACAAGCCGAGTTGGCCCAGAATCGCGGCGAAAATGGGCACTTGCATACCGGGCAAAATCCGCCGGCGGTTGTGGCGGGTTTGACCTGTCACCTCGAATCTATTCTGCATCTTACGGGTTAAGACTGCTATCTGCCCAAGGGGAACGTTTTCGCTCAAGTGTCGAACTCAATTTCAAAAATCGGTGGACGCGTGGCGTTCAGGCTTCTCTCGCTGAGCGTCATCATTGGCGCAAGTTCGTTGTCTGCGGCTGCTCAGGTGTCCTCAAGTACTCCAGCAAGCAATGCGGGATCAACCGCCCCAGTTGCCGCTCAAAGCGGCCCTGCGCAGGGTACGCCGCCTACCAGTCCTGATGCGGCTGGCACCATTGCCGGCGCCCTGGTGGATACCAACGGAGCTGTAGTTCCCGGCGCGAAGGTTGCGCTTACCGATCCCGAGGGGCAGGCCCTGCGCACGGCAGTGGCTGACGAGTGGGGAAGGTTCACCTTCTCCGACCTTCCGGCGGGCACCTTCCGAATCAGCGTCACCTCACCCGGGATGGCGACATTCACCTCGAACCCGATTGCGCTGGCATCAGGGCAGAGCCTGCAACTTCCGCAGACCGTATTACGGGTTGGCAACACTCACGCCGACGTGCAAGTGACCGCCACGCTGGCGCAGGTTGCTCAAGCCCAGGTTCAGGCGCAGGAGAAGCAGCGGGCGCTCGGCATCGTGCCGAACTTCTACAGCAGCTACATCTGGAACGCCGCACCCATGACGCCCAAACAGAAGTTCGGGCTGGGGCTTCGCAGCACCATCGATCCTGTCACTTTCATGATCGCCGCCGGGACCGCCGGGTTGGAGCAGTGGCGCAACACCTTCCCCGGATACGGCACGGGCGCCGATGGCTATTTCAAAAGATTCGGAGCAGCCTACGCTGACTACGCGATCTATACGACGATTGCCGATGCCGCCCTGCCTGCTCTTTTCAAACAGGACCCCCGATATTTCTACATGGGGAGCGGCAGCACCAAGTCGCGCGCGCTGTATGCGATGTCGCGGACGTTCGTGACCCGCGGTGACGACGGCCATTCGGAAGTGAACTGGTCTCATCTGCTGGGCGCGTTTGTGACGGCAGGCATCTCGAACGTTTATCACGCTCCACAGGATCGCACTGCCTCTCTGACGGTTCGCAATGCGGGGATCATCATCGGCGGCAGCGTCGCCACCAACCTTATTCGGGAATTCCTGCTGCGCAAGATCACACATAACGTGCCCGACTACGCGCAAGGAAAGCCGTAGGTTGTATCGGAGCCGCCGAACTCGCGTCCGACGGTCGAATACTAAAGCTGGGTAAAGTGATCGCTACTGCGCGCCCAGTTCCTTCACGATGCTCACGCTGTTGCTGGTGCCGATGCGGTTGGCTCCGGCATCGACCATGCTGCGGAAGTGTGCCGCGGTGCGAATCCCACCGGCAGCTTTCACTCCCAGCGCATGACCCACCACGCCGCGCATCAGGGCGACATCTGCGGGAGTCGCGCCCGAAGTAGCGAAACCGGTGGAGGTCTTCACGAAGTCGGCTCCGGCATTCATGGCAAGCGCGCAGCCCAGGATCTTCTCTTCCTGCGTAAGAAGAGCGTTTTCCAGGATCACCTTCACAACCGCGCCGCCCTGGTGGGCCAGCCGGGCGAGCGAACCGATCTCGGTTTTCAACAGCACCCGGTCGCCGGACTTCAACGCCCCGATGTTGATGACCATTTCCAACTCGTGCGCGCCGTTGTGCAATGCGGCTTCGGCTTCGGCGAGCTTGGTCACGGTAAGACTGGCTCCCAGCGGGAAGCCGATCACCGTAGCCACTCTGACCGGGGTTCCATGCAGTTGCGCGGCGGCGAGCGTCACGTACGAAGGATTCACCACAACGCAGTGGAAGCCGAATTTGGCGGCTTCGGCACAGTGAGCGATCACCTGAGCGCGAGTAGCCTCAGGAGCGAGCAGCGTGTGATCAATGATTTGAGCGGCGCTATGCCAATCGCTGATGACGATGGCGGGGAGTCCGGGGAGAACTGCGATTTCTACAGACATGAGCAAAAGCCGATTCTACACTTCGTCGGGAGACGGCTCCAAAACGCAAATGTCCCGCAGGTTGCGATAGCGCTCGGCGAAATCCATGCCGTAGCCGACCACGAATTTGTCGGGGATCTCGAATCCTACATAGTCAACCGCTACCGGCTGAATCCGCCGGCTCGGCTTGTCGAGCAGCACAGCGATTTTCAGCCGCTCCGGCGAGCGCGTGAGCAGCAGGTTCCTGAGATACGTCAAGGTAAGCCCGGTGTCGAGAATGTCTTCCACCAGGATCACGTTCTTCCCAGCGAGCGACTCGTCCACATCTTTGACCAGCTTTACCTGGCCGCTGTGATGGTCGGTGTCGCCATAGCTTGAAACCGCGATGAAGTCGAATGTTGCGTCGAGCGTGATCTGGCGAGCCAGGTCGGCGAGAAAGATCGCCGCTCCTTTCAGTACGCCGATGAGGATGACCGGCTGCCCGGCAAAATCCTGGCTGATGAGGGCGGCAAGTTCGCTTATCTTCGCGGCAATTTCATCGCGAGAGATAAGAGGTCGCAGAGTCTCGGTCATTTCCTGCCGGCGGCTTCGACCGAGTTGGTGGGATCGGCGCCTTCCCATGTCTGGTCGGCGGTGGGCCCGTAGACCGACGGCACCGGCTTATTCAGCAGCCGCAGATACATGGTGAGTTGCGTCCGATGATGGCAGGTGTGCAGCACTCGCCGCCAAAAAACCCAGATGCGCTCGCGGGAGAGGCCGAAGAACGGCACCTGCTCGAGCCACCACTCGCGCGACTGCCCGGCAAAGAACTCCAGCCGCGGTCGCGCCAACTGAGCCATGCGAGTTGTATACTGCTCGACCGACGCCGTCGCGGGAAGAACTTCTGCCGGCGGGGGTTCAGGCGTGCCGACAAACTCGCCGAAGAAACGCCGCTCGGACAACAATTGATGCTTGAAAATTTCCAGCACGGTGGAAGACTTCTCATGTGGACGAAACGGGAAATCACTATCGGAAAAGCAGCGCCATATCGAGATCACCTTGTCGGTTTCGCCCGCGTAGGTGTCAAGCAGGTGCTGAAATAGCGGGTCGGAAGCGCGTGGCACGTCCGCTTGCGGAATGGCGATGTAGTCGTACTGCACCAGTTCCTCCGGTCGAGACCGCCCGCAACTTCACCGTCCCGCAAGGGTTAGCTCACGGAAGGCGGCGACCTCGGAGCGCTCCAGCGATTTTAACCGAGTGCACACGTACCGTATAATTGCGCTTTCATCCAGCTTAGTCTTTGAGGTTGTCGACATTCTTTGCCATCTTCACGTGAGACCTGCGGCCCGGCTCCTCCGCGGGCCAGGGCGCTGCGCCACGGCCATGGGTCTCCTTCTCGCACTTCTGGTTCTGGCCGCTTCGTCTGCACTCGGCCAGCAGGCAGATGTCATTGAAGAAATCAGGATCCATGGCAACCGCCGCATCCCGGCGGACACCATCCGTGCCCGCATGTTCACCCGTCCCGGCGAGATTTACGATCAGCAGGCGCTGGAGCGGGACTTCAATTCCCTGTGGAATACCGGCTATTTCGACGACTTGCGGATTGAACGCGAAGCTTCTCCCAAGGGCTGGGTCATCCACGTTTACGTAAAAGAAAAGCCCACCATTCGCGAAATCAAGTACGTCGGCCTGAGTTCGGTCTCGCAAAGCGACGTGCTCGACAAGTTCAAGGAACGCAAGGTCGGACTTACGCAGGAGAGCCAGTACGACCCCACCAAGGTCAAGCGCGCCGAAGTCGTAATCAAGGAATTGCTGGCCGCCCACGGCCGCCAGTTTGCGACCGTCACCTCGGAAGTGCATCCTATCCCGCCGGCCTCCGTGGGCTTGACCTTCGTGGTCAAAGAAGGCCCCAAGGTTAAGGTCGGCAAAATCACCTTCGTCGGCAACGAGCATGTGAAGTCGCGCGAACTGCGAAGCGCGATGAAGAACCTGAAGCCCATCGGCGTTCCGCACTCTATCTTTCTCGAGAACCTTTTCCCGCGAACCTACGACTCGACCAAGCTGAACGAAGACGCCGAGCGCGTCCGTTACTACTACCAGACCAAGGGATACTTCAAAGCGCTGGTATCCGATCCGAAGACGCAGATCCATGACACCAGCGGTTTCAAGTGGTACATGCCCTGGAGCCACAAGCCCGGCAAGGCTGTCGATATCACGCTGCCGGTCGAAGAGGGATTCCAGTACCGCCTGAAGAACATCACGTTTACCGGCAACAAGGCGATCAGCAACACGGCAGCGCTGCGGGCGCAGTTCAAGATCAAAGACGGCGACATCTTCGATACTGAGGCCATCCGCAAGGGCATTGAGCAGTTGCGCAAGGCGTACGCCCAGTTGGGATACATCAACTTCACGCCCGTCCCTGACACCAAGCCGGACGACGAGAAGAAGTTGATCAGCATGAACATCGACCTCGACGAGGGCAAGCAGTTCTACGTCCGCCGCATCGAGTTCCAGGGCAACACCACCACGCGCGACAAGGTCATCCGCCGCGAGCTGCTACTGCAGGAAGGCCAGGTATACAACGGCAACCTGTGGGACATCAGCCTGCTCCGCCTCAACCAGCTTCAGTACTTCGACCCGCTGAAGCCGGACCAGGACTCGGAGATCCACCAGAACGTCGCCGACTCGACGGTTGACATCACGCTGAAGCTGCACGAGAAGGGCAAGAACAGTATTGGCCTGACGGGCGGTGTCAGCGGATTGGCCGGCGGCTTCATCGGCCTGAACTACACCACCAACAACCTGTTTGGTAAAGGCGAGTCGCTGACCTTGGAATTCCAGATCGGACAGTATGAGCGTAACGAGACCATATCGTTCACCCAGCCGTATCTGTTCGACAAGCCGCTGCAATTCAGCTGGTCGGTATATCACCGCAGCTACAACTACAACCAGGCCGCGCTGACCCAGCAGCAGACCAACCAGGTGCTGCAGATCCCATCGGCATACCAGAACCTGTTACAGAACTTCACCCAGACCAGCACGGGTTTCACCACGTCGTTCAGCTATCCCATCAAGCGCTCATTCAAACGCGTCGGCATTACCTATTCATTCGACGACACCAGCGTGCAAACCTTCAGCACCGCGTCGACGCTGTACTTCGAAAGCATCAATTTCCGCGGCGTCTACGGTCCCAACTCGCTGACCGGAATTCAAACCAGCAAGGTGGTCCCGAACTTCTCCTACAGCAACATCGACAATCCGCAGCACCCGCACAAGGGCAAGAGCCTCTTCTTCGCAACTGACATATCCGGCATCGGCGGCAACGTCTACTACTTCAAGCCGGTGGCGGAATTCAAGGAGTTCATGCCCGTGAACAAGGGCCGGAACACCCTGGGTTTCCGCGTACAAGGCTCGTGGATCAGCGGATATGCCGGGCAAGTGGCGCCTCCCTTCGACCGCTTCTACATGGGCGGCGACACCGATATCCGCGGCTTCGATATTCGCGCCATCTCTCCGGTCGCCTTCTTCCCGACGGTCATAACCGTTCCCTTGCAGAACCCCGACGGAAGCGCTGTTCCACTTGACCCGACCAATCCGCGTCGCGGAAGTTACCTGGTTAATATTCCGGTGCAGCAGATCATCTTCCCCGGCGGCGACACCAGCATCGTGGGCAATGTCGAGTACCGCGTGCCCATCGCCGGCCCGGTAACGGTTGCGGTCTTTGCGGACACTGGTATGGACTTCGTTTCCAACGAGAACCAGTTGCAAATCGCTCCCCAGCAGTATTCTTCCCTGGTTACCACGCCCTATGGTTGCCCATTCATCAATGCGGATTTCAGCTGCGGGGGAACAACTACCCAGAACATAAGCAGGAACCTGGTTCCGATCTCGGGCACAAATTACCAGCCGCGTATGTCGACCGGCCTGGAGCTACAGGTCATCATGCCGGTCATCAACGCGCCGTTCCGGTTCTACTACGCTTACAACCCGCTGCGGCTGAACGAGACGGTGCAAGCGCCCAACCCGATTACGCGTTCGATGTTCCCCGCGGGAGCGGCCGGTGACTACACGTTTGCCAACTCGGTTGCGCTGTATCAGCCCTCGTACCTGTTGCGCGAACCCCGCAAAACCTTCCGCTTCACCGTAGCCACGACCTTCTAGAAACGCGGGAGTGCTTGCGTCAGGGCACGACCTCAATCGTGCCGCCAAGCCGCTCTTAATTTGTGTTCCGAGCGTGGTTTGGCGTGGGTGGAGCACCGCTTCAGCGGTGCATACGGTGGAGCGCCTATCTCGCGTGTGTGGGTCTTCAGGCCCGCGTTCTTGTAAGTGAGAAGGCGGTCGGGCTTCCGCCCCGGCATAACGCTGGCCTGAAGGCCAGCTCTACCCAAACACCAGCTACGCCTTCCGCCTGCCCGACACCAATTCCTGCAAATCCAAACTCGCCGACTCCTCGATTTTCGCCGCGAAATTGCACCGCATCAGGTCCAGCGATTTGCCATGCTGCTCGGCATTCTGACCGGCTACGCAATCCGCGGGGATAAACAGCTCGTAGTCGCGCACGTAGGCATCACTCGCGGTAAACAAGATGCACGAGTTGCTGGAGATGCCGGTCAGGATCAGCGTCTCCACCTCGATGTACTGCAACAAGGTATCCAGCGGAGTGGCATAGAACGCCGAGTGCTTGGGCTTGAGCACCAGGTAATCGTCCGCATCCGGCAAAACTTGCCGCACCATATCGCGACCCGGCGCTCCATCACGATCGCAGTGGCGAATCACCGCCGAGAAATCAGACCGCCACTTCCCATGATTGTCGTTGACGTAAATAGCGGGAATGCCGGCGTCGCGGCAGCGGCGTTTTAACCCAGCAACGTTCCGCCCGAGCCTGGACGATTCGCGTATCAGCTCCTCATTTCCGGGGAACTCAAGCGCGTTGATCATGTCTACGATCAGCAGCGCAACCCGGCAGCGGTCGGGCGCGTTGCCGTGCAGATCCTGGTTTCGACTAGGTTTGGCCGCCATCGCATCCCTGTGATGCAGCGCCGGCAGCACAGTGTTACCCGCCAGAGTGGCTTCCCTATTTTGCGGTGATGCGATCGGCGATTTGCTTGTACTCGTCAGGAGTTACCAGGCGGCGATCAATCAGATCGTGCGCGGAACGGTACGGCCGGTTGGCGACGATGCGCGCTGCGGTTTCGTCACTGATCCCGGGCAGCGTCGTAAGCTGCGACTGCGTGGCGGTATTCAGATTGATCGGGTGATCCGCCGACGGCCGCTTCAGGCCGTCGCGTATGCCTTCAGCCACCGCCTTGGTATCGTTCTTGATCTCAGAGGTGGCGTTGGCCGTCGCCTGACGCACCTGCTCGGGATTCGATGGCTGCGTGTTACATGCGGTGCAGCCTGCGAACAGCAGCACGCACGACAATGGTATTGAGGTTAAAAGGGCAGAGGACATCCGCATACGAGAGTAGGATGCAAGTCGCGCCACTTGCGTTGAGCCCCTGCTGTCGGCGCAGCATTATTGGGCGCAGCCGGAAGATGGGTTCGGGCATCCATAAAGTTGACGGCCTCTTCGCTCACGGGCGATAGTCTTCCGGGAGCCCAGTTAGGCCTTGGAGAACATCGATGCCAGTCATTCGCGAATGCCCCAATTGTGGCCGCAGCAACCGCATTCCCGCGGCGCATCTCGCCGATACCGGCCGCTGCGGCGCTTGCAAGTCAGCATTGCCGCCAGTGGATGAGCCGATCGAGGTCGATACCGCTCTGTTCGACGAAATCGTGCGCGACGCCCGTGTCCCCGTGCTCGTCGACTTCTGGGCCGCCTGGTGCGGGCCCTGCCGCATGGCTGCTCCCGAGGTGGCCCGCGCCGCCAAAGACATGGCGGGAAAAGCTGTGGTGCTGAAGGTCGATACTGAGCACGTGCCCGAACTGGCGGCCCGCTACAACGTGCGCGGCATTCCCAACTTCGCCATCTTCCATCATGGAAATCTGTTGCAACAGCAGGCCGGCGTGGTTCCCGCCGACCAATTGAAGCAGTGGCTTGAACTAGCGGCGCAGTCGCGGGTTGCGTAAAGCGCCAGCACTGCCGCGCTCCTTTCCGCGCTGCCCCGCGGCTGCAACAGTTGCCGCACATGCCTCGATCCTGCTAAGGACAGCCTCGCTCATTTAGAATCAGCTTTTCTCCTCATACCTAAGGACATTCATGCTCGACTTTGTCGGTGACCTCAAACGTACTCATATGTGCGGAGCGCTACGTGCCTCCGATGCCGGTTCGAACGTCGTTCTCATGGGCTGGGTCAATCGCCGGCGCGACCTTGGGAACCTCATTTTCATTGACCTTCGCGACCGCACCGGCATTACGCAGGTTGTGATTACCGCGGAAGCCGGCGCCGAACTGCATCAGAAGGCCGAGACCCTGCGCTCCGAATTCGTTGTCGCCGTCATCGGCCGCGTCAAGCTGCGCGACGCCGGGACGGTCAACAAAAATATTCCCACCGGCGAGATCGAGGTGGTCGCCGATCAGCTTCGCATTCTGAACGACTGCAAGCCACTGCCGTTCTCTCCCGCCGAGTCCGACATCGCGAACGAAGAGGTGCGGCTGAAGTACCGCTACCTTGACCTGCGGCGTCCCGAGATGCAGTACAACATTCAGCTGCGGCACCGGGTGGCGATCGCCATCCGCGAATACCTCAACGGGCAGGGCTTCTACGAGATCGAGACGCCCTTCATGACGCGCTCTACGCCGGAGGGCGCGCGCGATTACCTGGTGCCCAGCCGCGTCCATCCCGGCGAATTCTATGCCTTGCCGCAATCGCCGCAGATCTTCAAGCAGATCCTGATGATTTCGGGCTTCGACAAGTATTTTCAGATCGTGCGCTGCTTCCGCGACGAAGACTTGCGCGCCGACCGCCAGCCCGAGTTCACGCAGATCGATTTGGAGATCAGTTTCGCGCGACCCGACATGGTCTTCGCCGTGGTCGAAGGCTTCCTGACCGAGGCGTGGAAGGCCATCGACGTTGAGCTGAAGACGCCGTTCCCGCGCATGAGCTATGACGATGCGATCCGCAAGTTTGGCATTGATAAACCCGACATGCGGCTGCCCGAGATGGTCGACGTGAAAGAGGCGTTCATGCCCGAGCAACTGGCTACTCTGAACGTCGATCCCGAGCTGCCGATTGTGGCCATCGTCACTCCCAAGGTCGGCGAACTATCGCGCAAGGAGCGCGACGACCTCAAGCTGCTGTTGGGCGACCGCAAAGACGCCAAGATCTTCGAGGACATCAAGCGGCTGGAGAAGTCGTTTCCGGAGGCAGTCGCGAAGATTCGCGAGCTGGCGAAGCCCGAGGCCGATGACTTGCTCGTCATCGTTGCCGGAGCCAAGCGCACTGCCGAAGCCGGCGAGGCGAAAACACGTCAGCAGGCGTACGCCATCTACGGTGCTGCCGGACAGCTTCGCCTCGCGCTGGGGCAGAAGTATGCCGAGCGCCACGGCGCCTTCAACAAGCGCGACTTCCGCTTCCTGTGGGTCACCAACTTTCCCATGTTCGAGTGGGACGAGGAAGAAGGCCGCTGGAACGCCGCCCATCATCCCTTTACCTCGCCGCACGAGAACGATATGGACAAGCTGGAATCGGATCCCGGAGCGGTGCGCGCGCTGGCTTACGACATCGTGCTCAACGGCACCGAGCTCGGCTCCGGCTCAATCCGTATTCATCGCCAGGACATTCAGAGCATCATCTTCAAGGCGCTCGGCATGTCGCCGGAAGAGCAGCAGGCGCGCTTCGGCTTCTTCCTTGAGGCGCTGCAATACGGCACGCCTCCGCATGGCGGCATCGCGCTGGGACTTGATCGAATCGTCATGATCCTGGCCGGCGCCGACAGCCTGCGCGAAGTGATCCCCTTCCCCAAGACGGCAAAGGCCATCGACCTGATGATGGACGCGCCCACACCGGTCAGCGCGAAGCAGCTGAAGGAAGTAGGGATTGCGGTGGTGGGGAGGAAAGAGTAGCAGCCGCAAATGAGACAAGGCCTTTCGGCTCACGCGCTACTGACGCTTGACGTTAGTGTTGCGGTGAGATAGTATCGCAAGAGGTGATTAAAAGCTTCCGCGATTCCGAGACCGCTGGGGTTTGGAATGAAGAGCGAAGCCGCCGGTTCCCTCAAAGCATTCTGAAACCAGCTGTGAAGAAGCTTCAGATGCTGAACGCAGCGACCGCATTGAATGACTTAACGATACCGCCGGGCAATCGGCTGGAACGCCTTCGAGGCGACCGGAAAGGACAGTACAGCATTCGTATCAATGACCAGTACCGTATCTGTTTCGAATGGCGGGAAGGCAATGCTTATATGGTGGAAATCACCGATTATCACTGAGGAATCACAATGCCAACGCAGAAACGAAAAACCGTGGCCGCGCATCCTGGGGAGATCTTGCGCACAGAATTCATGGAGCCGATGGGAATCACGGCTTATCAACTGGCAAAAGCTCTGCACTCTCCGGGTATTTACCAGGTCGTCCGCGAGCAGCGGGCCATCAGTGCCGACATTGCACTGCGGCTCGGCAAATATTTCGGCATGACTCCGCAGTTTTGGATGAATCTACAGTCGGATTACGACTTGCGTGTGGCCTCCGCCAAAGCTCCGTTGAAGAAGATCAAGCCGCGTATGGCGGCGTAGAGATAAGCAACCTTCTAACCCGAAGCCCCGCATAACTTAGCGAAGGGCGTGGCTCCTGACCGCGATACGAAAGCACCTTCGAGTCCCTTTGGGAGCCGCACAGGCCCTGGCGCCGCGCCAGCCCCGCTGTGCGATGACAGTAGACACGTGACCATCGCAACCAATCTCGCTGCCATCCACGAA
This sequence comes from uncultured Acidobacteriaceae bacterium, assembly GCA_963771535.1. Lineage (GTDB taxonomy): Bacteria > Acidobacteriota > Terriglobia > Terriglobales > Acidobacteriaceae > CAVVDY01. The sequence continues at coordinate 1,379,640 of CAVYTK010000003.1, read as the reverse complement.
GATATCGGTCGCGCTGCACGACGCGCCGACTGTGATGCCGCCAGCGTCCGCCTGATGGCGGTCTCCAAGACCTTTCCGGCGGCAGCCATTGTCGAGGCCTACGCCGCTGGCCAACGGCTGTTCGGCGAAAGCAAGGTGCAGGAGTTCGCCGATAAGGCGGCAGCCCTGGCGTCACTGAAAGACGCGCAGTTCCACATGATCGGGCACTTGCAGTCGAACAAAGTGGCAAAGGCGGTTGAACTGTTTCGCGGGGTGGACTCGCTCGATTCGGCAAAGCTTGCGGCGCGGTTGAATGCCTCGGCTGAAGCTGTGGGAAGAGTTCTACCGGTGCTCATCGAGATCAACATCGGCGGCGAGGAGGTGAAGGCAGGAGTCGCGCCCGAGTCACCGGAGCTGGAAGAAATTCTCAACGGCGCATGCGGCTGGCCGAATCTTGCAATTCGCGGCCTGATGACCGTTCCCCCGTACACCGACGATCCCGAAGGCGCGCGGCCCTACTTCCGTAAGCTGCGTGCGTTGCGCGAGAGGCTAGCCGGCCGGAACTTTTCCAACGTCAAGTTCGATGAGCTATCGATGGGGATGTCGCACGATTTCGAAGTGGCCATCGAAGAGGGCTCGACGTGCGTGCGCATCGGCACCGCCATCTTCGGCGCGCGGCCGCGGCCGAAGTAGCGCCGGCGCCTCCACTGGGTGGAGTACGCCTTCAGGCGCACAAACCTCAAACCTTTTTGAAAGGCCCGGCTTGAGGCGTGCAAAGAAACCCGGGCGTTTTGAAAGGGCACGGCTTCAGCGTGCCGTAAAAGCAGACTAGAGGCCCGGCTTTAGCCGCTGAGGGCGTGTGGCCCGTGAGCAAAATCGCCTCAGGGGCTGAAGCCCGACGATTGGGCCATCCCACGGCACGCCAAAAGGCGTTCCCTTTCAAAACCGCTCCACCCGCCGCAGCTACAATGTGCTCGGCCTCAGAATGATCCCCATCCGCGACACTCCCGGCGGCGCCACCTTTCAAATCAAAGTGCAGCCTCGCGCGCGCAAGAACGCGATCACCGGCGAGATCGGCGATGCGCTCAAGATCGCATTGACGGCCCCTCCCGTCGAGGGCCGCGCCAACGAGGCCTGCATCGCGTTCTTCGCAGAATTTTTGAATGTTGCGCGCTCCTCAGTTACCATTGCCGCCGGAGAAAGCAGCCGCAACAAGCTGATTCGCATTAGCGGACTGTCAGCCGCGCAGGTCGAAGCGAAATTGCGCGGCACGTTGGGGTAGTGTGGCGCTTTAGCGCCGCGTCACGGCAGCTTTATTTATGGGTATGGACAATGAGGGCCTGCCTGACGCGGGCCTGAAGGCCCGCTCTACCCGGCCACCGAGGAGAACACATTGGCATTTGCCGAGCGTTGGCGCGAGATTCGCACCGGCTTCGAGCGGCCCTTCTGGGTCGCCAACATCAGCGAGTTGTTTGAGCGGCTCTCCTACTATGCCGCGTTCGCCTCCCTTGCCCGCTACCTCCACGAGGTGCTGCAGTTCCCGACCGAACGCGTCGGCACCCTCACCGGCTTCTTCGGCGGACTGGTATGGTTCCTGCCCGTCTTCGGTGGAACCCTGGCCGACCGCATGGGTTTCCGCCGCGCCCTGTCGCTTGCTTACCTGATCCTGAGCTGCGCCTACTTTCTTCTAGGCTCGCTGGGCGCGCCCTGGATGCTGCCGGTTCGCAATGCGGTGCCGCTCACCGCGCTGGTGGTTTTCGTGTTGGCGCTGCCCGCCTTCGGAGTCGCACTGGTGAAGCCCAGCGTGGTAGGAACCACGGCGCGCGCGTCGAAAGAGAACGTGCGCTCCATCGGCTACTCCATCTACTACACGCTGGTGAATATCGGCGGAGCCGCCGGGCCCTACGTGGCTTCGTATGTGCATCGCCACCTTAGCGTCGATAACGTGTTTCGCATCGCCGCACTCAGCGTCTTCCTCATGTTTCTGGGCGTGCTGCTGTTCTTCCGCGAGCCGCGCCGTACCGAAGATGTGCAGACCACAACCCTGGCGCAGGCGGGCCGCAACTTCTGGACGGTGCTGACCAATCCGCGCTTCATGCTTTTTCTGGTGATCTTTACCGGCTACTGGATCGTCTACTGGCAGGAGTTCATCACCCTGCCGCTCTACGTGCATGACTACGTCAGTTCCACGGCCGACACCGAGTTGCTGCTGGTCACCGGACCGCTGGTGGTCATCGCGCTGACCATGGCGATCAACATCATGACGCGAAAAGTGAAGGCGCTGAATGCCATCATCGCGGGCACGCTGATTACCTCGCTGGCGTGGATCATCCTCATTATTTATCCCACGGTGACCGGAGTGATCCTGACCCTGATCGTGGTCGCGCTGGGCGAGATCACGCAGGCTCCTCGGTACTACGAATACATCTCGCGGCTCGCCCCTTCCGGCCAGCAAGGCACGTACATGGGGTTCGCATTTCTGCCGCTCGGCATCGGATCGCTGGTGGGCGGCAAGTTCGGCGGATACCTCATCCACCACTTCGGCGAGGTGCAGCACCAGCCCGCGATGATGTGGTGGGTCATCCTCGGCGTGGGAGTGGCGACCACGATTCTACTGTGGATTTACGACCGCTTCATGCTGCCGAATCCGACTTCCGATTCGGCTACATCTGCGGCGACGTGAGCTGACTATGGCTGCAAAGACTCCCGCTTACATTGCCAAGCACATTCGCAAGGTGTTGCTGGACGGCGGCTCAGCGCCGCATACCGCCGAGGTGCAGCACTTTTTCAAACATGAAGTAAAGTCTCGCGGCTGGTACACGGCTGAATTGCGCAAGGTAGCGGTGCGTTTTCGCCGGGCAATCGCGGCGGAGTATGGACTGCCTTTTCTCTTACAGGTCGCCGACCAACTCTTCCACGGCAAGGTGCTGGAAGAGAAGGTCTTCGCCGTCATGTTGCTGGAGGGACAAACCGCTCAGCTTGCCCGCAACGAGTTCAAACTGTTCGAAAGCTGGCTCGACCGCATCAGCAGCTGGGCTGACCACGATGCGCTGGTGCATAACCTGATCGGACCGATGGTCGCGGCGGACGGAAAATATCTACCGCGCACAGTGATATGGGCCAGGAAGCGCAGCCGCTGGCATCAGCGCGCCGCAGCCGTCAGCCTGATTCACAGCACGCGCCAGCACAAAAATTTCGCGCACATCCAGACGTTAACGGAAATGCTGCTGCCCAGTCACGACGACATGGTGCAGAAAGGCCTGGGCTGGCTGCTGCGCGAAGCGGCGAAAGCAAATCGCGAGTCGACGGTCGCGTACTTGATGAAAATTCGCGAGCGCACTCCGCGACTGGTGCTGCGAACCGCATGTGAGACCCTGCCGCTGGAGATACGGGCACAAGTGCTGGACAAAGCCAAGGTGCGGCGGGCGGGAGTCTAGCGGACTGACGCGGAACGGAACGTCAACTCTCGGACGTGGGATGCTTGAACGTCCACGTTCCCGCTCACGCGACCTGCTCGATCCGGCGCACATGAATTGTTTTCTCGCGCTTTCGCGCCTGTGCGATGTCGTACGAAGACTGCATTCGCATGAGAGTGTCCATGCTCACGCCGAAGGCCTTTTCGATGCGTAATGCCATGTCCCCCGAAAGAGCCGCCCTGCCGTTAACCAGATTCGACAACGCTGGCCGCGAGACGTGAAGCGCAGCCGCAGCCGCAGTGACCGACAGGCCAGCCGGGGCGATGATCTCGGTTCGAATGAAATCTCCAGGATGGGGCGGGTTCTTCATCGGCATGGCGCTGCTCCTCGGCCTCTAATGGTAGTCTTCCAGGTTCAAGTCTCGAATCAAACGTTCGGCTTCATCGATGCGAGACGTTAGCCGACGGTTGCGAGTTACGGTCAGGCTCCATGTTCCCTTGCGGTCGCCGGTTAACGTATGCGCTCTCCAAGCCGGAAGACAGCGCAATTCGTCGGGCTCCTGCATGTTTTCGAGAAAAGCCAACATCTTGCGGATCTTATCTGCGCTATCGGGCGGAACACCTTTGGCGCTGTCTTCCTCGTAGAGCTTCTTCAGTCCCTTATGTGTGAAGCTTAGGATCTTCACATATGTGATTGTAGCCTGTAAAGTTACACTTATCAACCACTTCGTTTTTAACGCTAATCTCCGGTCGAATCCTTTCACTCCCTCATTTACAATGAACCACGGCATGAACCTTCCTGAAATTCAAGCGGCGCTACGCGAGCGCGGGCACCAAGCCTGGCTGTTCTACGATCATCATCACCGCGATCCTATCGGTTACCACATCCTCGGCCTGTCGGACACCATGCTGGTGACGCGGCGCTGGTTCTACGTGGTGCCCGCGCAGGGCGATCCGGTGAAGCTGGTACATCGCATCGAGAGCCATCATCTCGACTCGCTGCCCGGCAGCCGCCTGGAATACTCGGCATGGGAAGAGCTTTGGCAGAACCTCGAGGCCATGCTGAAGCCCTACCAGCGCGTGGTCATGCAGTACTCGCCCAACAACCAGATTCCTTACATCTCGCTGGTCGATGGCGGCACGCTGGAACTGATTCGCAGCTTTGGCAAAGAGATCGTCAGCTCGGCGAACCTGGTCGCGCAGTTCGAGGCCGTGCTCAGCGACGCGCAGATCGCGTCACACTTCAAGGCGCGCGATGCCGTCGACAAGATCACGGCAGGCGCCTTTCAGGAGATTGGCCGTCGCGTGCGCAATGGCGGCACCAACGAGTACGAAATCCAGAAGTGGATTACTCGAGGCCTTCGCCCGCGAGAACCTGCAGACCTGCGATCCGCCCAACGTCAGCGTCGGCCCTAACAGCGGCGATCCGCATTACGAGCCCTCCGCCGCAAAGGTCCGCGCCGATCAAGCAGGGCGACTTCGTTCTGCTCGACATCTGGGCGAAACTGAACCAGCCTGACTCCGTCTATTACGACATCACCTGGACCGGCGTAATCGGCACACCCACCGAGCAGCAAAAGGAAATCTTCGACGTGGTGCGTGGCGCGCGCGACGTGGGCATCAACACGGTGAAGCAGGCATTCGCGACCGGCAAGACGATTCACGGCTGGGAGGTCGACAAGGCGGTGCGCGAATTCATCACCGGCAAAGGTTACGGCCAGTACTTTATTCATCGCACGGGACATTCCATCGGGCGCGACATTCACGCTAACGGCGCAAATCTTGATAATCTGGAAACCAAGGACGACCGCGAGATTCTGCCCAACACCTGTTTCTCGGTTGAACCCGGGGTTTATCTGCCGGAGTTCGGCGTCCGCAGCGAGATCAACATGATCACCGGCAAAGGCAAGGCCGAGGTCACCGGGCGGATCCAGGAAGAACTGGTACAGATTTAAATGGCGAACGCGCAAAACACAACGGCTCTTCCGGCGAAAGGCTCGGCCGACGCGGGCTCGATGACCTACATTGCTCCGGTTGCGGCCTGGTTGCTGCCCGGGTTGGGCCACCTGATTCAGCGCCGCTACATACGTGGCGTTCTGCTGATGCTCGCAGTCTTCACGATGTTCTTTACCGGGCTGGCCATGCAGGGCAAAGTCTATTCGTTCAACACCGGAGACCTGCTCGACATCCTCGGCTTCATCGGAGACATTGGCGCGGGCGCGCTCTACTTTGTTGCGCGATCCATGGACTGGGGCATCGGCAACATTCATCGCGCCGTGGCCGATTACGGAACCAAATTCATCGTCGTGGCCGGACTGCTGAACGTCATCGCCGCCGTCGACGCTTACCATATTGCGATCGGCAAGAAACAATGACCTTCGAACTTAGCCATTTCAGCGCGGCGCTGGTGTTTGCCTTGTGCGCGTCGATCGTTTTTGGAATCACCCAGCGCAACACCCCGCGCGACATGATGCGCTACGGCGGATACTGTTTCACCCTGTTCGTCGGCGGCGTGGTCCTCGCCTCGTGGGTGATGTGGTTCATCAAGCACTGATTGGGTAGTGCGGCGCTTCAGCGCCACAAAACGCCGTTCTCTCCTGCCGGGCCGGTTAAACCCGGCTTCAATCAGCAGGGCGATTGCGACGCGGCCCCGAAGTCCCGCATTACCGACCTTCCCACGACTAGTTCTGTCGAATCCGCGCTCACTTGCACTAAACTCTCCTTATGCTCGCCAGCTACGCGGTTCACGTCGAAGATTCGCGTGGACGCCGCTACCCGGAAGCGCCCGCATCCCTATCGCAACGCGTTCCAGCGCGATCGCGACCGCGTCATTCACGCGCGTGCCTTCCGCCGGCTGGAGGACAAGACGCAAGTCTTCACCCGCCGCTACTCCGACCATTTCCGCACGCGCCTGACCCACACTATCGAGGTGGCGCAGATCTCGCGGACGATCGCCGGAGCCCTCAATCTTAACGTCGACCTTGCAGAGTCGCTAGCCCTGGTACATGACATCGGGCATCCGCCCTTCGGACATGCAGGCGAGCACGCTCTCGATACCCTCATGCGCCGGCATGGCGACTTCTTCGATCACAACCTTCAAGCACTGCGCATCGTTGAGGATTTCGAAGTTCGCTATGCCGCTTTTCGGGGCTGAATCTTACCTTCGAAGTTCGCGAGGGCATCATCAAGCACTCGCACGATTACTCGGCCAGCGAGCATCCGGAGCTATCGGAATATTTGCTCGACCTGCGGCCGCCACTCGAAGCGCAACTCATCGATCTGACCGACGAAATCGCCTACAACACCGCCGACCTCGATGATGGCTACGAAGCGAAACTGCTTTCTGTCCCGCAGATTCGCGAGCGGGTGAAAGTCTTCGACCGTTTCTACCGCGAGGCAGAGAACGACTATGCCGATGTACCCGAGAAGTTCCAGTTCAACGAGGCGCTCAAGCGAGTGCTCAATCGCTTCGTGACCGACCTCATCGAGAGCACTCGCAACCGCGTAGCTGACTCCGGAGTCGCCACGCTGGATGACATCCGGCAATTTCCGCATCGGCTGGCGGGCTTCAGCGCCGAGGTCGACGATGAGCGGCGCGAGGCCAAGCAGTTTCTCTATGACGCGCTGTACAACGCGAAGCCGCTACAGCCGGCGAAGAAGCGCGCTGAGACGCTGGTCAACGAGGTGTTCGCGACGTTGATGGCACGTCCTGAGATGCTGCCCCACGGATATCAGGAAAAGGCGGAGCACGAAAAACTGGTGCGCGTCGTCTGCGACTACATTGCCGGGATGACGGACCGCTACATCGAAGACTTACGCAAAAAGCTCAACTGACGAGCCCATGCCTGAACTGCCCGACATCGTCGCCTACATCGAAGCGCTCGACAAGCGCATCGTGGGGCAGAAGCTCGACGCCATCCGCATCGCCAGTCCTTTCTTGCTGCGCACAGCAGTGCCGCCATTGCAAGTGGCCGAAGGCAAGACCGTCGTTCAGCTGCGGCGGATAGGCAAGCGCATCTGCATCGGCCTGGAAGGCGACCTCTGGCTGGTGCTGCACCTGATGATCGCCGGGCGCCTGCACTGGAAAGAACGGGGCGCGAAGCTGGCGCGGCCACGCGGGCTGGCCGCATTCGATTTTCCCCAAGGCACGCTGCTGTGGACGGAGGCCGGTTCGCAAAAGCGAGCATCGCTGCACGTTGTGGCAGGCGAAGACGAGCTGCGCGCGCTCGACCCCGGCGGTCTGGAGGTGCTCGATGCCGATCTCGATCAGTTCACCGAGGCATTGACGCGCGAGAACCATACGCTGAAGCGTTCGCTCACCGATCCGCATTTATTCAGCGGCATCGGCAATGCCTATTCCGACGAGATTCTCTGGCAGGCGCAGCTGTCGCCCATGCAGCTAACGCAGAAGCTCAAGCGCGAAGAAGTGCGAAGACTCTACGAAGCGGTGCGCAGCACGATGATAAGTTGGGTTGCGCAACTCCGTGAAGAAACCGGAGATGCCTTTCCCGAGAAGGTGACCGCGTTCCGCAAAGAGATGGCGGTGCATGGCAAGTACAAAGAGCCGTGCCCCCGCTGTGGCAAGCCAATCCAGCGAATCCGCTATGCGGGCAACGAAGCCAACTACTGCCCACATTGTCAGACCGGCGACAAGCTGCTCGCCGACCGGGCACTGTCACGACTGCTGCGCGACGACTGGCCCAAGACGCTGGAGCAGCTGGAGACGATGGTCGAGAAGCGGCGGACCACCTGACCCTCAGCGATCCGGGTGCCCCATTCCGCCGTCCTTTGGCGGGGTGGGGCCTTGGAACAAAGGGATTGGGTTGCAAGAAAGACCCACCCGGGCAAACCCGGCCGGAATGGGGCACCCGGCGGAATGACGGCTGTTTCGGAAGAACGTTGAAGAGCGCAGGATTCATCGCTTGAATTACTAATTCCACTCCCCCTCCTCTTCGTCTTCCGCAACTCCCGCCACCGTCAGTGCCCGCCCCAACTCCGGCGCCGTGTCCACCAGCACGTCAGGATGCACGCGCTCCAGGCTGTGGGGTGCAAAGCCGTAGTTCACGCCGATGCTCCACATCCCGGCGTTGCGCGCGGTCAGGATGTCGACCTCGGAGTCGCCCACCATGACGCTTTCTGCCGGCGACACCCCCGCCTCCTGCATGATGGTTCGCGCCCCCAGCGGATCCGGTTTCTTAGTCTCGAAACTGTTGCCGCCATAGATCTGCACGAACTTCGCCGCCAGCCCGAGTCCCGCGAGGATGTCGCGCGCCGGCCGTACCGGTTTATTGGTCAGCACCGCCAGCTTGCGGACGCCGCCATCGAACGCCGCTACCTGCTCCAGCGACTGGGCAATTCCCTCGTATGCATAGGTGCTGTCGAGCTTGTGCTCGCGATAGTAGTTCAGAAAATAGAGCAGCGCCTCTTGCAGGAAGGCTTCGTCTTTCGGGTCTCCCAGCGCCCGCCGCACCAGCATGGGAGCGCCGTCGCCTATGTAGGTTTTGATCACCTGCAGCGGCAGCTCGTTACGCCCGTACTGCCGCAGCATGGCATTGACCGAGGCCGCCAGGTCGTACTCCGAATCCACCAGGGTGCCGTCGAGATCAAACACGACGAGCTTGATTGTCTCCAGCGGTATTTGCCGAAAAGTGCGGATCATTCGAGTTCAGTATAGAAGCCCTCAGCTCTCAGCTATCAGCTATCAGCTTTGGTGTCAGGCATCAGGTGTCAGGCATCAGGTATCAGACGTCAGATAACTGCGACGTTACCTTCTTCCGACACCTGATACCTGAAACCTGACACCCCCTTCAAACGGCAGCAACCCGCCTTCGACAGGCATTACAATGGAAGGATTGCTTGCGCCGCACCGGGCCCTGCACTTCACTCCCTGAGGGACATGGATGGCAACTACCAAGGCAGAACCCAACGTCGAGACCGCCCAGGCTGCCTCGCAGCAGAAAGACTCCTACCACGGACTCTCGCGCGATCAGCTCATCGAGATCTACCGGCTGATGTACCTTTCGCGTCGCGTTGACGATCGCGAGATCCTGCTCAAGCGGCAGCAGAAAATTTTCTTCCAAATTTCGGGAGCGGGACACGAAGCGCTGCTGGTTGCCGCCGGCATGCTGCTCAAGCCGGCCTACGACTGGTTTTATCCCTACTATCGCGACCGCGCGCTTTGCCTCGCGCTGGGCATGACCGCTTACGAGCAGCTGCTCGAAGCCGTCGGCGCGGCTGACGATCCCGCATCCGGCGGCCGCCAGATGCCTTCGCACTGGGGCAGCAAGCGGCTGAACGTCGTGACGCAATCGTCGCCCACCGGCACGCAGTTTCTGCAAGCTGTGGGCTGCGCCGAAGCCGGACGCTACTTCACTCGCCATCCCGAAGCCGCCGAGAAAACAGCCGGCGACTATCGCCAGTTCAAGGACGTGACTTTCCACGGCGACGAAGTCGTCTACGTTTCCTGCGGAGACGGCACCACCAGCCAGGGCGAATTCTGGGAGTCGCTCAACACTGCATCGAACCTCAAGCTGCCGGTGTTGTACCTGGTCGAAGACAACGAATATGCCATCTCGGTTCCGGTGGAAGTGGGCACCACGGGCGGCAACATCAGCCGGCTGGTGAAAGGTTTCCCCAACTTCTACTTCGATGAGGTTGACGGAACCGATCCGCTGGCCAGCTATGCCGCGCTGAAGAAGGCCATCGAGCACATTCGCAGCGGCAAAGGCCCGGCCTTCGTTCACGGGCACGTGGTGCGACCCTATTCGCATTCCTTGTCGGACGACGAGAAGCTCTATCGCCCTGATTCGGAGCGCAATGCCGAAGTCGAGCGCGACCCCATCAACCGCTTCCAGCTGTTCCTGATTCGCGAAGGCATTCTCAACGAGAAGGCCATTGACCAACTGGAGAAAGACGTCGATGCCGAGGTGCAGGAGGCAGCCGACAAAGCGGTTGCTGCGGCGCTGCCGGCCAGCGGCTCGTACGTGAATTTCGTTTACTCGCCCGATCTCGATCCCACGTCCAAAGCTTTTGAGACCGAGGCGGTGCATCCCGTGCCCACGCAGGACAAGGCTGCGCCTGCATCGTCGGGCGACCGCACCATGGCCGACCTCATCAATATGTGTCTCAAAGATGAGATGAAGCGCGACGAGCGCATCGTGATGTTCGGCGAAGATGTGGCCGATTGCAGTCGCGAAGAATATCTGAAAGAAAAGCAGGTCAAGGGTAAGGGTGGAGTGTTCAAGCTCACCGCCGGCTTGCAGTGCGATTACGGCAGCGAGCGCGTCTTCAATTCTCCGCTGGCGGAGGCGAACATCGTTGGCCGCACGGTCGGCATGGCCACACGCGGACTGAAGCCGGTAGTCGAGATCCAGTTCTTCGATTACATCTGGCCCGCGTACCACCAGATGCGCAACGAGATGCCGCTGATTCGCTGGCGCTCGAACAACGCGTTCTCCTGCCCAGCCGTGATACGCGTCGCCATCGGCGGCTATCTCACCGGAGGCGCCATCTATCACTCGCAATGCGGCGAGAGCCTGTTCACCCACACGCCGGGTATGCGCGTGGTGTTCCCGTCGAACGCGCTTGACGCGAACGGCCTGCTGCGGACTGCGATTCGTTGCGACGATCCGGTGCTGTTCCTCGAACACAAGCGGCTTTACCGCGAGACCTTCGGGCGCGCGCCGTATCCCGGGCCCGACTACATGATCCCGTTCGGCAAGGCGCGCATCGTGCGTCCCGGCCACGACCTGACCGTCATCACCTATGGAGCAACCGTGCCGCGGGCTTTGCAGGCAGCGCAGCGCATCGAGCGCGAGCAGGAAGTCAGCGTTGAGCTGATCGATCTACGTAGCTTGAACCCCTACGACTGGGAAGCCATCGCGACCTCGGTGACGAAAACACATCGTGTGCTGGTGGCGCATGAGGACACGTTGAGCTGGGGTTACGGCGCGGAGATTGCTGCGCGCATTGCCGACGAGTTGTTCGATGAGCTGGATGCTCCGGTGAAGCGTGTCGCGGCGAAGGACACCTTCGTTGCCTACCAGCCGATGCTGGAGGACGAGATCCTGCCGCAGGCGGAAGATCTGTTCAAGGCTATGGCGCAGCTCGCGGAGTTGTAGAGCGCGACCTTAGGTTGGACCGGGTAGAGCGGCGCTTCAGCCTCACGCGTAGAAACGGGCAGAGCGGCGCTTCAGCGCCGCGTCCAGCCAGCCTCGATCACGTTTGGAGCCGGCTTCAGCCGGCTCTGATTTGCACCAACCCCCACGTACGCGGGCCTGAAAGCCCGCTCACCCGATCACGCACAACCCTCGCCTGACGCGGGCCTGAAGGCCCGCTCAACTCGATCCCGCATTACCCCGCGAAAATGTCATACACATAATCGTGAGCGCGCAATGCTGCCGCGTTCATGGTTCCCGCTTCCACCCGCTTCACGATTTCCTCGCGCGACAGATCGAAGATGGCATCGAGGATCTGCTTGCGCTCTTCTTCGCCGGCCTCGGCCAGGACGAACAACACGCGCGCGCTGTGCTGGATGTACTTCGGCGAAAGCAGCTGCCGCTTGAGCAACTCCATAATCGCCGGGGCTTTTGAGCGATCGAACATTCCGGGATTGCCCATGCGGTCGAGCTCGGCAAAGAACTGCGCTGTCCACTCGTTGTGATAGTCGAACACCTTCTGGAATAACTCCGGCGTAAACCGCGTTCCGGCCTTGACCTCTTCCCCGCTCGCCGCCAGCACCATTCCATCTTCCGTCAGCTTGGCGCGCTGCAGATGCCCATCTTTGGTGATGGCGGCCTGGTGATAGCAAAGCGTCCATAGCCACGACACGTCGATGCGGTAGGTCGCGAGATCGTTCATGAAACGCTGTTTCAGCACATAGTCATCAATGGCAGCAGCGAAATTGCCGTTGAGAATCTGGAAGCCATAATTCGCCGCCATATAGAACGCGTGCTGAATGTGCTCGATGGTGATGTCGCCCTTGGGCACACTGTAGATCGCGTCCCACAATGCGGGACTCAGCAACTTCTCCGGAGTATCGAGCGACTCTTTGCGAATCACAATCGGCGTGATCTTCCCTTCGGCATTCAGCAAGCCGCGCGATTGCAGGAGCGCGCGCTCAGAATCCGCCAGGCCGCTATCGACGGTCGGGATAGGTTGGCCATTCGCATCTGTCTGTTTTACGCGGAGCGTCGAGCATGGCTTGCAGCTCCGCCAACGGAGTTTGCAGGGGAGCGTTTCCGGCCGCGACGTAGGCAGCCTCCGGACTCGCGACCCAGCTCTGGCGATAGGCGTCGTAGAGCTTACCTTTCGCGCGCCCTGCAAGTATCTCGTCCAGCGTCACCGGCGCGGTTGACGCAGGCTCGTCAGGCACAAACATCAGTCCCAGCAGACGTTCGCGCAGCTTGTCGATCACCACCGCGCGCATGGCCACCGGATTGTAACGCGAGCGCCCGTAGGCGTCGCCCGGCTGATACATCATCACCGCTGCCATGCCGCCGATCGGCGCGCCGTTGGTGAGCTCTCCGTTTTTCATCCCGGCCATCAGGATGGTCAACGCGTTGTAGCGCTGATAGGCGATCATGTTGGGCGCCGCCATACCGATATTCTGCGGATCCGGAAATACGCCCTGCGGGTCGTCCTTCCACATCTCGATCAGGCTGCCGAGATAGTCCCAGCGGCCGACGTTCGTGCCCAGCAGACGGCGCCGGAAGGTCCACGCAATCGCCGGCAGGTAACGCCCGCCATTGCCTTCCTCGTAGAGAATTTTGATCTTGAACGTCCCGGCAGGAACGCCAATCATGCTCTCCACGCGCGACAACAGCCTCTCGACGATGAGCGCTTCGCGCGGGCTCTGCATTTTCGGAATGTAGAAATAAATGCCGGTGTTCAGTTTCTTCAGCGCGTCGTAGTTGTTGACCGCCCACAGCACCACCAGCGCAACGATGCCGGGCACCGGCGCGCCGTCGACCGTCATGTGCTCATACACGATGTGAATGCTTGGCGGGCGCACCAGGCGGATGGGCCACTTGTCGTGCGTGCGATCGAGTTTGTAGGAGCGCGTCTTGCCCTTCTTCGCCACGTCGTACGACTTGCTGCTCCACGTTCCCTGGAAAATCTCTTTCGCATTCTGCAACGCTGCAAACGCAGCCACCGGCGCTTTCTTTCCCGAACTCAGCGGTTGAAAGTGTGCCGGAGAAGCGTCTTCAAAGTCCGGCATGTTCATCGGCGCGGCACTGTTCAAGGCGTTAAACGCCATGTCCAGCGGATACCACGGGCCGGTCAGCTCCAGTCCGGGATTGCGCAGCGGATGCACGTCGGCCGGCACCGGCACTTCGTCATTCAGCCGCCAACGCAATTCGCTGTCGTGACCAAGGAAGTTGTCGATCAGCCCTTGCACGATCTGGCGAAACGTCCACGGCTTCCCGCTGACGGGATCATCGAAGCTCTCATCCCAACTGGGCCACGCGTACTTTTTGCGGACCGGCTCCTTACTGGCAAGCTGGGTGCGGCGTGCGCTCAGCGCTTCGGCGATAGCTGGACGCAGTTCGCGGGTAAGGGTCGCAATCGTCTCTTCAACGTTGATGTCCCTGCCGTTGACTTGTTGCGTTCCAAATAACTGAGGAAACTGCTGGAGAATATCGGCGCGTATCATGGCTGGCCTCCAGGAATGAACGCTTAGTGTAGTGCGCGTCTGGAGGCGGGTCAAAGTGCGCTGAGCAACAAGTCGGGCGGATTATCTGAGCTATAGTTTCGCCGAATAGGAGAGACGGATGATCTACAAAGCCCTTCCTTGACCGCTATTTCGCGGGCCTGATTCTTACCAGCGTTCCTTCGGGTAGGGCATCGCCCAGAAACTGCACGCTGCCGCCGCGTACTACACCATTCACCTCGCGCACAGGTGTCGGTGACGCTGCCGCAACTTCAGTCCGCGCCGGGGTCGCCGGTTTTAGAAAGGTGCCGCGATCCATTGCGTTGTTCGCCAGGCGGTCGGCTTCCTTGTTCTTTTCCCGCAACACGTGGCTAATGTTGAAGCAATCAAGCTGGTCGATCAACTTCATCGCCTGCGTATGCAGCTCCTTCAGCGTAGGACTGTTGACCTTGTAATCGCCATTGATCTGCTTCACCATCAGTTCCGAATCGCTAACCACCTTCAGCGCCTTGAACCCATGCTTGATCGCGTAAGAAAGCGCAGCTAACAGCCCGGAATACTCCGCAAAATTATTGGTCTGTCGGCCGAGGTATTCGCTGAGTTGGGCCACCGGACGCCCGACCTCGTCTTCAACAACGACACCATAGCCGGCAGGTCCGGGATTGCCTCGTGCGCCGCCATCGATGTAGGCCACCAGATAACCTTGCTCGTCACTGAACAGCGCGCCTCCCATGAACTCCTGGGAGCGAAACTTTGTCTTTGCGGGAAAAGGGCGGATAGGCATAGGGCGTAGTTTAATCCAACACTTATGGGATGCGCTCAAGACGAAAAAGGCAGCAACTCGGCATTAGCGGCCGAGTCGCAGCCGCATCGCCAGGCGGGGCGGCAGGTTTGCGGAAAGTATGCGTTCCTGGGCGCGGTCCACGTCGTAAGGAACGCGATAGAAGCGTAGGTGAGCGGGCTGATCGTCGTGCTTTTCGTAAAGCGCGAAGGCAGCGCGCCAGTCGCCATCGCGCGGCTGGCCGACCGAACCCGGATTGATCAGGTACCGCACTCCGGGAAGCAATTCCATGTCGGCCTGCACTGCGCCTTCGACGCTGTCGTAGCTGGGCACGAACTGCTGCACCTTGCCGTTCTCCTCAGCGAAACCGCCTTGCAGATGGGTGTGTCCGAAGAAAATGACGTCGGCCTGTCCCGGCATGTTGAAGCTTTCCTCGGCGCTGAAAGTGTTGAGCAGGTATTCGTCCTCGTCTTCCGGAGCTCCGTGTACGAACTCCACGCCCGGCAACCCTTCGCGGCGAATTGGCCCTTGCGGCAACGATCGCAGCCACTTGAGGTAGTCCGCTTTCAGGGTCATCTGCGTCCAGCGCGCCGAAATTGCCGCCACCGGATTGAAGTCGCTGAGGTCGGTGAGCCCCGAACAGGCGCGGTCGTGATTGCCGCGCACGATGATGCCGCCCAGCGCGATGGCCCATTCGCAGACCTCATTCGGCGAAGCGTTATAGCCGACCACGTCTCCCAGGTTCGCCAGCAGGTCGTACTCCGGCGCAGCCTGCATCACCGCATCGAAGGCCTCATGATTCGCGTGTATATCGCTGATCAGCAGCAGCCGCATCTAGTGGCACTCCAGTTGTGTCACCGGGCAACGCGCCAAGTGTCCGGGTGCAACTTCGACCAGCGGCGGCAACGACTCGGCACAGTGCGCGACACGCGATCCGCAGCGCGGCTCGAAGCAGCACCCTGGAGGCATGGCGGTCAGCGACGGCACACTGCCCTCAATCGTCCGCAGCGGCTGCGAGCGGTCACTGCGCAGCGTGGGCACCGAATGCAGTAGCCCGCGCGTGTAAGGATGCATGGGGCTGCGAAACACGTCGGCGGCGCGCCCGGTTTCAATCAGCGTGCCGGCATACATGACAGCGAGTCGGTGCGAAACCTGCGACACCACCGCGAGATCGTGCGACACGAACAGCATGGCCAGCGCGAACTTCTCCCGCAGATCGTTGAGCAGATCGAGTACTTGCGCCTGGATGGTAACGTCGAGCGCGGTTGTCGGTTCGTCGGCGATCAGCAGGCGAGGACGGTTCACAATCGCCATGGCAATCATCACGCGCTGCCGCTGCCCACCGGAAAGCTGGTGCGGATAATCGCGGGCGCGACGCTCGGGATCGGGAATCGCCACTGTACGCAGGGCCTCAACGGCGCGCTGCCACGCAGCTTGCTTGCTCACTCGACTTGTTCCCTGCGCGCTGTCGTCGCGTCCATGCGCCAGTACGGCTTCAGCCACCTGGTCGCCCACCCGCATCACCGGATTGAGCGCAGTCATCGGCTCCTGAAAAATCATGGCAATGCCTGAGCCGCGGATTCCACGCATCTTCGCTTCCGGCAACGCCAGCAGGTCTTCGCCTTCGAATGTGATCGAGCCACTCACTCTTGCCTGTGGCGGCAGCAGGCGAAGAATGGCCAGCGATGTAACCGACTTGCCCGATCCCGATTCGCCCACCAGTCCCAGCACCTCGCGTGGCGCAATGCGAAAGCTCACCTCGCGCACCGCGCACACGCTTCCCTGCGGTGTAGCAAAGTCCACGCCCAAGTTGTCTACGGAGAGCAGGTCCGGCACAGGAGATATCGTATCAGGGAGGAGTGGCGAACCCGGCTCAAGCACTCACCATTGCGCCACCAGGTAATGAGTGTAATGGGGATTTTCCGCCAATTTGGACCTAATACCTATTTACAAATTCACACCATCCCAATGGTCCCCAACCATGTCTCCACCAATCGAGGCCATGCCGTTATCGGGAGCTTCGTACGCCGCAGCCCAAATGCATGCCCACCTTGAGCGTACAGATGCATCTCTACGGGAACGCCGGCGCTCTTCAGGGCGACGTAGTACGTCACTGATTGGTTTACCCCGTCCACATTGTCATCCTCTGCCTGCACCAAGAACGTCGGCGGTGTCTGCGGCGTAACTGGAAGGTTCGGGTTCGGTTTGTAAGCGTGGTCGCCAACCCGTAAATGCCCCGGATAAACACCTACTGCAAAATCAGGTCGGCAGCTTTCTTTGTCAGCCGCATCGATAGGCTTGTACAGTCGCCGCGTAAATTGGGTGCTGATCTCCGCCACCAGATACCCGCCGGCCGAAAATCCCAGCACTCCAATTTTGTGCGGATCAATGTGCCACTCCGCGGCATAGAACCGGGCCAGCCCCATCGTCCTCTGCGCGTCCTCCAATGCCAGCGTCGAGGTCGCAAGATCATTGGGCCGGCACTTGCAGTGCCAGTCATACGGAAGGCTCGGCACGCGGTATTTGAGCAGCACGCACGTGATACCCTCGGACGTCAGCCAGTCGCAGACCTCCGTACCTTCCAGGTCCATAGCCAATCCCTCAAAGCCCCCGCCGGGAAAGACGACCACCGCGACGCCCGTGTTTTTTCCTCTTGGCGAATAGACGGTTATCGTGGGCCTCGTGATGTTGCTAACCCACACATACGGCTTGCCGGCCACCATTTCGTCTTTCGTTGTCTCGACATATTCCGTCCCCGGCACACCATATGCATCCGGCGGCGTGCCCGGCCATATTGCCACCTGCGTATGCCCCGCCGATGGCTGCCAGACAGGCTGCTGCGCTGCGAGAGCGCCACACACAAATAGAACGGAAAGAACAGAGATCGAATGCTTAGTCACAACCCCGACAGCTTATACCAGTGTGTACTCGAAACCGCCGAGCAGAACCTGACTTGCTACTGAGAACTCGGTGTGTATCTGTTAGTGAATTGCTGGAAAGCAATCTGACCTTCGTGGGAGGCAAGGCAACTATATGTAATGTTCGCTGGGCGGGTGGCCCGAGCAACGCTCACGATGGGTGCCCCATTCAAGCCGTCGTTTGGCTTGAGTGGGGATTTTCGTAGAGCGCCACGCGGTTCAAGGAACCAGGAAACTTCCCCATCAGAAGCGACAGAAGTAAAAATCCCCGCCCAACCAAACGATGGTTGGACGGGGCACCCTCACGTGTATGGACTACTCGAAATGCTTGCCCGGGCCACCCGCCTCCCCGCAATCCTTCTCACGGATTCAAGGTATTAAGCCAGTCCAACACGGCGATCTGTAACGCAATTCGGTGATCGTCGAAGAGGTGATCGGTGGGAAGGTGGATGCTTGCAATGCGCGTTGCTCCGGCCGATTTCATTGCCGAGACAAAGGCGTCGTTGGCAGAGCGGTGCACGTCGTCGGCAGAGATCACGAGCACCGAGTGCATTTTCAGTTGTGGAACGAACAGGTTGTAGTCCCAGTCTTCCTTGTGCGCTTGTACCTCGGCATAAAGGCCATCGGCGGTGCAACCGGAAAGCGGCAGAATAACGGACTGGATGAAGCTTTTCAGCTTCGCAGGATCCTGGACCTGCCGGGCTTGGGCGCCGATGTTCCAGGCGGCGAGCATGGCGACTCCCATCACCTTGGGGTCGCGTCCGGCAGCCGCCGCCATGAATCCGCCCATGCTGTGACCAATAAGCACGATTCGCTCGGGATCAATGCGATACTTCTTCGCGTTCTGCGGATCGCGAGCCCAGGCGAGCACGGCCTGCGTGTCTTCGATTGAGTTGGCGAATGAAAACGCTCCCTGGCTTCCCCACGATCCGCGGTAATGAAAGAAGAGAACGTTCCATCCAGCGCGGCGGATAGACTGCGCGAGATCGAGGTTCAACTCCCCGCCAGGAAATCCGTGCAGGAGGACCACCGTCGGGTGCGGCCCTGCACCTCCGACGATATAGATGATGCCGTTCATCATCGCTCCATGGCTCGGAATCGCAAGATCTCCCATGGTTGCCGGATAGGCTTTATTCGCCGGTGGATCAGTGGTGAGGGCTGCGGGAATTTGCGCCACGGCGGTGAACGAGCCTAACGCCAGAGCGAAGGGCAAAAGGAATTTCATGCCGCGATTATCGGAGTTCAACCGCGTTGCTGTAAAGCAGAGCGCCTTGGGAGCATCTCCGTCTGGCTGTGTGACGGGAGCGG
The DNA here is from genome assembly GCA_963771535.1 of uncultured Acidobacteriaceae bacterium. Taxonomy (GTDB): domain Bacteria; phylum Acidobacteriota; class Terriglobia; order Terriglobales; family Acidobacteriaceae; genus CAVVDY01. The sequence continues at coordinate 1,360,588 of CAVYTK010000003.1, read as the reverse complement.
CCGGCGCCGCTGACGCGGTTACGATTGGGATTGACGACGATTAACATCCGCCCTGAGCGGCGACCCAAACCCTTTTAGATAGCTTTCGTAACGACTGGACTGTCCCACTCATTTGGACCAGGGATGAGTGGGCGATTTTGCGAGGGCCACTCCGGCTAGGGCTTAATCATCCAGACGACGCCGCAGCCACTAGGAGAACAGGTACCTTGAAGATTTCCACCCATAGATCGGTTCCGTATAGGGTCCGTTACCGTCGATGGTCACGGGGCCGGTCGGATATGCCCAATCACTCTCGCCCGTGAAATGTGAAGCGATGTATACTCAACCGTTCTGAGTGTTTGTCAGCTTGAAAACACTTCCTGCGAGATCGTTGCCGTCACGCTTCGGGGTTCCGTAAAGATTACCGGAGTTGTCCATGGCGAGCGTAGCGTCGGGCCCGCCGCCTCCCGACAGGCTGTATAGGTTTGTGAAAACCCAGGTGTCTGCGACCGGCGACAGCTCGAAGACAGTCCCTCCCCGCCCACTGCCGCCCTGGGTGGTGGCGCCGTGAGATTTCCGGCGCTGTCCATTGTCAGCCCTGCGAGAGGTGCTTTTCCGTCTGCTAGATTATGGAAGTTGTGAAGCACTGTTTGCGTCCAATCCACGCCAGTGGTGTACGTCAGTTCAAAGATGATTCCGAAACCGTACAATCCACCTTCGACCGTCGTGCCGAACAGGTCTCCATTGCTATCGAGAATGACACCAGCTTCAGACTGGCCCCGTCTGGTCCCAGGAAACTATGGATAGGGAACTCTGTCCAGCCGTTTCCGGATTTCGTCATCTGGTATACGGTGCCGACATTCGCGGCCGCCCCACCCTCTCGGGTAGTGCCGTAGATGTTCCCTGCGGTGTCCCACACGAGATCGCCTGCGCCGGGGCTACCGCCGTCAGGGGTCCCCTGGAAGGAATAGAGGATTTTTTCGACCCAGCCGCACGCGGCAGTCTTGCAAATAGTCACCGCGGGGCCGAGATTGAAAACGACGCCCCAGCCCAGAGAGCCGCCTTCAAACGTCGTGCCATAGAGATGATTATCAGGGCCGGACACTATTCTGGCTTGGGGATCCATCCCCCCCGCTGAGAAGTACGAGATGGGAGCAAACGACCAGTTTGATCCAACCTGGGTAAGCTGGTACGCAGTGCCGGCACCGCATTTGTCGGGGTTCACGCACTCTGTGGTGCCATAGAGAATACCGGCCCTCGCAGCAACGCCCGAAATGGGGAACGCCCCATTTTGGCCGTTGAATGCGTGAATCACGTTGTAAGTCTGGGCGCTTGCAGGAGTCAAGGAGTTGACGAGTGTGAGTAGGCTCAAACAGACGAGTGTCTTCAGTTTCATGATGTGCTCCGGCGTAGCCAGGCGTCGCGGGTGGGCACCATCTTAATATCACGGCTCGGCTGGCGCACACCGTTCTTCCCCGTTCCTTCTGTTGCTAACAAGGCCATTACACTTCCGACAACCGTCTTCCTCAGCCGGCTTTGTCGCAAGCCTTTCATCCCCTGTCACACGCATGTGTGACAAGCGCCCTTGGTAAACTCCGCCCGGTTGCCGTACACTCAGCGCTTGAGGACGAAGGAGATTGGTGTCTCTGCACCGATTTTGCTTCCATCAGGCCCCCGTGGCACCAGCTCATTGCCATTCCTGGCTTTCGCCGCTGTTAGCAATCTCACAAACAGGCCAACCACTCCACCCGCAAGAAAATCCCCGTAAGTCTTTATTCTGGAAGATTTTGCCTGTAACTCTCACGCGCTCAAGATTTTGCGGGGAAAATTTTTCAGCCAGATGAATGGAATCAAGATTTTGCGCGTAGGGTGGGAGGGGGGGTATACCACAAATTGTCAGCGGTCGCTTGTCGGTTGTCAGCAACGTATCACTGCTGATGGTTTACAACTTAACAACTACCAACTTCCCTCGGAATATCCGCGAACGGCAAGGGACGGCTGCGAGCGCGTCATTTAGAATGTCCCATTCGCACAAGGTCTTCCCACGGTAACCATGCCCTCTAACGGATCAGGCAAGTACGACGCAATCATCATCGGAGGCGGTCACAACGGCCTGGTCAACGCTGCCTATCTGGCGCGCGCCGGCCGCAAAGTGCTGGTGCTGGAGCGGCGCCACGTCCTCGGCGGCGCCGCCTGCACCGAAGAGATTTTTCCCGGCTTCAAGTTCTCGGTCTGCTCCTATGTTGTCTCGCTGTTGCGGCCCGAGATCATCCGCGACCTCGACCTGCCGCGCCACGGGCTGGAAATCCTGCCGCTCGACGGAACGTTCACTCCCATGCCGAATGGCGATTACCTGTGGCGGGTGAACGATCACGGCAAGACGCGCCGCGAGATCGCCCGCCACTCCAAGTACGACGCCGAGGCTTACGAGGAGTTCGGCAAGGCGATGCTCGCAGATGTGCCGCTTCGTGAAGCCCATTCTCAGCATGGTGCCGCCCGACCCGACCACGCTCTCGCCTCGCGAACTGCTGAAGATGATGTTTCTCGGCCGCCGCTTTCAGGACCTGAGTGGCGAGGACAAGTACAACCAGGTGCAGCTCATGACCATGAGCGCCATCGACTTTCTCGACCAGTGGTTTGAGACCGATGTGCTCAAGGCCACCATGTCGGCTTCCGGGATTATCGGCACCTTTCTCGGCGTGCGCTCGCCGGGCACCGCCTACGTGCTGCTGCACCATTACATGGGAGAGATTGACGGCGCGTTTCGCGCCTGGGGATTCGCGCGCGGCGGTACCGGAGCCATCTCGAACGCTATCGCCGATTCGGCGCGCGAGCTTGGCGTCGAGATCAAGACCCAAGTTGGGGTGGCGCAGATCCTGGTTCGCAACAACAAGGCGGTCGGCGTGGCTACGACGTCTGGCGACGAGTATTACGCCGACGTTATCTCGTCCAGCGTCGATCCTAACCTCACCTTCCTGAAGTTCATCGAGCCCAAACACCTGAGCGACGATTTCCGCGACGAAGTGAAGCGCTACAAGTATCGCGGCTCTTCCGGCAAGGTGAACCTCGCGCTCGACGCGCTGCCCAACTTCACCTGCATGCCCGGCGAAGGCAATCATCTGCGCGGAGCCATCTCCATTTCGCCCAGCGTCGACTACATGGAGCGCGCGTACGACGAAGCCAAGTATGGCGATTATTCCAAGCGACCGTACATCGACATGGTGATCCCCAGCCTGACCGACCCGTCGGTCGCGCCTCCCGGCAAGCACGTGATGTCGTGCTTCGTGCAGTACGCGCCCTACAAACTGAAAGAGGGCACCTGGGACGAGAAACGCGAAGCCTTCGGCGACACCGTGATCGACACGATTGCGCAGTACGCTCCCAATATCAAAGACATCATTGTTGGCCGCCAGGTGGTAACCCCACTCGACCTTGAACGCGAATGGGGACTGACCGAGGGCAACATTTTCCAGGGTGAACTCTCGCTTGAGCAGCTGTTCTTCCTGCGGCCTGTGCCCGGCTGGGCGCAGTACAAGACGCCGATTAAGAACCTGTATATGTGCGGCTCGGCGACACATCCCGGCGGCGGCATCATGGGCGCTCCCGGACGACTGGCGGCGCTTGAGATTCTCAAGAACTCCAGAAAGCAGACCGCATGAGCGCCCCTCGCGATATCGTCATCATCGGTGCCGGACACAACGGCCTGGTCACCGCCTTTTACCTCGCCAAGCTCGGCTTTAAGCCGCTGGTGCTGGAGGCGCGTGAGACCGTCGGTGGTTGCGCAACTACCGAAGAGTTCCATCCCGGCTTCAAGTGCTCGCGCCTGTCGCATGCTGCCTGGCCGGTGCATCCCATCGTGCTCGACGACATGGACCTGGCGCGCTTTGGACTGAAGACCTATTCGCCTGAAGTTCGGGTACTGTCGCTCGGCGCTGATGGCAAAAATCTCGCGCTGTACTCTGATCCGAAGCAATCGCAAAAGGCGATCGCGCAGTTCTCGGCCAAAGATGCCGAGGGATACTCCGACTTTCGCAAAGCTCTCGTGGCCATCGGCGGAGCCATCGAGTACCTGCTGACCATGACGCCACCCGACCTTGACGATCCTTCGTCGGGCAATCTATGGGAGCTAGTACAGTCTGGGCGCAAGCTGCGCGGCCTCGGTGAGAAAGATCTCTATCGCCTGCTGCGCTGGGGACCGATGGCGGTCGCCGACCTGGTCAGCGAGTTCTTCGAGAGCGACCTGCTGCGCGGCACCATCGCAGCCCAGGGAATCTTCGGCACCTTTCTCGGGCCATGGTCGGCAGGCTCAAGTACCAATCTCATCTTCCGCAGTGTGCCTGATGGCAATCCCGTCGGTGCAGCCTCTTATGTTCATGGTGGCTTGGGCGCGTTGACCGCGGCCATGGCCAGTGCGGTGCTGGCCGCCGGAGGCGAGATTCGCACCTCGGCCGATGTTGCGCGAGTGCAGGTCAAAGACGGCGTGGCCACCAGCGTCGTCCTGCGCAGTGGTGAAGAGATAGCGGCCAAACTCGTGGTGTCGAACGCCGATCCCAAGCGCACGCTGCTGGGACTGATCGAGCCGCAACACCTGGCGCCGAGCTTCCTGCAGCGCTTGCAGCACTATCGGATGTTCGGCACGGTCGCCAAGATGAACCTGGCGCTGAAAGGCCTTCCCAAGTTTAAAGGTGTGGAGAGCGATGCCCTGCTCCAGGGACGCATCCAGATTTCACCGGAGATCGACTACCTGGAACGCGCTTTCGATGCGGCGAAGTACGGCGAATACTCGCGCCAGCCTTACATCGAGGCAGTGATTCCCACATTGTGGGACTCGTCGCTCGCGCCGGCGGGCAAACATGTGATGTCCATCTATATGCAGTACGCGCCTTACAAGCTGCGCGACGGCGACTGGCAACAGCAACGCGATGGGTTGGGGAACACCATCATTCAAACCCTGGCACAATATGCGCCCGATCTGCCGGGGCTGATTGAAGGAGGCGAGCTCATTACTCCCGAAGACCTGGAGCGGACCTATGGTCTGACAGGCGGGCACATCTTCCATGGCGAGCTGGCGCTGGATCAGATCTTCACCATGCGCCCGCTGCTCGGCTGGGCGCAGTACGTCACCCCCATCCGCAACCTTTATCTATGCGGGTCAGGGACACATCCTGGTACCGGCCTTAACGGACTCTCCGGAGCCAATGCGGCGCGGCAGATCATGCACCAACTGCGCAGCCAGCGCAGCACCGCTACCGCCTCCGGCTAGCTGGCCTTGGCGACCTGAGCGGTCCCGACTGCGCCGCGCAGCACCATGATGAACTCGTCGATCCGCTGTCCGTGCCCCTTGCCGTTTCCATTCGAGCCATGAAACAGCTCGGGATGGGTTTCCGACATGGTCAATGAGTCTTGAAACCGTTCAACTGTGGATTCGACGATCGAAGCGATCAGTTCGGGATCGACGTCCCGCCGCAGTTCGCCCCGTTCCAGGCCCATTCGGACAAATGCCTTCAGCCCCAGAGGATCTTCCTGGCTGAGGAAGCGGCCAATCCGCTTCTTGATATTCATGTCGGAGCCGTAGTTGCCCAGCATCATGACCGAGTAGTGCACCTGGTGATGCTCACGCATGCGGGCGGCATTCTCCAGGCGATAGCGAAGCAGGGCGAAGAAACCCTTCTGCTTGATTTCGTCGGGAGCAGCGAGATATCCAGGAAGCTGGTTGACCGACTCCTTGTAGGCTTCCAGGAAAAGCCCATCCTTGCTGCCGAAATGTTGAAAGACCGAGCCCTTTGCAATTCCCAAGTCAGCCGCGATGTCTCCCACGCGCGAGGACTCATATCCGTGCTCGGCGAAATAACGTATCGCCGCCGAGAGAATAAGAGCTCTTTTCTGTTGAGACCGTTTGGTAAGTGCGGGCGGAATCGTGTACGAAGAAGTATCCGTTTGCAGCGCTCTCATGTTGTTTCCAAATTACCCCTGATTGGAGGTTTGCATAGCACGTGATGCACGGAAATGACGGTTCCGCATAGGGCACGGGAACCGGTTTCACAGACTTTCGGTGTTGCGCAATAATAAATCACAGATTCCCCGGATTGCTAGCACAAATAAGCCCCTTATAGAGCTTTAGTGCCAGTCTCCCTGCTTAACCCTTCGGCGTCAGATGGGGGCTCGTTATAGGTTTATTGTCACCGCGTGAATTCCGTCTCCCATAGCGGGATTGACGGTCGGCTTGGGCCTGTGTTCCCCTCGCTGTAATGACCCTCGGAGCGACCGCACACGAGATATTGCAGGCGAGTCCGGCTGATGTCGGCGACATCGCCCCGCTCTTCGACCTCTACCGGCAGTTTTACGGCAAGCCGCCCAATGAGGAGGCTGCCCGGCGCTTCCTGTTTGCGCGGCTCAGCAAAGGGGAGTCGGTCGTCTTCTATGCCCGCCATGAAACCCAGGCTGTGGCATTCCTGCAGCTCTATCCCGTTTTCTCGTCGGTTCACCTCTCGCGCCAGTGGATCCTGAACGACCTCTATGTTTCGCCGCAGGTGCGGCAGCAAGGCTATGGACGAGCTCTGGTCGCACGCGCTCATCGTCTCGCCGCCGACACCCAGGCCAACAGCCTGGTACTTGAAACCGCGGTCACCAACGAGGCAGCACAACGCCTATACGAATCACTCGGTTGGAAGCGTGACAACGAGTTCTTTCGCTACTATTTCGTTACGTAAATTGGGCGGTGTTGGATTGGTAGTGCTTGCCTCACGCCAGTTCAGGCGTAGCCGCCAGCAGCGAGCGCGTGTATTCGTGACGCGGCGCGGTCGTGATCTGCTCGGTCGTGCCGGTCTCCACCAGCTTGCCGCGATACATTACGGCGATGCGCGTCGCCAGGTACCGTACTACCGGCAAGGAGTGCGAGATGAACAGGTAGGTGAGCTGGAACTCCTGCTGCAGTTGCCGCATCAGGTTGACGATCTGGCCGCCAACGCTGACGTCGAGCGCCGACACCGGCTCATCGGCCACAACGAACTTCGGACGCAGGATGAGTGCGCGAGCGATTCCGACTCGTTGCCGCTGGCCTCCGCTGAACTCGTGGGGATAGCGGTTTAGAGCCGAGGCTTCCATGCCGACTGCGCGCATCATCTCCGCCGCGCGTGCCCTACGTTGTTGTGAATTCCCTTCGCCGTGGATGATCAACGGCTCGACAACAATCTGCTCGACTGTCATGCGTGGATCGAGCGAGCCGAACGGGTCCTGAAAGATGATCTGCATGTTGCGCCGTAGTTGACGCAGACCCGATTGCCGTGCGCCGCGAGCACGTCGCTGACCTTCGAGCGAAATCGTTCCCGAATCCGGCTCGACCAGGCGCACCAGCATGCGGCCCAGCGTGCTCTTGCCTGAGCCCGACTCCCCTACCAGCCCCAGCGTCTCGCCGGGCTCGATCGACAGCGACACATCATCCACCGCGCGCACCTCGCTCGCCGAACCGAATCCGAACGCCGGTGCGTCCGTACGATAGGTCTTGCTGAGATTGCGTGCCTCCAGTAGCGGCATCTCGCGATAGTAGCAAAGAAAAGTGGGTGCCCCACTTGGGCCGGGTTTGCCCGGGTGGGGATTTTCAGTCAACCAGCAAACACGAATCTCCGGATCGACGAACACCCCCACCCCGGCAAACAACGGCGGGATGGGGCACCCGCGTGATTGTCCTGACGGCTGATAGCTGACGGCTGACAGCTTCTTACTTCAACGCCATCACCATCAACTTGGGCTCGGTCATGTCTTCGATCGAGAAGCGCAGGCCTTCGCGGCCGAGACCTGATTCTTTCACTCCGCCGTAGGGCATCTGGTCGACGCGGAAGGTAGGCACGTCGCCAACAATAAGGCCGCCGACTTCAAGTTCATCGAAGGCATTCTGGATGAGTCCGGCATCGCGGGTGAAGAGGCCCGCCTGCAATCCATATACCGAGTCGTTCACCTGCCGCACCGCCTCTGGAAATGTCTCGTAAGGCTCGACCGTAACGACGGGCGCAAAGACTTCGGCGCAGTTGATGCGCAGGTGTGGATCGCTTCCGGTCAGCACCGTCGGCTCCACGATGGAACCATTGCGCTTGCCGCCGCACAAAACTTTGGCGCCAGCCTGGCGCGCTTCGTCAATCCACTCCATGGCGCGCACCGCGTCCTGCTCGCGGATGAGCGGCGGCACGTCAGTCGCTTCGTCCATGGGATCGCCGGCCTTGAGCTGCTTCACGCCATCGACCAGCCGTTTGGTGAAGTCGTCGAAAACGGTGCTCTGCACCAGGATGCGCTGCACCGAGATGCAGGTCTGACCGCCGTAGGCGAAGCCGCCAACCACGCAGCGATGCGCCGCGTACGCCAGGTCGGTGTCGCCGTGCACGATCACCGCTGCGTTGCCGCCGAGCTCGAGCGTCACGCGCTTCTTGCCGGCCTTGCTCTTTAGCTGCCAGCCGACGGCGGCGCTGCCGGTGAAGGTCAGCAGCTTGATGCGGTCATCGGCAACCAGCAGGCCGGCGACCTCGTTCGACATCGGCATCACGGCCAGCGCGCCGTTCGGCCAGCCGGACTCCTGCACCACCTGCGCCAGCATCAGCGCGGTAATGGGCGTCTGCGGCGCAGGCTTGAGAATTATCGGGCAGCCGGCGGCAATCGCGGGCGCAACTTTGTGCGCGACCAGGTTCAGCGGAAAGTTAAACGGCGTGATGGCAAACACCGGCCCCAGCGGGAAGCGCCGCATCAATCCCCAGCGGCCTTCGGTGCTGGGCAGGGTGTCGAGCGGGATGTACTCGCCATAAATGCGCGTGGCCTCTTCGGCCGCAAGCTCGAAGGTGTAGATGCCGCGCTCGACTTCAATGCGCGCCGTCCGGATCGGCTTGCCTGCCTCGCGACAGATGGTGCGCGCGAAGTCCTCTTTGCGACTCGCGATGCCACGTGCGATTTTGCGCAGGATGTCGGCGCGCCTGAACGACGACAGCTTGCGCGTCTCATTGAATGCCAGCACCGCATCGCGTACCGCAGTGGTGGCTGCGTCTCCGTCGGCCTGGTCGACGATGGCTATCGGCGAGTGGTCCCAGACGCTGTTGATGACTACGTCGTTGCCGCTGGTATGAAAGTTGCCGTTGGCGAAGTATCCGTAGGTCTGAAGAGGAGTGCCGGTGAGCTGAGACATGACGACCTCGTTGCTGCTGAAATGATGCGCGTCGTGACGGGGCACATCAAGGGTTGAGATTCAGATTGCAGAGCTAACGCAGGCAAAATTTGCGTTGGCATGAATCTTTGTTTTCAACATGTTAGACACATTTTGCTTGCAAATTATTGATTACAGGGGACTTATATGTAAATTCCAGACACAGTTCGACTTACAGGGGAAGATTTCGCCGCTATTCGGCCTCTTGGGCTCAATGGCCTGCATGGTAGGGATGGCCTTGCAAGATCGTGAAACCACGGTAAAGCTGTTCCAGAAGAACCACGCGGGCGAGCTCGTGAGGCAGCGTGATCTTGCCGAACGACAGCATGGTTTTCGCCTGCGCACGGGTGGCATCGCTCCAGCCATCGGCGGGGCCGACGGCGAACAGCAACTCCTGCGTGCTGTGCGACCGGTGGTACTCGAGGAAGTTGGCGATCTCTTCCGAGGTGAGCTGCTTGCCGCGCGAGTCAAGCAGTATCAGTTCGGGTGGGGTGCGGCGTTCGCTCTTCTCGATCAGCTTCAACAGCGCAGCTTCCGACGACAACTCATGCGCGTCGCAGGCAGCGTAGCGCGAGAGCCGCTTCAGGTATTCCGCCGTGAGCGACTGGATGGCGGAGCCGCGAGTTTTCCCGATCCATGCGATGCGAAGTTTCAAACAGTAATTAGTAATGAGTGATTAGCAATTAGAAAAGCAAAAACGCCGCACGCCCAAGATCGCGCGCGCACCATCGAGGAAATCACTGCGTCTTGCGAGGACGAGGTGACTTCTTCGCAGCTGATTTTTTCACGGCGGTGCGCTTCGCCGGCCTGGTCGCGCTCTTGCGCGCAGCCGTCTTTTTCCCCGACGGCGTCTTCGCCGGAGCCTTGGCCGGAGCCGCCTTGCGTGCGGGCTTCTCGAGGTCTGAGAGTTCGACCCGCGCCGCCGTCTTCCACAGGCGCTCGAGGTCGTAGAATTTGCGCGCGGCTTCGGAGAAGATGTGGACCACGAAGTCGACGTAGTCGAGCAGCACCCACTCGGCGGTGTTGTAGCCCTCGCGATGGGTAGGCTCCAGTCCCTGCGCGCTGAGCTGCTGGTCGACCTCATCGGCAATGGCCTGAGTCTGGCGCGGGTTCGACGCCGAGCAGATTATGAAATAGTCGGTGAATCCGCTGGCTTGCGCGTCGAGTTCGAGGATGGAGATGTCAGTGGCCTTTTTCTCCTGGCAGGCGTGAACGGCGGTGGCCACCTGGGCCTTCAACTCATTTTTCTTCATGCGGTCGGCTCGGGCTACCTCACTCTGGCTTTGTTGCTGGTGCGGTACAACTGCTGTTTATGAATGTACTCGGCAACCGCGTCGGGCACCAACTTCTTTAATGCGCCGCCGCGGCCGACGGCTGCCCGGATCTGGGTGGCTGAGACATTCTCGTGAGTTTCGGGAAGCAGGTGCAAAGTTGCTCCGGGGAGCACCAGCGGACCGTCGATTGCTTGCTTACGAAACAGTTTGGTGACGGCGGCGTTGGGCCGCAAGGCGGGCGGAAGCGAGGAAGCGACATCGGCCAGCGAGAATCCAGGCCGCGCGGCCACGATGAAGTCGCACTCCTTCAGCAGTGCTTCGGCCTCATACCACTTGGCGATGTCCTTGAAGGCGTCCATGCCGATGAGGAAGTAGAGGTGATCGCTCTTGCCCAGCATCTTCTTCACCCGGCGCACGGTCTCGATGGAGTAGCTGGGCCGCCGGTCTTTCGTCGAGGCGTTCAGGTCGGGCGCTTCCAGCAGCGAGGGGATGAACTCCTTCTCGCCCGCGAGGGCCAACGCGGTCATGGCATAGCGATGCTCGTATAACGTGATCGGCTCTTTCTGCTTGTGCGGCGGAATGTCGGCGGGAACGAACCAGACTTCTTTCAGCTTGAAACGCATGGCCGCGGCGCGCGCCACCTTGAGGTGTCCGCGATGGATAGGATCGAAGGTTCCGCCGAAAAGAGCAAGGTTCATGAGAGAAGTTATTAGAGTAACAGGTCCTCGCAATTTTAATTGGACAGTTCGTTATGCCTTTTTCTTCGTTCTAGACGTTTCGGCTTCTCTATAAGCTCGCCGAAGATAATCGGGCGCAGGATAGAGAAATAAGCATCGACGAACCCCTTGATCTCGCCAAGCTCCACGCGAATCTTGTTTACCGCGTTGATTCGGGCCTCACGATACGAATAGTCTGCCGCCTGCCTAACTCCCTCGGGTTGGACCTTCTTGGTGTTTGCCGCCACGAAGTTCGAACATCGAGGCATTTCGGAGCTCTTCAGTCTCGTATCTAACCTCGTGCACGTGCGACGATCCGACCAACGCTACTCCCTTGAAGGTCTGCCTGGTGGCATCCGCAACTCGAGATGCCTTACGTGCGGAGGATGGATTCGACTGCCGCAACTGCTTGCCCGTCCAAATCGCGAAATTACAGAGCCGCGCCTGAAGGATATAGAGTTCTTGGACATAAAACTCCATCACCAGCCGCAAGTAAGTTACCCTGGAAATTTTGGACGCTTTGGGGGGGCCGAACCTCAATAACCTGCCCATTTCGGCGAGCCGTCCGATTGAATTACTAACTTCAGTGAAGTGAAACAGAACATCAACCTTCGCACGTTCCTCTTTAGTCAAAGCGGAGCGTTCGATTCTCATGCCCTTCTTTATATTGGCCTGTGCACCAAGCACGGGCGTGACGCAGTCGAGCACAGCTTTCCGAAAAAGAGCGCTGCCCCGTTTTCTAGCCATGGCCGGGAAGCACCTCTGCTTCTGCCCCCGCCGCAGCTTCGCGGCTTTCACCGTATTGCTCATCAGCATGGCGATGGTCAGCGGGCCCACGCCGCCGGGCACGGGGGTAATTGCTCCTGCCACTTCGGCTACTTTCGGGTGAACGTCACCCACCAGCGTCGAGCCTTTGGCGGCGAAGTCGGTTTCGCGCTTGGCGTCGCCGGCGAAGAACTTGCGGAACTCAGCGGCATCGGTCACGCGATTAATGCCTACGTCGATGACGGTTGCGCCCGGTTTCACGAAGTCGGGCGTCACCATCCCTGCACGCCCAATGGCGGCGACCAGGATGTCAGCACGGCGGCATACACCGGGCAGGTCGCGTGTCTTCGAATGACAGACGGTGACGGTCGCATTGTCGTTCAGCAACAACATCGCGACGGGCTTGCCGACAATGTCGCTGCGGCCCACGACTACCGCCTCGGCTCCAGCGATGGCAATGCCGCTGCGCTTGAGAATCTCGATCACCCCCGCTGGGGTACACGGCACCAGGCCGGGCCGCTGGGTGGAAAGATTGCCGACGTTCACGGGATGAAAGCCGTCGACATCTTTCTCAGGAGAGACGGCCAGGAGCACCTTCTTCGCGTCCACCTGTTTCGGCAGAGGCAGCTGCACCAGGATTCCGTCGATTTCATCACGATGGTTGAGATCGTCGACGAGCGCGAGTAGTTCGTCCGTGGTGACGCTCTCGTCGGGCGTAATCTTCTCGCTGTAGATGCCCAGTTGCTCGCAGGTCTTCACCTTGTTGCGAACATAAACCTCCGAGGCAGGATCGTTGCCCACCAGCACCGCTGCCAGCCCGGGCCGCATGCCTGCGGCGGCCAGTTCGCGAACCTGTTCGGCTACCTCGGCCTTGATCTCGGCGGCAAGTTTTACTCCATCCAGAATTTTTGCAGACATGGGTCTATCTTAATGGACGCTCGGGCTCACGCCCTCGCGGGGGGAGCATCGTCGGCTAAAGCCGACTCGGGAGGTGGAGGGCGGCCTACCCAGCATTCCGGCCACAAGATGCCTCCATGCTGGGCTAAGCTGAGTCGCGCCTCCGGCGCTGGAACGCGGCGAGTTCAGCTCAATCGCCATCACCCGCAGATGTGTCTATCCCTCACGATGCGGTTGTGATCATGCTGGAGTCGTACGCAACGATCGAGCAGATCTGATATAGGGAGCGAAAGACCCACTCAAGCCAAAGGATGGCTTGAATGGGGCACCCGGCGAAGTCGCGTCTACGGCGCTGGAGTAGCACGACCGCAACACCAATCACAATCGCAACCTAAATCGTTGCGAAGACCGATGCGTGGCACGAGAAGACCCACTCAAGCCAAAAGATGGCTTGAATGGGGCACCGGACTCGGGGCTCATGCCCTCGCGGAAGCCGTGTACTCCAGACCGCTTACTCTCGTTGACTTGGGGTGGCTGGGCTACGTAAGATTCGCGATACGTGATCGGACAGAAAGTCTCTCATTACACCATCCTGGAGAAGTTGGGTGGCGGCGGCATGGGTGTGGTCTACAAGGCCGAGGACCTCCGCCTCCATCGTTTCGTTGCGCTGAAGTTCCTGCCCGATGAAGTAGCACGCGAGGCGCAGGCACTCGCGCGTTTCCAGCGCGAGGCGCAGGCTGCATCGGCGCTCAATCATCCCAACATTTGCACGATCTACGACATTGGGGAAGAGGACGGCGTAGCTTTCATCGCCATGGAGTACCTGGAAGGGGTGACGCTGAAACATCGCATCTCCAGCCGGCCGATGGAACTGGAAAGCATACTCGAGCTAAGCATTGAGGTTGCCGACGCCCTGGATGCCGCACACGGCAAGGGCATCGTTCACCGCGACATCAAGCCGGCGAACATCTTCGTTACCGCGCGAGGGCACGCGAAGGTGCTCGATTTCGGCCTGGCCAAGGTCGCGCGAGTTTCGCGGCGCAAGAGTTGCCAGTGCCGCGAGCGACAACGACCTGACGGCCAACGAAGACCACCTTACCAGCCCCGGTACAACGCTCGGCACGGTCGCTTACATGTCTCCAGAGCAGGTGCGCGGTAAGGAGTTGGATGCGCGCACCGACTTGTTTTCACTGGGAGCGGTGCTGTACGAAATGACGACGGGCGCGCTGCCATTCCGCGGCGAAACTTCCGGGCTCATTTTTAACGCGATTCTCAGCTCGGCGCCGATCGCTCCCGTGCGTCTGAATCCCGAAGCTCCTGCGGAGTTGGAACGCATCATCAACAAGTGCCTGGAGAAAGATCGCGATTTGCGGTACCAGTCGGCTGCCGAAATGCGCGCGGACCTGAAGCGGCTGGCCCGCGACAGCAGCAGCGCCAAACATCTTTCGATTGCGGTTGGCAGCGAGTCGGCGCCTGCCAGCGCATCCTCAGTTGCGGCACAACCGAGCGCGTCTGCCATGGCTGCTCCGGGTAGCAGCAGCGCGATACGTTACGTTGTCGCGGCTGTCCTGCTGCTGGCGGCCGGGTTCGCCGCTTACAAATTCTGGCCGCACCCGTCGGCTAATTCCACGCCAGCCAGCATCACCAAGATCAGCGAGTGGAACCGGACCATACAAAGCCCGATCCTTTCACCCGACGGCCGCACCATCGCGTTTACCTCGCCGGTCGATGGCTACGACCAGATGTTTGTCATGCTGACCTCTGGCGGCCAGCCGCTGCAGCTGACCAAGAACGAAGGCAACAAGACTCCGCTCGCGTTCTCGGAAGACGGCAACGAAATTTTTTTTGGTCCAAGCCTTGGCGAGTACGAAATCTGGGCGATCCACACGCTCGGAGGCTCTCCTGACCGCATCGCCAACGGCATTACGGTAGCTCCCTGCAGCGACGGTCATTCGTTGTTTATGGGCAACTTGAAAGGCCAGATTCTTCGCACCGATCTTAATGGCGCGAACACAGAGGTATTAAACGACCACCCTTCTTCCGCGTCACAAGTGGGTTCGGCAAATCTGGGAACCTCGGCTGAATCGTTTTACCAGCTATTGGTTTCTCCGGACTGCAAAAGTGTATTCACCTTGGGACGAGCGGGTTTGACTACCGTGATTGAGAAGCTGGACGTCGCCACGCGGAAGTCCGCCAAGGTAGGAGAAATCCCGGACAGTCTCGGCGGCGCGTCCTGGGCCGAACCGGGCAAGACGCTTTATACCAGCCGCGTGGTCAAGGGGATCAGGAACCTCTGGGAATATTCCCTCGAGGACGGCTCACTGAAACAGATCACCTTCGGCCCCGGTCCCGATCGGAGCCCGTTGGGAGACCCCACCGGGAAGGGCGTGTATTTTGTGAATGGCCGCTCCTCCGGTGTTTTGACCGCATACCACGCTGGAACCAAACAGAACGTCGACATCGTCGGCGAACTCGCTACCCAGCCCCTGCTCTCGCACTCGGGGCGGCAGCTGGCTTATATCACCGCACCAGAAACGGGGCGCGAGGAGCTCTGGATTGCTGACATCGACGGCAGCAATGCCAGGAAAATTCAGAGCTCGAGCCACTCGCTCGAGACTCTTGCCTGGTCAGCCGACAATTCTCAGTTCGTGTTCTCGGATGTCGAGGGCGAGAACAGCCGCATTTATGTTGTGAACGCCGATGGCACTCATTTGCGTGAACTGCTCAACGAATCGGGGCGCGTCGATTTTTCCGCTCCCATCCACGGCACCACGTCCATGCTGTTCACCAGCTACCACGGGCCTGACGCCGAGAAGAGCGTGACCTGGAAGCTCGACCTGGTGAATCCGGGAGCCAAGCCTGAAACTTTGTTTGAGGGCTGCCTCGGCGCGCTCGATGTTTCGCAAGACGGCAACTACGTTATCGGGCCCGGTACTATGGGGTCCCAATCCCGGCATATTTCAGTATTCCCTACGCGATAAGAAATGCAGCGTGTTGAAGCCTGGACTGGCCAGCTACTTCGCACTCTACGCGCGCGATGGCAAATCGTTCTTGTTCGAAAGTACGGTGAATGGGCAAACCAGCATCTTCCGGCAGCCGCTGCGCAATGGAGAAGCTACAGGTGAACCGCAACGCGTGCTGACCTTCCCCTTCGCAGTGCGGGAGGATTTCGCGGGCAATGCCTCCAACATCTCGGAAGACCTCTCTGTCATGGTGTACGCCCGCCCCAACGGGCATGACGATCTGTACTTCCTGAGCCAGCACTAACAAATCGTTGGGGTGGAAGCCCTCGCATTTATGCGGGGGACCCGATGTGGATAGAAGCTGCGCGACTTAAGCCGAGGGCTTCCAACCGGGTTTAGAATAGCGGTCGTGAACAGGCAAGAACTGTCAGAACTTCTGGAAGTGTTGATTTGTCCGGTGTGCCGGAAGTCGCTGGTGATTCGCGGCGAGGACAGTTTGAAGTGCAACGACTGCAAGCGCGTCTATCCCATCCGCGACGGGATCGTGATCATGCTGGAGTCGTACGCCACCATCGAGCAGATTTGAGTCGTCGGACGAAAATCCCCACCCCGCCAGACGATGGCGGAATGGGGCACCCGATTGTTGCGATAACCTAAAGTTGCGATAACTCAGACCAGCGCCCTACCCGACTCCGAGCTACCGCTTTGCTCCAACGACTTCGCGGGTCTCGTGGCGAGAGTTTTTATCGCCGTTCACCTTGCGGTGCACGATGCCGGTATAGATCTGGCGCGGACGCGAGATCTTGCGCTCGGGGTCTTCCATCAGTTCCTTCCACTGTGCCAGCCATCCCGCGGTGCGCGGAATCGCGAACAGCACGGTGAACATCTCCGGCTGGAAGCCCATCGCTTCGTAAATGATTCCCGAATAGAAGTCGACGTTGGGATAAAGCTTGCGGGAGACGAAGTAATCGTCCTTCAGGGCGATACGTTCGAGTTCCAGCGCGATTTCGATTTTGCGATTGTGGCCGGTGACTTCAAATACCTGGTCGGCCACCTGCTTGATGATGCGGGCGCGGGGATCGTAATTCTTGTAAACGCGATGTCCGAAGCCCATCAGCTTGAACTCGCCCTTCTTCACGCGCTCAATATATGCGGGAACGGCGGCCAGGGTGCCGATCTCGTCAAGCATGCGAAGCACTTCTTCATTGGCTCCGCCATGCAGCGGGCCGGAGAGGGCGGAGGCGGCTGAAGCGACCGAGAGATAGGGATCAGCTTCCGAGCTTCCCACCACGCGCATGGTGGTGGAGCTGCAATTCTGCTCGTGGTCGGCATGCAGGATAAAGAGGATGTCGAGGGCGCGGGCGAGTACCGGGCTGACCATGTACTTGGGCTCGACCATGCGCCACAACATCTGCATGAAGTTTTCGCAGTAGTTGAGATCGTTGTCGGGATAGATATAGGGGAAGCCCATGCGATGGCGGTAGGAATACGCCGCCAGGGTCGGCATCTTGGCAATCAGGCGAACGATCTGCAAGTGCCGGTTCTGCGGGCTGTAAACGTCCTTGGCTTCGGGGTAGACGGTCGAGAGCGCAGCCACGGTGCTGATAATGACTCCCATGGGGTGCGCATCATGCCGGAAGCCATCCATGAAGTGCTTGGTGGTTTCGGGCACCATGGTGTGATGAGTGATCTCATGAATCCAGTTCTTCTCCTGCTCGGGGGTCGGCAATTCGCCGAACAGCAGCAGGTAAGCAACCTGGAGGAAGGTACAGTTGTCCGCCAGGTCGTCGATGTCGTATCCGCGATAACGAAGGATGCCTTTGTCGCCGTCGATAAACGTAATCTTGCTTTTGCAACAAGCGGTGTTCATGAAGGCGGGATCGTAGGTCATGAGCCCGAAATCATCGGGACTGGTTTTAAATCGACGCAACTCAGTCGCTCGGACGGTCCCCGATTCCACAGGGAAGTCCAAGGTCTGATTGGTGCGCTGGTCGGTGATAGTTAGAGCGTCTTTCGGCATTACCGAAACTCCTTATCAGGGCAGGCTAGGAATGAGGTAAGCGGTGCAGACGGACGACCGATGGGCTGTCGGCGGCCGGTGCAGCCGCATTTTCACGAGGGCGCTGGGTAAAACAGGGAAACTAATATGAATATCGCGTTTGGGGCCGTTACGCTACTTATTTTCGCTTCCGGTCGAACCTCCCGGTTTTGAACCCTCCGAGCTGGAACTCTTTGAGGAAGAGGATCCTGCCTCCGAAGAGCTCTGCGCTGCCGAATCACTGCCACCCTGGCGATCCTTCGATCCACCGCCGGAGCTGCCGCTGGAACCTTTGCGTCCGTAGTCGGTCACGTACCAGCCGGCGCCCTTGAACTGTACCGCGGGGGCCGAGAGCAACTGCTCCAACTCGCCTCCGCAGTGTGGGCACTCGGTAAGCGGCGGGTCAGAAAACTTCTGAATGCGCTCGATCTTGGTGTGACAGCTCTTGCACTGGTATTCGTAAAGTGGCACGTGGACTCCAGAGGGACGCTAAGTTATTGATTCTATTTTGCGGCGAAAGGTGCGGTCAATTCGCCCTCATTCGTCCGATTCGCGCTGGGAAAGCGGGACGGGCAGTTGCAGCAATCCAGGGATGAACTAAGAATACCCCACGCCAGCGCGAGAAGGTCGATGGCCCGGCCTCCTCGGATCCGGTGTCTCCAAAAGTAAAGCACCAACGTCGAGCGAGAATCGTGAAGTACGCGGACGGCACGATACAGACATTTCCGCATCAACTCTCTTTGTACGCCCGTGCCGCTCAACTATGACCGCGGGCAGCGCCACCGCGCCGGGAAGTCCTGGCCCAGGAGGAAGTCTGGATGCGTATCGTTACACGGTTGTGTTTCTTGTTGCTCGGGTTTGCCCTGCTCTGCATTGCGTGCACGTCAGACGCGCAGGAGATCATCGTCAACTTTGCTCCGCCGGCGCTTCCGGTTTACGACCAGCCCGTCCCTCCCGAAGAGGGATACCTCTGGACCCCTGGGTACTGGGCGTTCGATAACGGATTCGGCGATTACTACTGGGTGCCGGGAACCTGGGTGCAGGCGCCGGAGCAGGGGCTGTTCTGGACGCCGCCTTATTGGGGTTGGGCCGGTAACGGGTACCAGTATTATCCCGGCTATTGGGCGCCACAGGTTGGTTACTACGGCGGTATCAATTACGGCTACGGCTATTACGGCCACGGATACGAAGGTGGACGCTGGGACAATGGCCGCTTCTACTACAACCGCGCGGTGAACAATATAAACGCCGAGAACTTCCACGATGTTTATGACTCGAAGGTGAACGAGCGCAGGGACGACCACGTCAGCTACAACGGCGGTGAGGGTGGCATTCAAGACCATCCGACTTCCGAAGAAGAGAGGGTGACACACGACCGGCATATTGCGCCGGTACAGGCCCAAACCCGGCAGGCACAGGAGGCGCGCGGCAATCAGCAGCTGCGGGCTTCGGTGAATCAGGGGCGGCCGCCGATCGCAGCTACACCAAAAGCGGGAGGGTTCACCGAGCACGGAGTCGTGCCGGCTAAGGAAGCGGGAGGAGCCTATCATCCGCCGCAGCAGCGGGCCACTGCCACCGCGCCTGGCGCTCAGCCCGGCCCAGACCACGCGAAGAACCTTCCGCCGCATAGCGTTCCGACCAACCCGACCCCGGGGAATACCAAGCAAGACAAGCAGTACCAGAAGCAGCAGCAACAGCTGGCAGCCCAGCAGAACCAGGAACATCAGAAGCTGGCGCAGCAACAAGAGCAGGACCATCAACGCCAAGCGCAGCAGGAGCAGCGCATGCAGCAGCAGCGCGAGCAGCAGCAGGCGCAGTCGCAGCAGCAACAGCGGGCAGCTCAACAGGAGCAGGCGCAGCAGCACCAGGCACAGCAGCAGGAGCAGCAGCGAGCGGCCCAGCAGCAAGCGGCGCAGGCACGAAATCAGCAGATGGAGCAGCAGCACCAGCAACAGACCCAGCAGATGGAACAGCACCACGCGCAGCAGCAACAGCAGATGGAACAGCAACACGCACCG
Organism: uncultured Acidobacteriaceae bacterium; assembly: GCA_963771535.1. Lineage (GTDB taxonomy): Bacteria > Acidobacteriota > Terriglobia > Terriglobales > Acidobacteriaceae > CAVVDY01. The sequence continues at coordinate 1,340,757 of CAVYTK010000003.1, read as the reverse complement.
CAGCAACAACAAATGGGAGCTAAACCACCACAGCCGACCGGCCATGGCGCGCCGCCAGCACCAGAAGAGAAGCACTGATTCGCTTCAGTCCGGCTGGGTGCCTCGCAGTCAACGCAGCAAGCAGCCGGGTCATGGACCTAGGACATGGCCCGGCTGCGAAATCTTTTGCCCTGGCTGACGGCTTCAAGGGCGGGAACAAGCTCGACAGCGGCATCCGTCTTCAGCACGTAACAGTACGCGCCCATCATCACCGCGATGGCCAGCGCCTCGGGGGATGCGAACTCAGCCAGGAACACGATCTTAGCCCGCGGGGCCAGCTTGCCGATTTGGCGCGCCGCTTCAAATCCTTGAACCTGCGGCATGCCCAGACTCAGCAGAATGAGGTCGGGCTGAAGTTCCCTGCTCTTCTCTATTGCTTCGAGCGCGTCGCGCGCTTCGCCCGCGACTTCATGGTTCTCTGAATGCCGCAGAATGGCTGTGACCACGCTGCGCCAGGCTTCACTTTCGTCAACGATCAAGATCCGAATGTCTCTCACCTTCTTGCAGCCAAGCCGCCAGCCAACGCTCCAGGAGGAGTCCAAAACATCGACTGGCGGACATGACTATTGTTTCGGAGGAATGTCAGTAGCATTCCACAGGTGAGGAACCTGGTCGTTGCGCAAGCGCAATGATGGGATTGCCGAGGCGCGACGGCACTCGGGCGCGGCAGACAGAGTCCGACAGGATTTCTAATTCTCCGGCGTAAGCAGCAGTTCAGGCCGCGGGAGCAGAACCTTGCCGCGCTTCTTGATCAGCATTCCATTGCGATGCCATTCGCTCATCACCCGGCTGGCGGTGAAGTGCGTGACGTGGGCTTCGTTCGCCAGCTCTTCATTATTGATGTCGAGTTCCACGCCATTCGACACCCTGTGCCCTATACCGGTTGCCAGGTTGACCAGCACGGTGGCGAGCCGCTGGCGCGCGCTTTGACAGGCCAGCGAGAGATGCAACGCGCGATAGAGGACCATGTAGTCATGGGCAATCAGCAGCGCATTCGACATTAACCTGGGATACTGGCGGCATAAGCTGCCGATGGTCGCTCGCTCCCAAACCAAGAAGCGGCTGTCTTTCACGGTTTCTGAACTTAGAACGTAAGCGCAGGGGCGCGCCAGGATCGCGGCGCCACCAAGAATCTCCCCCGGAACAGCCCAGAACAGCAATGCCTTGTCGCCTTCCGGGGTGAGAGTGAAGAAACGCGACCGTCCGCTGAGCAACAGAAATATGTGGTCGGCGGGATGCCCCTCGTGATGCACTATCGAGTCGGCCAGGAAAGCTTTCGATCGCGCGCAGTCGAGGGCCGCCTTCAGCTCAAGTGGCGTCAGGCCTTCAAAGAAACGGGGTTTGACTTTCGCTACAGCTGCAGCGATTTCTGCACGCGTCACGGTTCACTTCCTAGGGAGCGCGATGAAAGCAGCCTGATCGGGAGTGCCACCAGCTTACAGCAACACCGCCGTCCTGGTCTGTGACGCGTTGCGCTATTGACTCGGCTCAGAGTTTGCCGGCACGTTCCACCTCAAGCTCCAGGCCTTCCACCTTTCGCACCACCACCTGCTCCCCCATGCGGACCCGTGCCGGAGAGTGGGCATTCCACAGCTCGCCCAGAACGAAGACTTTGCCCTCGGGATCGATCTCAGTGCGGGCTTCGCCGATGGCGCCCAGCAGTCCTTGCGAACCGGTGACTACCTTATTGCGGCGTGCTTTGACGGCAATGCTCATGAGGAAAATCGTGATCAGGCCCAGCGGGATGCTGATGGCAAGCGACGTCCAGAGGTGTACCCGCAGCTCAGGAATTGGACCATCGACCAGCAGCAGACCGCCCAGCGTCAGCAAAACGATTCCGCCAATACCCAGCGCGCCGTGGGTGGCGAACTTCGCTTCCAGGACAAACAACGCGAAGGCGCCGATGATGAGGGTGAAGGCGGCATAGCGGGTGGGCAGCAGGTTGAGCGCGAACAGCGCCAGCAGAATGAACACTACTCCGACCACGCCCGGCAACACCGCGCCGGGATGGTTGAACTCGGCGTACAGTCCAAGCGCGCCGATGGCCAGCACCAGGAAGGCGATGTTGGGATCGAGCAGAAAATCGAGAATGCGCTGGCGCAACGTCATAGGCAAGTCTTCGACCGGCTTGCCGGCAAGATGAAGAGTGACTTCTTTCCCGTCAAAACGCTTGATCTTGCGGCCATCGAGCTGGTGCAGCAGGTCGGCCTGGTCCTTGGCGACGACATCGATCAGGTTCAGCTTCAGCGCTTCCTGGTCGGTCCAGGACTTCGATTCGCGGACTGCGCTCTCAGCCAGCTCCACGTTGCGGCCGCGCGGGCCGACGAACGAGCGCATGAAGGCCGCCGAATCGTTCTCCAGCTTGGTCTTCATGGTGTCTTCGATCTTTTCGCCGCCCATGAGCACCGGATGCGCTGCTCCGGTATTGGTCCCTGGAGCCATCGCCGCCACGTCCGCCGACTCGAGGATGAAGAAACCGGCAGAGGCGGCACGCGCGCCGGTCGGCGTGACGTAGACAATCACCGGCACCGGCGAGGCAAGAATTTTCTGGATGATGTCGCGCGTGGAATCGACCAGCCCGCCCGGCGTGTTCAGCTCAATGAGCACCGCTTCCGCGTTGGTCTGCTGTGCGTGCTTGATGGCGCGGTCGATGTACTCAGCACTGATCGGCTGAATGGTGTCGTCGACGTTGACCCTGACGATCTCCGCCAGGGCAGAGCCACAGCACGCGAACAGCAACAGAGTAGCGAGTACAAGGCGAAATCTGGACATTGCAACCTCCTGCTGGAGGAACAATGCAATTCTAGTGCGGATGGCTGGCGCTTGCACTTCAACCCGGAAGCGTCACGGCCGGGGCGGCGACGTTGGGTCCAACAGGGGCTTTGCGACGAAGGATGGCAGCCGAAATAAGAGTGATGATAAGGCCGACGGGGAGGGGCTCCATGAAGGTGTAAGCCATGTTGACCAAGGGATTCTGGTAGAGCTGCTGAGAGTGCTGTATGGCAGCGACCTTCGCGGCCGTGGTGACGGGGTCAAGTCCGGAGGACTGAACCTGGTGAATCTGCGCGGCGAAGTAGCTGTCCATGAAGTGGGGCATGAAGTTGAAGTAGAGGACCTCCCACATGGCGACGTAGCAGACGGTGGTGATGAGGGCGATCAGGATGCCGCAGGCGAAGGCCCGGCCAAAGGAGATTTGCCCGCCGAGGGTGTTGTCGCGGTAACTGCGGATGCCGAAGTAGATCAGCAGGAACGACGCCACCATGATGGTGTAGCCGAGAAGCATGCTGTGGCCGGAGCCGATCCTGTCGGCGAGGAGCAGCGAGCCGCCCATCAGGACGGAGATGATGACGCCGGCGATCAGGCCGAAGGTGAGGACCGTTTTCTTCATGTGAGGCTCCTGGTGCAAGTGAGGATGGCGTCAGGATGCAGTGCAACGGGCCCGGATGTCGTCATCCTTTCGGATGATTTTGCCGGAATTGGCGCTGAAATCATGCTTTCGGGTGACCTGGTCACGGCAGCAGGCCTAATTCCTTGCCGCGCTGGACGGCCTGGGTGCGGCGGGCGGCTCCGAGCTTATCGAAGGCGCGGGCACAGTGCGTCTTGACGGTATTTTCGGAAACGAAAAGCTGGGCGGCGATCTCGCGATTGCTCAAGCCGCGGGCGACCAGGGTGAGGGTTTCGAGCTCGCGGGCCGTGATGCCAAGGGCCTGCTGTTGCGCTGCATCGGGAGCGAAGGGCTCAGGCGCGGGAGCCTTCCGCCGGGACCTCTCTTACCACGACCGTTTCGCGGATGGTTTCGCGACCGCGCGTCAGGCGGAGACCGAGCCAGATGCCGAAGCTCGCGAACAGGACGGCGACCAGCGCCCCGTAGAGCTCAATGGAGTGCTCGATGACGACGAAGCGGTATTCGGTGTATTGCAGGGTGACGATGAGGAGGCCGCCCACGAGACCGAAGATGAGGACGTGGCGTTTCATGATGGGCGTGAAGAAGTATATCGCCGCCTGACTCCCGGCTCCGCTAACGGCCCAAGAATTTCGGCAGCCATTGTCGTTCGAAGCGTCTACTGTGACGCAACCTTCTTAACGGCACATGTCATTACTCTTTTAGTGCGGCGCGCTCTGCTTGGCAGTGACGTCGTGCTGCAAGGACTGGGCGGCAGTGTTCCCGGGCTCGAGTTTCAGGGCGCTCTTCACCGCGTCAGAGGCCGCGTCCAGCTGATTCTGTTTCAGGTCGAGACGGGCCAGCACCAGGTATCCGTCGACGTTGGGTTGCAGCCGCACCGAGGTTTGCGCCTCGGAGCGGGCGTTGAAGGTATCGCCATTTTGTTCCAGCGCACGCGCCATTCCGGCGTGGGCGGCTGCGTTGTTGTAGTCGAGACTGATGGCTTCGCGAAATTCTGCTTGCGCCTCGGCGACGGAGCCGCGCGCCAGCAGGTCTTTGCCGCGATCGGAATGATAGGCAGAGTGCGATTTGCGATCGCTTCGGGCCAGCCGCTGTTCCGTCAGGTTGTGGATTTCAACCTCCAGCTGCCGGTACGACGCTTCGTCGTAATTGCGCTTGATGCGCTCCATCGGGACGCGCACCTGGTTGGTCCCGGGTGGCACGCCAAGCACCTGTGCTCCCGTGACCGGCGCGGTGGGGGCGTTCACGCCGCGATTGATGTTCTCCAGCAGATTCTTGGCTTCGCCATCGTTCGGACGCCGCTGCAATTCTTCGCGCAGTTGCGCCGCCGCTCCGGCATTGTCGCCGCTCTTGTAGAGCGCGACGGCCAGGTTGAAGCGGTAATCCGGATCGCTGGGATCGGCGTTCACCGCTTTGGTGAAATACGAGATGGAGGGAGCCCGTCTCCCGCGACGGGCATCCACCACGCCCAGGTTGTTGTACACCTCGGTGAGCGGCAGCCGGGCGGCAAGGAAGCTGAAGGCGGCATAGGCCTTGTCGTAATTGCCGCGATAAAACTCGGCCATGCCGAGCAGAAAGTTGGCCTCGCCGGCTACAGGGTCGTCCTTGGAGATGCGGCCCAGCCACGAAGCCGCCGACTCGTACTCGTGTCCATCGTAGTAGAGCCTGCCCAACTGCAGCATGGCCAGCGTGTAGTTCGGGTTCAGCCGGACCGCCTCGCGAAAGTATCGAATCTTCTGCGGCCGGTTGGTCGCGAGGATGCCGCGAATGTAGTTCTCGAAGGCGTCGAGCCGGATCGGCTTGGATGCTTGCAGGAATTGCGCGCGTGTCAAAGCCGGCGGCGATGGTAGCTGGTTCAACAGCTGCCAGGCTAAGTTGGTCTGCACATCGATCAGGCTGGTCAACGGACCGCTGCCCTGCACTACGGGAGCCAGGCGCAACTTCTTCATATCGAGTAGTTGGGCCTTGGCGGTGAAAGTGTTGCCGTCGAAATCGTAGTCGCCGAATACGACATAATCGGCGTCCATCTGCTCGGCCACGGAATAGGTGGTGGCGCGCGAAGGATGCGCCGCGCCGGGTATGCCCGCATGATCGAAGGCGTACACCCGGTCTTCACGGCTGATGACGTAAATCTGCTGCGAGGCCATGCGCTGCGACAGCACCTCCGGGAAGGCCTCGCTGATCCACTCCAGGCCGGGAGCCTTGGAATGGTTCTCGAACGGCATTACCAGCAGAGTGTGCGTTCCCGGCGCCTGGGCGAAGACGGGGCAGGCGAAAAGGCACGCTGCCAACCAAAGGAAGACGAGGCGGATAGAGAGCCTGGGAAGAAAGTTCGGCAAGCAGCGTCATTATATCGGCTTCTTCACGTCGCAAAGTTATTGCCCTGCGGCATCGCGGGCCCTACACTCTCATGCGACCAACTCAGATCATTCAGGAGTAACCATGTCGAATCGCACGGCGGTGCTTTTTTTCTCTCTGCTGCTTGTCGTGGTGGCGGCTGCGAGTGCTTCGCTCGCACAGATGCCCAATCCGTACGGGCCGTCCGTCACACTTGAGGTGGCAAAGAAGGTTGCCGCCCCGGCACTGGAAGAAGCGGTAAAGAACCACTGGAGCATCGCGGTCGCAGTCGTCGATCCTTCAGGCAATCTCGTCTACTACGAGAAGATGGACAACACGCAACTGGGCAGCGCCAACATTTCCGTCGACAAGGCACGCACTGCGGCCCGTTTCAAGCGGCCGACCAAAGACTTCCAGGATCCCCTGGCCGCCGGTGGTGCTGGGATACGCATTCTCGGCCTGGAAGGCGTGACGCCGGTCGAGGGGGGCTTCCCACTGGTGCTGGACGGGAAGATCGTGGGCGCGATCGGAGCCTCGGGCGCGAGCAGCGCACAGGACGCTCAGTGTGCGAAGGCAGGGGCGGACTCGCTGAAGTAAAGCGCTCGAAGAAAACGAAAGAGGAAGACATGCGGAAGCAACGCAACATCGCGATCTTAGTTGCCACCTTGCTGCTGCTCCTGCCGTTGCAGGCGCAGAATGGCCGGCTGAAAATCAACAACGCGACCTATGGCAGGAACGGCCAGGGCGCGAACGTGACCAGTCAGGTACGACACATGATGCGCAATAACGCCCTCGACTTCAAGGTCAACAACAACAATCTGGGCGGCGACCCTAACAAAGGCGCCGACAAGATCCTGCGCATCAGCTACACGTACCAGGGAGCGACCCGGGCGGCGCAATTCAAAGAGGGCGACCGCTGCCGCTTGCCCTGAGCGTGGCCCGGATGGACAACAATAGCCTGCCTGAAGAGGTAAGATTAGAGCTTGCCCTCAGTCAGAAAAACCGCCAAATCCGCCACGGTTTCCAGCGCTGCCAAGCCGGTAAACGCTGCACCGGCAGCTGCCAAAACGACGATTGCCGTTCCGGCTGAGCCTGCGGGTTCCAAGGGCCGCATTTACCTGATCGACGCGATGTCGTTCATCTTCCGCGCTTATCACGCGATGGCGCGGCAGCGGCCGATGTCGACCAAGACCGGCATTCCCACCAGCGCGACCTTTGTCTTCGTCAACATGTTGCGCAAGTTGCGCGCCGACTTCGATCCCGAAGTACCTGGCGGCGGTCTTCGACGTAGCGGCTCCAACGTTTCGCGACACGCAAGCCGCGGCCATGCCAGCGCTGCGCAAGTACGACAGCAAGACGCAGACCTACGTCGATACCGCGTACGACGGATACAAGGCCAACCGCGTGGCCATGCCCGCCGATCTCGCGCAGCAGGTGCCGTACATCCGCCGCGCGCTTGAGGCGTATCGCATTCCCATTCTCGAAGCTATCCGGCTTTGAAGCCGATGACGTCATCGGAACGCTGGCGCGCAAAGCTGCTGACGCGGGCTACTCGGTGTTCGTCGTCTCCAGCGACAAGGACATGATGCAGCTGGTGAACGGGCAGATCTGCGTGCTCAATCCGCCGAAGGACAACCTGATCTGCGACGCTGCGAAGGTCGAGGAAATCCTCGGTGTGCCGCCCGAGCGCGTGGTCGACGTGATGGCGTTGCGCGGCGACTCCATCGACAACATTCCCGGCGCCCCTGGCATTGGCGACAAGGGATCGGTTGATCTGATCCAGCGCTACGGCACGCTGGAGAACCTGCTCGACCATGCTTCGGAGATCGAACGCAAAACTTATCGCGAGTCGCTGGAGAACAACCGCGAAGCCGTCCTGCTGAGCAAGCAGTTGGTGACGATCGACTGCAACGTCGCAGTGGAGTTCGAGCCGGAGACGATGCGGGCGCAGGAACCCGATCCGGCAGCGGCGCGCGCGCTGTTCACCGAACTGGAATTCACCACGCTGGTACAGGACTTCCTCAGCGAAAGTATTGAGATTGGCGAGACCGATTATCGCGAGGCCAAGAGCGCGGCGGACGTCGAAGCGGTGTTGCGCACCGCAAAGCAAGCAGGATCGGCGCTGGCAGTTGCTATTGAATCGGGCGCAAGCGCTATCCAGCCGCAGTCCCAAGCCGAAGATGCAGAAGAGGAGTCGCAGGCATCGACTGGCCAGCTTTCCTTTGGCGATGCACCACAGACGCCCATCGCGGTGGCGAGTTTGCGCGTGGCGATTTCGGCTGAGCCCAATACCGCGTTGTCGCTCACCCTCGACGATTCGGAAGCGGGGCAGGCGCTGCGACTAGCGTTGGAAGACGAGTCGGTTGCGAAGACGGTTCACGATGCGAAGGCGGCGATGCACGTCTTGCGCGAGCGCGGCATCACCTTGCGCGGAGTGCAGCACGATCCGTTGCTGTACAGCTATCTGCTCGACCCCACGTACTCGACCTACGGGCTTCGTGAGGTGGCGCAGCGCAGCTTCAATCTGAAGCTGGCCGGGTCCGTTCCAGAGGCCGCCGACATCACGCTTCGTCTCGCCCAAAAGCTGCGCGAGCAGGTGGAAGCCGCCGGCCTGACCAAGGTCTACGACGACATCGATCGTCCCATGGTCACGGTGCTGGCGCGCATGGAAGAGGCTGGCATCAAGATTGATTGCGATGTGCTGGCAGAAATGTCGAAGCGGCTCGATCGCGAATGCGCCACCGTGGCGCGCGACATCTATGAGCAGGCGGGCGTCGAGTTCAACATCAATTCACCCAAGCAGCTCGGCGACGTGCTGTTCAATAAGCTGAACCTGCCCAAGCCGATCAAGTATGGCAAGGGCAAGGTGATGTCGACCGCAGTCGATGTGCTCGAAGGTTTGGCGGGCGAGCACGCGGTTCCGAAGCTGGTGCTCGACTATCGTCAGCTCTCGAAGCTGAAGTCGACCTACGTGGATGCGCTGCCGGCGCTGCTCAACTCGTGCACGCTGCGGCTGCACACGACATTCAACATGGCGGGATCGGCGACCGGCAGGCTGTCATCGGTCAATCCCAATCTGCAGAACATTCCGATCCGAACGGAGGTAGGCCGCGAGATTCGCGCTGCATTTATCGCCGAGCCGGGACACGTGCTGCTCAAGGCCGACTATTCACAGATCGAGCTGCGGCTGCTGGCGCACTTCTCCGAGGACAAGCTGCTGGTGGAGGCTTACCGCACCGGGCAGGACATTCACTCGCTCACCGCGTCGCAGGTCTTCGGGGTGCCGCGCGAAGAAGTCAATGCCGAGCATCGCCGCCGAGCCAAGGCGGTCAACTTCGGCATCGTGTATGGGCTTTCGGCGTTCGGGCTTTCGCAGCAGATCGGCATCGACCAGAAAGAAGCGGCGCAGTTCATCCGGGCTTACTTTGAAAAGTACAGCGGGGTGCGAGACTTTCGAGACCGCACGCTCGACCAGGCGCGGCGCGACATGAAAGTCACGACGCTCTTCGGCCGCGTGCGCCCCATCCCAGACATTCACAGCAAGAACTTCAACCTGCGCGGATTTGCCGAGCGCACGGCAGTCAACACTCCGCTGCAAGGTACGGCGGCCGACCTGATCAAGCTGGCCATGATCCGCATCGACGAAGTGCTGCGTGAGCGCAAGCTGCGCTCTCGAATGCTGCTCCAGGTGCACGACGAGCTGGTCTTCGAGGTTCCCGAAGACGAGGTCGAATACATGAAGGCATTGGTCGCCGATCGCATGGAGAACGTGCAGACGCTCAGGGTGCCGCTGAAGGTGGATGTCGGCGTTGGGAAGAACTGGCGGGATCTGGAGTAGGACAGTTGTCAGCGATCAGTATGATTTGTTGTGCACTCTCCTGAGAATTTGAGGAGACGAACTCGTTATCCAAGCCACCAGTCAAGTCTCGCGGAGCGAGACTGAAGGTGAGAGCCCCGCCCTTCAGGGCGGGTGGGCGTCCCAAAGGGAACGGGAGTGCCGTAGGCACTTTGGATTCTTAAAAGGCCTCTCTTTGGATTGTTGGGGGGCGCTTTCCCCGTCCTGAAGGACGGGGCTTTCACCTTCCGCGGCCTACGGCCGCTGGTGCGTTCTTGTGCATGCTCCAATTTCCAAAGGGGTACACGTACTCACACCCCGATAGCCTGCTGTATCGCCTCCGCAATCGCGTCGGTGTGGCGGCGCATGGCTTCTTCGGATTCGGCTTCGATCATCACCCGCGCCAGCTTTTCTGTCCCTGAATAGCGCACCACGACGCGGCCGTTGCCGTCGAGTTCCGATTCGGCGGCGGCGATGGCTTGCTGGACCGAAGGCAACTGGTTCAGCGGCGTCTTCTCGCGCACATGGACGTTTTTGATTTCCTGGGGGAAAACCTTCATGTCGGCGACCAGGTCGGCCAGCGGCTTGCCGGTACGGGCCATGACTTCCAGCACGCGCAGGCCGGTCAGGATGCCATCGCCCGTGGTGGTATCCATGTCGCGGAAGAGGATGTGGCCCGACTGTTCGCCGCCGAGCGTCGCTCCGGTCTTGAGCATCTCTTCCAGCACATACTTGTCGCCCACAGGCGCGCGCGTCATCAGGATGCCGCTGCGCTTGAGCGCGGCTTCCAGTCCCATGTTCGACATGGTGGTAGCGACCACGGTGTTGTTATGCAGCCGAACGTGGGCCTGCATATCGCGCGCGGCCAGCAGCAGCACGCCGTCTCCGTTGATGACGCGGCCCTGTGCGTCGCTGAACATGGCGCGGTCGGCATCGCCGTCAAAGGTGATGCCCACGTCGTACTTGCCATTGGACGCGGCGACGACTTCGGCCACGTGCTCAGGATGCAGCGCGCCGCATCCGGCATTGATGTTGCGTCCGGTCGGCTCGACGTGAAGGAAGTCCGCGTTGATGCCGCAATCTTTAAACAGCAGCGGAGCTACCGACGATGCCGCCCCGTTCGCGCAATCGACCAGCACGCGCAACTTGCTGAAATCGGCAGCGCCGATCAGCGAGGTCAACCAGTCGGCATATTGCTTTCTGAGATCGGCGTCGCCGGGCAGCATCTCGAAGTTCTCGCCCGCATGTTCGGCTCCTGCGGCAAGCTGTTCGAGGTGGGCGAAGATGTCGGTCTCGATAGCGTGTTCCAGCTGGTCGGAAAGCTTGTAGCCGTCGGCACCGAAGACCTTGATGCCGTTATCGCGCCACGGATTGTGCGAAGCCGAGATGACAACGCCCGCCGCCATCCCATTGGCCCGCGCGAGATAGGCAACACCCGGGGTAGTGATAACGCCCGCGCTTACGGCCTTCACCTTCGAGGCGGAAAGTCCGCTGGCCAGCACGTTGCTGATCCACGCGCTCGACTCACGGGTATCCTGGCCGATGACCACCGCCGCGGCTGTGAACCGCTCGGCAAGCCGCTGACCAAGGGCGCGTCCAATGGCGTAAACCGTACGCCGGTCGAGAGGGTACTCGCCGGCAACACCTCTGATTCCGTCGGTTCCGAATAGCTGTCTCATAGGAGATTGCGTGGCTGCACTGCTCAAGGGGAGTTGTCTCCTTTGGCGTTCTTCGAGGTGGTGACGGTCACGTGGATGGGTACCGGCTTTTGCACGCGCACCAGCGGATCGGTGACGTAAGCATGGGTGGTAAAGGTTGCGGACCCCACCACGCCGGTGGCATCGACGGGATCGGTGATCGCCTGCCCTGCGTCGTCTACGCGGTGCAGCGGGCCGACAATGTTGATGGTGCCGGGCTCGGCGGTAACGCTGGTGATGTGATATCCCGTGACCAGGGAGCCGATGACGCGAGGCCTGACCTCGACGGTGCGTGTGGAGCTGCGATCAAAGGCGATACGCACCTGGGAGGGCTCGATCTGCACCACTTCGAGCGTCTGAGGCACATGGACCTCCTTCGCCGTGAGATCGAAGGTGCGCTCTCCGGCGTGCGCTCCTGATAAGTCGACGATGGCCTGCACATCGGCAGGGCTCAAGCGGCGGACTGTGCGCTCCGGACCACGCACCCGAACCGCCACCTCGGTCGGGCCCTCAACGCTCATCTCCAGATTTTCCGGGGCATGGTGGAACTCCAGCGGCGCGGTGATCACGGCTTCGACCGTAGGATCGTGGCCGACGGCCCACCACAGCAGAAACGCCAGTCCGATGGCGACCAGCTTCAGCCAGAGATTGTGAATGATGTGGTTGCGAAAGAAGTCGCGTATCACTAGCGTTCGGTCCCTTCGCGGTAGTCCTGCTCAGGAGCAAAAGGCTCAAGATCGTGCTCCCCATTTCCCAGCGTGTTGTCGGTGATGGGAGTGGGCAGCGCGGTCTGCGCCACATAGCGGCTCAGCAACTGGCTCAAACGTTGACGCAACTGTTCACGCATCGATGTTGCGTTCGATAGCGCCGCCGACGGCGAGACTGATGGCGCCGGTCTCTTCCGAGACGACAACCGAAATGGCGTCGGATTCTTCGGTGATGCCAATAGCCGCGCGATGCCGGGTGCCCATCTGCGTCGACAGCACCGGATTCATCGAGAGCGGCAGGAAGCAGGCTGCGGCAGCGATGCGATCTTTCTGCACGATGACGGCTCCGTCGTGCAGGGGAGCGCTGGGGCGGAAGATGGTGGTCAGCAGGTCGAAGCTGAGATTGGCGTCGAGCGCCACGCCGCTCTCGATGTACGTCCGCAACCCAATCTCGCGCTCGATGACGATCAGGGCGCCCGTCTGGTTTTCCGAAAACTGCTTGGCCGCCAGCACAATGTCGTCGTAGCTGTCGTCGCCTGCGCCCGCGCCCAGGCGTCCGCTGACCATGCGGCGGCCGAGCCGCGCGAGAACGTGACGGATCTCGGAGCCGAAAACCACGATCAGGGCAAAGATGGCGTAAGGGAGAAGGGTGCTCAGCAGCCAATCAACCGTACGCAGCGGCTCCACGTGAGCAATGTAGAACGCGACTGCAAGAATGATGACGCCGCTCAGCATGGGAACCGCCCGGGTGCCCTTGATGAGCTTCAGGAACTCGTAAATGAGAAACGCCACAATCAGGATGTCGATAACCGACAACACTGAGATCTGCGGTATGTGGCTGAATCTCTGCAGCAATACGAATCCTTTCCGGTGCGGCAAGCAGCATCTGCCTTCATTCTAATGCAGGTTCAGCCAACGGGAGAGGCGCAAAACCTTCTCTCACCGGGCCGCGCAGGACACGCACAACCGGGATAAGGCGAGGGCGGAAGAGATGATTTTCTCGGGGGAGCACCGGGCTCGTTCAACCCTGGTTCGTTCCTGTCAGACCCAGCTTTGCGGCCACGGTTTTCATCGCCTCGATGCAGAAGGTAATGTGCTCGTCGAGATCAACGCCCAGGTCGGCGGCACCGTTGAGGATGTCCTCGCGGCTGACCGAGCGGGCAAAGGCTTTGTCTTTCATCCGCTTTCGGATGGACTTGGCATCGACCTCGGCGAGCGATTTGTTGGGCTTGATCAGTGCGGTAGCGGTGATGAATCCGGCGAGCTCGTCGCAGGCGAAGAGCGTTTTCTCCAGCCGGGAGTCGCGGCTGACGCCGGTGTATTCGGCATGCGACATGATGGCGCGGCGGACCTCCTCGGGCCAGCCGCGCTCGGCGAGGATGGCGTTGCCCTTGTAAGGATGCTCTTCGGCGCTGGGAAACTTCTCGTAATCGAAATCGTGGATGAGACCGACGATTCCCCAGAGCTCCTCATCTTCTCCGAATTTGCGGGCATAAGCGCGCAGGCACGCTTCGACCGAAAGGGCGTGTTTGCGAAGACTTTCTGACTGGGTGAACTCAGTTAGTAAGCTCCAGGCATCATTTCGCGTCATTGTGTCTAACTATTGCACAGGGTACGATGCGCAGTCTCGCCAGCCCCGGAGAACTGAACGCCTCGGTTACTTGTGCTATGGGGATGTTACGCCAGCGATCCTATGGCTTGATCATCCATAGAGTGCCTTGACCATGTGCACCGCCGATGGTGGCGGTGCCGTAGAGCGTCCCGTCCGTATCAATCGTCACGCTGCCGTTCGGCTGAGCTCCGTCGTTGCCGCCGGTGAAGTCATACAAGGAGTGGTATACCCATCCATTCGCCGTGGTAGCTAGCTGGAACACATTGCCGAACATGTTGGCGCCGCCGCAGGTGGTGGTGCCATAAAGGTTGCCGGCGGAATCCAGGGTGGGAGGCGTCACTGGACCGCAACCTCCTCTTCCCGTAAAGCTGTAGAGCTGCTGATAAGTCCAGCTGTTGCCCGAGGGAGATAGCTCGAAGACCGTTCCGGCTAGCGAGGGACCTCCGGACATGGTGGTGCCATAGAGATTGCCGGACTTGTCGAAGATAAGGCCGCTGTGGGGATTTCGTCCGTCGTTACCGGGTTGTACAAAACTGTACAGAATGGTCTCCTTCCACCCCACCCCGACCTGGTAGGTTAATTCGAAAACTGTGCCCGCGTTATTTGCGCCGCCCCACGCGGTGGTGCCGAAGAGGTTGCCGTTGCCATCGACCAGGAGGCCGCCGTCCGGGTAGGCTCCGTCGGGACGATCTAAGAAACTGTAAATGGGAACTTCAGTCCAACCATTCTGGGTAGGCATGATTTCATAAACCACACCAACGTCGTTTTGCCCTCCCCAATAGGTCGTGCCGTAGATGTTGCCTTGCTGGTCCCAGGCAAGATCGCCAAACCCGGGCTCGTTCCCGTCAGGTGAACCTGTAAAGGCGTGAAGCTCGGATTGCGCCCAGGGGCAGGATGCGGTTTTGCACGGAGACGCAGGGGGCGCGAGGCTGTAAACACTTCCGAAGGAGCCCTGACCGTACCTCGCGGTGCTGTAAAGATGACCATCTGGGCCAAACAGTGCCTTGCTGTCCGGCTGGTAACCACGGATCGGAAGGTAAGACAGCGGGACGACAGACCAGTTGTTATTCCCCAAATTCTTGGCCTGGTACACGACACCCCACTTATTTCCGCCACCATAACCGGCGGTTCCGTAGAGGGCACTGCCTTTAATCGTGACCCCGGCGACCGGAAGCGCCCCATCCGCTCCTCCGGTGAAGTTGTGGATCACGCTGAAGGTCTGGGCGTGCACCGTCGAGCTAAACGATACCGCTAGGGCGAGGAGGCTCAAGCAGACGAAAGACTTCAGATTCATGGCAAACTCCGGATGGGCTGAGGTTCGGGCCTGCCATGGTACCTCACGACCCGGCCAAGCGCACACGAATTTATTCGCAGCTGTAGCGATAAGAACCGCTTTTGGCAAGCAAGCAAAGTAGATGCAAATCAAGGCGTCCAGCGGTTGTGATCAATCGCCATTACACTCATCGACACCGGCGATAACGTTCACCGTCCCCCTACGCATTTCTGGCACCTCCGACCGATGGAAAGACAAGCCAGTCCTTTGGCTAAATCGCGCTCGGAATACAGTTAGTAACCCCCATCCCTCCTCGCGTGCGATGCGATTTTTCTCCAGTAAAAACGCGGTTTTCCGCAGTCCATGCTCATAAAACCCGCGTTTTACACAGGTTTCATCGCATTCCCTGCCCCAATGCTCTTGACTCTAACAGAGCAAATAGCGCAAAGTACGCCTAAGTTCGACCGTGAAAGCTGTCAAGTATGTTTTATGGTTCGAATGTAATAGTGCCCTGCTCTGGCACTCCCAAAACCTGAATGGCCACGACTCTCGCACCCGTAGAAAACCGGGACGTGGTGAGATGCGACCATTGTCATCTCGTCCAGTTCAAAACCGTCAACAATCTTTGCCGTCGTTGCCGAACGTCGTTGGATGAGGATGAGCCCGAGCCAATCTTCGCCACGCCCATAGAGGCAGCTCAACCCGAACCGAGCGAACGCTCCGATGTGCAGGTGGCCGGGGCGATCCGTATGCTGCGGCAACGCCATGGCCTGAGCCAGCGACAGTTGGCCCTGCGTATGGGCGTGCCTCGTACCTACGTCTCGAAAATCGAGAACCAGAAAGCGACGCCGACGTTGTCTTCGCTGGAGCGGCTGGCGGGGGCGCTGGAAGTCAGCGTTTACGACCTGCTGCGCCTGTGCGGACCGTCGCGGGAGGACGAGATTCGCGAGTTGCTTTCCGACACCTTCCTGGCGGAACTGGCGGAGTTCACCTCGAGCCTCAACGCGATGCAGCTGTCCAGTGTTCTTGGGCAGGTGCGGGACATCGTCTCGCATCCTCGGCGTGTAGCGTAGGAAGTTGTCAGTGAGCAGTTGTCGGTTGTCAGTCATTCAACCGCCAACACCAACCACTGGAATCGGCAGTGGGTAGTGGCAAGGGTCGGTACCCGAGCCACTATCCACTCACCATTGACCGCTATTGCGTCAAGCCGATCCGTTCAACGCCTCCGGCTGACAACTGAGAACCGACAACTGCCAACTCTTTCAGCTATGCTGTTCGCAGTTCACCATCCATGGAATGCCGAAGTGATCGACCAGCATTCCAAATGCCGGCGACCAGAAGGTCTTGGCCAGCGGCATGTGAACGTTGGCGCCTTCCGACAGCGCTGCCCAGATACGCTCGGCCTCGGCCGGGTCGGTCACGCTGATGGAAACAGAGAATCCGTGATTGCCATGGAACATGCCGACCGGCGAATCGGCCCCCATCAGTGACTGATCACCCACCTGCAAGTGGGCATGCATGATTTTGTCCTCGTAGCCCGCGGGGGTCTGGTCGGCCATCGGCGAGTCTCCGTATTTCATGAGCTCGGCTTTTCCGCCGAGACACTTTTCGTAGAACTTAAAGGCCTCTCCACAATTGCCGTCGAAGGCGAGATAGGTGTTGATCTTCATTGCTCCTCCTGAAGTTGAGAAATCGCAGCGAAGAAGATTGTAATGCAGGCAAAGAAAAAGCGAAAGATTGTTGGCGCGCGGTTCATCTCGTAATCCTGTGGTTTGGCCTCCAAGCCTCCGGTCCCAAGGTGGGGGTTCATTCCTGCGCCTGCCCTGCTATGCTAGTTTCTGGAAATTGAGGTAAGCCTTGCGCACCCAAGTGCCGGCCGGGCTGAACCGCAAAGAGGCTGAGATCTACTCCCGCCTCGATTCGCAGCGGTTGCCCCACCACATTGCCATCATCATGGACGGAAATGGCCGCTGGGCCAAGCGCCGTCACCTGCCGCGTGTCGCAGGACACCGCTCGGGCGTGGCCGCCGTGCGCTCCACCATCGAGACCGCCGCGCGCATTCATATTGCCGCGTTGACACTGTATTCGTTCTCGGCTGAAAACTGGAAGCGTCCCAAGTCGGAAGTCAGCTACCTGATGAACCTGCTGCGCCGGTATCTGAAGATGGAGCTGCCGACGATGATGGAGAACAACATCCGGCTGCAGTACATCGGGCGCCAGCACGAGTTGCCGCAAGAGGTGCAGGAGCGCATGGCATGGGCGCGCGAGGCCACTGAGAAGAACACCGGCATGGTGCTGACGCTGGCGCTCAATTACAGCTCGCGTATGGAGCTGGTCGATTCGTTCAACTCGCTGTTGCGCGAGGCTTCCAAGAATGGCGGGATCGATCACCTGAAGGTCGATGAGCGGAATATCTCACGGCACTTGTACACCGAGGGCCTGCCGGAACTCGATTTGCTGATCCGCACCAGCGGCGAGATGCGGCTCAGCAACTTTCTGCTGTGGCAGGCAGCCTACGCCGAGATCTACGTGACTGAGACGCTGTGGCCCGACTTTCGCGGCACCCAATTGCTCGAGGCCATCGAAGCCTTCCAGAAGCGCGAACGCCGATTCGGCGGACTGGTCGACGACCAGGGACAGCTTCCGTGAAGCGGGTTATCACTGCAGCCATCCTGATTCCGATTGTGATCGTCGCCCTGTTCAAGGCGCCGCTCTGGTTGTTCGCCCTGCTGGTATTTGCGGTGGCGGCGCTAGCAGCGCACGAATACCTGGGAATCGCCAAGGCGCAGGGGTTTCAACCGATGGTGGTCGCCTGTTATTTCTTTCTGACGCTGTCCTTCGCGGTGTTCGAAATCATTGGGCGACTGCTTTCGACTATGCGGTTCGACGCCGCGCTGGGCGCGTTCATCGCAATGTTCTTCTTCGCGGGACTACCGGCCATTACGTTGCTCTCGCCGCTGATATTCCTGTTGCTTGGATTGGGCCGCGACCCGTTGTCACAAGCGCTGCCCAGCGCAGCAGCCTCATATCTCTTATTGCCCTATGTGGGGTTCACGCTGGGCGTGCTCGTTGTACTCCAACCGGTGGCCAACGGAGCCCTGTACCTGCTGTTTCTCATGCTTCTCGTTTGGTGCGGCGATATCAGCGCGTATTACGTGGGACGAGCCATGGGCAAGCACAAACTGGCGCCGAGAATCAGTCCCGGTAAGACATGGGAAGGAGCTGCGGGATCGGTGCTTGGTGCCGTGGTGCTTGGGTTAGTGCTATTTCATTTCATCGAACCGATAGCGAATGCGTTCGCACGGGTTCATCTGATGAGTGTCGGTGCCGGGATGCCGAGCGGTTTGACCCCTTGGATTTTTCCGCACACGCCAGTTTGGTCTGTGGTGCTCTTTGCGGTATGCGTTAACGTCGCCGCGCAATTGGGTGACCTGGTTGAGTCGGCATTGAAACGAGGCGCCGGGGTCAAGGATTCCGGGACGCTTCTGCCGGGGCACGGTGGAGTGTTGGATCGTATCGACGCGTTGTTGTTTGCGTTGCCGGTGGGTTTGATTTTTTATGTGGCAGGAATGGCTAAGTATTTCGCGCTGGCATCCTGAGTTCCGTGCCGCCGCCCGCGGGCCGGTCTGCCGTCCCTACGGGGCTCGGAAACTGATAGATACGCCCACCCAGCATTCCGGCTTCGCCTCCATGCTGGGCTAAACTGAGTCGCGCCTGCGGCGCTGGTTCCCTGCTGGCCGCCCCTGTATCGCCAACTCCGCATAAGCGACGAGCGAAAGGCCAGAAGCCCGCCTTGTACCCCGTTTGTGGCATGGCGCGCTCACGAGTCGCCGCAACTTGCCGTAGTAATCTATGAGTAAGAAATGCCCTCTGAAAAAGTCCTGATCGTCGACGACGAAAAGCTGGTTCGTTGGTCTCTCCGGCAAAAGTGCGAGGAGTGGGGATACCACGTGCTGGAGGCCGAGAACGGTGCGGCCGGATTGCGCGTCGCCCACAACGAGTCTCCCGACCTCGTGCTGCTTGACGTGCGCCTGCCCGATGCCAATGGGATTGAAGTCCTGGAGCAGCTCAAGAAGGCTGGTGACGCGCGCGCCATCATCATGATTACCGCCGACCCTCAGCTGGAAGACGTAAAGACCGCCCTCAAGCTGGGCGCGTATGACTTCGTCGGCAAGCCGCTGGACTTCGACGAACTTGCGGTTGCGGTAAAGAATGCCCTGGAAACCACACGCCTGCGCAGCGAGGTCGAATCGCTGCGAGGAGAAGTGCGGCGGCGCACCGGACCGCATAACGTAATCGGCGTCTCGCAGAAGATGACCGAGCTAATGAGTTTCGTCGGCAAGGTCGCCTCCAGCGAAGCCACCACCATCCTGGTGCAGGGCGAGAGCGGCACCGGCAAAGATCTCATCGCCAAGGCAATTCACTACCAGAGCCGCCGCGAGCAGAAACCGTTTGTCGCGATTAATTGCTCAGCGATACCTGAGACCCTGATGGAAGCCGAGCTCTTCGGCCATGAGCGCGGCGCCTTCACCGATGCCAAGGCCATGAAGAAGGGCTTGTTCGAGATGGCCGACGGCGGCACGCTCTTCCTCGATGAGATCGGCGAGCTGTCGCCGTTGCTTCAGGCCAAGCTGCTGCGCGTGTTGGAGGACCAGGTCATCCGGCGCGTGGGCGGAGTGCGCGACATGCAGGTGGACGTGCGTGTCATCGCGGCCTCGAACCGCGACCTGGAACGCGCTGTCCGCGAAAACACATTTCGCCAAGACTTGTACTACCGCCTGGCAATCATCTCGATCTTTCTGCCGCCTTTGCGCGAGCGCAAGGAAGACGTGCTGCCACTGGTCGAGTTCTTCATTGATCGCTACAGCCGCAAGTTCCGCAAACAGGTAAAGGGCATCAGCGATGAGACCCGCAAACTTCTCATGAAGTATGACTGGCCGGGCAATGTTCGCGAACTGAAGAACGCGGTGGAGCGCGCCATGATTCTGGAGGAGGGCGAGTTCCTCAGCGCGGAGTACCTGCCGTTCCCGGTTGCACAGCAGAACGCTTCGCAAACCGCCTTTGAGCGCAGTTCGGGAATGCTTTCCGGCGGTGGCGAGAGCCAACTCGCGAACGGACGCAGCTTGCCTAAGCTGGCAATCCCCGACGGCGGAACTTCACTGGAAGAAGTCGAGCGCGCCTTCGTCGAAATGGCCATGGCACAGGCCAACGGCAACCAGACGCACGCCGCGCGACTGCTGGATATCAGCCGCGACGCGCTGCGCTACAAGCTGAAGAAGTTCGGCCTCATTCACGTGGAAGAGGAAGAGAACTCCACCGCCGCTACCTAGCCGTTCTCCGATCCTGCCTCGGGAACTTCCTGTTCCCCAGTCTCGGTTTGCGATTCCGATCCTGACTCGTCCGGCTGCGGCGGCCCAGGATGCATTTCGACTTCGATGACGGGAATGGACGTGTGCTGCGGCCCCCGTGACGGATCGCGTATGCCATCTTCCATCAGCAACGCTACCGACCGGCCCTGCACGTCCATCTGCCCCTCCCTGGCTTCATTCTTGAACGGCTGCTCGATGTCATGCGTGTCCATGATGAGCGTCCAACCGTGTCCCTGGGGCGAGTCGGGCAAAGTGTAGGTAACGCAATCGTGATAGGAGTTCAGCAGGATGAGGAAAGAATCATCGCAGATGGGCTGACCCATATCATCCACCTGGTCGAGCGTGTTGCCGTTGTACATGAGCGCGATGCTGCGCATCCAGCCGGCATTCCACTGCTCCTGCGTCATCTCCTCGCCGTCGTTTCCGTACCAGGCTATGTCCTTAAGCGAGGAGTGGCGCACTTCGCGGTCCTGGAAAAATTTGCGTCGCCGCAGATTAGGATGGGCCCGGCGCAATGCGATTAGTTCCCGAGTGAACTCCAGCAGCCGCCGGCGCCGTTCGTCGAGGTTCCAGTCGTACCAGCTGATCTCGTTGTCCTGGCAATAGGCGTTGTTGTTGCCTTGCTGGGTGCGGCCGATCTCGTCGCCGCCGCACAGCATGGGAACCCCCTGCGACAGGAACAGCGTCGCGAGCAGGTTCCGTTCCTGCACTTCGCGCGCCCGGTTGATCTCGGGGTCGTCGGTTGGTCCTTCGACGCCCATGTTCCAGGAGTGGTTATCGTTGGCGCCATCCTGGTTGTTCTCGCCATTGGCTTCGTTGTGCTTGTCGTTGTAGCTGACCAGATCGTTCGAGTGTGAAGCCGTCGTGCGCAACCACGAAGTTGATGCTGGCATACGGCTTGCGCCCGTCGTTCTGATAAAGGTCGCTGCTGCCGGTAAGGCGGTAGGCGAGATCGGATAGCTGGCCTTCATCGCCCTTCCAGTAGCGGCGGACGGTGTCGCGATACTTGCCGTTCCACTCCGCCCACAGCACGGGAAAGTTTCCCACCTGGTATCCGCCGCTGCCCACGTCCCACGGTTCGGCGATAAGCTTCACCTGCGAGATCGTCGGGTCCTGATGGATGATGTCGAAGAACGCGGCCAAGCGGTCGACATCGTGCAGCTCGCGGGCCAGGGTTGCCGCCAGGTCGAAGCGGAAGCCGTCAACGTGCATCTCGGTCACCCAGTAGCGCAGGCTGTCCATGATGAGCTTCAGCACCTGCGGATGGCGCACATTCAAACTGTTGCCGGTGCCGGTGTAGTCCATGTAATAGCGCGACTGATTGGGCACCAGCTTGTAGTAGGTGGGATTGTCGATGCCGCGAAAGCTCAGCATGGGCCCCAGGTGATTGCCTTCGGCCGTGTGGTTGTACACCACGTCAAGGATCACCTCGATGCCGGCACGATGCAGCGCCTTCACCATCGACTTAAATTCAGCCACCTGCGATCCGGTGGCGCTCGCCGAGCAATACTTCGGTTCGGGACTGAAATAGTTCAGCGTGTTGTATCCCCAGTAGTTGCACAGCCCCTTGTCGACCAGGATCTTATCGTTCATAAACTGATGAACCGGCATCAGTTCAACCGCGGTGACGCCCAGCTCGGTCAGATACTTCAGGGCTGAGGGGCAAGTGAGAGCAGCGTAAGTGCCGCGGTATTGCTCGGGGATGAACGGGTCAAGCTTGCTGAAGCCGCGCACATGCATCTCGTAGATGACCGAGTCGGCCAGCGGAGTACGCGGCGGACGGTCGTGCTCCCAGTCGAAGTAGGGATTGACCACCACCGATTTCGGCATCCCCGCAGCACTGTCGCGGCGATCAATGTGGAGGTCGGCATTGTCGCCTCCCATTTTGTAGGGGAAGATCGGCTTCTCCCAATCAATATGGCCGTTGATGGCGCGAGCATAAGGATCGATCAGCAGCTTGGCGGGATTGAAGCGCAGTCCGGCGTTGGGGTCCCATGGTCCGTGCACCCGATAACCGTAGAGCTGCCCAGGCTGGAGTCCGGGAACATAGCAGTGCCACACGAAGGCCGTCTGCTCTGGGACCGGGATGCGATCGACTTCGCGCCGGGTACGGTTGTCGTACAGGCAGAGCTCGACCCGGGTCGCGTTCTCGGAGTAGAGCGCGAAGTTGACTCCCGTTCCATCCCAGGTCGCCCCCAAAGGATGAGGCCTGCCCGGCAGGACCATTTTCTCCATCAGCCTTGATTTCCTCCAGCTACAAACCTTGCACTTAGATGCAGGCTGAGTGCAAGCGTTAACGACTTGGCAAGCGGGGCAGGATCTCGCAAGCGACAGCAGCCAGAGAATTTCTTGGACAAAGCGCTCGCAGGTTCCTTGCCCTGCATCTTAGAGACAGTGAGAGGGTTAAGGGCTACGGCCATGTTGGGAAAATGTGCCAATCCGGAATGCGGCTGTGAGTTCAAACGCATGGGAACTGGCAGGATCTATACCCTGCACGTCAGCGATTCAAAACGCTGGGGGCTTCCCGAGCAGGTGAAGCAGAAAGTCGTCTGGCTGTGCGCGAAGTGCGACCACCACAAGAAGATCCGTTTCGACCACGAGCGCTGCCAAGTCCTCCTGGTGAACCGGCACGAGCACTTCAAGCAGTCAGCTTAGATCATTCATCGCCGGTAAGATCAACTCAGAATGTGATGAGTCGGGGTTCCTGGGCGCGGGGTGATTCACGCCCCGGAGCAACTTCCAGGCGCCGAACCCAAGCAGGATCGCGACCAGAATTGCCACGATAACGATGGTGGCCGAATTCCCTCGTTTGCGGGTGTGAAGCGGATACTGGGGCACTCCGTTTGGACAATCGGCGTTGCGGTAGAGTTGCCCTAAGCGGCAGCGGCGATGTTCAGCAATCGAGAGCTGCGCACCGGGCAGTTGAGAGTTGCGCATCCGCCGCGATGTCGGCACAATCCAATGGCAACATGGCTGCCGCACAGACACCTCCGACGGTAAACGAGCAGGACCTGCGGGACCTCGGCTTCGGCTCAGTAGTTTCGCGAGAGAGCGGAGCGCGCCTGGTCAACCGCGACGGCAGCTTCAACGTCGAGCGGCGAGGCCTGTCATTCTTCCAGTCGTTCAGCGCCTACCACTTCATGCTGACCATCCCGTGGTCGGCATTCTTTGCCGTTGCCGCCGGGTGGTATGTGCTGGCAAATGCGCTCTTCGCGTTGGGATACATGGCCTGCGGACCGAACAGCCTGGGTAGCGAAACCATCGGAATGCAACACCATAGTTTCCTGCGCGCTTTTTTCTTCAGCGTGCAGACGCTGTCGACCATCGGCTATGGTCACGTTGTGCCCATCGGGATTCCGGCGAACACGCTGGTGACGGTGGAATCGGTGGTCGGCCTACTGGGCTTCGCCATCATTACTGGGCTGCTTTTCGCACGTTTCTCGCGCCCCACCGCCCGGATACTGTTCAGCAGCCACGCCATCATCGCTCCCTATCGCGGTATCACCGCGTTCGAGCTGCGGGCGGCGAATGCGCGGCGCAACGAGCTCATCGACGTGGGCGCGAAAGTATTGTTGACGAAATTCGAGATGTCGGATGGGGTTCGCACCCGGCGTTATTATCCGCTGGCGCTGGAACGCGAGCGCGTCACCTTCCTGCCTTTGACCTGGACCATCGTTCATCCCATCGACGAGAACAGTCCCATGTATGGCGCCACCATTGAGTCTCTGCGGCAGTGCCAGGCCGAGTTCATCGTTCTGCTGACCGGGCTGGATGAGACGGTTGCCGCGACGGTGAATCAGCGCACTTCTTATGTGCCGGACGAGATTCGCTGGGGCGCGCGTTTCGCCAATGCTTTTCTCATCGTCGCCACCAGGGGAAGAAAGGTCGCATTCGATATGCGGCAATTCGACAAAATCGAAGACGCGCCGCTGCCCCAGCCAGCATTAAATCGTTGACAGAATGACCCAAAGCGAGACAATGGGTGCCAACGCTCATTGCTTTGGTTTGCTGTTTCTGTAGCCGTTGGAAAGTTAACAAACTTACGTTCGTCTGGCGCGCGGAGCTTGCTCCCTGCGCCGAACTGAGGAGGCAGTCATGGCAACTTCATTGGTAGGCGGTGTGCGGCGTGCGTCAGGCTGGTCGATCGCCGTGGGCATCCTGATGATCATCGCGGGCATGATCGCGATTTTCGCGCCCCTGGAAGCAGGCTTGGTGGTAGTGATCGTCGTCGGCTGGATGGCGATCTTTAATGGCGGCGCGCAACTGGTTTACGCCTTCAGCCACGAGGCCAGGCATCGCTGGCTGGAAGGTCTGCTGGGCCTTATCTACATCATCGCCGGCATTTACCTGCTGATGCATCCGCTGGGTGGACTGCTGGCAATTACGCTGCTGGTCGGGTCGTTCCTGGTGATTTACGGCGTGTTCGCGCTGATCCTGGCATTCCAGATGCGCCCCAATCCCGGCTGGGGATGGGTGCTATTCGACGCCATCGTCACCATCCTGCTGGGCATCCTGATCTACATTCACTGGCCGATGAACACGGAGTGGGTGATGGGCACACTGTTCGGCATCAGCTTCATCGTTTCCGGAATATCGCGTCTGATGGTTTCACTGGCAGTACGGCGTTTGACCACCCGGGCGGCCTAGCCGCTTTGTGATGAGGCTTCCGCAAGCTCATGGCCCGACTTCGGTCGGGCCTTTTTCATCGGCGACTCCGCGCTTCGCCCGCAGCAACAGTACCGGGACACTGATGGCGTGCTGCACCCGCGTTGCCGTCGTTCCTAGAAAGATGTCGGCGAGAAAGCGGTGGCCGTGCGTGCTCATCGCGACCAGGTCGCATCCTTTGTGCTTCACCCACTTCACAATCTCGCTGACCGGATCGCCATAGGCAAGTTCGCTCTCGGTCGGTATTCCCGCATCGCGAAATTCGGATTTCACCCGCTCCAGGTAAGCCGTGTCTTCCGTAATCTCGGGGCTGACGGCATCGGAGCCATAGGTCCGCGCAGCCCATCCGTCGGCGACGTGCAGCAACACCAGTTTGCTGTGCGCGAGCGAGGCCAGCCGCTTTACATGCTCAATGATGGCGCGGTCGGTCGGAGTGCCGTCGAGCGTGACCAGGATTTTGTCGTACATGGTTGAACCTCCTGCTAAAGCAGGGTTGGCAATGCCGCTTTCCTTGAGCTGTCATCCTGAGCGAAGTGAGTTCGCCGAAGGCGGACGAACGTAGTCGAAGGACCCCTACCTCATCGCAAAAATAGGGGTCCTTCGACTCGTCCCCCTCGCTCGGGACGCCGAATCATACAAAGGCACGACCAAGGTCGTGCCCTGACGCGAAGCTTTGCAAACGCGCAATCTCTCTCATCTCCCCATCACGATGTGCCATGCCGTCCGCGCGGATTCCGGTAAGCCGTAAATATCCATCGCGGTAATCAGGATCGCGCTGCTCCATCCCGCGATGGTCAGAAAGAGTCCGTTCTTCCAAATACCCATACGCTGACGCGAGCCGGTGAACTGCAGCAGGGGAAACATGGCGAACGGCAACTGCAACGCCAGTACCACTTGGCTGAGGGTGAGCAAGTCGGTGACGCTGCTATCGCCGCGCACGCCGATGATGAACACTGCCGGCAGAATTGCCAGGCTGCGCGTGATCAGCCGGCGTACCCACGGCTTGATGCGCCAGCGCATGAACCCTTCCATCACCACCTGGCCGGCCAGCGTGCCGGTGATGGTGCTGCTCTGTCCGCTGGCGAGCAAGGCCACCGCAAACAGCGTACTGGCCAGCGTGGTTCCCAGCAGCGGAGCAAGTGTGAGATAAGCAACGCGAATCCAGTCGCTGTCAGGACTGAAGTGCACTACCTGGCCGCCGAGGATGGTGACGCTTTCCTTGCCGAAGAACACCATCGCCGCGAGCACCAGGATGGCGGCATTCACAAAAAAAGCGATGCCCAGCGCGACCGTCGAATCGATGGTGTTGAATCGAATCGCGCTCCTCATGGATGCTGCGTCCTTTTGTAGCTTGCGGCTTTGCACCAGCGCCGAATGCAGGTACAAATTGTGCGGCATCACGGTCGCGCCGATGATGCCCACCGCAACGTAGATCATGCCGGGGTGGCCAAAGCGCGGCAGCATTCCGCCGGCGAGTTCCGTGAAGCTGGGCCGAGTTTGCGGCAGTACGAAAATCTCGATGTAGTAGCAAATCGCGATAGTCGCGACCAGCAGCAGCACCACCGCCTCGATGGTGCGCATGCCAAACCCTTGCAGGCCCAGCAGCAGCAGAACGTCAAGCCCGGTGATGATGACCGCCCACAGCAGCGGAATGTGAAACAGCAGATTGAGAGCGACGGCGCTGCCCAGTACTTCGGCCAGGTCGCACGCCGCCACCGCCGATTCGCTGAACAGCCAGTTCGGCCAGCGCGTCCACGCGGGATACCAGTCGCGGCACGCCTGCGCCAGGTCTTTGCCGGTCACCACTCCCAGCCGCGCCGAGATCACCTGCATGAAAATCGCCATGAGACTGGCGACGCCGACCACCCACAGCAGCCCGTACTTGAACTGCGCTCCCGCCTGCAGATCGGTGCCCCAGTTGCCGGGGTCCATGTATCCGACGCTGACCAGCACGGCCGGCCCGACGAAGGCGCGCCACTGCTCCCAGAATCCCGCCTGGTGATGCGGCACCTCGACGGAGCTGTGCATGCCCTCGAGTGAAAGCGAGCCGGTTTGGGGTGTGTGGTCAGCCATGGAGACCTTTCAGCTTACTACCGCAGCGAGGTTTGACACGCGCCGCAGCGCACACCTACTCTTTTCTTTCCCTTGAAACGGCGTCACAGTCTCTTATGAAAGTTCTCGTCCTCGGTAGCGGCGGTCGCGAGCACGCGATGGTGTGGAAGCTTCGGCAATCGCCGCGCATCAGCAAACTGTATTGCGCACCCGGCAATGGTGGCATTGCCGAAGACGCCGAATGCGTCTCCGCCGACCTGAAGAGTCTCGATTCGCTGGTGCAGCTTGCCACCAATCTCAGCCCTGATCTGACCGTGGTTGGTCCCGAACTGCCGCTGACCGCTCGGCGTGGTTGACGAATTCCAGCGCCGGGGCTGGCCAATCTTCGGACCTACCAAGGCAGCGGCGCAACTGGAGTCGAGCAAGAGCTTCGCCAAGGAGTTCATGCAGCGGCACCGTATCCCCACGGCGCATTACGCCATCTGCACCAGCAAAGAGGAGGTACACGACGCCCTATCCCTGTTCAGTGCGCCGGTGGTGGTGAAAGCTGATGGGCTGGCTGCGGGCAAGGGCGTAGTCATCGCGCAGACCAAAGACGAGGCTGAGACGGTTGCCAACGACATGCTCAGCGGCAAGATGCTGGGCGAGGCCGGCTCGCGCGTGGTGCTGGAAGAATGTCTGGAGGGCGAGGAGCTGTCGTTCCTGGTGATGAGCGATGGCGAGCGCGTGACGCCGCTGGTCGCCTGCCAGGACCACAAACGCGTCTTCGACCGCGACCAGGGCCCGAACACCGGCGGCATGGGCGCGTACTCGACCGACCAGATCATCGACGACGAGATGCGCAAATGGCTGGTCACGCATGTGGCGCAGCCGGTCATCGCCGGCATGAAAGCCGAGGGCGCGGAATACAAAGGCGTGCTCTATTGCGGCCTGATGATGACCGCGCGCGGGCCCATGGTGCTGGAGTTCAACTGCCGCTTCGGCGATCCCGAGACGCAGCCCATCATGATGCGCATGGAAAGCGATCTGCTCGACGCGCTGCAGGCATCGGTCGAGGGACGGGTGAGCGAAGGCGATTTCAAATGGTCGCCCGATCCCGCGGTCTGCGTGGTGATGGCGTCGGGCGGCTATCCTGGCGCGTTCGAGACGGGCAAGCTGATCACGGGCGTCGACGACGCCGACCGTATTTATGGAGTGAAGGTTTTCCACGCCGGTACCACGCGTCGCGAGGGGGCCTATTACACCGCGGGCGGACGCGTGCTGGGGGTGACCGCGCGCGGCATCGATCTTCCCGAAGCCGTCGATCGCGCCTACGACGCAGTGATGAAGATTCGCTTCGACGGTATGCACTACCGCAAGGACATCGCAGCGCGAGGGCTGAGGCATTTGCGGGAGCAGGAAAAGTAGCAACTAGCAATCAAGCAATTAGCAATTAGCAAAATCGTGATTTGGCGTGTTGCTAGGTGTCCTACGAATGCGAGTCCCACGGCACAGTTCGAGGCATAGTCACCTGCTGGCCTGCATTGCCACTTTCGCGTTGTCCATCGTGCTGCCCTGCCAACTCGTGGCCGCATGTCTCCTGCCACTGCCGCGATTAGTTTGCGCCGAGTACTTCCAAAGCCAGGCGATCGTCATCGCGAAGCTCGCAGGCTTAACCAGGGTCCGCGACAGTTATGGCGACATTACTGGCACCTACTACTCCGTGACAGTAGAGCGAACG
Organism: uncultured Acidobacteriaceae bacterium; assembly: GCA_963771535.1. GTDB lineage: Bacteria > Acidobacteriota > Terriglobia > Terriglobales > Acidobacteriaceae > CAVVDY01. The sequence goes on along the minus strand of CAVYTK010000003.1, from coordinate 1,312,048 downwards.
TTGCATGGCGAGGTGCCGAGGCTATTTCGCATCTATGAGGCTAGCGATATCGGGCGTGCGGACTTCATCTGGGAGGTTGACGGATCCTACCTGCTTTTCCTGCATGAACAGAGTCCGAGCCAGGGATGGCTGATCGACGGGTGTGGGAATTCCGGCCCACTCGAGCTTAGAGGTAAAGCCATTCAGCAAATCGAAGCTATAGGCTCGACTTCAACGGGCGCAACTATCCACGGCGCTGTTGGCGGCCGCTCGAGTGCGCTTCCTGTCGCGGGAGTAACGATAGAAGTCACAGGTCCGGAAGGCGTCAAGACAGCTCAAACCAATCGCGATGGGGTGTTCGAGATACAGGTGACCCCCGGCAAATATCAGGTGCGGGCACGCAGTCCCGGAAAAACCTTCGTTGCGGACGACCTAAGCTACCAGGATCCGGAAAACCTGGCCCTGCAACATGGCGGCTGCGCCCAGGTTCAATTCGTGCAATCCGCTGACAAATAGTCCAAAACGAAATCCGTATAGACTCGCGCTCCCCACCTTACCCTCTTACGGAATTCTCGAAGATTGCCTCAATTGGCGCTTGTTACTTTGACGGGATCGGCCTAAGATGATCGCCTCTCCGGGTAGCAGTACCTGGGAACAGCGAAATGGCCTTCCGCGAAATCTGGTGGACACGCACTCTTCACCGTGATTTCCCTCAGGCAATAAGTAGAGCGAGTAGTTACTTGACCGGCGGCTTCTATTCATGTGCGAAACCCACCGTGGTGGGGAATGGAAGAGTCGGAGTTCAGATGGCCCAAACAGACCGGCAGTTGCAATGCCGAGCAGGAGGAACGATGATGCGTGGGAAATCTGCAGTTTGGTTGAGCTTGTTGATGTTTTTGGGATTCGTGGTGTCAGCGCACGCGAATTCGATTCTTGACCAGAACAATCCACCGAACAATGTCGGTTTGAATGATGGCCTCGAGTGGCAGCAACAGGTCACAACAGGGGTGGCCGGGCAGCTGTCCGGCATCACGCTTTACACGCAGTCCGGCGTCGACACCGACCTGGTCCGCATTGGAGTAGGTGACGCCTATTACAACGGTCAGTGGGCGTTTCAGGAGACGGTGGGGATCGGTGCCGGTGGAACATTTATCGACACTACGGCGGCCAACATCCTGTTGAGCGCCGGCCAGCATTTCGTCATCGACGTGTCGGGCGGTCCGGGATGCTGCAATCTTTACGGCTCGACCATCCCGTACTCCGGCGGCGACTTGTACCTCAACATCAATGGACAGATCTCCGACTATACCCAGCTGTTTGGCTATAGCATGGCTTTCCAGAGCTTCATGAACACCGACGTACCTGAGCCCGGCACGCTGGTATTCATGGGAACTGGTGTACTGGGCCTCGCCGGTATGCTGCGCCGCAAGATCAATCTGTAGTTGGTTCGAAGTTTTCTCTACGGCCGGGGACATAAGTCCCCGGCTTTTTGCTGGCCGTGTGTTTCGTAATTACGTTTACCGGTCGAGCGATCCGTGGGTGCACCCCTGCGCTTAAGCTAGTAACACCACGCTCGCTGGTGGCCATCTTTCAACCAGCTACCTACTCCAAGACGGTACACTCGCCGAGGGGAGCTATGAACTTCACGAGAAACCCAGGTCGATTTGCAGGCTTGCTCTATGTGCTCATGTCAATCCTCGGCTTTTTCGCCATGGCCTATGTTCCCAACAAGCTGATCGTGAGCGGAAACGCAAGCGCCACCGCCAGTAACATCCTGGCCTCCGAGATGCTGTTTCGTTTGGGCATCGCGGCGCAACTCCTCGGCATGGCCGGTTTTATTTTCGTCGCCCTGGCTTTATACGACCTGCTTAACGAGGTCAACCGGCGCCATGCTGTTGTGATGGTTTTACTCATCGTGATCTCGGTTCCCATCGCCTTTCTCAACGAGGTGAACTCAATCGCCGCCCTTATGCTCGTACGCGGGGCGGGCTTCCTGTCCATCATCGAAAGGCCTCAGCGTGAGGCTGTTGCCATGCTGTTCCTCAAATTGCATGGCCAGGGATTGGTGGTGGCCGGGATGTTTTGGGGACTGTGGCTCTTTCCACTTGCCGCCCTTATCTATAAGTCGCGGTTCGTGCCGCGCATCTTCGGCCTCTGGCTTGCCTTGGCGGGTTGCGCCTGGGTGATCCTCAGCATGGTGTCTATCCTGTTGCCGCAATATCAGGGCAAGGTGTACAGCTACTCGCAGCCTGCGATGATGGGCGAGGTAGCATTCATGCTGTGGCTGGCGATAAAAGGCGCGAAGCCGCAAGCGGTGGACGCGGCCGCCCATCGCTCAACTACCAGCAGTGGGACGTAATTTGAAGTTGGTGCGACTTTTGGGTGTTGGTCCAGCGGATAGCTGCATTGCTACTGCACCTTGGTCGCCGGGTCGCTACTGCGCGCCGTGATGTAGTCGTCGATGGCCTGCTGGAGTTTGCCTTGCGCCTGCAGGACATACTCGACCGCGTCGCGCACCCCGCCATGTCCGCCCGGATGATCGGTGACGTAGTGCGCCTCGCGCAGCACTTGCGGACGCGCATTACTCACAGCGATGGCCAGCCCGCAGAGGCGCATGACGGGAAGATCAATCACGTCATCGCCGACATAGCAGACTTCCTCCGCGCGATAGCCGTGCTTCTCCAAAATCTCGTAAAAGGTTGCGGCCTTGTCCTGCTGACCCTGGTACACGATGTCGAGCTTCAGGTCGCGCGCCCGCAGCGCAACTGTTTCGGAGATGCGCTTGGTGATGATTCCCGCCTTGATTCCGCCGAGCCGCAGCAACGAGAAGCCGGTGCCATCATGGGCGTCGAAGCCTTTCGCTTCCATCATGCTTGCGCTGGAAATGGCGAACCCGCCTTTATCCGCGTACTGCTCGCGATGCTCATGCGTGCCCTGCCCGCTCGCGCCCGCAGGCGCAGGAAACAGGAAGATGGTCCCATCGGTCATCACACCGTCTACGTCAAACAGCATGAGCTTGATCTTGCGTGCACGTTCTTCGGACATGAAGAGATGGTAATACAGCTGTCAGCTATCAGCCGTCAGCTCTCAGCTTGATTGAGCATCGGGTATCAGGTGTCAGGCGTCAGATACGGCAGTCGTAGTAAGGAATTCGCTGAAAAGAGAAGGAAGTTGATAGGAGCAGGCACGATGATTTCCGAAACCTGATTCCTGATACCTGATACCTGACACCCGAACTGACAACTGACAACTGACAACTGAAAAAGATAGCTGAGAGCTGACGGCTGATAGCTGATAGCTGATAGCTAAAAATGGAAAACCCTCCGCGAAACAGGGGCGAATTGTTCCGCGAAGGGCATAGTCGTTGTTTAGACGACCATTCTCAGGGTTGTTGAACTGATTGAACCCAGAACCTCGCCGGCAGTTTCGAGGCGCAGCCGTATATCGCAAAACTGCCGCCGACAATGGTTAGGGCGGCCAAAGACACGGTAGCGTGCGGTTCAGCCACGCGCCGGAAAAGTTAGCACGCACTCATCAACTCACCATGGAAAGTCACGCAACGAAGATCTCAAGCCTCCAGCGCGAGTAGGAAAACCAGCGGATCCGTTTACCGCCTGATAAACCGGCAAACGCCTTACTTTACTGCCTGAGTAGCACGTAGTTCAGCCTGCAACTCAGGCCTAAGTGGCTTCATCTGTTCTGTTTGTGGACTTGGTTCCCAGGCTCGGGCCGGCGATTTTTAAGTTGAAGTCTGGCTTCGGATTTCCTACTATCGGAATCAGTTCCGGATCAGGTTGCGAACTTGGCAGCTCCTGGTTCCTGACGTGCTACAGAGACTTGGGATCGGCCATGACTTCCCCCCGCGCCATTATCGTTCGCATCGCCGCCGCATTGCTCTTATTGCCCGGCGCGGCCCCGGCTGCCACCATTGCGGCCCATCACACCACCCACAGTTCGCACAAGACTCCCAAAGTCTCGGAATCGGCGTCGGCGCAGAAGAAGATGGCGAAATCGCGGCACAGCAGCAAGACTGCTGCCGCCCGTAATCGCTCCACTCACGTGGTAGCGTCCACGTCGAAGCATCACAAATATTACGAGCGTTTCTCCAGCAACTCGTTCGCGCTCGATCAGACGGACGGCGACATTACGGCGGGCGAAGATCCGGTAGTACGCGCGGCTGCCATCGATGCGCTGGGCAATATGAATGGCACCATCGTCGCCATCGATCCCGATAGCGGACGCATTCTGGCGATGGTCAACCAGAAGATGGCGTTGTCCGCCGGCGCGACGCCCTGCTCGACCATCAAAGTCGCGGTGGCGCTGGCGGCCCTGAGCGAGAACGTCATCACCAAAGACACCCTGGTGCCGCTCGGCAAGTACTACAAGGTTGACCTGACCACAGCTCTGGCGCACTCCAACAACGCGTATTTCGAAGCGGTCGGCCGCAAGCTGGGATTCGAGAAGGTCAGCTACTACGATCGGCAATTCGGCCTCGGTGAACTGGCGGGCTACAACATTCCCGGCGAGCATCTGGGTACTTTCCCCACCGAGGAGCTAGACGCGAAGCTCGGAGGCGTAGGCAAGATGTGCTCGTTCGGCGAGAGCATCTCGCTCACTCCGTTGCAGCTGGGCGCTCTGATGGCTTCCATCGCCAACGGCGGAACCCTGTACTACCTGCAGCATCCGACGACGCCGGAACAGGTCGCGAACTTCACGCCGAAAGTGAAGCGGCGTCTGGATATCGGCCCCATCATTCCTGAAATCTCCGAAGGCATGTCAGGAGCGGTGGAATACGGCACGGCTCGCTCGTTGCGGACCAACTTCATCGAAGAACCGGTGCTGGGGAAGACCGGGACCTGCTCGAAATCGGGCACGCGCTTTGGCTGGTTTGGCTCTTACGCGGACACACAATACGGACGCATCGTGACCGTAATCTTCCTGCAAGGCGGACGCCCCACCTTCGGCCCCAAGGCCGCCGAACTCGCCGGCCATCTCTATCGCAATCTTTACGATCACGATTACTTTGCCTACAAGCCGGCTCCCACGACCGCGCGAAAGAGCGTGACCCCGGCATCTGCCGTCGGCGTGCCGCAGTAAGGCCGCTCCTCGCTGTTCGCTCTTGGCTTTGGCTTTTCCCTTCTGACTTTCTCTCCGACCAGCAACGGGTAGACGGGTGCCCCATTCCGCCATCTTTTGGCGGGGTGGGGATTTTACTTTTTCTGGTAGCGCGTAGGATTGTTCTTCTCGCTCCTCGATGGACGTGAGTTGACGCGCTATCTTCTTCGGCCTTTCATCTGCGAAGTCTAGAAACTGATGTATGATGTGGCGCCTTAGGCTCCGCCGTTGTCGTCGCACGCGACCGTTGAGAGGACATATGAAGCTGAAGCTCTTCGCCTGTTTGGGATTGTTGTTTCTGGTTACGTCGCTTGGCTTGGCGCAGCAAAGTCCATCGCGGGCTCCGCAGCGCGACGCAGCACATAGCAGTGGTTCCCTTGTGGACTGGCCGCAGTTTCACTTCGATTCAGGCCTCACTGGGTACAACCCGTACGAGACTATCCTCAGCCCGTCGAACGTCGGGAACGTCACCTTGAAGTGGTCGTATGCACCTGCCGAAGGCCGTGTCGAAGGCCAACCGGCGGTGGTGAATGACGTAATGTATTTCGCCAGCAGTTTCTATCCCGGCGCTTCCGGCAAGTTCGCGTCGGACTCCCTCGACGCGATATACGCTGTCAACGCTGTTACCGGAGCGCTCCTCTGGACCTATGGGATCGATGGTCCCGTATTCGGGTCACCGGCCGTAGCCAATGGCATGGTTTACGTCATCGACCCCAACAATGTCTCCGCGCTAAATGCCACCACTGGAGCCCTCATCTGGCAATATGACGTGCCTGGCCAGGCCCAGTATTGCTCGCCAACAGTCGTCAACAACATCCTTTACTTTACGGATCCGGGTAAGAACGTCTACGCACTGAATGCCACAACCGGAGCGCTGGTGTGGAACTATGCGACGTCAGCGGCAAACCGGGCTACCCCCGGCCGTGGCTAACGGACTGGTGTATGTCAATGGGGGGGCCGGCACCGTTTCCGCCTTGAACGCCAATACCGGAGCACTCGTATGGAGCAAGCAACTTGGGAGCAGCATAGGTCCTCCCAAGAGCCTTGGCGGTGGCCTTGCCGGCCAGGCGGTTGCTAACGGAGTGCTATACGTCGGGATCCAGGGCAAGCATAATGTGTACGTCTTATACGCCTTGGACGCCAGTACAGGCGCGGTTATTTGGGCCAAGACACTGGCCTCGCTGTACAGTGAAACCCCCGCCGTGGCCAACGGTGTGGTCTATGTCGTGTCCGGAGAGATGGTGTATGCCTTGAATGCTGCTACAGGCGCGGTGGTCTGGCAAGTTCCGGGCGACGGCAACTCGCCCGTCGTAGCCAATGGCGTGGTCTACGCCGGAACCTGGATCGGCACTGGTGAACAAACGGGTTACGGTGTCATCACCGCCTTCGACGCTGGTACCGGCGCTACGCTCTGGAATTATCAATCGTCCGGGTCAGCTAATTACGACTTTTTCCCTACTCCGGCGGTAGTTAACGGAATGATCTACGGCTCTAGTATCTCGGCAGGGGTAAGCCAAGTGTCGGCTTGGGGACTTCCGAACTAGTGGCCTGAATGTGATCGCTCTCAGTCGATGAACGCGACCGACTGCACGCCTGAGACTTCGAAGCGTTTGCGGCAGCGGATCCAGAGCTACGACACGAGGCGACGCGACACCTCCTCTGCGCTTCACCAGTTCGTTGCTTCGCACCGCCCGAAGTGATGTATGATGTCGCGCCTGACGATCTCCCGTTCATTCGCCAACGTTTGAGAGGACATATGAAGCTGAAGCTCTTCGCCTGTTTGGGGCTGTTGTTTCTGGTTACGTCGCTCGCCTTGGCGCAACAAAATCCATCGCGGGCTCCGCAGCGCGACGCGGCGAATAGCAGTGGTTCTCTCGTGGACTGGCCGCAATTTAACTTCGACCCGGGGCTTACAGGGTATAACCCCTACGAGTCCACTCTGAATCCGACTAACGTCGGCAGCGTGACGCGGAGGTGGATCTTTGCGCCCAGCGGCCGACTTTGTTCTCAACCCGCCGTGGCCAACGGCATCCTCTACTTCGGCACGGATTTAGGCTATGTATACGCCCTCAACGCCGATACCGGCGCTTTGATCTGGATGTATGTCACCCAGAACTTCCCGGTGCAGTCGCCGGCCGTCGCAAATGGGATCGTTTATGTACCCGCGGGTGATCTGTATGCCTTAGACGCCAATACGGGAGCACTGCTCTGGCATGTCGCAAATGCCGGCCAGAGTTCGCCGACGGTACTCAACAACGTCCTCTACACCAGCGATGGAAGCGACTTCATGGCACTCAACGCTGAGACAGGGGCGCGCATCTGGGGATTTTCATCAGGCTCGGTTGCCACAGCTTCCCCGGCAGTCGCCAACGGAATGGCATATGTCACCTCATGGGATGGCGGTGTATATGGCTTGAACGCCGGCACCGGAATGGTGGTCTGGCACCGGCACTTCGGAGTGAGTCCAACGCCCCGGGCTACTCCTTACCGCACGGCTGGCGGTCTTTCCGTGGCCAACGCGACGGTCTACATCGCAATCGCGGATCCCATGTCTCAGCAGTCTGGCTTCAACATCTATGCCTTGGACGGCGGTTCAGGAGCAACGATCTGGAAGTCGCCGTCGGTCGGCAACATCACCTTTACTTCTACACCCGCTGTCGCCAATGGCAGGGTCTTCGTCGGAGCCAAGGCCTATGCCTACGCTCTCAACGCCAGTACCGGAGCGACGGTCTGGCAAGCTGCGCTGTTTAACGGAGGGGACGCCATTTCTCCTATCGTGGCGAATGGCGTCGTCTACGTAGAGTCCTGGTCGGTTCGGGGAGCGGGCTTCGACTACTTCGCCATCGACGCTTTAGACGCAGGTACAGGTCAATCGCTTTGGGAGCATGTGTCCGGTGTTGATCAACCCGAAAGATGGCCAACGCCGGCAGTGCTGAACGGCGTTATCTATGGGACTGCGAACGATCAAAACATTGCGACGCCGGATGTAGGGGCCTTTGGCCTGGCCAATCAGTAGGGTCTCGCGGATTGGCTACTCGATGAACGCGACCGACTGCACGCCTGAGACTTCGAAGCGTTTGCGGCAGCGGATGTTCTTGCAGGCGACGAGATCGTCGCGGCGCACCATGTAAGAGCGGGCCTTGGCAAATTTGGCGCGATCGCGCTCGTCGGCGCGCCCGGGAAGCTGGCGCTTCTTGGTGCGCACGAACCACCCCAGCTCATACTCGCCTTCCTGCCGGCAATGAGGACATGTAAGAGTGCTCTTCTTCGTTTCCTGACGCTCATCGTAGAAGTCACGCTCTTCCATTGCCCGTCCTCCTGCCGCAGCTGCAGCGGCTTTTAATTAGAACACAGGCCATTCTCCGATTCGCATTTTTCTCTTCGCTATTCGCGGACCCACGCAGTAACGCATCGACCAGGCGTAAGTGGCTGGCCCGCTCGCGATCGCAGCAACCAGGGGCCAACCTGATGGTCTGAGCTGCATCTTTCGAGACTAACGAATCTTTTTCAGGGGTCTCACATGCGGGGTCGCATTTCTACGCCGGAGTATGGTTCCGGTCGGCGGGCTTCCAGGCTCACCTTCACGATTGGTGTGCTCTCGGCTTTTTTCCTCTTGACCATGCTGATGGGCTGCGGCGGAATGTCTAACAACTCCGCCAGCACGGGCACTGGTGTGGGCAGCAGCTCGGGCACAGGGACAGGCACTTCGAACTCCGGCACGGGCACCGGCACTAGCAGCGGCACCACCGGCACAGGAACTGGTTCTGGGACTGGTACGGGAGGTGGAACGACCGCTCCACCACCACCGCCGCCCCCGCCACCACCCCCGCCTCCGCCAACTTGCCCGACGGTGCAGCTGCAATTCGCGCAGGGCCCACTGACCGGAGTAGCGCCATTTCCCGATCCGGCGCCGGTTCCGCCACCAACTCCGGGAACGACGCAGTACGGTTCGGTTTGCGTCTCCTCACCGAATGATGGCGCGACCGTGACCTCGCCCATGCACCTGGTGGCAGCCGCGTCGCTGGTAAATCCCATCGACCACATGCGCGTCTTCATCGATGGCGCGGCCACGCAGTTCACGTTCTATAACGAGCTGGACGCGCAGATCTTTGTTGCTGCCGGATATCACACGGTAGAGGTGCTCGCCACCGACAAGCAGGGCAACAACGTGAGCACCAGCTTCAATGTGGATGTGAGTGGTGCGGGCAATCCGCTGATCAGCGAGATTCAGAACATTCCCAACTGGGAGCCATGCTCGGCAAAGTTCCCCCCGGGACACCCGCGCGCAGGACAGATTTGCGCCGCAGGATTGGGCGACGCCGTCTCAACCATGACGGAGGGACAGGGCACGCCCTCACTGAGCGGATCGTCGGCCCACCTGACGATGGGCGGTCCCAAGGGCTACAGCAACGAGCTGTATACCAAGTTCCTGGGCGGGGGAACCAACGTTACCAAGTTCACCTACGACCTCTACTTCTACATCGACAAGCCGCAGTTTGCGCAGGCGCTGGAGTTCGACGTCAACCAGGCGTTCAACAATCAACGCTGGGTCTTTGGAACTGAGTGCAATTTCAAAGACACCAAGCACTGGGACGTTTGGGATGGCAAGAACGGCTGGACGCCCACGAAAATCCCCTGCACTCCCTTCCCGGCCAACACATGGATCCACTTGGTGTGGCACTTTGAGCGCGTCGGCAACCAGGTGCATTACATCAGCGTAACCATCAACGACCAGACGTACCCGGTCGATATGTATCAGGCGAACGAGAGTTGGGTGATGGAAAGCATTGATGTCGCCTTCCAGATGGACGGCGACTACGAGCAGGATCCCTACAATGTATGGCTCGACAAGGTGAACCTCACGGCCACCGAGTGAAGGGGTGCGGGATGGCTGGAACTCGGCCCGGCGACGCTCCGAGTCAGGGCACGACCTTGGTCGTGCCGGTCATCGCTGCTTTGGAATCGGGCTTTAGCCCCTGTGCTTTCAGCTTGCGCAGGTACAAAGAGCAGTGCGGATACTCCTCCGGCTTCCTCGCCATTCCGGCTTTTACGGGGTTGTTGTAGATGTACCGCTGGTGTTCGCGAAAGCTTTCTTCGTCGCGAACACGTACATCGGAGAATCCGCGTTGCCAAATCTCATCGCTGAAGCCGAGTTCCTTTCGCGCCCGAAATGAGAAATTGCCTTGATGAGCTGCATGGCTTTTTCAATGCTCATTGAGCGGTTCACGGTGATGAGTAGATGAACATGATTTCGCATGACGACGAAATCGTGCACCTTAAATTTCTCTTGCCGTGTGTAGGAGCGCAGGACATCGGCGAACAAGTCTGCCATGCGGTCGCTCTGGAGGATGGCTTTGCCTTCGGCAGCTCGCGTTGTCACAAAGAAAGTGCGAGCGTGGGCCTTTATCGAGTCTGGCGAGGCTGGTCTTGACGGCTTGGACATCAGCAGGGGCTAAAGCCCTTGTCTATATTGTGGCTCTTTCGGCACGACCAGAGGTCGTGCCCTGACGCGAAGTTGCAGCCCTTCGGATCAACCGAGGTGGTGCCCACTCGAAGCCAAGGATGACCTGACGGGAAGGCTAGCGTCGCGGAGCTCTTCAGCAGGCCCAGTAATCACGTTGCGCGGATGCACGACGGCACATCCGCCCAGGAGCAATTCAATCGGCGCGACCGAAGTCGCGCCCCTTCCAAGGCCACCCGTGCCCTACGCGAAGTAAGCCGCGTTCTTCTCGATGAACTCGAGCTTGTCGGCCGGAACTTCTTCGTTGGGGAAAACGGAACTGGTCGGGCACACCGGAACACAGGCGCCGCAATCGATGCAGCCGTTGGGGTCGACCCACAGCTGGGTAGCCGTCTCGAACTTCTCGTCGTCCTTCTTGGGATGAATGCAATCGACGGGGCAAGCCTCGACGCAGAGTTCATCTTTGGTGCAGGTATCAACAATCGTGTAAGCCATAATTGCGTTCTCCGATCAAGAAATGCGTGCCCCGGCCATTGCGGCATCGGTGGCAGCGGCTCTCACCGCCATCAACACTCTAGGGAAATCGCTAACCGAGTGGCCGTGACATAGGTCACTGCGTGCTGTGAGTCGTGAACTTGGCGGGTTTGAGTAACCGATACGGTGCAAAACGGCGCATGTTGGCGAGCAGCTTTGGCTGTCCACTTGCTAAACTAGTTAATAACCGAGAGCGAAGCAGGGCCAGTCGTGTAACTTTTGCACGATTATGGCCGACCCGAAGAGCAGCTTTGACATCCAACCTTGGTTGTCTGCTTTTCTGGTGACTCCGTTACAATCGTCTTTTGGCTTCGCTGACCTCTGAAGGAGCTAGTGAATGCACGCGCCGAAGCGCCCTAAAGTTTTGGTAGTTGACGACGAGCAGGTGATCGCTGACACCTTGGCCAAGATTCTCGACATTAACGGCTACGACGCTTCCGCGGTGTATAGCGGCCTGTCAGCCATCGACAGTGCGCGCGAGCTGCGTCCTGATCTCATCATCAGCGACGTCATCATGCAGGACATGGATGGCATTGAAGCAGCCATTCACATTCGCGAGTTCCTGCCCTCCTGCAAAATTTTGCTGTTCTCCGGACAGGCCGCCACGGCCGATCTGCTGGAGAACGCCCGCTCGCAAGGCCACGACTTTGAAATCTTGGCCAAACCGGTACATCCCTCCGAGTTGCTGGCGAAGTTGAAGATGGCCGGGTAAGTTCCGTCAGTAGGGTATTTCCTGCGGATAATGAACGTTCACTGTGATGATATTTTTCGCGGTGCCCTGCATGTGTCCGACTAGCGAATCGATCTGGTCGTAGTCGGGGAACATTTGAGCCAGCTGCTTCTTCACTGCGTCGATGAACCCTTGCACGTCATGAGTTCCGACATACGAGCTGGCCAGCGCTTGTAGTTTTGCCGATTGATCTGCCGTCCATCCGCCTTTGACTTTTGGTATGACGCCATTGATCGAGTACATCGAGCCCTCTTCCAGCGTCAGGCCATTGATGGTGAACTGCGGGCCTTCGTTCACGTCCATGGTTATTGAGACCGTTCCGCTTGCGTCATCGGCAACGATTTCTTTTAGAAACGCGCCACCTTCCATATAGCCCTTGGTGGCAAATAGCTTCCTGATATTCTCGACGCCTTCGCTTATCTTCTTGTCACTCAACACATCGCCTTCATGGATGGGGAACGCCTGCCGAAGCTGCGCCTCAGAAAACTCCTTGTCTTTAGCAAAGGTGATGTGTGCCACACGGTATTGCTCGCCTTCGCGGATGCGCAGGGTGACAGCGATTGTGCGGGTTCTGGCGGTCTCATTCAGGACCTCCGTCGCGACTGTCGCGACTTCGGCTTTGAAGTAGCCTCGGTCCTTTATAGCGCTTCGCGCAACCTCGGCAATCCTTGTCTCCGGGTCGCGGAGGTAACGACTCCCTTGAATATCGTGAACTGCTTGCTGGAAGTTTTCCGACGAAACGGCGCTGTCTTCCGTCAAGCTGACGCTTTGCACTGCTGTGACTCGGCGCACGGCGGGAGCGGTTTGGGAGTGAAGCGAGAAACTAGAGAACAGAAGAAGAAGAAGAACCGGAACCACGCGCATTGGTCGCCTCCGCGTTCGCCAGCATTATAGGCCGGAGTTGCGGCAAAAGGGCTGACATTCCGGCATCATTCAGCCTAACCCGCGATGTTATAATCCTGTTTTGCCCGAAACTCCACTCGGGTGTCTATGCCTGCCCTCCTTTGGCGGGTGTGGAATGCAACGCTATCTTTCTGAAGAGGTTTTCTCATGTCAGGCCATTCAAAATGGGCCACAATTAAGCATAAGAAGGGCGCGCTCGACGCCAAGCGCGGCAAGATTTTCACTCGCCTGATCAAGGAAATCACCATGGCCGCCAAGAGCAGCGGCGACGTGGAGAAGAATCCCCGCCTGCGCACTGCGGTTGCGGCTGCCAAGGCTGAGAACATGCCCCAGGACAACATCAAGCGCGCCATCCAGCGCGGCACTGGCGAGCTGCCGGGCGTCACCTACGAAGAGATCACGTTTGAGGGCTACGGCCCTGGTGGCGTCGCCATCCTGGTCGAGGTCTCGACCGACAATCGCAACCGCACGGTCAGCGAAATCCGCCACGCCTTCTCCAAGAATGGCGGAAACATGGGTGCGGCCGGATCGGTCGCCTATATGTTCCACAAGAAGGGCGACATCGTGATTACCAAGTCGGCCGCCAAGGAAGACGACTTGATGAACATCGTTCTCGAAGCCGGCGCCGAAGACCTGAAGGACGACGGCGAGAGCTGGGAGATTCTTTGCGATCCCTCGGTGTACGAAAGCGTTCTGGAAGCGGTGAAGAAGGCAGGCATCACGCCTGAGGTCGCCGAAGTCGGCATGATCCCGCAGACCTACACCAAGCTCGAAGGCCAGCAGGCCAACACCATGATCCGCCTGCTGGAAGCGCTGGAAGATTCTGACGACGTGCAGCACGTGTGGTCGAACTTCGACATCGACCAGAAGCAATTGGAAGAGGTCGCCGGGTAGAACGAACGGTGCCCCAGGTTCGCCCTTGTTTTGGGCTAACCTGGGATCTCGAATAACCCAGGTTAGGCCAACAGAAGGCCGAACCTGGGGCACCGAGTAGAACAACAGGGCTGCTCTTCGGGGCGGCCATTTTTTTGTGCTTCAACTCCCGCCCGGTTGTCCGAATCGGAATCAAGATTCGCTGGCAGCCGTTTCTTTTCGCCCGCCACGGGCATCTTCACTTCAGACCTGCAAACGCACGTCGCGAAGGAGATCGGAATGGCTAGCAAGCTGGCACTTTTGGCAAGACTGGAAGCAAAGCCGGGTAAAGAAGAAGCGTTAGCGGAATTTTTGAAGAGCGCGCTACCGCTGGCTCAGGCGGAGGCGGGCACCAATCTCTGGTTCGCCCTGAAACTCGGTCCAAAGACTTTCGGAATTTTCGATACCTTTGCGGATGACAACGGCCGCCAAGCGCATCTCAACGGCGAGATCGCCAAGGCGCTATTCGCCAAAGCGGACGAATTGCTCGCCCAGGCACCGTCGATTGAGATGGTTGAAATCCTCGCAGCCAAAGAACCGAAGTAAGCCGGAGGCAGTGGGTAAATAAGCCTGGCCGCCTTTTTCCGGCGGCCATCCGCTTTCACTTGGTGCGCGACGCTACTCGTTCAGCGAAGGTCCTGAGTTCGGGACAGGTGTTGGAGCCGATTCCGTCTTCGGAGGCTTGGCAGCTTCCATCGTGTCAGTTGCGAAAAGCATGAAGTGATCGAAGTTCTCGCTGCGATGGAAGCGCCGCTTCCCCATGACCACGTATAGCTCCGCGCTCTTGGGCAGCCACAGGTCGGTGCCATGTCTCCTGAACTGCACCGGGCCATAGGTAACGCTGGTGTGCTCCGTCACCAGCCTGATTTCAGGAATGGGTTTCACCAGGTCGGTTTCCAGATGCAGGATTTGGAAACCATCCGCCGAGATCCATGCCCGCCCCTTCAGATTGACCGGGTAGTTGTTCTTGTTCACCACGTAAGAGCGCAGGCGGCTGGGCTTATTGTCGAGTTGGCGGAAATGCACCAGCCACGCTGCCTGTCCTTGCCAGTCGCCCAGTCCCTCGCACTTCCAATCAAAGTCGTCGCGGAACAGCGGGTGAAATGCGACCGCTAGTACCGGCAGACCGGTGGTGGTGATCTGGTCAGGCATGGCCAGGTTTCCCGAGTCGCGATATTCCTGAATCGACAGCGCTCCGTTGGGAGGTTCGCTGATAGAAACGACGTAGTTGTAGTCGCGGGTCTCGCGGTTGCGCGGCGTCCCCTGCAGGCTGATGTTCTCGTGCGACATGTGCTCGATGGCTGAGAACTGCGCCACGCTATCAACCAGCAGCTTTGAAGGATTCGCCGTCATCTGCATGAGGTTGGTCGGGCAAGGCACTCCGGCAGCGACGTTCGGCTTCTGCAGATCAACGTCCTGCGGCATGCCGGCTTTCAACAGTGCTTCGTTTCCGCCCTCGAGATCGGGATCGCCAATGGCGGCGTTTACTTTGCCGGAATTCTGTTGCAGCTGACTGATGAGCTGCCTGGTTTGCCCGGCCACAGAACTGGCAGGGTCGTCGTCGAGATACGCCTGCAGTACCGGAATGGCAGCTTCATACTGGCCCAGCCCAACCATCGCCTGTCCCAGGATGAGGCGGGCCGAGGTGCCCTCGGTTCCACCGTGATCGACCAGCCACTGGGCCTGCTCGCGCGCCTTGTCAAACTGCTTCAGCTTGAGATACGACGTGGCGAGCACCTTGCGCGCCATGACGGAATCCTTACTGCGTGCGACCACTAGCGATTCGGCTTCGGCGGCATGCGCGTAATCGCCACGCCGGTAGTAGAGCTGACCGAGCAGGTTCTGCGCCTGCAGGTTCTGAGGATCGAGTTTCGTCGCCTCCTGCAGATATTGCAGCTCGCGGTCCTCGTCCTTCTGCTGAAGCGCGGCGTAGGCCAGCAGAAACTTGATGGTCGAGCTTGAGGGATATCGATGGTCGGCGGCTTCCAGATACTTCCGGGCCTCAACGAAGTTTCCCAGCTCCAGCGCCTGCACGCCTTTGGCGGCTTCTTTGTGGGCCTTGGCCGGGATCTCGCCTGCATCGCCTAGGCTGAAGTTCACCGCCGCAGGATCACGCGCCAGGTACACGCTCTGGCTGACATCATGCGCCAGATCGGGATGTTGACCTCCCCGTGCATGGCAACGTAGCCTGCCGCGCCGACTTCGATCTTGTACTTGCCGGGCGGAAGGTTGGGGAAAACGATCTCGGTGCCTCGACTTGTTTCAAACAGAATCCGGCCGGAATTCTGGTTAGTGATCCTCGCCAAAGACTGCTGCTTTAAAGGCTGCTTCTGCTCGTTGAGGATGGTGATCCGTATGGCGACGCCGCGGCGCGTGTCTCCCGGAACACTGCCGGTCGGCGAGTCGGACATCGGAACACCCACGCCCATGTGTGGCGGAGGCTCAATGCTGCCTATCTGTGCGTGCGAGTACCTGGGAGCCACGAACACCATCAGGCAAATCAGCGCAACGCCACTGAGCCGTAAAACCGTTGTCGAGGTATCAGCGGAAAGAAAGCGCTTCCGGGTGAAAGCGGCGCAGAGTCCCATACAACCCCCTACAAAGCTGAGACACTTCAAAGCATAGCAGCGGCGGAGCCGGATTGGTGTCTCGGACCAGTAAAAATAGCCATTTCCCAGAGCCGGAAAACCTCGGCGCGACTCGTTGCCAGTACGTCCGAAATGCCTGATGGTTCATCAGTCTGGAAACAGTGCCGGTTCAGATTCGGAACTTGCGGCGCAGGGCACCGACAGCCCCCATAGCGCCGCGCAACTTCGCGGTCAGTCCTGGGCCGAAGGTCATCTGCACCATCGATTCCATCTGCCGCTGGAACTCCCGCCCGTAGCCATACCACCAGACCTTCGCCATATTGGGCAGCAGGTCGGAGTCGATGTACTTCACCTGCACCATTTCGGCCAGTCCCATCTCACCATGGGTTCGCCCAATTCCACTCTGCTTCAAGCCCCCGTGCGGCGCCTCGGAGATGCCGAAGCAGGAAATCATGTCGTTGACCATCACCGTGCCGGCTTTGATCTGTCGTGCCATGGCTTCGCCCCACTTGCGATCACGGCGTCCAGACACTGGCGGCCAAACCAAACTCGCTGTTGTTGGCAAGCGCGATGGCCTCGGCTTCGCTGTCAAACGCGGCGACCGGCAATACCGGCCCGAAAGTCTCCTCCTGGATGACCTGCATTTCCCCAGTCACGTCGGCCAGCAGCGTAGGCGCGTAAAAGTTCGGCCCCAGTTCGGTCAGCCTGCGCCCTCCCGTGAGCAGTCGCGCGCCGCGCTGCACTGCATCGTTCACGTGTGCCTCGACTGTCCGCAACTGGCGCTGGTTGATCAGCGGACCCATTTCCACTTCGGAATTGAGACCGTTGCCAACGCGCATTCGGCCAATCTTCTCCGTCATCATGCGCAGGAAAGGCTGGTAGATGCTGCGATGCACGTAGCAGCGTTCCACCGACAAACAGGTCTGGCCGGCATTCATGAACGCGCCCCACAAGGCTCCGCTGGTGGCCACCTCCAGGTCGACGTCGGGCAGAACGATCATGGGGTCTTTGCCGCCCAATTCCAACACCACGGGCAACAGACGCCGCGCCGCCGCCTCAGCCACCCGCTTGCCGGTGGCAACACTGCCGGTGAAGATGAGCTTGTCGATGGCTGAGTCGATCAGCGCAGCGCCTGCGGGCCCCTCACCCACCACAACCTGCAATAGGTCCGGATCGAGTCCCGCCGCGTGCATGAGCTTTTGCAGTTCGAGCGCAGCCAGTGGCGTGAACTCGGATGGCTTGATGACGACTGCGTTCCCCATCGCCAAGGCGGCAACCGTCTCCACCGCCGGCGTGGAGAAGGGATAGTTCCACGGCGAGATGATGCCGATGACCCCGTACGGCTCCCGGGTTAGCACGCCTCTCTTGAACTTCATGGCGATGTTGCCGTGCGCTACCGGCTCATCACGAAGGAAGCGATGCGCCGTCCGCATGCAAAACGCGGTGGCATCGAGCACAACCAGCACTTCCGTCGAGATTGCCTCCGCGGTCGGCTTGCCCGCCTCACGGCAAATCAGTTGCGCAACATCGACAGTGTGGTCACGTAGCAGTCGCTGAAACCGGCGCAACACCTCGACGCGTTGCGACACCGGGGTGGCGTGCCATTTCGGTTGCGCCCGTCGCGCGCGCAGCACCGTGGCGTGCACTTCTTCGGCGCCCGCACAGGGCAGTTCCGCCAGCACCTCGCTGGTGGCAGGATTGGTATCTACGATGATAGCGTTGCTGAGAACAGCTCGCGTTTCAGCGGTCATGGCCGTGCTCCCGCTCTCTCAAGAACCATGCGTTAATCAGGGCACTACAAAGCAATCACCACCGAGGACACGGAGTTCACCGAGAAACCGTAAGTAAGAATTCTAGAGTCTTCCTCCGTGACCTCTGTGCCCTCCGTGGTGAAGACATTCGCGTCCCTCGGAAAAACGTGTTTGCGAGCCACAGGCCCACTAAATCTCAATACTCCACGCTAACCAGGTAAAGTCCGCATGCTGCAGCCGTCGGTCCGGCGGCGCTGCGGTCGCGGCACTCCAGAATACGCGCGATATCGTTCACCCGCAGGCTTCCTTTGCCAACTTGCAGCAGCGTGCCGACGATATTCCGCACCATGTGGTGCAGGAAGCCATCGCCGCGCACCATCAACATGAGCTCGTCCGGTGTGCGGACCCACAACGCGGAATGGATCGTCCGAACGTTCGACGGCGCTGTCGCAACTTGGTTGACGCCGTCGTCCAGATTTGGGTGCCCCATCCAACCTTCTTTTGGTTGGGTGGGGATTTGTGCAGCAATGCGTGCGCTGCGGTCCGGATCGGACGCCGCGAAGGAAGTGAAGTCATGCCTGCCGACCAAGCTTTCCGTCGCACACATGACCGCTTCTTCATTCATGGGATAAGGATCGTGGAAAACGTAACGCGCCAGGAATGGCGGGCAGACATCGCCGCGCAAAATGCGGTACTGGTAGCTCTTCGCCCTGGCAGAGTGCCGGGCATGGAAGTTGGCCTCAACTTCCTCAGCGGCGGTCACTCGAATCGACGGCGGCAGCGAATCGTTCAGCGCCGTCATCAGCCCTCGCTCGGGAATCGGCGACTCAATTGCGAAGGAAGCCACCTGGCCCAGAGCGTGTACTCCGGCATCGGTGCGTCCTGATCCCTGCGGCAGGACTTCTTCCCCGGTGATGCGCCGTATGCACTCGGCCAGGGTGCCCTGAATGGTAGGCTGGCCGGGCTGCACCTGCCAACCGCTATAGTCGGTGCCGTCATACGCCAGCGTTAATTTGAGATTACGACTCACGGATTTGTGAGGAATGGTAGCGCACGCCGATGATTGCGCCCCCCGCAGTCGGTTGGGCTACCGCACAACAAGTGGTGGCAACTCGGCTATACTATTGTACTTCCTGCAACTTACGAGGTTCGAGTCAACAATACGCTGCGATCGACTGCCGGCCTGCAATTGAACCTTCGCGAACTTTCCTCCGTATTAGGGATAGGCGACGGACGAACTGCACACCAAGCCTGCACGATGCTGCATTTATAAGGTTTTTGGGAGACGAGGGAATGTTTGTTTCGAGAACGTTAGGGTCAGCAGCAAAAGACGCGATGTCGCTGATATTGGCATTGCTGATGGCCACTGCAACTTTTGCCCAGGATGCGCCGCCGCAGACCAATAAGGCCGCTGAAGCGCAAGCAATTACCGCGATGCCGCAAGCCCCGGCGCCGCAACATAACGCGCATCCGTACTCCGAGTTCGATTACACGAAAGGGGTCGGATCATTTCCCAAGTTCTGGCAGCCCTACGTTCCGCGCACCGTGCCCCCGCCCAATGTATCGAATTCTGCGTTGATCGACTCCGTCATCAAAGACGGCAAGATGTACCTGTCGTTGAACAACGCTGTGGCCCTGGCGCTGGAAAACAATCTCGACATCGCCATCCAGCGCTACAACCTTGACACGGCGGACACCGACATTCTGCGCACCAGCTCAGGCGCTGCGGCTCTCGGTGTGAATGCCGGTATCGTGCAGGGAACTCCCGGCGGCACCACGGGCAGCGTAGCCTCAGGCGGCACGGGAACCGCGTCTACGGGCTCGACCGGCGGCGGCGCAGGCGGCGGCTCCGTCGGAGTCGGCGGCGCGGGCGCCGGTGCTGCGGGCATTGTTTCCTCCACCACAGGTGAAGGACCGCCCATCCCCAGCTTCGACCCCATCGTTACCGGCAGCAGCATCCTGGGTGAACGCGCGACCACTCCGCAGTCCAACGTAATCTTCACCGGAACCTCGACCCTGGTACAGAACACCAGCAACGCTAATTTCACCTACAACCAGGGATTCGCCACCGGCACACAGCTCAGCGTGGGATTCAACAACGGCCGCTCGACTTCCAACGCGCTGTTCAACACTCTGTCGCCCGCGCTCAGTTCCTCGTTCCGGGTGACCTTGCAGCAGCCGCTGCTGGCTGGCTTCGGTTACGACCCTAACTTGCGTTGGATCCGCATCGCGCGCAATAACCGCGAAATCATGGATGTCGCTTTCCGGTTGCAGATCATGACGTCGGTTTCGCAGATCGAGAACATTTACTGGGACCTGGTCAACGCTTACGAGAACGTGAAGGTGCAGCAGCGCGCCCTCGACCTGGCCAACAAGACGCTCTCTGACACTGAGAAGCAGGTACAGATCGGGACCCTGGCGCCGATTACCGTGGTCCAGTCCAAGAGTTCGGTTGCGACCGCGCAGCAGAACCTCATCGTCGCGCAGACCAACCTTCAGCTGCAGCAATTGCTGATGAAGAATGCCATCACGCGCAACGTTGCCGACCCGATTCTCGCGGTTGCGCCGGTGATTCCAACCGACACCCTGCAGATCAACGCGGCTTTTGAAATCCAGCCGGTGGAAGACCTGATCAACCGGGCGCTCCAGGCGCGGCCGGAAATTATCCAGTCGCGCATCAATCTCACTAACAAGAAAATCGGTGTACGGTCGATCAACAACTACCTGAAGCCGACCCTCAACGTTTATGCGTTCTATGGCGCTGCTGGACTTTCCGGCCAGCAGAACCCGTTGTGCCCGACCGGAGACCCATCGTGCACCTCGACCATTCCGTCCGGCGGTTACGGCAGCGCTTTCGATAATCTCTGGAACTCCACCGGACCCGACAAGGGTGTGGGCTTGAACCTCAACGTCACACTCCGCAACCGTCAGATCCAGGCCGACCAGGTGCGCTCGCAACTCGAGTACCGGCAGTCGGAAATCGCGGTTCAGCAGCAGGAAAACACCATCGTTTTGCAGGTACGCAACGCGCAGTTCGCTCTACAGCAGAACTACGCAGCGCTCCAGGCATCCGTAGCCGCCCGCGATTATGCTCAACAGAACCTCGATGCCGAACAGAAGAAGTATTCACTGGGGGCATCGACGTCTACCCTGGTGTTGCAGGCTTCGAGCGCTTTGACCCAGGCGCAGTCGAACGTGCTGGCGGCGGCAACGAACTACGAAAAGTCGCGCGTGCAACTCGACCTTTACACGGCTGATACGCTGACCAAGCTGGGCATCGACATGAGCGATGCCGAAGCCGGCAAGGTTCAACATATGCCGGTGGTGCCGGGAGTCGTTCCCAATGATCCAGCGAACCTGACGCTGGCGCAGCCCACCTCCGCAGCCCCGGCGAACGATACAATGAACCCGCAATCGCAAACGGCCCAGCCGCAAACGCCGGCACAGCAGCAGCCAACCCCGCCCCAGCCGCACCAATAGCGGCTTGGCCCAACTTCACGGCGTGTCGTATTCAAAACGACACGCCGTTTTTATGTTTCTGGCGGCTCCCAGCGGTTGTCACTCCTTGCCCGCTCTGCGAAACTAAAAACGAGGTCCATCGAGGGTCGGTGCCCACAGCAAGAGAGTTTTCAGCCGGCGGGGTAGTGCTGCGCAGAATGCGCAAGCGCTGGTATTTCGCGGTGATCGAACCCCACGCCGAGCGCCCGCGACGTTCGGTGCACCCGCTGCGCTCGCGCCGCAACGGCAGTGCCTCCGATCTGGTCGCATTGCCCAAGGGCACGATTGACCCCGGCGAGAAGCCCGAACAAACTGCGGAGCGCGAAGTGCGCGAGGAAACCGGGGTCCGTGCTGACCTCGTCACCAAGCTCACCGACACCAAATATTTCTACGTTCGCAATTGGGGAGACCACGCGCGCGTCTTCAAAGTCGTCAGCTTCTACCTCTTCCTTTACCGCTCCGGCCGCATGGGCAATATCTCGCAGGAGATGCGGGTCGAGGTGCAACGTGCCTTCTGGCTGCCGCTGGAAGACGGCCCCACACGGCTGAGTTACAAAGGAGAGCGCGAGGTCGTGAGTCTGGCCTTGGAATACCTCAAATCCCATCCGGAGCTGGCTGAGCATGCCGCAAACCCCACACGTTGAGCGTCACTTCACTTCCGGAGAAGTCGTCCGCGATGTCGTCATCGGCATGTCCGACGGACTCACCGTTCCCTTCGCCCTGGCAGCCGGTCTCTCCGGCGCGGTCGATAACAGCCACATCGTGGTGGTCGCCGGGCTCGCCGAAATCGCTGCCGGCTCGATTGCCATGGGCCTTGGTGGATACCTCGCCGCGCGCGGCGATGCCGAGCACTACGAGAGCGAACGCCAGCGCGAAACCCGCGAAGTGGAAGAGATTCCCGACGAAGAAGCCCGCGAGGTGCAGCAGGTCTTCACCAGCTACGGTCTCTCGCGCGAAGAGAGCGGCATCGTCGTCCAGTCGCTGACCAAGCGACCCAAGCAGTGGGTCGATTTCATGATGCGCTTCGAACTGGGACTGGAAGAGCCCGATCCAAAGCGCGCCGTGCAGAGCGCCGCGACCATCGCCGTCTCCTACATCGCCGGAGGCATCATCCCGCTCGCGCCATACATGCTGACGCATAGCTCGCGCTCGGCGCTGGGCTGGTCGGTGACGGTCACGCTGCTGGCGCTGGCGGTCTTCGGCTATATCAAAGGCCGCTTCACCGGGACGCGCCCTCTGCGTTCAGGCCTGCAAACCGTGGTCATCGGGGGCTTGGCGGCGGGTGCGGCGTTCCTGCTGGCCAAGGCATTTTCGTAAGCGTACTTCCAAGTAGATTTATATGCGCTTGACAGCATATGCTCTATGGAGCATATTTAGTGGAGAAGTGGACTGTAGCCTTCCACCCCGAGTTCGAACCGGAGTTCGAAAAACTAGCGCCCGCAGTACAGGACGAGTTGTACGCCGAAGCTATCTTTGTCGAGAGGTTCGGACCGGAAACTGGTCGGCCACATGTCGATAAGCTTAAGGGCTCCCGTTACCCGAATATGAAGGAGCTGCGTTTCGAGGCGGCGAATGGCGCGTTGCGTTCGCGTTTGATCCGCGACGCCGGGCTGTGCTTCTGGTTGCTGGCGATAAGACAGGAACCAGCGAGAAGAAGTCTTACAAGCGGCTCATCGCCAGAGCCGATGCTAGATACGAACGGCATCTTCAGCGGCTCAAAGAAGGACGATAAGGCAGAAAGGTGCGGCTTTATGAAAACACTGCGGCAGAAATTGAGCAAGCTTCCTGCTGGGCGACGGAAGAAAATCGCAACGCGTGCGGCATCGCTGATTGCCGAGGAAATGACGATGCGTGAGCTTCGTAAAGCTCGTACGATCACCCAATCCGAGTTAGCCAAAACCTTGGGTGTCAGGCAGGAACAGATTTCCCGAATCGAAAAGCGGACAGACATGCATATTTCCACGCTTCGCCGTGCGGTAGAAGGCATGGGAGGGGAACTGACCCTGACCGCCAGGTTTTCAGATCGCCCTCCGGTGAAGTTGAGCGGACTTTCTGACCCTAAGTCGTAGATTTGCTTTCAAAGTGCCTCCACGCCAGAAACCTACAAGATTTCTCTTGACTGAATGAATACTCATTCAGTATGCTTGGTTCAACTTAATAGGCGCGCGTCGTTGCCATCCTCACCCCACATCTTGCGACGCGCGCTACTTTATTGTTGGGCCGTTTTGAGGAGAGTTCTGTGAAGTACCGGCTTCGTCTTCCACGCCGCTTGCCGTCATTCCTGGGAATCCATTCCCCGATCGTCATCTCTCATAATCGAAGTTCATAAATCAGCGCACCGTAGCACTCGTACATCTATAGCGCCAGACCAGCCAATTTCGGCTGGCGGGCAGTTGAGCGAATCGCGCATGCACAGACAGATCAACAAAGTTGCCGTCCTGGGAGCGGGCACCATGGGAGCCCGTATCTCCGCGCACCTGGCCAACGCCGGTGTTCCGTCGTACCTGTTCGACATCGTTCCTCCGGACGCTGACGGTCCCGCACGCAACCGCATTGCCGCTGCCGGGCTGGAAGCTGCCGTCAAGTCTCGCCCCGCAGCCTTCTTCAAGCCGTCGCTCGATTGCCTGGTAACCGTCGGCAACTTTGAAGACGACCTGCCGAAGCTGGCCGAGGTCGACTGGATCATCGAAGTCGTGGTCGAAGATCTCAACATCAAACGCGACTTGTTGAAGCGCGTCGATGCCGTCCGCAAGCCGGGGACGATCATCACCACCAACACCAGTGGACTGCCTGTGGCGAAGATCGCTGAAGGCTTCTCCGAGGATTTCCGCCGCTGCTGGTTCGGCACGCACTTCTTCAATCCGCCCCGCTACATGCGTCTGCTGGAACTCATCCCCACGCCCGACGCCGATCCCGCGCTGATGCAGACCGTCGCTGACTTCTGCGATCTGCACCTGGGCAAAGGCGTGGTTCATGCCAAGGACACGCCGAACTTCATCGCTAACCGCATCGGCACCTTCTCCATCCTCAACGTCATGCGGCTCATGCAGGAGATGGACCTCAGCGTCGAAGAAGTCGACGCCCTGACCGGAACCGCCGTCGGCTGGCCCAAGACCGGCACCTTCCGGCTCGGCGATCTCGTGGGCCTCGACATTCTTGGGCACGTAGTGCGCAACGCGACCACCAACATCAAGGACGAGCGCAGCGAACTCGATGCTGCCGTCGTTCTTCATCGAGATGCTGAATCGCAAGTGGCTGGGCGACAAGACTAAGGGCGGTTTCTACAAGAAGCAGAAGAGCGCCGACGGCGATCAGCGTCTTCGCGCTCGACTGGAAGACGCTGGAATACCGCCCGGCACAGAAGGTAAAGCTGCCCGCGCTGGAGATGGCGAAGAACGTTGACGACATTTCCGAGCGGCTGGCCATGCTGCTCGCGCCCTCCAAAGACAAAGCCAACATCTTTCTGTGGAGCGTGCTCTCCGACCTTTGGACCTACTCGGCCAACCGCATCGGCGAAATTGCCGATTCGGTGGTCGAGATCGATCGCGCCATGAAGCTTGGCTTCGGCTGGGAGTATGGTCCGTTCGAGCTGTGGGACATCGCCGGCGTCGCCAAGACCGTCGAGCGCATGAAGAAGGAAGGCAAGCCCGTCGCCGCCAACGTCGAGAAGCTGCTGGCGTCAGGCAAGACCAGTTGGTATGCCGACGACGCCAAGGTCCCCGAGCGGCCGCGATTACTTCGACATCGCGAGCGGCAACTACAAGCCGGAAGAAGTTCCACCCGGCGTGTGGTCGGTTACAGTTGCGAAAAAGTCGAACGGTGTGGTGAAGAAGAATTCCGGAGCCTCGCTGGTCGATCTCGGCGATGGCGTCGGCTGCATCGAGTTCCACTCCAAGATGAACTCGCTGGGCGGCGACATCGTGCAGATGATCACCTCAGTCGCTGAAGCCGGGCGGCGCGGGCGACAACTTCGACGCCTTCGTCATCACCAACGACGCTCCCAACTTCTCCGTCGGCGCCAACATCATGATGTTGCTGATGGCGGTACAGGAAGACGAATGGGACGAAGTCGACATGGCCATTCGCCAGTTCCAGAACATGACGCAGGCCATCAAATTTTCTACGAAACCGGTTGTGGTCGCGCCGTTCGGCATGACGCTTGGTGGGGGGACCGAGATCATGCTGCACGGCGCGGCCCGTCAACCGCACGCCGAGCTGTACTCCGGCCTGGTCGAGGTTGGCGTTGGCCTGCTGCCCGGAGGCGGCGGTTGCAAGGAGATGACGATTCGCGCCATTCACAAGGCCACGCATATTCGTCCGCAAGGCCGCGGCGAAAGCGTGGAACTGATGGAGGCGATGAAGCAGGCGTTCGAGACAGTTGCCATGGCGAAGGTTTCGACCTCGGCGGCCGACGCGCGCAACTATGGATTTCTGTCGCCGGGCGACAACGTCACCATGAACCGTGAACGCGTGCTTACCGACGCGAAAGAACGCGCACTGGAATTAGTCCACGAAGGCTGGCGTCCGCTGGCTCCGCGCAAAGATATTCCTGCGCCGGGCGAAAGCATCCTGGCGACGCTGAAGCTGGGCGCGCACATCATGCGCCAGGGCGAGTTCATCAGCGATCATGAATTGAAGATCGCGGGCAAAGTCGCAGAAGTGCTCTGCGGCGGAAACGTCACGCCGGGCACGCTAGTCAGCGAACAGTATCTGCTCGACTTGGAGCGCGAGGCCTTTAAGTCGCTCGCCGGCGAGCGCAAGACGCAAGAGCGCATCCAGTACACGCTGAAGACCGGCAAGACGCTGAGGAACTAGCGGAGGATTTGACCCCGAGGGGAGCAACACAATTCCAGCCCACGGCGGAAGCCGTGGGTACGGGGCACCGAGGGACGGCCGCCCATTTAGCGACATAAACCTTTTGTTTTCAGGTTTTTGCCTGTAACTATATTTAGAATCAGGTATGTAGAGCACAAAACATGTCCAAACCGCTGATTCTAAACATGCGCGAAACAAAATTTTTGGTGATGTGCATCACCTTTTTGGCTGGCGGCTGGTAGCTGGCAGCTCGGAGCTTTCAAATGTCTGACGTAGTAATCGTATCCGCCGTCCGTACCCCGGTCGGCCGCGCCAACAAAGGAACACTGCGCGCCACCCGTCCCGATGATCTCGCCGCCGTGGCGATCAGGGGTGCGCTCGAACGCGTGCCGCAACTCGATCCCAAGGAGATCGAAGACGTCATCCTCGGCTGCGCCATGCCCGAGGCCGAGCAGGGCATGAACGTCGCCCGCATCGCCTCCCTTCGCGCCGGGCTGCCGGTCGAAGCTTCGGCCATGACCATCAACCGCTTCTGCTCCTCGGGGCTGCAGGCGATTGCCATGGCTGCCGAGAAAATTATGGCGGGCGCGGCGGAAGTAGTCGTCGCCGGCGGAGTCGAGTCGATGACCATGATCCCCATGGGCGGCCACAAGGTTTCCGCCAATCCGTGGCTGATCGCGAACTATCCGGACGCGTATCTCTCGATGGGGCTCACCGCCGAGCGGCTCGCGTCACGGTTTAACATCACGCGCGAGATGTCGGACCAGTTCTCGGTCGAAAGCCACAAGAAGGCCCTCGCCGCCATCGAAGCCGGCAAATTCGACGACGAGATCGTGCCTGTGCCGGTGAGCTTCACTACGCCGAACGGCTCCAAGCCCAAGCGCACCGAAATCATCTTCAAAATCGACGAAGGCCCGCGCGCCGATACTTCGATGGAAGCGCTCGCCGCGCTGAAGCCCGCGTTCCACGTCAAGGGAACGGTCACCGCCGGCAACTCATCGCAGATGTCCGATGGCGCGGCCGCGGCAATCGTCATGTCGGCCGACCGCGCGAAAGCTCTGGGACTGAAGCCGCTGGTCGCGCTATGTCGGATTCGCCACCGCCGGATATCTGCCGGAAGAGATGGGACTGGGCCCGGTGTTTGCGATTCCCAAAGTTCTGAAACGCGCCGGCCTGAAGCTGAGCGACATCGACGTCATCGAATTGAACGAGGCTTTCGCCGCGCAGTCGCTGGCCGTGATACAGGAAGCCGGGCTCGACCCGTCGCGCATCAACGTCAACGGCGGCGCCATTGCGCTGGGCCATCCGCTGGGCTGCACCGGAGCCAAGCTGACGGCGAGCATCATCCGCGAACTGAAGCGCCGCAAAGGAAAGTACGGCATGGTGACCATGTGCGTCGGCGGCGGCATGGGCGCAGCAGGCATTTTCGAGAATTTGCAGTAAGGCGGCTCTTGGCTGTTAGCTGTTGGCTTTTCGGATCGGACCTGCGGCTATGGATGGCGGCATTGCGAGAACGTTCGAGCCAGCACGACTCCGAGCCCCGCAGGGACGACCAGCATGATAGCCCAGGACGCAGCGCAGCGGAGTCCTGGGTAGGGCGTAGTTAGGAATTCCGAGTCCCTTTAGGGACGACACAAACAGCAGGTCCTTCGGCGACTAAGGTCGCCTCAGGATGACGAAAATCTTCGATATTCTCCCTGATTCTGGCCTCTGCGGCTGAAGCCGTGCACTTTCAAATCAGCGAGGATTTCATGGCGACGACCACGGCAACACCTCCCAAGACCAAGACTACGGGCGGAAGCTTTCTGCTCGACGAGCACAACCTGGAAAACGTCTTCACCCCGGAAGACTTTAACGAAGACCATCAGATGGTCGCGAAACTCTCCGAAGAGTTTGCCATTAACGAGATCCTGCCGCAGGTCGAAAAGATGGAGCACAAGGAGTGGCAGGTCACTCGCGACTTGCTTTCCGCTGCCGCACAGCAAGGCCTGACCAATGCCGACATTCCCGCCGAATACGGCGGTTCCGACATGGACAAAGTCTCCTCGGCCATCATCTCCGACTTCATGTCGAAGTACGGCAGCTTCATGGTCACCATGGGCGGCCACAGCGGTATCGGCACACTGCCCATCGTCTTCTTCGGGACGGAGGCACAGAAGCAGAAGTACCTGCCGAAGCTGGCGACGGCCGAGATCGTGGGCGCCTACGCGCTGTCGGAAAGCACCAGCGGATCCGACGCCATGAACGCGCGTACCCGTGCTGTGCTTTCGCCCGACGGCAAGCATTACATCCTGAACGGCGAGAAGATGTGGATCACCAACGCCCACTTCGCCGACCTGTTCATTATCTTCGCCAAAATAGACGGCGAGAAGTTCACCGCCTTCATCGTGGAGAAAGATTTCCCCGGCTTCTCCGTTGGCGCGGAAGAAAAGAAGATGGGCATTCGCGGCTCGTCCACTGCGCCGCTCATCCTCAACGATTGCCAGGTGCCGGTCGAGAACGTTCTTGGCGACATCGGCAAAGGGCACATCATTGCGTTCAACATCCTGAACGTGGGCCGCTTTAAACTGGGCGCAAGCTGCGTCGGCGGCGCGCGTTCGTCGCTGGTAAACGCCATCAGCTACGCCAAGGAACGCAAGGCGTTCACCAAGAGCATTGCCGACTTCGGACTCATCCGCGAGAAGCTGGCGCAGATGGCGGTCGGCATCTATGCAGGCGAGTCGCAGGTCTACCGCACCGTCGGCATGATGGACACGGCGCTGGGACTGGTCGAGAAAAATCCTGAAGAGGTGCGCAAGGCCATCGAGGAGTACGCCGTCGAGTGCTCCATCATCAAGGTCTTCTGCTCCGAGATGCTGGACTACGTGGTTGACGAGACCGTGCAGGTCTACGGCGGCTATGGCTTCGTCGAGGAATATCCGGCGGAGAGAGCTTATCGCGACTCGCGCGTCAACCGCATCTTCGAAGGCACCAACGAAATCAACCGCCTCATTATCACCGGCTGGCTGCTGAAGCGCGCCATGAGTGGACAGCTTCCGCTGCTGCCCGCCATCAAGAAAACGATGGACGAAGTGATGTCTGGTCCGTCGATGGCCGATGAAGCCGAGGGCTTTCTTGCGGCCGAGCAGAAGACGGTTTCCAACGCGAAGAAGCTCACGTTGCTGATTGCCGGCGCGGCCTCGCAGAAGTACATGCAGAAGCTGGCCGATCAGCAGGAGATCATGGGAGCCATCGCCGACATGGTGATCGAGTCCTTCACCATGGATTGCTGCCTGCTGCGCGCGCGCAAGTATGCTGAAGCGAACGGCGACGCCAAAGCTGCTCTGGTCGCCGCCATGACGCAGGTGTACATTGCGGGCGCCATGAGCCGGCTGGAAGCCGCGGCAAAGAAAGTGATAGCCGCCGTTGCCGAAGGCGACATGCTGCGCACCCAGATGGCGATCGTTCGCCGGCTGGTGAAACACGAACCGGTGAACGTGATCGCGTTGCAGGAGCAGATTGCCGCCCGCGTGCTGGAGACCGGCAAGTACGTAACCGCGTAGCTGAACCACAGAGGCACCGAAAAAACCGGAAGTTCGGTGTTGTTTCCTCGGTGCCTCTGCGTCTCTGTGGTGAAGCCCCTTAGCTTCTCAGTTTCGAAACGGGCCAGCCCAAATTTTTCCCTGGGTTCATCACTGCGCTCACCTCGGACGAGCGCTACGCTGCAATCATGGACCTCCATTTCGACTGTGTCTTCTACTACGTCTCTGACCTCGAGCGCGCAGTCGGGTTTTACCAGAACGTGCTGGGGTTGAAGCTGGAATCTACGGACCAGGTCGCCAGGTTCGATGTCGATGGTGTGCGTCTCGAACTGGTTCCCACCAGGCATGCACGCCGGTACGGAGCCTCGGGCAATGCCCGCGTTTGCCTGCGTGTGGACAACATGAATGCCGAGCGGAACGACCTGATGCGGCTGGGTGTGATGACTTCGGAACCGGTGGATGAGGGACCCGGCCTGCTGGCGTATGTTCATGACCTCGATGGCAACGAGATATGCCTTTGGCAGTACAAAGGAACCGGGCGCACGCAGCGATCGAGTCTATGGGCCGATTAATCGCGGGATTGTCATTCGCGTGCGGCTCGCCTATAACAGCCCCATGTCCCAAACACTGCAGTCGTTGGCAGAGCTTGTCTCTGCACGGGTTATTGGCGATAGTCAGGTCGAGGTATCGCGCGTTTCCAGCATCGTGAGCGCTCAGCCAGGCGACCTCGTCTTCGTTGAAGCGGAGAAGCATCTGGGCGAAGCGCTTGGCTCGCAAGCATCGGCGGTCGTAGCCGGCGAATTCGCCGTCAACGCGCGAAGTGCCAAGTCATTGCTGATCGCAGCCAATCCACGCCTGGCCTTCGCAACGGCGGCTTCGTTCCTGCACGCCAATCCGGAATATGCACCGGCGATTCATGCTACGGCTGTCATTCACCCTTCCGCCAAGGTCTCGCGCAGCGCGAGCGTCGATGCGTATAGCGTGATCGAGCCGAATGCTGTCATCGGCGATCGCACATACATCTCCGCGGGATGCTATATCGGCGCCGGAGTCGTGATTGGCGATGACTGCGAGATCTATCCGCGCGTCGTGATCTACCCCGGCACAACGCTGGGGCGCCGCGTAATCGTTCACGCCGGCGCGGTGCTTGGCTCCGACGGTTTCGGCTATGTGCGCGACGAGAAGTATGGGCGATACGTCAAGTTCCCACAGATTGGACAGCTGGTGATCGGCGACTACGTCGAGATCGGCGCGAACGTCACTATCGATCGCGGAGCGTTGGACGCGACGCTCATCGGTCCGGGCACGAAGATCGACAACCTGGTCCACATTGGTCACAACTGTCGGCTGGGGGCGAACGTGATCATGGCGGCGCAGGTTGGGCTATCGGGCAGCGTAAGTGTCGGCGATGACAGCATGCTGGGTGGACAGGTGGGTATCGGCGATCATGCCGATATCGGAGCGGGCACGATACTAGGAGGACAGGCCGGCATCCTGCCGCACAAGAAGTTCCGCGGACGAGGCGAGATTTTCTGGGGCACGCCTGCTAAGCCTGTGCGCGAGTACTTGAAGGAGCTAGCGACGTTAACGCGGCTGACGAAGCGCAAAGGTTAGCGGGTGAAACACAAGGCTTCACCACTGAGGAGACCGAGAGCACAGAGAAAAGAAAAGGACTTGTTCTCTCAGTGTCCTCCGTGATCTCCGTGGTGAACTCTCTTGGCCCTAGCCGCGGAGAACGCCGCCAAGCTTTTCTAGCGCCTGCAGGATCTGCGCCGACCACTGCGCCACTTCGTCGTCGCGCAGGGTGCGCTCCTTCGATTGGAACTCGGCATGGAGCAGGACCGAGTACTTTCCGGTTCCAACCTTCTCGCCTCGATAGATCTCGCGAGGAGTGAACAGCTGCATCTCGGGGATGCCCAATGCTTCGACGGCAGAGAGAACCTGTTCGAACGTTACAGCATCGTCGAGGACGAATGAGAAGTCGCGCTCGACCGCCGGGAACTTGGAGATCCTCTCGTACTTCGGCTCGCGCAGGGAATGTTTGTACAGACGGTCGAGCAGTATCTCGGCGATGTACACATCCTGGCGCAGCTTGCGGGCGGCGGCGATCTTCGGGATGTAACTGCCCGAAGCGCGCCACGGTCTCGCCATCCAGCACCGCCCGCGCCGAGCGGCCCGGGTGACAGGTAGGGAGCGGTTATCGGAGTCGAAGTACAAGCGACGTGATACTGGAACGCCGACCAGCAGCTCTTCGATGTCGCCCTTCATGTGGAAGAACGTAGTATGGCTCCGCAGGACGATGGACATTGGCCGGGATGCAGGTTGCCGGTTGCGGCGAAAGCCAGGCTGCGGTGCTCTTCGTGGCGCTGCTGACCGCGCTTTTGCGAAAACCTCGCCCGCTTCAAACAGGCGCACGTCATTGTTGCCACGGTTAAGGTTGTAGCGCAACCATGTTCAGCAAGCCCGGGAGACGCAGTACGAGCTTCCGCATGTAGACCCGCCTCTTCGCTCAGCGGAGTTGGCCAGCGCCAGGGGCTCGTCGGTGCTGAACGTCCTGACGCCTTGCCTCCTGCTCGGAGATGAACGTGATCGAGATGGTCTCGTCGTAACCGAGCGCTAGCATGGTCTCGCGAATTTTTGCGTCCTTCTGCTCGTTGGGCAGCGCGACCACCGCTCCGGAAAACGACGGTAGAGTGTTGGGGAATTTGTTGTAGCCGTAAATGCGTGCCAGCTCTTCCAGTAAGTCGACCTCGCGCTCCACATCGAGCCGCCAGGTGGGGATGGTCACGCTGAAGTCGCTGACAGCTTCGACCACGGCTGCGTGTGCGCCTCCGCTGCCGGAGGTGTGAACGGATCGGGCGCTGGCGGCTTCGCGCGGCAGGCCGGGAATTACGATGAAGCCCAACGCGCCAAGCATGCGCTTAATCGCCTGCTCGGAAAGATCAATGCCCAGAATGCGCCGCACCTCGGAGCTATGCAGCGCGATCGGTGGCCGCTCCAGCGAGCGCGCAACGGCGTCGATGCGGTCGCCGACGAGTTCGCCGCCGGCGGATTCGAGGATCAGTTCGGCCACGCGATCGCAAGCCAGCGGCGTAATGCCCCAATCGGCTCCACGCTCGAAACGATGAGAGGCATCGGTGTGCATGCCGTGGCGCTTGGCGGTGCGGCGGATAATCGCGGGATCGAACCATGCCGACTCGATCAGCACGTTCTTCGTCTTATCGGTGATCATCGAGTCGAAGCCGCCCATCACACCCGCGAGTGCCACGGGCTTTTTGGCATCCGCGATCACGAGGTCGTCGGTCGAGAGTTTGCGATCAACACCGTCGAGCGTCTTCAGCGTCTCGCCCTCGCGTGCGCGGCGGACGATGATGGTTCCGCCTTCCAGCAGATCGAGATCGAAGGCGTGCGTCGGATGGCCGAGTTCGTTGATGGCGTAGTTGGTCGCGTCGGCAGCATTGTTGATGGCGCGCGAACCCAGCAGTTCCAGCCGCTTCACGATGTGCTCGGGCGACAGGCCGATCTTCACGTTGCGAAGAACGCGGGCGGTGTATCGGGCGCACCCTTCGGCGTCTTCGATGACGATGGGAAACAGGCCCTCGCCCGCTGTCGGCTGGAGCGAGCCCTCTCGCTGCTGTGTCATCCCGAGCGGAGTCGAGGGACCTGCAGTTCGGTCGCCCAGTCGAGGAGTGACCTTTTTCAGCTCCACTCCGTAAATTGCCGACGCCTCTCGCGCGACGCCGTAATGGTTCATCGCGTCCACGCGGTTGGTGGTCAGGTCCATCTCGTAGATGGTCTCGCCATTCTCTTCGGCGACGGATTCAACCGCGATGCCAGCCGAGGTCAGGTCTTCGGCGAGTTGGCGGTCGTCGCCCGTGATGTTGACGAACTCACGCAGCCATGTGGGTAGGATTCTCATTCGGTATTCGCCGCGGGTTGAAACCCGCTAATCATCTGTCGTGCCTCAAGGGACTCGGGATTCATTAATAACGCCTACCCCAGCACTCCGGCCAAAAGAAGGCCTGCGTGCTGGGCTATCATTCTGGTCGCCCTCTGGGCTTGGAGTTTCGACTGCTCAAACACATCGCAAGACATTGACTCAGTGCCGCTCGCCGCGACTGAATCCGTGCCCCTTCAAAGCTCTTACGCGAACTGCTCCAGAAAGCGCACATCGCCTTCGTAGAACAACTGGATCTCTTCGACCTCGTACTTCAGAATCGCGATGCGCTCCACGCCCATGCCGAAGGCGAAGCCGGAGATCTTCGACGAGTCGTAGCCGTTCTGTTTCACGAACTCGAAAACGTTGGGATCGACCATGCCGCAGCCCAACAGCTCGATCCAGCCGCTGAACTTGCACTTGCGGCAGCCTTTGCCGCCGCAGAAGATGCAGCTTACCTGCATGTCGGCGCTGGGCTCGGTAAAGGGGAAGAACGACGGATAGAAGCGCGTCTTCACCGACGAGCCGAACAGCGACTTCATGGCGTGATCGAGTGTGCCCTTCAGATCGCAGAATGTGATGTTGGTATCGACCGCCAGCCCCTCGACCTGGTGAAAGACCGGCGAGTGCGTGGCATCGAGCGGATCGTTACGGTGTACCTTGCCGGGGATAACGATACGCACCGGCGGCGCGAGCTTCTCCATGCTGCGAATCTGCACCGGCGAGGTATGCGTACGCAGCAGCAGGCGGTCGCGTGCAGGCTTGCGCTCCTGCCCGGCGATGAACAGCGTGTCCTGCGTATCGCGCGCCGGATGATTCGGCGGAAAATTCAGCGACTCGAAGTTGTAGTAGTCGGTCTCGACTTCAGGGCCTTCGCCAACCGAGTAGCCCATCGCCTTGAAGACGGCGACGATTTCGTCCTGCACGCGCAGCACCGGATGCTTGACGCCGATGGGG
The DNA here is from genome assembly GCA_963771535.1 of uncultured Acidobacteriaceae bacterium. Taxonomy (GTDB): domain Bacteria; phylum Acidobacteriota; class Terriglobia; order Terriglobales; family Acidobacteriaceae; genus CAVVDY01. Next base: position 1,277,347 of record CAVYTK010000003.1, on the reverse strand, counting down.
CGGCGGATGCCGGGAAGGGTGATGTCGAGACGCTCTTGCTCGAGCTTCGCACCTGCAGATGAAGCATGGATCTTCTCGTGCGCGCCCTCAATCGCAGCTTCCGCGCGCGCTTTCAGTTCGTTGACGCGTTGACCCACGTCGCGCTTGGCTTCTTTCGGCGCGGCCTTCAGCCAGGTGTCGTTCACCTGCGTGAGCAAACCGTTCTTGCGCGCCATCCAGCGGTCGCGGAACTCTTTCCAGTCCGATTCTGAGCGCAGTGCAGCGGTTTCGGAATCGAGCGCGGCAAAGAGGTCGGCCACCGCGCGATCGAGCGCCGCGGGCGAGTAGTCGTCGAGTTTGGGAACGGTGTACATGAATGCCTCGCGGCTCAAGCCGCTCGGAAAGAGTGCCGCCCCTGAAGGGGCTAATGTTCCTGATCCACTGCCCACCCAGCGCTGAAGCGCTGGGCTATCTTCTTTCGTCCCGCCTGGCGGGACTGGATCGACGATCGATCACCCATCGCCGCAACACGACAGCGTGAATCTGAGCTGACAACTGATCACTGACAACCGACAACTGCCCTTAAACAACAACGGGCGGCCATTCTTGGCCGCCCATCGGGTGAGATACAGATTGTTTCCGGGATGGGCGGCTTTACGCCGCGACAGAAGATTCTGTAGCTGCGTGCGCGGCTTTCGCCTGCGTACACAGCGCCGTAAATCCCGCGGGATCGTTCACAGCCAAGTCAGCCAGGATCTTGCGATCGAGTTCAATGCCGGCCTTTTTCATGCCGTTGATGAACTGGCTGTAGCTGATGCCGTTGAGCTTGGCGGCGGCGCCGATGCGCACGATCCAGATGGAGCGGAACTGCCGCTTCTTCTGCTTGCGGCCGCTGTAGGCGAATTTCAGTCCGCGCTCGACGGACTCTTTCGCCGACCGATAGAGCTTTGATTTTGTTAAGTAATAGCCACTTGCGCGCTCTAATATCTTTTTGCGGCGATCGCGGCGTTTCGTACCACGTTTTACGCGAGGCATTACTGCTCCTTTTCAAGTTCGTTAAGCGGCTGGAGGCAAGAAGCTTCAGGAAGCCGGCCCACGCTCAGGATTTTGAGGGGACCTAATTACCTCTTCACACACTGTTGACCGTCGTATTCCCTATTCGTTTGGGTTGGGATGACGCCGGGTGCCGCACCATGCGGCTTAGTCTTCGCTGGCGACTAGTAGGGGATCATGCGTGCTACTTTATGCAGATCCGCCTTGTCGACCATCGTATCGGTGTCGAGCTGGCGTTTGCGCTTCGTACCCTTCGAAGTCAGGATGTGGCGCTTAAACGCGTGTCCGCGCTTAATTTTGCCGGTACCTGTCTTCTTGAAACGCTTGGCCGCTCCCTTATGTGTCTTCAACTTGGGCATAGCGGTCTTTCTATTACAACACACATCGTGGGATTGGGCCAGAGTAGGACAGACACCAGCCAAGCCCGTGTCGTCCCTGGCTGGCGGTGGATGTCGCCGAACGTGACAACTGGCTTACTGCTGTTGTGGGCTCGTGGCGGGTGCAGGCGACTGGGGACGCGGAGCCACTTGCTTCTCATGCTTTTCGTGTTTTTCCGGCTTCTCGGCTTTCACAGGCTGGCTTCTGATCTTTAGGCGGAGCCAGGATCAGGTGCAGCGTATTGCCTTCCTGACGGGGACGGAACTCGACGATCGCCTTGTCACCAAGGTCTTTGATCAGCCGGTCGAGAATCTCGCGGCCCAAACCCTGGCGCGTCATCTCGCGTCCACGAAAGAAGATGGTCGCCTTGACCTTGTCGCCTTCGCCGAGAAATCGCAGCACGTGGTTCTTCTTCGTGTCGTAGTCGTGATCGTCCACGTTAATGCGGAACTTCACTTCCTTGACGGTGATCTGGTGCTGGTGCTTCTTGGCTTCGCGCTCACGCTTTTCCTGCTGATACAGGTACTTCCCGTAGTCCATGATGCGGCAGACGGGAGGTTGGGCCGTGGGCGAGACTTCGACGAGGTCGAGGGTTCTTTCGCGAGCGATCTTGAGCGCTTCGAAGGGCGCCATGATGCCAAGCTGGTTGCCTTCGTCGTCGATTACGCGAACTTCGCGAACGCGAATGCGGTCATTTATGCGGATAAAACGTTTGTCGATACCATCCTCCGGATGATGTATTAGATGCCAAAGTATAGCATGTGGAACACCTCGCTTTTGGCTCTTCGCCGTTCGCACTTCGCCAGAACGACGCTAAAGCCAGATGCTCTGCCAGCGCTCAAGTTGGGCATCTCTCAGCCGCCGTCTCGCGGCGAAACAACCACCAGACTATGCCGCGACTAAAGCGTCGGCGCGAAGACCCTCGATGAGGATACGCATTGAGCGGTTGGGCTCATGAGTTCCCGGCAGCAGCAGCTTCAAGTAGTTGTCGGTCAGCGCTTCCGTGTACTCGCCGTCGAAGTGTGTGAGGGTGATGGCCTGGACCTCGCGGCCGATAAATGATTGCATGAAGGCGCGCTTCTTCTCCGCCGCAAGCTCACGTAAAACGCGATTGCGTTCGCGCGAAACCTGGACCGGAACCTGGTCGGGCATATCAGCTGATGGCGTTCCCGGGCGCGACGAGTAGGTGAAAACGTGCAGGTAGGTGAAAGGCAGCGCTTCGATGAAGGCGCGTGTCTGCTCGAACTCCGCCTCGCTCTCGCCGGGGAAGCCCACCATTACATCGGCCCCAATGGCTGCATCGGGCATGGCGTGTCGAATCCGCGCGATGCGATCAGCGTAATGCCAGGGGCGATACTTGCGATGCATGCGCCGCAGAACCTTGTCGCTGCCCGACTGCAGCGGCAAGTGGGCATGCTTGCAGATTCGCGGCGATGAGGCGACCAGCTCGATCAGTTCATTCGACCAGTCCATCGGCTCGACTGAGCTGATGCGGATCTTCTCGATTGCGGTACTGCCTAAGATTTCGCGCAGCAGCCCGGCGAAGCTCATGCGAGGGGCAAGCTCGCGTCCCCAGCGGCCGAGGTTAATGCCCGAGAGCACGATCTCGCGGTAGCCGCTTGCGACCAAACCATCGACCTCCCGAATCACCTGCTCCGGCTTCAGCGAACGGCTGCGCCCACGCACGTAGGGGATCACGCAGAAGGAGCAGCGATTGTTGCAGCCATCCTGGATCTTGAGGTTAGGCCGCGTCCTCTCATGCGAGTCGCTCGCCTCGAACACGGGCGCTGCCAGCAATTCGGTATGAGCAAAAATGTCGCCGACCATCACCTTCGACGGGAGCGACGCGCCAAGATGCGTCAGAGGCACAAAGGAGCTATTTGCCGTGGGGGCGATCAAGTCCACAATCGCGTGCTTATGGGAGTTTCCGACGACCAGCTCTACTCCGGGAATTGCCGCGAGTTCCTGGGGAGCGCGCTGCGCGTAACAGCCGGTTACGATAATCTTGGCCTCAGGATTCTGGCGTTGTACGCGGCGAATGGCGGAGCGAGCGTCCTGGTCGGCGGAGGCGGTGACGGTGCAGGTATTCAGGACCACGACTTCGGCCCGCGAGGTGGACTCGGCGCGGGTCAGGCCACGTTCGCGCAGTTGGCGCTCGAGCGACGCGCCGTCGGCTTGGGTGGCACGGCACCCGAAGTTCTCCACATAAAACGTCGCCACAAAAACAATTATACTGAGCAGAGCGATGTGGGCAGCCCGTTGGCAACAGATTAGAATTCGGCTGCTCGTAGCAGTCGCTGTAACCCTGCATCTCAGGTTGCTGATGCAGGAGCCGCGAATTCCCTGGAGAACTCAATGAAACGTCGCATCCTGCTGGTTGATGATGAGCTGGCCATTCTGCTTACCCTGCGTGCCATCCTCGAGATGAATAACTTCGAAGTGGATACGGCCGCGTCTGCGCGCGAAGCCGAAAAGAAGCTCAAGAGTCACACCTTCGACATGGTCATCACGGACATGCGCATGGAGTCTGAGACCGCGGGATACGAGGTTATTCGGGCGGCCCGTCAGCAGGCGTACGATCCTGCAACCGCGATCCTTACCGCCTACCCGTCGATGGACGACGAGTGGCAGAGCCGGGGAGCGCAGTCGCTGCTGGTGAAGCCGGTGAACACCCAGGAACTGCTGCGGCAGATCGAGAACCTGATGACATCTCACAGCGAGCACAAGCTGAAGAACGGCAAGGCGGCCGTAAAGAAAGTCAATCCGTTAGCGACTCATCCGGAGCCGTCGCGAGCAAATTCGAAGAAGGCACTCTAAAGCGGACGCTCGCTCATCAGCGCCCCGTCCCCGTATAGGCAAGGCCCGGGCGCTGCGATTTTCAACTCGCCCCATCTAGACAATTCAACGCTGACTTCAGGCAGTGGCAGCCGAGGTCCGTCGCTGCTGAAAGCACTCGCGACAGAACACAGGTCTGCCTTGCGTAGGCTTGAACGGTACAGTAGTTTCCTTACCGCATCCCGAGCAATTGGTGCGGGTTTCGACTTTGGAGTAGCCGCCGCCCCCGCCGGTTGAGGAAGGTCCCAAAGAAGATGCCCGCTTTGACTTGCAGGGCTTGCACCGTTTGGGTTCGTTTTTGAATTGTTTGTCGTGAAAGAACAGCTGCTCTCCAGCTGTAAATACGAAGTCGGCGCCGCAGTCAATACACTTCAGAACCTTGTCCTGGAATTCCATGGAGAAATGCTCCCTTCAGTCCCTGATCTCCCAAGCAATGAAAGGGATATTGCAAAGTTCCGGAGAACCGGACTGAAGGTTCAAGCCGGTAATGCAACTCCACTGCTAAGGTACTGCCCCGGGTTCGGCCTCCATGCGCAACGCGCATGGCACATCAGTAGTACTGCGGACATACTCGACAACACTATGAAGCAAACCTTCCGAAGAAAGACGAGGGCCGCCTGCTTTCAGCGGCCCAACATTGATAATCACTCCTGCTCTTCACGAGCTTGCTGCGGTTGCGCTTCCGCGCTACGGGCTTCTATGATGCGCTTTCTTTCATCGGCTAGAGGTAGAAGGAACAATGCCTCACTACTTTAATGATGTCCTCCGGCCGAACTTAGCGCGTGAAGCTTCGAAGGGCATTCTCTCGTAATTCGTCTGCTTGAATTTGAATCCCGGCCAACCGCGCGAAACACCTCCAGATGGGCCCCGATGGGCTCTAGTAGTTATCCCAGCGTTGACAATCTAAGTCAAGCCTAGAGTACGCGTTTTGACCGCCATTTAAGCGCTATGTGCGAGCTCACCTAGGTGTGGGTGCAGCTAGATCAGGTCAGAAGTTCGCTCTCATCGAAAACTGCACCTGGCGAGGAGCATAAGCGCTATTGGGGTTCAGGAAGGTGGAACTGTTCAGGAATTCTCCTGGATAGACTTTAGTTGCTATCTTTGTTGAATAAGCTACAAACTGCCCAGCCGAGTTCAGGAATCCGTCGTCACTGATAGTGACCTGTAGGTTGGTGCGGTTGAAGGTATTAAAGGTTTCCGCCAGGAACTGCAGTGTCAGCCGCTCACCGGCGTGCAGGTTCCGGGTGACCCGGAAATCAGTGGTGAAGTAGTCGGGTCCGATAAATGCATTGCGGCGGTATCCAGAAAGGCGATCATTATAAGTGTTGCCGTCCTGGTTGGCGTCTCCGGCTATGGTAGCGTTCACCGGGCGCCCGGAACCATAGGTCAGCACACTTGAAAGTTGCCATCCGTTCGCCAGCCCGTTGAGCCAGCCGAACCCGCTGTCAATCTTTCGTGGTTGGACGACGCCGGAGGCGACAAACCGGTGTCTCTGGTCAGTGACACTGAGCCCCCGCTCCAGATTGACGGCGTACGAGTTCTGTACGTTGCCAGACCGCCCGACGACCAGAGCATCCTGTCCGTCGTCAATCGCCTTGGCGAAGGTGTATCCGAGCCGCAGGAAGAGCCCTCGGCTTACCTGGCGCTTGAGAGAAATGGTAAGGCCGTTGTAGACGCTGCTCGATTGGCTCTCGAAGGAATTGATCGCCCCCAGCCTGGCATTCGGCCGTTGCACGTCGTTCAGGCAGGGGGGATACGGGCAGTCGACGGTCTTGCGCGTCTCCCATGTCGCGAATGACGCGACCGGGACATACTGGCCAAGGAACACCGAGCCATCGTCGTTATACACCGGATAGTCGACGATGGTTGGCTTGGGCAGGTTCACATCCAGCGAGCGAATCAGGTGCTCGCCGTGAACGTAGAGATAGCTCGCCGACAGAGTGATCTTACGGCCCAACTCATGCTCCACGGTGAGGCTGGCCTGGTCGGTATAGGGAGTCTGGAAGTCAGGTGAGAATGCAGCCACCGTGGTCGTCAGGTGGCTGGCAATACCAGGCGGTACGATGCAGTTCGTGGTTCCCGATGGGCAACGGACCAGCGCATTGGGGTAGGTGGGGAAGAGTGCAGCATCAGCCGGCTTCATCAGATCGAGGAACAGATGGCTTTGCGAGAGGCCATTGTCGGTCTCAACCTGCGAAGCATAGATGGACGGAATGGACGAGTAGAAGCGGCCTGCTCCGCCACGGATCACGAGAGGGCTACGGTCGCCGATGGACCAGGAAAATCCCAGGCGGGGCGAGAAGTTATTGGTATCGGTGGGCACCTTGCCCGAGGGCGCATACAGGGGATTGTTCACCAGGTCGGGAACCAGGAAGCTTTGCACATCCCAGCGAATACCGGCGTTAAGCGTGAAGTGACGAGTGAGCCGGAAATTGTCCTGGAGGAACAAAGCAAGTGCGCCCGAGTCGGGATGCGAGGTGGCAGGACCGAAATCCTGCATGTAATAGCGCGGCACATCGTGCGCGTAGGCGCGCAGGGGTGTCAGGGATTGGCCGTAGCGCATGGGTTCGAAGGTGAACGGGTTGACTTTCACGTTGGTGAAGTAGTATTCACCTCCCGACATGGATGGGAAGTAGTTGTAAATCCAAGTCCGAATGTAGTCGACGCCGAATTTCCAGCTCACTCGCCCGGTTTCGATATCCGCAGTATCGGCGATGTGGAACTTGTGTTCCTGAGTTTCGCGAGGCAGCAGGTTGGAACGTCCGGTGCCGTCGAGCACGTTGTAAATCTTGATCTTCGGATCTTCGGAGTTGGCCGACGACTGTTGCAGATCACGCGAGAATTGCGCCCGGAGGTGGGTTGCGATGTTTTTCGTCCATGCGGATGTGAGCGAGGCCGCGATGCTCTCGGTTGCGACATCCTCGTTTCCGTTGGCGCTTTCAGCGTAGGTGGTCAGCGGGCTGGAGGGATTGAAGAAGACATTATTGACTCCGCTGTAACGCGAGGTGCTGACCCTTAGGAATACGAGTTGTTTCGAAGAAGGCGTGAAGTCGAGCTTGCCAAAAGCTGCATTGCCCGCCATCTTCGTTGGATACTCCCCTGCCATACCATTCAGTTTCTGCGCAGCCTTTGTCACCAGCGCCTGATCGAGGTAGTCGTAGTCGACAGGTTGGGGAACAAGCGTGGTTGCGCCATTGGCAAACTGAACGATGGATGGGACGTCGAGCAGGCTTTGATCGAAGCCGGCGTAAAAGAACGCTCGGTTTTTGCGTATCGGGCCGCTGACGGTGCCACCGAACTGGTCCTGGCGCGAGTTCGGTTTGTCCGGAGAAAAGGCGGGCTGAGCATCGAAGATGCGGTCCCGTCCGTAATAAAAGCCGGTGCCGTGCCAGTCGTTGCTGCCCGACTTGGTCACCACGTTGAAAACGCCGCCGCCGGCACGACCCTGCTCGGCACTGTAGGAGTTGGACGAGACGCGGAATTCCTTGATGACCTCATTGCTGAACTGGTAGGGAGCCCGATAACGCCCACGGGCTTGCGCGAAGAATGAGTTGTTGTTGTCGGTCCCGTCGACCAGGAAGCTGTTCTGGTAGCCGCGAACTCCGCCGAACGACAGATCGCCGTTGGAACCGGACGTCAGCCCGCGGGGATCCTGGGTGACGCCTGGCGTCAGCAGCGCGAGGTCGGTAAAGCGGCGTCCATTGAGCGGCAGGCCAAGGATCTCCTGTTCGATAATATTGTTCGAGACTTCTGCGGTTTGCGTGTCCAGTTGTATCGGGGGCGCAGTGACGTTCACGGTTTCGATTCGGGTTGCGGGGGCCAATCGGAAGCGCAAGTGGGTCGACGCTCCGACATGCAGTTGCACCGCAGCTTGATTCGCCGGCTGCATGCTGAGGGCCACCGCTTTTACGTCGTATCGTCCCGGCGTAAGCATGTCCAAGGTGAAGTTCCCTTCCGAGTCGGTGAAAACGGCTCGCAGAAATCCTGTGTCAGGGCTGGTGACGATTACCAGCGCGGCGGGGATGCGGGCCCCGGAGATATCTTCCACCACTCCGCGCATGGCTGCAGAGCCGTCTTGCGCGTTGAGGAAAGATGCCGATATACCTACGGCCAGCAGAATTGAGAGAAGAAATGAGCAACGGAACGACACACTGCGGCAAAGCCAATTCATGGGGAGGGGCCTTTGTCACTGCTCCGAGAAAGAAGCGTGATATCTCATTTTGGGAGAAGGATTCCCGCAGGTCTGTGACGTAGCCACGAAATGGGGTACACGAAAGGGAATGTCCTTTGGTAACCATCCCAGTCCTGTTTCGGCACCAGCGTGAGTTCAAAGAAGAGTTAGCGGTTGATTGAATGCGGCGCGATGTGCTGCTTTTTCAGGTTGGCGGATGCGTGGTATGTTCGGATTGCTGGTCGATCTTCTGGAAATTGCTTCGGCGACAAAGGGCGAACGAAAACGATGATCCGCTCCTACAAAGGAATCAGCCCAAAAATACCCGCTACCTGTTACGTCGACGATTCAGCGCAGGTCATCGGAGACGTTACGCTGGGCGAGAATGCCAGCATCTGGATGAACGCCGTGGTGCGCGGCGACGTACACTCCATCCGCATTGGCGCCAACAGCAACATCCAGGACTGCAGCGTGCTGCACGGCATGCTCGGCCAGTGGCCGGTCGAGATCGGCGACTGGGTCACCGTGGGACACAGCGTTACACTGCATGGCTGCATTGTTGAAGACCGCTGTCTCGTCGGCATGGGAGTGATCGTGCTCAACGGCGCCCGTATCGGTGAGGGATCGATCCTGGCCGCCGGTACGCTTATCCCGGAGAAAGTGGTCATTCCCCCGCGCTCGCTGGTGATGGGCTCGCCGGGAAAAGTACGCAGGCAGCTCGATGACGGCGACCAGGAAACAATCCTGCGGTATGCAAAGAACTATCTGGGATATCGAGAGCAGTACCTGGCGGAGAGAAAGTAATGGCTGTTGGCCTTTGCTATAGCTCTTGGCCAGAATGCATGACGAGAGCTATCTGGCCAAGAGCCAACAGCTAAGAGCCAAGAGCCGAAAGCCATGATCAAAGCCGTCCGCGGAACCCGTGACCTTCTGCCTCCCGACACCGACCTGTGGAACCGGGTCGAGGCGAAGGTGCGCGATGTGTTCGCGCGCTACAACTTCCACGAGATCCGCACCCCCGTGTTCGAAGACACCAGCCTGTTCGCGCGCGGCGTCGGCGAAGAAACCGACATCGTCACCAAGGAGATGTTCACCTGGGAAGACAAGAGTCGCGCCGCCAGCGAGAAGTCGCAATCTCTGACCTTGCGGCCGGAGAACACGGCCGGCGTGGTTCGCGCGTACATCGAGCACGGGCTCGACAAAAAAGGCACGCTGCAGAAGCTGTACTACATCGGCCCGCAGTTTCGCCGCGAGCGTCCGCAGAAGGGACGCTACCGCCAGTTCTTCCAGATCGGCGCGGAGATTATCGGGCCGCCAAGCGCGGGCAGCGAATCTCCGGCACGCGATGCTGAAGTGCTGGAGATGCTCGCGTCGCTGCTCGACGAAGTCGGGCTGCGCGGGTGGCAACTGCAACTGAACTCGGTTGGTTGCGCCGCCGATCGCGCCCGCTACAACGAAGCGCTGCGCGAGGCGCTCAAGCCGGTCGTCCACCTGATGTGCGCCGACTGCCAGCGCCGGGCAGAGACCAATCCGCTGCGCGTGCTCGACTGCAAGGTGCCGGAAGACCAGCCGATCATCGAGAAGCTGCCGAACGATCAGCCAGTATCTCGACGAGCCCTGCCGCGAAAACTTTGCCGCCGTGCGCGCAATGCTCGACGCTGTTGGCGTGCCCTACAGCATCAACGAGCGCATGGTGCGCGGCCTCGATTACTACACCCGCACGACGTTTCGAGTTCACCCACGGCGACCTCGGCGCGCAGAGCGCGGTGCTCGGCGGCGGACGCTACGACGGATTATCCGAGTCGCTGGACGGGCCCAAGGCTCCGGGCATCGGCTTTGCCATCGGCGAAGACCGCCTGATTCTGGCGTTGCAGGCTGAAGGCGTTACGGCGGACGTGAAGCTCGATGCCTACATCGCGCCGCTGGGAGTGGGAATGAATGCGGAGGCTTTGAAGCTGGCGCGCGAACTGCGGCGCGCAGGTGTTTGCGCTGACATCGGTGACGAGACGTTTCGTCTGAAGAAGTCCTTTGAAGCCGCCGAAAAAGCTGGGGCGAAGTACATCGTGATCGTCGGCGAAAACGAGACGGCATCCGGCGAATTTGCAGTGAAAGAGCTGGCGAGCGGGAAACAGGAAAAGGTGCCGCGGGCAGAGTTGGCGGCGTATTTGCGTGGAACTCACTCCTCCTAAAATCTCGTGCTTCAACGCGTTGCGTTCATTCGGGACGGTGGATTAAATTGCCAGCGCCGGAGTGTTGCGCGACTCCTGAGCAGGCTGCTCAGGCTACGCGGATACTGCCGGCAATCAGTAGGTGGACCTCAAAAAAAGGGCACGACCCGACATCGTGCCCCTTCCCGAGCTTTAGTGCTTCCCTTCGCCGGCGCGGCTCCAATCGCGAATGTGACGGATCTCCTCTGGCGCGATGTGCAGGTAGGTGAGGAATTCCTGATGGTCATCCGGCGCAGCCCGTTCGAACTCGCGATGCCAGCGCGTCATGTCGTCTTCCGTGAATCCTGCAGCTTTCATGATGGCTGTCCATTTTTCTTTGGTCATGTCTTTCGTTCTCCCTGATAGTGATTTCCTGGCTTGCAGCAATTTCACAATTGCCTGTTGATGCCGGCGCAACTCGCCGATCTCCGCTTCCAACTCGACCAACCGCCGGTTGAGCACAGCAGCCGCTCCACCCTCGGAGCCTGCGAGCAGACGCCCGATATCGCGAACGCTGAGTCCGACGGACCGGTAAAGGCAAATCTGGCGCAGTACCTCGATCTCCTTGTGGCCGTAGAGACGGTAGCCGGCAGCGCTGCGGTGCGACGGCTTCAGCAGCCCAACCGATTCGTAGTACAGAATGGCGGTCCGGCTGAGGCCGAATTGGCGTGCGATTTGCGAAACGCTCAGCATCACGAGATCCACTATCGACCCTATAGTTATAGACAGGTCAAGGGCTTTCCGTGCAGGATTTCAGGATTCTGTTCGAGGCCCATTTCGGTCCACGATAAATTCTCTGAATGGCCTCCATAAGGTTTTTTTGCTGGATGCATCCGTTGCCCGCCTTGTAGTCTCAAGGGTACCCCGTCAAACCCAAACAGGTCTGAATACACGTTACAAACCGCCTGCTGTTGCAGAAATTCTCTCGAAGATAAGGAGTTGAATGCCTACGGAACTGCGTAATTTTCTCGCGCTATCCTACGACGAACTGGAAGAAATGAACCTGCGCGCAAAAGAGGATCGGCTCAAGCGCGTCGACATCGGCAAGATTCAGGAAGAGCGCCTGAAATACCTGACCGATCAGAAAGAAATCAAGGCAGTGACGGTGCTCTTCAGCGACCTTGAGGGCCGGCTGCACATGCTCGACTACGACAAGAAGTTCCTGTTGAAGAGCTGGGACAACTTGACCTTCGACGGCTCCTCGATTCGCGGCTTTACCGCGCAACGCGAGAGCGATTTGCGGCTGGGCATCGACTGGAGCGCCTTCTACTGGGGGCCTGCCGATGTGTTCGGTCCGGGCAAGGTGCTGGTCTTCGGCCACGTCATTGATAAAAGCGGAGCGCCCTACTCGGCCGACATTCGCGGCGTGCTCAAGAGCTTTGCCGATGACCTGTACAAGAAGGAAGGCTACACCCTCAACGCCGCCAACGAGATTGAAGGCTTCCTGTTCAAGGGGAACGATGCCGAGCGGCGCTATCACGAGACCGGCGAATTCGAATACGTGAACACCGGCGGCTATTATCATTCCCTGCCCGGAGACACGCTGCGCACCTTCATCGACACTACGGCTGAAGTGCAGCGCGCCATGGGCTTCCAGAACGAGAAAGACCACCCTGAGGTGGCGCCCTCGCAGTTTGAGATCAACTACTCGTATGCGGAAGCAGTGGCCGCCGCCGACAACATTCAGCTCTACAAGCTGATTTGCCGGCAAGTCGCAACCCACATGGGATGCACCGCGTCGTTCCTGCCCAAGCCGGTTGTCGGCGTGAACGGAAGCGGCATGCATACCAATCTTTCCATCAGCAAGGGCGGCAAGAACCTGTTCTGGGATGCCAAAGGCGAGGAGATGCTGAGCAAGACAGGATGGGCCTTCATCGATCGCATCCTGACCCACGGCAACGATCTTTGCCTGCTGCTGAACGCCAGCGTTAACGCTTATCGCCGGCTCGATCCGCACTTCGAAGCTCCCAACCAGATCAAGGCTTCGCCGACGGATCGCGGCTCCATGATCCGCGTGCCCATCGGCAACGAGCGCAGCATGCGCGTAGAAGTTCGCTCGGTTTCGCCTGATGCCAACCCGTACCTGGTGATGTACTCCATCTTCAAGACTGGCCTGCAAGGCGAGACGGCGAAGATCAAGAACCTGCGTCAGGCCGAGCGCTACCTGCCCGACAACATCTACACGGCCCTTGAGGATTTCCGCAAGGCCGACTGGACGACCAAGCTGCTGGGAGCCGACGTCAAGGCACGCTATGCCGACTTGAAGCAGGCTTCGGCAGACCGTTGTCCGCGGCTACTGGGAACGTTCGTCAAAGCGCCGGAGGTGCAATATCACCACGACGTCTACAACCAGTATCTGTGGAGTCTGTTTTAGAAAGAAGAGATTCGAAGGGACACGGCTTCAGCCGTGTCCCTTCACGCTTCCGATTGTCATCACGAGCGCAGCGAGGGATCTGTTCATCGTTGCCGAGCGAAGATGGTGGCGTTGGTGACGGCCCAGCGCTGAAGCGCGCCTATTCAGACGGCTGCATCTATTCCCCCTGCGATAAATGCGGGGGCTCCCACCATTCTTGACCGCAGAAGCGCCGCACTACCAGCCTCTGCTACGCTATCCCTCCGATGTCCTCTCCAGCGATCTCCATCTTCGAGTACGGCCGGCTGGTGCGACGCAATCGCAACTTCCGCAGGCTGTGGCTGGCGCAGATCGTCAGCGAAATCGGGGACTGGTTTTACACCATCGCCATCTTCAGTCTGCTGCTCGAGCTTACCGGCAAGGCGGAATCGGTGGCCCTCGGACTGGTGTTGTGGGTGCTGCCGCAAACCTTTATCGGACCGATCGCCGGCGCAGTCAACGACCGCATCAGCCGTCGCAAGGTGATGATCATGGCCGACCTGGCGCGGGTGGTGATTGTCGGCTCCATGCTGTTCGTGCGCTCGGCGCAAAGTGCCTGGCTGATCTATCCGCTGATTTTTCTCGAGACCCTTATGGCGGGCTTCTTCGAGCCGGCGCGCAATTCGGTGATCCCCAACATCACGCCAGAGCGCGACGTCATCCTTGCAAACACCTTGGCCTCAACCACATGGTCTTTCACCCTGGCGATCGGATCTCTGATCGGCGGAGTCGTGGCGGCCACCATGGGGCGACAGGCAGTGTTTATCATCAACGCGTTGTCGTTCCTGGTTTCGGCATTCTTCATCAGCAGGATGGAGTTCGACGAGCCGCACATTACGCATCAGCGACTCACCGTGCGCGAAGTGTTCGACTACTCGCCGATGATCGAGGGCTTCCGCTACATCGGACAGAACCTGCGGATGTTGTCGATGGTGTGTCTGCGCGGAGGCACGGGGATATTGGGCGCGGCGTGGGTGCTGTTCCCCGTATTCGGGCAGCGCGTGCTGCCCATGCCCAACCTGGGCCGCCGCGACTATGCGCTGGTCGGCATGAGCATACTGCTGACGGCGCGCGGCATTGGATCGCTGATCGGTCCGCTGATCGCGTCGCAGTGGGCCGGCATCGACCAGCGACGGCTGCGTCGCGGAGTGCTGTTGGGCTTTGTGATTGCCGGCTGCGGTTACGTGATGTTTGGGATGTCGCCCACGATCTGGATTGCGGCAGCTTTCATTCTGCTGGGGCACGGCGGCAACTCTGTCGTGTGGGTGTTCTCCACGACGCTGCTGCAACTGAACACCGACGACCGTTTTCGCGGCAGGATTTTCGCGGCTGACTTCGGCATAGCCATGGCCGTTATCGCGCTATCGGCGTGGCTTTCCGGGGCAGCAATCGACCGCGGCATATCGCCGCGAATAGTCGCCAGCGCTGTGGGCGCCAGCATGATTATCCCAACGCTGCTTTGGGCGTCGGCGCAGCGGCTGTGGAAAGAGGAAACGCCGTCAGACGGCTCTGGTCGTTAAGGCAGCCACGCAGGGTTATCGATATCTGCCCAGGCATCGCGTGCGCCACGCTGGGCTGGGTACCACACAACCGCGGCTGCAATTCCCAGCGCCGCCGCATCTTCCAGCAACGCTCCGGGCAGGTCTGGAATGTTCAGTTGCTTCAGCACGCGAGTTCTCCAGGCAAATCCGAGCAGGGATCCGACCAGGGCTCCCGTCGCACCCAGCATCGCACCATTGCGGGGCTTGTCGCCGTCCGAGATGGAAAACGCGGCCCCACAAACTCCACCCGAGAGCAGTCTAAACAGCAATGAACCCGGTCTGAGCCGGCTGGGAAGCAGCGGAGTCTTGTCGCTGACAAATTCGCCAAGCGCCAGCTTTCGAGTGGTGTGCATCGCGCGTTCGGAATCGAGCAGCGACAGTGGTGAGTTAGCGAGAGAAAGCCGGCCGTTGCTGGCTGCCCAACTCACGGCCGCGGGAGCAGCCATAGAGCGGAGCCCAGCGACGAAACCAATGCCAAGTGCCCGGAGAGATGAGGTGCGGTTTGCCATAAGAATTAGGTTTCAGCCGTCAGCTTTCAGCTGTCAGTTAAAACAAAATGCAGATCAATGAAACGAATTTAGCACCAAACCGAGCTACACCCGTAGTTACCGATAGCTGACGGCTGAAAGCTGAGAGCTTCTCTTACGCCCCAGTTCCGCAACACTTCTTGTACTTCTTGCCGCTACCGCAGGGGCAAGGATCGTTGCGCCCAACTTTGTCGCCACGTATAACCTGCTGCACCGGGCCTAGATCGCCCGAACCGGCCATGCGCGCTTGTTCCAACTCGCGTCGCTTACGACGCTGGAAAGCTTCTTCCATTTCGTCAATCGAAGTGGTGGCCTGACGCATGCGGCGGGATCCGGTGCCGACCGCAGCTAGAGCATTGCCGTCGCCGTCGTTCGGAGCCACGATACGCTGGGGCGCAGGCTGGGGATTCTCGATCACCTGCATGAGATACAGGTAGCGTACCGTCTCCTCCTGGAAACGCTCCATCATGGCTTCGAACATGTCGAACGATTCGCGCTTGTACTCGACCAGGGGATCGTGCTGACCGTAGCCGCGCAGGCCAATGCCTTCGCGCAGGTGGTCCATCGAGAGCAGGTGGTCTTTCCAGTGCTGGTCGAGCACGCTCAACATGATGATGCGCTCGTGATGGCGCATGGCATCGGGACCGATCAACTGTTCTTTGGCGTTGTAGCGGTCGCTGAGCTTTTCAAAGATGCCGTCGCCCAGTTCCTGCCGGTTGAGCTTGTCGGCGTCAACCCCTTCCTGGTCGATATCGACCCCAAACTTGGTGAACACCTCGTTTTTCAGGCCCTTGATGTCCCAGTCTTGAGGATGTGTGTCCTTACCGGCGTACTTGTCGAGGATGCCGCCGAGGATGTCGCGCACGTAGTCTTCAACGATGAGGTCTTTCTGGTCGAGACCCTCCAGCAGCTGGCGGCGCAGTCCATAGACGGCTTCGCGCTGCTTGTTCATCACGTCGTCGTACTCGAGCAAATGTTTGCGGGCCTCGAAGTTCTGGCCTTCGACGGCTTTCTGCGCAGCCTCGATGCGGCGTGAGATCATCTTCGATTCGATGGGCACACCCTCTTCCATGCCCAGTCGCTGGAGAAGGGTAGATACCCACTCCTTGGCGAAGATGCGCATGAGGTCGTCTTCCAGCGACAGGTAGAAGCGCGATGCTCCGGGATCGCCCTGTCGTCCGGCGCGTCCACGAAGCTGGTTATCGATGCGGCGCGCCTCGTGGCGCTCGGTGCCTAAGATGAAGAGACCGCCTAACGCGATGACGTCATCGTGATCTTTATCGGTATCCGCCTTGAAGCGGACGAGAAGCTCGTTCCACTGATCCGTAGGGACCTGGTACTCGTCGCCGCCGTAATAGAAGTAAGACAGCGTAGGGTCGTCGGGCTTGGCGGTAACTTCGCCGGCCGCAGGCTTAAGTTTCTGAGCGATACCCTTCTTCAGCGACTCCTGCTTGGCCATGAACTCGGCATTGCCGCCCAGCAGAATGTCAGTTCCGCGGCCTGCCATGTTGGTAGCGATCGTGACCGAGCCCTTACGCCCCGCCTGGGCCACGATTTCGGCTTCGCGCTCGTGGTACTTGGCGTTCAGCACCACGTGGCGTACGCCCTTTTTCTTCAGAATTTCCGAGAGCCGCTCAGATTTTTCGACCGAGGTGGTGCCCACCAGTACCGGCTGTTGCTTATCAGCCAGCTTTTGAATCTCGTCGGCGGCAGCCAGGTACTTCTCCTTTTCGGTGCGGTACACGACATCGGGATTTTCGACACGCAGCAGTTGCCGGTTGGTAGGGATGACGACCACTTCCAGCCGGTAGATGTTGTCGAACTCGGCGGCCTCCGTCTCAGCAGTACCGGTCATGCCGGCCAGCTTCTTGTACATACGGAAGTAGTTCTGGAAGGTGACGGTGGCGAGCGTCTGGTTTTCACGCTCGATCTTTACGTTTTCCTTGGCCTCGACCGACTGGTGCAGTCCGTCAGACCAGCGGCGACCCGGCATGAGACGCCCGGTGAACTCATCCACGATGAGCACCTCGCCGTCTTTCACCACATATTCGACATCGCGCCGATAGAGATGGTGAGCTTTGATCGCGGTCTCGACATGGTGCTTGAGATCCCAGTTTTCCGGATCAGCGACGTTGCCGATACCCAGCAGCCGCTCGACCTTCTCCCAGCCCTCGTCGGTGACGGTGATGGTGCGGTGCTTCTCGTCGACCACGAAATCTCCGGTGAGTTCCTTTTCGTCGACCGAGTGCTGAATCTCCTCACCCTTCTCGAGCTGCGGGATGATGCGATTGACGCGGTAATACTTGTCCGTGGACTCTTCGCTCTGGCCACTGATAATCAGCGGCGTACGCGCTTCGTCGATCAGGATGGAATCCACCTCGTCGACGATGCCGAAATTGTGCCCGCGCTGCACACAGTCGTTCAGGTCGAACTTCATATTGTCGCGCAAGTAATCGAAGCCGAACTCGTTATTCGTGCCGTAGGTCACGTCGGCCGCATAGGCTTCGCGGCGCTGGCTGTCGTCAAGTTCGTGAACGATGACGCCGACGGTCAGCCCGAGGAAGGTGTACAGCTTGCCCATCCATTCGGAGTCGCGTTTCGCGAGGTAGTCGTTGACCGTGACCACGTGAACCCCGCGCCCGGCGAGCGCGTTTAAATAAACAGGCAGGGTGGCGACCAAGGTTTTGCCTTCGCCGGTTTTCATTTCCGCGATCTTGCCCTGATGCAGCACGGAGCCGCCGATGAGCTGGACGTCAAAGTGGCGCATCTTCAGCACGCGCCATCCCGCCTCGCGACAGACGGCAAAGGCCTCTGGCATCAAGCTGTCGAGCACTTCCTTCAGCGCCGCGTTTTTTTCATCGGGATCTTCAATGGGGTCGATACGCTGGTGGATTTTGGTGCGAAACTCGTCCGTCTTGGCGCGGAGCTGGTCATCGCTGAGCTGCTTGATTCCGGGCTCGAGCGCGTTGATGCGCTCCACCAACGGCAAGAGCCGCTTGATCTCGCGCTCGTTGCTGGTACCGAAAACCTTGGCAAAAAGAGTGTTAATCAATGCTGTTGTTCCTTGAAGTTACGACCAGGCATTTGCCGAAGCAGGTGTAACGCGTGACGCAGAGACACTCCACCCAGCTAGAAGCCTACCATAATTAGATGACGACTCTGGAGCAGAGTCGCATTGGAAACAGCGCTGAAAAAGTGGCTTCCAAATGGCAATGGGCCGGATTGTGTGATCCGGCCCTGCCAGTTTGCGGGAAGTCTAGGCGGCTTTACCGCGACGTGGTTTAGAGCCTGAGGAACTGCCCTTCTTGCCGCTGCGACTGCCAGAGGAACTGGAGTCGGAATCTTCGTCGGAAATGGAAGCGTATTCCTCTTCCTCCGACTCGTCGTATTCTCCTGAGTCTTCGTCCTCCTCGTCTTCCATTTCAAGTTGCTGCGGCTTCAGCTTTTTCAAGAAGCCCTGCATCTTCTTCAGCGTCGCCTGCTCTTCTTTGAGTGTCTGATTCAGGAGCCGCTCGATCTTGGCTTGTTCCAACTGCTGGGCCAAATTGATCAGCCCCTCATAAGAGGCGATCTCATAACTCTCAACCTTAGCGGCGGCACCGGCGTTGAAGATGTCCATCAGATCTTCTGAGGGATCTTCGTCCTCTTTGAAGCTGTCGTGCTCTGCGATCATGCCGGCGATGCCTTTGCACTCAGTCTCCTCGGCATCTTCGTCGAGAAGATCGAAGCACTGTTGCAGGCGCTCCACCTGCTTTTGGGTTTGCTGCTGGTGCGACTGAAACGCTTTCTGCAAGTCGGGGCGCGAACTTTCTTCGG
This sequence comes from uncultured Acidobacteriaceae bacterium, assembly GCA_963771535.1. Lineage (GTDB taxonomy): Bacteria > Acidobacteriota > Terriglobia > Terriglobales > Acidobacteriaceae > CAVVDY01. Next base: position 1,258,448 of record CAVYTK010000003.1, on the reverse strand, counting down.
CCTGCTTGCCCAGCGCTTCGACAAGCTTCTGCTCGGCATCGAGCATGTCGGTCAATCCGTGAACGAATAACTCGCGGGCGGTCTGCATCGAAACATCCTCCTGGTGTGACTGCGATGTTGTGCGTTGTTACGATGCGACGAAGCCTCGCCGCGTCTGCCGAACTCCAGGAAAAGGCACCGTATGCTGATGCGGACCCCGCAGCGATGCAGTTTGTGCGCAGAGTCATAAGGCGGCAGTTCGGGGAGGAAAAATTAGTCCCGGCCCGACACATGGGTTGGATTCGCGATGAAACGCGAGTACCACCCTGGTAGATGCAGTGGCTTACTTCGCACAAAAGACAAGAGGCCGCGTGCGGACGGCCTCTTAGAGGAGGAGGAAACAAATTAAGGCTTAATTGCTATTAACTGAACAAATGTTAATTCTAGTTTAATTCGAAGTCAAGTTACTCTCGTAACCAATTAAAACATCCTATTTTCAATAACTTAGTCTTCATTTTAACAGCTTGGATCGGGAGCGAAATTCCTCCCGGTCAAAAAAGAGACCGCAAATTTGAGAAATACGCACTATCAGGCCCGCTAGTCATCTCGCCGTGACAGGGTCGGACGATCGTCGTTCGGGTTCTGCGGAGCCGTGCCAGCGTCAGCAGTCTTAGTCTGGCGCAACGTTGGCTTGTCTTTATCCGAAGGCGCTATCGCCTTCTTCCGATCCTCGAAGGCCGCCAGCCGCGCCTTCACTGAGTCGAACTCTGAAGTATCCACGACATATTCCGAGCGTCCGGGTAACAGGTCTTTGATTTCCGCCTCGCTTTTGGCGATACGATCCGGAGTTGGCGGATGCGACGCGAATGCTTTGGAGAGGGTGCCCGGCTTCTTCTTTTCGCGCGCTTCGATCTTCTCAAAAAACGAAACGAACGCTTGCGGGTCGTATCCCGCCTTATACATGTATTCCAGGCCGAGGTAATCGGCCTCGGATTCGAAGTTGCGCGAGAACTTCATGAACGCCATGGGCATGGCAAGTCCCAGCGCGATGTTGGTGGCTTCGTACATGCCCCAGCTGGTGATCACAAACATCAGCGGCGTGGTTGCGATCTGCGCGTAGTTGGCGCGAGTCATCTCACGCGTCGCGTGACGTGCACACACGTGCGCGATCTCGTGCGCCATGACGCCCGCCAGTTCAGCCTCTTCATCGGCGGCAAGGATCAAACCGCTATTCACATAGAAGAAGCCGCCAGGTAGTGCAAATGCATTGATCTCATCGGAGTCAACTACCTTGATGGTGAAAGGTACCTTGGCGTCGGAGTTGCGAACCAGGTTCTGCCCAATGCGGTTGACGTATTCGGTGACGACGGGGTCCTGGATTAACTTGGCGTTCTGTTCCACCATCATGGCGTACTGCTTGCCAATCTTGATGTCGGTATCGAGCGAGTACCAGTCGCCAAGGCCGCGATTTCCGATGTTGCGGTTGCCGATATCGTCGATGTCGTTCTTGTTCTTATTATGAGTTTCCTTGGGCGGAGCGGCCGAGTCGGGGGGCTGACCTGGTGCCATTGCAGCAGGTGCCGTCGCGTCAGGGGCAGCCGGAGCTCCCGCGGTGGTTGCTGGTGCAGGTGCCGTGGATTGCGGCATGTCCTGAGCCATGGTCGACATGGCAAGGGTCACATTCACTAGCATGGCAACGGAAATTGCGAAAGCGCGTGACTTCATGGAAGTACCCCATCCCTGAGCGCCGGGCCTACTCACTCGTGCCAACCCGCGCCGGCGGTATAAGTTCCCAACAGAGTTGTAACTTTTGCCGGACTGCCGGAGCAAGGCCCCCTTTTGCGGCCATTATATGCTTCGAGGCGCAAGCGCAAGCAGAAGATTTCCGAAGTTTTCCTGGCTGGCAGGTATTTATGCCCACGTTGGACATTATCAATACTGAGCCTGAGAACCTGGCGCAGAAAAGCTGTCCAAAAACTCAGGAGATCTGAAGATAAGAGCGAGACTATTTGGGATCCGGCGAGGTTCAGCGTTAGAATGCCAATCACGCCGTTCGAGGGGAAGGATTGTGCCGGGATGCAACTTTCGATTAGCATCCGGATTCTCACATTGGCAAGTCTGCTTCCATTTATCGCCAGCTTGTTGCACGTTTTCGACATAAATGCATTAATCGAGCCATGACGCCTAATGTCAAAGCACGCGTACTGATCGTCGACGAAGACGCGGATGCAAGCCGGTTCCTGAGCTCCCAGATGCTGCGCAAGGGATTGGACGTCAGCGCCGCATCCACACCTGATGAGGCGGTGCGCATGTTTCGCATCTGCGATCCGGCGCTGGTTCTGCTCGACCCGATGCTGTCGGGAACCGCCAGTATGGAGCTGGTGGACCGGTTGAAACAGATCAAGCCCGAGGTTGGCATCATCCTCATCAGCGCCCATAGCAATCCGGAGTTTGTCTTTCGTGCCTCCAAAGCGGGAGCTGATGATTATCTTGGGAAGCCCGTCGATGCCAAAGAGCTAGACGCCCGCGTCAACCGGCTGTTGGATCGGCAGCGGCTGACATCCGAGGTGACCCAGCTTCGCGACCAGGTGCGGAGGAACAGCGATTTCGCCATGCTGTTCGGCACCAGCCCGAAGATGGAAGAAATCAAGAACACCATTGAACAGGTGGCCGAAACCAATGCGACCGTTCTGATACGCGGCGAAAGCGGTACAGGAAAAGAAGTGGTGGCGCGCATGATCTATGCGCACTCGACCCGTCGCGAGAAGCCATTTATTAAAGTCAACTGCGCCGCCATCCCGCACGAACTCCTGGAGAGTGAGCTGTTCGGTTATGAGCCTGGAGCTTTCACAGGAGCGAATCGTCAGAAGCTCGGCAAATTCGACCTCGCTAATGCAGGCACGTTGTTTCTCGACGAAATCAGCGAGATGCATCCGGCATTGCAGGCAAAGCTGTTGCACGTGCTGCAGGACGGCGAGTTTTCACGCCTCGGCGGCAAGCGCGACATATCGGTTGACGTGAGAATTCTCGCAGCCACCAACAAGCAGCTGGAGCGCGCCGTAGAAGACGGCCTGTTCCGCGAAGACTTGTTTTACCGCCTCAACGTAATCAAGATTCAGATTCCACCGCTGCGGGAACGTCGCGAAGAGGTGCCGGTATTTCTCGATTACTTTCTGCGCAAGTACAGCGAATTCTATGGCAAGCAGCCGGCGCCCTTCAGCGACTTCGCGCTGAGCAGCATGATCGAGTATCACTGGCCAGGCAACATCCGCGAGTTGGAGAACCTGGTGAAGCGCTACGTCATCGTCGGCAACGAAGCGCAGATCATTCGCGAGCTTGCGACCCACAAACCGGTCGTTGAAGCAGTTCCCGTTCCGGCACCGCAACCGTTAACGACCGACACCAGAGCCGCAGGCCGGGGGACACCGGCTGGTCCCGTTGCTATTCCGATTACCGCGGGAAGGCCGAAAGCCGAAGAAGAAGACACCCCTTCGCTACTTGACATTGGTCGGCGCGCTGCGATGTTCGCCGAACGTGAAGCGATTGAGCGCACCCTGAACCAGACGCGCTGGAACCGCCGGCAAGCGGCAAAAATTTTGAAAATCAGCTATAAGGCGCTGTTGAATAAGCTAAAACTCTTCGAAGAACAAGACGCCAAGAACAAGAACCTTACTGCCTAGAAGTGGTATTGCAGTTCATATCCGGGGCTGCGACTTCCGCATAAAATGGCGAACCGCCAGTTTCCTCTTCAACATTCTAAGGCCCTGAGAAAAACGTACTTACCTTTCTCTTGCACGATGCGAGCCGGTGCTGAGGCAACCTTTGGAGCGCAAAGTGCACCGAAACGCGACAAACAGAGAGGCACCAACATTGTGACGTATACCTCTTCTAGATATTTTCTTTTCGTCTGCTTCGACGATCGAGGCAGCGCCCAGCATCGCATCCCCTGACGTTTCCCTTCACAACATGCCTCTTTCGGAAAGAGCGGTCCCAAGAGGGCCGCTTTTTTGTTTTGGCGGCTATGCGGTTCATTGCGGGCCAGAGCATTCGATAGATGTTCCTGGAATGTGCTGCCGCTCTCATTTGACTGCGGTACTGCAGGCGCATATGATTCCGGTTTTGCTGGGATGATAGGAGCGACCGAGGCTGGGCCGGCGTCAGCAGCGTAGTTCGGGGGCCATCGTATGGATAAGAAAAAGCTGGATGTATTTAAAAAGCGGTTGGAAGACAGGCAGCAAGAACTGCGGCAAACGGTGAACCGTACCGCACAGGACGGACGGGAAGCCGATGTTGAGTCGGCTCAGGACATTGCCGATCGTGCGGCGCAGTCGTATACCAAGGAATTTCTGTTTCATCAAAGTAACAATGAGCGGCAGTTACTCCAGATGGTCGAGGAGGCGCTGAACCGCATTCACGAGGGGACGTTTGGGCAGTGCATCGCGTGCGGCGAGGAGATCAATCTCAAGCGTCTCGATGCCGTGCCCTGGACACGCCATTGCATCCAGTGCCAGGAAAAGCTGGAGCAAGGCCTGCTGGAGCAAACCGGCGTCTAGGACGCGACAAGCGCCCAAACGAAAGCCGCCACAGATCGCGCGGCTTTCGCTGTCTGCCACTCGATCGCGCTACTGCTTCTGCTTCTTACCGCCGAGCAACCCGCCGAGCGCATTGTTGATCGAGTTATTCAGGTTCTGCTGCTGACTCGGGCTTTTACCGGGCTGTGCAGCAGGCTGTTGCGCCTGCTGGCCGCCTCCCAACAATCCGCCGACGATTCCGCCAACGCCGGCGGTTTTACCGCCCAGCATTCCAGCCGCGTTCGGCAGGATGTTGTTGAGCTTCATCTGCGCCAGCTTCTGGACATCAGGCGCCACCGCCGGGTGGTTCATTGGTCCGGTAATGATCACCGGCAACACGAGCTCGCCTTGTTTGTTCGCCAACGCCGTGTTGAGGTAGCCACCCACGCCAGTGCCCCCGACGGACTGGCTGTACGTTTTGCTCAGTACCGCCGTCATGTGCATGTTGAGGCTTTGATTGACCAGGTTCAGCAGGCCCTCTGCGGACATGGAGCCGACGTCCAATGCGGCCTTCAGATCATTCGTCTGCGCGACTCCGTTCTGCACCTGGAAGGTGCCGCTCATCTGCGAGATAGCGGTGTAGCCTTTCGCGCCGGCGCCGCCGAACTTGCCAATCTTCGACAGCTCGGAGACCAGGTCAACTTTGGTGAGCTTGCCGTTGGCCAGGGTGAAGCTGAAGGGTCCATTCAGGGTCTGCACTACGTCTCCGGAGGCAGGCGTCGCGAAGGTCTGGTTGATGGTGGCGGACAGCGTCCCGTAAAGCGTGTCGGGTGAGTTGGCGGTAGCGGTCAGCAGCTTGTTGGCGTCGGCGCCCGACAACTTCGCATTGACCGCGAATGTCGCGGTTGGGTGACGCTCGTCAATCGAGATCACGCCGTTGATCTGACCTCCGTAAACCTGCGCCGTGAGCGGGCTCAGCTGGATCACGCCGTGATTGAGGTTGACGTTGGAGTGGACGTTGGTGAGTTCCGTCTTGTCGTAGACGATGCTGCCGACTGCGATCGTACCGCTGCCAGTCGCCGTTTCCAGGAAGCTGGGCGCAGGCGCGGCGGTCGGCGCAGCCTCAGCGCTCGGAATGAAGCTCCAGTTGGCTGCCGTCTTCTTCGGCGGCGGTGCGCTGGCGGTTATCTTTTGCAATTCGGCAACGTTGATCTTATCGATGTTGAGGTTGAACCGCAGGTTCGGCGCGTTGAAATTCGCGACGCTGAGACTGCCATTGGCATTGCTCGAGCCCAGCGACGCCCCGAAGTTGGTCAAGTCGGCGGAATTCTGGGTGAATTGAATATTTGCGTTCTTCACGTTGACTGGCTGAGTCAAGCTGGGCGTCTTGAGCGAAACGTTCTGCAGCGCTCCGGTCCCGCTGAAGTTCATCGCGTTGCTGTTCTTGATGGGGCCGGTCGCGTGCACATCGAGGGTTACGGCTCCGCTGCCGGTCATGCCCTCAGCCGCGTTCACTCCGTACGCCTTCGCCATGCCGAGCAGCTCTTCGAGTTTCGCGTTGACCGTCTTCAGTGTGGCATCGATGTTCGGCGACGGAGTGGCGTACTGCGACAATGCGAATTGCGCATTGAGCGTCGTCGCCCCCGAAGTAACGGTGAAGCTGTTGGAACGAATGTCTTGCGGCGTCATTGCCAAATCGATGGCCGGCACTTTGACCGGCTGTGGAATGTCGTTGCCGGTGACGTCGAGATTGCGGCCGTTGACCGTGCCGTTCAAAGCCAGATGGTCGGTCGGTCCCTGGGCATGGACCTTGGCGGTAATCTGCCCGGCGATCTTGGTATTGGGACTGAAGGCCACTCCGAACGCCGCGGCCAGCCGCGCCATCTCCTGGATCGAAGCGTCTGACGCGTTTACATTGACGTTGACGATCATGGGATTTGGTTTTGTGTTGAGAGTGCCGTCGACCGATACCGGTGTAGATCCCAGCTTAAGAGCGAACTGGCTGATCTGAATGATGTCGCTATTCAGATCGTCATTCACATTGAAGTTCGCTTCGATCGGGTATCCGACTTGCACGCCGTGAATCACCGCATCGTTCAGCTTGATCGAGCCCTTGGCACTCGCCTTGCCACCACCGGTCGAGAAGTCGGTTGAGCCGGTCATGACGGCGTCGGAGTTCTCCAGCGCCTGGGTATTGAGGAACTTCTGGGCGCCGGCCAGCGAAACTTCATTCAGTTTCACCGTGCCGCTGAAAGGCGTATTGATCAGCTGCGCATCGTTCACCGGACCGCCCTTGCCGCTCAATTCCAGCGTCTGTGTTCCCTTACCGGGGAGGTGCGCCGTGACATCGAGTGAGAAGGGCTGATTGGGCGCGAAATCCTTCAACGTCAAATCAATGTGGTCGTAGACCGCGCGTGACTGGTGCTTCTGATAGTCCGTTACCGCGATCTGCCCGTCGGCAATGGACAGCTTGGACAATTCGAAGCCGCCCGGCTGTGCACCCGGTTGTCCGGCAGCCTTGGCCGGAGCCGCAGTCTTCTGGCCCAGGCTGGCGAAGTTCCACACCCCGGAGGCGTCGCGGATCAGCTCAATCTTTGGCTTCTCCAAAGTGAGGCTGCTGACCTGGATTTTCTTCGCCAGCAGCGGGAACAACTCCACATGAACATCGAGTTGCTGCACCTGAGCAAAGGGTGCGTTGCTGTGGAAGCTGGGATCTTCTCCGATGGTGACGTTGTCGACCTTCACCGCCAATGGCATCACGCTCAAGCTCATGTTGCCCAGTTGCACCGGGCGGTTGAGCTGCTTCTGCAACTCCGCCTGGATCTGCCCACGATACTGATTGACGTTGATGATCGAGGGGAGAGCGACGACCAGCACGACCACGAGAAGCAGAATGACGACTACTGCAATCAGAAGCTTTCGCATGACTACTCCTTACGAGCGCGAACACCAGCCGACCGGGGGTGAATCGTTGCGGTTACCTTGAGTAGAGTCCAACGGCCGGTCGTCTGTTGCACGTGCTTTTCTGCCGAATCACTCAAGACTTTTAGCCGCATGCGGCAAGGGAAATCTTGTACTTCGGGTTATAGTACGACAACTCGTGCCGCTTTGATTCGAAGCTGCGCCGGCGCGGCTTGGTTCCAGAAGAAGGAAGAGGCTCATCACAGGTGCGCCGCGTTGTGAGACAACGGACAACAGGATCAATCCTTAAGGCTTGAGCTCACTTCGCCATGGCTTCCTGCGCCATCGGCGCACTTCGCAGGCTTACTACGAACACGGTACCCGACGGCTTCAAGGCGTCTGCTTGATTGCTGCTGCGGAAGCGAATGCGGCCGCCGTGGCTCTCGACGATGCGACGGCTGATCCAGAGACCAAGCCCGGTACCGACATCTTTCTTCGTGGTGAAAAAAGGTTCGAACACCATCGCTTTAGCGGTGGATGGAATGCCACTCCCGTTGTCGGAGACCATAAGGATGGCGCCGCCGGGACGATGCTTCACGCGAATGCGAATGCTCGAGCCGGGACGGGACGCATCGACAGCGTTGCTGATGAGGTTCGACACCACCTGGGTGATCTCGCCCGGAGCCCCGTACACCGTCGCTTCTCCCCGAAGGTCGAAGTGCGCTCGCACCCCTTTTGATTTGAGCTTCCCCTGGAATACATCAAGTACGTTGTTGACAATGTCGCTGAGATCGACCTTTACCGCGCGACCTGAGTCGCGATAAAAGCCAAGCGTTTGCCGAGTGATGTGGCTGACGCGCTGGAGTTCCTTGTCGGCCATGTCCAGCAGCCGATTGCGTTCCGTTTGATTGGACTCATTGCGGGTAAGGAAGATGAGGTTCGTCACCGCCTCGAGCGGATTGTTGACCTCGTGGGCGATGGTGGCTGCCAGTCGGCCTGCAGCAGCGAGCTTTTCGGTTTTCCGCAGGGCCTCTTCGGTCAGCTTACGGTGGGTGATGTCCATGCACATGCCGACCATGCGGACCGGTTTGCCCGCAGCATCGCACTCCACTGCAGCACGAGCGGCCGTCCAGTACATTGTGCCATCGGTTCGCAGCGTGCGGTATTCAATATCGTAGTCCGAACCATTCTTGATGGCATCTGCGACAGCGCTGGTGGCGCGCTCGCGGTCCTCCGGATGAACCGAGCTGAGCCATTGTTGGTAATCACCGTTGAATGTACCCGGAGCGAAGCCGTGCATCGCTTGCACCTCTTCTGACCAGTGCAACTTGCCGGCCGCGATCTGCCACTCCCAATCGCCGATGTCGGCCGAGGCTTGCGCAACGAACCGGCGGCGCAAGCGGTCCAACTCCTGGAGTTTTTCGTTGGCTGCGCTGAGTTCCTGATTAGTTTGGGCAAGTTGCTCGGCACGAATTTCGGACAGGTGAACAGCTTCTACGTTGCGACGTATGCGGGGAATCGCCAGCGGAAGCGCGATGGCCGTAGCAACAGATGCTGCCGCGGTCACAACCTTTACGTAAGCAGAGATCCAGTACGCCGGCTGCCACAGGGTGACCACTTCCATGAAATGGGTTGCACCGCAGGCAATGATGAACGTCCCAAACGCCAGAAACATCCAGTGAAACGGGATTCCGCCCTGGCTCACACGCACCAGGTACAAAAGCGTCAGCGAGATCACCACATACGAGATGCCGATGAGCAAGTCGGACACCATGTGCGTAGTAATCAAAATGGTGTTGCCCAGATAGCAGAACGTGTGCGGCATGAACTGAGTGTTCGCCAGGTTCCGCCCGAGAAAAGGCCACACAACGGCGGTTCCGATGAGCAGCAGCAGCCCTAGAAGGAAATAGCGAACCTGGTTTCGCTGGGCGTCAGGAAATGTCCGGCTCTCGAAAGGACTAGATGAATGCAGCGAAGACATATTCGAAAAACCCCTGAACGGAACGGCTCGTAGCCAGAATCTTCGGACGATTGTACCCGGTTTCGCAAAGATCGCTTCACCCACAGCGACAGCGGGATTATGGTTCCCTGTGGGCCTTTCGCGTGTCGTCAGGCAAGAAGAGCCACGTTGTTTGCTCTGTCTAAATCTCTGCCAGAAACGACTTGATTCGCTCGAAAAAGGCAAGAAAACGGGCCGGAACGGCACCTCTTTGACCAAATAGGAGACGCCTTTGGGGCTCACTATTGCTGTTCTGAGGCACCTTGAACGTCGCCGCATCACCTCGCAGCCCTACTATTTCGAACGGAATCTATGATTTTCTGGCAGCTTTTGGCGCGTCGTGTAGCGTTTTTTGCCCCGATTTTTCGCTCTCGTCGTAGAGTAGAACTCCACTGGGGGGAGAACGGGGTTGCGCCGGAACAGGATATTTGTCTCTGCTGTCAGCAAGTGCACGCTGGGGTGCATCTGCGCTTTGATGTTGCTTGGCATACTCCCCGGCTGCGGGTCGGGAAAGAGCGGCGACTCCAACAGCGGTGGCGGATCCAATCCTCCGCCATCATCTTTGCTGACCCGCTTGAGCAGCGACACGTTTACCAACAGCAGCAGCCAGCACGCGACGGAAGTTGAGCCGTGGATGGCTTCCTTCGGGTCTACTCTCGTAACTGTTTTCCAGATGGGCCGCTTCTTCAGTGGAGGAGCATCCGACATCGGCTACGCGACCTCCACCGATGGCGGGGGTTCCTGGACCAACGGCACGCTACCGGGAATCACCGTGTTCGCCGGCGGGAGCTACCTGGCGGTCAGCGATCCGGCAGTGGCCTATGACCAGGCGCACGGCGTTTGGCTGACGGCCTCGCTGGCCATCTCCGGCAACAACGACACCGTGATCGTCAGCCGTTCGGCGGACGGCGTGAACTGGGGCGCGCCGGTAACGGTCAGCCATACGCCGGATGCGGATAAGAATTGGATCTCCTGCGACAGCACTCCCAGCAGCGCTTACTACGGACACTGCTACGTGGAGTGGGACGACCCCAGCAGCAACGACCTCTTCTGGATGAGCGCATCGAGCGATGGCGGCCAAACCTGGAGCGCGCCGCTCAATACCGGAGACAGTGCGACCGGGCTGGGAGGGGTCGCTGTCGTGCAGCCTGGCGGCAAGGTCGTGGTGCCCGCAGCGGACGCCGGCGATACTCACATCCTCGCTTTCGTCTCGAGCGACGGCGGCTCAACCTGGACCGCGAGCACGGTCGTCGCCACCATCAGCGATCACCAGGTCGCAGGTAATTTGCGCGACGACGCTCTACCCGCATCCGCCATAGATGCTAACGGTCAGGTGTACGTGGTTTGGCAGGACTGCCGCTTCCGTAGCGGCTGCTCATCGAACGACATCGTGATGAGTTCTTCGGTCGACGGACTGAAGTGGACCGACCCCATTCGGATTCCCATCGACGCGGTCAGCAGCACAGTGGACCACTTCCTGCCGGTCATAGCTGTCGATCCACTGACCGCAGGAAGCTCCGCGCACATGACGCTGGTTTATCACTACTACCCCAACGGGTCGTGCAGCGAGTCTAGCTGCTCACTCGACGTCGGGTACGTCACCTCGCAGGATGGAGGCGCAACCTGGAGCGCTCCGAATGCGCTGGCAGGGCCGATGTCTCTGGACTGGCTGGCTAACACGAGCCAGGGTCGTATGGTTGGCGACTACATTGGTGTGGCCTACACCTCCGGAAAGGCTTTTCCTGCGATCGCGGTTGCGAGAGCCAACAGCGGAACGACCTTCGACGAAGCAATCTACACGACCACCAGTCCACTGACCCAAGCCCTGGGAACCAAAATTGTACAGCGGCTGCGGCCAATCCCAGGAGCGCACTCCGATCATCCTCCACGCGAGTTCTACGACGAAGAAGGACGCTATCCGCGGAAACCCCCAATCGCGAAACGGCGTGTGCGAAGGGCTAGATAAGTAGATGGGCGCCTTACTGCCTGGGAAAAGGCGGAATTTGTGACGCAAAGCACTTGCGTAATTCTGCCCCGCTGTTAGCATGGTCAACCAACTACCGTACGGAAGAACCTGCCCGCGCCCGCAGGTAAAAGGTGATTTCGAATGGCAATTGGATCGACCATCAAGAAACCCACGCAAACAGCTCCTCCGAAAGAAAACTATCTCGTCTCCATCGTCCTGACCGTCATCGCGGTGGTGGTCGCCGTCATTATTCTGCGCATTCCTTCTCTACCCGGAACCTGGGCGCAAAACTACGATCCAACGAGCCATTGGTGGCTTTCCACCTTAGTTGCTTCGCTGCCCGTCATCGTGTTGCTGGGCACGCTGGCTATCTTCGAGGTAAAGGCGCACTGGGCGGCCATCATGGGATTGGCCACTGCGCTGATCGTCGCCATCTTCTTCTTTCATATGCCGGCGCGCATGGCTGCCGCAACCGCGGTGTATGGAACCGGATACGGGCTATTCCCCATCGGCTGGATCGTGCTGAACGTCATCTTCATGTACCAGCTCACGGTGGAGTCGGGGCGCTTCGACGTTTTGCAGCACAGCCTGACGGGCATCACCCAAGACCGCCGGCTGCAACTGCTGCTGATCGCCTTCAGCTTCGGAGCTTTCTTCGAAGGCGCTGCCGGATTCGGTACTCCTGTAGCCGTCACGGCTGCGTTGCTGATCGGGTTAGGATTTAAACCGCTACAGGCTTCCGGACTCTCACTCATCGCCAACACCGCTCCGGTAGCTTACGGTGCGTTGGGAACGCCGATCATCGCCCTGGCCAAGGTCACCGGCTTTAGCGAGATCACGCTGGGAGCAATGGCCGGCCGCATCCTGCCGTTCTTCTCTCTGATCGTGCCGTTCTGGCTCATCTGGGCGTTTGTGGGTTTCGCCGGAATGCTCGAGATATGGCCCGCCATCCTGGTTGCCGGGGGCTCATTTGCCTTCACGCAATACATGGTCTCGAACCATCACGGTCCCTGGCTGGTCGATGTAATCGCCGCTGTGGTTTCGATGGTTTGCCTCATCGCTTTCCTGATGGTCTGGCACCCCAAGCGAATCCATACGCTTGAGGGCGAAGAGATCAAGACCTCTCATCGCGCCGACCACGGTCATTCCACTGGCGAAGTCGTTCGCGCATGGGTGCCGTGGGTGATCCTCAGTGTTCTGGTCTTCTGCTGGGGCACGCAGACCGGTAAGCGGATCATGAACAACGCCTCGTTTGATCCCTCGGTGAAGACAACCAGTAAAGTCACCAACCCGGTATTCCCTGTGCCGGGACTGCATAACCTGGTTGAGCGTACGCCTCCCGTCGTGCCGAAGAACACGAAGGAGCCTGCGACCTTCGCTCTCAATTGGCTGAGCGCCACGGGAAGCAGCATCTTCATCGCGGGAATCATTTCTGGATTGGTGATGGGGTTCGGCATTCCGCAGATATTTTCCGTCTATATGAAGACGGTGATGAAGGTGCGCTACTCCCTGGTCACGATCGCGGCCATGATGGCGGTGGGCTTCATGACGCGCTACGCCGGACTGGACGCAACCATGGGACTAGCGTTCGCCCGAACCGGGCATTTGTACCCGTTCTTCGGAACCTTGCTCGGCTGGCTGGGCGTGGCGCTGACCGGTTCAGACACATCCTCCAACGTGCTCTTCGGCAGCCTGCAGAAGATCTCCGCTCAGCAGGTGGGGGTATCGCCGGTGTTGATGTCCGCCGCCAACAGTTGCGGTGGTGTGATGGGTAAGATGATCGACGCACAAAGCATCGTCGTCGCCAGTACGGCTACCCAGTGGTACGGCCATGAAGGCGACATCCTGCGCTTCGTCTTCTTCCACAGCATTGCCCTGGCATGCCTGGTGGGGATACTGGTTTACCTGATGGCCTACGTCGCGCCCTTCACGCACTTGGTCCTGAAATAGCTTCAGCACGCACAATCCGGCGACCCACTTGCTCCAATAACTGGAATGAGTGGGTCGCTGGAGACCTTCACCGGACAGGCCGATACAAGCCAACCGTCGGCGATTCGGAGTACGACATCTTCGCCAGGTGCAGGGTGTATTCATACTTGGGCAGCAGCGAAGTAAGCGCGAACACCTTGTATCCGTCTCCCGTGATTTCGGTGCGGCAGAAGAGACCCGGCTCGGTCTCGGTGACTTCTCGCGTGCCCTGCAGTCGGTCGAGGAACGCTTGCGCTGATTTCTGGTTTGACTGGCCTGCATCGCCGGTGTTGGTTATGGATTCAGCGGCGTAAGAGCGAATCAGTTTCTGCCAATACTTCTGCAGAAGATCGGTACTGGCAAAAACGTCGGCCCAGGTAATGCGGCCGTTGATCGACACGACCACTCCCTTGGCGCCCACCCTGCGCAGTTCCTTCAACAGGCCGTCGTAATCGGCCGCCACCGATGCGACCTTCTTCTCAACCTCCGGATTCTGCATCACCTTGGCATAGGACGTAGTGCCGTGTATGTCGGCGCGGGCCTGCGGCGCGGCCGCTGCCATGTTGCCCGCAGCCGCCGCGACTCCATTCCACACCTCCATCTGATCGCGCAAGGCCATCGCAGGCATCCTGACGCTGGGCTGTGCCATGGCTGACTTCATGGTGCTGAAGTTGTTCGAAGAGGCGACCCAGCGCCCATGCTCCACACAGAACACCGACAAATCGATAGGCTCGGACTTAGGGGGAACGATGCGGTCGACCCCGATCACTCGATCCTGTTTGCCGCCGGTGACCACTTCTCCGGCAAGCAGGAGTAACGGGCGATCGGAGTTGTTGACCAGGACGAGACGGTTCACTTCCCCACCGGATCCCTGCGGATAATGAGTGCCGGGACGAACCAGTCCGCGCAGCGACCCGGCTTCGGCGACCACTACCTGGCCGGAGCGTACGCCTTCGTCGAGGGTGAGCAGATGCGTGGTATCGGCCTCGGTTCCGCCCACGATGGGATAGAGGCTGAGATTGCCCTTGGTGATCGGGCTCAGGACCTTGTATTCGTGGATTGGGGTGCCGGCTCCGGCGAGTGTTGCGGCCAGTAACGGGAGCCCAAGCGCCAGGATGCTGCGATTCATATCGACCTCCGGACGCGAAGGCTCCAAGTTTGCTGCGGATTCCCGCTAGCGGAAGCGGCCTTTTTGCGTCTCTAGCAGAAGAACGCGCAGCTTGCGGGTTCTTGCGCGCGAAATTGATACCATTCGCACACATGGCTTCGGCACCCACCCCCGGGCTGAGCGATACGCTGCCTTCCGCGGCGGTGCAGGAGTTCGCCGCCCAGCATTACGTCGCCAGCGGAGCCGCGCAATTCGGCATGAGCGAGTCGGCATTGGCAACGCTACTGGCTGAAGTTGTAAGCCGGCGCGACGCGGCTGGGGATGAAGTTTCTGAGCAGGTATTGCTGCAATCTCTCCGGCTAGAAGAATTGGTATTGGCGCGCGCTTGCGCTGACGGCAACGAGCGCGCATGGGATATCTTCCTGACGCGCTACCGCGTGACGCTGTACGAGTCGGCTTACAAGCTGGCCAAAGAGGAGAGCGCGGCGCGAGCGTTAGCCGATTCACTGTACGCCGAACTTTACGGCGTCAGCTCAGAGGGCCGGCAGTGCGCGTCAAAGCTCGGCTATTACAGCGGCCGAGGCTCGCTGCAAGGGTGGCTGCGCACCGTCGTCGCCCAGGAATACGTCAACCGCTATCGCCGTACAAAACGAGAATCGAGCCTCGATGCAGCGGTGGAAGATGGGGCTCAGTTTCGCTCTCCGGAGACGGACAGGCATGCGCTCGATGATCGGGTAGAAGCAGCGGTTCACGCAGAACTTGCGGCCCTCGGAGCTGAGGAGCGGCTCATTCTGGTTGCTTACTTTCTCGACCGGCGAACCTTGGCCGAGATCGGCCGCCTGCGAGGCGTGCACGAGTCCACCATCAGCCGCAAGCTGGAGCGCGTCACTGGCGGGCTGCGGAAACGGATCGGTAAGCGCTTGGTGCAATCAGGTATGTCGAAGCGCCAGGCGGAAGAGGCCATGGACGTGGACGTGCGTGACCTGCAGGTGAGAGTGAGCGAAAGTTTACGGCAAGGAACAGCGGATTCGACGTTCTATCAGGAGAGGGGCGAAAGCGAAGGATGAATCCGAAGCTCCCCAAGCCGGTACACGACGCACTCGGTCGCGAGACAGGGGCAGGCGATCATCCGTCTGCTGATTTGTTGACCGCGTTCGTGGAGAGCGCGTTGTTGGGTAACGATAAGGAGAGAATTACCGATCACCTTTCGCGATGCAACGAATGTCGCGAGGTTGTGTTCCTCACCGCCAGTTTGGCGCAAGAGGAAACGGCGGCACAAGACAATGTTGCCCCGCCTGAAACAGCAATAGCTGCGCGCGTGACCCTCACACCAAGGTGGCGCTGGAAGCTGGCTTTCGCGGCACCGATTGCCATTGTGTTGATCGTGGGCGGAGTGATCGTGCAGCAGAGGGAAGAATCGCGTTCAGAGCGGCAAATCGTAGCCAAGGCTGAGAGCCAGAATACGACAGCACCGATGCCTGAACCGCAAAGCACAACCGGCTTCTCGCTGGACAAGCGTCTGGCAGCGCCGCCACCCACAGCCCACGAATCCGCCCCCGTTTTCGCCGACTCCATTGCCCCCTCCGTCGCAAAACCGGCGAGGCCTGACGTGCGCTCGAAATCTGAAGCTGTCCACCGTGCGCCCTCGGCCGATTATGGGAAAGCCCAGATGGCGCCACTGCCTGAGACTGCGAAAAAGCGATTCGCAGCGAAGAACGCGCCGGCCGCAGCGCCCGACCAGGTCGCGATCAGTAACGGGAGCACAACTTTCGCCAGCGTAGCTCCCACTCAATCTCAGGATGCGCTTGCCCCGACAGAGCCGAGCCATGCGACTGCAGGAAAATCGACGGAAAGTAGAGCGTACGCTGCCGGGGCACTTGCGAGTCCCGCACTCGCGCTTGCAGCGCCTCAATGGCGGGTGACGGCGGAGGGATACCTTGAGCATTTCAGTCAAGGCCACTGGACACGCGAGCTGGGCAACGAGGCAACCGCGTTCCGGGTGGTTTCGGTAGTTGGCAACGATGTGTGGGCCGGGGGCAGCAGCGGCGGATTATTCCATTCCACCGACGGCGGAAGAAACTGGAGCCGGGTGCTGCTGCCTGCGTCGCCTGCTTCTGAGCCCGACGCGATCGTCTCGATCCAGTTCGATGATGCGCTTCACGGGCTAGTGCTGACCGCAAGCGGCACGCGCTTCAGCACCCGGAACGGCGGCTTAGATTGGAAAAAGGAGTAGTCGCTCTCCCGCACGGTCCGGAGAATTGCGGACGACTACGAGAACGCATGAAGGGCTGGCCGGATCGGTTTCGTTCTCCGGATAAAAGAAGCTAGCTTCCTACTTTCTTCTGTGCCAGCGGACGGGCAAAGGCGCCGGTTGGACTGTGCGCGTAGATTTGCAGGACGTTGTGGTAATAGTCCATCGCATTCTTTTGGTCGCCGAGTTTTTCGTAAGCCTGGGCCACGAGCACCAGGATGAACGGATCTTTCTGGCTGGCTTTCTGTAGATCGTTGATCGCGGTCTGGTAGTCGCCTCCGTAGAACGCGACATAGCCTTCGAGGTAGGGCAGGAACTGCGCCTGGTCAGGATTGGTCCCCTTATCGAGGGCGGCCTTGGCGGCGGCCAGGTGCTGCTGCGCGTCAGCCTTGTTGCCGCTGCGTGCTGCCATGCGTGCCTGTGCGCTCTCCCAGCGGAACGCCCACAGATCTTTTTCGGCGTCAGTCAGCTTGGGATTGCTGAGTGCGGTGGAGTGTCCCTTGGCATACCATTGCCGCGCGTTGTCGAGATCGCCGTTCTCCAGATAGATGCGCGCCGCTTCGTCGGCCGTCCCCGCCGCTCCGTTGAGGTCATTGGCCGCGAATTGCAACTGGTAGGCCTGCTGCTCGTACTTTCCGGCATGAATGGCATCGCCGGTGAAGGCATACGAGACTGCCATGGTGCGCAAGGCGCGGACCCTGCCGGTCGCGGGCGCCATGTCAATCGCCTTCTGCAAGTCCTGGCGCGCGGCCGTGTAGTCGCCCTTCAAATCGAGAGCCGACCCCATGCCCAGGTAGGCCTCCCAAGCGTTCGGATTCGCTCGCAGGGCATTCTTATAAAAAGCGACCGCCTCATCGAGTTTGCCGTCGCTAATGAGTTTCTGTCCCTGCGCGAGCGGATTGGCGGTGGAAGCGGGAGCCTGCGCATACACCGCTACGGAAAGCAAAATCACTAAAGCAAAGGGGAGGAGGTCGAATCGGTTGAGCTTCATGGCGCGCGCAATTATGTCACGGAGGCAGTAACGGCGACAATCCTGGGTGCTCATTCCGTTGTACACCGAAGGACGAAAGGACCTGCCACCTACGGTGAACCGAGTACCTAGGCTGCTGAGCCTTCGTGTTCCATCTTCTCGTCGTAATTCTTGCAAACCTCAGGGAGGAAGACATAAAAGACGCTGCCGGTGCGCTGTCCGCCATCGCTGGTTACGGTGATACGGCCGCCGTGCTTCTCAATGATCTCTCGGCATACCCAGAGACCGAGTCCGGTGCCGACGCTCTTCTTGGTGGTGAAGAACGGCTGAAAGATTTTGTCGATGATGTGGGGATCAATCCCGCTGCCGTTATCCTGAACCGCGATCTCCCATCCCGGCGCGAGCTGGTTCCAGCTCTTTTTGAGAGTGAGAGCGACCTTGCCGCCACGGCTAACCGCATCGATGGCATTGCCGATGAGGTTGGCAAAAACTTGCCGGACCTCTCCTCGGGTGGCCACTACCTGCGCACCATCAAAACCACAAAGGCTGACCTCGACGTCTTTCTGCTTCAGCTTCCCTTGATACAGAACTAGAACTTCGTTCATGAGGTCGGAGAGCGAGAACGGCGCGGGACCAGAATTCTCACGATAGAAGCCCAAAGTTTGCTTAGTGATCTGGGCGGCGCGCATCAGCTCGTGCTCGGCCATGGCGAGATAGCGGCTGCCGTCGGGAGTGAAATGCTCTTGGCTGCCCAGGATGTACAACAGGTTGGAGATGGCCTCAAGTGGGTTGTTGATCTCGTGCGCAATGCTAGCCGCCAAACGTCCGGTAGCAGCCAGTTTCTCTGAAGTGATCAGCACCGACTCTTTGCGTTTCTGATCTTCTATGTCGGTGGCACTGCCCACCCAGCCCTGCATCTCCCCATTCTCGTCCTCCATGGGCACGACGGTCACCATATGCCAGCGGTACTCGCCGTCACTGGCGCGGCGGAGGCGGTATTCCATGCCGAAACGGCTGCTTTGCATCCTTCCGCGGGAATAGGCTGCGGCAGCCCGGTCGCGGTCCTCGGGATGCAGCGGCGCAAAGCCGGCTCCCCGGGCGACTTCGAGGTCGGGGTAGCCGAGATAGTCCAGCAGTTGGCGGTTACAGTACGTAAGATTGCCGTCCCGGTCGACAGTCCAGATCAGCTGCTCGATCGCGTTCGCCAACTGGCGGAAGCGCCGCTCGCTTTCACGCAGCTTCTGCTGGCTCCGGCGACGCTCCGACCGCTCCGTGGCTTCACGCAAAGCGCGCGTGACTGCGGGAGAAAGCCGCTCGAGCTTCTGCTTGAGCACGTAATCGGTAGCGCCTTGCTGCAACGAGCGGATTGCGATGTCCTCGCCCAAGGTTCCCGAGACAAAGATAAACGGGGTCTCAGGAGCGTGCTCGCGCGCCAACTCAAGCGCTGAAAGTCCGTCGAATGTCGGAAGCGCGTAGTCTGCCAGGATCAGATCGAAGCGCCGCTCCCTCAATGCATTCAGAAAGCGTTCGCGGTCGTCAACTCGTTCCAGCGAATACTCGAAGCCGCCACGGCCCAGGTAGGCTTCGGTAAGTTCGGCATCGATCGGACTATCTTCCAACAACAAAATATGAATGGTGTTCACGCGCTACCTCGAGTACGTGACCCGGGTCTTCAGCGATCCCGGCGGTGGCTCATTGAGCACAGCCCAGAAGACGCCCAGTTCCTGGATCGCCTGGATAAATTCCTGAAACCCGACTGGCTTAACCACAAATGCGTTAACTCCGAGCTCGTAGCTGCGAACCAAGTCCTGCTCTTCGCGCGAAGAGGTCAGGATGACAACCGGCACGCGGCACAGTTCGCGGTCGTTGCGAATGGAATGGAGAACCTGCAGCCCATCCACCTTTGGCAGCTTCAGGTCGAGCAGCACGACTGCCGGATTTTCTTGCGGCCGCCCTTTGCCATCTTCGCGGCCGAACAGATAATCAAGCGCTTCCTCGCCGTCGCGAGCAATGATGACCTCGTTAGCAAGGTGCGTCTTCTCCAATGCAACCAGCGTCAACTCCAAATCTTTTGGATTGTCTTCTACCAGCAATATGGGTTTAAGCATCAGCGCACCTTACTTCCGATGAACTCGGCAGCGTGAAATAAAATGTGGCTCCCCTTCCCACTTCTCCTTCGGCCCAGGTGCGGCCCTTGTGCCGGGATATGATGCGCCGGACATTGGCCAGACCAATGCCTGTTCCCTCGAATTCTTCCATCCGGTGCAGTCGCTGGAAGACGCCAAACAGCTTGTCAACATACCTCATGTCGAAACCCACGCCATTGTCCCGCACCCAAAACATGATTTCCTCCTCAGTAGCCTGGCACCCGAGAGTGATTTCCGGTATCTCGCGGTCGCGGGTATACTTCACCGCGTTCATCAGCAGGTTGCGCCAAACCAGACGCAGCATCATGGGATCGCCCGTCACGAATGGCATGTCCGCACAGTCCCAGGAAGTGTGGAGTTCCGGGGAAGCTTCTGAAAGCTCGCGAATCACCTCGTGAGCCAATTGATTCATGTCGACACAGACCAGGTTCATCGACGTCCGGCTTATACGCGAGAAGTTCAGCAGATTATCGACCAGCTTCCCGGCATATTGCGCGGACTCGATGATGGTCTCTGCATAGCGCTTGCCGCGGTCCGTCAGGCGGTCGGATTCAAGCTCGCGCAACAACTCGGCGTAGCCGACAATATGCCGGAAAGGTGCGCGCAGGTCGTGCGAAACGGAATAAGAGAATGCCTCCAGCTCGTTGTTCGCGCGTTGCAGTTCGCTGTTTACTTCGGCCAGTTCTTCGGCCTTGCGCAGAAGGATGCCAACCACCACGCCCCGTAAATCCAGCGCGGCTTCGATATGCGACCGACGCCAGGGCAGTGACGTACCACGAACGGTTCGCTTCCAGGTCTCAAATGATTTGCGGGGATGCAGGCGCGTGTTGTCGCCGTTGAGGGTGAGCTTCTGCGGCTCGCCTCCCCACTTCACGGTGCGCACCACTTCGGGCCGGAACCATAGCAGGTAACTGCGATGCAGCTTGGAGATACGTACGGCCAGTACTCCACTGGCAACATCTTCAAACTCTTTGGCTCTTGGAAAGACGTCTCCCAGGCATTCGGTATGAATGCTTTCTCCGTCACCTTGGCCGGCGAGCCACTCGCAAAGCTCACGAACTTGCGAAATCGTTGGAGTCTGTCCGATCAGTCGGCAGTCATCGTGCGACACGACGGCAGCCCCCGAGGCCTCCGCGAAATCGAGTAAGTCATCGCCAGCTTCGGATAATGCCTCAGCAAGGCTATCGCTCGCGGTCATCCGCGCCAACAATCGGCCTTCGATGGTCTTAAGGTGGATTCGTTCCGCGGATTCCGAACTATATTCGGCAGCCTCAAGCTGCACCGAGAGCACCTGGGTCAGAAAATCGCAGGCAACGCGCACGTCATAAGGCACGCGCTTGGGTGCGCGATGGTGGCACGAAATCAACCCCCAGAGCTCTCCTTTGCGCAGGATTGATACCGACATGGAAGCAGCCGTCCCCATGTTGCGCATGTACTCGAGATGTACGGGAGACACGCTCCTTAGAACGGAGAAACTTAGATCGAGAGGTTTCGAACGTCCGTTTTTGTCGGCCGTGACCAGTGGCACCGGCTGGTAATCGCAATCGGCAATCAGACGAACTCGGTTGAGGCGATACAATTCGCGAGCCTGCGCCGGAATGTCGGAGGCAGGAAAGCGATGGTCCAAGTACGAGGGCAGCTCGTCATTGCGACTCTCCGCGATGACCGTGCCATTCCAATCTTCGTCGAAGCGATACACCATTACGCGATCGAAACCGGTGATGCGCCTGACTTCCTCTGCCACGAGCGTGGTTAACTCGTGTTCGGTGCGGAGGCCCTGCAACTCCGTCACAAAGGTCGTAACCAGCGGATAGAGATCTTTGAAGAGGACTGATTCCTGGGCTTCGGCCCCCTCCAGTTCCAAGACCTCCACGCCGTCGGGATTTCTATGCACCAGCGTGTGGTAAGCGTAAAAGGGGCCGTCCTCCCGCGCAGCGGAAATGGTGCGCAGGTACACCGGAGTCTCTGATGGCTCGACGTCGTGCAGATCACTGCTCAGTCGAGACGCGTACACCTCTCCCAGCGCGGCACCCAGTGGCTGGCCGGTGACTTCGGCCGCATCCCGCCCGAAGTGCTGCCGCAGATTAGCGCTCGCGCCGACTATGCGCGCCGGCTCACCACTCAGCGCCAGCAGCACACCTGAAGGCTG
Organism: uncultured Acidobacteriaceae bacterium; assembly: GCA_963771535.1. Lineage (GTDB taxonomy): Bacteria > Acidobacteriota > Terriglobia > Terriglobales > Acidobacteriaceae > CAVVDY01. The sequence goes on along the minus strand of CAVYTK010000003.1, from coordinate 1,236,499 downwards.
AATGCTGCCGGGCACACGAATGGGCTCCTGATCGCAAATGCCGAGATCGAAGTCTGGCTTGGTGCTTTCGCTGGGTATCACTAGACTGTCAGCCATTCTTCAAGCACCTCAAAGGTCGCCTTTGCCGCGGCGACCGCAGAACTGACGTCCGTTTCAGTAGTAAGCTTCGCCGACAAAAAGTTTCCGAACTCAACCCACGCGTCCGCGACCGACGGCCCATAGCTGCGGAAATACGAATAGCCCCGCCCGTCCCGCAAGCCGAGTTGACGCTCAAGTGCGCGCGAAAGGAACTGTCCACCCAGGGTTGAACCTTCGAGCACGTAATACGAGCCGAGGCTCGCCGACTGTCCGGCAAGATGCAGGCGGCCAGGAGATATACGCACAGCGCTGACATAGTCGGTTTGTCCCCAGCCAAACCAACGCAAGTCGGCAACCAACAGCGAGGTCTTCCGGCGGGGCTGCATGAACTCTCGTGCCCTTGCCTGCAACTGCGACTCAGCCATGGGCTCCCAGATGGTGTAGAAGCCGTAAAATCGTGCGAGCAGCTGCACGTAGCGGCGCTCATTGCTGCAGATCTCTTGCCATGGCAAATTCTGCTCAAGCGAGGAGTGCTGGCCATGAGTTTCTTCGCGCAGCACTGCCGTCACGGCTGCTGTTTGAGGAACTATCGACATTCAATCAAATCGAAACGAATTTAGTTTGGGTTGCGGAGGCTCGCTCCCGGAGCAAAACGACACGCACCGCATTCGCAGTCCTGCGCAGCTCTCCGTTTTTTAGGATGCAACTTTGCCCAAAACCGTCACCTGCGCAAATTCGCTCCCCGCTTCTATCCGAACCTCGCAGTCAGACCGATACAATCTTTATGACGTCGGCTACAGGACGCAGTTTGGCCCTGCTGAGACCGCACGAACCTAGATAGGCGGATTTATGGCAATTGGCACTCATAAGAAAGGCTGTATAGGCATTCTGACCGGTGGTGGCGATGTTCCCGGGTTGAATCCGGCAATTCGCGCTGTCACCTTCCGCGCCCTCAGCGAAGGCTACGATGTGATCGGGCTACGCCGGGGATGGCGCGGACTGGTCAACGTGGTCCGCGAAGAGAACTACGACAACAGCGAGAACTTCCTGCAACTCACGCAGGAGATTGTCGACCGCGTCGGCCGCAGCGGCGGAACCTTCCTGCACAGCTCGCGCACCAATCCCAGCCGGGTCGGCCGCGACGATGTTCCCGAACATCTCCGGAGCTCCTACTCGGCAGAGAAGAACGATCTCACTCCGGAGGTACTCAAAAACCTGGAATGGCTCGGGATCGAGTACCTGATCCCCATCGGCGGCGATGACACGCTGAGCTACGGGGTGCGGCTGCACAAGGAAGGCATGAACGTCGTTGCTATTCCCAAGACCATGGACAATGACGTTCCCGGCACCGACTACTGCATCGGCTTCAGCACCTGCGTGACGCGCACCATCGAGATGACCAACCGGCTGCGCACATCCGCCGGCTCGCACGAGCGCCTCATGATCCTTGAAGTTTTCGGCCGCTATGCCGGGTTCAGCGCCATGGTGCCGACGCTGGCAGGCGCTGCGCATCGTTGCGTCATTCCCGAGTACAAGTTCAGCCTCGATCTTCTAACAGAGCTGCTGGTGCTCGACCGCCGCAGGAATCCCAGCCGCTACGCGATCGTGCTTGTTTCCGAGGGCGCAATGCCGGAAGGCCGTAACGAGATGATGTTCGAAGATCAGGCCACCGACGCCTTCGGACACAAGAAGCTGGGCGGTATCGGCGACTATGTTTCGCGGGAGGTGAAGGCGCGCTCGGCGAAGTTCAACAATGGTAGGACGATTGACATCATCAACCAGAACCTCGGGTATCTGGTGCGCTCGGGCGATCCCGACGCTATCGACTCCGTGGTGCCCATGGCGTATGGGAATCTCGCGCTCGACTTGCTGCTGAGCCGAAGCTTCGGGAAGTTGGTGGTGCTACAGAACGGCCGTTATCACTGCATTCCCATCGAAACCGTGACCTCGACGAAGAAGACGGTGAACGTGGAAGAGCACTACAACACGGCACGACTGCGGCCATTCTTCAGCAGCTTTGAAGGCAAGCCGCTGTTCATCATGGGAGACCAGGGGTAGAAGAAGTTATCAGTTGTCAGTCGTCAGCCGTAGAGTTTTGCGCCAGGCCTGATGTCCTCTTTGCTGACACCTGACGCCTGATACCTGACGCCTTCCAGCTGACGGCTGATGGCTCTCTTACCGCACGACGCCTTCCAGCGGCGAACTGGCCGTGGCGTAGAGCCTCTTCGGCATGCGGCCGGCAAGGAAAGCATTGCGTCCCGCGATTACCGCGTGCTTCATGGCGTCGGCCATGAGCACTGGGTCTTGGGCTCCAGCGATGCCGGTATTCATCAGGACGCCATCAATGCCCAACTCCATTGCAATCGCCGCGTCAGATGCGGTGCCTACACCGGCGTCCACGATCAGCGGCACGTCAGTAATCAGCTCGCGCAGGATGCGGATGCTGGCCTGGTTCTGCAATCCCAATCCGCTGCCGATCGGGGCTCCCAGAGGCATGACCGCGCTGGCTCCGGCATCGATCAGGCGCTTGGCAACCACGATGTCGTCGGTAGTGTAGGGCAGCACGGTGAAACCTTCTTTCACCAGCACGCGCGTGGCTTCGATCGTCGCTTGCACATCGGGGAACAACGTCGCCTGGTCGCCGATGACTTCGACCTTCACCCAGTCGGACAGACCGACTTCGCGTCCTAAACGCGCGGCGCGGATAGCTTCGTCGGCGGTATAGCATCCGGCGGTGTTGGGCAGCAGAAAGTATTTGGCGGGATCGATAAAGTCGAGCAGTGATTCCTTACTGCGGTCGAGATTGATACGGCGAACCGCGACGGTGACCATCTCCGCGCCTGAGGCTTCAATGGCGCGGGCCGTCTCCTGCCCTGAGCGATACTTCCCGGTACCAACAATAAGACGCGAACGAAACTGCTTGCCGGCGATGATGAAGGAGTCCATGAGGATATTGTAATGAAGCTCGCGTGCGGAAGAATGTGACGGGTGAACAGTCGAAGAACGGGTTGCCCCATTCCGCCATCTGCTGGCGGGGTGGGGGTGTTCAAAGTCCCCACCCGGTGCCCTGCTACTTCCCGATCACCTTCCACTGGAACTCGATCACGTCGGCGAAGTGTTTGATCACGAACTGCGGGTCGTGCCGTCCGGGATAGATGTGGAACTCGTTGGGCACGCCACGCGAATCGAGCAGCTGATGCAGCTTCTCGGCGCCATTCTCAAAGCCGAAGTCGTCATTGTTGCCCACGTCGAAGTAGATCTTCAGCCGCTTCAACTCCGCCGCACGATCGTTCTTCGCAAAGGTGAACACGTTGTTGCGTTCGAAGTAAGCGCGATTGAACGGCGAACCGAAGACATCGCCCATCGCATTGGAAGGCGAGCCCGGGCCGCCGGCATTGAAGTTCTCAGGAATGTCGGCGATCAGCGCAGGCATCTGTGCGCTCACAGCTTCGAAGTCGTTGGGATATTTGAACGCCAGCCGCAATGCGCCATAGCCGCCCATCGAAACGCCCGTAATGCCGCGTGCCGCACGCGTTCCCTCGCCACGATACTTCTTCTCCATTTGCGGCATGAATTCCTTCATCAGGAAATCTTCGTAGCGCACCTTGCCATCAACCGAATTGATGAAGAAGGTGTGTCCGCCGGCGGGCGCGAGCACCACGAATTCGCCCACTTTGCCCTGCCGCCGCAATTCCTCGATCAGGTCCCACCCGCCCAGATTCAACAGCGACTGCTCGTTGTCGCCGAGTCCGTGCAGGTAATACAGCACCGGATATTTTTTCGTCTTGTCCTGATCGAAGCTGGCCGGAAGAAAGGCGCAGTAACGCACGTTGCGCGCGAGGACTTCGGACTTGATGATGGAACACTCGGCGCGTCCCTGGCATTGGCCGGCGACCGCCGTCAGCAAGAGCGCGGCAAACATCGTGCGCACAAAAAATGTGGGGCGGAAAACTCTTCTCACAACCACAAGTTTACTTGCGTTCGCGAAAACGCACTCGCGCGCGAAGATTGCGTGTTCTCAACAGCGAAGCAGTGCTGCTGGACATCGCTCAACCGGGCCATCCCGCGCGGTACTCTGCTGAGCAGCGATTGTGAAGCAGCACTTCGGGTCAGACCTGTCATCGAAGCTGAGACAGGAGACCTAATGAAGTACTTTGCTACCACCGTTGCGCTTGCCGGGATCGCTGTCATTCTCGCGTGCGGCGCCGGCCACCCAACTATCGTGAGCCTTCAGGTGAACCCGCAAACCGCTATGGCGACCGCGCCCGGCGGCGAACTCGGATTCACCGCGACCGGCACCTTCACCAACAACCAGTCACGCGAGCTGACCGCCGCGGACGGCCTCAAATGGAGCACCTCGGACGCCACCATCGCCAGCATCGGCAGCAATACCGGGCAAGCTACCTGCAATGCATCGGGCACCGTAACGGTTACCGCGCAAGCGCCCGCGAACCTGACCTTCACCATCGACAACGGATTCCAACAGAGTTCGAACAACGTCAGCGGAACGGCCACTCTGCAGTGCAATGTTACGGGATAACAGGGGCTGATGGATGTTCGATCGGCTGCAGCAGGCGAGACTGCTACCATCAAGGCATGAGATACGTCTTCATCCTGATGGCCCTCGCCTGCATGATTTCGCTCGCGGCCTGCGGCGGTAGCTCCGACACCATCGTCAGCGTTCAGATCAGCCCTCAGCAGGCCCAGGGAACTGCTCCCAGCGGCGCGGTTAACTTCACCGCTATGGGTACGTTCAAGAGCAATCAGTCGCGCGCACTGACGTCGCAGGACGGCCTGAGCTGGAGCAGTTCCAACAGCGCTGTGGCCACCATCAATTCTTTGACCGGACAAGCCACCTGCCTCACCGTAGGCAGCGCCACCATCACTGCATCGGTGCCCTCCGACCTCACCTACAACGTAGGAGCACACAGTTCCGCAAGCTCGGTGAGCGGAACCGCTGGTCTGCAATGCACTGTATCGGGGTGAGTGGCTCCCTCGGCTATGGCAGCTCGTAGCTGGAGCCTCACTTCTGGCCTACCGACTCCTGGGCTGAGCGCCGCAACTGTGTATTGGCAACCATCGCCAACAGCGGTTGCGAGTTGGCGATTACGCCTCACGGCTTCCATTTCTCCAGGAAACTCATTACATCGTCAGGATCCATGGAACGAGCTGACTCCCACTCGCCATTCTCCTGCGAGTAGAGCAGCTTGCCATCCGCGTCGAGCACAGCCAGCGCCGGGACACCTTTATCGAGCGGCACACGGTAATCCGCTGCGAGGCTGCTGTTTTTCTTTCCGTCTTCGCCGATGTCTACATGCACCACCTGGAAATTTTTTTGCAGAAGAGCAGCAACATCCGGCACATGAAACGCCTGGTCCAGCACGTGGCAGTCGTAACACCAGTTGGCACCGAAGACCAGGATTATGCGCTGATGTGCTTTCTTTGCCTTGGCCTCAGCTTCCTTGATTTCTAGTTTTGCATCCGCGTCCTGGTTGTAGAGATTTGGATTCGGATGCAATGCGGGCGGCATTTTTACCACGTTGGAGTGTGCGGCGATCACGATGCGCCAGCCGTCACGCTGTTCTTGCCACGCCTGATTTTCCGTTACATAGCGGGCTCGCAAACCATTCGCGGTCTTAGCTTTCATCGAAATCAACAGCGTGACTACATGGAGTCCCTGCTGGTCCTCTGCTTTGACCGGAGTGACTGCAAAGTCGGTCATGCCGGAAGAAATCAGCTGCTGCCAAAAATCGGTTTCAGGAGAAATGTCGGGGCCCAGCTTTTTGTCACTCTGCATGTATCTCGCCGGCGGATCGGTCGAGTACAGATTCTTGAGAGACTTAACGGAGGCGCCCGTCAGTGAGTCTTTCCATTTTGCGACTCCGTCAAAGGTAACCGGTGAGGCCTGCGAGAACGCATAGCTGGATGCAAGCAGGAGCACGCACGCCACGCGAACGCCGATGTTCATCAGAGCACCTCGCTCCCGGATTATAAGCGGCGAGCGTCGAGCACGTCATCAGTATATGCGGTTTGGGTTTGCTGCGGCCACTCGTTCCGCACAGCGAGATGGGACAACAGATGCTTGGTTGTGAGTCCGTATGGGTAGTTACGCACAGTTAGTCGCAGGCTATAGTATCGTCGCAATTAACGATATTCATTAGCCAGCTCAATACATGCTGATTGCATTACTCCCGAGGAAGTCCGCGTATCTAGTAGACATACAGTCGAAGTCGATCGATCCTATTCGAAACGCCGTGGTTTGGAGTAGCCCAATCGCAATCGCCGCGACTCGACTCCATCGGCACCATCTCCCACTTGAGCATCTTCAGTTGCAACCCTTCCAATTCGTTCTTGCCGCGCAACGAACAGGAAAAGCCGCAATCACCTTTTCGGAAAAACTCCGATACCTCGTCAAACGAGCCGAAGCTGGGTGTATGCCGCCATTCTACTGGAGACGCGAGCCGAAAAGTGCACATCAGCCTCACCATGATCGCCGGTCACGTCCATGGCAAGACGGCTCGGGTTTTCGACCACATCAAACCGGGCGTGGTGATGAACTCCCGGAAGAGACGGCCACCGAGCAACTCGATCAGTCTTCTGGTCCGTTCTCGACGCCAGATGAATACTCCGGGACGAAAGCCGTCGGTCGCGGGGTATTGGATCGCCACTCGATGAGCCATGTTTTCGGACGAGAGACCGAGAGGGCCCGGAATACCGTGAGGTCGTAGATTCTCCAGTCGCGATCAGAGCAAATGCCCACAATGGCACCCCCATTCCGTGGGTCAACCTGCAGAGGCGACGGCAAAAGGCGTTGCACTACGTCAGCATCTGCCCGGAAGTTTAGGAGCATTCGGCGGGCGATCACGCCTTGAATCAGTGGTAACATTTGCTGCAGGATTCTAGCAGGCTATAGCCTCTAACTATCACTATCAGCAGATAACACAACCTACACGGAAGCGTCTCTGGGTGTACCGGGCAGGGCATCTTCCGTCTGACAACTCACAACTGCCAACGGTTTCTAGAACGGTATGTCTTCGTCCGTCACTTCGGTCGAGTGCTGTGCCGTTGCCGCCGGAGCAGCGTTGTCGTAGTCAGGACCGCTTTGGTCGAAGCCGCTCGCTTTCGATGCTCCACGCGAGCCGCTGTAGCCACCGCCGCCGCCCTCTCCGCCTTCGCGGCCGCCGCCCAACAGGACGAGATCGTTGACCAGTATCTCGGTGCGGTACTTCTTCTGGCCGCTTTCTTTGTCATCCCAGGAACGGGTTTGCAGTTTGCCTTCGATATAAACCGAGCGGCCCTTCTTCAGGTACTCGCCAATAATCTCAGCCGTACGCTGAAAGGCGACCAGGTTGTGCCATTCGGTCTTGTCCTGCCAGTTGCCCTCTTTGTCTTTGAAGCGCTCGTTGGTGGCAAGCGTGAAGTTGGCCACGGCCATTCCGCTGGGAGTGTATTTGACTTCGGGATCCTTGCCCAGATTGCCGATCAAGATGACCTTGTTGACGCTCTTTGCCATGAGTGCCGCTCCTGTGTTGCGAGGTTGTAATGAAGGGAAAGGATATCAGAAGCAAAGCTGTCAGCCATCAGCTATCAGCCGTCAGCCGTGGGTGTCTGGTATCAGGTTTCAGATATCAGGTCTCAGTTCGGAACCCGCGAAATTGGCGCCGGAGATCTGAGACCTGAAACCTGATGCCTGACACCCCGAATTTACTGAGAGCTGACGGCTGACAGCTGAAAGCTACTTCGCGAAAATCTTGTACAGCATCACGTAGATCACCACGCCCGTCACCGAAACGTACATCCAGATGGCGAACGTGTACGGCGCGATTGCCTTGTGGCGCAGGAAGCGTCCCCTCAGCGCGCGGTAGAGCGTGATGAGAATGAAGGGCACGACCACAACCGCGAGGAAGGTGTGCGAGATGAGGATGGTGAAGTAGACGGGGCGCGCGATACCCTCGCCCCTAAAGTGTGTCACTCCGGCGCGTAGTACCAGGTGGTAGTACAGGTACGAGATGAGGAACAACGTTGAGGTAATGAAGGCAGCGATCATCATCCGCTTATGCGCTTCGATACGCCGCTTGCGGATAAAGTATAGCCCCGAGCCGATGAGCACGCCGCTGGTGCCGTTGAGGAAGGCGTTCAGCGCCGGGAAAAATGTGGGTTCAATCTGCATGGGTTGTTTTGAAATAAACGATTGTCATCCTGAGCGATGAGCGCAGCGACGAGTCGAAGGACCCCTACCGTCGCGTACATCCGTGGTTAGCATAGAGGTCCTTCGACTACGTTCGGCTTCGCCTCACTCCGCTCAGGATGACACGTCTAAGGAGGCGCCATTCGCCGAGCTGAAGCTCGGCACTATCGGTCACGCTGCCGGTTTCGTGCTCCTGCGGTTCGCAACCAGGAATGACAAGGCAAACATCACCACGGTGAAGCCGGTGAGCACCGCCATATTCGTCGCCAGCGAGAAACCGTCGTTGGTCACGCCGGGATACAGGAGCAGGCGCAGCGCCTCCGTCCCATAGGTCAGCGGATTGGCCAACATCAGCATGCGAATCCAGAAGGACGCGCCGGCCAGCGGAAACAGCGATCCCGAGAGCAGCCACAGCGGAATCAGGAACAGGTTGATGATGGCGTGAAACGCGGCCGTCGAATCCATGGGCCACGCAATGATGAAGCCCAGCGCGGTCAACGAGAATGCCACCAGGAAAATCACCAGCACCGTCATGGCGAAGCTCGAGAGCGTGAAATGAATGCCCAGCGCCGGCGCGAAGACCAGGAATATCACGCCCTGCAAAGTCGCCAGTGTCGCTCCGCCGACCACCTTGCCCAGCACGATAACCGAGCGGCTCACCGGCGCGACGAGCACCGAGAGCAGGAATCCTTCCTTGCGGTCTTCAATCACCGACATCATGGTGAAGATGGCGGTGAACAGCACGATCATGATTAGCGCGCCGGGGAAGAAGTAGTCGAGATAATGCTGCCCACCGGACTTGAACGACGTGCCAAAGCCGGAGCCGATGACGATCCAGAACAGCAGCGGCGAAGCGATGACGCCCACCACGCGCGCGCGCTGGCGATAAAAACGAACCACCTCGCGCCACCAGAGGGCGGCGGCGGGCATGAAGGTTCCTGCGCTGGCCGGCAGCGAGATGGTTGTGGGTAAGGCTTGCGTGCGTGTTGCCATAAATTTCTTTGAAGGGGCACGCCTTCAGGCGTGCCGACGACCCTTTGTAATTTTTGTCATCCTGAGGCGGCTTCAGCCGCCGAAGGACCTGCTGTTGTGCCGTCCCTGAAGGGACTTAGATAAAAATTGGTCCGTTCGTTGCGGCACGGCTAAAGCCGCGCCCTTTCAAAACAAACCTATTCCGCCGCTTCTTCTCCGTCGCTCTCTTCCGTCCAGAAGCGGTGGCCGGTACGGCGGATGAATACGTCTTCCAGGCTCGGCTTGTGAATCGATATCCCCTCGATCTCGCCGGGAAAAGCCTCGACCACGTCGGTCACGAAGCGATGCCCATTCTCAATCTCGAGCCGCACCTGGTGATCGAGCACCGTGGGATGCAAGCCAAAGCGCTGTTCAATACGTTGCGCGATCGAGTCCGGCTCGTCGGTTTCGAGCAGCAGGATGTCGCCGCCGATCTCGCTCTTCAACTCGGCAGGCGTCCCCAGAGCAACCACGTTGCCTTCCGCATAAATCGCGAGGCGATCGCAGCGCTCGGCCTCTTCCATCAGGTGAGTCGTCACCAGCACCGTGACCTTTTCTTCGTCGCGCAACACCTGCAAATACTGCCACAGGTCACGACGCGCCCCGGGATCGAGCCCGGTAGTCGGCTCATCGAGCAGTAACACCGAAGGATGATGCAGCAGGCCTTTCGCTAATTCCAGCCGCCGCTGCATGCCGCCGGAAAATGTCTCCGCCTTGTCTTTCGCGCGATCGGCCAGTCCCACGCGGGTCAGCATTTCAGCCACGCGCTGCTTGAGCGCGGCGCCGCGCAGACCATAAATGTTGCCGATGACCGTCAGGTTCTCTTGCGCCGTCAGCTTCTCATCGATGCTCTGCGATTGAAACACCACGCCGATACTGCGCCGCACCGCGCCGGGATCGCGCGCAACGTCGTTACCCAATATCTGGGCTGTGCCGCCGCTGGGAATCATCAGGGTCGATAGAATGCGGAATGTCGTGGTCTTACCGCTGCCGTTCGGGCCAAGCAGTCCAAAAATCTCCGCCGGACGCACGTCGAACGAAACTCCGTTCAGCGCTTTGCGATCGCCATACTCATGGCGCAGGTTTCTAAGCTGGATGACGGCGCCCGCTTCGGGCGCGGGCGCGGAGGCGGCCGGATGGTTCTCCCTCTCCGGCATGGCTACTCTTGAATTCACGATATCTCTATTCTACGCAGTGCTGCTATGCCGTGCGATTGATCATCATCAGCGCGAACAGCAGCGGCAAATAAATGACCGTCGCTTGCAACAGGTGGCGGGCGCGCACCTTCGATTGAGGAACCACGGGCGCGAGCTTCATGGTCCACATCCGCAGGCTGAAGCACAGCAGCCCGCAACCCAGCGCCATGGCGCCGGCAAAATAAGTCCATCCCGACATACCCATCAGCGTCGGCACCAGCGTGACCGGCACCAGCGCCACGGCGTAGAAGATGATGGCGAACACGGTCGAGCGGCCATCACTCTCCACCACCGGCAGCATGCGCACTCCGGCGCGCTCGTAGTCCTCGCGATACAGCCACGCGATGGAGTGGAAGTGGGGAAACTGCCACAGGAACATGATGGCGAACAGCACGAAGGCTTCCGGGTCGAGGTGTCCGCGAATCGCTGTCCAGCCCAGCACCGGTGGCATGGCTCCGGGAAACGCGCCCAGAAAGGTACACATCGGGTGCACCATCTTCATCGGGGTGTAGACCATCAGGTACGAAGCTGAAGTCAGCGCGGTCAACAGCGCGGTCTGCCAGTTGGTGGCGATCCACAGGTAAAGAATGCCGCCCAGCGTCATGCCGAGGGCAACCACGGATGCGTGCAGAACACTGAGCGACCCGGTCACCAGCGGCCGCATGGCAGTGCGCCGCATGCGTGCGTCGATGTCGCGCTCCATCACTTCATTCAGTGCGGCCGTGCCTCCGCTGACCAGGCCAATACCTAACAACGCATTCAGCGCGGTCCACGAGAGCGACGACACCCCCGACTTCGCGGCGGCGAAATATACCCCGCACCACGCCGTCATCACGATCAGGGTTGTCACCCGCGCCTTGATCAACTCGGCGTAGTCGCGGGCAATCGCGCCCAGACCTTCGCGAGGCACGGCCAGCGGCTGAGAAGCGGTGCTCATGCGACAACAGCCTTATGGGAGGAAGCGTTCACCATGGTTTCCGGTGCCTGCGAGGGTATCATCCGGCGCGACTGGATGGCCAGAATCACGCTTGTGGCCAGCACCAGCGCTCCTCCGGCTACGTGTGAGACGGTACTTAAAACCATGCTGGTCATGGGCTGCACCGCGTCACGGCCCCACTGCACGCGGGTGATGTAGGCGACAAAGCCCAGCCCGAGTTGCAGCATCAGGAGCGCCAGCAGTAGCTGTGCCGGCTGCCGAAGTTGCGGCACATTGCCGTAGTGCGTCAGCACGCGGATCACGGTCCAGCAGATAAGCGCGGTCACCACGCAGGCTCCGATGAGATGCGGCAGCAACTTGATGCCTGAGTGGCGGAAAGCGGCGCCCAGGATGAGCTGCACCCAAACGCAGGCGGCGGTTACCGTCGTCAACGCGTTGGTGCTTGGAGTCAGACGATACTCAGCGACTGGCTCGGAATCCTGCAGCCAGCTCTTGCTGGTGAATAACGCCATCGCAACCACGGCGCAGAAAATTGTCTGCGCCAGCGTCGCATGCGCCGTAGAAATCGCCCACGGCAGATAGAACAAAACGGTAAGGCCGCCCAGGACGCCCTGTCCTACGACGGCGGCGAGTGCAATCCAGCCCAGCGCCTTCATCCATCTGCGCTGTTCGACACGCTGCGTCCAGACGGCCATCACAATGATGAGCAGGCCGATGAACTCGGCGAACATGCGATGGCTATGTTCCCACTTCACTCCGCCGACCAAAGGCGGAATCTTGTACAGCGAGCCGAACGAGGTTGGCCAATCGGGAACCGACAGACCAGCGTCATGACTGGTGACCAGCGCACCGGCGACGATGAGCAGCAGGGTGGCGCATGCCAGAAACACGGCGAATCGATGGTGCGCCTCGTGATACGGAAGACTTCGCGACGTCAGGACAAGCTCCTATCGAACGTTGCGGCCGATGTTAAACGGGCCTTGCTTTGGGACCAGGGGATGATGAATTCAGCTGCGAAATACCGCTGATCTTCAGGTGAATCTCTGCAATCGATTGTAGCAAAGTGAGCAGTGATCCTTGTCGAGGAGCATTGCGAGGAGTCGATCGACCTCCTTATGAAATGCGTTCTGGCTGCAGGGTCCTTCGACTCCGTTCAGGATGACAAGAATGCGTTGCTATCGGGCCGCTAATGTTTGCAACTCGCTCAACAGCCGCTCGACTTCCTCTGCCGTGTTGTAGTGTGCCAGGCCAATGCGCAACATGCCGCCGGTTTTTTGCACCCCGAGGCGCTCGGCCAGATCGACGGCGTAGTAGTTGCCGTCCCAAGTGAAGATGCCGCGCTGCCCCAGATACTCGGCGAGCTCCCGCGGCGTGTGTCCCTCCAGGCGGACGGCGACCGTCGGAGTACGCTGATCGAACTTCGCCGGATCTTTGATGCCGTAGAAGGTCAGTCCCGGAATTTCAAGCAGTCCGCTGATCAGTTTCTCCGCCAACTCGCGTTCATATTGCGCGATAATTTCGTGGGCCGCGACCAAAGCTTCGCGCCTGGTTCCGGACTCGGGGACGTGATGCCGGCCGAGATCGGCGAGGTACTCGATCGCCGCGATGGTTCCAGCCATGCCCTCATGGTTTTGGGTGCCGCTTTCCCAACGATCGGGCAGCTGCTCGGTGCAGGCACGCAGCTTATACGGACGCAGGCGCTGTAAGTGTTCGCGCTTGCCGTAGAGCACTCCGACGTGCGGGCCGAAAAACTTGTACGCCGAGCAGGCGAGGAAGTCGCAGTCCAGCGCCCGCACGTCGATCAGCCCATGCGGAGCAAAATGTACCGCATCGATAAACGCCAGCGCGCCGACTCCGTGCGCCAGCCGCACCACTTCCGCCACATCGTTGATCGTGCCTACCGCGTTGGCGGCGTAACCCACGGCGACCAGCCGCGTGTTGCGTCGCACCTTCGCCTGGAGGTCGAACATGTCAAGCGTGCAGTCGGCGGGCTTGATATCGGCAGTACGCACCTTCGCGCCACGCTCTTCCAGCGCCACCCAAGGAGACACGTTGGCGTCGTGATCGAGTTGCGTGACCAGCAACTCGTCACCGCTCTTCAGGTCGCGGCCGATGGCACGGCTCAGCGCGAAGGTCAGCGTCGTCATGTTCGCGCCGAACACGACTTCATCGGGATCGCAGTTGAAGAAGTCGGCCATCGCGGCATGCGCGCCGGAATAAATCCGGTCGGTGCGCTCGCTGGTCGGGAATGCGCCATGCGTGTTCGCGTTCGAGGTCGCAAGGTACTGCACCATGGCGTCGATGACGCGCTGCGGCACCTGGGTCCCACCGGGCGCGTCGAAGAAAACTGCGGGCTGGCCATTCACGGTTTGCTGCAACGCAGGAAACTGGGCGCGGGCCCACTCCACATCGAAGCGGGCCATAACTGCGGATTTCGTAGTAGACGACAATTTATGAACTCCTCACTGCATTGATAAAGTCGCACAACATACCGTAAGCGGTCGCCTCTGCTCCGGGATCGCGCTCGGCGATAAACAATTCGCGGAAAACATCTGTTTCGAAACCAATGGCCAGCGACGTCCCACGCACTGAATACAGAGGATCGTCAGGCCCAATCCGCTCGGGCGCGACCGACGCTTCAATCCTGCCGTCATTGTGATACTGGGCGCGGCTAATCAACTTCCAAGTCTCGCCACTCTGTAACGCCTGGCGCAATTGATGCGGCGTGATGCCGCGAATACCGGTTCGCGCGACGTCGCTCAATGAGAGGCTTCCGCCCATCAGAACGTTGACCAGCCCGACCACCTTCACCGCCGCATCGATGCCGTCGACATCATTGCCGGGATCAGTCTCGGCAACCCCAAGCCGCTGCGCCTCACCCACGGCATCCTCGAAGGTCATGCCCGATTCCATGCATCCCAGTATGACGTTGCTGGTAGAGTTGAGCACGCCGCGAAAGCCGTGCACTTCGAGCGCCGGCAAGGTCTCGCGGAACAGCGAGAACACCGGCACGCCATCCATCATGGCCGACTCGTGGTAGAAATGCCGGCCATGAGCCTTCGCCAACTCGGTCAATTGCCGATGCGCGTATACCACCGGGCCTTTGTTGGCGCTGATGGCGTGCGCGCCTGCCTCAAGCGCTGCGCGGATGTAGCTGATCGCAGGCTCACCAGTCTCAGCATTCAGCGAACTCGCTTCGAACAGCACGTCGGCTTTCGCTGCCGTCAGCCATGCGTGAAGACCCGCGGTCCTTTCCGCCTCGGCGTAATCGTTGTTGAGCAACTTGTCTGCGGTGAACCCTTCCGGCGCCACCAGCCAACCGAGACGGCGCGTAGCAACGCCGGTAATTTGGTAGGCGATACCGTACTGCTCGCGCAGATCGGAGGCTTTCCGCTCGAGCAGAGCGACCAAACTTCGACCGACGGTGCCGAATCCGATCAGGCAAAGGTTGAAGCTGCGAGTGTTCGCGGAGGATGGCTGATTTACAGTCAATGCTATTCATTGTAAATAGGATTGGTGCAGAGTTCAGGAGAAGGACTGCGAAAAGCACTGCACCATCCCGACAGCCGCGTGACCTGAATGATTCAGCTTTCCGAGCAACGAGCCTTTGCGACCATCGACGGTAAGCGCCTGGAAACTGTCTTGCTCGCAGCACGCGACCAGCACTCGCCCACCATCGTGATGCTGCACGAGGGCCTAGGTTCGATTGCGCTGTGGAAGGACTTCCCGCAGCGGGTTGCCGAGCGAACCGGCTGTGGCGTGCTGGTGTACTCGCGCTATGGACACGGCAACTCCGACCGTCTGCTGGAAAAGCGCCCTGTCAGCTTCATGCATCACGAGGCGCAGGTCGTCTTGCCGCAGTTACTAAGCGCGTTCGGAATCGAGCGGCCCATTCTATTCGGCCACAGCGATGGCGGATCGATTGCGCTGATATACGCGGGCACATTTCCGGACTCTCCTCGCGCCTTGATCCTGGAAGCGCCCCACGTATTCGTCGAAGACCTTAGCGTGGAAAGCATCGCCGCAGCGAAGGTCAATTTCCAGTCCACTGATTTTCGCGACAAGCTGGCCAGGTATCACGCGCATGTAGACGAGACCTTCTGGGGATGGAACGACATTTGGCTCGACCCAGCCTTTCGCTCGTGGAACATCGAATCGTACCTGGACACGATTCGCTGCCCGATACTCTGCATCCAGGGCGAGCAGGACGAATACGGGACGCCGGCACAGCTGAAAGCTATCGAAAACCGCGTGCCCCGCACAGAACTTGTTATGCTTGGCGATTGCGAACATTCACCCCACCGGGATCAGCGCGAGAATACGCTGGAGGCGGTGGCAAATTTCGTGAGGGCGTTGCAGTGAGTTTGCTCGATCACGTTCTGGCAGCTGGATTTCCCCTCGATCCTTCATCGCTGATCCACCTGTTCGTGGGTGGTTCGCAACTCCACGGCGCAAAAGTTGAGGGCTATGACGACCTCGACATCTACGGTTGCTATATCGAGCCGCCTGAAAGGATTTTGGGCTTGGACTCCATCGAGCACTTCGTCTGGTCGAGCGGGTCGGACCAAGCCAAGAACACAGCCGACGATATCGACGTGACCACCTATTCGTTACATCGCTGGGGCGAACTGATGATGAAAGGCAACCCCGGGATATTGCATTATCTCTATGCGACAGGCGAAGCTAACACCTCTGAAGTCTGGCCGATGATTGTTCAGATTCGAGCTCAACTCCTGTCCAAGCGGTCCGCACGGCAATACATTGCATTTGCGAACTCACAAAGAATGCGCTTGACCGGAGAACGAGGCATGGGACGTCACGGACAACGGCCGGATCTGGTCGAGAAGTATGGCTATGACACCAAGTTCGCAATGCACTACATCCGTTTGTTATTCGAGTGCAAGCAATTGCTGTTGGAAAGACGCCTGACACTTCCGCTTCCAGAGAAGGATCTGTTGATCAAAATACGAACTGGCGGACATACGCAACCAGAGGTTTTTGCTATCGGGGCCGCGCTTCGCGCAGACTGCGAGCAGGCGCTCGATCACAGCGATCTGCCCGATGAGCCGGATCGGCAATTGCTATCGCTGACCATCGCCCACGCCTATAGGCAACACTGGCAGCAGCATTCCTCGTAGAATGCTTCAGACTTAGGAATCCATATGTCCGACTGGGTACACACATTTAAAGGCGCGGTGCTGGCTTCGGAGTACGACTTCACCAGCCACATGAATTCGCGCATCTACGTCTCGCGCTTCGACCAGGCGACATGGTTCCTGCTGCATGCCATCGGGCTTACCCCAGCATCGATTCGGGAGAAAAACCTGCGCATCGCAATCCTGCGACAGAACTATCAGTTTCTCGAAGAACTGCGCGGCGGCGAGCTGGTGGTCATCAAGAGCGGATTTCTCGCGGTCGGCGAAAAGTACTTTCGCTTCCTGCACCAGATGTACAACGACGTCTCCGGAAAAATGGTTGCGACCTCCGACTGCGTTGCCGTGCAGGCCAGCCTCGACCAGGGCAAAAGCGTTGCGCTTGGCGCTGAGTTGCGCGACCGCGCCCAGGTCCACCTGGTGACCGCCAATGTTCCTCTCAACGCTGAACTGGGATGAGGGGGCGACACGCGGCAAGCGTATGATGAAGAAGTGACGGTCCAGTTCACCGCAGTTTTTCGTCGTGTTCCGGAAGGATACATCGGCTTCGTTGAGGAGCTCCCCGGCGCCAATACTCAGGGGCAGACTCTGGACGAAACTCGCTCCAATCTGCAGGAAGCCATTGCCCTGGTGCTTGAGTCGAATCGCGCCCTGGCCCAGGAGGCAGCAGGACCCGACGATGTGATTCGTGAGACGCTCACGGTCAATGCGTGAAGCGCCGCGATTTGGTTCAGTACCTCGCCGGGCATGGATGCGAACTATTGCGTGACGGCGCCAACCATTCCATCTATGTGAACCGCGCTCTCGGTAAGACCTCGTCAGTCCCACGTCACTCTGAGATCGATGACTTCCTTGCCCGAAAAATCTGCAGAGATCTAGGTATTCCGCCGGCTTAGAACGAAACCGAGGCACGGCGAAGGACACTCTTGCGACTAGAAATTGAAAAACTGGTGTATGGTGGCGACGGGCTATGTCGCCTGCCGGCCGACGAAAAAGGCCCGGGCAAAACCATCTTTGTGCCGTTCGTCATACCCGGCGAAAAGGTTGACGCCACACTGGTGGAGACACGGCCGGGATTCGCGCGCGCCCGTCTCGACCAGGTGCTCGAGCCTTCCCCTGAGCGCATTGAGCCAGCTTGCCCCTACTTCGGGCGCTGTGGGGGCTGTCAGTACCAGCACATCGACTACGCAGCCCAGCTGCGTTACAAAACGGAGATCCTGCGCGAGACGCTGCGCCGCACCGCCAAGGTCGAGCTGCAAACCGACATTCAGGTGCATGCAGGGGAGCCCTGGCACTATCGAAATCGCACCCGCATGCGAATACAATCCACGCCCACGTTCCAGCTTGGCTACCATCGCAATGCCTCGCATCAGATTCTTCCGGTAGAGAAATGTCCGATTAGCTCGGCGCTGATCAATGACGCGATACGTTCGGTGTGGACGCTGGGCAACGATGGCGGCACGCCGGCGTCGCTGCATGGGATTCAGTTCTTCGCCAACCATGACGATCAGCAGATGCTGGTCGAACTTTATGTGCGGCCGGGCAACGATGTCCGCGAGTGTCAACCCTTCGCGGCAGCGCTGCACCAACTGATGCCGGCCATCCAGGGTGTTGTAGTCTTCGCAAGCGCGGCGGCCGACGACGACTCGCGTCAGTTCGCGCCGCTTACCTCGGTGCATTTTGAGGCGGGCGTCGCCATTGGCAAGGGCGAGCTGCAATATCGGGTGGGCGATCACGATTTCCAAGTCAGCGCAGGATCTTTCTTTCAGACCAATCGCTTCCTGGTCGAAGAGCTGGCCAACGTTGCCGTCGCCGGCTACAAGGGACGCGCCGCGCTCGATCTCTATGCCGGAGTTGGCTTGTTCACGCTGCCCTTGTCGTTGCGCTTCGATGACGTGCTGGCGGTCGAGGCATCCCCGAATTCTGTTACCGACCTGCGGCACAATGCTCCGCGAAATGTAAAGCCGACCCGTGCCACAACCGACGTGTTCCTGACCGAACGTGGCCCGAAGCTCGTGCCCGATCTGGTGATCGTCGATCCGCCTCGCGCCGGACTGGGAGAGAAAACCGCCCGCGCGCTAGGACGCATGTCCGTGCCGCGTGTGACCTACGTCTCATGCGATCCGGCAACTCTGGCTCGCGACCTGCGTGTGCTGCTAGAATCGGGCTTCAAGGTGGAACAGGCGCACCTGTTTGATCTGTTTCCGCAGACCGCGCACCTGGAAACGGTACTGCATCTGGCGCGCTAGTCCGCCCAGCAAGTTATGTACGCGCTCGCTATCATTCGCTACCGCAAGCCGCTTGAAGAAGTGCTCAAGCACACCGACGCCCACCGCGCCTATCTCCAGGGGCTAAAGCTGGAAGGCCTGCTGATTGCCTCGGGACCGCTGGTTCCGCGCAGCGGCGGCGCGTTGCTGCTGCGAGTTCCCGATAACGAAGCGCAAGCGACCCTCGACAGCATCCGCGACAATGACCCGTACACTCGCTTCGGCGTCGCGCAATATGAACTGTGGCCCTGGTCGGTCGGCATCGGTGCCGAAGACCTCGACCGCCTGTAGGAGCTTCGCCAAGGGTCGCGCCCAAACCTGCCGCGAGCTGTTGAGGATTGCTGTCGACTTCCCCGGTCGCGAACGGGACGCAAGCATCCGCCCGCCTGCGTCGGCTCTATTGCGGCGGTAATGAACCCCTGTTTGTCGCGGCTCTGGCATTTGCCTGCGGCATCCTCGCTGCAAATTTCCTTTGGCGTTCCCCGTTCATCTGGCTGATCGCCCTCACCCTCGCGTGTGTGGGCGCGCTGGTACTGGGAAGGCGTTGCCCGGCGCTGGCCTATCCGCTCGTCCTGATTACCATCGCTGCCGGCGGGGCTTTTTATCTGCAGGCATACGATGCCGCCCAGTCCACGCCTCCGGACTTGCATGCTTTCGCAACCGGTGAAGGCGAAGTCACCATCACCGGCCGCGTATTGCGTGAAGGATTGGTGCGCGACAGTCCGTATGGTGGCAAGCAGGAGTCTGTTGACCTCGAAGCCGATGAGCTTGCGACGGACAACCGGGTCAGCAAGGCGCAGGTCGGCATTCGCCTCACCATCTTCAGTCGTGAATCGGAAGAAGCCGCCGCCGAGCAAACAGGCGGTGAACCCGCACTGCCGGTGTACACCTACGGCGAGCGCTTGCGCCTTGCGGCAAAAATACGAATGCCGCGCAATTACGGCAATCCGGGCGCACTCGACCTGGTCGGATATCTCTCGTCGCAAGGCATACGGCTGACCGGATCGGCGCGGGCCGCACAAGTCGAAGTGCTGCCCGGCTTCGCGGGCACCCGCATCGGCCTGTGGCGGGCAAGGGCGCGGCGCAGCATCCTTGCGCAGATTCAAAAACTCTGGCCGGGTGAGCGCGGTGCCTTGATGCAGGCCATGATCATCGGTGGGCGCGCGTTCTTTGGACGCGAGGTGAAGACCGACTTTCAGCGTACCGGGACCTATCACATCCTGGTCGTCTCCGGCATCAACGTCGGCATTCTGGCGTTCGCGGTGTTCTGGGCCTTGCGCAAGCTGCCCTTCGGAGAAACCGCAGCTACCGTGCTGACCATTCTTCTCTCGTGGGGATATGCGTTTGTCGCCGACCTGGGATCGCCTATCATTCGCGCCACCATCGTGCTCAATATTTATCTGCTCACGCGCTTGCTGTTCCGCGACCGCGCCGGGCTCAACGCCCTGGGCATCGCCGCGCTTGGAATGTTGCTGCTCAATCCGCGGACGCTATTCGAGGCCAGCTTCCAGCTGACATTTCTATCCGTCATCGCGGTAGCGGGAATTGCGGTGCCGGTGCTGCGGTCCACGATTTACCCGCTGCGAACCGGCCTGAAAAACCTTGACTCGCCAAACTACGACTACAGCTTCCCCAGCCGCGCCGCGCAGTTTCGCTCGGACGTGCGACTGGTTCGTTCGCTGCTGGCGGAGCTCGTGGGCAAGCCGGTGGCGAACTTCGTTACCGTACGAACGGCCTCGTTTCTGCTGGCTGCCGCCGAGCTCGTGATCGGGTCGGCCATCATCCAATTTGCCCTCACGCTGCCGATGGCGTGGTATTTCCATCGCGTCACTACGCTGTCGCTGCCTGCCAACGCGCTGGTGATTCCCATCGCAGGAGTGCTCTTGCCCGCGGCCGTGGTTGCGATCGCGTCGTCGTATGTTTCGCCGTGGCTCGCCTGGATTCCGGCGCAGATCACGGCCTACTCCCTCGACCTTCTCACCGGCGCGGTGCGGTTGTTCGGGCACTTTCGGCTGTCCGGCGTGCGCCTTCCCACGCCGTCGCTCGCCATGTGCTTCGTCGCAGCCGCGGCACTCGCTCTGGCGCTGCTGTTAGCGCGACGCGGACCCACTCAGAAGTTCATCGGCCTTGCTGCTCTCGCCCTCGCCGCCTTCGCTCTGGTGTTCCTGCCGCCCGAGCCGCGGCTTCCGCCCGGTGTTTTGGAAGTCACCGCCATCGACGTCGGGCAAGGCGATTCACTGCTGATCATCACTCCCGATGGAAAAACCCTGCTGCTCGACTCCGGTGGCTTGGGCGCGACCTCGCGCTCCGACTTCGATGTTGGCGAAGAAGTGGTGTCGCCTTATCTGTGGTCACGCGGTATTGGACGGTTGGATGTCATCGCCATATCACACGCCCACTCCGATCACATCGGCGGCATGCGCAGCATCATCGCCAACTTTCATCCCCGCGAGCTTTGGTACGGAGTCGAATCGCCCACTCAAGATTTCGGCGAACTGGAGAAAACGGCGAGAGACTACGGCCTCGTGCTGACGTCCCATCACTCCGGCGACGAGTTCTACTTCGGAAGAGTGAAGATTCGCGTACTGAATCCCCAGGCCGGATGGGAGGCGCGCAATCCTGCGCAAGACGATGAATCGCTGGTGTTGCATTTGCAATACGGGGCGACGTCAGCCTTGTTAGTTGGCGACTCGCATTACCGCATCGAGAAGCTGATGATCGATGAGAACCCGCAAGCTACCCTGCTGAAAATCGGCCATCACGGCAGCCTGACTTCCAGCTCCCCGGAGTTTCTCGCAGCAGTAGATCCTCAGTTCGCGGTGGTCTCGGCAGGTTTTTACAACGCGTTTCGGCATCCCCGGCCAGAGGTGATGGAGCGGTACGCCGCCTCGCACGTCACGACGTACCGCACCGATCTTGACGGGGCTGTTTCGTTTTATCTGGATGGAAAGACGGTAACCGCTAAACCGGTTCCTCGCTAACGGTTTCGTCGTCGGGAAGTTCGACGCGCGAATCTTCGATCAGACGTGCCGCTTCTTCGGCCTGCTCTTCGCGAACCAGGACAATCACTCCCCCGACTCCGGGCAGCACATCCTGCGGCGCATCCAGGTTCTCGATCACCGCCGGGATGTCATTGGCTTCCAGTAAGCCGCGGACCACCATGGCCTCGGACTCCTGCTCGGTGTCAAATACCTTCACCAGTTGCTCGTTCGGCTCACCTGCTTCGTTCTGTTCGGGTAGATCATCCGCCATGTTTTCCTCCGCAGTTACTTTGTATGGGACTCTGACTCAAAGTTGAATGAATGGGACACAGGTCGCGACTTGCGACACCCTGAATCGGTGTATGATGCGGCCCAACGGTTCAGCGCAACGGTGAGATGGCGTCCAACATCCAATTGTAATGAAAGCCGGTTTGCCTGAGGGAGTTGCCCTCACTGCCCGGCCTTTTCCATTAGAGGGACCCCCGATGGAGCTACCAGAGCGGAACGAGGCACCCAAAGCCCAACCCAACCCCAGCGAAGTTCAGGAGCAGGAAGAGGAACGGCGCAAGCTCCGACGGCTGCAGATCATGATGAACATGGTAATGTCCGTCATCAGCCAGGACGAAGAGATGACGGTCGAGGAAGCCTCCGAAATGGTGGCCAATACCAAGCGGGCGGCGCTCGCCATGTTCCCCGACAAAGAGTTTGCTTACGACATCCTGTACAAGCCCAGATTGCAACGGCTGATGGCCGAGCGCTTCCGGCTGCAATAGGAGGCGAGTCAGGGCACGACTTCAGTCCGTGCCGCCCAGGCCCTTCCTTGACTGTTGTGCCCGCGTCGAAGCGGAGTCGTCGGACTGCAGCCCTTCTGGCGTGTCATCCCGAGCGGAGTCGAGGGACCTGCAGTTTCTTTTCCCCGCTAACGGACACAAGGCTGCAGCCGACCTGCGTGAGCTCTCCTTCTCTTGCCTACGCGCTACAATGTCGGCGATGGATTCCTTGTACCTGAGCATCTGGTTCCCTACCTTCCGCGACAACGAGATGGTGCCGCGTGCGGTTTCGGTGCTGCGGCAATTTCTGTACTCAACCCTGCGGGAAGGGGTGACCTATCTTTCCGTGCATCCGGTTGCGTGGAGCGAACCGACGGTGCTGGAGCGGCGCTTCGATCCCGGCGTTTCGCCGGAGGAAGCGGGCGAGGTGGCGCAGGAGTTCGCGCACGACGACTTCGCACTGGTGTTCGAAGCATTTTGGGACCTTTGGGTCCCGAACGAGGACGAGCATGGCGAATCATGGGTGGAACGCCCCACGGCCGTACGCTTCGTGGTTCATGGAGTGGAATTCGACGAGGGCACCTACACCGACGACGGCCATATCCAGGTCGACTTCGGGCTCGATACGCCGTTCCTGTTTGAAGGCCTTCGGCTGAGCACAGACGACGAAATGCGCATTCGCAACAACGTCGCGAAACTCGTCGCGTTTTCCACGGCGGTCGAGCGGCACTGCGGCATCAGTGGGCGAGTGCTGTGGTCGGAGTCAGAAGACAATCTTGCGCAGCGGCTCATCGCGCGACTGCAGCAGACGCAGTAGAAACCTGTCAGCCATTGGCCGCCAGCTCCCCTCGTTGCTTTGAGGGTACCCGGCCTCCGCTTTGATCTTCTGGCCCGCGACTGCCGTTGCACGATGTTGATCGCCGTCCCGACCGTCACCTCATCGCCTTCGAGAAATGGTTTGAGGCGTCGTAGCCGGCTGATTCCAGCAATTCAGTCATCTGCGGGTGGAGTAGACGGGCGGGAGATGCTCTCCCGGCGGTGCGAGTGTGACTAGGATCGACTGTGGTCCCGGCCTCGCCGCGCGTGCAGATGGGAACGGGCTTAGGCATCAATCGAGGGTAAATGCGGAAGGCGCAGCTTGTTTTGGCCGCGCCTTCGCCGTCGAAGAAAATGGTCGATACTTATACCGCGACTAGCCGGCGAGCTTCCATTGCGTCGAGCACATGCCACAGCGACTGAGCTACCTGTTCGGCTTGCTCGAGTGCAGCTTCCGCCTGCTCCGGACGCGCAGCAACTTGCTGCGCCAGCAGATCACGCCACACACGCGAGTGCTCGACATCAGCCGTCTGGTGCAGCTTGAAATAGCCGGCAGTGCGATTGTCAGCGCCGTAACGCTCCGTCAGTCCGGCAGCCTTTTCTTTGGCAATGCGCGGGATCTGCGATTCGTAAGCGTAGAACGCTGCCAGCGCTTCAGCGGTTGAGCCATCGCGGGCAACGTGCCGGAAGTCATTGACCAGGGCTTGGACTTCGGACATCGGCGCGCGCTCACGTACTTCGTTGCGATCGGCTCCCATACCCTCAGCGAAGTCGAGCCACATCTCGCTGTGAGGACGGCCTTCGATTTCTTCCTCTGCCAGGTTGCGCAGTATGGAGCGGCGCAAGGAGCCATCTTCCAGTCGCGAGTGAAGCGCGCTCAGGTATGTCGGGAAGGCAGCGACATGAGGGTAGTA
The DNA here is from genome assembly GCA_963771535.1 of uncultured Acidobacteriaceae bacterium. Classification (GTDB taxonomy): domain Bacteria; phylum Acidobacteriota; class Terriglobia; order Terriglobales; family Acidobacteriaceae; genus CAVVDY01. Next base: position 1,212,188 of record CAVYTK010000003.1, on the reverse strand, counting down.
ATCGGTGGCATATTCGCGCAGATCGTTGCGGTTCAACGTTCCGGCAGACCAGGCTTTGTAATAGGGATGGCACAGCAAATCGTATTGCGCAATACGGGCATCGAGGGCGGATAAAAAGTCTTGCGTTGTCATGATTACCCCACAGGAATTTTGCCGAAGCGTGAAGCCACTATACGGCAGAGCTCCATGACGCGACAAGCAACGCGGATGGCACAGGCGGAGGACCTTGCACTAGTTAGATTCCGGAAGCCGTTCATTGCGCATAGGAGAATTTCACTTGCCCTGTCTTGTGCAGCACGGCCTCCTTCTTGGCAGCTTGAATTTGCTTTTTGCTGAGCTGAGCCGCAATGGACTCTGCCAGACTCTTCGCCTCAGGGTTTCCGCGGTCGACGGCCAAGAGAGCCCACATCAAAGCCGTTTGTGAATTCGCCTTCACTCCTCTCCCATCCATATACATCTTGCTGAGCGCCATCAATGCCGGTGTAAACAACCCATTCGCTGACGCTTGGTATAGCTTGAGTGCGCGCGAATAGTCCTGCGGGGCGTTGATTCCAAGTTCGTAAATTCTTCCCAGTTCGTACTGTGCCAATGGATTTCCTTGCTCTGCACCACGCTCTAACCAGAAGACGCTCTGCTTCGGATCTGACGGGACACCCCAGCCATGGTCGTACATCACGGCAAGACGTTCACTCGCTTCGCCATTCCCTTCAGCCGCCAGCCCCTTGTATAAATACAGGGCCTTTGAATAATCCTGTTTGATTTCCTTCCCCACACAATATGCGTTTGCAACAAGTGCTTCGCAATCGCGAAATCGCGGCGGCGACAATGTCTCTTTCGCCCGTTGTGCGGCTCCGCGAGCTTGTTCTACTCCGGCATCATCGGCAAGAATGAACCATTTGCAAGATTGTTTATCATCGATTTGAACTCCGTCGCCGTTGTAGTACGCCACGCCAAGGTTAAAGTAGGCCATAGGGATCCCCTCAGCTGCTGCCCTGTGGAACCACTCGACCGATTTCACCTTGTCCTTGTCTACTCCTCCGGTTCCCAACGAATACCGATAGGCGAGTTCGAGTTGCGCCCAACCGTCACCCGCATCCGCCTTTCGCTGCAGTTCGGGCACATCAAGCTTTCCTAGCCGGTCCTGGATTTCTCTGTTCGAAGTGGAAGATTTCTGTGGAGTGCCGGGAGGCGGTTGCTGGCTCCAAGAAGTTGCAGCTATGAAGCAGGTTACTAGCAAGCTGGCGGTGCGAAAGAGTGCCATAATCCAGAGATCCCTTGAGAGAAGACTAGCACCGGTGATACGAGTAGCGCAGTGATGAATTGCTAGAATAACTTAAGCAGTTTGGTTGTTCGCATCTTGGGGTAATCTCGATTTGTCATCCTTGTCGTTCACCGAAACCTATGACGTTGTGGTAGTCGGCGCCGGCCATGCCGGATGCGAGGCCGCGATGGCCTCCGCCCGCATGGGCCTGAGGACCGCGCTCTACACCCTCAACGTCGATCTCATTGCGCAGATGTCGTGCAATCCAGCGATTGGCGGCATTGCCAAGGGACACTTGGTGCGCGAAGTCGACGCGCTTGGCGGCATCATGGGCGAAGTGACGGATGCGGTCGGCATTCAGTTTCGATTGTTGAATACTTCGCGCGGGCCGGCAGTGTGGTCTCCGCGAGCGCAGTGCGACAAGCAACAGTACCGCCTGAAGATGCGTGAGGTCCTTGAGCGGGAGCCTAATCTGCACATCAAGCAGGCGGAAGTGTCGGCTTTGATTCTCGAGCAGCCGCCAGTTGTCAGTGATCAGTTGTCGGCAGAAGAATCCGCTGATGTCATCCTGAACGTAGCGAGTGAAACGAGCGCAGTCGAAGGACCCCTACCCTCACGAGAAATCCCCGGAGAGTATAGCGGTCCTTCGACTGCGTTCGATCGCCTTGGCGATCTCACTCCGCTCAGGATGACAAGCGAGGCAGGAAACGCTTCCGCGCTGACAACTGACAACCGACAACTGACAACTTCGCGCGCCGTCGGCGTGCGGCTACGAGATGGAAGAACCGTCGGCGCGCAGGCGGTTATCATCACCACGGGAACGTTTCTCAACGGGCTCATCCATTGCGGCGAGCAGCAATATCCTGCAGGACGCAGTGGCGAGCCGAATGCCGTTCTGCTGGGCGAAACATCTCAAGGCGCTGGGCCTGCGTGGATGCCGATTGAAGACCGGGACTCCGCCGCGTCTCGATGGCCGCTCCATCGACTGGTCGAAGTTCACCGTGCAGCCGGGCGACGAAGATCCTACGCCCTTCAGCTTTCGGACGAAGAAGGTTGCGCACCACGACAAGCAGGTGCCCTGCTACATCGCGTTCACCACGCCGGAGACGCATCGCATCATCCGCGAGAACGTGCATCGCTCGCCCATGTACAGCGGGCAGATTCAGTCGATCGGGCCGCGCTACTGTCCGTCGATTGAAGACAAGATCGTCAAGTTCCCTGACAAGGAAGTACACCAACTCTTTCTCGAGCCCGAGGGGTTGAACACGCACGAGATTTACGTCAACGGCATGAGCACCTCGCTGCCGATCGACGTGCAGCTGGCGGTAATCAAGTCGATCCCCGGGCTGGAGAATGCGGAGATGCTGCGGCCCGGCTACGCCATCGAGTACGACTCCATCGATCCGACTGAGCTGGAGCGCACGCTGGAGACCAAGAAGATCGCGCGGCTCTATCTCGCCGGGCAGATCAACGGAACCAGCGGCTACGAAGAGGCGGCGTGCCAGGGCATCATGGCGGGCATCAACGCGGCGCTGAAGGTCAAGGGCGAGCCGCCGCTGATCCTCGATCGCACCGAGGCTTACACCGCGATCCTGATCGACGACCTCATCAGCAAGGGAACCAACGAGCCGTATCGCATGTTCACCTCGCGAGCGGAGTTTCGCCTCCACCTGCGCATCGACAATGCCGATCGCAGGCTGACGCCGTACGGCCGCCGCGTGGGCCTGATCGGCGACAACGCCTGGGCCGACCACATGGCAAAGCAGGAGCGTATGAAAACCATGCGCGAACTGCTGGAGCGCACGCGGGTGAATAGCGATCTGGCAGAAAAAGTGAAGGGAGACGAGGCCGCGCTGGCAGTTCTGGAGTCGCTGGGGACGAGCGCCACCGGCACCACGCTGGCGCAGATCCTGAAACGGCCGGAGGTGCAGATCGAGCAACTGGCGCCGGTGCTGCGGGTGCTGATGCCGGGGTTCTTTGGTAGCAGAGCCGCCAGCCGCGAGCCGAAGAATATTCCGGGTGTCATCCCGAGCGAAGCCGAGGGACCTGCAGTTGCACCGGCCGCGAACCTCACCCACTAACCAGCTATCCACTTTCCGCTGCTGTACGCAACGAGCTCAAGGCGGTTGAGACGGAGATCAAATACTCCGGCTACCTCGAGCAGCAGACGAAATCGATTGAGCGGCTGAAGAAAGCCGAGCAGCGCAACATTCCCGACTGGTTCGATTACGGCAAGGTCTCGGGCCTTTCGCGCGAGATGAATGAAAAACTGTCGCGCGTGCGCCCGCGCACCCTGGGCCATGCCAGCCGCATCCCCGGCGTGACGCCTGCCGCGGTATCGCTGATCAACGTCTACATCGAGATTCAGGCGCGGCAGCAGGCCAGAGCGACGGCATAGTGTCGGGCATCAGGGTGGAGCGCCGCTTCAGCGGTGCTGGTTCACTTCCAAAACTTCAGCGGCCCAAGCCGCCGAGGTAAGCAGTGCAGAAGGCTACCTCAGCGGCTAAAGCCGCACAGCTCGAATGCACGCCTGAAGGCGTGCTCCACCCGTCACCTACTTCTGCTTGGCGATGATCATGCCTTTGATCTTGTTATAGGTCGCCTGGGGAATGATTTTCTTCTGCACCAAGTCGGTCTTTGCCTTATAGGGCCGGCCGTCGATGATCTTCTGCGAGTAGACATCGCCGATGCCCGGCAGCTGCGCGAGCTGATCTTTGGTTGCCGAGTTGATGTCGAGCAAACTGCTAGCTGCTGCTGTTCCGCCCGCCCCCGGTGTTTGATTGCCGCCGCCCTTGCTGGAAGCGCCCTGGGCCACCGCCATCCCAGCGAACAGTGTAAGGGCGAGTAACAGTGCGGCAGCATGAACCCCTGCATTGCGAACTTTCATTGCTTTCTCCTGGTGGTTGCTAAATCGACTTGTCAAGCAACCAAGCTACGGGCAGCTTTATACAGGGCAAAGCGCCAGGCGCAAAGCAGAATTTTGGCAGGAGTCGAATGCCTAGAAGTTTTGGCCGACGAAGGATGTCGGCAGGAAGGTCAGCACCAGCAGCAGAAGCGCCACCAGGGCGAGCCAGCGCCGCGTGTGGTCGAGACCCGGCCATAACGGCACGGCGGGATGACGCCAGCCCGTTGCGGCCAGAATGACGGCCCACAGCAGCCAGCCCGGCCACGCCCAGACTCGCCCGTCGGGAACAACGAGCCGCACCACTCCGATCAAGCCCAGCAGACTCAACACCACGACCGACAGGCGCGTGATTCGCTTGTGGGCATGCGGCGCCACGGCGTAAATAATGTGTCCGCCGTCGAGTTGTCCTCCGGGAATCAGGTTCAGCGCGGTGGCGAACATACCCACCCAGGCGGCAATCGCGATGGGATGCAGGCTGAGCTGCGTGATCGCAACGCCCTGATGCGCCAAGGGCCGCACCACCAGATACATAAGATGGAAGATCAGGGGAAATCCGATTTCGTAGCCAGTCTCATGCGCGAAACCCACCGGACGCGACAATGCCAGCCCGATGAAGAGGAACGGCAGCGCCGCAAGAAATCCAGCGATTGGGCCGGCAATGCCGATATCGAACAGCGCCTGTCGCGAGCGTATCGGCGACTTGATGCGAATGAAGGCGCCCATAGTGCCGATCAGGGTTGGCGCAGGAATAAAGAACGGCAGCGTCGCGTACACGTTGTACTTTTCGCACAGTACGAAGTGCCCCATCTCATGCGCCATCAGGATGCACATCAGCGTTGCGGAGAAGGGCAAGCCGCGTAAGCAGCAGCGAGGGGTTGTGCCAGACCCACACGGGATGAAACAGCGGCATGCCGCCGGGGCCAAACTCGAACGCAGGCAGCCGGTGGTGGTAGTTGAACGCCAGTTGCGCGCCAACCACGAGGGTGGTGCCGAAGGTCAGGAGCAGCAACAACAGATGCAGCCAGTAAGGCCGCCGCGGTGCTTTGGTTACAGTGAAGACCTGGGGGTAAGACGAAGCTTCAAAGCTATAGGAGAGCGGCGGCGTTGAATCCGACATTTGTACTCGAACGACGTTACTGAAATTTCCCGGCAGGCGAAGTAAACCACCGAACGCACGCCACAATCGAAAGATGCAGCCGTTGGCGTCGGGGTTTCGCCGCAGGTCCGCCGAAAACTACTCGATAGATTGTAGTTCTTTTCCCGGCTTGAAGCGAACCGCCTTGCCGGGCAGGAATGTTGACCTCAGCCCCAGTGCGAGGGTTGCGCCCGATGCCGGTCTTGCGCGGCCGCACGGTGAACACTCCGAAGCCGCGCAGCTCGATACGGTCGCCCCGCGCCAGCGCCTTCTTCATGCTTTCGAACACGGTTTCCACGGCCATTTCGGCCTTGGTCTTGGTAACGCCCGTCTTGGTGACAACTTCATTGATCAGATCAAGTTTGATCACAGAGGCTCCGATGTGCTCACGCCCGTACAGAAATCATCAGGCAAGTTATCGCCGGACAACCGCAGCTCCGGCATGAATGAGGATTGTAGCCGACCTGCCTCGCGCGGCGTAAGTCTTCAATTTTCTCCAAGTTAGGGGCGCCTGCGGAATCGTAGTGCCCGCGGTCGTCATTGTCAATCCACAAGCGCATTCCGTAAGATGACGCTACCGTTTCAGAACCGTAGGTCGCCGTCCTTTGCGTCCGCGTTTGAAGAGGGAAACGTAAGAACAGGAGCTTCCTTGGCAATCAAGAGCGATCGTTGGATTCGCAAGATGGCAACCGAACACGACATGATCAATCCCTTCTCGGAGAAGCAGGTCCGCGAAGGCGTGATCTCCTACGGCCTCTCGTCCTACGGCTACGACCTGCGAGTCGCCGACGAGTTCAAGATCTTCACCAACGTCAACAGCACCGTGGTCGACCCGAAGAAATTCGACGAGCGCTCGTTCGTCAGCCTGGACGCCGATGTCTGCATCGTGCCGCCGAACTCGTTTGCGCTGGCGCGCTCGGTGGAATACTTCAAGATCCCGCGCGATGTGCTGACCATCTGCGTTGGCAAGTCGACCTACGCGCGCTGCGGCATCATCGTAAACGTGACGCCGTTCGAGCCGGAGTGGGAAGGCTTCGTTACGCTGGAGATCTCCAACACTACGCCGCTGCCGGCGCGCATCTACGCCAACGAAGGCCTGTGCCAGATTCTGTTCTTCCAGTCGGACGAAATCTGCGAAGTCAGCTACAAGGACAAAGCCGGCAAATACCAGGGACAAAAAGGCATTGTGCTGCCCAAGCTATAGGTTGTGTCTAGCTCGGCCCGGAAGGGCCGGAAGAGCTTAGCCGGGGAGGATGGGATTCCCCGTTGAGAGTCCCGGAGGGACGGCAGAGTCACCCGAGCACATAACGCGAATCATAGGGCTCGCCATATTTGCGCAACGAAGAAACAAACTCCTCATCGGAGCTCCGTTTCTTGTGATGTTCCTCTTGTCCGATGTACTGGATTATCCTCGTCCGTTGTGACTGGCTAACGCTGAACGCTTTTTCCCACCGCTGAAGCGGTGGGCTAAGCTCTTGTGGCCCTCCGGGTCAAGAAAGCGTAAAGTCCCACAGCCGCTCTATTCCTTGCCGGACGCGAGGACAGCGGCCCGCGTAGTCCCCGGAGACGCGAAATACTTTCTCTGGAAATAGAAGGCGACGTTGACCAGGGCGATCATCACCGGGACTTCGACCAACGGGCCAATAACGGCGGCGAAGGCCGCTCCGGAGTTGATGCCGAAGACGGACACTGCGACGGCGATGGCCAGTTCGAAGTTGTTGGAGGCGGCGGTGAAGGCAAGCGTCGTCGTCTTGGAATAGTCTGCACCCAGCTTGCGTCCCATGTAGAACGACACCAGGAACATCACCACGAAATAGATCAGCAGCGGTACGGCGATGCGCAGCACATCCAGCGGCAGCCGCACGATGTATTCGCCCTTCAGCGAAAACATGACCACGATGGTGAACAGCAGGGCGATCAGGGTCAGCGGGCTGACCCGCGGAACGAAGTTGTCGGTCGTACCACTCGCGCCCCTTCGCCCTGACCAGCAGCGTGCGGGTGAGAAAACCTGCGAGAAACGGAACGCCCAGATAGATGAAAACGCTGCGGGCAATCTCGCCGATCGATACGTTGACCACCGCTCCCTGAAGGCCGAGCTTGGCGGGCAGCACGGTGATGAAGATCCACGCGTAGACCGAATAGAAGAACACCTGAAAGAGCGAATTGAAAGCCACCAGGCCGGCAGCGTAGTCGGTGTCGCCCTTGGCCAACTCGTTCCACACGATGACCATGGCGATGCAGCGCGCCAGGCCGATCATGATGAGCCCCGCCATGTACTCCGGGTAGCCGCGTAGAAATACGATGGCCAACACAAACATCAGGAGCGGTCCGATCACCCAGTTCTGCACCAGCGACAGTCCCAGAACTTTTTTGTTGCGAAAGACTTCGGGCAGTTCCTCGTAGCGCACCTTGGTGAAGGGCGGATACATCATCACGATCAGTCCAACCGCGATAGGGATCGAGGTGGTGCCGATGCTGAATCGGTTTAGAAATGGAACAACTGTGGGCACCAGCCATCCGAGCACTACCCCGAATGCCATGGCGGCAAAGATCCAGGCGGTGAGATAACGATCGAGGAAGCTGAGTCGGCGTTTGTTTTCCATGGCTACAGTGGTACTCATTGCGTTGTGACGTTGGTTGAGGTGTATCCAATTTCACCGAGTTCCTTCTTCAGCGCGAGCCGGTCAAGGCTCGACAGCGGCAGACAAAGGAACAGGCTGATTCGCCGATCAAGCATGAAGAAGGCGTCGCGATAGGCGCGCTCGACGTCGGCCGCGCTGCCCTCGACCGCCGCCGGATCGGGCACGCCCCAATGCGCCGAGACGGGCTGGCCCGGGCACACGGGGCAGACTTCTTTCGCCGCGTTATCGCAAACGGTGATGACGAAGTTGAGTGTCGGCGCACTCGGGGCGGCGAACTCCTCCAATGATTTGCTGCGAGCTCCGGGCGCGGAGAGGTGTGCCGTTTCGAGTTGGCGAAGCGACTCAGGACGAACCGCGCCGCTGGGCTGGCTCCCGGCGCTATACGCGGTGAAGTTCGGTTTGCCTTTGAGGTTCAGAATGGCTTCGGCCATGATCGAGTGCGCCGAGTTGCCGGTACACAAACAGAGCACGTTGTAATGGTTTGGCATTCTCGTTCTTCCAGAGAGTGTTGCGTCGTTTAGAAAGCGAAGGCCACAGGGGCTAAAGCCCCTCGTGTTTTGGACTGCATAACGCTGGCCTGAAGGCCAGCACTACCCGAAACGCTGCGTTTTCAGCCGCGGGACGCTGGCATGAAGGCCAGCACTACCGAACGCCAAGTTTTTCAACCGCCTGTAAAGCCGCGTCCCTTCAAAAGCTAGTTGCAGCAGGTTGGACCGCAACAGGGCTGCGCCGAACTTGCGGGCTTCACGGCGCGAACGAAGGCGCTCATGAATTTGCCGTCTGCTTCAGCGGCGATCGCATCCACGTCGAGCCCTTGCCGCAGCAGCAATTCGCGGGCTTCTTCGGTTTTGTAGACGCGCGTGGGCTCCATCGTCGATCTTGCTCGAAGCCGGCGGCGGTCAAGCTTGTCGCGATATTCCTTCTCATCCAGCGCGCCAGCGATGCAGCCAACCCACAGCAGAATGTTCTTGCGCATCTTCGGGCAGCATCTCACCGCGTGTAACTACGTCGGAAACGGCGAAGCGGCCGCCGGGCTTCAGCACACGAAAAGCTTCGCGCAGACACCTTGTCTTTGTCGGCCGACAGGTTGATGACGCAATTGGAGATGATGACGTCGACGGAGTTGTCGGGCAGCGGAATGTTCTCGATCTCGCCCTTCAGAAATTCGACGTTGTCGATGCCCGGACTTGCGCTTGTTTTCGTTGGCCAGCGCCAGCATTTCGTCGGTCATGTCGAGGCCGTAGGCCTTGCCGGTGGGGCCGACGCGCCGTGCGGAGAGCAGGACGTCGATGCCGCCGCCGGAGCCGAGGTCGAGCACGATCTCACCGGGATTAAGCTTGGCCAAGCGCGGTCGGATTGCCGCAGCCGAGCGAGGCCAGCAGGCCTCCTCGGGGATCTGCCCGACCTGCGAGACGTCGTAGAGGTTCGAGGTAATCGGGATCGCAGCAATCGATGCTGGCAGCGGCGCGCTCCGCAGCAGGATGCTGCCCGCCGGTGCTCGACTCGCAGCGCGGCTTCGCCGTATTTCTCCTTCACGACGTCCTTGATGTCCGTGGTCCTCATGATCGGTCTCCTATTTGCAAATCTGAATGATGTGCTTGGGGCTTAACGGCTTTGTTTCGGGTGCAACATTCGGCGTAAAGGAATTGGAGCAGTTCCTGCAAGCGCTTCGGTGTTCGCGGTGTAGCGCAGGAACGTGCTTTCGCGCTGCACCTGGACGAGGTCTTCGCTTCTGAGCTTGTCGAGGTGATGGGAGAGCGTCGAGTTCGGGAATGTCGAGTTCCTCCTGGATTTCGCCGACGACCAGTCCTTCCGGATGCGCCGACAAGCAGCAGCTGCATGATGCGCAGGCGCGCCTCGGTTCCCATGGCGGAAAACATGTCGGCGTACTTGGCGATCTCGGCGGCGGACTTGCGAGATGCGGCCTGCATATTTCGATTATTGTGGAAATATAGAAACAGTGTCAAGCGAAATCACCGGGCGCTTAGATCAGGGTTTCAAAAAGGAACAGCAGGCCGCCGGTCAGCAACCTGCTAAGGATGGCTACTCACTTCCCTGCGCAAACCAAGGCTGGCTTTGCTACTCGTCAGCTTCCCCGCCGATAACGCGGTCCAGTGTCTCGCTGGCAGCGTCCAACGGAGTCTTGTCGGGCCCTGGCACGGTCCACTTGACCATGCCGGCCTGAATTTCTTCCTCGGCGATACGGCAGGGCTTGCCGGAATGGGCTTTGACTACCGGCTGGGCGCCATTCTGAAGTTGGCGCGCACGGCGGGCTGCAACTAACACGTAACGGTAATTGCTATCGAAACCTTCCACCAGCTTCATGACTCACTCCCTTAAAAATCGGATCTTGATACTCGGGCGCAACTCGCTAAGCTCACTCTGTGAGAGTCGAATGCTGAGACAGTTCAAACGTGGCCAGAATAGATTGCACCTGGTCCATCATGCGGGGCCGGCGGGCCGCATCGGCCTGGGCCAATGCCGCATCGTCTTCCGGAGCAGGCAGCGCGCCAGAACGGCGAAGCCTTTCGGCCCTGACAATGGACTTCAAAGTGTCGATCGCCTGGTCGACTCGGTCGTTCACCAAAATATAGTCGTAGTCGCAAAAATTCTCAATTTCGCGTGACGCGGTTTGCAGGCGGCGCTGAATGGTTTCCTCGGTATTGAAGCGGCGGGCGTTTTCTCCGTGGAGCTTGCGCTGAATCTCGTCGTCGGCCTCACTGCGGCTGCGCAGGCGGCGCTCGAGTTCCCCGCGCGAAGGCGGCAAAACGAAAACGCTGACCGCATCGGGGACCTTGGCTTTCACCTGAGCTGCGCCCTGCACGTCGATATCCAGCAGCAGATCTTTGCCTTCGGCGAACGCCTCGTCCATGAATTGCCTGGCGGTGCCGTAACAGTGGCCGAACACATCCGCATGTTCAAGGAAGTCGCCATTGCGAATCTTTCTCTCGAACTCGCTGCGGCTGATGTAGAAGTATTCGCGGCCCGAAGTTTCGCTGCCACGCGGCGGCCGCGTGGTGTAGCTGACGGAAAATTTCAAGTCGGGGACGATGCTGAGCAGACGATTGGTCAGGGTCGATTTGCCTGACCCTGATGGCGCCGAGATGATGAAGACGATGCCGCTCATTCGAGGTTTTGCACCTGCTCGCGAGCTTTTTCGATGTCAGACTTCATGGCCAACCCCAGCTCGGTGATGCGCAACGCTTCGCCGGCTACGCCCGAGGTCTTCGACAACAAGGTGTTGGCTTCTCGGTTCATTTCCTGCAAAAGAAAATCTAGTTTCTTGCCCACCTCCCCTCCGGCATCGAGCACCGACAGGAAGTGCTGGATGTGGTTCTTCATGCGCACCAGTTCTTCCTGGATGTCGCTGCGTTCGGCCAGCATGGCAGCTTCCTGCAGGATGCGGTCGGGATCGACCTGAGTGTCGAGCAACTCCTGCATGCGTCCGCGAACCTTGTCGTAGTACGCGCGCGAAACCTTATCCCGCAACTGATCGACTTCCCCGGTGGCAGTCGAGAGTTGGTGCATGCGCTCTTTGAGTTCCGTCACCGCGCCGCGCCCTTCGTCCTCGCGCATGCGGTTGAGCCGCTCGATGGCTTCCTGCAGCGCGGCGGTGACCTGTCGCTCGACCCGCTCGGCGGAGTCGCCGTTGCTTCCGGCATTCAGCGCACCGGGTAGCTTAAGGACTGCGTTCAGATCGGGCTCGGCACTGACGCCGAATTCCTCCGCCACCGCACGGAAAGTATTCAGGTATCCGCCAACCAGTTCGCGATTCACGTCGAAGCCCGCGGCTCCCGCGCGCTCGACCGCGAGCGTGACCTCGATGTGGCCACGATGCAATCGCTCCTTCAGGATGCGGCGGATTTTCATCTCGACAGCGTCGAGGTCGGAAGGGATGCGCAGGTGTAGGTCCAGGAAACGGTGGTTCACCGACTTGAGACTCAGGGTAAGCGCCAGGTCATCGCCGGACTGAGCTTTGACCTGCGCGTAACCAGTCATGGAGCGCACCGCCATTTTCGGCATCACTCTCCCGTGGAAGCTGCTTCGAAGTCTACGAACTGCAAATCATACAGCCGGCGGTAGGTGCCGGTGCGGGCCATTAGCCGCTCATGGTTACCTTCATCTACGACCATGCCGTTTTCCAGCACCACGATACGGTCGGCGCGGCGGACAGTGGAAAGCCGGTGCGCCACCACGAATACCGTTCGCCCAGTCATCAGGTTCTGCAGCGCCGACTGCACCAACGCCTCGCTCTCATTATCGAGCGCAGAAGTCGCCTCATCCAGCACCAGGACCGGCGCGTCTTTGAGGATGGCGCGAGCGATGGAAATTCTCTGGCGCTCGCCGCCGCTCAGCATCAGGCCACGTTCTCCGATGACGGTATCGTACCCCTCAGGCAGCGACAAAATGAAGTCGTGGGCCAGGGCTGCACGAGCGGCCTCTTCCACGCGCGCCCGCGAGGTCTCGGGATGTCCGTAGGCGATGTTGCTGAGGATGCTGGCGTTGAACAGGATAGTATCCTGCGTGACCATGGCGACCTGCGAGCGCAAGGAAGCGATTTTCAGATCGCGGACGTCATGGCCGTCGATTAACAGCCGACCGCCAGTGACATCGAAGAAGCGCGGCAGCAGATGAACTAGCGTGGTTTTGCCGCCGCCACTGGAGCCGACGATGGCCACGACTTCTCCGGGTGAGATGCGCAGGTTGATGTCGTGCAGGACCTCGCGTCCTTCCTCGCCGTTCCCGTTAGCATAGTTGAAATGCACATGCTCGAAGCAGATGCCCCGGTGAAATGGCGGTAGCACGATGGCGTTTGGCTTCTCGTGGATATCGTCGTTGGAATCGAGAAAATTGAAGATGGCAGAAGAAGCCCCAATCGCCTGCTGAAAATTGTTGTTGAACTGGCTGAACTTTCGCACCGGGTCGTAGAGCTTGAAGACGGCAACGATGAAGGCCAGGAAACTGCCGGCGGTGAAAACGTGCAGCTTGACGTAGTCGCGGCCCAACAGCACGAGCAACGCGATGGCGATGGCGCCGATGATGTCCATCAGGGGCGAGCTGATGGCACTGGCGCTTACCGAGCGCAGGTTGGCGCGGAAGAGCCGGTTGGCCGCTTCGCGGAAGCGCCGCGTCTCCCAGGCCTCCATGCAGAAGGCCTTCACGATGCGGACGCCGGTGATGGTCTCGTGCAGAATGTTCTGGATCTCGGCCAGCTTGTCCTGCCCCTTGCGCGTGGTGATGCGCACGCGGCCCCCGATGCGGCGCGCGGCAATCAGCACGAAAGGAACGAAGAGAGCCAGCACCCAAGCCAGCCGTCCGCCAAGCAGGACCACGACCACGGCAGTGAAGATCAAGGTGAAGAACTGCTGCAGGAATTCGGCGAGCACCGTCGAGAGCGCGTACTGCACTTTCTCGATGTCATTGACGATGGCCGACAACAGGGTGCCGGTGGAGTGCTTGTGAAAGAACGCCACCGAGCGGCGCAACGTGGCGGAGTACAAGTCGTCGCGCAGATCGGTGATCATGCCGAAGCCGGCGTAATTCACCAGGTAGGTGCCGACATAATCGAAAATACCCTTCAGGATGGTGGAGGTAACCAGTGCAAAGGCTACGACCGTCCATACGTTATGAAAATAACTGGGAACAAAGCGGTTAAGGTCTATGACGTCGCTGGTATACGGAACCCGGAACAAGGCCAGCTGGCGCGACTGCGAAGCCGGGTTGAGCACCCGGTCGAAGATGGGTCCGACCAGCAATACACGGAAAGCATCGAACAAACCGACCAGCGCGAGGCACACGACGGAAACCACTAGCTGAAACCAGTACGGTCGTATGTAACGCAAAACTCGGTTTAGCTGATGCATAGACCTCGCTGGGGGCTAAGGTGCCCAGCAAGCGGGGATGTAAACAAAATGGCTAGACTGTAACGCAATTACCGATTCTACTGGAACTCCGCTATAGGAAGAAACTGGCGCATCATTCAATCGGCTCGACCGCGATTATAGGCTCGCGGGTAGCACGTTTATCGGGACGCTGCACCAGGATGGTCGCCGCGAGTACAAGCCCGATCCCCACCACCTGCATGAGCGATACCAATTCGCCCAGCAGCAACGCGGTGAGCGCGATCGCCCACACCGGTTCAAGGCAAGCCGTGACCACGGCGCGGGTGGGATCGAGATGTTGTAACCCGGCGAAGTAGAACGAAAACGGCACCAGCATCGAGGTAATGGCGAACGCCAGCAGGAAGAGCCATTGCTCGTGGCTGTAGTTCAAGGCTGCAATTTTCCACGGCGGATTCACTAATTGCCAGAAGACGGATGCCCCGAGCAGCGCGTAGAGCAACACCGTCCAGCGGTTGTATTTCTGCACCAGGTGCTGCGCGTAGACGTTGTAGAAGGCGAACGAAATGGCCGCCAGTTCCGCAGCGAGTACACCGGCAGCCCTGAAGTGCGCGCCGGAAAGTCCCAGCCAGGGGAAGCCGCTGCGGGCCGAAACCAGGCCGACGGCGACGCCGCAGCCGACGACTGCCAGCACCACTCCGAGCACACGCTGCACTGTCCCATGTTGCAGCCGGCGCGCCAGCATGTAGAGCAGCACCCAGATCGGGGCCACGTATTGCAGCACGATGGCGGTAGCCACGCTCGTCTTCTGGATGGCGAAGTAATAGAGATAGTTCGACGCGGCGAGGCCCAGGATTCCCAGCAGGAAGAACTGTGCCACGTCGCGACCACGGATGCGCAGGGTGTTGCGGCGGGTCATCCAGAGCATGGGCCAGAGAAGCAGCAGCGAGAACGTGGCCCGGGCCTGGGCGAGGACCAGCGGATCGATGAAGCCGATGTACTGGCCTCCGACGTGCACCCGATGGGTGAAGACGGCGCGCCCCATTGCCGCGGAGAGTCCCCAGAAGAAGGTGGCTATAGCAATGAAGAGATATCCACGGGCGGGATGTGGCCGAGTGGCTGACGGCTGCTGGTTAATGGCGAGGGTTGGCAAGTCAGTGGCAACGATCGAAACGCCAAGGCCGTATTTGCGCCAGCTAAGATGCTGCGGAGCCGAATCCTTTGTGACGGCTACCACTGCCAGCCGGCAACTTCTTACTCCGCCAGTGCCGACTCACTCGGCGAGGTGCGTAGTACACGGTCGACAACGTAAGGCCCACGCCGTTCCGGCTCGTGGAAGTGCCGCACTTGCAGTTCACCGAGCAATCCCAGGGCGACGAGTTGCACGCCGGCAACAATCATCACGGCGGCGAACACCATCAGGGGACCGTGTTCGTCCATCACGTTCACGTTGCGGATGAACTTCTCGTACATCATGTAAATCGCGATGGCCACGCCGGTCAGCGAACTGAAGGCCCCGAAGCTGCCGAAGAAGTGCAGCGGCCGCGACATGTACTTGAGCAGGAAGCGGATGGTGATGAGATCGAAGAAAACCCGGAAGGTACGCGAAATGCCGTAGTGCGATTCGCCGCGCTCACGGTTGATGTTGCGGATGGGAATCTCGCAAATGGTCGCGCCGTACGCCGAGGCCAACGCAGGTATAAAGCGATGCAGCTCGCCGTAGAGGGGAATATCCTGCAACACCTCGCGCCGGTAGGCCTTGAAGGTGGTGCCGAAGTCGTGAATATTGACGCCGCTGAGTTTCGCCATCAGCCAGTTGGCCACGCGCGACGGGAACCGGCGCAGAACGAAGTTGTCAATGCGCTGCTTGCGCCAGCCGCTGACCACGTCGTAACCCTCGCGCAGCTTGTGCAGGAACATGGGAATGTCGTGCGGATCGTGTTGCAGGTCGCCATCCATGGCGATGACGTACTCGCCCTGGGCGTGGTCGAAGCCTGCGGCCAGCGCCGAGGTCTGTCCGAAGTTGCGGCGGAGCTTGACCACGACGACGCGGCGATCCACCGAGGCGATCTGCTGCAACAGCGAGAACGTATGGTCACGGCTGCCATCATCGACAAAAACCAGCTCGAAAGGCTCGCCGGCGGCTTCCATGACCACCCGCAGGCGGTCGTAGAGCTCGGTTACGTTCTCTTCTTCGTTGTGAAAAGGTACGACAATTGAATACTTAGGCACGACTTCCTCATTATAAACGCCTGTCGGGCTGCCGAGTTGTGGCCGGCGGGGCGAGACTCGCGATTTTACAAGTTTGAGGGGGACCTGCTGCCGAACTACTCTACGCCCTGGCAACAAATCTGAGAAGCCGTTCGACGCCAGCGGTGAAGATTTCTGTCGGAGTAATAAGGCTGACAACAAGATAACCATCACCGGCAAAATCGTAGAAATGCCCCGGTTGCACTAGAACTCCGGTCCGCTGCAGCAGCGCAATCGAAAGCTCTTCGTCGGAACCGGTTACGGGAACTCGCAGAATCGCGTACCAGCCACCTTCCACTTGCAGCCGAGTGCACAGCTGTTGGCTGGCGAGCTGGTGGTCGAGTTCGGCCAGGTTTGCCTTGATGCGCTCCAGGAGTTGCCGCTGGATTTCGGCTCCCTCGGCCAACATGGTTGGAATGGCCCACTGCACAGGGGCGTTCATCGAGAGATAGGTATCGGCGATTACCTCCAGCCGATTGAGCGCCTCGCGTTTGATCTCTTCCGGCCCGCTGACGACGATCCAGGCGACCTTCATCTGCGGCAGGCCGGCGATCTTCGACAGGCCGCTCAGGGTGAAGGTCAGGGCATCGCTCCCGTCCTTTGCGTCAAAACCACAAGCAAAGGACGGGGCACCCACCGCGCCCTGCTGCGGCGTCTTGAGCGAATAGTCGAGGAAAACCTCATCGGCAACGATGGCGAGACCGTTTTGCGAGCAGAATCGTCCGAGCTGAGAGGCCTCGGCGGGCTTCACGAACGAGCCTGTGGGATTGTTGGGATGCACCACCAGCACAGCTTTGCAGGGCGAGGATTTTTCCGCCGCCTGCTGGAGCGAGTGGAAGTCCATCTGCCAGCCGTGGTCGTAAATGAGTTCGTAGGGCACGAGCTTCACGTCTTGCAAGTCGGCGAGAAAATCGAACAACGGATAGCTCGGAGCGGGCACGAGCACAGCATCGCCGGGTTCGCACAGCAAGCGAAACACGAAGCTATACCCTTCGCTGGTGCTGGTGGTCAGGACCAGGTCGTCCGCAGAAATCGGAACACCGCGTTGGACGTAGTAGCCCGCTATGGCCTCGCGCGCCGACAGTAGCCCAGTCGGCGTCGGCTCGTAGGTCAGGGCCTGCGGATTGGCCAATGCCCGCAGGAGTCTGTCGCGCTCGTAATGCAGTCCCACGGTGGTGGGGTTGGAGGCGGTCAGGTCGAGCAGTTCCCGGCCTTCTCGGCGATGCTCTTCAAGCGCACGCGCGTACGCGTTGGTTGTGAGATTCCAGTTTGTGCGTCGTGCAAACAATGCGGTCGATCCTGACCTTCAGTTAATCATAAGAAAAACCGAACTGCAGGAGAAACTCGACCACAGGGTTGGTGCTGAAGCCTCTGCGTGCAAGCAGCTCGCAATAGCACAGGCTCTTCCTGACTTACCAGCGAATCAGGCTCATCTGGTCGATCCAAAGCTTGTACGGCGTCTGACGGTAGTCGCCGTCCAGCTGGATAGCGACGCTGATACCTTCCTTGCCATACTGCTGGGGATCGAAGTACTTATCGACGGCCGTGTAGTTGTTGTCGAGCGTCACGCCGATGTAGTGAGTCTGGTTTCCGACGCGTTCGAGATGCCATACCAGGTGATGCCATTGGTTGGCCGAAACCTGCGGGCAGGGAACATCGCTGCTAAACCACTTGCCGTTGGCAGTGTCCCAGATTTGCCAGTGGCCGGTGTTGCGGTAGCTGCACTCCGTTCCCCAAACATATCTAGTTCCATCGATCGTCTGATTCACGTCGAATTCCAGTGCCTCTGGCGCAGTCGGGTCCTCAAGATAGAAGTAGAGGTCGTAGTTGAAGTGTGTCGGCTGCGAATCAGGGCCGAGCTCTTTCCACCACAAAGCATTGGAGTATTGAGTTTTCCCGCCGATCCAGAACATCGAGGACGAGCCGCTCAGCGAAGGCGTCTGCTGTTGAGGCGTCATGGTTGAGTCGGCGTTACCCAAGCCGCTCGCGCACGTCTGTCCATTGAGCTTCGCCGTGCACCATGTCCAGCCGGCGAGAGTCTGGATGGCCGAAGTGGTTATAGCGTTGGAGGGCGGAACAGGAACGGATGGCGGGTCCACAGGCGGCGGAGGCGCGGGCGGAGGAGGCGGAGCAGGCGCAGGGTCGGACGGCGGCGCCGGCTGCTGCACCGGAGTGGACGGCGCCTGCGTCGGAGTATTTTGCGAGGCGGAGGAGTTGCTGGCATTCAGTTGTCCGCCCGTGCTGTTAGCTCCGGAAAGGGAGTTGGCATTTGCTGCCGGGGAACCGCCGCAACCGGTGGTAACGATAAAAATGCCTGCCAGCATGACTACAAAAATCGAAATCTTCAGGTATCGAAATCCGCATAGGAATTGCAAACAAGCAGGGGGAAGAGCTTTCATTGAATGAACTCAACTTTCGCGGGGGATCGTACGGGAAGGACGTACGTTGTTTACTAATTCGTAATTATAGAAAGTGTATATAGCTGGTGCGAGCGTATTTCCTCGGAGCCGCGCAGCAAAATGCGCGTAGTCCCATCCAGCCATTTATAACGAGCTATAAGGGTTAAGGCACACGAACACACGAATTTCAGAAACAGCTCTGCTGCGAGATCCTGGTTTTAATCAGCATCGGCGGCGCTGCGCGACAACGTCAGCCTCTGATAGACTCACTCGCGGGGATGGCTGGACGTTCATCTCGCTCTCGCGAGAGTTCCTGCATCCTGCACTTCTGGCTCTGCCGTCTGCCTCTGTGTGCCTCCTGACAGAAGGGAGATCGCTTCGCTCGTCTTCATGGAGCGCCTGTCATTCTGAGCATTCAACGAACGGGAACGCATGGGTTCCCCCAATGAGGAGGTATTTACATGTCTACCGCTACCGCGGCACAGATTCACAATCGCGTTGCCGAGTTTCTTAGCCGGCCACGCAAGATGTTCATCAACAATCAGTGGGTCGAATCGGCCTCGGGCAAGACCTTCCCTGTGTATAACCCCGCAACCGGAGAGGTCCTGGTGCAGGTCGCCGAAGGCGATCGCGAAGACATCAACCGCGCCGTGAAGGCAGCCCGCAAGGCTTTCGACGGTGGCGCATGGCCCGAGCTGTCGCCTTCCGAGCGTGGCCGCCTGATGTGGAAGCTGGCCGATTTGCTGGAGCAGCACGCCGAAGAGTTCTCTCAGTTGGAGAGCCTCGACAACGGCAAGCCGCTGTCTGTGGCCCGTGCCGCCGACATCCCGCTGGCGATTGACCTGTTCCGCTATATGGCAGGATGGGCGACGAAGATCGAAGGCAACACCATTCCGATCTCGGCGAAGTCGAAGCGCAATGAGTATTTTGCTTACACGCGTCGCGAGCCGGTGGGCGTTGTCGGGCAGATCATCCCCTGGAACTTCCCGCTGCTGATGGCGGCGTGGAAGCTGGGTCCGGCGCTGGCGACTGGCTGCACCGTGGTGCTGAAGCCGGCAGAACAGACTCCGCTGACGGCGCTGCTGCTGGGCGAGTTGTTCGCCGAAGCCGGATTCCCCGAAGGCGTGGTCAACGTGGTACCGGGATACGGCGAGACCGCAGGCGCTGCGCTGGCCGCTCATCCCGAGGTTGACAAGGTCGCGTTCACCGGATCGACGGAAGTTGGCAAGCTGATCCTGCAGGCTGCCGCCGGAAATCTGAAGAAGGTTTCGCTGGAGCTGGGTGGCAAGTCGCCGAACATCGTCTTTGATGACGCCGATGTGAAGCCCACCATCGCCGGCGCGGCGAGCGCAATCTTCTTCAACCAGGGCCAGGTCTGCTCGGCGGGCTCGCGGCTCTACGTTGAGAAGGACATGTTCGACAAGGTGGTCGAAGGCGTTGCCGAACAGGCCAAGAAGATCAAGCTGGGGCCGGGCATGGAGCCGGACACGACGATGGGTCCGCTGGTCTCGGAAGAGCAATTGCGTCGCGTCACCAGCTATCTTGAGGCTGGCTTCAACGAAGGAGCCGAGGCGCTGACGGGCGGCAAGAAGCGCGATGGCGCAGGATACTTCGTAGAGCCGACGGTGATGGTGAAGACCAATCCGAAGATGAAGGTCGTCCGCGAAGAGATCTTTGGACCGGTCGTCGTCGCCTCGCCGTTCAGCGACATCGACGAGATCGTCGCCGAGGCCAACAACACCGAATACGGACTGGCCGCGGGTGTGTGGACCAAGGACATCAGCAAGGCGCATCGGTTGGCTCACCGGCTGCGCGCCGGAACCGTGTGGATCAACTGCTACAGCGTCTTCGACGCGGCGCTGCCTTTCGGCGGATTCAAGCAGTCGGGCTGGGGTCGCGAGATGGGCCACGAAGTGCTGGAGATGTACACCGAAGTGAAGTCGGTGTGCGTCGCGCTTTAGGGTAGAGCCGGCTCAGATTCGGTGCGCTAAAGTGAGAAAATCGAACGAGCGTTTGCCTGCGCGAACGCTCGTTCGTTTCGTTTGGAGGGGACATGAAAGCCATTCGGGTACACCAGTTTGGTGGCCCAGAAGTTCTGAAGCTCGAGGAAGTGCCCGATCCGGTTGCCGGGCCAGGGCAGGTCGTCATCGATGTGAAGGCGATCGGTGTCAATCCGGTCGAGAGTTACATCCGCTCCGGAACTTACGCCACGAAGCCCAACCTACCTTACACGCCGGGCAACGATGTCGCGGGAGTGGTGAAAGAAGTCGGAGCCGGCGTGACCAGCGTCAAAGCCGGCGAGCGCGTCTACTCCTCCACTACCCTCAGTGGAGCCTACGCCCAATAGGCGCTCTGCAATGCGCTCAACGTGCACCCCTTGCCCGACAATGTCAGCTTCGAGCAGGGGGCCGGGGTCGGTGTTCCGTACGGAACCGCCTATCGCGGACTCTTTCAGCGCGGACGCGGCCAAGGCAGGCGAAACCGTGTTGGTACACGGAGCCAGCGGAGGCGTGGGCACTGCCGCAGTGCAGTTCGCGCGCGCGGCAGGGCTTACCGTCTTCGGCACTGCGGGCACCGATGAAGGCTTGCAGTTGGCGAAGCAGCAAGGCGCGCATCATGTGCTGAACCACGCCAAAGAAGGCTACCTCGATGAACTGATGAACCTCACGCAAGGCGTGGGCGTGGACATCATCCTCGAGATGATGGCCAACAAGAACCTGGCCAACGATCTGAACGTCATCGCCAAGCATGGCCGAATCGTCGTGATCGGTAATCGTGGCAGCATCGAGATCAACCCGCGCGGCACCATGGCACGCGAGTGCGATATCCGCGGAGTCATGCTGTTTGGTGCATCGCAGGAGGAGTTCCATGCCATGCATGCCGCGATTTTCGCCGGCCTTGAAGCCGGGACACTGCGGCCGGTGATCGGGCAGAAATTTCCCCTGGCCGACGCGGTCAAGGCACACGAAGCCGTAATGAAGCCGAGCGGCGCCCACGGCAAGATAGTTTTGATCCCCGGCGAGTGAGCCTGGCGAGTTGAAGAGCGAAGTCACCGCAATGCACAGCGTCTGACTACGGGACGATGCCGTGCAAATTTGCTTCCGGCTGCGCCTTTACAATCGAGCCATGCTGCTGCGAAACAGGGTTCTGGCGGGAGGGCTGCTTCTATGTCTCGCCGTGTTGCCTGTTGCGCTGCTGGGTGAGGACCCCCATCTACAAAGCTCTGTGGTCCGCGCCATGGCGGGAGCCCGCGGCACAGCGGTCGTGGTTGCCGTTGACAGTGGCCGAGTCCTGGCGTCCTATCATCTGGAAGTTGCCGCCCAAAGGCTTGCTGCTCCGGGATCGAGCATCAAGCCCTTCACCCTTCAGGCATTGCTGAAGGCAGGCAAGGTGGATTCTGCAACTGCGCTGATGTGTAAGCGTCCGCTCACCATCGCCGGCCATCGGCTCGACTGCTCCCACCCGCAGACCGGGCAGCCACTCGACGCCGCGACGGCGCTGGCGTACTCCTGCAACTCTTATTTCACCACCGTGGCAACGCGGCTCACGCCTGCGCAACTGCGCGAAAGTTTCATCCATGATGGCTTTACCCAGGCCAGCGGGCTTGCTCCGCGCGAAGCAGGTGGAAGTGTCGCGCTGGCCCAATCTCACGACGAATTGCAGTTGCAGGCCATCGGCGAATGGGGAGTACGGATCACGCCCCTAGAGCTGTTGCGCGCTTACCGCAAGCTCGCGCTGCTCGCGTCGAGCACACGCGATCCAAAACTCGCGCCAATTTTAGAGGGCCTTAACGGTTCTACCAGCTACGGGATGGCTCGCTCGGCACAGCCGGAGAACGGCACCAAGGTCGCGGGCAAGACGGGCACCGCGCAGGCCGACGAAGGGGCATGGACCCATGGCTGGTTTGTCGGCTTCGCTCCTGCTGATAAACCGCAGCGTGGTGCTGGTGGTGTTCCTGGAGAAAGGACGCGGCAGCGACGCTGCTGAGGTTGCCCGGCAGAATTTTCGCTTCGTTAACTGAATAGCATCAGCGCTAACAACCCGCCCGGGAAAAACATTCAGTGAAGCGACTTACGCTGCTGCTGGTCGCATTGTTGCTGGCGTGGATCATCCGGTAGCGCTAACCCGGCGCAGGACGCAGCCAATCGCAACAAGAACATCGGAGCTCCGTCGAGCGGCTTTCCGCGGACGGTCCGTGTCCGGCTATGGTATCTTGCATCCGCCAGTGAGTCTCACCCTCCGCGGCGATGCGGGTCAGGCGCAGATTCGCAGCTGCGCGACTTGCCCGGCCGCTGAGTTGCGCACCGTCTCGCTGACTGCCTCTGGCGCGCTGCTTAAGCTCAAGAACGAAAAAGTCGCGAGCCGTGAGCTGCGGGTGAGCGGCGTGTTCCAGATGGTCCCCGGCGAGGGCTCGCCCATTCGCGCCGACTTCCCTATCGAGATCACCGCGGCTGAAAGTCGGTTGCTGATTACCGCAACTATGCCAATGGACGAGTACCTTGCCGGGGTGCTTGCCGGCGAAACCGGCAACTTCAAGTCGGACGAAGCGCTGAAGGCCATGGCGGTGGCCGCGCGAACCTACGCCATGCACTTCGGCAGCCGCCACGCGCTCGAGCATTTTGAATTTTGCGACACCACCCACTGCCAGGACATGCGCGTCGCGGGCATTACCGACCGTCTGCGCAAGATCGTGCAAAGCACCTCCGGCGAGGTGCTCTGGTACGACGGTAAGCCGGCGGCAACCTACTATCACGCCAACTGCGGAGGCACTACCGAAGACGGGCGTTACATCCTCGGCACTGATGAGGCGCCCGCGCCTTACCTGGTGCAGCACTCCGACACGTATTGCATTCGCAATGGCAGCGCGCAATGGCATAGCGAGGTCAGCAAGCGGCAGTTGCAACGCGCGCTGGCGGACGACGGCATCGTCGTTCCCGGGACCCTGCGCTCCATCGCCATCGTGCAGCGCACTCCCAGCGGACGGGTTGAAATGCTGCGCGTCACCGGGGCAGGCAACGTCACCGTACCCGGCGTTGCGTTTCGGTCCGCCGTCGGGCGCCACATCGGATGGGACCGCCTGAAGAGCAACTGGTACGAGGTAAGCGTTGCGGGAGATCACGTCTCGTTTACCGGCCGAGGCTCGGGACACGGTGTTGGACTATGCCAGATCGGCGCTGAGGTCATGGGCGAAGAGGGCAAGTCGTACCGCGAGATTCTTGCCTACTACTACCCGGGCACGAAGCTCGGCACGTCGGCAGAGGAAATCGCCTGGCGAAAGCTCACCGGCGAGAACATCGAACTGCTGACCACGCGACCTGAGGCAGACCAGTCGCTGGTGCCGATGGCGGCGCGCCTGGTTCGCGAAGCGGAAACAACCACCGGCATGAGCTTCGCGTCGATGCCGCAGTGGAAGGTTTATCCCACAGTTGCAATGTTTCGCAACGCAACCGGCGAGCCGGGATGGGTGGCAGCCACTACTCGCGGCCGCACGATTCAGTCGCAACCCGCAGATGTGCTGAAGCAGGCAGGCACGCTGGAGAGCACCCTGCGCCACGAGTTTCTGCACATGCTGATCGAGGCGCATGCCAAGCCGGGAACTCCGGTGTGGTTTCGCGAAGGCTTGGTGCTGTACCTGTCGGAGCCTTCGGCCCCGATAAGTCCCTCATCGCACTTCGCCAACCGTGAGCGAGTTAGAAAAGGCGATGAACAGTCCGGCCAGCGAAGAACAGTTGCGCAACGCATATACCGACGCCCACGCGCGGGTGGCGCGACTGGCACAGCAGTATGGCAAGCCGACGCTGATCAACTGGTTGCAGCAGGGCTTGCCGGACGCCATCACAAGAAAGCCATGAGCGCAGCTACTTGCAGGCTCATTGGTTTGTCATCACGAGCGCAGCGAGGGATCTGCTCTGGTTGCCTCACTGGGGCTTTCGTCGAAAGTCATGCCGGAAGCACTCCAGGTGTAAATGGATCGGTTACTACCGCGTGCAGAGAGCAGATCCCTCGCCCTGCTCGTGATGACAAAACAAAAGATATTGCGCGACACAGCCGTCAAGCGTTCTTACGACAAGACAATCGGATCTTCGCGGTCGGTGCGCTCGGCTGCCATCCACATCAACGCCAACCCGGCGCTGACCAGCAAGAGATAGGCCGCCGCAAAGCGCATCCCTGCGCTCCAGGCTTGCTGGCGAAGCGTCGCGACGTCCGGAACCCAGGTGACCAGCTTGTAGGGAACCCATGCGGCGAGCGCCATGAAGATGCATAGCAGAATCCAGTAGAGCGGCTGGCGCAACACCCGGAAGGACCGCGCGATGTGCCCTCCCGAAAAGCCCGTGGCCGCGATCGTGGTCGCCGCCGGCAGCCATACTGCCGGGAGAACGACCCACAAGCAGCACAAACAGCACCCAGTCCGACGCGTGCATCACGTTGCGCGGAGCCGGGCCGGCGTTTACCTTCTGCCGAATCCACACCGCGAACTGCGGGGTGTAGCTGCCGGCGTGGAGGATGACCCAGGCGATCACTGCAGCCAACGCCGCCCAGAGCGCCAACGGGAGAATGTGCCGGAAGCCGCGGCGGAAAGCGCTGCCAATTCCGACTGCTTACGAAACTCTGCAACCCTGAACCACGCCAACGTCCCCGCCCGCAGCCACAGCACAAACACGACGGTGAGCAGAGCCAGCACGGCCGACCATGCCACCTGCCACCCGTGCGCGTCAGGAATCAGCAGCCAGTAGTACCAGGCGCCGAGCACGGCCGCATTGCCCACGAGGTTCACTAGCCACAGCTTCAGCACGCCACGACGGTTTGTGTTGGCCAGGCTCATTTCACGCTCACCTTCGCCGCATCGCTGGTGGCGAGATATCCCGGCTGATACATGGGCTCGACCCGCGTCGGGCTCACGCGGAACTCGCCGGGATTGACCACCTTCAGCAGATAGGTGTATTCCTTCTGCCCGCGCGGGAAGTACATGGTGAAGAACGTGGTGCGATCGTCGTAGAGCTCACGCTCGGCCCAGCCACGCGTCCACCAGGCGGGCTTCTCGTCGAGCTGATAGAGATCGTCACGCGGAATGGACTCCGTGCCTGACGGAATCGGATCCTCGATCATCAGGTAGCGCCACTCGTTGCCGCCGACGGTGATGCGCACCGCCAGCGTGTCTCCTACCTGCACCGGCCCGTTCAGCGCGTCCATGTGGTACACGATGCGGTCGCCCTTCTGCATCGAGGTGAGCTTGTAATACTGGCGGACTACGCTCAGCTGGAAGGTTCCGCTGTTCACCACCTTCGCCTGGCTGGAGTAGTATTCGCCGCGCGTCGACCAGTAGAGCCGTCCATCGCCCGACTTGGTGAACTGCACCTGATTGCTCTCGGGCACAAGCTGCGGGTCGTTAAGTGTGAAAGCGGTGGCCGGCGCGAGCGCATTGTCAGCCGTGAACTTCTTCAAGCCAATGTCTTTGCCGTTCACTGTTACGTCCGCGCTGAAATTCGGCTTCAGCTCCTGTGTGTGTTGCAGGTAGTCGGTGAGCCCGAAGAGCACGGCGGCGGTCTGCTGCGTCGAGTCCCAGTAGTAGCCCTGGCTGCGATGATCGACCAGGTAGAGCGCGGCCTTGGGCAGCAGCGGACTTTGCGGATCGGCGGCGGTGAGCAGTTTCATGGCGTACGCTGTCGCCTGCGGCGTGGTGTCGCCGTAGTAGTCCATCAGGTAGTTGGCGTCGGTGGGCCACCAGGCTTGCGCGTCGTTCTGTTTCGCGCCGGACTCAAGCTGCTTCACCAGGTCGTTAGCGCGTGCATCGCCCGCCTTCTGCATGGCCAATCCCAGCAGCGCCTGCCCGTAAGGAGTGAGCGTCGAGCGCTGGTCCCAAACCGCATCGAGAACTGTCGCATTCGAGTCGCTTCCGCTGAGCACCAGCGCATAGGCCATGTAGGCGCGCAGATCGGTGCGGACATTCTGCGTCTTGGCAAACTGTTTGAGCAGCCAGGCGCGCCCGCTGTCGATCATGTCGTCTTTGACTTCAAAGCCGGCGGCCTTCGCCTGCACCAGCCCGGCCAGCACATACGCGGTCATGAATTCAGAGCTGTCATCGGTCTGCCACCAACCCCAGCCGCCATCCGGATGATGGTAGTTGTACAGTCGCTCGAGTCCCGCATTCACCTGCTTGTTCAGCGTCGCAGGATCGATGTTCGACTTCACACCCAGCTTCTTGAGTGCATCGGCAACCAGCACATCGGGCAGGAAGCTCGACATGGTCTGCTCAGTACAGCCGTATGGATACGAGGTCAGGTAGTCGAGCGCGCCGAAGACGGTTCCTGCGATGGATGGCGTCAGCGTAATCGTCAGCTTGCGGGTGTTGGACTCGATTCCCGCCGGGAAGACAACCGGCTGTGTCGCATTGCCATTCGCGCCGGCGATCGATCCCGAGCTCGAAACCGCCAACTTCACGCCAAACGGTTCGACAGGCAGGGTGAGCTCCATCGCATCGCTCTCGACGTCGGTCAGCGCTTTGCCGAGCACCTTTGCCGAATCCACATCGAGCACGCGCACGCGATAGTCGACCTTAACCAGACCGCGGCTGGGCACGGGTACATCTTTGGTCGCGCCATCCAGGACTTGCAGTCCCGTGAATTCCATCGAGACTCGTGCGGTCTTCCCCGCAGGCAGATAGTTCTGCACGATGGTTGAGAGGACAATCTCATCGCCACGGCGGAAGAAGCGCGGCACCACCAGTCGCACCATCAGGTTCTTGCGGACGATGGTGTTTTCAACCGCGCTGCCGACCTTGGTGTCTTGCGTCACGCCACGCGTTGTAGCGCGCCACGAAGTGATGGCGTCGGGATAATCGAACTTCACCGTGGCCTGGCCGTTGCCGTCGGTGTTCACGTCGGCAATCCAGTACGCGGTATCCGGGAAGGCTTTCCGTACCTTGGGCTGCACCAGTCGCTCGGGCTTCAATTGCGCCAGTGATTTGTGGGGACGCACGCTGGCCAGCTCCATCGCGCGCTTACCAGCCTGTCCGCTGAAGTAGTAGGTCAGCGACGTCTCGGTGCTCACCTTGCTGTAGATGGTGCCGTAGAAGGCCTTCAGTATCGTCTGCACGGTCTCCGGCTGGATCGCGTAGATGGCTTCGTCAACCACGCCGAGGCTGAACTCGGCCGCGGCCGGCTTCCCGTTCGCATCGGTGGCCCTGATGGTGTAGGACGCCGCTTCCCCCGGCTGATACTGCGGCTTCGACGGCGTGAGGTTGACCTTCAACTCATGCTGCGTCGGCGGCACCGACAGGCTCTTGTTGCCCTGGTACAGCTTGTTGCCGCGAATGTAGGTTGCGGCAACGTAGAAGTTGGGCGCGTATTCCGGCTTAACGGGCACGTCGACAGTAATGCTGCCGCCGTTGCTCTTCACCACCTGCGCAGAATACAGACCGTTGCCTTCGGCGGTGACCAGCACCGACGCAGGATCTTTTCCTGTAACGATGAGCACGTGCGCGGTGTCACCCGGAACGTACGACTTCTTGTCGGGCACGATCTGCACGTTCTCCTGTGCCGGGCCTGTCCACCATGTACTCTCGCCCGGAGCCCACAGGAAAGCGGAATCCTGCACCTCGCGATGCTCCGGCGTGTTGGCCAAGACGCGCACGCGAAACTCGCCGGCGTCAGGGATCGTGAACTCGACCTGCCCTTTGCCATCGGCGCCGGTCTGGCCTTGCGTGGTAGAGACCACTTCGCCGGAACGCTTCTTCCAATTCCAGCGGCTGATCTCGGCCTTGAACGCGGTCGCGATCGGCTTCTTGTCGTAGTCCTGCGCGGTGACGTTGATTTTCGCGGTGCTGCCTTTGGCATAGACGTATGCGTCGGGCTGCGCCATGAGATAGAAGCTGCCATAAGTCGCAATCGCGTAGCCGCGGCCTGAAATTTCGCGATTGCCCGCGTCGGTGACCCGCGCCTCGATGCGATAGGTCAGGTCGCGCTTGTCTTTGCTGACGGTAGTTGGAACCGTGATCTGGAGTTTGCCGTCGGCGTCGAGCGTGCCCGTGTTCTCCTGCTCCTGCTCCTGCTCGCCCGCGCCGCCTTGATCGTACTGGCCTTCGTCGCCCCGACCTTCATCACCAGTGTCGCCCGCATCGTCGCCTTCCGAGGCCCAGCGGCCCGGCGGGTAATAAGGAGAGGTGTGGACCACCCACTTCACCTTCGCGTTGGCCACCGGCTCGCCGAAGTAGTAGCGCGCGTCGATGGTCGCCTTGATCGGCTGGCCCTGCAGCACGCGCGGAGTTTGCGCCGTGACCTTCACCGCGTATTCCGGCTTCTTGTAGTCCTGCACCGAGAAGCTCGAGCCCTCAACGTAGCGCTCGCCCATCTGCATCGAGAGGTAGTACGAGCCCAGGTTCGCGTCCGCAGGAATCTTGTAGTCCCAATGCGCGCTGCCGTAATCGTTGAGCTTGGCAGTGTCATTCCAGATCGGCTGATAGGTTCGCGGATCGCGCAACTCCAGCCGCACCTCGCGATCTTGCGGCAGACGTGTATCCCGCGGGATTCTCCGCGCGGATGATGGTCTTGAAATGCACAGTGTCTCCGGGCCGATACACTGGGCGATCGGTGTAGGTGTATCCGCGCAGACTGCGGTCGGGACCATTGCCCAGGTTCCATGCGCCGGGAGTGTTGATGGCGAACGCGTCGCCGTGCGTCGCTAGCACCGCAACGTTCTCTGGCTTGTCGTCGCTGATTTGCTTATCGAGTATTCCCTGAGCGTCGGATTGTCCGGAAGCGACCTCGTGCTGATCGATCCAGACCTTCACTTGCGCGCCTGAGATGGGCTCGCCGCTCTGCCGATCGACCACGTAGCTCAGCAGCCGGCCGGGGGCAGATTTGGTGATGATCGCGAGCTCAGTGACGACGATGATGGTGTAGGCGCGCAGCGAGCCGTTGGTCGCCTCAACCAGGTAAACGCCCTCTTCGCTGACAGGAACTTTGACCGTCTCGCTCTCCCACGGCTGATGCAAGCCGGAGGTCCACTTCCACACCGACACCACCTGCTGCTGATTGAGCACCGGAACTCTGCGCGTAATTTTCAACCTGCGGACCCTGCTTCTTCGGCTGCTCGGTCTTCGCCAAGTCGCCACAGGCGAATCTCGTGGCGGTTCTCGACGGAGAATTGCGCGCGCACGAAGTCACGAATCCATGCCCATACGCTGTGCTTCCAGGCATGAAACTTTTCCAGCCAGGTATGCGGCTGCTTGGGCAGCGCCGGAGCACGCCCGCCAAAGCTGTGCAGCTCCTGCAACTGGCTGAAGAACTTGACCGGATCGTTGATGCGATACACGCGGAACTCAAGCTGCTTGATCTTGTGGCTGTAAACCGCAACTTCCGGCTTCGCGCCGGGCATGTAGGTCTGCTGGCTGCTAAGTGAGAAGTAGGAACTGCGCCGGCATCGTCCTGCGCCGGAGCACAGGTTGGCAGCAGCGCCAGCCAGCAGAGCAGCCGTGACCAGGACGCAGCGGGTACGCGACATTACTCGTCCTCTCGCAGGATGTTCCAGCGGTACACGCCGAGGAAGGCGGGATTGGACGCCACGGGACGCCAGCGGGCATCGGGGAAATTCATTAGCTCTGACAATGTCAGACGTCGTATCTCGCCTGGCGATTTACCCTGCGGCCCGGTGTGGTAGACGAGGTACTGCTCGGGCCCGGGCTCAACCTGGCTGCGGCCGATGAATATCATTGCATGATATGAGGTGCGGTCTCCGGACTGGCGCCGGTCTGGCGAAAGAAGAGCAGGTCGCCGGGACGGGCGCGGCCCAGGTCGCGTCCCACAACGTAGGAGTCGTATCGCGCAAGCGTTTTGGCGTCGGCGAATTCGGCGAAGGCTCCGGCCCTGAGGTCGTTGTCCGTAAAGCTCCCATCATGGACACGAAAGAGGGTGGCTCCCAGCGGAGTGTGCGGGTAGTGATACTGGCGCACTTCACCCGAGCGCGGCGCTAACGGCAAGACCATACTGCTCGCCCATGCCGAGTCATGGCGGCGAAGCGCTTCGCGGTAGCTGAAGCGCACCAGGGCGGCGCAGTCATCGATCTCCGCGGGAAGCTTCGCCTGGCGGTAATACTGCGCTTCGGCCAGCAGCGTGAACCAGTGCCGGAAAGCGGCGCGGTCGGCGGCATCGTGCAGCCGCAGAAAGTCAGGAGTGCCGTCACCGAACGAGTCAGTGAAGTCAGGCGTAAACACCAGCTCAACCTCTTGCGCAGGAACACCGTCGCCAGCGATTCGAATCGTCGCTTGTCCAGGCATCACTCCGGCGCGCAGGGTCGCAACGGCGTCAACGCCGTGAACCACCACCGACTCAACGGCCACGCGATTCTCGTCGGTAGATTCGACCGACAGGTTGCGAATAGGGCGGCCGCTGGAGCCGAGCTTGAGTTCCGTGGTCGAGAGTCCGTCGGCAGGAAGCGTGGTTTCGGAAAGCTGTAATTGTAGCGCGCAGGGAGCAAGCGCCCGGCGCAGGCTGAAGGCGCAGACGATTGCGGCCAACGCCACTACGCACAACACTGCGAACCAGCGAGGCACGCCGCCCATGGATTCCGCTCTCCTCCGGGTGAGAGCGGATTATACCGCCAACCTTGAACTCGCAACAGCTACAAACCCGCCAGCCGCCTTGTATCTGGAGACAGCAAAGGACCTGTGGTTTGCCGCTGGTGAAGGTGTTGGCTTTCATCAACCGACTGTCTCTCATCCCGTATGCATCGTGACGATCTTCTCACTCCGCTTCCAATCCCAGCATCTGCGCAATCTTTCGCGCTACGGTATCTGGCGACTCGTTGTCGGAAGTCACAGTGACGGCAGCCGCGCGATAGGCCGGTAGACGCTGCTCGTACAACTTCAAAAACGCGTCCCGATCCTGGGCCAGTGGTCTGGGCTCCCCCGCCTTGCCTTCCGGACTACACCGGTTCATCAAGGTTTCCAAAGCGGCCTCAAGCAAAACCACCATCGCCCCCGCACCGCGCAACAGCTCTGAGTTTCGAACTTGGATGTAAGTACCGCCTCCGGTCGCCAACACGAAAGGCCGTATTACAGTTGCCAGCATCGAGCGCAAGCACTCCGTCTCGATCTCGCGAAAGCGCGCCTCACCTTCCGTGCTAAAGATCTCGCGTATGTTCCGTCCCTGCGCGCGCTCGATCTCGCGATCCAGGTCGCAGAAGCGCCAACCAAGCAGCAACGCCAGCGCGTATCCCACGCTGCTCTTGCCCGAGCCCATGAACCCGGTGAGCGCGATCAGTTCGTGCTTGGAATCGGAGGACACTAGGAGGGGAGGCGCTCCAGTTCGGCGTGAACGTTCTGCTGGGCGCCTTCCACCACTTGCAGCTTGCGTTCCCAGGCACGGAAACCCTTCAGCGCGAGGCGGATCGTCTTCTCGCCACCGGGCAGCGGTAAGTGCGCCGGCGTATCGCCGTAGAAGGCACCGTCGATTTCGATCTCTGCCCCCCTGGGCTCTGAAGTTATGATCAGGGCCGCGGCGGGGATTTGGGGCACGTTCGGGTCGTCAACAGAATGTGGACTGGTCGCCAACGCCTCTCTGACAACTCCCAACCGCAATCCGCGTTCGTGGAGAATCGCCGCAGCAAAACACGTCTCCTCCCGCAACAGACTCAGCAAAATGTGCTCGTTGCCGATGTGGTTATTTCGTAGGCGCTCGGCTTCCTCCGCGGCGTAGGCCAGCACCCGCTTACTCTCCTCGCTTAGAGGCAGGTCAACCGAAGTGGGGACCCGTTCACCCGGCATTGAGTGTGCATCGATTTGCTTGCGAATGCTTTCCACGACGCCCTCGGAGCGCAAGAACCGATTGCTGAGCGGCTTGTCTACCCGCAGCAGGCCGAGCAGAATGTGCTCCGTTTCGATATACGGCGAACTGTAATGACTCGCTTCATAACGCGCGAAGAAAATCGTCTGCCGTGCCTTTTGTGTATAGCGTTCGAACACGGTCTACGCCCCAGCCGCCTTTGCAGCTTCCATCACCCGCAGCAACTCCGACCCGGCGCGCTCCGGATCGTCGTACTTGAAATCGCTGGATAACTGCGCCACGGCTGCTGAATGGGCGAGCGCTCTCAGCCTGTCGGCTGCTGCGTCCGACGGCCCCTGCGAGCACTCGGGACCCAGCACCAGGTAGTCGAAATCGGTGGACAACAGCAGCAGCTTGGCGTCGTGGCTCCGGCAAGTCGAAAGCACACCATAGCCATGGCTGTTGAGCAACGCGCGCACGAAGGCGCAAAGGTCCGGCGAGCGATCGACGAACAGCACCATCGGCCCGGCGGGCGCAGTCTCAGCACCCGGCGTCGCAGGTTCCTTCAAGAACGACAGGATGGCCTCCTCCTCCGACCTGTACACCTTGAAAACAGCGCTAAGCTTGGTGGCGCGCAGCAGATCAGCCACGAACGGCGGCGGACTCGACAGCCGAAGATCGCCTGCCCGGCTCCGAACATGCGACAGATTTCGCACCAGCAGTCCGAGTCCGCTGCTATCGACACGGTTGACGCCGCCAAGATCGATCACAATATGGCGAAATTCACGCAGCCCGCGCTTGATCGATTCCTCAAGTGCTGCTGATTCCTCTCCGGCCACAATCCGCCCACTGCACCGGATTACGTACACCGCACCGCAGTGTCGCGCATCCACCGATAGCGACATGGCAACTCCTCTCGAATCCACACAATGTACCACCACCTGAGTGTTGGTCATAGCGCGATGATTTGCGGCTACGTCACGACATCACGTGACCTGCGGCACAGCTTCCCGCAGGACAAAAGCGGAGCCTAGATGCGGCGGCGACGCGGTACAGCCCTTCCCTGTCGGCGGTTTTACTTGCCCCGCAGGCCGGTCGCGATTTACTGTTCGTGCCGCGCTTTGTCTGGAGGCTTTCATGCTGCATCTCGACACCGGTAACACCGGCTTCATGATGCTGTGCACCAGCCTGGTCATGCTGATGACACCCGGCCTGGCCTTCTTTTATGGCGGCCTGGTCGGGCGCAAAAACGTTCTGGCCATCATGATCCAGAGCTTCGTCTCCATGGGCTGGACCACCGTCATCTGGTACCTGTATGGCTATTCCCTGTGCTTCAGCGGCGACTGGCACGGCATCATCGGCAACCTCAACAACTTCTGCCTGCGCGGCATCACCCTGAGCACTCCGTCGGGTCCCAACGATACTGTACCGGCGATGGTTTTTATCTCGTATCAAATGATGTTTGCCATCATCACGCCAGCTCTTATCTCCGGTGCCTTCACCAACCGCGTGACCTTCAAGGCCTACTGCCTGTTTCTCACCGGATGGCTCACCTTCGTTTACTTCCCATTTGTCCACATGATCTGGGGCGGCGGGATTCTTCAACGTTGGGGCGTAGAAGATTTCGCCGGCGGTATCGTGGTTCACAACATCGCCGGACTGGCGGCGCTTGGCCTCGGTCCTCTATGTCGGCAAGCGCCGGGTGCTGGATCGCGGACCGCATAGCATTCCGCTGGTCGCCCTTGGTACAGGTCTGCTGTGGTTTGGCTGGTACGGATTCAACGCCGGCAGCGAAATGCGCGTGGATTCCGTCACCGGCACAGCTTTCCTGAACACCGATATCGCGGCGTCGTTCGCCGCGATAGCATGGCTGATCGTCGCCTGGATCCGCGAGCGCAAGCCTAAGTTCCTTGGCCTGCTGACCGGAGCCGTCGCCGGCCTTGCCACCATCACTCCAGCCGCTGGCTATGTCTCGCCCAGCACGGCCGTCATCATCGGCATCACCGCCGGCATCGTTTGCTACTTCGCGGTCGAGATGAAGAACAAGCTACATTGGGACGATGCCCTCGACGTCTGGGGCGTCCACGGCGTAGGCGGCTTTCTCGGCATCCTGATGCTGGGACTCTTTGCCGACAGCGCCTTCAATCCCGCCGGCACCAACGGCCTGCTGTACGGGAATCCCGGCTTCTTCGGAAAGCAAGTCGTGGCCGTATTGTTCTCCTCCGTCTGGGCGTTCGCTTTCACCTATGGAATGCTGCGCATCATCGACATGTTCACGCCGGTAAAAGTGACCGGAGCGAATGAAGAAATCGGACTGGACGAATCCATCCACGGGGAGCACGCCTACGAAACGCTGGAAGTAGAGGAGATGTTCAAGCAGGAGCACGAACCTGCCGGACCCGGCAAATAGCAAAACTGCACTGACGTGTGGTGCTTGGCTGAAGTCTGTGAAGAGTTGCTGCGACAGGGGTGACGCTGATCTCATCCCTGCCGCCTTTCTTGTCGTAGCCGCGGCCATTCTCCAAGATCGGCCGTTTCTGCTCCCGCCGCAGCCCCATCTTGCTCATCAACAACTTTGTGTCTTCCCCCGAGCCCTAACTCCCGCTGCCACAGCATGAAGTGACCTTTGCGATAACCGCCGGAGCGCCTTTGGCTTATCAGTTTAAGGGCGCGCTGCGCACCAGCTTGCGTTAGAATGTGGAATCATCCTGCTCACAATAAGCATCGGAAGAGGAACAGCCGCAGGTCCGGCAACGAAGATGCGCCGTCATACAACCGCCGCTCTGCCGGAGCGAGTCGAACCAGAGTACGGGTTTTCTCTCAATACAAAATTCGAAATCGCCTCATCCTATGTCCACTGACGAGTTTCTTACCCAGGGTCGTCCTGCAGAAGTATTGCGGGAAGCGATACTACGCCATATTCGCTACACCCTGGTACGTCCTACCTCTGAGCTGACGCCCTCCGACTATCTGATCCCGGTTTGCCTGGCCGTTCGAGACCGCATCGTCGATCGCCTGATGGAAACCGAACGGCGCTATCGCCACAAGGATCAAAAGCGCTTGTATTACCTCTCCATGGAATTCCTCATGGGCCGCTCGCTGGCCGACAATCTTTCCAACCTGCGCGCCGATGAATCCTGCCGCGAAGTGCTCGCAGGCTTCGGAGTCAGCCTCGATGATGTGCTGGAGAGCGAGGCCGACGCGGGCCTGGGCAATGGTGGTTTGGGACGCCTGGCCGCCTGCATGCTGGAGTCCATGGCGACCTTGGGAATGCCCGGTTTCGGTTACGGCATCGATTACGAATACGGTCTCTTCCGGCAGGAAATCTTCAACGGCTTTCAGCGCGAGAAGCCCGACCGATGGAAAGCCAATGGCACGCCGTTTCAGATTGCGCGTGGTGACGAGTCCGTCTCCATCAACCTATACGGCAAGGTTGAGACGCAGCGCGACGACGAAGACAACTTCCGGCAAAACTGGAGCGGCTATAAGACTGTGGTCGGCGTTCCTGCTGACATGCCCATCGTCGGCTATCTCGGCCAGACGGTGAACTGGCTTCGCTTGTTCACCGCGCGCGCCTCGGAAGATTTCGACATCGAGATTTTCAATCGCGGCGATTACGTGCGCGCCATCGAGCAGAAGATCCAGTCGGAAAATATCTCGCGCGTGCTGTACCCGTCTGACTCGGTGGTTAGCGGCAAAGAGCTCCGCCTGGTCCAGGAATACTTCCTGGTGGCTTGCGCTATTGGCGACATCATGCGCCGTTTCCGCAAGCAGCATGGCGATAAGTTCGAGCTGTTCCCCTCCAAGGTCGCCATCCAGATGAACGACACCCATCCCAGCTTGTCGGTTGCCGAGCTGATGCGCAGCCTGATGGACGATCACGGACTTGCGTACGAGCAGGCGTGGGAAATTACCAACCAGACCCTGGCTTATACCAATCACACCCTTCTGCCCGAGGCTTTGGAGAAGTGGTCGGTGCCGCTGCTGGAGAAGGTGCTGCCCCGGCACATGCAGCTCATCTTCAACATCAATCACCGGTTCATGCGCGACATGCAGCAGTATTCGTTTATGACCACCGATAAGCTGCAGCGCATGTCGATCATCGAAGAGGGCTACGAGAAACAGGTGCGGATGGCGAACCTGTGCATCGTGGGCAGCCACTCAGTGAATGGTGTGTCGGCGCTGCACACCGACCTCATCAAGTCGTCGCTGGTTCCCGAGTTCTACGAAGTGTGGCCTGAGAAGTTCAACAACAAAACAAATGGTGTCGCGCCCCGCCGCTGGCTGCTCGAGGCCAATCCCGATCTGACCGAACTGATCAGCCTGACGCTCGATGAAAACAAATGGATCACCAGCCTCGACAAGCTGCGTGAGCTTGAGAAGTGGGCGGAAGACCCAGAGTTTCGCGCCGCCTTCAAAGAGGTCAAGCGCCAGAACAAGCTGAAGCTGTTGCCGGTGATTGAGCGCCAGACCGGAGTGCTGGTTGATCCCGACTCGATCTTCGACGTTCACATCAAGCGCATTCACGAATACAAGCGCCAGTTGCTGAACGTGATGCACATCGTCGCCGATTACCTGCGCATCGTCGAGCACGGCGAATTGCCTGCCGTTCCGCGCACCTACATTTTCGCGGGCAAAGCCGCTCCGGGATACTGGGCGGCCAAGCAGATCATCAAGCTCATTCACAATGTTGCGGAAGTTGTGAACAACGACTCCAAGGCGAAGGAGTGGATACGGGTCGCCTTCCTTCCCGACTATCGCGTATCGCTGGCTGAGCTCATCATGCCCGCCGCCGACGTGAGCGAGCAGATTTCAACCGCCGGTACCGAAGCCTCCGGCACTGGCAACATGAAGCTGGCCATGAACGGCGCGCTGACCATCGGCACCTGGGACGGCGCCAACATCGAAATCGCGCAGGAAGTCGGCGAAGACAACATCTACATCTTCGGGCTGCGCGCCGAGCAGATTGCCGAGATGAAGGAGAAGGGCACCTACATCCCGCGCGATCTCTACGACGAGGAGCCGCAGATCAAAGAGGTGCTGGACGCAATTAACTCCGACCGCTTCTGCCAGAACGAGCACGGACTTTTCGCCTGGATCTTCGACGAACTGGTGCATCGCGGCGACAAGTATTTCCATATCGCCGACTTCCTCAGCTACAACGAAACTCACCGCCTGATCGAGCAGGAATATCTGACGGACGAGGTGTGGTGGCGCAAAGCGGTCCTCAACGTGGCCCGCATCGGCAAGTTCTCCAGCGACCGTACGGTGCAGGAATACGCGCGCGATATCTGGCACATCGGCCAGCATGAGAAAAGCTGGCGTCCGGCGAAAGGCGTAGTACGCCCTGCGGCAACACCGCCGCTGGCGAAGCCCAATGGTGAAGCGGTTGCCTCCCCGCAAGCGGTGCCCGAAGCTCCGGCCGGCCAGGCGATCGTCGAACCATAACCGGGTTCGCCGAACTGACTCCTACCGCTTCGGCGTCATCGACTGCGGCTCGGGGCCGGCTTCTGGTTGGCCTGCTCGGCAATGCGCCGCTTTATCTCTTCCAGTTGTGTGTCTTTTCCGGCGGCGAGGTCCCCAACCCTAATGACCACAAGCACATCAGGTTGCAAGCCTGCATCCGGCATCTCCGTCCGCGGGAACGTGCCGATCAGGGGAACGTCTATCTCAATTTTCGACTTGGGGAGGTGAAGGAAGAAGAACGCGCCTCCGTTGATGCCGCGCTGATTGCCGCCGGTAGGAGTGCCGACGAGCATGCCAAGCTTGTTGTGCTGCACTACGTTTTCGAACTGGAACGTGGCGGAGCTGTTACTGGCATCCACTAAGATCCAGACCTGCCCCGAATAACGGGCTGGAACCGGGCGAATCACGTCTCCCTCTTTATCGTCGTCGTACCTTGTGAGGCGATAAAATCCGTCGACGGGTCCGACCGCGGCAGCGCCCCAGTCTTTGAAAGATGGATCCCAGGTGTCGAGATAGGGCTCTAAGTCGGCGGGAACACGCCGATACCGCACGAGACGGCGGTATTGGTTAAGCTGCAAATCCCTGTCGACCAGCCGACTCAAGATCACGTTCCCGACATCATCCCCGCCCTCGTTGCCGCGTAGGTCGATAATCAAATTCGCCGGCTTGCGTTGCTGATATTCATCGAAGGTTCGGTTGAGCCAGCCCTTCCAATCCCATTTGCTGTTGTACATCTCCCATGTCGGCATCCGCAGGTAAGCGATCTGCGGCATCAGGTATCGCGATTCCCACAGTGGAGCGTCACCGCCATGAGCGCGCTCCACCTTATCTTGCACGACCGCCAGTCGCTGCTCGTAGCTGAGTGCGGCGGTCTGAACGCTCACTGGAGCCGTCACTCCCGGCGGCAGAGCCAGGAAAGTGAACTCAGGCTTGGGAAGAGGAAACATCATCGGGTAATAAATATCGAAGGCTTCATAATCGCCGGCACCGATCACTTCCATATCGGCCGCTCGCTTCGCGTCATTCGAGCCGTCAGCCCGGGCAACCTTCATCAACTCCCGCTGAATGCTCGCAACCGGAACTCCGTTGATGCTCAATATCTCAGTACCGCGTCGTAGCGACTCGCTGTTTGAAAAATTGCGGGTCACGATCATGCGGCTGCCGAGCCAAATGAAGTAGAAAGGAACCCGGTTTGTTCCCCGAAAAAGCGAAGCGGCGACAGCCTTGGGCTGGTTGAAGAAGTTCGGATAGCTGTGACCACATCTCACCGAGGCGGTGAAGCGCGAGAACGCGAGATATGCCTCTTCCAGTGTCAGGTCGCGGCTCAACTCCGCTTGCAACGCCTTAAAGTTCGCGTCCATCTGCTGCTGTGTGTTGTAGCGATATAGCCCGGGATGCAATGCCTCGTACGCCGACCGCAGGATAGCGAAATCAACCTGCAACTCCTGCGCTGAAAGTTTGCTTGCCGGCAAGGTAGCGGTTTGCGCCGAAACCACCGAAGCGCCGACCACGAGAAGAAAGAGGATGCTCAGGATAGCGATCGTGCAACGAACCAAGCTGGTCTCCTTATCTGGCAGGCAGGGGGAGAGCCTGGTCATTGCAATCGAAAGCCTCCGTGGGCGCGGAGGCTTCTGGTCTAGACGAACTGAATTCCTACCGCGGCGTCAGCGGCTGCGGCTCAGGTGCCGGTTTCTGTACCGGAGGTGGCGCGGGAACCGTCTTCGTCGGGGCCGACTTGGTTCCTTCCAGCACCGATCCGGTGCTGCTGCCGCGGCGGCTGGCGAAGACTGACAGCGTGATCGACGTCAACATGAAGACGATGGCCGCCCAAGTCGTGGCCTTGCTTAGCACGGTGGCGGCAGTACGGGTGCCGAAGGCGGTCTGGCTTCCCATGCCACCAAAGGCAGCGGCAATGTCGGCGCTCTTGCCGCTCTGCAGTAGAACCACCGCAATCAGAAAAACACAAACAAGCA
The DNA here is from genome assembly GCA_963771535.1 of uncultured Acidobacteriaceae bacterium. Classification (GTDB taxonomy): domain Bacteria; phylum Acidobacteriota; class Terriglobia; order Terriglobales; family Acidobacteriaceae; genus CAVVDY01. The sequence goes on along the minus strand of CAVYTK010000003.1, from coordinate 1,172,560 downwards.
CGTGCAAAACCGTTATCAGAATCGTCATGAACTCAGCCTTATTCCCGAGCGCGCCAGCGCGCCGTTTTCAGTAACCTAATCTCTGTACGTTGCTGACAGTGAGGTATGGTGCGGAAGGGGGGACTTGAACCCCCATGCCTTTCGGCGCCACCCCCTCAAGATGGTGTGTCTGCCAATTTCACCACTTCCGCACGCGCGTCCCGCACGTTGCACGGCGGGCATTCCAGGCAGAAACGTAGAGGCACCCAAAGTATAACAAACGGTGCACCCCACAAGAAGATGAACCACGGATCGACACGGATACACACTGATCAGAAAGGTCAAATAAAAGTTCTTAGACTTGAGACCGGATCCGTGCTCATCGTTGTAAATCCGTGGTTCAAAGCTTGCCTGCTTGGCGCGCCGCACCGTTTTAGTCGCCAGCTCGGGCTGCGTTTGCCATCGCCTTCACTTTCGCCAGCACCTCTTCGGCGTGGCCGTCGGGCTTCACGCTCTCGAACACGTGCTCGATTTTGCCCTCGGGGCCGATAAGGAAGGTTGTTCTGGCAATCCCCATCACCTTCTTGCCGTACATCGTTTTCTCTTTGATCACGTCAAACTTGTGCGCGACCTCTTTCTTGTCGTCGGCAAGAAGCGTGTACGGGAGTTCCTCTTTTTCTTTAAACTTCTTCTGGGCAGAAGGTTTGTCGGGCGAGATGCCAAGCACCACCAGGCCGGCCTTTTGCAGCTTTGCATATGCATCGCGGAACCCGCGAGCCTCAATCGTTCAGCCCGGCGTGTTCGCCTTGGGATAGAAGAACAACACCACGGTCTTGCCCCGGAACTGTTCTAGCGAAACCGGGTTACCGTTCTCGTCGGGCAGGGTGAAATCGGGAGCTTTCTTGTTTGCCATAGTCACTCATCTATACCGTAAATCGCCGCGTTTTGCCATGCCGCTGCTGCTCGGCATTTTCCTGTGGTGCACTTTCCCCGCCGCCCACGCGCAGCGTCCCGAACTGCGTCGCCCCCACGAGCAGGACAGCACGGCTCCCGATGCGACCGCGGCGAAGAAATCCAAGCGCGGGGCGCGGGCCATCGGTGTGGTTGAGTTCCTCCCCGGCGGTGGAACCCGTTTAGTGCCGGTCGCGCTCTGGTGGCAAGGCAAGTATTACGATGCCAGCCTTTACGAAGCCAATCCTGCACCTCTGGCGTTGGAGCCGGGTACGGTGTACCAGGCGCTGAATGACGGCGAAGCGGCTGGGCAGTTTGTGGTCAACATGCCGAAGCTGTCGAATGCAGGCTGGATCGGCGATGGGCGATGGACGCCGCACCGCGCCATGGACGCGCAGCTTGCCGCCGAAGCCGCCAAGCAGCCGAAGGTTAAAGCCAACGAGAGCAAGGCCATCTTCACCGGAGACGCCGACAATGGGCCTCCGGTGTTGCGGCGCCCCGGCTCGGAACCAGGCACGACCGCCGACAAAGCTTCCCAGCCGTCGACCGCGACTGCACCGGCACAAACACCGTCGGCCACCGCCTCCGGCTCGCAAACATCTTCCGCACCATCGAGCGCTTCCACCGCGTCTCCCACCCACGCGCCCTCTACCACAACGTCAGACTCCAGTTCCGGCCGGCCTACGCTTCGCCGGCCGGGCGATGAGCCCGCGCCTAATTCCCCTTCGACGGCGACCGTCCAGCCAGCCAGCAGCAAGTCTGCCGACGACAGTGATCCCGACCGCCCCACGCTGCGCAAGCCAACGGCACCGGCGGCAGCTGATACGGCAACTGCGACTGCGCCGAAACCGCAGCCCAGCACTCCCGCAGCCGATGAGAACGATCCTGATCGCCCAACCCTGAGTCGTGGCGGCACACCTGCCACGCATTCGAAGCCGAGCCCGCAAACCAAGACGAGTCTCCCGGCCTCAACTACCAGCGCGACTGCCGCCCCACCCACCGCGGGATCGGCAGCTGCAAAAAATTCTGCCAGCCGTTCTTTCGCCGCCATCTCCGATGCCGGCAAGTTCGAAACCCGGCCGCTCGTCTATGCCACCACTCCCGAGCGGCAACAGCAGCTGGGACAATCGCTGGCCGCCCTCGCTCTCGCCGACATCCGCGCCTTCGCCGCCAAGCACCCGACTGGGCCTAAGCTTCCCAAGAACGCGAGCCTCGCCGATTACGATCTCCGTTTATTCGATCTGGACTTCAGCAATTCGCCGACCGTGATCCTCACCGCAAAGCTGCCGGTAGCTGCCGCCAGCTCCAGGCCTTTCGCTTATTACACGACCTACGTCGCGCACCTCGACACCAACGGCGATCCGGTGAAGGTCTTCAGCTCGGTCACAGACACCACGCACCTCGACGTGTTTCCCCGCCTCGAGCTGATCGACGCTCTCGATGCCGACGGCAACGGACGCGGCGATCTGCTCTTCCGCCAGTACTCCGATACGAGCATCAGCTACGGCTTGTATCGCGTGTTCCCTTACAACATGCAGAAGGTGTTCGAGGGTGGGGCGTCGCTGTAGATATCTCGTGCTCTCCAGTCGAAGGCACGATGTGATTGCCGGTCGTGTCCGACCACGGTTTCGATCACAAAAAAGCGTAATCGCGATTCCTTGTTTTCAACAGTTTAGACACCATTTATACTCTAAATTATTGAATCAGCTGGAGTTACAAGCAAATATCAGATTACAAATAGCTTAGACCATGCTTTTAGCCCGGGGGAAGACCAAATTCCGGGTACGGACGCCGATTTGCGTCCGATAACGTGCAGGCACGCAAAAAATTCTTGGTTGCGATCCCTTGTTTTCAATAATTTAGCAAACATTACCCGTGCAAATTATTGAATCCGCAGCAGTTACAGTCAAATATAAGATTTTAAAGAGCTTACTGGCCAAGATCAGCCGGTCGTCAGCCCGTCCCATGCTAAGCCTTAAACCCGCCCATGCAGGGTTGCGGCACAGCCGACCGGAACACCCTCAGGTGCCCGCGCATGAGTCTATGGGTGCAGAACTGAGTTGCGCGAGAAAAGTGACGAGCGGAAGTTACGAAGGTGGCAGGGAATTCCCGAAATGGGATTGGCGGAATTGTTCGTATAGATGTTCCGTGTTCCCCATTGATGGAGATGTGGCTAACGGCCGGGCGCCCCGTTCAAGCGCAGCTTGAGCGGGTGTCAACGGTTGGATACACCAGTGTACCCCACTTCTTGATGTCCGATGGTAGGGGAGATCTTAAGAGGTTGCAGTAACAGGAGGTCGTGCAGATTCGAATCCCGCTCAAGCTGCGCTTGAACGGGGCACCCGGCCAAGTGCCTCGCCCGGTCCCGTGGTTGTGAGTACTATGGGGATTTCGCGACAGTTAACATTTATGATCTTATGCAACGTCAAACGGAGAGCCGAATGAGGCTTGCAAATACACCCGCTTGGATTGTCGCCACTGGGATTCTATTCGTCGCCCAGTGCGCAAGCGCCAATGAAACCACTGTGGAGCTACCACTCCAAAAGGTAATAGCAATTCGTGGTGTCGTTGTGTATCCGAACGGCGAGCCTGTGGTGGGAGCACAGGTAGTTGAAGTAAGCTCTGACTGGACAACTGAACTCCGAAGGACGGAGACTGATTCGACAGGACACTTCAACCTGACGCCCATCAAAGGCCGCAAGACATACTACCTGCGAATCACCGCAAAAAAGCCGGGAGTCAATCCCCTGCTTGTACCTGTACAGATAAGCCGCTGGCACGGCAAGGATTCACTCAGACTTCAAGTCAGCCTTGCATAAGATTTCTGATTACGGGCGAAATCGGGCCATTACACTCACGATTCGGGCCTGGCTGGTCTGGGTTCTGCCGGAGCCACGGGCAAACCGGATGTCGAGAAAAAGGCAGGTCGTTGCGGAGCTACAATGATCTCGCCGGGCGAAACGGAAGCGGGCACTGCGGGGACGCAACCATGCCGAGGGATAACCCGGAGGGCTCATCGAGCCGATGTCGAGCAGCGCGGGAGGCTCTTCACTCGCGCTGCGCACCGACGGGAGGAAGTCATCGGACGATAGACCCTCATGCCTTGAAAATCCCCGCCCCGCAGGGGCGGAATCTACACTAACGGAGAACGTCGCTTCTCCATTTCAGGCTGAACCAAGACAACACGATTGCTGTCAATCAGGTCTGGCGAGGCGAGGTTTCTAGTACCAGAGAGATTCCCAATCACCTCGGCCGTCCAGAGTGGAGTCGCACAGCCCCGACCCTTTGGCTCAGCAGCCGCGCAGCTAGAGCCCAAAATGCATATCCAACAAATCAGATAAGCTGCGACACCTTCATGCATCCATGACCGCGGGTTGCCCATGATTGCCTTCGTTGGCAATTGTGGCATAGCGGAACTGTACACTAAGATCTTCCGTACGGAGGTCGTGCGGATCGATCCCGCTCAAGCTGCGCTTGAACGGGGCACCCGGCTCGGTGGTTCCCCACTCCTGGAAGATGTGGTTAGTCGCGGACGAACAATCCCAAGTTCGGCAAGCTCAGGGCAGGCTCTGGGACACCGGGCGACAGCGCTCGCTCATCCGTCAGGCCCTCCGTCTCTAATGAGTGTGATGGCAATTTATGGTCAACCACTGGCACGACCATCAGACTTCGCGCCCGGCGACATGCCTCTCCACGTATTCGACTAGCCCCCCGACAGTACCGATGAGCTCCAGTGTTTCTGCGTCGATGGACTCAAACGGGCGTTTTCCGCTCCCGACGCTGAAACCAGATGGCAGCGTCGTAAATGCGTCATTCACTTCAGCGAGAAAGTACTCCGCATCCTCGGTTCCCATTTCGTCCAGCCAACGATAATCGTTGGTCAACGCTTGCTCTTCCTGCTTCAACTCTTTGGCAAGCATCCTCCGAATACATGTGCTTATCGCGTTCATGACCTGAATGATAATGGCGCTCGCCGCAGCCAGTGAATCGTTGGTGGAACCGGGCGAATACGCGCATTGACCCCGCAATGACTTCAATGGCGATCTTACGCCAGCTTCAAGTCACTCTTTTGCAAGTGGATACATCAGCCTTTCGAAAACCGTGAACGGACGGGCGAAGAACAGTACCTCACTCGCCTTGGGTTCAGCTCGGTTAACCGAAACAGCATTGCTGCCCGGAGCGGTTTCGACTATGCCTGTTCGAAGCAATTTGTCGGTGTCCGTCATGACCCAGCAAACACAGTACCAGTACTTTGAGGTGAGCGTTGCACGCACGTTCAAGTGACGAGGTGTGGGTTCGGGGACCCTGAACTGAGCCTCGCCGTCGCTGTTGGTTTCAATGTTGACGATAGCCGTCGCTGCGGCTGGAGTCCCGTACAGAAACTGCACAGCAATTGGCTGGTTCGGCAATCCCTGTCCAGTTTTGCTGTTGATAACCCGAAGCGTCACCTGCTGAGCAAGACAGAAGTTGCACAGCAGAAAAGCCCAAATCAAAGCTCGCATCCTCTGATTGTATCCAGCGCGTCCAGATACCTGTTGCTAATAGCCGCTAGCACAAGCATGCGCCTTTCGTTCGCCACCTACACAAGAAAAACGCGCGTGCCTGACTTACAGATGATCATCGGGTGTCCCCTTCGACTGCGCTCAGGGCAGGCTATCAAGCGCAGCTTGAGCGGGTCTTCAACCCTTGGATACAGGCACGAGTGCACCCCACTTCTTGACGTCCGATGGTACGGAAGATCGTAAGAGCTTTCAGTAACAGGAGGTCGTGCAGATCGATCCCGCTCAAGTCAGCCAATGCCCGCTCAAGCTGCGCTTGAACAGGGCACCCGGCTCGGTAATCCCCGGTTAGCCCAAAGGATGGGCGAACCCTTCGACTGCGCTCAGGGCAGGCTCTGGGGCACCAGGCAGCCGGGCACTGGAAATAGCATCGAAACGGTGCTAACATTTGCACTTGAGGTTCCCATGCGGACTACCATTGCGCTTGACGATGAACTGGTTCGTCAAGCCGAACAGTACACGGGCATCAAGGAGAAGGCGGCGCTGGTGAGAGAAGCGCTCACCCGTCTTGTCCGCAACGAGGCTGCGAAGCGATTGGCGGCACTGGGGGGAAGCGATCCAAAGGCGCGCGCCGCACCACGACGCAGAGGGCGAGCGTGATCCTGGTCGACACTTCGGTGTGGATTGACCATTTACGAAAACCCCAGGTGAAGCTGCAGGAACTGCTGCAGAACGATGAAGTCGTGATGCACCCGCTCGTCCGGCTGGAACTGGCCCTGGGTTCGATTGCCAAGCGCGAGACGTTCTTGGCTGACCTCTCGTTGCTGCCGCAAGTCGCGGTCGCCGAGAGCGACGAGTTATTTCGCTTGCTCGAACTTCGCAAACTATTCAATAAAGGAATCGGGGTTACTGACCTTCATCTGATCGCCTCCGCCCTGTTTGACAAGACGCTCTCGATTTGGACGAGAGACCGGCGGCTCGGCGAGATCGCAGAAGAATTGGGACTTCGAGCGGCCCTTCCTTGATACCTGCCCCGCGTTATGTGCTGAACTGAAGACCCGCTCAAGCTGCGCTTGAACGGGGCACCCGGCACCCGGCTCTGTCAGTGATCCGTGCGGACTAAGGCTTTTCCGCGACCTGCTTATCGTCGGCGACTTGTTGCACGCTTTTAGTCGTCTTGCCCTTGGCCACCTTGGAGCGGGTAACCTCGCCGCAGGCTGCGGGAGGATTCGTCATCTGCTTCAGGAAGTTGTGGTGCGGCCCCGTGCCCGGCTGCAACGGCGACCAGTAGCTCGACTTGTCAGCAGCGGCCGATGCTGATCGATGATCTGGTTTTCCAGAATCTTAATGCCGCACTCCAGGTTATTCGCCGGCTGAAGAATCGTTTTGTTGGGATCATCAGGCTTGAGGTCCTTGTCCTTCTCCCAATCAAACGGGCAACTGTAACGCTTCTCGTCCTGATAGCTGAGTTGCAGCAGACCTTCCTGCCGCGTGAGTTTGTGGGTCACCGGATCGATCTTATTAACTTCAGCCTCTCGGTGATGTACGCGAGTCGTGGGGTCAAGCCCGGCCTCGGCACCCGCCAATGCCTGGAAGAAATAGGCCCAGAACGCTCGCTTGTCCACATCGCTCATGCTGTAAAAACGGGGGCACAGCCGGCGCACATCGTGCGGCACCTGCATCGAGAGCATCTCGGGAGGGATGTTCTTTTCGATCACGGCATCCCATTCCGGATTCCACGGCGTTCCGCCCAACTCGGCCTTTTTCACATCGATAGGTGTTGCCGGAGCTGGCTTTGTAGCTTGGCAAACGGCGTAGTTGGATAGAACAGTCGCAAACATCGCTGTTGCGATCATGTACGCGAGTCTTTGCCCCAGACTTCGCCTGCACCGAAAATGAGGGCCAAGATTGCGTAAGAGCATGTCTCTCTGACGCCTCTTGGCCCGGTTTCAGTTGCATGTTTCAGCTACCCGCCGGCTGAACGGTGATTCAGGCACTCTCGATTACGGCGCCTGCACCGCTCGCAAGATGTTCAGCAGACCCCAGCCGAAGTTGTTGTCGGGCCGCGTGGCAAGCGTAACGCCGCAAGTGTGAAGGCTCACATAGTGTCCCGGTACCGTATTCAGCTGGAGCAGTTGCTGTGTCCGGTCGATGTTGCCGATCAGCGACGGCTTGGCCTGCCATAGCAGGGCGACGCTGGCTGCTACATGTGGTGCGGCCATCGAGGTTCCCGACCAGCCGCTCTGGTACACATTGCCGGGCACAGCGCCGCGCACATTTACTCCCGGCGCGGAGAGGTTTGGCTTGATGCGATTGCTCATGTCAGAGGTTACCGGGCCACGACTGCTGAAGCTGGCGATGTTGTCGCTGGAATCGGTGGCGCCCACGCTGATCGAACTCTGGTAAATCGCCGGCGGATCCGAGACGCTGGAACAGCTCGGACCGGAGTTGCCGGCCGCCATCGCCGGGAAGATACCGGCCGCGCGGACCGCGTCCACGATCGCCTGCAGGGTGTTGTACGAGCAGCCCTCGCTGGCGGGGCAGACCCACGAGTTGTTGATCGAATCAGGCGCCTTCGTCGGGTCGGCCTTGTCGGGCTGGTTGTAAGGATAGGGTGCGATCAGGTACTGGAAACAGTCGGTGTACCACGCCGGGGTACCGTTGCCACCTGAATCCATGTTGCGGCAGGCGATCCACTTCGCGCCGGGAGCAACGCCAATCTGGTTGCCCACGCCGTCATCTCCCACCATTTCGCTGACCGTAAAAGTCCCATGACCGTGAGGATCAATAGGCGTCTGCGAATTCTGCACTGCATCGTGCCAGTTGTAGTCGAAGCTCGAATTCTGGCCGTCCCATCCACGATAATGCGGCTTCAGCGCCGGATGGTCCCACTGCACCCCAGTGTCGGCGCCGGCAACCACCAGGCCGGTGCCGGTGTAGCCCAGGTTCCAAACGTCCGGGGCATGTACGCGCTGGATGTTCCACTCGACCGTATCCAGCTGATGGCTATCCACTCCAGTCGGCTGCGGTAGTGCGGTGTGCACATGTGGATTGGCGTCGATGTGCGAAACATCGGCGCGCGCCGCTAACTGCTCCATCACGTTGCGGCCGCCGGTGATCTTAATCATGTTTACGATGTAGAACGGCTGATAGGAAACGCCGAGCGAATCCGAGCATTCGCAGTATGGGCGGCTGCGTCCGATTGGCCACTTCACGCAAGGCCCTGACGACGAAAGTTCCCTTCTCTGCTTTGGTTTGCAGGCCCGCAGCGGGACGAAGGTCGGCCTGTTCAGATAGTACGATCAGGGCTTCGGTAGTTTTTCCGTTTTCGGTTTCCGCCATCACTCGCGGGGCGATCTTTGCGGCTGGATTCTTGCGCCGGAGCCGCCAGAGCAAATTCCCAGCACCATGGCCGCTAACAACGAGCCACGAAGAACTACGTCTTGTCATCATGGGTCTCCTCAGTGTTAGTTGATTGAATAAGGGTGGACTGCATCGCCCAGGGAGTTGGGCGAGCCAAGGCGAAATATGCACGCGTGCAGGACTTTATCCGCCGCACAGCCCTATGTCAAGAAAAGAGCGCCCGTCAGCAGCGTTCGCTCGTCGACGAATTGAGCCTCGGTCAGAGCCTCTCAACCGTGGCTAAGGCGTAGAAGCCAAGCCACCCAAGTTGAGCGATACAATACGAGGTCGGCTCACCACGATTCGCTAAGGTGTTCGCGACCGCGAGTACGAAAACTTATGCCTACTGCCACGCGCACCAACCCGCTCTCTTACCTCTCTGACCAGTTGAACGAACTCAAGCAGAAAGGCACCTACTTCCATTTGCGCGTGCTTGAAGACGAACAGGCGCCGGTGTGTACCTTCGACGGCAAGCGCGTCATCAATCTCGCTTCCAACAACTACCTCGGGTTGACCACCCATCCCAAGCTGCGCGAAGCCGCACTCGAGGCCACGCGCAAGTACGGGGTCGGCTCCGGCGCGGTGCGCACCATTGCCGGAACCATGACTCTACACATGGAACTGGAACAGAAGATCGCGCGCTTTAAAAACGTCGAGGCTTGCGTGGTATTCCAGTCCGGCTTTACTGCCAACGCGGGAACCGTGTCGGCCATCCTGGGCAAAGAAGACTTCATTGTCTCCGACGAACTGAACCATGCCAGCATCATCGATGGCGCTCGCCTCTCCCGCGCCAAGATCAAGGTCTTCCGCCACAAGGACGCAGCCCACGCCGAAGAGCTGCTGCACGAAATCAAGGACGAGCCCGGCCACAAATTGCTCATCACCGACGGCGTGTTCTCCATGGACGGCGACATCGGCCCGCTGCCTGCTCTCTGCGATGCGGCGGAGAAGTACGGCGCCATCATGATGGTCGACGACGCGCACGCTTCCGGCGTCCTGGGACGCAACGGCCGCGGCACCATCGACCATTTCGGCGTTCACGGCCGCGTCGATGTGCAGGTCGGCACCTTATCGAAGGCCATCGGCGCGTTGGGTGGATATGTGTGTGGAACCCGCGACCTAATCGACTTCCTCTACCATCGCGGCCGCCCATTCCTGTTCTCTACCTCGCATCCGCCATCCGTTGCTGCAACCTGCATCGCAGCCTTTGACGTGCTCGAGCAGGAACCCGAGCGCATGGACAAACTTTGGGAGAACACTCGCTATTGGAAGAAAGAACTTGGAGGGCTGGGCTTCAATATCGGCGGCGTCAACACTCCTGCGAGCGAGACGCCGATAACGCCGATCATCATCGGCGACGGCAAACTCACCATGGACTTCTCGCGCGAGCTATTCAAAGAAGGCGTCTTCGGCACCGGGCATCGCCTTTCCTACCGTGCCCGAAGGCAAAGCCCGCATCCGTACTATCATGACAGCCACCCACACCCAGGAGATGCTCGATCAGGCGCTTGAAACCCTGAAGAGGGTTGGCAAGCGAATGGGTATATTGGCCTAAAGAGGCGCGTCCGTTTGGTGGCCCGGCGACGCTCACGCGGATGCTCTATGCAACCTTCGGTTGGTCACGCACCATCTGCCTTGAGGAATTAGGCCAAGTCCCCGAACACAATCTACAGTCCTTACTATCACCGTGTACTGAGGAACTTGGGGCGTAACGCCCACTCATTCACCCAAGGCATGGCTGGCCACCCGGTGGTGCTTGGTTGTTACTGCACCGGGCCCAGCCACAGGTCGAACCAGTTCAGGGTTTCCTTGATCAGTTCATTGCGCGGTATGTTATGGCCGGTGTCGTACTGGATACGTTTCTTCTGGTCCTTCTTAGATCCCAGCAGGTTATAGAACGGAAGCTGCGTGGAATCGACGGGGAAAAAGAAATCGTAGTGGCCGTTGAGCATCAGTGTTGGCTGCTTCACCCGTGACAGGAAGTTGATCTTGTCCACTTCCGGCAGCGACTGGCTATACTCCATTCCGCCGAGCGCCAGCACGTTCACCTTAATGCGCTGATCAACCGCAGGAATAATCGCCCCCATCACCGCGCCCCAACTGTAGCCATAATAAGCAATTTTCCCGTGATCGAGATCGGGGCGGCTATCCACGTAGTCCAGGGCGCGTGAAGCATCCTTCACCCACATGACCACGTGATCGCGCCAGTTATTTGAAGTGTCGGGCACGTCCGACTCCCAACCATCGCCGCGTTCGTAGGTGCTCTTGTAGATCGGGTAAATCACCGCCCGTCCGCTGCGAAGAATGCCGTCAATCGCCGCCGTGGGATATACCGCGAATTTGCGTAGCAGCAGCGCGTTTGAGCCGGGAAAGAACAGGACGGTCTGATAAGGCGCTTTGCCCTTCTTGGGCAGGAAGACATAGGAGATGGCACGCTCGTTGCCATAAGCAGCGGCGTAGGCGATCTTTTCAACTTTCCAATCGTCTTCGTCACTAATTTGTTCGACCGTCGCATTCAGCGGAGTCTTGTCGTAGGAGTATGCGCTGCGATAAGCATCAAAAACTTGGTCGCTGACCGGCTTCACTTTGCTGAAGTCGCGACGGGGCGAGGGCACTGCTGCGAAAGTTTGCGCTGGCACAGCGTTGCGATCGATGTACTTTACCGTGCGGAAACCAATGTTAGGTGCGCGCAGCCATGGCGACTGTGCGTCCGGATCCACGAACATGTAAACCGGATCATCCCAGGCACCGCCGAGCACCCATCGGTTGCCCGACTCGGCTTCGGTCATCGTCCACTCCTTAACATTGCCCGCCATGTCGTACGTACCCCACGGACCGATGCCCGGCTTACTGCCCACGGGAGCGACCCCGCCATTTGCAAAATTACTCAGGGGAACAATGAACGCGGCACTGAACGGCCCTGCTGCCCGGTTCCAGTGATAGATGGTGGGCAAACTCTTGCCTGCGAAGTCGGCATAAGCGGCAGCCTCGTACCAACTCACACCGGCGACCGGATAATCATCTTGCCCCTTGGGATATTCGCCCTGAATCCAATCCTTCGGTCCGGGACGGCCGGCGGAATCGCGGAACTCCGCCATCGCCTCTGGCCAGGTCAACTTCTTCCCGGCGCGCACGAAATCAGATTTCCAGTACTCAGGCTTCTGGTACCCTCCGGCATCGACAAATGCCTTGTACTGACGGTTGGTAACCTCGTACCGGTCGATCCAGTAGTCGGGAAGCTCGAGCTCAGGCATCCCCTCAAAGCCCGGAATGAACAGAGTCTTGGGATAGTTCTTCGGCGAGACGCGAACCATCCCCGCAGGAGCCTTGGAAACTTCGTCCAGCACGAAGTTGTTCTCGGCAGCGTCCACTGGAAACGGCCTGCTCACGAAAGACGGCGTAGTCCGCAACACCGTTTCGTAGCCGGACTCTTCAATCTTCCAGAGGAACATGCCGCGAGGCTGACGAACACTCTTCAGCGGAGTTTTTCCCACCAGTTTCCAGGGGGCGTTCGGTTGGTCGTATTCGCGGCGGAAGATGTCTGCGCCTTCGGGGGTGCTGTCGAGCGAGATTCGAAATGAAATAACCGGCCACAGCTTGGCTAACGTGGGATCGCCAGGAATTGCTTTTTCCGCTCGGGTGGCCAGAGCGAAGGCCTGCTCGTATTTGCCTTCGTCATACAGCCGCGAAATCGCCGGTACACCGACATCATGTGCCCAGCGAACCTCCTGATTGCGCCGGACCAGCCAGCCGACGCCGACGGCGATCAGCACCAGCAGCAGCAGCAGCGGCACAAGTACCCGCGGCCGCTTGGCTTGGTGCGCCATGCGAGCCGGGCTGAGGGCGGCGCCGGACTCCGGAAAGAGCAGCTCCCGGCATCGCTTCAGCTCCAGCAACAGCTCTGAGGCGGAGGCGTAACGGTCGCCAGGATTCTTCTTGAGACAGCGCGAGACGATGCTGCGCAGCTCGGACGGCACATCGCGGCGCAGTTCGCTAACCGGAGTGGGATTGTCTCGCATCACCGCTGCCAGCAGAGCTGCACTGGAGTCGGCATCGAAAGCCTTCTTGCCAGTGAGCATCTCGTAGAGCACCGCGCCAAACGAGAAGATATCGCTGCGAGCGTCGATGGGCTTGCCTTCAGCTTGCTCGGGCGACATGTAGGCAAGTGTGCCCACGATTAGTCCGGGAACGGTAGCGGTTCCGGCTCCGCTGAGCGTGGCGCCGCCATCGCCCGCTGCAGATGCCGAAGCGGTGAGCTTGGCAAGTCCAAAGTCGAGCACTTTAACCAGACCGCTCTCGTCGACCATGATGTTGGCCGGCTTGAGATCACGGTGCACAACCCCTGCGGCATGCGCGCGGGCGAGCGCATCCGCAACTTGTATCGCGTAGCGCGTGGCGATATTCGCCGGTAGCCCCCCTGGCGGAATGACTTTGTCCAGCGTCTGCCCGCAGAGGTACTCCATGACCATGTAGTCCACACCGTCCTGCGAGCCAATATCGTGAACCACGCAGATGTTGGGGTGCTGCAGGCCGGAGATGGACTTGGCCTCCTGCACGAAGCGGGCATGGAGCTCGGGGCTGGCCGACAGGTGGGCGGGCAGAACCTTGATGGCAACGGTTCGCTGCAGACGGGTATCACGGGCGAGGTAAACTTCGCCCATTCCGCCTGCGCCCAGCAATGTCTCAACTATATACGGACCTAGAGTTTTACCTTGAGCAAGTGGCATTCGGTGATGGGGATTATATCCCCACCTGCAAGAGCCTCGGCTTGCCGTTCGCGTGGCGGACTATACGATTTGTCATCCTGAGCCCACCGAAGGACCCGCTTTCGCCGGCATCTCGCCTATGCTCAGCTTTGCATCATAGATGGATATGGCTGCGACATCATTTTATAACCTCAGACGTAACTTCTGTGTATGCGCCTTCGTCCTTTTCCTTTCCCTTGCGCTGGTTGGCTGCGGCAGCGGGACCACTGGCAATGGCTCAGGCCCCAACTGGCACTACACCGCCATCGGCGATTCACTGGCCGCTGGCCTGTTGGCTCAAATGGGTTATGTTGACCGCTATGCCACCTACGTCAACACTGATACCGGCGCCACCGTCACCACACTCAATTTAGGTATTCCTGGGTGGACAAGTGGCGATCTGCTGAATGCCTTGCAGAACGATCCTGTCTTCCGCAAGCAGGTTTCCGGTGCTGACGTGGTGACATGGGACATCGGTGGAAATGACCTTTCGGGCCCACACGACAGTTTTGTCAACAACACGTGCGGCGGTCCGGACAACCAGGACTGTCTTCGTACTGCCGTCTCAACCTTTGAAACTAACTGGGACGCGATTGTCGTGGAATTGCTGAAGCTTCGTGACCCTAGCAAGACCATTTTGCGGACCATGGATATCTACAATCCGTATGTCGCCGCGGACATGCAAGCGGGGAGATTTACCACCATCGAGCCTTATCTCGATCAGGCTAACAATTACATTGTCGCCAGCGGGAAAACCAACAACATCCCGGTTGCCGCAGTGCACACCGCATTCAATGGAGCGGATGGAATGACGGATCCGGGAACCCTGAACTTGATCGCGGCCGACGGATTCCATCCCAATGATGCCGGCCACAAAGTTATTGCCGACCAATTACGGGCCCTGGCCTACGCTCCGCTGCACTAACCCGCACGACTTGTCATGACTCCAACGATTTGTCATCACGAGCGCAGCGAGGGATCTGCCTATCCCGCTGGCAGCGAGGTTGCCCTGGATGGTTCGTGCCGCGCGAGTGCCACACACTCCAATCAACAGAGTGTGTGGCACCGGCGAAAAGGAATGGGACCACCCGAGGCCAGGGAAGAATTAGCGCAGCATCTTGCGACGGATGCCCGCTGCCACGCCGAGGATACCGGTACCCAGCATTACCAGGCTGCCGGGCTCGGGCACGGTGGTGTCTACGCTGACGTCATCGATGACCGCGCCGACTCCGCCGCCGTTGAAGGTAAATTGCGACGTGAAGGACAGATTCGTGGGGCCGCCCGTTCCGATCACGTTGTAGGTTAGCAACTCGTAGTTGCCCGAACCCAGGTCGGGAGTCACACCGTTGAATAACGTTTGCGAACCCCACGTTACCGTCAGTGGATTTCCGCCCACGTCATCGGAGAGCCAGAAAGCTACCAGGTAAGTCTGCCCAGGCTGGGTCGTCATCGTCTGGTAAAGCGTGTTGGCCCCAAACCCGTTATCCAGATCGGCAAATTGCTGGCCGGTATGAGCGACACCAATGTTCTGGTTGTTATTCAGTATCCCGATAGTGCCCCCACCTACAAACCAGCCATCCCCTATGGGGCCAGGGCCGTAGATGTTTTGGGCCGCATACTCAAAGCTGCCATCTTGAATCAGGTTAGTGGCGAACGTTGGGGATGCGATGAGGCAAAGAGCCACAATAATCGCAAATGCAAGCGTAGTCCTCATCAGGTTCCTCCTGGGCGCACTAGACCAGTGCTGCATACGTTGGCTTGGGGAGCCGCACATCTCCCCGGGGCTCAGAAATATACATCGCTCAGCTTAATTCGAGCAAGTGTTTTATGACGCCATTACGAAAAGCATCGTCCCGGGACGTGCTGGAGAATCCCGGCCACCGATGAACCTGTCTGGCGGGTGCCCGGGCAACGCTCACGCGGGTGTCCCATTCAAGCCATCGTTTCTTGAATGGGGTTTTCGTGTGCAGTGCCACGTCGTTCGAGGAACGAGGATACTTCCCGATCAGAAGCACGGAAAATCAAAATTCAAAAGGACCGAACGTGCCGTCGCCCTTCCTCTCACCGACACATTATCGGCAGCGCGAGCGAACTGCAGGTTCCTCGGCTCCGCTGCGCTCGGAATGACACGAGCGAAAGGGCGTTACCGAATAGCGAAGAGCCCGGAGCGAAGAGCGAACAGCGAATAGCCCGAAGCGAAGAGCGCACAGCCAAGAGCGCACAGCGAACAGCGGCCCTACTGCGTAGGCGCGTAGTATCCCTTGCGTGCGCGTACCTTGTACTTCTTGTTGTCGGCGAGGATGTCGATCTTGTGGTACTTGCCGTTGAACTGGAAATCCGCCGGTTTGTAGGAAATGGCGTACTGGCTGCGCAGCTCGTCCTGAATCTGCGAGAAGGCGTCGGACACATCCTGGATCTTGAAGGGGAAGAAGGCACGGCCTCCGGTCTGGTCAGCGAAATACTCCAGCACCTTGTCACCGCGCAGCTTCATGCCGCTGGTGTTGGTCGAGATGGCATAGATGATGACCTCAGCCTTCTGCGCCATCTCCAGCGCTTCTTCGCGCGATACGCGGCTCTGGTTGTCTTCGCCGTCGCTCAGCAGGATGATGGCGCGGCGCGTGGCGGTCGTGCTTTTGTCATACGCCATCAGCTTGTCGCGGCAGGCATAGTAGATGGCATCGTACATCGCGGTGCCGCCACCCGGCCGCAGCATACGGATGCCTTTCGACAGCAACTCGGTGTTGTCGGTGAAGTCCTGCGTGACTTCGGGCGTGGTATCGAAACCGATGACGAAGGCGCGATCGAAATTCGAACGAATGATCTGGTTCAGGAACTCGGTCGCCGCCTCCTGCTCGAACTTGAAACGATCGCGCACCGAATTGCTCGCGTCGATCAGCAGGCCCACCCGCAAAGGCAAGTTCGTCTCACTGCGAAATGAGCGGATGGTACCTGGGTGGCTGTCATCCACCACCTGGAAATCATTCTGCTTGAGGTCCTTCACGAACTTCCCGCGCTTGTCGGTGACGGTGAAAACTACGTTCACTTCGTCGACGCGCTTGGTGATGGTGGTCAGCGGTACATCATCGCCGCCTGCCGGCGTGGGCGCTGCAGCGCCGCCGGGGATCGCCGCAGGACTCGACGCTGCAGCCGAACTGTCGGGCGCGGGCGAGGTGCTCGTGCCCGCTGCGGCACTCGTGGCGGGTGGCGCTGTCTGCTGGGTGCTGGGAGCAGGCGCGACCGGCGGCGGCGCGGTTTGCTTTGGTGGATACTTGGTGGCCGATGGAGCCGAGGGCAGCGGCTGGGAAGCCTCCTGCGCAGCTAACACCGGCGCCAGGCCGGAGAGCAGCGAGCAGGATAAGAAATCTGTTCATTTAACTAGCGATTATAGTCGCTGCGCCGTGCTTGCCTCACCCGCAACGTTTGCCAGGAAGTCCTCAAGTTCGTTCGGCAGTGTCGCCTCAAACGCAAGCGGCTTGCCGGTTTTGGGATGGGCGAATTCGATGGCCGCAGCGTGCAGGAAGTTGCGACCGAGGCTGAGCACCGCCGGCACCGTTCGCGTCGAGATTGGCGATTCGCTCGCGGCCTCGTCCCGCGTGCGTTTCGGCAACGACCTCCATGCCGCGGTTGGGCGCAGTTCGCGAGGCGCTCCATACAACGCGTCTCCCACGACGGGATGCCCGATGGACGACAGGTGCACACGAATCTGGTGGGTCCGCCCGGTCTCAATGCGAACGTCAACCAGCGCGAGCTTGCCGTAGGGCGAGTCGATCTGGCGGCGCACTTCGTAGTGCGTCACCGCGGTGCGACCCTCGCGTCCCTTGGTGGTCATGCGCGTGCGACGAATGGCGTCGCGACTGATCGCCGTGTTGATGGTTCCCTTCTTCGCGGGCCAGCCGTGCACCAGCGCGATGTAACGCTTCTTGACCTTGCGTTGCGCAAACTGCGCCGCCAGTTTGCGATGCGACGAATCGTTCTTCGCGACCACGATCAGGCCGCTGGTCTCTTTGTCCAGCCGGTGGACGATTCCGGTGCGCAAGCTCGCCGCTGACGTCCGACAGCTTGCCGAAGCGATGCAGCAGTGCATTGACCAGCGTGCCGCGATTGCGCTCGTCGTCGGTGGCGCCGGCTCCGGCGTGCACCATCATGCCGGCTGGTTTGTTGACCACGGCGAGGTCGGCATCTTCGTAGATGACGTCGAGGGGAATGTCTTCGGCGATCGCGCGCAGCGGCGGCAGCACCGGATCGCCAAGGACCGTGATCTCCTCGGTACCACGCAACTTCAGCGACGCCTTCGCCGGCGCGCCGCCGACCAGCGCCTTCTCCTCGGCAATTAACTGCTGCACCCGCGAGCGGCTGGTGTCGGGCAACAGCGCCGCCAGAAATTGATCGAGCCGCTGCCCGGCTGACTCGCGGGAGACGGCGATCGTCATAGGAAATTTTTCAGCCATGGGACGCGATGAGAATACAACAGAAAGAATTAGCAAAAGTCGGCGCGTAAACTGGCGCAAACTGTCGTGAAGTTTGGTCGCTTAGTTCGCGGGTGCCAGTTCGGCCGGGGGACGCAAGGGAGCGCGGCGCATCCAGAGCAGCCCGCCGCCAATCACTAGGACGATGGAGATGGCCTGCGTTGTCGTCATGAATCCCAGGACCTGCCCGCGGCCCGGATCGCCGCGGAAGAACTCGATGAAGTAGCGAGCGATGCCGTAGATGATGAGATACGTGCCGATGATTTCGCCCTCGAACTTCTTGCGCTTGATCAGCCAGACCAGGAACAGGCAGTTCGCCAGCTCGACCACCATCTCGTAAAGCTGAGTCGGATGCAGCGGCACGCCCAGCGGAGTGCCGACAATCTCATTGGCCAGCGGGTTGTGAAACGTCACCGCCCACGGTACGTGGGTTTCTTTGCCGAAGCAGCAGCCCGCGGCGAAGCAGCCTACGCGGCCGAAGGCGTGTCCCAGCGCGAGGCCGGGGGCGAAGACATCGCACGTCCGCAGGACCGGCATATCGTTGCGGCGCATGTACCAGATGCACAGGATCAGTGCCAGCACGACTCCGCCGGACCAGACGCCGCCCGCCTGCAGGGTCGAAAAACTAAAGAGCTCGCCGGGATGGTCACGGTAGTAGCCCATCTCGTTGAAGATGTACAGAATCTTGGCGCCGATGATGCCGGACAACACAGCGATGATGCCGAGGTTCCAGAGCTTCTCAGGATCGAGGCCCTGCTCGCGGCCGACGTGAACGATCAGCATCAGGCCGAAGATGAGACCCAAGGCAGCCATCACACCGTAGGTGGGCAGGGAGAAGTGGCCAATCTCGATGAGTCGGGGATACACGTTGCTATTTTAGACGTTCGGGAAGCGCGAATGGCTTCAGGGGGGGTGTGCAGCTGTCAGCTATCAGCCGTCAGCTATCAGTAGAAGCCACCAGCTGCCAGCCGCCAGCCAGAAAGATAGCTGGGCGACGCTAAGCATTCGCGACTACTGCATTAGGGGCGGGAGGCCGGAGCGGACGCAACTTCGAACAGAGTTGCCAGCCAAGCCACTCTCAAACCTATGATGAACATTGGCTGGTAGCTGGTAGCTGGCGGCTGGAAGCTCTAAGTGAGAGCTGATAGCTGAGAGCTGAAAAGAATTGCCGACCCGCGGGGCCGTACACGATGGGCCGTCAATGAACCCGTCTACGACGGCGGGAACCCTCCGCGGCTCTTTAGGCATCTCGGACATGGCCGAGCTTCGCACACCGAACCGGAAACGAGTAGAGCCCCCTGTTCATTATGTATTGGTTCAAAAAACGGTAACCACCAGCACCAACTTTGCAGGCCGGCTTGCTTTCGTTAGATGCTAGGGAATCGCGTTCGGAATGACAAGGGTAGTTGCGGAGAATGTTGGCACTCGACGTGCCACAGAGAAAAGAAAGAATCGCTTTCGCTCAGCGTCAGCTCGTCAGACGGCTATCCGGCGCGGCGTGCCTCGCCCAGCACCTCGTCCAGCGCGCCGGAAAGGTGTTCGGCCCGGGCGGTGTAATCCTGCGTCACCGAATCGTACTTACGCTTCAGGACGTGTAACTCGTCGGCAATATTCAGCGCCGCCAGCACGGCGACCTTCAGCGACTCGACCGTGGCCGCCTGCTGCGAGATGAGGCGCATTTTCGAATCCACGTATTCCGCCAGATCCGCGATGTACTCCGGATCGGTGCCGCGCAAATGGTAGCTCTGGTCGTAGATTTCGACCCGTATGCTGGTGCTGCCGCCGTTCCCGTTAGCCTGGCTCAAACTGACTCCTATCGCAAACCGTTTGACCGATTATGAGGCCTATTCGTCGCCAGTTAAAGAATCAATCTGCGTCAGCATCTTTTCTACTCTGGTACGTACCTCTTCGCGCTCCTTGCGGAACGTGATCAACTCGGAACGCATGGTCTCGACTTCTTCTTCGCGCTCGGTGAGCTGCTCACGCAAGCGGCTGGCGTCGCGCTCGGCATTGGCCTGTGCCTCTCGTGCGGACTTCAGCAACTCGATGGTGCGCAGTACTTTCTTCTCAAGCGCCTGGAAATCAGCAGCGCTAGCAAGCACGGGAGCTTCAACAGCATTGGCGGACATAAGAGCGGTTGACCTCGATGAAAATTGATGTTTCGAGCGCAGTATAGCGCACGGAGAGACCGTATTTGCGTGATGTTCCGACGTTGACGGTGAAATCCAACAGGCGGAATCAGATTGTGCAACGAAATACGGAACGCGCAACGCAATCGGGCGCTGCGCGGGTTACGCATAGCCCGAAGGGCGAAACAATCTGTAGCCCAGGACGGGAGTCCTGGGAAGCGTGCGTTTGAAACATCAAGCCGTAGCGGCGTTCCGGAACGCAAGGATGTGCCGCCCCTGAAGGGGCTCCGGAGGCATTAAAGGGGAAGCAACCCAGGACTTCCGTCCTGGGTTACAGGTTGTTTCGCTCTTCGAGCTTGGGTTCAACACTCACGCCCTGAGACGCCATCCCGCGAATCACCTGAGCACGGCCGTTCACGAAACAATTCCTGACCACCAATTCAGGGCTGCCGCCCTGGGCTACAGGTTGTTTCGCTCTTCGAGCTTGGGTTCCGGCGAAGCTGCAGCCAACAACTCCCGGCACAACGCAAAGCTAAAACAGGGTGTCTTGGCTCACGGGTCTCGCCATCCCGGGCTGCTTGATACCGAAGTGCTGGTACGCAAGCTGGGTGGCGACCCGGCCCCGAGGGGTGCGATCCAAGAAGCCGATCTGGATGAGGAACGGTTCGTAGATCTCTTCGATAGCGTCGGCTTCTTCGGCCAGAGACGCTGCCAGCGTATTCAGGCCCACTGGGCCGCCCTGATATTTCTCGATGATGGTCAACAGCAGGCGGCGATCGATCTCGTCGAATCCGTAGCGGTCGACCTCGAGCATCTCGAGCGCTGCCTTGGCGGTGGGCTTGTCGATTTTGCCGGTGCCGCGGACCTGGGCGTAGTCGCGCACCCGCCGCAGCAGGCGGTTGGCAATGCGCGGTGTGCCGCGGCAGCGGGTGGCGATTTCCACGGCAGCGTCGTCGTCGATCTCCACTCCCAGAATTTCCGCCGAACGTTCGAGGATGACCTTCAAATCTGCATGCGTATAGAAATCGAGGCGCAGCACGATGCCGAAGCGCGAACGCAACGGCGACGAGAGCAGCCCGGCGCGGGTCGTAGCTCCGATAAAGGTGAACGGCCTGACTTCGATGGTATGGGTTCGCGCGGCTGGCCCCTGCCCGATGATGATGTCGAGCTTGTAGTCTTCCAGCGCCGAGTACAGCAGTTCTTCCAGCGCAGGTTGCAAGCGGTGCACCTCGTCGATGAACAGCACCTGCTTGTCGCGCACGTTGGTGAGAATGGCGGTGAGGTCTCCCTTGATCTGCAACGTAGGTCCGGAAGTCTGCTGGAAAGCAGCGCCCAGCTCGTTGGCGATGATGTTGGCTAGCGTGGTCTTGCCCAATCCAGGAGGCCCGTAGAGCAGGACGTGGTCGAGGGCTTCGCCGCGGGATACGGCGGCTTGAATGGCGACGTCCAGATTTTCTTTGACCTTGTTCTGGCCGATAAACTCGCGCAGCCGTTGCGGCCGCAGCTTGAGCTCGAACGATGCATCGTCATCGACCGGCGCAGCGGAAACGATGCGCTCGCGATCGGGAAATTGCTTTTCAGGGGACGAAACCACGATGCGGCGATGGTAACGGGAAACGGAGGACGAATCAACGAGTGCGAGATTCCGCACCGCTTCCCAAGGATCGATCAGTTTGATGCTTGCGCGTCGAGAACCGCCGCATCATGGGTTATCGCCATAGAAACAACTTGGGCGTCCCCCAGACTCAGGTCCTCGGGGGCCTGTGACGTCTCTGACCGAGGGAGATTTCGTGGGAATAAAGCATCCGATTGGTTCGCGTAAGCTCTGATAAGAAATACCGCGTGCAATGCGCGGCTTGCCCATCAACTTGAGCTCAACGGGAGACAACCATGGTTCTGGGAATGTCGCTATCCACTTTCACCCTGCTGCACGTGATCATCAGCCTGGCGGGCATTGGGTCGGGCTTCATCGTGATGTATGGGTTGCTCAACCGTAAGCGTCTCGATGGCTGGACAGCGATTTTCCTGTCCACCACCGTCCTTACCAGCGTGACCGGCTACCTGTTCCCCTTCGAAGGGTTCAAGCCGTCTTACGTTGTAGGAGGCATTTCTCTGATCGTGCTGGCAGTTGCGATATGGGCCCGCTATAGAGGCCACATGGAAGGCGCGGCACGCGGCATTTACATTTCAACTGCGGCAGTCGCGCTCTATCTCAACTGCTTCGTTGCCGTCATCCAGGCGTTCGCGAAGGTTCCGGCGCTGCACGCTCTCGCTCCCACACAGAAGGAACCGCCCTTCCTGATTGCACAGCTGTTTCTGCTGGCGTTGTTCATAGGGCTGACGGTGCTGGCGATCAAACGCTTCCGCGTTGAATCACCATTGCTTCGCCGGACTGCCGATGCGGGTCGCTGAAACGCGGTAGCGGCGCAATAGATAGAGGGCGGAGTTCGGCAAGACAAAGTGCCGCCCTCTTACGACGCCACCCCGGCGCACTGACTTTGCCGCGGCGGTTCAGTATCATTCGTCTTCAGCATGAAGAACCTCGGCATCCTGCTCTCCGGGCGCGGCTCGAATTTCGAGGCGATCGCCGACAACGTCGCTTCCGGCAAACTCGACGCTAGCATCGCGGTCGTCATCTCCAACAAGAGCGATGCGCCGGGAATCGAGTCGGCACGCCGGCGCGGGCTGAAGGCTTTGGTGATTCCTTCCAAAGGCAAAGTTCGCGAGCAGCACGATCGCGAAGTGGTGGCCGCGCTGCAGGAGCATAACGTCGACTTGATTTGCCTGGCCGGCTACATGCGGCTGCTGTCGCCGTGGTTCGTGCAGCAGTTTCCCAATCGCATCTTAAATATTCATCCCTCGCTGCTGCCTGCTTTCCCTGGCCTCGACGCGCAGAAGCAGGCGTTCGACTACGGGGTAAAAGTTTCGGGCTGCACCGTGCACTTCGTGGACGAGAACCTCGATCACGGCGCCATTGTTCTTCAGAAGGTGGTCCCGGTGCTGGCAGGGGATGACGAGCACACCCTGGCGGCGAGGATCCTGGAGCAGGAGCACATTGCGTACAGCGAGGCGATAGGGATGGTGCTGACGGGGGAATACGAGATTCAGGGACGAAAAGTGGTCATGATAAAATGACCATAGTCATCTGCGAGGTGACCATGAGCAAGATACTGATCAAAAAGAAACCGAATGCGCGGATACGGCCGGTTGAGAGGACAATGGCTGCCGGCGAATTCAAAGCAAAGTGTCTCAGAATCATGGACGAATTAAACGAAACCGGACGGCCCATGATTGTAACCAAGCGCGGTCAGCCGACGATCAAAGTGATCCCTATCGCAAAAGGCAAGAAGAAGGACAGCATCTTCGGACGGTTGGCCGGCATAATGAAGATCCACGGCGATCCTGATGATCTGATTGAACCTATTGTTCCTATGGAAGATTGGGACATGTTGAAATGATTCTGCTGGATACGCACGTCCTTGTATGGTTGCTGCTGTCTCCTAAGAAGCTTTCCAAAGCCGCTTCGTCTGCGATTCGCCGGGCGGAGATGGCCAACGGGCTTGCCATATCGGCCGTGAGTCTCCTGGAACTGGTGAACCTGATGCTCGCGAACCGAGTCGACGTCGTAGGAGGGGTTGAGCAAACGCTGGCGAGCTACACTCAGGATATCGATATCAGACCGCTGACTCTGGAGATAGCTGCCAGGTCGGCCTACCTGCCTTCAGATTTCCCGCGGGATCCTGCTGACCGTGCGATCGCAGCTACGGCCAGCGTAGAAGGCATTCCCCTTGTGACCGCCGACGAACGAATCCTTAGCTGCGCCTCAATACAAACGATCTGGTAAGTCTCTGATGCCCTACATCTCGTAGTGCAGCAGCGAGTGGACGTCGTAATCGGTGAGTTTGTCCCGCCCTTTTAATCCATCGAGTTCGACCACAAATGCCAGGCCGCAGATGTCGCCGCCGAGCGCCTTCACCATGTCGACGGCGGCTTTGGCGGTTCCGCCGGTGGCCAGCAGGTCGTCGCAGATGAGCACCCGCTGACCGCGTTGAATTGCGTCTTCGTGGATCTCCAACGTGTCGGAGCCATACTCCAAGTCGTACTTCCATTGCAGAACTTTGGCGGGCAGCTTCTTAGGCTTGCGCACAGGAACGAAGCCGGCATTCAGGCGATAGGCCAGTGCCGGTCCGAAGATGAAGCCGCGGGCTTCAATGCCGAGCACAAGATCGATCTGCTTGGTGATGTAGTAATCGGTCAGCGCGTCGATGAGGCGAGCGAACCCCTGGCGGTCTTTGAGCAGCGTGGTGATGTCGTAGAACAGAATGCCGGGCTTGGGAAAATCGGGAACTTCGCGGATGAGCTTCTTCAGATCGTCACAACGATGTGCGGCGGGACTCGCCATTACCAAGCTCCTTCAATGTGAAAGGATGACGCGTCGAGATACGGCGCGCTTGACTCCTGTACCATATCAACTCTCGCAGCGCGCGGGCCTTCGCGCAGCTTTGCACGCAGACTTCGCTGCCTCTCGGGCGTGCCAGTCGCCATCACTTCCACGCTCCCGTCCTCACGGTTACGCACCCATCCTTTCATGCCGAGTTGGGCGGCTTCGCGCTCCACAAACCAGCGGAAGCCGACGCCCTGCACTCGTCCGGTTACAACGTAGCGGCGGGTTTCGAGATCGTGCATAAGAAGCTATCAGAGCAACTAGCAACTAGCAACTAGCAACTAGCAACTAGAGAAATATAAAGGCCACGGTGGCCAGTGTCGAAGTCGATTCTAAATCGACTGACTGCGACGATCACGGACTACCGCCGCTCGTTATCGCTCGCAGTTCCCGGGCCGACCATCTGTTCCAGCTGCTGCGCGATTGCGTCCACCAGTTTCGCTTCATTCATCAGCACCTGCCCGGCGATGACAGCTCCCTGTTCGGCGTCGTTCCACTTGTCTTCTTCCAGCGCCTCGCGAACCGCGGGAATGGTCTTTACGCCGTAACCGGTGTACGCGCCTGGAGCGTAGATCTGGTGTTTGAACCAGGGCCGCTCTTTCAGCCCCTCGGTCGTGGTGAAGGTGCGCTCCGTCAACAATAGCTCTGAGTTGATCTCCTTCAGCGCAGGAGATTGCCACGCGTGTGGAGTTGCATTGAACTTGCTGACCGCCTTGCTGTAGCGCTGCGCGGCCTTGGAGTAAGCTTCTGCCCCGTTGTCGAGCGGCGCGAAGTTGATGTACGGGGGCACCGGTTTCACCGATGGCGGCACGTATTGCTTCTGCGGATCGGCGGTTGCGGTGAACACGCCTTCTTCAATTTGCCGATTGCGTTCGCGTACCTGGTCCTGCTGCTTCTTCAGCTCGGCCTTCAATTCGCCGACGTAGCGCTTGATGGTGTCGGCGGAATCGGACGGATCGAAGGGTAGAAGATCGGCATCGGCTACACGCATCACGGTCGGGCCGGCCATCTGCGCCAGCGCCTTCTCGTATAGAAAGTTTGGATCGCCGAAGTGCGTATACCAGTAGAAGTCATCGTAGATGGAGTGATACACGCCTCCGCCGGCCTCGCCACCAAAGCCCAGGTTCAGCGCAGCGACTCCCGCGTGATCGAGAAACGGTGCGTAGTCGGAACCATCGCCTAACGCGCCGATGCGCAGTTCGGCGCGGTCGCGCACCTCCGCGCGTTCTTCGGGCGTGGCTGCACGCGCGATACGGCGCATCTGCGAACGCTTCCATACCGACATGTTTTTCTCAGGATCGTTGACTTCCTTCTCCATGTCGTTGACGAGCTTTTCCAACGTGTGCGAACCGGAGGCATAGAGGTATCCGCGCGAGCTGGAATCGGAATTGATGTACACGACGGCATGCTGCTTCAGCTCGGCATCGTGCTCTTCCACCCATTCGGTCGAGCCCAGCAAACCCGGCTCCTCGCCATCCCACAGGCAGTAGATGATGGTTCGCTTGGGACGCCAACCCTGCTTCATCAAAGCGCCCATAGTGCGCGCCTCTTCCAGCAGGACCACTGCTCCGGAGATGGGATCATCGGCGCCGTTCACCCAGGCATCGTGGTGGTTGCCGCGAATCACCCACTGGTCGGGAGTCTCGCTGCCCGGAATCTTTGCGATCACATCGTAGATGGGCTTGATGTCCCAATTGGACTTCATCACCAGGTGCACCTTCGCCGGGCCCGGCCCGACGTGGTAGGTGATGGGCAGCGCTCCACGCCAGCCCTCTGGCGCAACCGGGCCGTTCAATGCGGCGAGCAGCGGCTGCGCATCACCGTAGGAAATAGGAAGCACCGGAATCGCGGTAATAGTTTTGGCTTCGGTTAGCGGCAGGCGCTTGGCGTCTTTAGTTGCGCCGACGCCCGGGGTGAGCGGATCGCCGGGATACTCGGTATCCATCACGCTGCCGCGCTGCACGCCGTCAGAGGGGCGATAGGGGCCGGAGGGAAAATACTCTCCTTCGAAGTAGCCGTCGTCTTTCGGATCGGAATAGATGATGCAGCCGATAGCGCCATGCTCGGCGGCGACCTTGGGCTTGATGCCGCGCCACGCACCCCCGTAGCGCGCGATGACGATGGCTCCCTTCACCGAGATGCCAAGGCGATCAAGCTCCTCGTAATCTTCGCGCACGCCGTAGTTGACGTAAACCAGGGGCGCGGTGACATCGCCGTCATGCGAGTACGCGTTGTAAGTCGGCAACTGCTCCGCAGTCTGTTGCGAAGTGGGATCAACGGACAGCGCGCCTTCCTGCAGCTTGGCAACGTACTTGGTCGGCGCGATGAGTTCGAGACGGCGCTCTTTCGGCGTGGGGAAGAGCACGTCGAAGGTTTCGATATGCGCGTCGAAGCCGTATTGCTTGAATTGCGCCAGCAGCCATTCGGCATTTTCCTTGTCGTAAGGCGAGCCGACGTTGTGAGGGCGCGCGCTCAAACGCTGCATGGAGCTGCGCATCACCGCCGGATCGGGCATGCTGCGAAACTTGCTCTCCCAGTCGCGCTCGGTTGCGCTGCTGGCGGGAGAGTATCCGTACAAGTTTTCATTTGGCGTTGGGGCGGCTGCGATGAGAGGTTGAGTGGCAATGAGAGCCACCAAAAAGAAGACGGAGATGCGGGAGATCAAAGTTGCCTCGGACGACGCTCCAAGTGTGGAGCGAAGCTGAGGATTATACGACAGCGTTACCCTCGGCGCTTAAGGACTGATGGCTCGACACTCGCACTGCGTATCCATCTTCGTCGCTGTGCAGAAGCTCGGTCGCCGGTGAACCGGAGTGCTCCGGCAGCTTCGCGCCTCTTTGCAGTGAAGCTTCGATTCGTAATGTGGGCCCGGCGGCGGGAACGAGCATGGTCAGCACGCCGTCGCTGTATCGAACCTCGGCGCGACGTTCATGACCGACGACATGCGCTTTGCGCAGCTCCAGCAGCTTGGTATACCAGACCAGCATGTCGCGGTTCTCGGCTTGGTCGGGCCATTGAAGCTTGGAGCGCTCGAAGGTCTGCGGATCTTCCGGATCGGGCACTTCGCTGAAATCGAAGCCCTTGAACTCGCTGCGGCGGCCATCGCTCACGGCTTTCCGTAGGGCAGCGTCTCCGAAGTCGGCAAAGTACTGGAAGGGTGCACTCTCGTCGTACTCCTGCCCCATGAACATCAGAGGGGTGTGTGGTGCGAGCAGCAGCAGGGCCGCAGCCATTTTGCGGGCACCGCGAGGTACGAGCGCAGTCAGGCGCTCTCCTTTAGCACGGTTGCCGACCTGGTCGTGGTTTTGAATACAGATGACATTCGCCGGGAGGGGAACTTTTTCCGCAGGCGTGCCCCGGGGTGCGTTCCAGAATGCGAAGTTCTCGCCCTGGTAGACATAACCGTCGCGCAGCGCTTTGGCGACCTGCTCCGGGTGGCCGAAGTCCTGGTAATAGCCGGTGCGCTCGCTGGTGAGCAAGGCATGAAGCGCGTGATGGAAGTCATCGCTCCAGACGGCATTCAAGCCGTAGCCCTGCGGCTGCGGCTCAACGTAGCGCACATCGTTCTCATCGGTCTCGGCGATAACCACGACGCTGCGCTTCAGCTCAGATGCAAGCGCCTGCACGTTTTCCTGAATCTCGGCCAGGATGTGTTTCGGGGAATCATCTTTGATGGTCTGCACCGCGTCGAGCCGCAGGCCGTCGAGGTGGTATTCGCGTATCCAGTACAGCGCATTGTTGACCACGTATCGCCGTACCTGTTCGCAGCCAGTGTCGTCGTAGTTGACGGCGTCTCCCCAGGGCGTCTTGTGGTGCGCTGTGAAGTAGGGGGCGTACATGCGGAGGTAATTGCCCTCCGGCCCCAAGTGGTTGTAGACCACGTCGAGAATGACGCCCAGCCCAAGCTCATGTGCGGTATCGACGAAGCGGCGGAAGGCCGCAGGACCGCCGTAATTGGCCTGCACCGCGTAGGGCGACACGCCGTCGTATCCCCAGTTGCGGGCGCCGGGCGTGGCTGCAACCGGCATCACCTCGACCACGGTGACGCCGAGGTCCTTCAGGTATTCGAGCTTCCCGGCTGCGGCTGTCGAGGGTTCCCTGCGGGCGTGAAGGTTCCGACGTGCAGCTCGTAGATGACGTATTCCTCCAGCGGCAGCCCCCGCCAGCCTTCGTCGGACCAGGCGTACAACGTGGGATCGACAATCTCGGTTGCGCCATGCACTCCCTGCGGAAGGAAACGCGATACCGGGTCGGGGATAGGCTGGCTTCCGTCGACGATGTAAGAGTAGCGATCGCCGACGCGCGCTTCGGCGCTGGCGACGAAATCTTCTCCGTCGCGGCGCATGGCGATGTCTTGCGGCCGCCGGCCTGCTCGCAAAAGGCGCAGCGTAATTTCTTTCGGTGTGGGCGCCCACACGCGGAAGTTGACCTCGTTGCCGCGAATCGTCGCGCCGTAAGAAACAGTCTGAGTTGCTGTTGTCACCACACTTCAGACGAGGAAGGACGCCGTTGGGATGCACAGAAGCGACCGAAGAATTCACCACCGAGGACACGGAGGCCAGTGAGAAAAGAAATCAGATCCTGTATTCTCGGTGCCCTCCGTGACCTCGGTGGTGAAAGCTCGCTACAACCTCCGCGATGCATCCTATCGCCCGTGACCTCGGTGGTGAGGTGACTTCCGCTACAATTCTTCGCAATGCGCCCACTGATCCTGGCTTCCGCTTCGCCGCGCCGTTCCGAACTGCTGCGCAATGCCGGCATTCCGTTCGAGGTCGACGCTGCCAACGTGAAGGAAGAACCTGTTGCGGGCGAGCAGCCGGGTGACTACGCGCAACGATTGGCGCGCGACAAGGCACGAGCCGTGCTCGCGCGACATCCCGATGCACTGGTACTGGGAGCCGACACCGTCGTTGTAGTTGACGACCATCTGCTGGAGAAGCCGGCGGACGCAAAGGATGCGGCGCGCATGCTGCGATTGTTGTCGGGGCGCACGCACCAGGTCATCACCGGTGTCTGCCTGCTCTCTGCCAATTTTGAACGCTGCGGAACGAGATAACGCAGGTGACGTTCAGCAGAATGCCGGAGCAAGAGATCGCCGAGTACATCGCGAGCGGCGAGCCCATGGACAAAGCCGGGGCCTATGGCATTCAAGGCATGGCGTCGCGCTGGGCGGAGCGAATTGAAGGAGATTATTTCAACGTGGTGGGATTACCGGTCGCGCGGGTGTGTCGGATGCTGGGGGAGTTTGGGCTGGCGAGATCGTGACACTGTCATCCTGCACGAAGTGAAGAACCTGCTTTTCTGGGCGTAGCGGTTGTGTAATCGCAGGGACTCAAAAGCACGTCCTTCGCGGACTAAAGTCCGCTCAGGATGACAACCAAATGGAGGGGGATCGGCACGGCTGAAGCCGTGCCCTGATACGAAGCAGCTGGCTAGTTTGTTACCCGCGTCTGAAGGCGTGCTCCACCCGATGCGGCACTTACGCCTGTCTCTTCTCTTCTGTGGTGGGAATCGTCGTGGTAGTGGGAGTCGTAGTGGTAGTGGTAGCCGTGGTCGTCGCGGTGTGGTCGTTCATCGACGACTTGAAGTTACGGATACCTTCGCCCAATCCTTTGCCGAGCTCTCCCAGCTTCTTGGGGCCAAAGATTAGCAGGGCAATGAATACGATAACCGCCAGCTCCGGTAGACCGATCTTTCCACCAAACATACAAACCTCCCGGTAAAACGCCCGGATTCGTTGCGGTCAGGCAAGATACGGCGGGCTGTGAAGAATTCTAGGCTTTTGCAATGCCAAGGTCAAAACATCTAAATCGTAACGAGTAATCCGGCCAGCAGAGCCGCCCGGCGCGGCATCTCGGCAGCGACCACCGACTCGCGCGGCGAATGTGCGCCGTCGCCGACCGCTCCCAGGCCATCGAGCGTAGGAATACCCAGCCCGGCGGTGAAGTTTCCGTCTGAGCCACCACCGACGGCGATCTCGCTCAGCGAAATCCCAGCTCCTTCGCGACCTTCTGCGCCTGACGAAACAGGGCCACCACGGCGGGCGATCGCTCCAGTGGAGGACGATTGATGCCGCCTTCGATCTGCAACTTGCATTTCTTATTCACCGTGCGCAGAGCGCGGATCTTCCGCATCATCAGGTCGCCATCGACCTTGCTGGTGACGCGCAGGTCGAATTCGGCCTCGGCGTCGGAGGGCACAACGTTGGTCCGCGTTCCGCCGCGAATGATGCCCGGGTTGAGCGTGATGCCGCGTTCCAGGTCGGTCATGGCCGCCACCGCCTGTATCTGATGCGACAGCTCGAGAATGGCGTTCTGGCCTTTTTCGAAGTCGAGTCCGGCGTGCGAAGCCACTCCGCTGACCCGGATGGTGAAATCACCCACCCCTTTGCGGGCGGTCTTCAGCGCTCCACCACGGCCGGCGGGCTCGCACACCAGTACGGCCTCGCAGCGGGCGGCCAGCTTCTCGGTGATGCGCGCGCGAGGAGTCGCTACCCTCTTCCTCGTCGGACACCAGCAGAACAGTTAAGGGACGCTGCAACTGTCCGGTCTCCCGCAGGGCGCGGAGGGCAAACATCGTCTGCACGATGCCGCCCTTCATGTCGAAGACGCCGGGCCCGTAGACCAGTCCCTTGCTTTCACGCCACGGCATCGACGCGAGCGTGCCCAGGTTGTAGACGGTGTCGTAATGGCCCAGCAGCAGGATGGGTTTGCGGCCCCGCTCCCGCCGAAGTCCACCTGGAGATGATCGCCTGCTTTCTTCTGGCGATGAACTTTGACCCGTCCCCCGAGTTCCAGGAACTTGTCAGCCAGGACGCCGCAGAGCTGGTCGCAAGCGGCTTTGTCGTGCGTCGGCGATTCCAGCAGCACAAGCTCCTTGAGTCCGGCCACCATCTCGCTCTTGCGTGGCGCCAGCCAGTCGCGGACTTGCAGGAAGTGGGTCGGCGCAATGTCAGGGAGCGTTGACTTTGAGCCGACCTTGCCTAGTCGGCTCGTCGTTTTTGCCGGAGTCTTCATCGTAGCTTCGAGCTTACCGTAACAACTCGGAATGTATAATCTATCGTTTTCACGCCAATATGAGCGATCAAGCAAACCCGGCCACCGCCGAAGTAAAGCTAGAGCTTCAGGATATCCTTAAAATCCTGCCCCATCGTTTTCCGTTCCTGCTGATCGACCGGGTCACGGAGCTCGTCCGCACCAAGCGCATCGTTGCGCTCAAGAACGTCACCATCAACGAGCCGTTCTTCGCCGGACACTTTCCCAACTTTCCGATCATGCCGGGCGTGCTGGTGGTTGAGGCGATGGCGCAAGCCGGAGGCGTGCTACTGCTGTCCGAGTTCCCCGACCGCGAGCAGAAGCTGCTGCTTTTCACCGGCATCGAACGCGCGAAGTTCCGCCGGCCCGTGGTTCCCGGAGATCAGTTACGAATTGAAGTCGACGTGCTGGTCTGGCGCGGCTCAGCCGGACGCATGCAGGGCAAGGCTTACCTCGATAGCAAGCTGGCCTGCGAGGCGGTCATCACCTGTCGCCTGCTGGATCGCAATCGCCAGAAAGCCGAAACGGCAGCTGCGCCTGACCCAACGGCGGAGCCTGCCTAGCTTCGATGAGCATCCATCCGACAGCCATTGTCGATCCCAGCGCAAAGATTCCCGCGTCCTGCACCATCGGGGCGTACTGCGTCATCGGCGCGGGGGTTGAGCTGGGAGAGAACTGCGAGCTGGCGTCCCACGTTGTGGTAGGCGGCCCGTCGAAGTTCGGGAGCGACAACAAAATTCATTCTTTCGCCGCCCTTGGCGGCGATCCCCAGGACACTACTTACAGGAACGAGCCTACGCGGCTGGAAGTCGGCGACCGCAACCAGATTCGCGAGTACGTCACCATCACCCGCGGCACCACAAAGGGCGGCGGGGTGACCCGGGTGGGCAGCGACACGCTGATCATGGCCTACACCCACATCGGGCACGACTGCGTGATTGGCGATCACGCCATGCTGGTAAACGCAGCCACTTTGGCGGGGCACGTCACGGTTGAGGAGTGGGCGGTCGTCGGCGCGCTTTGCCCAGTGCATCAGTTCGTGCGCATTGGCGCGCATTCCTACGTTGGCGGCGGGACAACGATCACCCAGGATGTGCTGCCGTACTCCATGACCAGCGCCGAACGCGACACCCACGCCTACATGCTCAACAAGGTTGGACTGCAACGGCGGGGCTTCTCGCGGGAGCGCATCGCGCGCCTGCATCATGCCTTCAAGGTGCTGCTCGCTTCCAAGATGAACACCTCGCAAGCCCTGGAAAAGCTGCGGGAAGAAGGCGCCGACGAGGACATCGCGTCACTGGTGCGCTTCATCGAGGCCTCACAGCGCGGCATCATCAAATAGCCCGGACTACTAATGAAAAATCGACGCGAAGAATGCGCCGATCTTGCCGAACACGCCGGGCTTCTCTTCGCCTGAGTTGGCAGCGACGGTCTGGTTTTTCGTCTCCACGTTCTTGTGCTTGCCGGGCGGCAGCACCACCGGCTGCAATGCTATGAGGTGCGTGTTCTCTACTTTCAGGTGGGCCACCACGGCGGTCATGTCCGGCGGTACACCGGCGCCGCTGAAGACGAAGGGCGCGTCCATGGAGAGGTGGGCGTCGGGCATCACCGGAGCCGATTCGTCCATGGCGGCAGCCAAGGCGGCTCCGCTGGTCGGGGGTAGCTTGGCGGGAACAGCAGGAGCTGCCACAGGTGGAGGCGCTACGCGCGCGACCTGCACCGGCGCAGGCGCAGGACATCCACAACTCTGGCGGGTTCGGGTCGCACCCTGAACGTGGCCTCCCTTGAACAAGACAGCTTCGTTCTCTTTAACCTGGTAGCTGCCATCGCCCATGGCTTCCGAGACAATCAGTGCCGAATCGTTCATGGGAAGCGATTGCACGCAGGTATCGCCATTGGCGTTCACCCGCATAGCGACGTGAATCTTCCCCGGCCCGGGCAGCAGCAGCCGGAAGTCAGGGGTCAACAGACTGTCGGACGCGGAGCCGATGGGATAATCCAACTCAATATTGCCGGAGCTGACGCTGAACAGAAGCTGGCGCGCGTTCTGCGAAGACGAAATCGAGAGGGTCGTTCCCGGGCAGATCAGCACGTCACCACCACGTTCCAGCTTCAAAGTAGCCGTCTGGGCGCCGGCGGCGATTTGCGATCCGCTGAGCACACTGGTGCCGGACCCGGCCAGGATCACCGAGCCCTTGACGCTGGCATCGGTGGCGTAAAGCTCTCCAATATTTTGCTGGGCAAGGAGCGGGGAACCACCTAAGAAAAGCAGCAGGAAGGCGGCCGCCGACCGACGCGGTGTCAGTGCGATGTGAATAGGGGGCACAACCTACTGACGATAACACCACGACGCGCCAGCTACCAGCCGCCAGCCATCAGCTGTCAGCTCACAGCCATCAGCTCCACGGCTGGCAGTCATTTGAACCCTTTGTGGCGGCGGTTTAATCTCTGAGATTAGCCCATGGCAATCAGAGCAGCCAACGGACGGCCGTATCCCCGGCTAGTGCTCGGCGAAACCATCAGTGTGGCGGTCGAGACCTTTCGCGCGCAAAAGACACGCTTCATGCTGACCGCGCTGGGGATGGTGATCGGCACGGCTTCGCTGATTCTCGTGGTCACCATCGGCCTCACCGGCAAGGAATATATCCTGCGTCAGATTCAGGCCATCGGCGCCAACATGATGGTCGCCAGCTACCAGAGCGGCAGCATCTACGGCAGTACGTCCGGCGACTATCTCACGCTTGACGATATGGATGCGGTGCGGCGGCAAGTGCCGGGCGTAACCTCTTCTTCGCCCATGATCGAATTGCATGACCGTATCGCAGTCCCGGGCGGCAAAGAGCGTGACGTGCTGATACTCGGCGTGTCGTCGCAATATCAGTGGGTGCGCAACCTGGAGATTCTCGCGGGCCGATTCTACGACGAAAGTGATGTTCGCGCGCGCAGTAAAGTCGCGGTAGTCACGGCCAATCTCGCGGTACGGCTCTACGGATCTTCGGACGCCGCAGTTGGCCAGGAGATCAGGCTCGAGGGACTACCCTTCGTCATTGTCGGAGTTTTCAAAGAGCGGGTTGACACCTTCGGGCAATCGGAGATATCCGAAGAAACCATTCTGATTCCGTATACCGTGGCCCGCTTCTTCACCGAAACCGATGCCGTGGATCAGATCTTCTTCTCGGTAGCCGATTCGCGAGAGGTTCCGCGCGCCACCGAGCAGATACTAAAGGTGCTCAAGGCGCGACACCGTCCTGAATCGGTGTACAAGGTCGACAACCTGACACAATTGCTGAGCGTTGCCAGCAAGACCGCGAATGCACTGACGACCGTGCTGCTGCTCATCTCGGTGCTGACCTTGGTGGTGAGCGGCGTTGGGATCATGAACATCATGCTGGCTACCGTCACCTCGCGCATACGCGAGATCGGGGTGCGCAAAGCCGTAGGAGCGACCAGCCACGAAATCCGCGCCCAGTTCCTCGCCGAAGCGATGATGATCTCCGTCGGCGGAGGCTCGGTGGGAATCATCTTGGGGCTGGCGCTGCCGTTCTCGTTGCGCTTTCTAACGGATTACCGCGTGCCGGTTTCGGGCTGGTCAGTGGTGATAGCGGTGCTGGTCTCGTCGATTGTCGGCGTGCTGTTTGGGACTGTGCCGGCGGCGCGGGCGGCGCGGCTTGATCCGGTGGAAAGCTTGCGGTACGAGTAGCTGCGCACCGGTTAGTCCAAAGGATGAACGACCCCGGGGCATCCGGTGTCGCGGAGAGGAACTGCGCTGGCTGGTTATTTGCAGCGCGGAGCCACGGAGGAAAATCGCCATCCCCAACGAAGTTAAGGGTTTTGATGAAATTCGCGCCGAACTAGCAAAGGACCACACTCTCTCTGCTCGTGCGGGACTTCCGCGAACAAGCATCGCCCTGCCCACCATTGCTGTCTTAAGTTGGGCCGCTTTATTTTTCTTCCGCGACGGGAGAGTGGCCATTCCCTTTGGAATTGTTGCGATGACATCTCTCGCGATAGGCTCTCATCGTTTGTGGTTGCTGCTGCGTCGCGGTCCCAAACGCCAAGCCTTGTGGGTTTGTCTCAGCGCTGTGTGGTTTTCAGCGATCCTGTTGATCTACCTACGCTTGGTACAGGCTTGACGGATTCAGTAGATGGCAACTGTTGGGCCTCCCAGCTTCGGGCGTGGGACTGGAGACGTGGCGCACTGAAGGATCCGCCTGGATCACGGGTCATGCCTACAGCTTCAGCGTCTTCAGGTACTTCCGGAAGTCTTCGCCCAGATCTTCCCGCTGCAAAGCGAACTCGACGGTTGCCTTCAACATGCCAAGCTTGTCTCCGGTATCGTGGCGCGTGCCCTCGAAGGTGTAGCCGTAAACCTTTTCGTGTTTGAGCAAGGCCTTGATCCCATCGGTGAGCTGAAGCTCGCCACCTTTGCCGGGCTCGGTGGTCTGGAGCATTTCGAAGATGCGCGGGGTGAGAACGTAACGCCCGATGATTGCAAGATTTGACGGCGCGTCTTCCAGCTTCGGCTTTTCGACCATGTTCTTGGCTTCGTAGAGGCGGCCGCCGTGCTTGCCGGTTGCCGTGGCATCAAGCACGCCGTAAGCGGAGATGGCACTCCCCTCAATCTCCATGGTTGCAAGGATCGAAGAGCCCGTCTCGTTGTAAACGTCGATCATCTGCTTGAGGCAGGGCACGTTCGGCAGAGATGATGTCGTCGGGAAGAATCACGCCGAACGGCTCGTCGCCCACCAGTTCGCGCGCCATCAGCACGGCATGGCCCAGACCTCCTGCCTTCTTCTGCCGAACGTAGGCGACGTTGATCATGCCGGAGATCTGGCGCACCTGCTTCAGCAGTTCCTCTTTGCCTCGCTCTTCGAGTTCGTTCTCCAACTCATAGCTGATGTCGAAGTGGTCTTCGATGGCGCTCTTTCCCCGGCCGGTAATCACGATGATCTGATCGCAGCCCGCAGCCAACGCCTCTTCCACGCCGTATTGAATGATGGGCTTGTCGACCAGCGGCAGCATCTCTTTGGGCACCGCTTTGGTAGCCGGAAGAAAACGCGTTCCCAGGCCGGCGGCGGGAAACACAGCTTTGCGAACTTTTGAGGGCATCGTACCTCTTTGAACAGGAAGGATTATTTTAGCGAGATGAAGAGAGAGTCTCGCAGCAATAAGAATACAGATTGGGGCGGGAGAGTTGCCGGGAAGAAGTTGTCAGTTGCCAGTTGTCGGTTGTGAGCGGCAGGCGTCAGTTGCCGGCAAACAATTGCCAGCCATCAGTTGACGCGAGCAATGCTCCAGCTGGAACTGTGGGGCGGTCGCGTCTTCCAGCTCAAGGCTAACACCCGAGAGTTGTCAGCGGACTCATCTTAGCTGGGAGCTGGCGGTTCGCGGCTGGCGGCTCTTAGCTTTAGCTGAAAGCTGACGGTTGACAGCTGAGAGCTGACGGCTGACAGCTGACAGCTTCTTCTACGCTTCCTTCACCATCTTGTTAACCGTCGAGCCTTCGCGAGCGATCGCCGGCAAGTCCTTCTTCTGATCCGCGATCTCCAACGGCAGACGCCAGTCGCGTGCCGAGACATGTCCGGCATGCACCCAGGCGATGCGCGTCAGCATCGAGCCTGCCACGCTGGAGACGGCGGCGGCCTTGCGCAGTTTGATCGAGCGACGTTTCCCCGAGAAAGCGGCTGCAATGCGCAGCGCCAAAGGTACCGGCCCACTCAGCACGCCGCCTAAGCGGATGATGAGTCCGCTGGTGCCGCGCTTCAAAGGCTCCGCGGCCGGCTTCTTCGAGAGCTCGATGTTCACACCCTCCATCGACTCGATAGCGGCGGCGCCGATGCCAAGCGTATTCAGCGCCGGATTCTTATGGCCCATCAGCTCAAGAATGCCGACAGCCGAGTTCAGTCCCGACATTCCGAAGTGAATGGGCAGGCTGCCGACATGTTCGTTCCACACCGGAATC
Source organism: uncultured Acidobacteriaceae bacterium (assembly GCA_963771535.1). GTDB lineage: Bacteria > Acidobacteriota > Terriglobia > Terriglobales > Acidobacteriaceae > CAVVDY01. Next base: position 1,134,949 of record CAVYTK010000003.1, on the reverse strand, counting down.
GCGGTCGCCCCAATGAGCACTCCGGTGTAATTGGAGAACGGCAGACCCGCGGCTGCTGATAATGCCTCGGCGATATTTCCCAAGATCCGCACTGGTAATCCGAACTGCTCGGCGGCTATCTGGGCGAAGGCGGCCGCGCCGGAGAAGCTGCCGAATGCGGCCAGCGTCCAGGCGCCCATCGACATCGGGCTTTGCGGCTTGAAGACACGCAGCATGGCGAGAAAGCGCGCCGGGCGGCCCAGGTCAGAAATCAGCAGGCCGCTGGACACGATCGCTCCGCCGGCGGCAATCAGCCGGCAATCGCGTGCCAGCTTTTTGTCGCGGCCTGTCCAGTGAGCGATCGCACCGATCACAGCCGCCGACCCGGCCGCTCCGCCTACAAAGAAGTACGGCGGAATCTCCCAGCTCCACTGCGGCTCCTTCAGCAGGTGGACTCCGTAATATCCCGTCTCGGGCGACGCGATGGGAAAAGGAGCTCCAGGCAGACGGACGCCCAGCCCATCGACGTAGCCTTTACGCTCAGCCTCACGGCGAATTTCGACCAGCCGGTTCTCTCGCGACCAAGCCGAGTGCTCAGGCGTGGCACGCTCTTGCGGGTTCGTACTCATTGCTTGGCACTCCCTAGAAACGCGAACAGGCTGCCGACCAGCAAGAGGCCGGCAGCGACCGCCGAACTCGTCCAGCCAGCCTTGTTGTAAATGGTCGGGACCTCGGGATTGGGCGGCAGGTTGTATTGCCGCGGATCGCCGCGCACCAGGAACATCGCGTGAATGCCCTCGACGCTGGTGTTCGCTGGGATCGTAGACGCAGGCATCGTCCATGCCGCGGGCCTGCAATTCTTCAAGCCGCTCCTGCGCCACCAGCTTCATCGCGTCAATCGGGCCGAACTTGATCGACTCGGTTGGGCACGCGGTGGAGCAGGCAGGGTGTAGTCCGACCTTCTGCCGGTCGTAACAGAAGGTGCACTTGAAGGCCCGCCCGTCTTCCTTGTTACGCTGCACCACGCCAAAGGGACACGCCACTACGCAGTACGAGCAACCGTTGCAGATGTCGGGCTGCACGAATACGCCGCCAAACTCCGTACGCACGATCGCGCCCGTAGGACAGGCCTCCAGACAGCCAGCCTTTTCGCAGTGCTTGCAGACGTCGGAGGAGAAGACCCACGACGCGAGATCGGGATCGTTGCCTCCAAGGCCCGGCTCCGGAGAGTGTTCCACGAATTTCACGTGCCGCCAGGTCGAGTGGCCGACCGCGCCGGTGTTGTCGTAGGAATTGCCCGTCCAGTTGAAGCCATCGGCAGAGATGCCGTTCCATTCCTTGCAGGCGACTTCGCAGGCTTTACAGCCGATGCACAACGTCGCGTCGGTGAAAAATGCAGTGGTTGTGCTCATGCCGGCTGCTCCAGGTGTTCTTTCCATTCCGCAATCGCTGCGCGCCCATGCTCGCGTTTTCCGGGCTCAATATCGCAAACCAGGGCCTTGGTCTCCATAATGCGAACATTGGGCTCTTCGGAGATAACCAACAGATCGTTGGTGACGTCGCCTTTGACCAGGCCGTTGTACCCCCAGTGATAGGGCAGCCCAACCTGGTGCACGGTGCGGCCCTGCACCCAGAGCGGCTTGATGCGTGGGGTGACCAGCACCCGCGCCTGCACCAGTCCGCGCATGGTCATGATGGTCGCCCAATCACCGTGCTGCAGGTCGCGCTCAGCGGCCAACTCAGGAGACACTTCGCAAAACAGTGCGGGCTGCAGCTCCGCGAGATGCGAAAGCTGGCGCGACATTCCACCTGCCGTGTGGTGTTCGGTAAGGCGGTAGGTGGTCAGCACAAACGGGAAACGCTCGTCTGCCAGGTAGGCATAGTTGTTGTCGGGACGGATCTCCTTGTTGACCGGCGGATTGGTCGCGTGCTCTGGGATAGAGAGCATTTCCGAATAGCGACTCCAGCGGCTCAAAGTGTGTGGGCAGTGGGCCGTCTTTCAATCCGCTGGTGACGAACAGCCATGCCACGCCGTCGGGATGCAGAATGAAGGGCTTGTCGCCGGCAATGGCGTCCATGCCCTTTGCGCCCGGCGGCGGCTGATAGTCGGGCCGCTTCTTTTTGTCGAAGTCGGGACGATCAAGCCCGGTCCACTCCTGCTTGTCTTCGTCCCACCAGACCAGTTTCTTGCGCTCGCTCCAGGGCTTACCGTCAGGCCGTGCCGACGCGCGGTTGTACAGGATGCGCACGTCGTTCGGCCACGCGAATCCCCAGCCGTGACCCAGGTAGTCGACCGGCTCACGTTTGTTGGCAACGTTCTCGTGTTCGCTGGGATGAATGCCGCAGTAAATCCAACAGCCACAGGCGGTGGTGCCGTCGGACTTCAGGTCTTTGTAGCTCTCAAGCTGCTTGCCCGTGGTGAGGTCGCGGCCGTTGATCTCCTTCAGAATCTCGCTAACGTTCGGCTCGGCATCGATGCCGTGCGTGCCATAGCGGCCATTGCAACGCATTCATGGCGGCGTTGCGCGGGCTGGGATCGGCAGCGGCTTTCGCCTTTAGCCGCCGTGCCAGATGATGCATGAACCAGCTCTCGCTGCGCGCATCGCCCGGCGGATGGACCGCCTGGAGCCGGTATTGCACCAGTCGCTGGGTGTTGGTCTGGCTGCCCTCCTTCTCTGCGGAACCAGAGGCGGGGAAGAGGAAGACTTCTGTGGCGATGTCTTGAGGACGCAATTCGCCACGCTCCACCTCGGGCGAGTTGTACCACCAAGACGCGCTCTCGATTTCCACCATGTCGCGCACGACGAGCCATTTCAGCTTGGCCATGGCGGAACGTTGCAAGCCGCGCGTTGGGCGCGCCGACCGCCGGGTTCTGGCCCATGATGAACAGGCCGTCCATCTTGCCGTCGGCCATTTCGAGCCAGTAGCCGAAGTGCGAGTGGTCGCCGGTGACACGCGGCAGGTAGTTGAAGCCCCAGTTGTTCTCCTTGGTGGCGTTGTCTCCGTACCAGGCCTTCATCAGGCTGATGAAGTAGCTGGGAAAGTTGTTCCACAAGCCCGCGTCGGCGGTGTGCTTCTTTAAGTAGTCGTCCAGGTCGTCGCCGGCGCCCTCTTTGAACGGCATCGGCAGGTAACCGGGCAGGATGTCATACAACGTGGGAATGTCGGTTGAGCCCTGAATGGAAGCATGTCCGCGTAGCGCGAGTATTCCGCCGCCGGGTCGACCAATGTTACCCAGCAACATTTGAAGGATCGCCGCCGAGCGGATGATCTGCACCCCCTTGGAATGCTGTGTCCAGCCGACGGCGTAGCACATCGCGGCAGTCTTCTCCGGCCCCGAGGCGTTACAAAGCGCCTCGGCGACCTTGAGGAAGAGCTTCTTCGGCACGCCCGCGTGCTGCTCGACCATCTCCGGCGTATAGCGGGAGAAGTGCCTCTTTAAAATCTGGAAGACACAGTGCGGGTCCTGCAATGTGGGATCGGACTTGTAGTCGGAAACCTTGCCCGCCTCGCCGCCACGATCTTTGCCGTGCCCGCCCCCGGCTTCCTGATGGCCGGCTTCCTCCACCTCTTTAGCATCGAGCTTCTTGCGGTCTTCCCCTTGGTAGAGCCAGGTTTCGGGAGAGTACTTCTGCTTTTCTTTGTCCCAGCCGGAGAACAAGCCGCCAAGGTCTTCGGTATCGCGGAAGTCTTCACGCACCAGCATTGCCGCATTCGTGTAGTGCAGGACGTAGTCGTGGAAATACTTATCGTTCTGCAGAACGTAATTGATGATGCCGCCGAGGAACAGAATGTCGGTCCCGGCGCGCAGCGGCACCCAAATGTCAGCTGTGGCTGAGGTGCGGGTAAATCGCGGGTCGACGTGAATGATGGTGGCGCCACGCTCGCGCGCTTCCATCACCCACTGGAAGCCGACCGGGTGATTCTCAGCCATGGATGATCCCATAATGAGGATCGCGTCAGCGTTGGCCAAATCCTGTTGTGCAGTAGTAGCTCCGCCCCGTCCGAAAGAGGTGCCCAGACCGGGCACCGTGGAGCTGTGTCATATACGGGCCTGGTTGCTTACGCAAACCATGCCCAGACCTCCGGAGAAGAGTTTCTTAATCAGGTAATTCTCTTCGTTGTCGAGGGTCGCACCGCCCAGGTGGGCGATGGCCGTAGTGTGCATGATCGAGTCCTCGCCGTCCTTCTCGACGAAGGTGCGCTCGCGGCTCTCCCACACCAGGTCGGCGACCCGGTCCATCGCCGTCTCAAGGTCCATGTCCTCCCATTCGGTAGCGTAGGGGCGGCGGTGCTTCACCGTCATCAGCCGGTTGGGATGGGTGTGGAGCTCGTAGGTGTCGGCGCCCTTGGGGCAAAGATGGCCGCGCGAGATGGGCGATCCGGGATCGCCTTCAATGGAGATCAGCTCGCCGTCCTTGTGGTAGATCATCTGCCCGCAACCCACGCCGCAGTAGGGGCACATCGCCCGGGTGAATTCCGCGTCCTGATTCTTGGGGAGCAGGTTTCTGGTGCGCTCGCTCATTGACTCAACGCCTGTACCGTCAGCGCCTGTTCTGAGCTGACGCACCACCGGCCAGCGTTCGAGTATTTCTTTTAACATCGCGCCCTCAACTTAAAATGACAGAAAGAATAAACTAAAGAGCAAGCTTGCGCCCAGCTGTTGTGAGATATGGCATCGGGTAAAGGTTGCCATCTGCCGGTCTGGGGTGAGAGCGGTTTGCGCTTAGTTCAAAAACTGTGCAGGGAAAACGCCAGCGCGCCCAATCGAAAGCTGGCCCTTACCACTGAAGGGGCGGTCCTCTCAACGTCAGAGATCACACATTTAGGTGACATATTCCCGGAATGATTCATTGATGGGCCGCACTTTGCGGTGATAGCGTAGAAATTTCGGGTGCAGGCATAGCTCCACACTGCTTGCGCCGCATCTTTTGGAGGTATCGTGTCTTCATCTTTTAATGGAATTCCCCTGCCCTCGACCGGCACCAAGATCACCTACCGCGACGGAAAACTGGTCATTCCTGACACCCCGATCATCCCTTTCATTGAGGGGGACGGCACCGGTCGCGACATTTGGAAGGCCTCGGTACGCGTCTTTGACGCCGCCGTTCAAAGGGCCTACGACGGCAAGCGCAAAGTCGCCTGGTACGAAGTTTTCGCCGGCGAAAAAGCCATGGACCGCTTCAAGACATGGCTGCCGGACGACACGGTTGCCGCCTTCCGAGAGCTGCGCGTCGGCATCAAGGGACCACTCACGACGCCTGTCGGAGGCGGTATCCGGTCGCTGAACGTAGCGCTGCGCCAGATCCTCGACCTGTACGCCTGCGTCCGGCCGATCAAGTACTACCAGGGCATTCCTTCGCCGGTGAAGCATCCTGAACGGATGGACCTCGTCCTGTTCCGCGAGAACACGGAAGACGTTTACGCCGGCATCGAGTGGAAGGAAGGCACGCCGCAGGTCAAGAAGTTGATCGACTTCCTCAACAACGAGATGCTGGCAGGCACTAATAAACGGATCCGCGAAGACTCCGGCATCGGCATCAAGCCGATGTCCATCACCGGCACCAAGCGCCTGGTGCGTATGGCCATCGAGTATGCACTCAAGAACAACCGCAAAAGCGTAACCCTGGTGCACAAGGGAAATATCCAGAAGTTTACCGAAGGTGCTTTCCGCGAGTGGGGCTACGAACTGGCCACACAGGAGTTCCGCGACCAGGTCATCACTGAACGCGAGAGCTGGATCATCGCCAATCTCGATCACAACCCCGGGCTGTCGGTGGAAGAAAATGCCAAGATGGTAGAGCCGGGGCTGGAATTCGCGCCGCCGGACTTCCGCGAGCAACTGAACCGGGAAGTCAAAGCAGTGCTCGACAGCATCTATGCCACCCACGGCAATGGCAAGTGGAAATCGAAGCTGATGATCAACGACCGTATTGCCGACAGCATCTTCCAGCAGATCGTCACTCGCCCGGATGAGTACGCGGTGCTGGCGACGCCGAATCTAAATGGCGACTACATCTCCGACGCCGCAGCCGCACAGGTCGGCGGACTGGGAATCGCTCCCGGCGCGAACATCGGCGACCAGCATGCGATTTTCGAGGCGACCCACGGGACTGCACCGAAGTATGCCGACAAAGACGTTATCAACCCCGGGTCGGTCATGCTCTCTGGAGTGATGATGTTCGACTTCATGGGATGGACCGAGGCCGCGCGACTGATTGAAGAGTCGATGGAGCGCACCATCCAGGACAAGACGGTCACGTACGACTTCGAACGCATGCTGGAAGGCGCCACCAAGGTGAAGACCAGCGAATTCGCTTCGCATATCATTCACAACATGGAACCGGCACTGGCGATGGCGCGGTAGCAATCTTCCGGATAGGTCACTCCCCGGCTAGCGAAGGTTTGGTTCGCTTCCGGGGAATCATTCTGCCGCCGTCAGGCGGGGCTGTACATATCATGGCCGCTCATGCGGCAACGGAGTAAGACATCATGCGTAGAAAAGTGACAGTAGTCGGTTCAGGAAATGTCGGCGCCACGGCCGCGCACTGGATGGCGGCGAAGGAACTTGCGGACGTGGTCCTGATTGATATCGTGGAAGGTGTCCCACAGGGCAAAGGTCTCGATCTGCTCCAGGCTATGCCGATCGAGAAGCGCGACTCATTCGTGATCGGAACCAACGACTATGCCGATACCGCGAACTCTGACATTGTGGTAATCACCGCCGGCATCCCGCGCAAGCCCGGCATGAGCCGCGATGACCTGCTCAACACCAATTACAAAATCATGAGCGACGTGGTCGGCAAGGTGGTGCAGTACTCGCCGAATTGCATCCTTATCATCGTCTCCAATCCGCTGGACGCCATGGCGCAGGCCGCTTACAAGCTCAGCGGCTTCTCGCGCAACCGGGTGATCGGCATGGCCGGGGTGCTCGATTCCGCGCGCTTCCGCGCCTTCATCGCCATGGAGCTGAAGGTGTCGGTGGAGAACGTAACCGCTTTCGTGCTCGGCGGACATGGTGACACCATGGTTCCGCTACCGCGCTACTCGACGGTTGCCGGCATTCCGATTACCGAGCTCATCGAGCCCAAGCGGCTGGAAGAGTTGGTGCAGCGCACGCGTGATGGCGGCGCTGAAATCGTCAAGCACCTGAAGACGGGAAGCGCCTATTATGCGCCGTCTTCCGCGACCGCGGAGATGGTCGAGGCGATCCTGAAGGATAAAAAGAAGATCATGCCTTGCGCTGCCTATCTCGAAGGCGAGTACGGGATCAACGGCTTGTATGTTGGAGTCCCTTGCAAGCTGGGAGCCGGCGGCATCGAGGAAATCATTCAGATCAAGCTGACTCCAGAAGAGCAGGCGGCACTGCAGAAGAGCGCCGACTCCGTCCAGGAATTGGTCAAGGTCATCAACGTCTAGTCACTGTGCAGGGGCACTCGGGATTCGGGTGCCCCTCCTAAATCAGCCGCTAGTCCCCTCCCCAACTTCCAGCTACTCGCGTAAACTTCATATCTCAGCTCCTGCGAATTCAGTATGGCCCTGACCCTCATTCCCGGAACTCTGTCGGTTGCTTCCGCGTATCCCGACCCGCCGTTCGAACTGGCCGATGGCTCGGAAACCGGCTTCGACATCGATCTGATACGAGCCATAAGCGACCATCTTGGGTTGAAACTACATCGCGAACGCTATCTCGCCGAAAACTTCGACGGCATCTTCGATGGTCTGGTGAACGCGACCTACGATGCAGTCATCTCGGGAACAACCATCACTCCGGGCCGTTCTGTGATCGTTCGCTTCTCACAACCGTACATCGAGTTCAACCAGGGAGTTGCGGTAAACCGGCGAGTGACGCCGAAGGCCTCTTCACCCGCAGACCTGCACGGCCTCACCGCCGGCATTCAGTCAGGCAACACTTCCGACTTTGTCGCCAAAAGTTGGTTGGCCGAAGGCATCATCGGCAAAATTCAGTACTATGCATACGATGGAATTCAGTCGGCGCTGTCTGACCTGAACGCCGGAAAGATCGGCTTGATCATTAAGCTGTTCCCGGTGATTTCGTCGCTGGTGAAAGGTCATCCTGATCTTGCCGTCGTGATGCAGGTGCCTACCCATGAACAGCTCGGCATTGCATTTGCGAAACAGAATTCCGAGCTGTGCGACGCGGTGAATGGCGCGCTCGACGCTCTGCGCACCGACGGCCGCTTTGACCAGATGCGGACGCGATGGTTCGGCCAGTCCGCATAGGGAGGTGACTGTTTGCTGCATGCATTCAAGCTCTATACCGGTTCGGACAACGCCTCCCACTTGGTGGAAGGAACCGTCACGGCCCACCAAACGACGGATGTGCTTTCCATCCATTTCGAGGAGACGCCCGCACACTCGGCCCTCGAATGGCATGATGCTCCCTTCCGTCAGTACGTGATCACGCTGAGTGGGACGCTGGAATTCACGACGCGTGACGGCGATAAATTTATGCTGCGTCCCGGCGACGTACTGGTCGCGGAGGACACCGCCGGCACCGGGCACCAGTGGCGACTGGTCGATGATCAACCATGGCGTCGCGCCTACGTCGTGCTGAAGCCAGACGCCAAGGATGCGTTCGTCTCGGCCTAGCGGGAAATTCCTGCGCTATCATTTCTGTGTCCCCATGAAAAACGAAGACTTGGAAACAGCTGCCCCGCAAGCCGCACAGCGCGGCCCAGGACGAATGGTGCTGATGTGGGGCTCCCTGGTGCTCGCCGCCGCCGAGAGCGCCTGTCTAATAGTCGTGGGGCTTAGCGGCGTCCGCGTGGCAATTGGGCTCACTTCATTGATTGCAGCCAGCGGGCCGGCTACGGGATGGCATCGCGACGCCATCCGCATTCCTCTTTTAGCGATCGGAACGATCGGGGCCTTGCTCAGTCTGCTGCTGCTCTGGCATGAACACCGGCTGCGCAGCAATCCATCGGCAGCCTGGCGAATCCAGCCTTATACCAAGTCACAGAAGCGTCAGCGCTGGCTTCAGCTCTGGCTCGCCGTTTTGACCCTGCTACTGGTTGCGGGAGAAGTGGGCACCCACTCCTGGTTTCATCGCGGATAAAGAGAGAGGCAGATCGAGAATTAGCGAGTGGTGTAGCCCTGCCTGTCACCGTTCTTCTTCGGCCGGACTCAAGCGGAGGAAACGGTAAAAACCCGCGCCACCACCCTGCTGAATGCCGGAACATGCAATTCTGCCGTGGGCTGGCACGTCCCTGGACCCTTGCTTCGATGGGGGTTCGCGGATGATGGATGCTTCGCCGACGCCCACTATTGCACTTGCAGCTTGATGTCCGTGCTCTTATCGGCGGCGATGGTCACCTTCTCACCCTTACTCAGGTACGGCGCCAGCACCGCCGGATCTCCCCACTCCGTATTCCAACCATTCTGGATAGCAACCGCCGTGTAGCGTCCCGGTACCACCTGCCGCAGCGTGAAGGTACCATCGCTATCGCTTTCGTCACGGCGGTAGCGCTGCTTGTCCTGGCTGCCATCGTCGGGCACCAGGAGAACCATGGCGCCAGCAACCGGCTTGTCGCCTTGTGTGACGACCCCACTGAGCGCCGCCGAGACTCGCGACGCTGTGAATACCAGCTTGGCGGCCCCGCCTGCGGCCAGCGTGATCTGTGTCCCCTGTACCCTGGCGCCTTGCGCAGTGATGCGGGTGATGATCCAGTCTGGCGCTCCGTAGAGCACTGCCTGGTAGGTACCCGGACGCAATTCGTTGTCCTGTAGTCCGAAGAGGCCCTTGTCCGAAACTTTGCCCGTCCATCTATCTTCCGATTGTTCGTTGCGCAGCTCCACGTAAGCTGTTTCCCTGGGAGCAGGCGCGCTGTCGTATGCCACAAGGCCGGTCACGGTCGCCATGGGTGGCGAGTCGCTGGCGGAAATCTCCAGGTCGCCGTACAGATCGACATCGCGAAACCATCCGCTCTTCCCGCCTGATTTGTCGGTCAACCCACCGGGAAACTCCAGCGCGTAGTGTCCCGGAGCCAAACCGCCGAACTCAAACATCCCCTGGCCGTACCCATATCCCTGGCTGGCCAACACCGGGATTAGTAGGCCGTCGAAGATTCGCTGCATGATGCTTGGCGAATTCGCTTGCAGCCCCTTGTCATAGCGGATCTTCAAATGCGCGGCGGGCACCGCGCGCATAACTACGTCCGCGGTGAAGCGCTCGCCTGCATGCAAGGTGATCGCCGTCGCCTGCGAGGAATCATCTGCCTCAGGGTAGAAGGTCAGCGGATAAGCCACGTCGAGTTGCGCCTCCTCCTGCTCGGCGTGAGCCGCGGTATCGGGATCAAGTTGCCGGTGAGACTGCCCAAACTGCGGAGCGTATTGCGCGTACCATGGACGAGCTGCAAGCGCGACGTAGTATGTCCCGGGGCCCAGGTGCGAAAAGTGATAATCTCCCTGGTCGTCGGTGCCCGCGTTGCTCACCGAGACTGCCCGCCGAATGCCCTCGACCTCGTCCATTCGAAACAGCTGCGCCGTGGCATTGCGAACCGGCTCATTCTGTTCGTCAACCACCTGGCCGCGAATGGTCGCGTTGGGCTGTAGCCGGAAAACCAGGTTGGTCGCATCCACCTTGGGGCCGACTGCGATACCGGTGAAATAGTTGTCGTGCTGGTTGAGACCCTGCGCACGATATCCGGGTCCACTGCCGCTGAGGATGTATTTGCCCACCGCAACTGACGGGAAAACAAACTGACCGTTGGCGGCACTGCGCACCGTCTGCCCCGCTCCGCCCTTATCGGGTGTGAGGGTAACGGCGATTCCCGGTAGAGGCTGATTCGACACCGAGTCCAAGACAACGCCGGACACGGGATAACCCTGTAGTGCCGCGGCGACACTGGCCGACAAAGCCGCCCACATGCTTAGCAGCGAGATGAACGCAATCAGCCGTCGCATGTTCACTCCGTTGCGGCCCCGGTCTGAATGACGTGCGTCGTCACCTTCGTCGACTGCCCCGGGCTGATCGACACCGGCGCAGCTTGCGACGCGTAGGAGCGCAAAACTTCCGGGTTGGAGTACTCGACCCCTTCGGCGCTGTCGAAGGCGAACAACAGGTAATCTCCCGGTGCAATGCCATTCAACCCGATTTGCGCTGGCCGTGCCGGGTCGGGAGTATAGAAAGGCTGCATGCGTGGAGCGGCGCGTCCCCGGGCCGGAGCGAGCAACGTCACGCCCGGGCTTCCCGGCTTCCCTCCCTCGACTGTAGCGGTCAGGTTTCCCCCGTCATTGCGGAGCTCGATCTCTAAGGTGCATGAGCTGCCTGCGGTGATGACCAGGTCCTCGGTCAGCAGGTTGGCGTTACCGCATTGCGCCGACGCGACGTACCAGCCTCCGTAGGGAGAGAACTCCGCGGTGTAGCGCCCGGGCTCGATCGAACGTAAGCTCAGCGTGTGATTACCCTGGGCGCCGCCGTTGATGGAATACACATCGTGTCCGCCTGGATCGCTGGCAATCAGGTGCACGCCGAGCGGAGGCGAATCGTTCGCGTCGCGTGATGGAATGAAGCCACGCGATTGGGCAGACTGCGCCGCATCCTGCCCCCGGTCTTCCATGCGAGCGTGAATGGGAATCGAAACTGCCGGCTGCAATGCCAACTGGAGCTGATTTAAATCCTTCTCCACCGTGATGCGAACGTCGCAACGCAACTGCTGCTCGCCAACTTGCGAAAACGCTCTCAGACGATAGCTGCCCGCCGGCAGAAGCGTCTCGAACTCCCCGGTGGCTTCGTGGAAGCGAACGCCGGTCGCTACGAATTCTCCGGAAGAAGTCTGCACCTGGATGCTGACGCCCCTTCCCGGAAAGTACCCGCTGACCTGGCCCGACACCGCATGCAGCGGCACGCGGTTCATTACCATGCTCGCCTCTATCTTTTGGCCCGAGATAAGGTGGATGGGCGCCGCCGAAGCCAGGTCTGGAGCCTGCGGATAATACATACCGGGCCATCCAGTGCGCGGGGTACCCTCGTCGCCGAATAGCGTCTCGCGTCGCGCCACGTCCGGACCGGCGGAAAGATAGTAGGTGCCGGCCTGTAGATTGGGAAAACGAAACACACCATCTTCGTCGCTGGTCGCTGAACTGCGCGGTTCCATTCGCCAGATGCCGTTGCGTAGCATACGCTGCGTGAGACGAAGTCCGACACCATCAACGGGCTGTCCATTCCCGTCGGTAAGCCGCCCGAAGATGACATTTTCAGCTGCAAGTTTTATGACGACGGGATCACTGTTCGCGCCCACCTCCACACTCTGGTTCCCTCGATACGACGATCTTTCTTGTGGTCCGAAAAAGCCGGGCTTCTGTGCCTGGACGGGATACCTTCCCGGAGCGACTGCTTCGATGCTGAAAGCGCCGTTGCTATCGGTGAAGGCATATCGCGCCGGCGAAGCCTGCAACGTCACCATGGCTCGCGTGATGGGCTCGCCGGTGGCATCGTTGACCACCGTACCGCTGACGGTGAACTTCTGATTCGTGGTGGAAGGTGAGTCCTGCGCGGGCGCGAAGCCCGAGAATACAAATACAAGCGCGAAGGCAAGGAGCAGCGGTCGTTGGCTGCCCAGCTGGCGGCCCGAACCACTCCGACTGAAAGGAACACAACTGAATCGTGGGAAAACCATGGACAGCAATCGAGCAAGCCTGCGAGCTCACCTCCATGTTACGGCAGAGCGCAAGTGGCACGCTTCGACAACCTTTAGACGTAGCTCGCGCGGGAGGGTTTAGGACTTGGCAGCCCGCTTCTGCAAGCGCGCGATGAAGATCTCCTGGCTGTTGAAGGCATTTTTCTTGCTGGCATTCTCGTCGCGCACATACTTGCCATCGGGCAGCATGTGCCGCGCCTTGGCCTGTTCCTTCAGGTAGGTTCCCAGCACCGAGTCGCGCACCGTCTTAATCAGGCTCGGGTCGCTGACCGGGAAGATGACCTCCACGCGGCTGTTGAGATTGCGCGGCATGAGATCGGCGCTTCCCAAGTAGACCTCTTCCTCGCCTCCGTTGTGGAAGTAGTAAATGCGGCTGTGTTCGAGAAAACGTCCCACGATGCTGGTGACACTGATGTTGTCGCTGACGCCCGGTACTCCTGGCCGTAGGCAGCAGATGCCGCGCACCAGCAGTTGCACTTTCACTCCCGACTGCGACGCACGATAGAGCGCCTGGATCATCTCGCGATCGACCAGCGCATTCATTTTCAGGATGAGGTGCCCGCCGCGACCGTTCTTCTGGTGCTCGATTTCGCGATCGATCAGTTCGAGAAACCGTGAGCGCAACGACACGGGCGCGACCAGCAGCTTGCGGTACTTCGACTTTGCCGAGTAGCCGGTAAGGAAGTTGAACAGGTCGGTACAGTCGGCGCCAATCTCGTTATCGCAGGTCAACATTCCGAGATCGGTGTAAAGCTGGGCCGTGACGCTGTTGTAATTCCCGGTGGAAAGATGCGCGTAGCGGCGAATGACATCGCCCTCGCGACGCACCACCAGCAGGGCCTTGCAATGCACCTTCAGCCCCATCAGGCCATAGACGACGTGAACACCATATTCTTCCAGCTTGCGCGCCCAACCGATGTTGCTTTCCTCGTCGAAGCGGGCTTTCAACTCCAGCAACACGGCAATCTGTTTGCCGGCCTCGGCGGCTTCCAGCAGCGCGTCGACTACCGGCGCGTTTCTACCCACGCGGTAGAGCGTGACCTTGATGGCCAGCACGTTAGGATCACGGGCGGCTTTCTGCAGCAACGTGACAACCGGCTGAAACGATTCGAACGGGTGCTGCATGAGGATGTCTCCGCGGCGAATGGCGGCGAAGATATCTTCATCCTCTTCCTTGGTTAAGGCAGGCGGCATGGCTGGAACAAACGGCGCGAACTTCAGATCGGGACGATCGAGCCGCGCCAGTTGACGCACTCGCACCAGCGACAAAGGTCCGGAAATCTTGTACACATCCTCCGGCTCCAATTCCATGTTGGTCGCCAGGATGTCGAGCACGGACGCCGGCATGTCTTCCGTGATCTCCACGCGAACCACGTCGGCGAAGCGCCGCTGCCAGACACCCTCCTCCACCACCTCCAGCAGGTCGCCCGCTTCCAGGTCCTGGATGGCGACATCGGCATCGCGGGTGACATGGAACGGGTGCGCCTCGAGAATCTCCATGCCTGGGAACAGCGCCGCTAAGTTCGCAATAACCAACTGTTCAATCCAGACAAAGCCCTGCTCTTTGCCGGCGGCACGCGTCTTAGCCTTCGTCTTCGGGCTCGGCGCAAGCGGTACCAGCGACGGCAACGTGTCAGGAATCTTCACCCGCGCGAAGTGCTCCACCCCTTTCTGGTCGCGCAGCACGACTGCGAGATTGAGGCTGAGATTCGAAATGTGCGGGAAGGGGCGGCCAGGATCGAATGCCAGCGGCGTCAGCGTAGGAAAGATGGTGTCCTGAAAGTAAGCGTTGACCGTGGCAAGCTGCTCTTCGCTCAGTTCGGAGTAATCGAAGATGCGGATTCCAGCGTTGCTCAGCGCCGGCACCAGCTCGCGCCGCCAGGTGTCATACGAAGCGCGATACAGGCGAATCACCGAGGCGCGAATTGCGCGGATCTGTTCGGCCGGAGTCAATCCGTCGGGCCCGGTTTCAACCACGCCCTTTTCGATCTGCCGCTTCAGGCCGGCCACCCGGACCATGAAGAACTCGTCGATGTTTGATCCCACAAAAGAGAGAAACATCAGGCGGTCGAGCAGCGGGTTGGAGGCATCCTGCGCCTCCTCAAGCACCCGGCGCTGGAAATCCAGCAGGCTCAGTTCGCGATTGATGTACAGATCTGGATCGCTCAGATTCACCGGACTGCTGGCCGCTGACTGGCCGTTACCATTGCTTGGCTCGATTGCCGGGACCGGCTTGCGCCGGGACTTCGCAGGAACACTTTTCGCTGTGCTGGCCATCGTTTTTTGAGGAGAGCTGATGATTTGACCTATTCTAGTGCGAGCGCGGGTCATTGCCCACCAATAACTCGCGATTTGAAGGCTTTCACCAACTTTTGATGTGATTACGGGACGATGAGAATCGACGCCAAACGATTGCCGCGTTGGTACCAAACGGCAAGCTGCGGCCCTCTCGTATAATCCGAGCAATCCCGCTCACAGCCGATGCTGACACCCGATTACAAGACATTTCTGCAACTCAGCCGCGACGCTACGCTGATTCCTGTCGCCAAGACCCTGAGCGCTGATATGTTGACTCCGGTCGGCGCATTCTTGAGCGTCGCTGCTCGTCAGAAATACGCCTTCCTGCTGGAATCGGTCGAAGGCGGCGAGAAGATCGGTCGCTACACCTTCCTCGGCGCGCAGCCTCGCATGGTGATCACGGCTAGGGGCAACGAGCTGGTGATCCAGCGCGGGAAAACCATCGAGCGTCGCAGCGGAAACGTGGCCGACTTGCTGCGATCGACCTTGCAACAGCATCGCCCGGCGACGGTTCCCGGGATGCCGCCATTCACGTCGGGCGGAGTTGGCTTCTTCGCCTATGACATGGTGCGCCAGTTCGAGCGCCTGCCCGCGACCGCCAAGGACGATCTGAAGCTGCCCGACTGTGTCTTCACCTTCTACGACCGCGTGCTCGCCTTCGACCACCTGCGGCACCAGTTGCACATCATCGCTGCCGCCGACGTGAAAGCCGAGTCGCCGCGCAAAGCGTATAATCGAGCGCTGGCCGATATCGACGCACTCGAGCGCAAGCTGGTCAGCGGCATGCACCGGCAGAAGCTGGGCTGGTCCAGTGACGGCAAGAAGCCGAGCATTAAGGTACATGCTGGCACCTCGCGCGATGAATTCATTGCCAACGTCAAGCGCGCGAAAGAGTACATTGCGGCCGGCGACATCTTTCAAGTCGTACTCTCGCTGCGGCTGGACTTCAAAGCGGCGTCAGACCCATTCCAGATTTATCGCGCTCTGCGCACCGTCAATCCTTCGCCTTACATGTTCTTTTTGCAGCTCGACGATTTGCACGTGGTCGGCGCTTCTCCCGAGATGCTGGTACGCGTCACCGGACGCCGGCTCGAATATCGGCCCATCGCCGGCACACGGCGCCGCGGCGCCGACGGCATTGACGACGAGAAACTGACGGAAGAACTAAAGCACGACGAGAAAGAACGCGCCGAGCACGTGATGCTGGTCGATCTCGGGCGCAACGACCTGGGACGGGTTAGCGACTACGGCAGCGTCAAAGTCCGCGACCTAATGTATGTGGAGAAATATTCGCACGTGATGCACCTGGTCTCGGCACTTGAGGGAACGTTGCGCAAGGAACTCGATCCGCTCGATGCGCTCGCGGCGTGCTTCCCCGCGGGAACCCTGAGTGGCGCTCCCAAAGTGCGCGCCATGGAAATCATCGAAGAGCTCGAACCGGTGCGCCGCGGCGTCTACGGAGGCTCGATCCTGTACGCCGATCAGGCGGGCAATCTGGATTCCTGCATCGCCATTCGCACCATGGTGGTTCATAAAGGCCGCGCTTACGTGCAGGCCGGCGCAGGCATCGTCGCCGACTCCGATCCAGAAAGCGAATACCAGGAGTGCATGAATAAAGCGAGCGCGCTGCTTAGGGCAGCGGAGAAGGTGAGTGGGTAAGTGGATGGACGGCATGCCCTGCTCGTAAACTACTCAGTGGCTAATTTCCATCTGGTTCAACATGGTTTTCGTCTTAGATAACTACGACTCGTTCACCTATAACCTGGTGCAATACATCGGCGAGATGGGGCACGAGGTCGTCGTCCGGCGCAACGATCAGATCACGGTCGGCGAGATCGAAGAGCTGAGGCCCGACCGCATCGTTGTCTCGCCGGGACCATGCACGCCGCAGGAAGCCGGCATCAGCATCGAGTTGATCAGGCATTTTGCCGGAAATGTTCCGGTGCTCGGCGTATGCCTTGGCCATCAGGCGATTGGCGCAGCCTTTGGCGGCAAGGTAGTTCGCGCGCACAACCTGATGCACGGCAAAACCAGCGAGGTGGAGCACGATGGCGACGGCGTTTTCCGCGGCCTCCCGTCGCCACTTACCGCCACTCGCTACCACTCACTCGTCGTCGAAGAGCACAGTTTGCCGAAGGATCTGGAGGTATCGGCGCATTGCATCGACCGCGACGGTCGCCGCGTCATCATGGGATTGCGCCATCGCGAGTTTCTCGTCGAGGGAGTTCAGTTCCACCCCGAGAGCGTGCTCACCGAGCATGGCAAGCAGATGGTCCGGAACTTCATTGCGGAGTAACTCCCGCGCCGCCATGTCCGGGATTGTCACGACGATCGGAGCGAGGCATCTGCTCTCCTTCCTGTTGCGTAAGCGTGCCACGAGAGCAGATCCCTCACTCCGCTCATGATCACAAGACCAGGGATGGGCCTTGAGTCTCTCTCAATTAGAATTCCGCAGTGACCGAAACTGTTACCGTCCGAAGCGAGACAGTAACGCGCAAGTACTCCTTCGCCCAGCGCCTCTCGCTAGCACTCGCCTCCTGGTTGGTGCCTGCCCTGATTGCGCTGATCGGCTGCACGCTTCGCGTCAGCTTCAACTGGGAAGAAGGTTCGATCGGCAGCCTCGACAACGTTCATCCCGGCATTTATCCCTTCTGGCATCGCTGCGTGCTGCCGGCTGCGTGGATTTTTCGCCGCCGCAACCTTGCCGTGATGACCAGCCGCTCGCTAGACGGCGAGTACATTGCACGCGTGATTCAACGCTTTGGATTCGCGCCCATTCGCGGCTCCAGCACCCGCGGGGGCCAGCGCGCTTTGCTCGAGATGCAGAGCTTCGTCAACCAGGGCGGCGGCGCGGCCTTCACTATTGATGGCCCGCGCGGACCGCGCTACGTCGCTAAGCGTGGACCAATCTACCTGGCGAAAGCGACTGGCGTGGCGATCACACCCTTCTATGTGGCCGTTGAGAAGAAATGGACGTTCAACTCATGGGACCGCCTTGTGCTGCCAGTGCCGTTTTCGCGGGCAGTTGTACAAGTCGCGCCGAAGATCCACGTGCCACGCGACGCCGATGACTCAATGCTCGAAGCCAAGTACCGCGAGATGCAATCGGCGCTGGAACGCATTACAGAAATCGCGGAGGCGGAGGTCGCGCGCTAACAACCGTCAACACGAAAAGCACAGAGATTCCCGAGCAAAGCTATTCTTGAATTCTTCTATTTTCTCCGTGTCCTCCGTGCCTCTGTGGTGAACAGGTTTTTTCTCTTTGAACTGGGCCCCCGTTTGACAGCCGCCCCTCGTGCCGATACAGTCAATTTTCATCCTGAGCAAAATTCCGCCACAGGCTGTTCTTTGTAAACCTTGGTTCGCGCGTTCCATCCGCT
Source organism: uncultured Acidobacteriaceae bacterium (assembly GCA_963771535.1). Lineage (GTDB taxonomy): Bacteria > Acidobacteriota > Terriglobia > Terriglobales > Acidobacteriaceae > CAVVDY01. The sequence goes on along the minus strand of CAVYTK010000003.1, from coordinate 1,116,630 downwards.
CGGGTGGAACTGGGAAGGCGGGTGAGAATCCCGCGCTGCCGCGCAACTGTAAGCGAGTTAAGACGGAAGGCCACTGTGCAAATGGGAAGGCCTCCGTCGCTGTATATCTCGCAAGCCAGGAGACCGGCGCGAACCGTCGACTAACCCCTTTCGCGTGTAAAGGAGGCAGCTCGTGTTTCGCATTCATCTGGTTCTCTCCTGTTTGCTGTTATGCGCAGCAGCGCAAGCAGCCGATCTCAAGATCACCATCAACAGCCCGTCCGGCGATCGCGTCTCCGGCGTCCACGTCACCTTGTTTCGTGCGGCCGACAACTCCGGTGTTGCCACGCAGACCACAGGCGGCGATGGCATCGTCACCTTCCCGCACCTTGCCGACGGAGACTATCGCGCGGTGGTGCTCGCGCCCGGATTTGCCGAGCAGTCGCAAACCTTAACCATTCCAACAACTGAAGCCCTGGACGTGAAGCTGAAGCTGACCACCACGCCGCAAACCGTCGTGGTTTCGGCGGCCGCTACGCCCACCACGGTCGAACAATCAGCGACTTCAGTGGACTTCCTCAGCAGCGATCAGCTCACCTTGCTGAACCCGGTGTCAGCCGCCGAGGCGTTGAGCTATCTGCCGGGCGCCATCGTCAGCACCGCCGGACAGCGCGGAGGCTTGGCCTCGCTCTTCGTCCGCGGCGGCGACTCGACTTACAACAAGGTCATCGTCGACGGAGTTCCGGTGAACGAACCCGGCGGCACCTTCGACTTCGGCGTAGCCCCCGTGGACAACGTTGAGCGCGTCGAGATGGTGCGCGGTCCCGAGAGCACGATCTACGGCTCCGATGCCATGACCAGCACTGTGCAGTTGTGGACTGCCACCGGCGACACCCGCACGCCCGAGATCCAATTCGGGGCCGACGGCGGAAACTACTCGACGGCGAACGGCTACGCCACCATCTCGGGCGCGAATGGAATCTTCGACTACAACGAGTTCGCAGACTACTTCACCACTCAGGGACAGGGCATCAACGACGCCTATTCGAATATGCTGCTGGGCGGCAACATCGGAGTTCGCCTCTCCGACCGCGTGGCGTTTCGCTTTCGCCTTCGCAACTCCAACAACTTCACCGGCATTCCGTCGGACTGGTGGTTCAACGGCAATCCCGTGCTTCCGCCGGATTCAGACCAGACGGCGCACCAGAACAATTTCCTCGCCAGCGGCGCGCTGACTATTGCCGGCCCCGGTTCATGGCAGCACCAGATTACCGGCTTCGAGTACAACCATCTGCGCACCAATGCGGATACTTACGCAGACGCGGGACGGCCTTATGATTCGCCCTTCTACAACGACGCGAGATACAACCGCGCCGGATTTTCGTACCAGGGAATCTGGACTCCGCGCAGCTGGGCAATCACCACGATCGGCGACACCTTCGAAGACGAGAACGGCAATATCCTCAGCACCACGCCCGCGCCCGATGCCACCTATAGCTTCACCCACGGTCTGCGCCTCAACAACTATCTCTTCGGGCAGGAAAATATCGTGTGGAAACGCTTCTCTCTGCTCGCCGGCTTGGCGTGGGTACACAACGCAAGCTTTGGCAACCGCGCCGTACCGCGCGTTTCGGGATCAGTCCTGCTATGGAAGGGCGATCATGTGCTCAGTGGCACGCGCTTGCGAGCTGCCTACGCGCAGGGCATCAAAGAGCCCAGCTTCGAACAGTCGTTCGGCATCGGCGGAACCTTTCCAACCTTGCCCAATCCCACTCTCAAAGCTGAGGAGAATCATGCCGTTGAAGCTGGATTCGATCAGTCATTGTTTGGCGATCGGCTGGCACTCACCGCAATTTACTTTCACAACTCGTTTCGCAACCAGATCGAATACCTGTTCAACGATATCGACTTCACCAGCCAGTATGTCAACGTCAACCGGTCGTTCGCGCAAGGAGCTGAGGTCGAGTTGCGCGGCCAAATCATCAACCATCTCCTCATGACGGCGGCTTATACCTATACCTCGACCCAGATCACCAAGGCACTGCCATGCGATCCGCTCAATGGTTGCGACCCTCTTATTTATGGCGAAGGCGCTCCGCTGCTGCGACGACCCAAGCAGGCAGGAACTGTACTGCTCACTTACACTAAGCCGAAGTGGGGCGCTACTGCGGGCGTGGTTGCCGTCGGACGACGGCCTGACTCCGACTTCCTGTTCGGCTACATTCCTCCGATCTACTACGCTGCCGGTTACGCCCGAGTTGACATGGGCGGCTGGTATAAATTCACTCATCGCGTCACCGCCTACGCTAACCTAACCAACGCATTCAACAACAACTACAACGAAGTGCTGGGATATCCGGCGTTAGGAATCAGTTTGCGGTCGGGATTGAGATTCAGCTTCGGGGGCGAGTGAGGAAACCGGTACTGGATGGTTGGCAGTATTTAATTAAATAACAAAGTCGCATCCTGCTCCATGTTTGTCATCACGAGCGCAGCGAGGGATCTGCTCTCCTCTGCGTAGAGCTTGCAACAGCTAAACGCTTCTAACCGCTAACGACTTTGTTATTGTGATACTTCAGCCGAATCTCGTGGAGTTTGTCGAGATGATTTCCGCTAAGCGGCTGCTGGCTGCCCAGCATATGGGTGACCAGAGCAATCTTGGCGTAGTGCTCGACCGTTTCCATGTTCATGTAGGCGGTGAGCAGGTCTTCGCCGTACGTAACCACGCCATGGTTAGCCATGAGGATGGCTTGATGGTCGGCGATGAGCGGGGCCAGCGCTTCGGTTAAATCCTCCGTCCCGGGAGTCGCATAGCGGGCCAGCGGCACGGAGCCCAGTGTCACGACAATCTCTGAGCACAACGGCGTGTCCAGCGGAATTCCCGCAGCCGCATAGCCCGTCGCCGTAGGAGGGTGCGCGTGGACGACGGCGTTCACATCCGGCCGGTTGCGGTAGATGAACAGATGCATGGCGATCTCGCTTGAGACTTCGCGCCAGCCACTGAGCTTGTTGCCGTTTTCATCGACAACAACCAGGTCGCCGTTCTCCATCATCCCTTTGCTCATCACTGTCGGCGTGCACAGCACCTTGCCGTCGGCCATGCGCACCGATAGATTGCCGTCGGTTGCAGCCACCAGTCCACATTGGTGCAGCATCTTGCCAAACCGCACAATGTCATCGCGATGCCGTTCGATCGTGTTCATGCTAATGTGCCGCCCACACTTGCGTTGAAACCCAATTGAAGTATCGTATCGCATCTGCCAGCCGGGTCAAAGTACAGCGCAACAGTGGTGTCTGTCGGGCATAATCGCAGTGTGCTGGTTTCCGACTTCGACTATCACCTTCCCGAGGAACTGATCGCCAAGCAGCCGCCGCCCGACCGCGCAGACGCGCGCATGTTGCACTTGAGGGGCGACAGCGATCGCATGCAAGATCGGGGCTTTCGCGAATTCCCCGACCTGCTGCGCCCCGACGATTTGCTGGTGCTGAATAACAGTCGCGTGCTGCCGGCGCGGTTGTTCGGACATCGCAGCGGGTCGCGGGCGCAACTGGTCTCGGCGGGAAATCCTGCGGCTCGCGAGTTTCTACGCGGCACGGTCGAAGTGCTGCTCACCAAGCAACTCTCAGCATCGCCGCAGGTATGGGAGGCGCTGGTGCATCCCGGACGCAAGCTCGTCGTCGGCGAGCGCGTGTACTTTGGCGGTGAATGTAACGAGCGGTCGCACGACCTCGCAGGCGAGATCGTGGATCGTGGCGAATTTGGCGAACGACGTTTGCGCTTCGATCCCGTCGACGACTTCTTCGCTGTGCTCGACCGGATCGGTCACATACCATTGCCGCCTTACATCGATCGCGCCGACAACCAAGTGGATCGCGAGCAGTATCAGACGGTTTATGCCAAGCCGCCTGGCTCGGTCGCCGCTCCCACTGCAGGACTGCATTTCACGCCCGAGCTTCTGGATCGCGTTCGCATGCGCGGCGTTGAGATCGCGGAAGTCACGCTGCACGTCGGACTGGGAACCTTTCAGCCGGTGCGCGAGGAAGTGGTCGAGGCCAACAAGCTGCATCGCGAGTGGTACGAGATTTCGGCCGACGCTGCGGAGAAGATTCAGCGCGCACGTGATGCGAAGCGGCGAATCGTCGCCGTTGGAACGACCAGCGTTCGCACTCTCGAGTACGCCGCGCGCCAGACTGAAGACGGACGCATAGCAGCCCAAAGCAGCGAAGCCGACATCTTCATCTATCCCGGGTTCGACTTTCGCGTCGTCGGCGCCATGCTGACCAACTTCCATCTGCCCAAATCGACGCTGATCATGCTGGTCTCGGCCTTCGCCGGACGCGAGCAAACCTTGGCCGCCTACGAACATGCCGTGCGCGAAAGATACCGCTTTTACTCCTACGGCGACTGTATGTTTTTGGAGTAAACAATCGACTAGTTCTCTTAGACCTCGCACTCAAACTTTAAAAATACCCGGAGCAAACTAGACGGCCGCGGTGTCTATTTCCGCAAGCGGCACAGCGGAGGCAACAATGTTCGAAAGTGCGCTCATCGAATCCTCGGCCCCGACTACACGCCGAAGGTCTCTCTATGCGAAAGGACTTTCTTTCGCGATGGAAGCAGTGCTACTCGGCATGGCAGTGCTTGCGCCGCTACTCTACACCAACGCGTTACCCAGACATGTTCTGGTCGATACCCTTGCTGTTCCGCCGCCGCCGCGCGCTCCTTCGCCGCCAGCTTCATCTGTCATTTCGCACGCGATATCTCGCAGTGAGCTGAACGATGGCGAGGTGCTGCTGCCGCGCATGATTCCGCGGCGCATTCAGGAAATTCACGATGAAGCTCAGAGTAACTCGGTTGTGCCAGGAGGCTTCGATGGCGTGGTCGGCGCGCCGCCGAATGCTACTGGCGATCGCACCATCGCCAACCTGCTGCACAACTTGCCGACCGCAATCCCGAAGAGTGTCACGCCACATTCGGTGCGGGTATCGTCGGGCGTCGCGCAAGGTCTGCTGATTCACGAAGTGCGTCCGCAATATCCCGCGATGGCGCGAAGCGCGCACATTCAAGGTAGTGTTGTGCTTCAGGCCACGATCGGCAAGAACGGCGCGATCCAGAACCTGCATCTGCTCAGCGGTCATCCGCTGCTGGTACAGGCAGCGATGGATGCCGTTCGTCAGTGGCGATATCGTCCTTACCTGCTGAATGACCAACCCGTCGAAGTGGACACAACCATTCAGGTGAACTTCATGCTGAGCGGATCTAAATAAGCAAGTTACTCCTAAAGAGGGACCACAGCTTTCGCCGGCAGCTCTGAATCCACTCCAGTCTTACGTCACTCCTATATATTTCTAGCTTCCCACCAATCCTTACAATATCGGCACGTGCTCATTCGTCTACCTGTGTAGATGACGCAAGCGGCGAGTCTGGAGCTCATGACCGATCAGGACCAGCGGATCACCGAAGTGGTCAAGCGCGAGCAGTCGCGCCTGGGCAGCTTCATCCGCCGTCGTGTCGCTGATCCGGACGACGCCGAAGACATCTTGCAGGACGTCTTCTTTGCGCTGGTCGAAACCAATCGATTGCTCATGCCCATCGAGCACGTTACCGCTTGGATGTTTACTGTGGCTCGCAATCGCATCACCGACCTCTTCCGCAAGAAGACGCCTGAGCCGTTCAGCGACGCCGATGTGCTCGACGAGGAAGGCGAGTTGCTGTCGTTCGAGGACCTGCTGCCTTCGCCCGATGCTGGTCCTGATGCGCTTTACATGCGCAGCGTGCTGCTCGACGAGTTGGAAGACGCACTCGACGAGTTGCCCGAGGAACAACGCTAGGTGTTCGTAGCGCACGAGTTTGAAGGGCGCAGCTTCAAGGAGATGTCCGCTGAAAGTGGCACGAGCGTGAACACGCTGCTGGCGCGCAAACGATACGCGGTGCTGCATCTGCGCAAGCGATTGCAAAGCATCTACAACGAGTTTTGAAAGGGTGCAACTGAGATGAGAAGGAAAAAAATGTTCTTTGTTATTCCCGCCGCGATTGTTGGGATTGCGCTGTTCATGTTCCTCGGCGGCGAAGTGGTGAAGCTGTTGTGGAACTGGCTGCTGCCCCCTCTGTTCGGCTGGCGCACCATCACGTTCTGGCAGGCCTTCGCGCTGCTCGCGCTGTGCCGCATTCTGTTCGGCCACCACGGATGGCGCGGCCATTCCGGCTGGAAAGGACGCCGCCTGATACGCGATCGCATGAGCGAGCGCTGGCAGCACATGACTCCTGAACAGCGGGAGCGCATGCGCGAACGTTGGAAGATGGCCTGTGGCTTCGAGCCACCGGAAAACCAGTCGGCACCGAGCGGCTCATAAGCCGCAACCCGGGGCAAAGCGCGGGGCGATAGCGCCTCGCGCTTCCATTGTTCTTCTGCCGTTCTCCACGATGCATGTAGAGCCGCCATTGCTCCCGCAGATTCACTTCGACTTTTTCGTCGAGCACGCTCAAACACGGCTCCTTTTTGTGCGACACTTTTGCGGCACGAACAAGGGGCCCCGATGGCAGCGTCCAACCCGCAGGCGTTAACCTCACAGCCAAACCAGCTCAGCAAGGCAACCATACTCGGCATGATCGCGATGGGCGTCGCCGTCCTGGTGGTCGCCAACGATTTCACTGCGCTCTCCGTCGCGCTGCCCGCCATCGAGCACGACCTGCATACCGACGTCACCACCGTGCAATGGGTGATCAACGGATACGCCATGGTTTTCGGTGTGCTCATCGTCACCGGCGGACGCCTGGCCGACATGTTCGGACGCCGCCGCATCTTCATGCTCGGCGCCGCAATCTTCGCTGCCTTCTCCGTCATCGGAGGTTTCGCCCCATCCGTCTGGGTGCTGCTCGCCTGCCGCTTCCTGATGGGCATTGGCGGCGCGATGATGTGGCCTGCCATTCTCGGCATGACTTACGGCCTGCTGCCGCGCGAAAAAGCCGGACTCGCCGGCGGCGTCATTCTGGGCGCGGCCGGATTCGGCAACGCCGTCGGCCCATCTGCTCGGCGGCTTGCTGACCGACACCGTCGGCTGGCGCTGGATCTTCTTCGTCAACCTGCCCGTCGCCGGGGCGGCAATGCTCATCACCTACATGGTCGTTGCGCCCGACGACTCGCCCGAGCATCACGGCGGCATCGACTATCTCGGAACCGTCGCGCTCTCGCTCGGACTGCTGTCCATGCTGCTCGCGCTCGATTGGGCCGTCGATCTCGGCTGGACCGCGCCGCTCATCCTCTCCCTGTTCGCCTTCTCGGCGGTTGCGCTCACCGCGTTCCTGTTCATCGAGCGCCGTGCCGGAGACGACGCGCTGGTTCCCGCGTCGGTCATGCAGAACCGGCAATTTCTTGCCGCCGGAATCGCCACCCTGCTGGCCTCGGCCATCTTCTTCGCCGCGCTGCTTTATCTGCCGCAGTTCATGTCGAAGAATCTCGGCTTCTCCGCCATCGCGCTCTGGCGCAGGACTGCTGCCCATGATGGGCACGTTCATGATCACGTCGTTCATCGCCGGACGCCTCTACGCCATGCTCGGCCCGAAGGTCATCGTCACCCTGGGCGCGCTGCTGCTGGGCGCGGGCATGATTCTGCTGTCCATGATCTCCGCCGCAACGACCTTCCACCAGCTCATCCTGGGAATGGTCGCGCTCGGCATCGGCGTCGGCCTCTTCTATTCGTCGATCACCACGGCGGCGATTACCGCGCTCGATCCGTCGGAGGCGAGCCTGGCCGGCGCCATCGTTTATATGTTCCAGATCGCCGGCGGATCGATTGGCGTGGGACTCAACACCGCGATCGTGGTCTCCGCCTCATCGATGCCGGCGGGCATCCACATCGCCTTCCTGGTGGATGGCATTCTGGCAATCGCCAGCGCGGCGGTCGCCGTCTTCTTCATCGGCCAGGCGGTCGACTTGGAGCGCCTGCGCGAGATTCGCCACCATCATCGGGCACATGGCTGAGGGAGCTGGTTGGGTTCGTCGCGGTTACTATGTGGTTATCTCTGACAACTGACAACCGAAAACTGACAACTGCTCCTACCCCCCTCCCCCCGGTATCCCCTAAAATCTTGAAAACAAGAGGTCGTTTTGAACGATGCTCCGCAAAATCTTGAGGGCGTAGGAGTTATAGGTCAAAATCTTGAAAAATAAAGACTTAGCACAGAATTATTGCACTGAAATGTGTGCAATCGGTCGTAGTCTATTAACCGATGTGACAACATCAGCATCGCACGATATCGCCCGCTCGGAGCGACGCGCCTCTGGCCAAAAGCTAATGGCTAACAGTCAAAAGCCGCCTTCCCACTGACCTGTCAAAGAGCCTCTTCCCGCTCGCTCCAGGGATCGCCCGAAGCTAGCACGGAGACACCAATTCCGTGTCCTCAAGCGCACCGTAGCAGAGGGCAATATGTTGCGCAAGTTACGAAAGTACAGGTATTGAGACGTAGGAGTTATATGCAAAATCCTGAAAAATAATGACTTAGCTTGAATTTGTGCACTGAAAGATGTGCAATCGGTCACAGCCTATTAACCGATGCAATAACATCAGCCGCGTGCGATATCTCCGCTCTGAGCGACGCGCCTCTGGCCAAAGGCTAAATGGCCAACAGCCAAAAGCCGCATTCGCACTGACCTGTCAAAGAGCCTCTTCGCGCCCGCTCCGGGATCGCCCGAAGCTGCAGCGGAGACACCAATTCCGTGTCCTCAGCCGCACCGTAGCAGAGGTCAAAATGTTGTGCAAGTTACGAAGGTACAGGTACTAGTTGGTTAACGTGGGCGCAGAGCCGAAGCCGCTTGGTCGCGGTGGGCACGAGCGAATTTGGATTTTTCTTTTCAGACGCGTCAACTAGCAATAAACTTGTTGATCTCCTTCATATCTGGAACTCTCGCACTCGTCTAGCTCAATCGACGACTGCATCGGAGATGCATGGGCGTCAACATAAGCTACATGGGGACGAAGCGAGAGCTTGCCCCGGCCGTCGCAGAAGTCATTAAGCAAGCGCAGCAGGGCATCCTTCTGGACGCATTTGCTGGAATGTGCGTCGTAGGCGAAGAGGTTGCGCCACAACGTCAGGTATGGAGCAATGACGCGCAGGTATTCGCAGCTGAAACCGCCCGCTCACTTCTGACTTCCCGCGACGAACCGCCCGCAGCCATCAAGATGGCCGATCTACACTACGACCTTTTTGAAGCGCATGCAGCAACGCAATCGCAATACCTCGCTCGGTCGCTGACGGCAGAGGAAGAGGTTCTCGGCGCCGGAACATTCAGTCGATTCGAATCGAGATCACAACTTTTAAGTCAGCATGTTAGATCTGAGACTGGCAGACTGGAAAGTAAAGATAGCAACCTATTTGCTTCTACATACTCTAACACCTACTTTGGCGTCCGCCAATGCATTGCGATCGACGCGATAGTAAAGGGCGTGAACAGCTGCCGCGCTCTAGAGCTCATTTCCGACGACCAGAGGCGCTGGCTGCTTATCGCTCTAGGGCGATGCCTAATCAAATTGGCTAACTCAACAGGGCATTTTGCTCAATTTTTGAAACCGAAGAGACACTCGTTCCGAAGATATCAGGCCCTGCGTCGACGAGACGTATGGGCGGAATGGCTGTTCTCTATCGGAGAGCTTAATTCCGTAGGTACGATCGATTGGAGACGACGGAACAAAGTATTTAACGCGGATACTTTGGCTCTTCTTACGATGCTACAGAAGTGTAATTTAAAACCTTCAGTTATTTACGCCGACCCGCCCTATACTGACGATCAGTATTCGAGGTACTACCATCTTCTTGACACCTTGATTTTATACGACTATCCACGGGTTAGCGGAGCAGGCTTGTATCGCAGCAGTCGGTTTAGAACGCCATTTTCTCTGAAGTCACGCGTTATAGATGCTTTTAAGCAGCTCGCTGACGGCAGCGCTCAAATTGGTGCTGACCTAGTTCTTAGTTATCCCACGAACGGACTGCTTTACGAGCTGGAAACTAAACCTGACACAATCCTTAAGTCCTACTATTCAAAAGTTGACCGCTTCTCCGTCACGCACTCCCACTCAACTTTTGGGGCCTCTAAAGGACCTGCCACGTCACCGGTAACAGAGCAGATCTATTGGGCGAGGCTATAATGTTAGATAACATAAACCAGGCCGCACTCAGGGACATATCCCCCGATAGAATTAGTCGAAATCCGGACAACCCACGTCTTTTCTTTAGGCCAGAAGAGATGGATACCTTAATGGCCTCGATACGACGGTACGGCATCCAAGTACCAATCGTGGTCTACGAGGACAGCGGCAGTTACGTCCTCATCGATGGTGAACGCAGATGGCGCTGCGCATTGAAGCTGAATATTCGTAAGATTCCTGCCCTCGTGCAGCGGAAGCCATCTCCGCTGCAGAACCTATTGTTGATGTTCAACATACATGCCCTGCGTGAACAATGGGATTACCTCACTATTGCGAATAAGCTTCCAGACGTTATCACGCTTTTCCAAGATGAGAACTACGGTCGTCCTCCAAATGAAGCCGAGTTGAGTGAAGTAACGGGTCTCACCAGAGGGCAGATCCGGCGCTGCCGATTTCTGCTAGAGCTGCCAGTCCAATACAAGGAGTTACTACAAGAAGAGCTATCTCTTCCAAAACATCGGCAGCAACTGTCCGAGGATTTTTTTATCGAGATGGAACGTGCGCTTAGACAGTAACGGCTAGAGTTCCGGCCGCTGTTTCTGACGCAAATCAAGCGCGCGATACTCTAATTTATAAGTTTCGACAGGGCCATATTGGGAATATTACGGATTTTCGGAAGCTCTCAAAGATCGCGACATCGATAGACAACGTAGGCGTTAAGGAATCCAAGGCTAAAACGGCTATAGCCGATATTCTGAATCCTAAACCCGGACTAGCATTGCGGATGTATACGCAGAGCATTTCGAGATGCGGTATGACGAGCGAAAGATATCTCTGGCGATCGATTCTATATCGGAGTTCCTTGAAGAGAATGTACTTCTGACACATGCAAGCGTCAGCAGCGACCTGAAAGCCAAGCTTCTGCATTTGCAGCGCATAATCCGCAAGGTTCTTGGAAAATAGGATGGCTTTTGACACATTTGACATGCGCATGAAAGCTATTGCAGAGCGAGTCTTGGCTCATTGTCGGCAGCGATATGGTGCCAATGGACTCAAGATGGAACTCGAAATAGCCTCTGAGATAGCGTGGCGTCCCAGCATTCAGCTCAGACCAACACGTTTTAGTATCGTTGCTGTTGAGGTTGCAGACAATCTCTTTCCTGAAGCACTCAAGGGAGCCGCTCACGACATCAGCCACTACGATTTTCCGATTTCGGTTTTCCAGGCGTGCTCTCTCACTGCATATCAAACCGATCCAAAACAGGTCGGAGTTAAATTATTGAGGAAACACGGTATCGGGATAATCACGGTGGACGACGATGGCACGGTTACAACTCAGCACCAGTGCATACCACTCGCGCAGCATATCTCGTCCGAAGAACTAGATACCCGACTTAGCGGTTTGAATCCCACCCTAAAAGTTAAGCTTCGAGAGGCTCACACCACTTACCAGACAAACGCCGGCCAGGGTCTCCAGCAGGCAGGCCAGATAGTTGAGGCGCTTGTCTTGTCTATCGCTAAGGAGGCCGCCGCCAACGGGGTGGTTTCGCCGGCTGCTTCTAGAGGAGCTGTGGCCGATGTGATAGATGCCCTCTATGCAACCAATACATTCAAAAATCATCGCGCTGCTCGGCGCTGCGAGGGGATTTATTAGGAGTTTAGGAACGTAGCTAGTCACCCGCAAAAAACCGCGAAAGAGGCAGCTGAGAAGATCAGGAAGTGCAGGGCTGGTTTTCTAGATGCCATCAATGTGGCTTCCAATCTCCGAAAAGTCGCGCAGGACCTAGGTTACTCGGTCAAGATACACGTAACATAATGCAGCTAGCGTGTCTTATGTCTGCCCGAGGCACTCTGGAGCTTGGGCGGATGCCTTCGCCCGACCGAAGTTTATCGCCGAGCCGGATGGCTGGCGTCGGTGAACTCCATCAACTCAATGGGAGCGCCGTTTTCGACGAGGAAGGCGACGCGCACGCCGGCGGAAGGGCTGTCGGACGCAATCAGAATTTCGCGGCCGGCCAGCTCGGACGCAAGGTCATCCACTTCACAAGCGACATGGGGCACCTGGCACTACCCTTGACCGCTTTTCACTGGACCTATACGTGATTTTTCCATTCATCATGGTCAGCTTTACCTTCGTCGTGCTGATGTCGGCCGGAGGAATCTTGTACAGGTCTTTCTCCAGCACCACGATATCGGCCAGTTTGCCGACTTCGAGAGAGCCCGTGGTCTTTTCGAGGTCCAAAACGTAAGCCGAGTCGAGGGTATAAGCTTTGAGCGCCTGATCCAGCGTGATGCGCTCGTCCGCCGGCGGCATGATGGGGGTGAACTGCGTCTCGCCGTACTGCTTAAGAATTGCACGCGTCAGCGCCACCTGGATGGCTTCGAGTGGACGATAACTCGAAACGTAGCCTGCTGCCGGCCAGTCCGTACCTAGCGCGAGCCGGCCTCCCGCTTTCAACACGGAGTTCATGCGGGCCCACTCGGTGTTGACCACATCCGGACCGAGGATTTTCACAACCATCTCGCTATATGGATCGGGGGTGATCCATTGTGCGGATGTCTGCATGGTGACGTTCAGTTCCTTAAAGCGCGGCACGTCCGGGTCTGTGATCAGCAGGGCGTGCGCAAGTGTGTGCCGCGAGGGACTGTTGGGGTATTGCTTCTGGGCCTTGGCTACGATGTCAAAGTAGGCGCGAAGGGCGGCGTCCCCATAGCAGTGGCAGTGGGTATCCAGTCCGTTCGCCTGCGCCTTCAGGACAGCTGCCTCCATCAGTTTGGGATCGAGAAGGTAGTCGCCATAAAAGCCGGGCCGGTCGAAGTAGGGCTTCAGCATCACGGCCGTGTGCTGGGCCTCTCCGCCGTCGGCATTGACCTTCAGTGCCCGGAACTGCACCAGCTCGGAGTGATATTTGTCCCGCAGCTTCAGCGCAATTCCCGCCGGATCCTCTGTCGCAGGATTGTTCCAGTAGTAGCTGGCAACCACACGCACAGGCAGCTTGTTTTCTTTCTCTAAATTCTGATAGCCATCCAGGCCATCCTCGGTCGCCATGGTGGAAATTCCGGCGTCAAACACGGCCGTAATGCCTGCCGCGGAGAACTTCGGCAACATTTCGGTCAGAGCCGCAATGGCGAGTTCGGCGGAAGGCGGCTGCAGTTTGAAAAACACCGCTTGTTCCGCAGGGCCCTCAACCACCCAGCCGGTAGGCTCACCGGTCTTAGGGTCTCGCGCAAAGAAACTGAAGCCAGGCACCGGATCCGGAGCTTTGGCGTTCACTCCTGTCATCTCCAGCGCTTTGCTGTTGACCCATCCGCTGTGGCCGTCAATCGCAAAGAGAAATACAGGACGGTCGGGGAATAGTTTGTCGAGAGGCTGTTTAGTTGGGCCAGTCGTGGGAAAGAGCGAGTAGCGCCACCCAAAGCCGCGAATCACCTTGGCATCAGGGTGAGCGTCGGCCCACTTTTTCACCGATGCCAGCAACTGGTCAAGCGAGTCGAACTGCAAGTCGGCGCCTTCTGCTACCAGCGCCATCGTTGGGTGGATGTGCGATTCCACGAATCCGGGCAGCAGCATCTGCCCTTTAAGGTCGATAACCTGCGTCTTGTCGCCGACGAACGGCTCCGCCCCTTCATTTGTTCCGACATAGGTTATGTACTTACCCTTGATGGCAATTGCTTGCGCCTGCGGATTCTTGCTGTCAATGGTGTAGATCGCGCCGTTCTTCAAGATGTAGTCGGCGTTGTCGGCCGCGATGGCATTGAAAGCAAATATCGATGCAAGGATCGCGGACAGCATAAGAATGATTCCCGATTTCCTCAACGCATTCATGAAGATTTTCCTTTGTTCGACGTGTGCAGGCATTGGAATGAATAGCTGAACGCAATCACCTATGTACCGCTAATTCGCCGTTCACAATGAGCTCCCGTTCTTTCTGGGCGCCAATTGCTTCACCCTGGATTATCGAGAGTTACGCGTAATCCAACGTCTATCAACAAACGGTGGAGTTCGAAGTGATAGTGCTCACCTCAGTGCGTGATTTCGAAGGAGTATGGCACTACCGTGGTGTAGCGGCCGGGCAAGGCCTAAGCTTTGCGGAGTTGCACAGGGGGGTTCCGTCGACTTCGCTCAGCAGTTCGGCACTCGGCTCAGATGCCTTGCGCTCGCCTCAACCTAACGCCGAGCCGGATGGTTGGGGTCGGTGAACTCCATCAACTCAATGGGTGCGCCGTTTTCGACGATGAAGGCGACGCGCACGCCGGCGGAGGGGCCGTTAGGCACAATCAGGATTTCGCGGCCTGCCAGCTCGGAGCAAGGTCATCCACCTCAAAAGCAACATGCGGCACTTGCCGGACGAGGTCGGGAACCGCTGCGTCGGCTTGGAAGCGCATCCACATGTCCTTGCCTCGCCGTTAAGGCTGCGTGACTGGAAGCGGCTGGAGATCGTCGCAGCCACCGAGGGCGGCGAAGCAGGCGTCGAGGTCGCGCTGGTTCCAGGCCGAGAAATAGACGCTCTCAACGCTGCCGTCGGGACAATTTGAGAAGTGCGAGATTGCGGCCTGCAGCAAGCGCGGAGCCACCTTGCTGACGTCGCCTCCTCCGGCGCCGGTGCCCAGCATGGGGAAGGCGATCGACTTCATCCTTTCGTCATCGGCCAGGCGCAACGCCGAGGCGACAATCTTCTCTACCTCGGGCATCGAGACGTAGCCTGAGCCAAAGCTGCCGATCACTGTGGCGGCGTGATAAATCCGCTTGACGCCATGCGTGCGTTGTAGCTCGCCCGAGGTTGTGGGACACACCGTTCCCGGCGGCACAGAGTCGCGGCCCTTCATGATTGCCGCGAGCTCGTTAGCAATGGTGTCATCGACCGGCACCTGGGCCACGTCTTTCTTGGCGCCGAGGTAGCGAATGATGGCCGACATGCCGCGATCATAGAAACGCGCCATCTGCATGTTGGTGTTCTCGGAATTCACCCACACCTCGATACCGCGGCGTTCCTGGATGTCTCCGGTGAGGACCGTGATTTTCTTGGTTGCGCAAGTGTTGTGGCGATAAGGGAAGGATTGCAGCTTGACGATCTTCTGCGATTTCTCCTGCAGGCGAAGCGAGATGCCATAGGTAGGACTGTCGGTCTTGCCGCTCTTCAATCCGTTCTCGATGAAGCTGCGGATCTGCTCGCGGGATGCGCGATTGATCTCGTATTCAATGGTGCGCAACCCTTCCACGTTAAACGGCATGGGAGCGTCCTTGGCCTTGATGAGCACGGTGACGCATGGCATGAGCGCATGTCGCACCCCGAGCTCATAGAAGACGTTGGGATTCAGGGTGGTGAGGTCAACGATGGCGACATCGTCGTTGGCGATGTGCTCGAACATGTCCTGGTGAATGGAGCCGGCCTGCTCGATTTCGTCGCAGCGCAGAGGCTTCAGGTTCAAGCTTTCGATCGGCTCCTGGATCAGTTCGCGATAGACGTGGTCGAAGTCGATCTCGTTACCGGCGGCATCCTTCTTCTTGCCGTAGGGCATGATCACGAAACAGGTGCGCTGGTTCGCCATAGCTTCCGTCTGCCTCCTGCGATTGCACTATAAGCCACCGCGGCTCCTTGTCACCGTAACAGAACAACCCGCCCGACGCGGCGGTTGAAGCCAACAGTCGCCGCTGTAGCTGTTGCAGAAGGGAAGCGGTCGCACGATCCACGCGCTGCATGCCGTTCTGATAATGAAACCAGCTGGGATACTGACTCACCACCAGCAGCTTCGGCCGGGTGGAGCGATAGGCGTGAGCGATATCCCCAACCACAGAGGTGCAGGCGGCGGCCAGCTTCGCGCGCGATCGAAGCAGCGCGTCCCAGCTGCGACGCACTTCGACACGACACGGCAAGCCCTGCCGCATCTGTCCAAAGACGATGCGCGATATCCGCTTATGCACGCTGCCATCGAGCACAAGATCGTCGAGAACGTGATTCATCACCAGTGCGCTAAGCCCGCGTGGAAGCACAGCGGCCGCCTCACGCAATCGTTTGGGGACGGCAACAACGCGCGCGCCGGGGAGAAGCTCGCGATAGCGCGGCATGAGCCATCGCCGGACGCCGAGATTGGGCTCAACCACATACAGCGTGCCGCGAAAACCAAGCTGTCGCAGTCCCAGGCCGACCTTAAGAGTGAAGCCGGGGCCGACTTCGGCGACTTCCCCAACTGTATCGAGCCGGTGCCGGGAGAAAACGCGCGCCCAGATGTCGCCGACTTGCGCGTCCCACACGGGATCGTGCCGGTAGTGCGAAGCGGCGGGCGCCTGAGACATTGCCCGATGATAATATCCGTACTACCCGCGCGCAATGTTCCTGCGAGACTTCGAAGATGGTCGCAACGGCTGAAGACATCAGGCACTTCTTCGCTGCCAAAGCGAAGCGCGTAATCTCGTTCGCGGGATTCGGAGAGCTGGGCTACGAGGATGCCGGCGTAGTGTCGCGCGTGGCGCAGCAGGTGTTGGCAGGGGTCGACGTCGATCGCACGATCGTCAACAGCGGTACCCTGCTACGCGCCAATGGGCAGAACGGCATCGGCGAGATTTATCGCATAGCCCGGGAGCTCGGTATCGAAAGCTGCGGCATTCATCCTTCTATCGCGCTCGATTTCGCCGACACTCACTATCCTTCCTCCTGCTGCGAGCGGGTCTTCTTTGTGGCGGACCGCACCTGGGGAGGATTTCTGCAGGGCACCAGCAAGCCGTCACCAACTCTCCGGGTGCTACTCGATGTGACGGATGAGCTGGTGGTCATCGGCGGCGGAAAGCATGCTGCCGATGAGCTGGAGGCCTTCGTCCATCACAACAAACTGGTTCGGTACTTTCCCGCCGAGATGAACCACGAGGCGACGCGCGAATGGTGTGAGCGCTCCGGCACATGGATGGCCGGCTTCGAGGGAGAAGCACATCGCACGTGGGTGCGACTGGCCGGGGGTACTCAGGTGAAATCCCCAGCATAAGTCTCACAAGGGTGAGTGAAGGAGAATGACGTCCTCTCAAAAGTCTGCTCGGAACCTAGCTTCCGGTGGGAACGATGGCGCTGGTTCTGCAACTGCCGTACAACATTCCAATAGTCAATTCCAGGAAGTGACTCGAATAAATCATGGGAAGACGATTGATTCTGTGCGTCGTGGTGGTTGCGTCTACGCTGGCCCGCGCTCAGGCTGACCCGGCTAACAAGGCCGATACCGCGCAACCGAACCTGCTGTACTGGGCGTATGCAGTAGATGCTCCGTCGTCGCAGGAGCCGAAGCGTGCGGAGAGCAAGCCGCAGCAGGTGCCTGGGAGCACGGCGTCGTTCAGCACGGCGCAGATCGCGGATCTCTTTGGGGTGCCCGACTGGTTTCCCCAAGACCATCCCCCGATGCCGCCAGTAGTGGCGCACGGGCACAAGCCCGACGTCTATGCCTGCGGGTATTGTCATCTGCCGAATGGGCAGGGGCGTCCCGAGAACGCGAGCTTGGCGGGCTTGCCCGCGGCCTACATTGCGCAACAGATGGCCGACTTCAAAAGCGGCGCGCGCAAGACTTCGGTGCCGGGGCATCTGCCGTCGATGTACATGATCGGAGTTGCGAAACATGCGAACACACAGCAGGTGCACTCCGCAGCCGCTTACTTCGCGCAGTTGAAGCCGCGCCCATGGATCCGCGTGGTCGAGAGCGCTACCGTCCCGGCGACGCATGTCTCCGGCTGGATGCTGGTTGCGACGGCCAACGGCAGGACTGAGCCGATTGGGCAACGCATTATCGAGATGGCAGAGAATCTTGAACTCACCGAGGCGCGCGACGATCACTCGGGCTTCGTGGCATACGTTCCGGTGGGAAGCGTTGCGGCAGGCAAAGCCCGTGCCGAAGGTGGCGACCGCAGGACGATCCCTTGCGCGAGCTGCCATGGCGACGGGCTGCGGGGTCAGGCAGAAATTCCGGCGCTCGCCGGAAGGTCTCCCAGTTACATTGTTCGGCAACTGAATGACATGCAGAACGGTCATCGCCGTGGCGCCCGCATGGCACAAATGCAGCCGGTGGTGCGCAACCTGACCGTTGAGGACATGATCGCGCTTGCGGCGTATTGCGCGTCGCTAAAGCCGTGACCGTCAGCGTGCGCTTCGAGGCTTTGCCACGGCAGCCAACCCCTTCTGCATCGTCGCCAGGCGCTTGCGGCCGGCCTTTGAGCCTTCGACCACGCGCTGAATGCTGATCATCCATTCGGGAAGGTCCATCTTGTTGCGAAACTCTGCAAGGTACGGCTGGATCTTGGCATACTGGAAATACATTTCCTGGCAAGTGTCGTAGACCAGCTTCTCGCTGAGCGCGCCGTGATGCACGAAAGCGGCGACCATGTCCCAGTAGCCGTAGACTTGGAGCACAAAGCCGCCGTGCTTGCCGCCGCCGGTGACGATCGCGACCATCTCGTCAGCTGAGCGCGGCAGGAATTCTCCACCAATGTAGGAGCGCGCCTCGCGCATCACGGTCTCGCGGCGCAGCTCGTAGAGGTGGAGGATGAGTTCGGCTTGCTGGATGGGAGTGCTGGTTTTGCGGCGCATGATGGCTCCTTTATTTCGGAGAAGGATACATCATGCATGCGCGCAGCTTCCGGGCACAGGATGTAAGGGGATGCAGGACGAAGGGATAGGGGTCCTTCGATTCCTCCTCCTCGCGCCGCTGCGGCGTCGTCACTCAGGATGACAGAAAAGAATGCCTGCTCCCTCCACGATTCACTCCCAGCTTACTGCGACGCGATCGCCATCTCTTTTCCCAAAATGCCTTGGGCCGCCTGGAGTCCAGACAATTCTCTTTCCAGGTGCTCGGCCAAAGAGCCCAGCTTTCGCTGGTCGAGCGGCACCCGCTGCAGAAGTTGCGACATGGCGTCGCCGTATTTGCTTACGCTGTGGACGGCCTTGATCAGCTTCTTCATTCGCGGCTTCTCATCCACTTCCTGCTGTTGGGAGAGCGAGCGCCGGAACGATCGATAATCGGTGAGCGCCTGGTCGACGGAGTCCTCGAGGGTCGTGGCGCGGTGGGTGAGTTCGATGGAGTCGCTGGAGCTCGCGGCCTGACGGGCGAGATCGGACGCCTGTTGCTGCGCAAGGCGCGTACTGCTGAGCATGGTTTGAAACTTCGCGGATTGGTCGGCGGTCGCCTGCACCTCGGCAGCATGCTCGAGCTTTTGGACGTCAGGATCTACCGAAGGCTGCGCCGTCGCCGCGGGAGGCGAAGTGGACGCCCCGCGCCGCTGTTGTTGGGGCGCGGCAAGCGGCGACAACAGTAACAGCATGGTAAGGGCAAGGGCGCGGCGGTGCATAAGAGGGCTGGTTGAGGCCTAGCCATGATAATTGCTTTTTGCGCGCGCAGAACTAATGAGCGGCCGTGATTCAGCCGCCAAGGAACCAGGTTGAGGCGCTTCGCAGGTGTGAGCGGCAATCTGCAGCCTAAAGCCCGCGCGTTCTTGCCAGCGATCCGAAGCAGGTCCTTCGCTGCGGATCGATGACAGACTTTGAATTGTAATCCAGAAAAGGAAACGGCCATCTGAATTGCTCCAGATGGCCCTATTTTATGTCGAGCCGTTTTGCGGGCGACACTGAGCGAAGTCGAAATGGGGTGTCCGCAGGCGAAATCCCGAGCGCCTTTGCGAGGGATCTTTGTACCCAAAAGGAAACGGCCACTTGAATTGCTCCAAGTGGCCGTTATTTATGTCGGCGACGACCTACTCTCCCACACACTTTCGCGTGCAGTACAATCGGCCCAGCGGGGCTTAACTTCCGTGTTCGGTATGGGAACGGGTGTTTCCCCCGCGGTAAAATCACCGGCTTCGTTGACGTGGGCCTCTCGGCCGCTCGGTCCCAGGCGTGGGTTACACGCAGGACCTGTTACGTCGAAATTGAAAGAACTTTGACTATTGGCCTGGGCCAAGAGCAGATCCCTCGTCGGGCTAAAGCCCTCCTCGGGATGACAGTTCAAGGGACTGGCGGGACGCCGACCTAAAGGTCGGCTCCACCACCAGCTGATCTCTCACAACTGAATAGCATTGGGATTAAAGGCGATCGGGTCTTCAGAAGATATCAATTGGCTCGAGACGACATCCTTCGAGGTCCGCAACTGGCTGCTGCTCGGCAGGTTCGCACGGGCTAGTTTCTCGCGAGGCCGATTTCTGCGCGAGGAGTTATAGCTGTGCGCCAAGTAAATTTTATGGTCAAGCCGAACGGGCGATTAGTACTGGTAAGCTTCACGCATTACTGCACTTTCACATCCAGCCTATCAAACACGTAGTCTTCATGTGCCCTTCTTCACCCTTTTGGGTTGGGAGATCTCATCTTGAGGAGTGCTTCACGCTTATATGCATTCAGCGTTTATCACAACCGAACTTCGCTACCCAGCCGTGCCATTGGCATGACAGCTGGAACACAAGAGGTTCGTCCATCCCGGTCCTCTCGTACTAAGGACAGGTCCTCTCAAATCTCCTACGCCCACATCAGATAGGGACCGAACTGTCTCGCGACGTTCTGAACCCAGCTCACGTACCGCTTTAATAGGCGAACAGCCTAACCCTTGGAACCTTCTACAGCTCCAGGATGCGATGAGCCGACATCGAGGTGCCAAACCGGAGCGTCGATATGAACTCTTGGCTCCGATCAGCCTGTTATCCCCGGCGTACCTTTTATCCGTTGAGCGATGGCCCTTCCATACAGAACCACCGGATCACTAAGGCCTGCTTTCGCACCTGCTCGTCTTGTAGGACTCGCAGTCAACCACACTTATGCCTTTGCACTCGACGGCTGATTTCCAAACAGCCTGAGTGTAGCTTCGCGCGCCTCCGTTACAGTTTAGGAGGCGACCGCCCCAGTCAAACTACCCGCCTCACTATGTCCCTCTCCCGGATTACGGGAGTAGGTTAGAACCACAGAATTCGCAGGGTGGTATCTCACCGTTGGCTCCTCCAAGCCCAAGAGCCTGGAATCAAAGCCTCCCACCTATCCTGCGCAGCAAATGCCATAGTTCATAGTGAAGGTATAGTAAAGGTGCACGGGGTCTTTCCGTCTAGATGCGGGTAACCGGCATCTTCACCGGTACTACAAGTTCGCCGAGTCGCTCGTTAAGACAGTCGCACGATCGTTACGCCATTCGTGCAGGTCGGAACTTACCCGACAAGGAATTTCGCTACCTTAGGACCGTTATAGTTACGGCCGCCGTTCACCGGGGCTTCAGTTCGAAGCTTCACCTTGCGGTTGACCTCTCCCTTTAACCTTCCGGCACCGGGCAGGCGTCAGCCCCTATACGTCGTTTTCGACTTTGCAGAGACCTGTGTTTTTGTTAAACAGTCGCCGTGCGCGTTTCACTGCGGCCCCCTCACGCTTTTGACACGTTACCGGGGCACCCCTTCTCCCGAAGTTACGGGGTTAATTTGCCGAGTTCCTGAACGAGCGTTCTCTCGAGCGCCTTTGGATATTCTCCTCGTCTACCTGTGTCGGTTTGTGGTACGGTTCCCTCGAA
>CAVYTK010000003.1:0-1090000 GCA_963771535.1 uncultured Acidobacteriaceae bacterium | reverse complement strand
CCTGGTTGGTGCAGAATCGCCCATGGACTCCCCGAAGCGGCTCCGGTATCTTGGGCAGAACCTAAACCATTTGTAAAAAAGCATTTAGGAAGAGGTCGAGGGCGGCCGATTAGCCCTGGGCCGCCCGAGTCCGTGTATCTTATGCCGCCCAGCGCCGTTCCCAGTCGTCCTGGTGCACCTTCTCTGCGCCAGAGTCGTCGTCGTAATTCGTTATCCCGGCGGTCACGGTTTCAGCCGCGCCCTGCCCGTACAGGAAGCTCTTGGCCGCAGTGTCCTCGGTGCCCAAGATGGGGGGCAACATGGCGGCAGCCGCAGCCACGCCATAGTCAAGCAGTCCATGAACCTTGAAATCCCACACGCGGAAGACGCCGTACTCGTAGTCTGTCATTAGCGCATTGAACAATACGCTGCCGCCGAGCGCGAAGGCGCCGATGGCCGCTCCCTTGCTCCGTTTCAGCAGCATCGCCCCGGCTGCGAAGTTTGCCCCGGCATGAATGTAGTCGATGATGGCGTGAGTTTTTGAGTCGATTACCTTGGGGAAGAAGTCATCAAAACCTAGTCCTGCCATTTCATTACTCCTTAAGAAAGTATGCTTAAGAACGATCGGCGCGAGCGGCCCGGCCCAAGCAAATTGGCTTGCGCTGGGCAGCCGCGCCGATGGGGTGAAAAGCGTGTCAGGCGGCGCGGCGCGACTGTCCCGCGCGCTCCTGGAACAGCTCGATCATGCCGCGATTGAACGCGGGAATGTCATCTGGTTTACGGCTGGAGACGAGATTGCCGTCGCGCACCATCTCTTCATCCACCCAGTTGGCGCCGGCGTTTCGCAGATCCGTCTTCACCGACGGCCACGAGGTGATGCGGCGTCCATTGGCCTCGCCCGCCTCGACGATGGTCCACGGCCCGTGGCAGATGACCGCCACCGGCTTGTCATCTTGGAAGAACGACTTCACGAACTGCACAGCCTTAGGCTCCATGCGCAGCTTGTCGGGATTCATCGCGCCTCCCGGCAACAGCAGCGCGTCGAAGTCTTGCGGGTTCGCGCGGTCCAATTCCTGATCGACCGCGATCTGCTCTCCCCACTCGGTCATGTTCCAACCTTTGATCTTGCCCGACTTGGGCGAGATGACTACTGTTTCCGCGCCCGCATCCTTCAGCGCCTGTCGAGGCTTCAGCAGCTCCACCTGCTCGACCCCATCGGTGGCGAGAATTGCGACCTTCATTCCGTGCAATTGCTTGTCTGCCATAAAAGTTCTCCTTTGCGTGATGGAACAGTTCCAAACGGGTGGAGTACGCCTTCCCGGCGTACATCCCAAGCCTCTGCCCGCTGAACAGTTCCGCCTACTGTTAAGCAGCCCCTGGAAGGGGCTCGTGAACATGACCCAGTCAGGCTTGCACCGCTTAAGCGGTGCTCCACCCGACGTAGAACGATGAACAGCCGCCGCCCCTACGCGGCCGCTCCGTTCGCCCACGGATCCAGCACAACCTTCGTGCAGTGATCCTTCTTATCGCGAAAGATCTTGTACATGTTGGGCGCGTCATCAATCGACACTTCGTGGCTGATCACGAAGCTGGGATCGATATCTCCCGCCTCGATGCGATCGAGCAACGGCTTCATGTAGCGCATCATGTGCGTCTGGCCGGTTTTCATGGTGAGCGCCTTGTTCATGAACGCTCCCATAGGAATCATGTCGACCAGTCCGCCATAGACACCCGGAACCGAAACCGTTCCACCTTTGCGGCAGGCCTGGATAGCCTCGCGCAGTGCGATCGGTCTGCCGGTTTCCATCATCACCGCCTGCTTGGCGCGATCCACGTAATAAATGGCCGAGTCGGTATGCGCTTCCATGCCGACGGCGTCCATCACGGAATCGGGACCGATACCGGCCGTCATGTCCTTCAGGGTCTCGACCACGGAGCCGACCTGTTCGTAGTTGATGGTTTCGGCGCCGCCATCACGCGCCATCTGCAAGCGGTATTCAAAGCGATCGATGGCGATCACGCGCTCGGCTCCCAGCATGAAGCAGCTGCGAATGGCGAACTGCGCCACTGGACCGGCGCCCCAGATCGCGACCGTGTCGCCGGGCCGAATATTGCAGTTCTCGGCGCCCATGTAGCCGGTGGGAAAGATGTCGCTGAGGAACAGCAACTTCTCGTCCGGAATACCGTCCGGAACCTTGATCGGCCCCACGTCCGCGAAAGGAACGCGTGCGTACTGCGCCTGGCCTCCGGCATAGCCGCCCGTCATGTGCGAGTAGCCGAACAGCCCCGAAGGCGACGAGCCCATCATCTTCTCGGCCACCCAGTAATTCGGGTTGGAGTTATCGCAGCACGACCACAGCTGCTGCTCGCAGAAGAAACACTTTCCGCAGGCGATGGTGAACGGCACCACGACCTTGTCGCCGACCTTCAGCTTGTCGCGGCTGATGCCGGAGCCAACCTCGACTACTTCGCCCATGAATTCGTGACCCACAATGTCACCCTGCTCCATGGTCGGAATGAAGCCGCCGTACAAGTGCAGGTCCGAACCGCAGATCGCGGTGCGGGTGATTCTGATGATGGCGTCGCGGGGATTCAGTATCTCCGGATCGGGAACATTCTCGACGCTCATCTTCTCCTTGCCCATCCAACAAACTGCCTTCATGAAACCCTCCTGAACTGTTCCACGTTGCCGGTCTTCCCGCTGGCTTGCGCCTGGCGCCGCTGCGGGCGATTGGGATTCATAGCTTTAGCTGCCATGTCCATGCTGCCGCGTGGCCCGTGGGTCTGGCCGTGCGTGGTGGGGATCTCGCCGGTTTCCAGCAGCGCCTTGAAGCGCCGCATGTCCTGACGCAGGAAGAACCGAGCCTGCCGCCCGAGGAAGCCGGAGGCTGCGCCGCGCAGAGCGCGATTGCCGAGAGCGTATTGCATGCTCGACTCGACCACCGTTCCGCGGTCCCCCGGAGCTTTCTTGAACTCGACGCGACCTTGTACGTTCAAGTCCGACCCGGGCAAAGAGCGCCACGCAATGTACTCGCCGGGACGTTCGTCGGTGATCTCCGAGGTCCATTGCAGCTTCGTGCCCATCGGACCCGTGGCCGTCCATTTCGAGCGGCGGTCGTCGATCTTCTCAACCATCTCGATGAAGTTCATGTAGCGTGGCGCCTGCTCCACGTCGCGCCATTGACGGAATGCCTCTTCGGGCGAGGCGTTCACCAGTATGTTGCTGCCCAACTCGGGGCGGCGCTGCGACTGCTGCTGGACACCGTTGCCGCTGCGCAGTCCGGTGTAGGCCAGCGCTCCTCCGGCGGCCGCGAGCGCCCATCCGGCAGGCGAGCGACGCGTTACGCCGATGACGGCGAGCGCGCCTCCGCCAACCAGGGCGCCCCAGTGCTGTAGCGCCTGCTTGGAAATTTGCGTATCGCCGGTCTTTTCCTCCCAGCGATTTTCATGAGTTGATTGCATAGATAGACTCCAGATTTGGTTGTTCTTGCGGTTTGCGAAGTCGTTACTTGTGCGGGTGTGCCTGAGTGAGCCGATAACGGGTGGGATTATGTGCCGACGCCGCGCGATGTCTGGGTGAGCAAGAAATCGAGCCGCTCACAAAGACCGGAGAAGCGGGTGGCTGGCCGCACCATTTGGTTTCCGTGCTTTAGCGATCGGCTGTCTAGAAGAAGCGCTAATTTTTAGTTATCCGTAATTAAGGAGGTGCTTGGCGGCCAAGATCGGGCTTAAAGTGATTCCCGATCGGAGTCGTACATGAGCAGCGTGCAAATCGATCAGAAAAGTTACGAGATGCCACCAAAAGAAGGGATGAGCATCGCCCAGTTTCTTACCGTCAGCGACATCGAGCGCTCAGCCCGCTACTACGAAAAGGTCTTCGGAGCTCGCATTCTGAGCCTGGGTGACGGCAACGCGCCTGGGTATCTTCAGCTTGCGAATATCTGGATGATCCTTAACGTTGGAGGCGGCCCGACAGCGGACAAGCCGACCGTAACGCTCAGCGTCCCGGACCCAAATCACATCAACAGCTTTATGAACTTCCGCGTAGCCGACATCCAAGCGTGCTACGAACTGTGGAAGAGTCGCGGAGCGGAATTCATCACCGAACCGATACCCAAGTACGGCGAGATACGCTGCTACATCCGCGATCCTGACGGTTACATTATCGAGGTCGGGCAGAGCACCACCGTCACCTACGGTTAGCTCCCCGCCTCCCCTGGCGATCCAGTCCGTAGATTGTCCTTCCCACTCTGGCGTAACCGTATGTCGACCAGGTGGCGTAAGGGCGCGAGGAAACAGCGAGAGAGGAGGGCGCTTATGAGCAAGACAACGAGCTTCGCGGCGGACATTCGCCCGCTTTTTACCGACCGAGATATTCAGGGGATGAAAAAAGGATTCAACCTGGCGAGTTATGACGAAGTAAAGGCACACGCATCGGCCATCTACGACAGAATTCGAGGAATTGGTGGTGCGGTCATGCCGCCACCACCTCCACTCGGAGAAGGTCCTTGGCCTCAATCTCGCATTGATCTATTTGCTAAATGGCTGGCGGATGGCTGCCAACCCTAGTGCCTAATCCAAGCCAGGAAGGTGCTGCTTGCGGTCGGGCAGCGACATTGAAATCGACCTTTTAGCTAACGCGGGCGGGTGGCCCCCTCTGAGTAGACGATGAACTCGCAGGTGCCCCGTCAACCATCGGTTGGCTGGGCGGAGATTTTTACTTTCGGTGTTCTGATCGGGAAGTGGCCTGAACATTCAGCCGCGTCGCTTGCAGACGAAAAACCCCATGCAAGGTTGCATGAGGCACCCTCGTGAGCGTTGCCTGCGCCTCCCGTCTTGGGAAACAGTGGGGACAGACGGACGTTCCCCAATTTCAATGAATGAGACGTCCGTCCCCAGTCTCAGCTCCGATTTCAGAGAGGATAATCCCATGACAACAAAAGGAAAGGTATTGGTACTAGTCTCGAGCGGTCGCGGCCTGCCCTTGAAAGATGGCAAGGTTTATGCCGGCGCCGGCTACTACCTCAACGAACTGACGGTTCCGGTTCGCGCCCTGATGAAGGAGGGCTACGAAATCACCTTCGCCAATCCCAAAGGCAACACGCCGCAACTGGATGTCAATTCAGCTATCGCACAGTTCTTTGGTGGGGACGAAGCTAAGCTTCAGGATTATCTAAAGTTCAAGGACAGCCTGACCGGGCTCAAAAATCCAACGCGTATCTCGGATGTCATCGCATCGGGCCTGGATCAATATGACGCTGTTTTCGTGCCCGGCGGCCATGGCCCGATGATGGACCTTCTCGATGATCCCGACGCCGGCACCGTGATGAGACACTTCCACGAAACATCCAAGCCGACGGCAGTGCTGTGCCACGGCCCTATTTCACTGCTCTCGGCGCTTCCGAATTCGAAGGAGTTCGTCGCCGCGCTGACGGCGGGCGATGCCGCTGGAGCGCATGAAAAGGCTCAAGGCTGGATCTATTCCGGCTATAAGATGACTATTTTTTCTACGGCGGAAGAGCAGCAGCGGGAGCCGCTTGAGATTGGCGGTAAGGTTCTGTTCTACCCGGACTTCGCCTTGCGTACGGCGGGCGGGGACGTAAGTGTGGTCGCTCCATGGCAGAGCTATGTCCTGCAAGATCGCGAGCTGATCTCGGGCAGAACCCGTTCTCCGATGAGGCGCTGCTGAAACTTCTTCTACCGGCACTCGATGCGAAGAAGAAGTCGGTTTCAGCGGCATAAGAATCGGAGGCAAACCGGGGACCGACGAGACGTTTCCCATTTTTCGGCAATGTAACTTAGTGAACATCCCGTCGGTCCCCAGTTTTCTCATAAGCACATTAACCGCCCATCTGCCAAACCGATGAGCATGAAACCGCCTTGCGGATATTCAAGGTTCGCACTCGTCCGAGGGCCAACAAGATGACACTTGCGGAGTAAGGAGGCGACGCCGCTGAATCGTTTCCTGTTCTTCTGAATCAAACTCGTTCGGCAGATTCGCTTGGGTCTCGGAGGGCGCGTTGCCCAGAGTGCCTGAATTCCGGTAGAATCAAGGTTTGCAACAAGCGAGTTAGGGAGCAACATGAAAGCAGCCACTCATCCGGCTTACAACGAAGTACGCGTGCATTGCGCATGCGGCAACTTATTTATGACCCGTTCGACCCATAAGGGCGACATCAGCGTGGAAATTTGCTCGGCCTGCCACCCATTCTTCACCGGCAAGCAGAAGCTGATGGACACCGCCGGCCGCGTCGAGCGCTTCCGCCGCAAGTACGCCAAGAGCGACGCCGGCAAAGCCGAGGCCGCCAAAGCAGCCGAAGCGGCTAAAACCGCAGAAACGGCAAAGCCGTAAGGGTCAGTCACCGGAATCTCACTCAGCCTCCGCTGTCGGCGGAGGCTTTGTTTTGTTGGAAAGCTCTCAGCCCTCAGCCGTCAGCTCACAGCCGTCAGCTCTCAGCTCTCAGTAAAACACACTGTCTCGGTTGCTAGCAAAACCTAGGCCGAGACCCACCCGACCCTCAGCGCTTTCGGCGTTACGCCTTTCGCTTGGTTCTTACTGAGAGCTGACG
Organism: uncultured Acidobacteriaceae bacterium; assembly: GCA_963771535.1. Classification (GTDB taxonomy): domain Bacteria; phylum Acidobacteriota; class Terriglobia; order Terriglobales; family Acidobacteriaceae; genus CAVVDY01. The sequence continues at coordinate 1,083,452 of CAVYTK010000003.1, read as the reverse complement.
GCTGACAGCTGATAGCTTCTCGAGGCGCTGGCGGTATGCGGAGTCTGCCCTTCCCGTGTACCATCAACGGCGAGATGTCAGAGCTGCCGATTCTGCACCACAAACCGCATCATCGGGAAGAACTGGCGTTGATCGCCCTGCGCGTCACGCCCTACCACGAAGGCCCTCAGCTTTACACCTTGCTCGCCGTCGGCGGAGACAACGAGCGTCCGCTGACCAGCGATGGCAGCATCGTGTTCTTCCGCCAGCCGGAAGCTGCCGCCGCGGCGCTGAAGCTGGACCCGTCGATGTCCGAACTCGGTCCGGCTCCCACCACAGTGGAGTCGATTTGCGATGTTGCTGAATCGCTTTACATTGTGAATTCACAGGACGCCGACGAGCACGCCACCCTGCTGGACTGCATGTTGATCCTCGATGACCTGGTCCGCGCCAGCAAGGTCAATATGCCGGAACGCTACCAGGGCTTGCTAACGGAATTGACCGCCCGCCTGACCGAAGGCAAACGGCTGAAACAGATTTTCAGCAATCCCTCGCTTCGCAACCACGTGGAAGACGCCCTGCTGTGGTGCGTCGGAGCGGTGATCGTAAAGGCGCGAATCGTCGGCTGACACAATCGTGAGTGTGCTGCGTTTGTCATCCTGAGCGAGGAGTCGACGGACCCCTTATCAGCCACAAACGTCCGCAAGTCGCCACCTACTCCGGATCGAAGTAATCCACCGTCACCGGGCTTTCAAAAAGCGAATAATCGCGCGTCACCACGGTGATGCCGCTTTCGGTGACGTGATACTTCTGGCGGTCGGCTTCGGTGTCGAAGCCGATCACGGTGCCTTCGGGGATGTGCACATCGCGATCGATAATGGCACGGCGGATCTTGCAGCTGCGGCCAACGTTCACGTGCGAGAACAGGATCGAGGAATCCACCTCGCTATAGGAATTCACTCGCACGTCGGGCGACAGAACACACTTGCTCACCGAGCCGCCGGAGACGATGCATCCGCCGGACACGATGGAATCATGCGCCTCTCCGGTGCGTCCCACATCGTTGAACACAAATTTCGCCGGCGGATACTGCCGCTGATGGGTACGAATCGGCCAGTGATCGTCGTACAGGTTGAACACCGGAGCCACCGAAACCAGGTCCATGTTGGCTTCGTAATAGGCTTCCAGCGTTCCCACATCGCGCCAGTACAGCGCTTCCTTCTTGTTCTCGTCGATGAAGTTGAACGAGTAAACCTTGTACTCGTCCACCATGCGCGGCAGGATGTTGTGCCCGAAATCGTGCTTCGATTCGCCGTCCTCCGCGTCCTTCAGCAATACCGGAATCAGAACATCGGTATTGAACAGGTAAATGCCCATCGACGCCGAAACCATCTGCGGATTGTAGGGCGAGCGCAGATCGGTCTGCTCCGGCTTTTCCTGGAAACCAACCACCCGGCCATTGCGATCGATGTCCACCACCCCGAAGTGCCGGGTTTCAGCCGGGTCAACCAGAATGGTTCCGATCGTGACGTCGGCGCCCGAGTCGCGATGCTGGCGCGCCATCAGGTCGTAGTTCATCTTGTAAATGTGATCGCCGGAAAGAATGAGCACGAACTTCGGCTGCTCGGAGCCGATGGAATAAATGTTCTGGTACACCGCATCGGCGGTGCCCATGTACCAGTTCTCGCTGACACGCTTCATGGGCGGCAGTATTTCGATGAACTCGCCAATCTCGCGGCCGTAGATGTTTCCCCAGCCTTCGCGAATATGGCGGTTCAGCGACAGCGCCTTGTACTGCGTGAGGATGTAAACCTTGCGCAAGTCGGAATTGACGCAGTTGGACAGCGTGATGTCGATGATGCGATAGATGCCGCCGAACGTTACCGCCGGCTTGGCGCGGTCGCGCGTGAGAGGATACAGGCGCTCTCCTGCGCCGCCGGCCAGCAGGACTCCGAGAGTTTCTCTCATTCCTCGATCCGAGCTAAGCCCTCAGGGAGCTCAAAAGGAGATTGTATTTCGATGCCTGCGAACAGGGCGGACCCCGCGAAAGAAGGTGAATCTTAGCATGAGCGCAGGCTGTGTGTGCGGCTGCGCAACCGAGCTAATTTTCGTCATCCACGCTGATGCGAAGTGACTTGAGGAATTTAGCATCCTGGCCGGTAAGCTCGAAATCCGGCGGTGACTTGCGATTGACTAACGTGGGCTCTTCCTCAGGCTCACGCTGGTTGAAGCCGATGGTCGCCTCCAGTACCAGGAACACGTCATAACCGCCGGCCTTAATACGTGAGATGACCTCAGCGATCTCGTCCGAGTCAGAGATCGACTGATTGATGGCCTCCCCTAGTTCTTTCATCATGTTTTTTAATTTAGCGTCCACGTCGCACCTGAACCTGCCTCGGCGCAACACAAGCACGCCGAAGCTCCGGTTACTGGATTCGATGCCTTCACCGAGCGAAAGTTTTGTCATCTATGTACTTGCAGGCTATGACAAAGAGCTTCGCTAAGCCGCTGCTAGAATACGGATAACGCATAACCCCGTGCAAAGCGAGAAAAATCCACCTAACCCGCGTGACGCCGGGACCTCAGCCGGGCCCTGCTGCGTATCGCTGGACGCCGCACCGGCGAGAACCGCTGGGTGCGCGCCGCCTATCAAGCAGGAGGCGTCACCGTGCGTCACACCGGGCGAGTCGCTCGCGTTCTCTGGTTGGAAGTCACCGGATTCATGTTCCTCTCTCTGGCCGTTATCGGCGCTGCGGCTGGGGTTCGCGAGTACCTGCGCTATGTTCACGGACGGAGCGGCCCGGGCAAGATGATTGTCGCCGCGGTGTTTACCCTGATGTTCATCTACTTCGGGGTGAACTCGTTCTGGCGCTCGCGGCGCCCGAAGCAGAGGTAGACACAGCCTGGGGCTAGCGTGTTCACGTTCGTTGTCTTTGCCATCGTGTTTTTCCATCTTGTCATCCCGAACGAAGTGAGGGATCTGCTCTCGTCGGCCGGCCACGACAATCGCTCGTCGCTGACGCAGCACCCGGGCCAACTCCACCTGTGATGCCCCTCACAACCCGATCGCGCGAACGAGGCGATAATAGTTATTCACACTCTCATTCGAGGCCCTACTCGCATGGCCGATACCAATATGCATCCCGCCGTTTCGAACAAGGCGAAAGCCACCCAGGAAACCTCGTCCCACATTCTGGTAAATCCGTTGTATACCCCTGCCGATCTTGAGGGCACGGACTACGACCACGACCTCAGCTATCCCGGACAGTTTCCCTACACTCGCGGTGTGCAGGCCACCATGTATCGTGGCCGCCTTTGGACCATGCGCCAGTACGCCGGCATGGGCGACGCCGAGGAGTCGAACCGGCGCTACAAATATCTGCTGAGTAACGGCACCACCGGCCTGAGCGTGGCCTTCGATTTGCCCACGCAGATTGGACTCGATTCCGACAGCCCGCTGGCGCTGGGCGAGGTCGGTAAGGTCGGCGTAGCGATCGACTCCATCGACGACATGATGCGACTGTTTGACGGCATCAACCTGGAACAGATCTCCACGTCAATGACCATCAACGCCACGGCGTCGATCCTGCTGGCGCTCTACATCGTGACCGCGCGGCGTACAGGGCGCGAGGTGCGCAAGCTGTCCGGTACCATTCAGAACGATGTGCTGAAGGAATACATCGCGCGCGGGACCTACATCTATCCGCCGGCGCAGGCGATGCGCATCATCACTGACATCTTTGCGTACACCAACGAGCACGTGCCCGAGTGGAACACCATCTCCATCTCCGGCTACCACATGCGCGAAGCCGGATCGACCGCCGTGCAGGAAGTCGCGTTCACCCTGGCCAACGGCATCACTTACGTGCAGGCCGCGATCGATGCCGGACTCGACGTCGATAAGTTTGCTCCGCGCCTGTCGTTCTTCTTCAACGCGCACAGCAACTTTCTCGAAGAGGTCGCGAAGTTCCGCGCGGCGCGCCGCATGTGGGCGCGCATCATGCGCGATCACTTCAAGGCCAAAAATCCCAAGTCGCAGATGCTGCGCTTCCACACTCAAACCGCAGGCTCGACTCTGACGGCGCAGCAGCCGGAGAACAACATCGTCCGCACCGCGTTGCAAGCCATGGCTGCCGTGCTCGGCGGAACGCAGTCGCTGCACACCAACTCGTTCGACGAAGCGCTGGCCCTCCCAACCGAGCAGTCGGCACGCATCGCCTTGCGCACTCAGCAGATCATCGCCTACGAATCGGGCGCACCGCAGACCATCGATCCGCTGGCAGGCTCTTATTACATCGAGTCGCTGACCAACGACATTGAGAAGCATGCACGCGGGTATCTGGACAAGATCGACGCCATGGGCGGAATGCTGAAAGCCATCGAGCGCGGCTTCGTGCAGCAGGAAATCCAGAACGCAGCCTACGAATATCAACGCAAGGTCGATGACAAAGAGGCAATCGTGGTGGGCGTGAACTCTTTCCAGTTGGACGAAGAGAAAGCCGTCCCGCTGCAACGTATCGACGAGTCGCTGGAGCGCAAACAGGTCGAACGCCTGCAAGCCCTGCGTGCCAAACGCGACGAGGCCAAGTGGGCAGCAGCGGTAAAGGCCGTAGAAGACGCCGCCCGGGGAACGGCCAACCTTATGCCGGTCATCGTCGAAGCGGTCGAGGCCAATGCGACCGTCGGAGAAATCTCCGATGCCATGCGCCACGTGTATGGGGAGTATCGGGAGACGGTAGTGATTTAGGAAGGCCGCAGTTCTGCCTTTCGCCATCCGCCTTTCGCTATCAGCGCCTCGGGCGCAGCATAAGGAAGCCCACCGCTTCAGCGGTGGGTAAGCCGCGCAATTACGCGCTGAGTCCTCTCGGGGACGACATAATCTCTCACGGACGACGCTTTAATTCTGCCGCGCCGGGGCACTCGGCTTGGCCGCCCGCCTTCCCACCGCTGAAGCGGTGGGCTCTCTTATGTTGCGCCCGGGGCGCAACGGACTATCGCCTCGTGGCGCAAGGGACTATCGCGCCCGCCGGCAAGCAAGCTCCCGGCCAATCTCTTCTGATTACCCAGCGATGTCCCCCAGCTTCTTACAAAGCTCACTGAGCTTCTTCTGCTCCTTCAGCGTGAGCACTTCGAGTGCATTCGTGATCGCCGCAGCATGATCCGGGAATACCTCGCCGATCAGCTTCTTTCCCTTTGGCGTCAGCGACAAAATGTACACTCGCGCGTCCTCGGAGCTGCACTTGCGATAGACCAGGCCTTGCTTCTCCAGATTGCCCGCGACCATGGTGAGGTTCCCCCCGGTGGTGAGGATCTTCTTCGCGACTTCCGAAAGCGACATCGGGCCCAGATGATAAAGCGCTTCCAACACGGCGAATTGGCTGAGCGTCAAGCCGGTGGGCTCGAGCTGACGTGACGCGGCGGTGCGAAGGCTGTTCGCCGCCCGCATCAGGCGTCCGTAGGTGAGCAGCGCGAGACGCTGTTGTGATGAGTCACGAGCCATGGCCGCGATGATACTACGACGTTGAAGCAATGAACCGGGTTGGATATGTTTTGAAAGGGCACGGCTTCAGCCGTGCCGAAGGCGGCTGCATTGATTTGTCATCACGAGGGAGCTTCAGCTCCCGAGGGATCTGCTGTTTGTGTTCCTTCAAGGAGTTGGGCATTCATGCGGCACGACCAAGGTCGTGCCCTGACGCGGAGCAAACGATTGCGAAAGTTTGTGGGCCACCGCTACTTCAGCCCCGCGTTCTCCGCCGCCAATTTCGCGGTTGCGCTCCAGTCCAGGTCTTGCATGCCACGCGCGATGGCGGTCAGCATGTGGTCGCGAACAACGCTCGCCATCGGCATCGGAGTATCGACCGCTTCGGCGGCAGCCAGGACCAGCTTCGCGTCCTTCAGTCCCAGGCGCAGCTTGAAACCCGCCGGCGAATAGCGCTCATCGGCAATGATGCCGCCGTAGGTCTTATAGACCGGGGCGGCGAACAGCGAGTTGGTCAGCATGTCCACATATTGATGAGCGTCGATACCGTACTTGCGGTTGAGGGCAATCGCCTGGCCCAGGGCATCGACCATCGAGGCGATCATAAAATTACCGCTGAGCTTGACCACGTTCGCCATCTCCGGTTTTTCACCCATGACGAACACGCGTTGGCCGATTGCCTCCAGCACCGGGCGGCAGCGTTCGATAACTTCTGCCTTTCCTGCAGCGACAACGAACAGCTTTCCCGCCTCGGCGGCTTCGGGTCGGCCAAACACGGGAGCCGCAATGTACTGCTGGCCGCGTTCGGCATGCTCCTTAGCCATGCGCTGCGACAGAGCAACGCTGATGGTGCTCGACGAGATGTGCACCGCGCCCTTCGGCAATGCGTCGACGAGTCCTTCGCGCCCGAAGACGGTCGACTCCACCGCGTGGTCGTCGGCCAGCATGGTGATGGCGATCTCTGCGCCGCGTGCGGCTCCCGCTGGAGATGCAGCAGCTTTCGCGCCGTGCGCTTCGAGTTCCTTCGCCTTCGCAGCTGTGCGGTTCCAGACCGTGACATCGTGTCCCGCCTTCGCCAGGTGCTGCGCCATGTGGATGCCCATGTTGCCCAGTCCGAGAAATGCAATCTTCATGTAGTCCTCACTATGAGTTGAATCGCAGATTATGGATGCGCCGAAGCTGGCGCGCGACGCTCAGCCGCTGAACCACATTGGCGACACTCCCGAAAACTCCTCTTTCATACCGTCGCGACATTGGCTATTATTCGCTGCATTCCATCATTCCAGATTGGCGGGGTCAGGCAGCAATGCAAGAGTACACGCGGGAAGCCCGTGAAAGTTTAGGCAGAAAGGCCCGCCTGCGTTGCAGTCGCATCGTGCAAGCCGACTGGGACCCGAAAGCAAGAAAGTCCAATCCCCTCGATCTTCTTCACGAGTCGGAGAAGGGCCGGGTCGCGAAGTTGCTACCCGAGAAGCATCGGCGCATGGCGGTCTCGCCCTTCGCGTACTATCGCGGCGCGGCGCCGGTCATGGCGGCCGATCTCGCGCTGCTGCCCAATACCGGGTTGCTGGCGCAGCTCTGCGGCGATGCCCACGTCTACAACCTGGGCTCATTCGCCGGGCTCGATGGTCATGTCATCTTCGACATCAACGACTTCGACGAAACTATTCCCGGCCCGTGGGAGTGGGACGTAAAGCGCATGGCGTCGAGCCTGGTTTTGGTGTGTCGCGAGTCGGGAGGCAGCGACCCAGCCTGCAAGGACGCGGTGCTTTCTTTCGTGCGCAGTTATCGTGAAACCATGCACAGACTTTCGGAGCTGCCGGTGGTAGAACTGGCGCGCTACCAGGTGCTACGCCATCCCGAGCGCTCACCCATCGCGCCGGTGCTGCGGCGCGCACAGCTCTCCACCAACAAGCAGGCGTTTGAAAAGATGGCCGAGAAGAGCGGCGACCGTTTCATCTTTAAGCAGAACCGGATGCCTTCTGAGGTCGCGGCCAAAGTGAAGCAGGCGGTTCACGATTACAGCCTGAACCTTCTGCCGGAACGCCGTCGCTTCTTCGAGCAATACCGCATCGAGGATGTTGGCTTTCGCGTGGTCGGATGCGGCAGCGTCGGCATGCGCGACTACGTCGCACTGATGCTCGGAGCGGGAGCTGAGGATCCGTTGTTCCTGCAGGTGAAGGAGGAGGCGCGTTCCTGTTACGCGGCGTATCTGCCGGATGCGCGCGTCCCGGAGAACCAGGGCCAGCGTACCGCTGAAGGACAGCGGGCTATGCAGTTGCAGTCGGACATCTTCCTCGGCTGGACGTCGTTTGACGGACGCGACTACCTGGTGCGGCAGCTGCGCGATCACAAGGCGAGTATCACCAGCGCCGAGCTGAAAGGCAGAGGGTTGGACCAGTACGCAATGGTCTGCGGTGAGCTGCTCGCCAAAGGCCATGCGCGATCCGGAGACTCCTGCGTCCTGTTCGGATACATGGGCGTGGGTCCCAAGTTCGAAAAGGCGATCGCGAAATTCGCCCTGGCCTACGCCGAGCAGACGATTGAGGATTACGAGGCATTCAAGCGCTCGCTGGGAAGTAGGACAGGCAAGACGAAAAACGCATCGGCTAGGAGCAAGGCCAGGCGTCCGGCGAAAGGTAAAGCTAAAACCAAAGCCGCGACAGCGGCACAGTGAACTCGTCTGAATTCGTGTCGAAGAAAGCTCCAGATCAGTCCTGCAAATCTGCCGCGATTCGATACGGGTCAGCAACCCCCAAGAAACGGCAGGAATCAACCGCTAAGTGCTACGAAAACGATCCTTCAGGCGCCGCTTTTATCATGACTTCTACTCCTGGATTGCGATTAATACATTTCTCTGTGCAATGTTTATCAGTCAACTAGCCGCAGCTCAGAGCGATCTTTCGTGGGCGAATGACCCAAAAACCGAGGCACGCATCGAGCAGTTGCTCCAGCAGATGACGCTGGAAGAAAAAGCCGGGCAGATGACGCAGTTCTCCATCGGAACGCCCACTGGCCCGGGCACCGGACGCAGCGACTACAAGGAGATGGTCGCCGCGGGCCAGGTCGGCTCGATCCTGAACATGACCGGGGCGGCCCAGACCAACGCCATGCAGAAGATTGCTGTCGAGCAGTCCAGGCTGCACATTCCGCTGATCTTCGGGCTCGACATCATTCACGGTTTCCGAACGGCGTTTCCCATTCCGCTCGGGCTGGCGGCCTCGTGGGATCCGACGCTGATCGAGCAGGTCGCCCGCCTGGCCGCGCAAGAAGGCAGCCGCGCCGGCATTCGCTGGACGTTCTCGCCGATGGTTGACATCGCGCGCGATGCACGCTGGGGCCGAATTTCCGAGGGCGCCGGCGAAGATCCATACCTCGGCTCGGCGATTGCTGCCGCCTACGTGCGCGGATACCAGGGATCAAGTCTCAGCAATCCCGATTCGCTCGCCGCCTGCGCCAAGCATTTCGCCGGCTACGGTGCGGTCGAAGGTGGACGCGACTACAACACGGCGGAGATTCCTGAGCGCCTGCTCCGGCAGGTGTATCTGCCCCCGTTTGAAGCCGCGGCGCGCGCCGGGGCGCCCACATTCATGAGCGCCTTCGAAGCGCTGAACGAAGTTCCGTCGACGGAGAACGCGTTCACGCTTGAAAACCGTTCTGCGCGACGAGTGGAAGTTCCGAGGACTGGTGGTAAGCGACTACGGCGCGGTGAAGGAGCTCATTGAACAGGGCGTCGCACTCGACGACGCGACGGCGGCGCGCAAAGCTGCGATTGCCGGTGTGGACATGGACATGGAGAGCAATCTCTATCGCACCGAGTTGCCGCGGCTTGTGCGCTCCGGCGCTGTGCCGCAGAGCGTGCTGGATGAGGCGGTGCGGCGAATTTTGCGGGTGAAGTTCGCGCTGGGATTGTTCGATCATCCCTACACGCAGGAGAACGACGACGAGGCCAAAACGATTCCGCCTGCCAGTCTTGAGCTGGCGCGTACCGCTGCGGAGCAGTCATTCGTGCTGCTGAAGAACGCTGCAGTCAATGACGCGCCGGCGTTGCCGCTGAAAGCGAGCGTGAAGACCGTGGCGCTCATCGGACCGCTGGCCGACGATGGCGCGCAGATGGTCGGGTCGTGGGGCGGCAAGAGCACGGCGAAGGATGTAACGACCGTACGCGCCGCATTGGAGAAGCGGGTTAGCGCTGGCGGCGGTCGCGTACTGTACGCGAAGGGCACTGACATTCTCGGCACCTCGGAAGCCGGATTTGCCGAGGCGGTGAACGCAGCCAGGCAAGCTGATGTCGTGGTCATGGCACTCGGCGAAGACGCCAGCCTGATGAGCGGCGAAGCCGCTTCCCGCGCGCATCTCGATCTGCCGGGCAATCAGCAGCGGTTGCTCGAAGCCGTCGCCGCGACCGGCAAGCCGGTCGTGCTGCTACTCTTCAGCGGACGCCCGTTGGTCTTGAACTGGGCTGCCCAGCACGTGGCGGCGATCATGGAAGTGTGGTTCCCCGGTGTCCAGGCCGGGCCCTCGATTGTGCGAACGCTGTTTGGCGATGTCTCGCCCAGCGGCAAGCTGACGACCAGCTTTCCCCGCGCTGTAGGACAAGAGCCGCTCTACTACAACGCGCTGAACACGGGACGCCCTCCCGGCAACGTCAATCTCACTCATCCTCCAACGAACGCGCAGGAGAAGTACGTGTCGCGATATGTGGATGAGCAGAACTCTGCGCTGTTCCCGTTCGGATTTGGTCTGTCGTACACCACGTTCAACTATTCGCCGACGACACTGAGCTCTGCGACCGCATCGGCAGCGGCCCTCAATGACGGCAGCGCCAGCATCCGCGTCACCGCCGAGGTGCGAAACACGGGGAAGGTAAGGGCTGACGAAATCGTGCAGCTGTATATCCGGCAACGTGGGACTAGCGTGGCGCGTCCGGTGCGTGAGCTGAAGGGGTTCCAGCGCATCACGCTTGCTCCTGGGCAGAGCCGGAAAGTTGAATTCACCCTGGGGCGCGATGGACTCCGCTTCTGGAATATCGACATGAAAGACATTGTCGAGCCTGCGAAAGTAACTGTCTGGATCGCTCCTGACTCAACTCAGGGCAACGCCGGCGGAGTTGACGATTCGCTGAGAGGCGCGCCAGATTCTGCCACGATGAGTTGCGCCTTGTTGAATACCGGGCCCCGGGGTAGCAAAATGACTGTTCTCGCTCCCAAAAATTAATCATTGTTTGATTTCGGTAGAACCGTCGCACGGCAGAATGTAAGGATATCGAGAGCAGTTAGTGGGTGAGGTGCAGCTTCAGTTGAGAAGCACGCGGAGAGAGCTGTCTGTCTTCCTGTGCGACCGAAGTAACGCAAGCGAAGTTGCAACGGTGCAAACTTGAACCGAGCTCAGACGACGATCCATCGACAGACAGGCGAGCTGCGATCATTGCCAGGATTTCGCACGGCATTTTCGTTGCACAGCCACACGCAACATTCCAAAGAAAACCTGGCCTTCCTGCCGCTGTACATCGACTACCACACTATCCCCATCGTCGGTCCTCTCTTTAACAAAGAGATGAAGAAGTACCGCGACAACAACCCGGGGAAGTCGATCGACTTCAGCAAGGCATACTGGACGCCTCCGATGTCACCAGAAATGGTGCTGGAATCGGAGACCCGGCAGATCGAAGACAAGCTGGGGCTGCAGGCTTTCGTCTCTATCACCGACCACGACACGATCGCGGGTCCGTTGGGACTACAAGCAAAGGCCGCGGGCAAGCTGATCCCCGTTTCGGTGGAATGGAGCATTCCTTTCCGGGGCAATTGTTTTCACGTCGGGATACATCATCTCGATCCGTTGCGCGCGGTCGAGATCATGGATGAGCTGGCGCGCTACACGACGGATCCGCAGGAAGAGCGACTGTGCGAGTTGATGGCAGCGCTGCATGGCCATCACGACACGCTGATTATTTTGAATCATCCGTGCTGCAATTTTGTGAAAGTCGGAGCCACGCAGCACTGGACCACGTTGCAGCAGTTCCTGGAACTGTGCCGGCCCTGGATTCACGCCATCGAAATCAACGGTATGCGCCCGTGGAACGAAAACCAGAAGGTGCTGCCGCTGGCGGAAGAGTGGGACCTGCCGGTGATCTCGGGCGGCGACCGCCACGGATGCCGGCCGAATACGATGCTCAACTTAAGTCATGCCGAAACCTGGGGCGAGTTCGTGGATGACGTGCGCAACAGTCGTCCGCTGGACGTGCTGGTGCTGCCGGCATATGAAGAGCCGGTGCGCTTTCGCGAGCTGGCGACTGCGGGCGACGTGCTGCGGCGCTATCCGCATTTCCCGTATGGCCGCCGTCGCTTTACCGATCGCATCTGGGCGGATGTGGATAGTTACAGCTGGCATCCACTGTCGTTCTACCTGGATGGCGGACGGGGAACTCCGCTGTGGCTGATCCCGATCGTAGGCACAGTCGTTTTTCTGTCGCACGACAACGTTCGTCCGGTGCTGCGCAAAATGTTTGCGTCGCGGGGAGAGTACGACCGGCACACCAGCCAGCTGCGGCCGGAGTTCGCGAGTTTAGCAACTAGTTTGAACGGCGACTAGCAGGGAATTGTGTAAGCTGTTCGTGAGGCAAAGTCCGCGTCAGGGCACGTCTTTAGACGTGCCGTACGCATTGTCTTTTTGTGCGTCCTCCTGAGCGGCTTCAGCGGCGGGGGACTGCTCTTGGCTTCGCGGATGTACGACGCACGCGAAAAGCGATTCCTCTGTGCTCAGCACAAGTGCGGCGCTAGCGGACAAGGTTTTAAAAGTGCGACGCAGCATATGCCGCCGACTGAAGTCGGCTCTCGGTAGAGTTGCAGTTGGACTTATCGGCACGACCAAGGTCGTGCCCTGACGCGAATATTCGCGCTGCAGGAACCAGAGTTGCCCTTAAACAAGATGCGCCCGTCGCCCATCAGCTCTGAGACTCGCGATTCCGAACGTCCCCTCCGCATTGCGCTTTTCACTGAAACCTTTCTTCCCAAAATTGATGGCGTAGTTACGCGTCTCTGCCAGACCATTCGGCACCTGGTTCTGTTTGGGCACGAGGTGCTGGTCATCGCGCCCGATGGCGGGTTGCGAGAGTACGCGGGCGCGCGGGTGCATGGCGTAAAGGGTTTCTCGTTTCCGCTTTACCCCGACATCAAGCTGGCGATTCCGCGGCCTTCGATAGGAGAGGCGCTGCGGGACTTTCAGCCCGACCTGATCCACGCTGCGCATCCGGTGGTGCTGGGCTCGTCGGCGTTTCACTACAGCAAACGCCATAGCGTCCCGCTGGTCGTGTCGTATCACGCGCAGTTGGACAAGTATCTGCACTACTACGGATTCGGAAAGTTGGAGCCGCTTTTCTGGAAGGGTACGCGGTCGGCGTACAACGTTTCGGACCTGGCGCTTGCCACCTCGCAAGCCATGGTCGACCTGCTGCGTGAGCAGGGGCTGAAGCGCGTCGAGCTTTGGCAGAAGGGCGTTGACACCGAGACCTTCAGTCCTGACAAGGCTTCGCCGGAGATGCGGGAGCGGCTGACGCAAGGCCATCCTGAAGACAAGCTGATGGTCTACATCGGTCGGCTCTCGGCGGAGAAAGGCATCGAGGCTTGCCGTCCGGTGCTGCAGGCGATTCCAGGACTACGGCTGGCCTTGATCGGCGATGGTCCGCATCGCGACAAGCTGAAGGAGTACTTCGCCGGCACGCCGACCTACTTCCCGGGCTTCATGAAGGGCAACGACCTGGCTGCGGCTTACGCATCGGCTGACGTGTTCTTTATGGCGTCGCAAACCGAGACGCTGGGACTGGTGGTGCTTGAGGCCATGGCTGCGGGCTGCCCGGTGGTCGCGGCCAATGCGGGAGGTATTCCCGACATCGTGCGCAACGGAGTGACTGGCCATCTCTTCGAGCCAGGCGATCAAGAGCACGCCATAGCTGCTGTGCGACGGCTGGTCACGGATGCCGAGCACCGTGAGACCATGCGACGTGAAGCGCGACTTGATGCCGAAAAGTGGAGCTGGGCCGCGGCCACGCGGCAGCTGGTCGGTTTCTATCGCGACGTGCTGGAGCGCGAGCAGGAGCTACAGCAGCGCATCTCGGAATACAGTGGCGAGCGCGCATCGGAAGAGCAGATTTGCGGAGCACTCGACATTTCGAAGGCTACGTTGCGGCGGCAGATGCGACGGCGGGCGATGGGGCAGTTCGCGTAGGAAGAGAGCGCGTTTAAGGTTTAAGGGGTTAACCCGGCGAGGTAAGAATGCCGTCCCCGGGGGACTCGGGAACATTGATTGCCGCTGACCCAGGACTCCGCTGTGCTCCGTCCTGGGCTATCATCACACGCCCTGCGGGCTTTGGGTGTGGGCAGGTCAGTCGATCTTCAGAATCTTTAGCGCGGTCTTCTGTGCCAGGTTTTCTTTCTTACTCTGCGAGGGCGCGAGCAGTGAGCTGAGCACGCGAATCGGCACCGGCAGCTTTCTCGTGTTGCCGTCGGCATCTTTGGTGGGGAAAAATTCCTCCAGGGCCTTGCGCGGATTATCGCGCACGCGATCGATCAGCGCCACGCGCTGAATGCAGAAGATGGTGCAGTAGGGCGCGCAGTCTTTCTTGGCCTTGGTTTCGCGCTCGATGTCCTCGCGCGTGTAGGCTTCCAGCGGAATCGCCGGATATCCGCGCTGCGCCATGCAATAGTGCACCAGGCCGTCCTCGCAGATATAGAGGTGGCGGCCGCCGGCTCCGCAGTGCCACTCATTGGGTAAGCCGCGGATCAGATTTTCGCGCCAGGGATTGTGCCACGCCGCGGAAAATTTGCCGCGCCGCTTCAGGGAGTCGATCCTGGTAAGCACGTCGCGCTGCACCGGGTTCAGGGGCTTGAGCTGCCCGGCCGAGTCGTGAACGATGCCGGCAGTGCTGATCAAGTCCAAGCTCGGTCGCACGCTTGGCGATGGTGAATGCCTCTTCCGGATTTTCCGTACACGCGCCCAGCACCGAGTGAATGCTGACGCGGAACTCGGCATGTTCGGCCAGCCATTGCAGCCGCTTGTCGAGAACCTTCAGGCTCTTCTTGGAGACGTCGTCGGGCTTAACGTTGTCCACGCTGATCTGCATGTGATCGACGCCCGCAGCGTTCAGCCGCTGAATGCGCTCGACGTTGAGCAGGTATCCATTCGTTACCAGGATGGCAATGATGCCATGGTTGCGAATGCGCGCAATGACTTTGTCGAGATCAGGATGCAGCAAGGGCTCGCCGCCTGTCATGGTGATGACGGTGGTGCCCAGTGCAGCGAGCTTATCGACACGCTTGAACAGTGCTTCGGTCGGAACCGGTTTGGAGAAGTCGTCGAACTCGCTGCAATAGGTGCATGCCAGGTTGCAGCGGCGGGTCACGACCATGTGTGCCAGTACCGGGTGGCGCTGGGAACGCAGCGCCATGGCAACCATGCGAGTCTCGCGATAAAGGCGGTTGAGGTTCTTCGCGGTGCGGCGTATGGAAGCAGTCATGGTCAGGATTCCGTCAATGTTGCGGCGCGGTTAAGCCGGCCGCCACGTCCTGTTCGGGCCAGTATAGTCGAACCGCCGCACGACTCGGTTACAGATTGGATTGTCCGTCCATCAAGTTCAGCTGAAAATTTTTATTACTGGCAATCTTTCGCCACAGGTTGGGGGCAATCCCGCTCTCCAGGTGGAAGGCCACGCGAAATATGGCGGCAATCAGAGCGGGCGGGGCACTCCATTGCGTCGAGACCGGCTTCAACTCGCCAGTAGCGTTGGGATGCAGGGTGCGATCGTCCCAGTTCCGGGCACCGTCGGCGTAATCCGGGTACTCGCGAATGACGTCGAGAAAAGTATGTACGAAGCGCATGGCCAGCGGGTCGGCATATTGCGGCATGAACACAACATTGCTGATGCGCTGCACGCGCACTTCGTGGACGAACTCGTCGAGCGAGCAGGCATTGGTCAGGTTCACGTTGGCGTTCGGCTCGCGTCCGTGGCGGTCGCCGCCTGAAATGACCAGCTGGTTCCATCCCGAAGCGAGTTTCGCGACTTCCTGATTCTCCTGGCACGAGCGCAATCCGTTCAGCTCGAAGGCGTGCAGGTGGGCCGAGTAACGCGCCAGGAAGTCTGCCAGCAGGTATTGAAAACGGTTGGGCGGCAGCAAGGGCATGTTCCACTTGGGATGATTGAAGACCACGAGCACGCCGTCGAACTCGTTCAGGTAAACGAACAACTGCTTCAGTCGCTCGGGCTCAGGTTGCGCCGTGTACTGGGCCAAATCGGCAACCACCGAGTTAGCCACCCTGGCCGGCAAATTGTGAATGCCGATGTGGAAGTAGCTTTCCTCGAAGGGCACGGTCCACTCGATGGAGATGGGAACGTCACTGAATTCGGGGAGCACACGCAGGCGTGAGGATGCCTCAATATTGTCGTGGTCCGAGATCGAAACCAGCGCCTCGAGGCCGAGCACGTCTTGGATTTGGCGGCGCTCCAGCTCGTAAGCTTCGCGTGCCGTTACCGGAGGCGTCCAGTGGGCGTGCAAGAGATCGATGGGAATGGGCCCGCGCGACGCCTTTTTCTTGTGGCGTTCCATGTACCAGCGGATGGGAGCGCTGCGGTTTGCCAGCAGCGGCACGAAGGAAAGACTTTCTCGCGAATGATTGGTGTGACTATGCAGTGACACACCGGTCTGGAAACCTTTTCGGGCAGCAGGCTCTTTCCAGAAGTACGAGATTCGGCTCTGCAATTGACCTCACCCCCGGTCTAGTGGTGTGATTGGCATCGTCAGGAATGCCTCGGGATGCACCACTACAGATGCAGTATCTCTGGAAATAGGTGACAGCAATATGAGGCGTTCAAGATTTCTTGGTTAACATTTAACAGAATCACTAAAGTAAACGCTCCTATACTGCAAGCACATGATGGCAAACGGCGATTCCGGAAACGGAAGCCCGCGAACGACGGTTGGAAGAGCCCTGCTCCAACTGTTCCGGAACCCGTTCTACTATTTCGTTCAACACTGGAACTGGAAATCGGCGCTGTTCGCCGCGATCAATCGGGGGACGATCTTCTTCGTCGCGACCATGCGGCGCGGGCGGGCGGAGATTTCGACTGCCGTGCTGGTGGAGATCGTCTTCAGTTGCGCAACCGCGGGCATTTACGCGGCATTCACGCAGGCCATGCGCTTCGCGCAACCGGGATGGCTGGCAGCTGCAATTGTTGCGGTGGGAATTCCGTCGGCATTGTATGGATTCGATTACCTGGCGCACGTGTACACCGGCATGCACAACGTGCGACCGGCGGTGACCTTCGCAACCGCGCTGTCGGTGGTCTCAACGCTGTTCAATCTGTTCATGATGCGTCGGGGAGCGATGGTGGTAGGCGAAGAGAGTCAACCGCTGTGGCGCGACCTCATGCGGGTGCCGGTCCTGTTCGTACAGTTCGTGATCGCAGGACCGCTTTGGGCATGGAAGCTGTTTTTCGGAAAAGCAAAAAGCGGCGTCCAGCCTTCGTGTGATTAACTTGCAGTGAACGGACAGTTAACGGATTTTGGCTTGACAGATTGGCTCGAGTCCATCAGTTTTCTTTCAGTTGTTGGGGTGCCTCTGTGAAACGAACATCCACTCGCGGTAGATTGCTCGCTGGAGTGCTGACAGTGCTGGCTCTGCCAGCCATCGCGCTGGCGCAACCGCCCGCTTCCAACGCTCAGCATGCTCTGACAACCGGTTCGCTCACTACCAACGAGGTGGTCAGCCGGCTGGTGCAACAAAACCAGAGCCGGGCTGCCGCGTTGAAACACTACGAGAATTGTCGGTTTTACGCGGTCAACTATGTCGGCTTCCCGTCGGACAAGTCCGCCGAGATGGTGGTAGGCATGGCGTACGACGCCCCGGCACAGAAGCAATTTCACGTGGTGAAGGAACACGGGTCACGGGTGCTGATCGACCATGTTCTGGGAGAGCTGATCGAGAACGAAAAAGAGGCGTCGAACAAAGACAATCTGGGCAGGAGCGAGTTGAGTCCCAGCAACTACGAGTTTCAGTTGGTGGGTACCGATACGATTGCCGGGCAGCCGCAGTACGTGCTCGAAGTGACGCCTCGCTTCAAAAGTAAGTTCCTTTATCACGGGAAGATTTGGGTCGACGCCAACGACTTTGCGGTGTCTCGGGTTACGGCGCAGCCGGCCAAGAACATCTCCTTCTGGATCAGCCACACTGAAATTCAGCATGATTACCAGAAGATTGGCGAGTTCTGGCTCCCGGCACGGAACACCAGTGTCACGCACGTGCGCTTTGGCGGCACCGCCAAGCTCAGCATCGATTATCGCGACTACCACATTGGAGAGCCGCCAACGGGATCGATTGCGGACACCTGCGCTCAAGCGGACGCACAGATACAAGTTCCGCAGATGCAGTGATCTCCTGCCTCGCAACTGGGCGGCGCTGGCTATACCTTCCGCTTGAAACCCTGATAACATGCGGCCTATCGCAGGAGAGGGCATGTATCACTACGACCCCACCACCGCTCTGGAAGAATTGAATGAGGACGCGGTTTTACCGAATCCGGTGAAGCTGCGCGATATGATGCTGCGCGCGCATCTCAATCCCGACCACTCGCTGGAATACAATCGGCTCTTTGTGGAGTATCAGCGTCACTTTGGCGAGGCGCAGGAACTCGGGCGCAAACTGCTGCAAGGGCTGAAGAAGTAGCTGGCAGCTGGCAGTTTCAGTTGCTGGATGGGCGATCGTTCGGGGTCACGCGTGCCAACTGCAGGTCCCTCGGCCGGCTGACGCCGTCTCGGGATGACACCAGAAGATGGAAAACTCATCTCAGGATGGTAGTTGCTAATTGCTGATTACTGTCATTAGCTACTTGTTCAGGAGCACCCACATGAAGCTGATTCTGCTCTCCGCTCTTCTCAGTGCCATGACGCTTTCCGCCTTTGCTGCTGATGGCAAAGCCGTGTCGTACAAGAGTGGCGACGAAACCGTCAACGCCATCCTGTACACGCCGCAGGGCAAGGGGCCATTTCCCGCGCTGGTCGTTATCCACGAATGGTGGGGACTCAATGACTGGGTGAAGGAGCAGGCTTCGAAGCTTGCCGACCAGGGCTACGTCACGCTGGCAATCGATCTATATCGCGGCAAGGTTGCCACTACTCCGGAGGAGGCGCATGAGATTATGCGCGGCGTTCCGACCGACCGCGCCAACCGCGACTTGCTGGCCGCGAGTTCGTTTCTCCGCTCGCAGAAAAACGTTGATCCCGCCAAGGTCGGCGACATCGGATGGTGTATGGGTGGAGGCTATGCGCTCGACCTGGCAATCGCCGACCCCAAGCTGAAGGCGGCCGTCATCAACTACGGACACCTCGCGTCTGACCACGCGACCTTGCAGAAAATCCATGCCGCGATTCTTGGCATTTTCGGGGGCAAGGATCAGGGCATCCCGGTGCCGGATGTGAAGAAATTTGAAGCTGACCTGAAGGCAATGGGCAACCCGGTGGAGATCAAGATATTTCCTGACGCCGGACACGCTTTCGAGAATCCAAACAACAAGCAAGGTTACCGCGCGGACGACGCCAAGCAAGCTTGGGAACTTACGACTGCCTTTCTGGCGAAGTATCTCAAGTAAGCAGGCGAGAAGCAGGTGCGAGTGCTGAGGATTCTTTTCAGTAAGAAAGCGCTGTGGGTGCTGGCGGTGCTGATCGCGCTGCCCGTGCTCTGGATTCTGCACGTGGAGTACACCTACGAGCGCAACATGAGGCGCGGCATTCCGGCCGATTTTCGGATTGAGCCGGAGCACCAAGTTGTGATGTGGAGTACTTGAACGAGCGACCAGCCACTAACCTACTGCCCTTACACCCGCTCCAAGACCATGGCGATTCCCTGGCCGACGCCGATACACATGCTGCATAACGCGTAGCGTCCGTTGATTCGCTGCAACTGCCGAACGGCCGTCGTGACCAGCCGCGCCCCGCTGGCTCCCAGCGGATGTCCCAAGGCAATCGCTCCGCCGTTAGGGTTCACCTGGGGAGCGTCATCCTGGATCCACAACTGCCGCAACACGGCGAGCGCCTGCGCGGCGAAGGCTTCGTTGAGCTCGATCACGTCCATGTCATCCATTGTGAGCCCGGCCTGCGCGAGAGCTTTACCCGTTGCCGGCACCGGCCCCATGCCCATCAGGCGCGGTGCAACTCCCGCCACTGCTGACGCGACTATGCGCGCCTTCGGCGTAAGCCCGAACTTCTGGACCGCCGCTTCTGAGGCGATGATCACCGCCGCTGCTCCATCGTTGACCCCCGAGGCGTTTCCGGCTGTGACTGTACCGTCGGCCTTGACATAGGGCTTGAGCCTGGCGAGCGCCTGCAGCGAAGTCTCGGGGCGCGGATGCTCGTCGCGATCGACCATCACCGGGTCACCCTTACGTTGTGGGATACACACCGGAACGATCTCGTCGGCCAGTATGCCGTTCTTTACCGCTGCCGCCGCCCGCTGCTGGCTGCGATGAGCGAAGGCGTCCTGGTCTTCGCGCGAGATGTTGTACTCCTCGGCTACGTTCTCGGCGGTCTCAGCCATGGAGTCGACACCGTACATGGCTTTCATCTTCGGATTCACGAAGCGCCAGCCCAGGGTAGTGTCTTCGACTTTCAGGTCGCGCGAGAAAGGCGATTCCGACTTGGCCATCACGAACGGCGCGCGCGACATGCTTTCCACACCGCCGGCGATGATCAGCGCGTTCTCGCCGCTCTTGATCGCCCGCGCCGCGACGGCAATTGCATCGAGACTGGAGCCGCAGAGTCGGTTTACGGTCGAGCCCGGCACCTCCTGCGGCAAGCCCGCCAGCAGCAGAGCCATGCGTGCGACGTTGCGGTTGTCTTCTCCCGCCTGGTTAGCACAGCCGAGGATCACATCGTCCACCGCAGCGGGATCGAGCCCGGGATTTCGCTCCAGCAGAGACTTGATGACAACGGCAGCCAAATCGTCGGGGCGAACGGTGGCCAGTGCCCCGCCGTAGCGGCCAAAGGGAGTGCGGATTGCATCGCAGACAAAAGCTTCAGCCATGAGTAGGAGATGAGCCAGAGGTACAACTCAATCCATAATAGCGTGAGATGAACACGAGCAGGAGCCACCACGTGCCAGTCGAGCAGTGGGCTAGCGGAGGGTCAAGGCGATGGCGCAGCCTACGGCGAGCCAGAAAGGCAGCGTCAGCATAAGGCCCAGCAGCATGCCTTCGGCAACCCGAAGATCAGGGTAGGGGATGAACGGGTCCCAACAAGCCGCACTTTCCGCACGTGAGGCGTGGACGGCACGGCTGAACTCTCCAAATCTTTCGAATCCCTGCATTTCCTGACGTGAACCTAGGATTGCGGTGGCTGGTAATTCTGAAGTCTGGCACCGCCGATTGGGTTGGCCCGACACCCCAGCAAGCAAGGCGGCAGCCCTGTCACGCGGGTGGGTGAGAGAGGTCACATCAAGAAGTAACTGGCCTCTGTTACCTCTAAGATGAGCTCTCCCCCCTGATGCTCTACAAGACGCTGAGCGCCGCGGTGTACGGCATCGATGCCAACCTGATCGAGGTTGAGGTCGACGTCGCTCCATTTAAGGCCAACGAAGAGGGCAAGTTCACCACGGTGGGCCTGCCCGATGCCGCGGTTCGCGAGAGCCGCGAGCGTGTGCGCTCAGCCCTGAAGAACTCGGGATACGACATTCCTCCGACCATCACCACCATCAACCTGGCTCCGGCAGACATTCGCAAAGAGGGCTCAGGCTTTGACCTGCCGATGGCACTCGGCATCCTGGGCGCTTACGGGGGGATCAACACAAAGCCTCCCGAAGATGCGCTTTTCGTGGGCGAGCTCTCGCTCGATGGCGGCCTGCGCGCTATTCGCGGAGCCTTGCCGATTGCAGTCATGGCACGCGCCAACAAGATCCGCAAGCTGATCGTGCCGGAGACGAATGCGCGCGAGGCGGCCATGGTCGAGGGAGTAGACGTCTATCCGGTGCGCTCGCTGACGGAAGTGGTGCAGCTGCTGAATACCGGCAACGGCATTCAGCCCATCAAGATCGACACCCAGGCGTTGCTACAGGTTTCGCAGCACTTCGGCGTGGATTTCAAAGACGTTCGCGGCCAGCAAACCGCCAAGCGCGCCATCGAAGTCGCAGCCGCGGGCGGTCACAATTTGCTGATGATTGGCCCGCCCGGCTCGGGCAAGACCATGCTGGCGAAACGCATGGCGACAGTGCTGCCTCCGCTCACTTTCGACGAGGCGCTAGAGACGACGAAGATTCATAGCGTAGCCGGCGTCCTGGATTCGTCCAGCGGCTTAGTCGGGACCGCGGCCGTTCCGCTCGCCACACCACACCATCTCCGACGCAGGCCTGATCGGCGGAGGCATGATTCCGCGGCCAGGCGAGGTTTCGCTGGCACACAACGGCGTACTGTTTCTCGACGAGTTGCCGGAGTTCCCCCGCAACGTGTTGGAGGTGATGCGCCAGCCGCTGGAAGACGGCATGGTCACCATCGCCCGAGCGGCAATGTCGCTGAGTTTCCCGGCGCGTTTCATGCTGGTCGCGGCCATGAACCCGTGTCCCTGCGGATACTTCAACGACCGCACGCGCGAGTGTCACTGCTCGCCCATGATGATTCAGCGTTACGTGTCGAAGATTTCGGGGCCGCTGCTGGACCGGATCGATATCCACATCGACGTGCCCGCGGTGAACTACAAGGAGCTGCGCAGCAGCGTATCGCCGGAGAGCTCCGCCGACATCGGGCAGCGGGTGATGATCGCTCGCGAGCGTCAGCTCAATCGCTTCGCCGTCGGCAAGGAGCGCATCTACTCCAACGCCCAGATGGGCTCGCGCGAGATCCGCAAGTATTGCGAGCTGGGTACCGAAGCCGAGCACCTGCTGGAGCGGGCCATGGTAAAGCAGGGTCTGAGCGCGCGCGCGCATGACAGAATCCTGAAGGTCTCGCGTACCATCGCCGACCTGGCAAATGCGGAGGAAATCGAGGCCGGGCACATCGCCGAGGCCATCCAGTACAGAACATTAGACCGCACATTCTGGGCGTAGGAATCGGGCGGAGAAGAGATCCCGATGTTGGGCTACTCGGGCCGAAGGCGCCGGGCGGGGGCTGGTTCGACCACATCGGTCGAAACGCCGGAGTACGCCAGCGGAACCGCGAATTTGATATTGATATGGCGAGCAACTTACGTGCTTTCTTACGTTTACGTTTTTTACATACCTTTGCCGAGTTTTGTCGTCTAAGGGGCAGCTCGGTTAGTTGGTTACCGGCGTGCGGTAACCAGGGCAGATTTTTCTTGACGGGGCACTTCGATCCCGGCTAAGGTATCGCTTCTGAGTTAGCCGTGATCCTGTAGCTTCAGTCCAGGCGTCCTGCCCTAATAGGCCACACACTGAACGCCAATAACCGGTAATCAGGAAGGCAACACCTGAGTGCAGTCGGACTCTGTGCTGTTTTCAGGTGGATCCATGAATCGTCAGGCCTTGGCCGACTGAACTCGGCTGGTCAGCTACTTTGTACTTTGCGGAAAACTGGAACTCTTTGCGCTGGGTGTGCATCCAAGAAGGTGGCTCCTATTGAGCGCGCCTCGCGAGACGTTCTCACCGCCAAGCTGTACGACGCCGGGAGCTGCGATAACCATTCCGATCATTCGGCCGGGCTCCCTGGTTATACCTTCATACGCAATTAGGAGAAGAAAGATGCGGTCCGATCTCGTATTTGAGGCAGTTCATACGCTGCGCAACCGTTACATGCTTTGCCAGTTGGCTTCCAAGGCGACGCGGAAGTTCCATCGTCCCAACACCCGTATCCAGGATACGACTAATCAGGTGCTGCATCGCATCGCTGATGCCGAGCGGCAGAACATTATCGTAGAACCGGAGACAGCTTCCGAGGCCCAGCGGCGCGCTGCATAAGCGCGTCGCGCTTCGGCGCGCCCCTTCCGCCGATCCTTCCGGCCCGCCCTTCCGCAATATCCCTTCGTAGGTGAACATGACAATCTCTGAACTCAAAGAAAAGAACATCACCGAGCTAACCAAGATCGCGCGCCAGCTCGATCTTCCCGGTGCCAGCGGCCTGCGCAAGCAGGACCTTATCTTCAAAATCCTCCAGGCGCAAAGCGAGAAGGAAGGCCATATTTTCGCTGAGGGCGTGCTCGAAATCCTGCCTGACGGCTATGGATTCCTGCGCTCTCCGGATTACAACTACCTGCCCGGACCCGACGACATTTATGTTTCGCCATCGCAGATCCGCAAGTTCGA
The DNA here is from genome assembly GCA_963771535.1 of uncultured Acidobacteriaceae bacterium. Taxonomy (GTDB): domain Bacteria; phylum Acidobacteriota; class Terriglobia; order Terriglobales; family Acidobacteriaceae; genus CAVVDY01. Next base: position 1,059,706 of record CAVYTK010000003.1, on the reverse strand, counting down.
CCTGAAGACCGGCGACACCATCAGCGGACAGGTTCGTCCTCCGCATGAGGGCGAAAAATACTTCGCGCTGGTGAAGATCGAAGCTGTGAACTTCGAGTCTCCCGAAGAAGCGCGCAACAAGATTCTGTTCGACAACCTGACGCCGCTGTATCCGCAGGAGCGGATCAAACTGGAGACCGTGCGCGAGAACATCAGCGCCCGCGTGATGGACCTTCTGACCCCGGTGGGTAAGGGACAGCGCGGACTGATCGTCGCTCCGCCGCGTACCGGCAAGACCATGCTGTTGCAGAACTTGGCGAACTCCATCACCACCAATCATCCGGAGATCGTGCTGATCGTGCTGCTCATCGATGAGCGCCCGGAAGAAGTGACGGACATGCAGCGCTCGGTAAAGGGCGAGGTCATTTCGTCGACGTTCGACGAGCCCGCCGCCCGCCACGTGCAGGTCGCCGAAATGGTGATCGAAAAGGCGAAGCGCCTGGTCGAGCACAAGCGCGACGTAGTGATCCTGCTGGACTCGATTACGCGACTGGCGCGCGCCTACAACACCATCGTTCCGCCTTCGGGTAAGGTGCTCTCCGGCGGCGTCGACTCGAATGCCTTGCAGCGGCCGAAGCGTTTCTTCGGTGCGGCCCGCAACATTGAAGAAGGCGGCTCGCTGACCATCATCGCCACCGCGCTGATTGAAACCGGATCGCGCATGGACGACGTCATCTTCGAAGAGTTCAAAGGCACCGGCAACATGGAAATCATCCTCGACCGCAAACTGGTCGACAAGCGTACCTTCCCGGCCATCGACATTCAGCGCTCGGGCACGCGTAAGGAAGAGTTGCTCATTCCCAAGGACGACCTGGCTCGCATCTGGGTACTGCGCAAGGTGCTGAACCCGCTGTCACCGGTCGAAGCGATGGAGCTGCTTATCGACAGGCTCGGCAAGACGGTTGGCAACTCGGAGTTCCTGGCGAAGATGAACGCGTTGTAGAAGAAGCTGTCAGCTTTCAGCTTTGCGGTAGGGATTGCGGCTTCGTGTCAGGGCAGTTGTGCCGAAGAACGCCGCCTAATGTGTCATTACGAGCGCCTGCTTTTGGGCACGACGAATCTGCTCTCGGTTGCATTAACGGCAACCTTTTATTGAGCGAAGCGTAGGCACCGCCAGCGAGAACAGATCCCTCGCTTCGCTTCGTGATGACAATCGTGGAATCTGATCAGAGGTGATCAGCGCGGAAGCTTCGGCTTCCGCGTTTTGTTTGACACTGCTGCTACTCTGGTGGCGTGATAATGGCCATGCACTATCGCGCCCTCCTGGGCTTCGCTGTCGCGCTCCTTCCCCTCTTCGCTTTCGCGGGCGTTTCGAATGCGGACCTGCAAAAGCAATACGGCGACAAGGTGCTAACTCTTCGACAGTTTTACCCCGGAGAGCATCTACACTTCGATTCCGACGGCAAACCACTGAACGCTGGTGTCCCTGGTGCTTGGACCTTGGACGGCCAGTTGCGCGTGCAGCAGATCTCCCTATCCCACGGAGCGCTCCGCATTAAAGGTCAAAGGTTGTTTCTCTTCTACGATCCAGAGACGAAGAAACTACGCGACCTCGCAACCATCAATAAGCATGAGCCGGTGCGCAAGCAATTTCGGAATAACCCGGTTGACTGGGCAGCGCACAAAGGAAAGTTAGAAATCGAAGTCGACGGCGTCAATTCGACCGAGATGGCGGATGTTGCCAAGATCATGGATGCTGTTTTTCTGGCGCAACCGGCAGAACTGGCGGATGTCGTTCCGGAGTTCTGGAAACCGTGGTTAGAGCCGCCAAGTGCCGCCCCTAAGGACCAAAAGGAAGAGAAGCCTTACAAAGTGGGCGGCAGCGTATCACCTCCGAAACCGATGTCAACGCCTGACCCAAACTACTCGAAGGCGGCCAAGCAGGCGGGATATCAGGCGGTGGCAGTATTGTGGGTGGTACTCGATACGGACGGCACCGTGAAAAACGTGCGAATTGCCAGACCAGCAGGTATGGGCTTGGATGAAGAGGCGGTCGCAGCGGTACAAAATTGGAAATTCAACCCTGCTATGAAAGATGGTCAACCCGTAGCAGTTCACATCAATGTCGAGGTGAACTTCCGCTTGTACTAACCGTCGAGCTTACCCCAGCGTAATCTGCAACACCGCCTGCTTACGGTTGCGAAAGCTTGCAAAGAAATCGCCGATACGTTTCATCCATCCGTACTTCTGTCGAAGCAGTTGTTGTCCTTTATCGGCCTCAGCGCCTTCGACGATCCGCGCCTGGGCATCGACCCACGCGCCTCGCAGGTTGCCGCGGATGTCGCAGGGTGCGACGCGGACGTGAGGATTGTTGCGAATACGCTTAACTTTGCCGGCATCCGGAGCGGAGTAGACATAGAACGTTTGCGGTGCGGCGGGATCAGCGGCGAACCACACCGGAGTACGCACGCCGGCTCCGGTCTTGCGGAAGGTCTCCAGGCTGATGTACTTAGCCGAAGCGAATTGGGTGAGTGCGTCAGGCATGGGTAGACTCATCGCTCAGCTTAGCTGAGAGAACGACATCGCTCAAGGCTCGTGCCCGGGCGTGGCCACCAGGTCGCTCTTCGCTTCTCGCCCTTCGCCAGAAAGATGGCAGTCTGCATTCTGGCCAAAAGCCAAGAGCGAATTAGCCAAGAGCCAAAAGCGGCTTCTCCCCATCTATAATCGATGGTGTTAGCTGCTGGGCCGGGCGGTCGCTGCCGGCCTGCGAACGACGGCTTCGGCTGGGCTGCGCAGGCAGGGAGAGGAAAGTCCGAACTCCGCAGAGCGGTGTGCCGGATAACGTCCGGGCAGCGGCCTTCAAAGGCCGTGGACGGAAAGTGCCACAGAGAATATACCGCCTCGAGCAATCGAGGTAAGGGTGAAAAGGTGCGGTAAGAGCGCACCGCGCCTCCGGTAACGGAGGTGGCAGGGAAAACCCCACACGGAGCAAGACCAAATAGGGGAGGAACGCCTTTCGGGGCGTGCGTGCCGGCTCGGTGCGCCACAACTTCCGGGTAGGTCGCTTGAGCGGCACAGCGATGTGTCGCCTAGAGGAATGACCGTCGCCCGTCCCTTTGTGCCTGCGTTAATCGCGGGTAGAAAGGGACGGGGACAAAATTCGGCTTACAGGTCCAGCAGCTAAAGTTACATACAAAGTCCCTCGACTCTGCTCGGGATTTCGGCAGCGTACTCCTGCTCCGCTCACGCCCGCCATGCGCCTCAACTTACAGGCCCAGCAGCTAAAGTTGTTGTGAGGCGCGTTCCCCACCACACTCTCGCTTCTTAGTGAGGATAGTTCTGGCCGTCCTGACCCTGGTTGTGATTATCGCCGTCGTGATCTTGGTGGCTGTTCTGATACTGGTGATTCTGGTTCTTGTGTTGCCAATTCCAGTACTGCTCCTGTTGCTTATGGCTCAGCTGGTTGTAGTCTTTGTCACCCACAGTCTTGTTGTCCCGCTGCCACTCTGAGTAACGGTGCTGCTCGCTGGAATTCCAAGTGTGATAGTCGTGGTGCTGACTGTCATAGACCCTGTTTCCGTTCTGGTTGTCATGGTTTTGATCGTGATGCTGATCCGTCTGCTGATTTCTATTCTGGTCGTCCTGATCCCGGTTCTGGTCGTTCTGATCCCGGTTCTGGTCGGTCTGCTGATTTCTGTTCTGGTCATCCCGGTCCTGTGGGGCAGCGAACAGCGCCACCGGAGCCGCGAGCGCAGCGGCCAGGAACAACGAACTTACCCATTTCTGATTGTTTGTCATTGAGTCTCCTACTTTGTTCTCTGTAGGATGCCGAAAACAGCTTAGAGGCAAGCCGCTCTGTAGGAGAGTCGAAACACTCAGGAAGGGGAAAGTTGACGCAACATACAACCGCTGCTGTCGGAGTCGCTGGCGTTTGGAAATAGAACTTAGCCGGAACGCTGGACCGCGGTTAGCTCTCGCAAGTACTTGCTTTTTTTGCCCACATAGCCAGCGTAGATGACGTTCAGGCGCCAGCAGAGCGGGCCGAGGAAGAGTCCGCCGCGAACTATCTGGCGATAGAAGAATGTCCAGGCTGGCTTGAGAAATTCAGCCAGCCGGCTTGCATTCCACCAGCTGTATCCGGTTTCGAAGTAGTGTTGCGCGCTCAGACGAGCATAGTGATCCATGGCTTCGGCAAACTGTTCCACGTCTCTGTAGGCGTAGTGGAGCATGTCATTCTTCAGCTGCCGCACCTTGCCGTCGACTCTTATGGACTCGTGGACCACCCGCGGCTCGAACCGTCCGCTAGCTTTCCGGATGAGGCGCAGCTGCGCGTCAGGGTAGAAGCCGCCGCCGCGCACCGGCCGGTCGCCGATATACAGCACCCGTGGAATGCGGTAGCCCGCGACTTGCGGACCATGCTTCATGAGTTCGCGAATTTCAGCGACGAGTGCGGGCGTCAGCACTTCGTCGGCATCAAGGCTGAGGATCCATTCGCCGGTGGCGAGATCGATGGCCTTGTTTTTCTGTTCGGCGTAGCCCAACCACTCCTGGTGATAGAAACGTACGCCGAAACTTTTCGCGATTTCCGGTGTGCGATCGCTTGAGCCGCTGTCGAGGAAGATGATTTCATCGGCGATGGGCTGCACTGCGGCGAGTACCTCAGCAATGGTGCGTTCTTCATCACGCGCGACGATGGTCACCGAGAGCGGCGGGCCACCGGTTTTGGTCGGGCTGGACATGAATTGAGCGCTGACCGCGTTCGCTGCGGACGGTCGCATGCTAGGCTTTGCTGCGCACCATTCCCTTCATGAACGAACTGATGACGTGGCGGAAGCGCTCCTTGCGGCGATACCTGTCGCTTTTCACCCAGTTCATCTGCAGGCTCATGCGCTTGCCTTCGAATGGCGGAAACCCATGCCACGACTGGTCGCAGCGCTTGAAGATCACCATGCTGCCGATGGTGGGCGGCACTTCGGCTACATAATCGTCGACGTTCTTCGAACGCAGCAGACGCAGGCGCCCGCCGCTCATGTCCCACTCCGGGTTGAGGTACAGAAGGACGGTAATCAGCTTGTCTTTGGAGTCGGTGTGGAGCTGTCCATCGCCGGGATCGGACAAGCCGCGCACCGTGATCATCGTGGGATAACAGCTCAGGTCCAGCCCGAACTTCGATGCCACCACGGAAGCAAATTCCGGGCCCAGCAGCTCGTCTGTCAGTTTCGCAAACGACGAACCATAGCTGAGGCGCGACAGAGGGAAGCTGCCCTTGCTGTCGATCTGCGGGAAATCAGCCACGATGCCGGGTTTGCTGTCGTTGTCCAACATGTCATCGACCAGCAGGTACTCGAACGGCTGACGGTGAAGCTCAGCGGCGGCGAGTTTGGCGATGTTCAACATACTGACTCCCGCCTATTGTAACGAGACCAAGCGGGCGCTGGGAATCTCGTCGGGCTGCTTGCAAGTAAAAGGAAGCCCGACTTGGCGAAGGCCGTCCAACAGTGCCTGGAAGACTTCTGCGGGGCCAATGCGGTGCATGCATTCGGTGGTACCCAGGGGACAAATCCGCTTATGACAGGGCTGGCAGCTCAGCTCGGTGGAGAATAACTTGATGTGCGGGCTGCCGATGGGCGGCGTACGGCGATAGCTTGTAGGTCCGTAAATGCCAATGAGCACCGGCACGCGCATGGCCCCAGCGACATGCAGCGGAGCACTGTCGGAGCCCACGGCGGCGTGCACTCGCTCGTACAAGGCGTACATCTCGGGAATCGGCAGCTTGCCAAACAAATTACACAGCCGACCCTCGAGCTGCGCCTGAGAAACTCCGGCAAGAACCTGTTGGCCGACCCTGGCGTCGTTGGCCGAGCCCTGCACGATTATGTTGAGACCGGTTTCTTCTAAGATGCGCCGCAGCAGGGCGCTCCAATGCTCCAGCGGCCACTGCTTGCTCACCCACTGGGTTGCAGGAGCGATGGCGACAATTGGCGCGTCGCTGGCGAAAGCTCCGTTCAGCAACTCAGCAACTGTGCGGCGCGAAGCCCCGCTCACCACCGGAGGCTCAATGGTCTGGCGCACCTCGCCGGCCCCGATGCTGTGCGCCAGCTCGGCCATGTGCTGCAAATGCGACACCATGGGATCGAAGTACTCGTCGCGCTCCAGGTAGCGCTCGGTGTAGAACATGCTGCTGAACTCTCGCCCGTGGCGGTATCCGATGCGCCGTTTGATGCCGGCCATGTAGGGCAACAACGCGGTCTTGAACAGACCCTGCGCGTCGACCGCGACATCGTAGCCCACGTCTCGTACCTCGTCGACGAAGGCACGGAATTCGCGGTTCACCTGCGCCCACGCGGTGGGGCTCTTTAGCGCCTTCGACCAACTGCGGCGCGAGCAGCGATGAACATAGTCGAGAGCCGGGTGGCCTTCGATGGCGGGGGCCAATTCGGTGTCGATCGCCCAACCGATTTTGGCGTCAGGAAAACCGTCACGCAGCATGGTGAGGATGGGCAGCGTCTGAATGACGTCGCCTAGGGCGCTGAAACGCACCAGCAAAATCTTCTTTGGTTTGTTCGTCTGCAGCGTGACTATGCCATCCCTGGGGCCGAGTGCGAGCCCTGCCAAGATGATAGCTCGAATGGAGCATTGCTGGCAGGCGATGGTCGCCGGCTGAGGCCGGCTCGTGGCGCAATCGGAGACGCTCAACACAGCGCTGGAGCGCCGTCTACCAGAACACAGCCCCTGGGACGCACGGGCACATCTGCGTTAGGCCGATCTCCCGCGAAACATACGATAGATGAACAACAGCAGGATGGCGCCGAAGAACGAGGCAATCCAGCCTGCAGTTTGTCCTTCCTGATAGTGACCAACCGATTGCAGTATCCAGGTGGCGAGCACCGAGCCGGCCATGCCAATCAGCATGGTGATCCAGAAGCCGCCGGGATCTCTTCCCGGCATGAAGAACTTCGCCAACGCGCCGATAATCAGGCCGAAGATGGCGAACCGAAGTAGCCCGAACAATCCCATCGCTAACAGGTAGTGTGTCATTGCAGCCTCCTGCACATCAGAATTGCTGCGCGCCCGTGTGGGGGGAACTATCAAGCCGCAAGCTGGTTTGAACAGAAAGTCTACAGTCCGTTCTGCAATGGCAGAAGACACAAAGGTGGCGTCATTGAGGGCACGCAGGTCGAAGATCGGGAAGAGATTGTGATGTGAGGTGGGCTTTGGCTTTGGGCTACCGCGCAACCTAGCGCGCAACCCAGACCGCAGCCTGATCGACAGAGCCGGTTACGGGTTTTCGCACGGCAGGGCGTTTACTTGCAGATGTCGCCTTCGCGTTCTCGGTAGCGGCTTGCACTTGGACGTCCTTCGATGTCAGCACGTGCGTACCGAGCAGCCGAATGTCGGCGGTGGCGCGAGTTGTCAGTGGCAGCCATACTCCGTCGGCGCGGCCATAGTTGATGACGACGTTGAGATTCTTGACCCACCATGACGGACTCTTTGCCGGCTCGCCTTCAACCTTGACTACCAGAAAACTAGCGGCGTCGACCCATGCCTTGCCGCGAAGCAGTTCGGTCCTCTCCTGCTTAGGCGTTAACTGAAGTACGTAAGCGGCCCTGCCGTTGAGGGCTTCCTGGCCCAGCAGAGCGAAATCGTAGTTGTCGGTGCAAAACTCAGAGTGCGCCGGACGTTTTGCCATCTCGGCTTCGTGAGCCAGCACTCGCCGGACAATACTTTCGCCACGCTCGTTGCCCTCAATCTCGCGAATGGTGTACTGCTTGCTGGCCGGCGGTACATAATCCACCTGTGCCAAAACCCGCGAGGTTGCCGCATTGGGATCAGTACCCGTGAGGCGGTACTCGCGAAGCAGGGTGTAACCCGGCCGGTTCTGCTCGGCGCTTTCTGCCGCCTGCATGCGGCTCACGATGTCCTGCACGCTCAACTGGCTTGCGGATTGCCCGACGGCCGGCAACACAAGAGCTGCTCCCAGAGTTAACACAAGCAAAGCTTCGCAGGTCATTCGCATGAATCAGGTCCCCAGACGGCGGCGCGGGTTGAACGTATACAGGATTAGAAGCGGCGCAAGTTCCCCGTGATGCCCTAAAGCTGCTGCGCTGTTGTTAGCAGGAACCCGCGTGGAAGATGAAAGGTGCGTCAGCTACGAACGAAAGCTGGCAGGCCTTAGTTTTGTGCAACCTCGTGGTAGACCCTGAGCATCCGGCTGACGCTCTCTTCCCACGAAAACTTCTGCGCCTGCTCGGGCCCGCGGCACTTCAGCTTCTCGCGCAGGTTCTGATCGAGCAGCACACGGTAGAGAGCCCGCTGAATATCGAAGACGTTTTCCGGATTGACCATCACCGCCGAATTGCCCACGACTTCAGGAATGGAAGACGTGTTGCTTGTAACCACCGGCGTGCCATGCGCCATGGCTTCGAGCGGCGGCAGTCCAAAACCCTCATAAAGCGAGGGGAAAACGAAGATCTTCGCCTGATCGTAGAAGATGCGCAAGACCTCAATGGGCACGAATCCCAGGAAGCGCACATCGTTTTGCATGTGACTTTTGATGACGGTGCGGCGCAGGTCAGGATGGCTGGAAACCTCGTCGCCGATGATGATGAGACGCAAGTCCTGGAAGCGGTCCTCTTCCAGCAATTGGTTTTTGAGAAGCGAAAACGCCTCGATGATGCGCACAACATTCTTATGCGGACTGATTCGGCCGGCGTAAAGCAGAAAGGGGTAGTTCACCTGGTAGCGCTGCGCGATGAATTCCCGGTCGGCAGCCGTGGCGTGTCCCTGCTTGAAGCGCTCGTCGAGGGCGTTGTAGATGACCTCGATCTTTTCGCCCGGAACCTTGAAGTAACTCTCGGTGTCTTTCTTGGAGAAGTGGCTAACTGCAAAAATCCGCGCCGCCCGTTGCAGCACTCGCTTGGTAAGCAGGAAATGCGCGCTCCGCTTCAGGTCCGAGCTGGTGCTGGCACGGTACATGTGATCCAGCAGGTCGTGCACGGTGACGACGTAGGGGCATGGAATGCCCTGCGGCTTCCAGAACAGGTGCGGTACGTGCAGCAGATCGCAGCCGTTAATCTTCAGGATGCGATGGAGTTCGAGATAGCTGGCGAGCGAGAACTCGTTGGGGTGCGTCGGAATGGTCTGGAAGTTGGCCGGCAGCTCCTCGATACCGCTGAGCTTGCCGGGAATTCCCAGCAGGAAATACTCGTTATCGTGATCCAACCGCGCCAGCGTGCGTATGGCGTTGCGGGTGTAGGTTCCCACGCCAAACTCGCTGATGCGGCGGATATCAATGGCGATACGCACAGCACAGTGTAAACCGGGCCGCGCTAGCTCTTGCCCCTGAACAAAAAGATGAGCTCAATAACCAGAATAACCACGACCATCACTTCCAGCACGAAGCCGCGGCTCTGGTGGAACTCATCGATAAGAAATCGGTAGAGGTTTTCTGCGGTCTTCAGCTTCTCGTTGACCAGGTTCTTGTATTCCGGAACACCGACTTTGTTGGCCGCCAACCGGTAGAGCCGCGCCGCGAACATGTCGCTTACAAATTTGATGGCGGTATCGGCGCGTTCGACCAACTCCGTGACTTCGACAGTCACGCTGTTCAGGCGCGACGCCTCGCGCCCCATCCGCCAGCGGGCAACAAAGTTGCCGCGCCGTTTCAACGAAGCGTAAACGCTGGCCAACTCGCGATCCAGCAGTTCGTCGTAGTGGCGAAACTCCAGCAACTGGGAATTCGCGTACTCCAGTATCTGGATGGAGGCTTCTGCCCCGCCCGGCGTGTCATAGACGAGGGCAGCGTTCCAGCCAACCACCACCAGATCGTGAGTGTAGTAAGACAGGCTGGCTTGTAGTGCGTCGGCACGCTCGCTGCGGGCCAGCTCGCTGGTTTCGCCGCGAAGAATGCGTGCGATCTCGGGTCCGTGCTGCGTCAGCAGGTCGAGTCCGACCGGGTTGCCATCGATCTCGTTGATCTCGAAGACGTAATAGTCTTCGCTGATCCACTCGTCGTAGGGGCGAATGATGACGGAGGCGATGCGCGGCAGGCGCTCTCGTACAATCTCCTGCGCCATGCGCTCCAGCTCCTGGCTTGGCACAAAGCGCGCCGCGAGAGTTGCCAGCGATTCCCAATCGCCTTCGAATGGGAATTCGAAAACGACACTGACGACACCGTAGTCGTAATACTTAACCTGGGTTCTGAGCTCCTCGCCCGAACTCAAACTGGTGACAGCGGCAGCTCCAATTACCGGCGGCTTTTCAAAGCGCACGTATTCCGGTGTGGCGTGCTTGAAGCTGGGCTCCGCCCGCCGCGCTCCCAGCATGGCGCGCAACTCTTCCAGGCGAATCTCTTCGCAGACGTCGTGCAACAGCATCGCCATCACGGAGCCTTTGAGAGTTTCAGACACAGAGAAATTGTACGGGAAGGTCCTTCGAGTGGCTGCAGCGAAACCCTTAACAAGCCAAGCGGCCCCCTGCGCGAGTCTTCACCACAAGGACGGTTCAGCAGCCGATAACACAGTGTCGGACGCGAATCTTTTCGTTAGCTCACGTGTGCCTTCAGGCGATCCGCGTACTTCTGGCGAATCTTCTGCGCCTTGGGAGCAACCACGAACATGCAGTAGGGCTGCATCGGATTATTTTCCAAATAGTTCTGGTGATACTCCTCGGCGACGTAGAAGGTCGAAGCGGGTTCGATCGCGGTGACGATGGGATCGGCATAGACTTTTTCCTGCGTGAGCTCGGCAATCACATTTTGGGCGACATCTTTCTGGTGTTCGTTGGTGTAGAAGATCACCGAGCGATATTGCTCGCCGACATCGTTGCCCTGGCGGTTCAACGTAGTCGGGTCGTGCATGGTGAAGAACATCTCCAGCAGGTCGTGATAGGTAAGCTTCTCGGGATGAAACACGACTTCGGCCACCTCCACGTGACCGCTGTTGCCGCCGCACACCTGCTGATAGGTCGGGTTGGCCGTGCGTCCTCCCATGTAACCTGAGCGGACCGACTCCACACCTTCAATCTGATTAAGAGCGGCTTCCACACACCAGAAGCAGCCGCCACCAAGGATCGCTGTCTCTTTGTTCATGGTTATATCGATGCACCTGTTGGAGATTGTATTCAGCGAAGCTGGCAATGGGCGATAATTAGCCCCAACGATGTCCAGTCATTCACGGCGGTTCGGTCTGCGCTTCGGGACCATCATGAGGGCAATCGCTGCCCTGGTGGTGGTCGCGGCGATGCACGCGTCCGCGCAGAACCCTATCACCCAGCTGGTCACCGGGAAAAAGCCAGCCCCCAGCGCGGCTCCGGCGGCAGCCAGCAATTCTCAGCCGGTGCAGGCGCCCGCTCCGCAACCGCCGGCCGCTCCGCAAATTATCCCGCTACCCGAAGTCGCAATGCAATCGGAGCAGTTGACACTCTCGCTTAGCAATCTTTCGGCGAGCCTGCCGAAGCCGGAAGACCTGAAAGCTCTGAACGCGGCCATCAAGGAACATGCCGCCACCTTGGACACCAAGCGCAAGGAGGTGGAGGCGCTACTGTCGGGCACTCCTACGTCGATCGAGCTGCGCGAACAAGAGAATTACTGGCACAGCTTCCAAACCGTCAGCTCCGACTGGCGAAAGCAACTGCTGGCTTCGGCCAATACCGCCCAGAAGGTGCTCGATGAGGTAGCCAAAGTTGAGCCGCAGTGGTCGGCCACTCTGGATGCCTACAAATCCGAAGGGGAGCTTGCGCCCCTGCTCGAACTCATCCAGGAAGACCTTGCTTCTATTCGCACCTTGCGTGCTCAATCGACCGAAGAATTGCAATCGCTGGTGAAGATGCAGATCGCCGTCGGAGCACAAGATCAGGCCGCTGCCGACATATTGTCCCGCTTGAACACAGCGCAGCAGGTATTCGCGGAGGACTTGTTACAGCGTGACAGCCTGCCCTTCTGGCAACTCAGCAATCGCCGCCAGCAGGGGGAGAACACCAGCCTGTACAGCACCGCCACGAGGCGTTGGATTTCCATCGGAGCCTTTGCCCGCGAGAATCGCGGGATGCTGCTGCTGATTTGCATTGTCCTGGTTCTATCGTTGGGCAGCGCGTACCAACTCCACAGAAGATCACAGGATTTCGACGTCAGCGACCAGGTCCAGCGCGAAGCTCTCCTGCTGGTTCAGCGCTGGATTGCGCTGGGATTGCTGGCGCCGCTGCTGATGGTTTACATGCTGGCGCCGACTGCCCCGCTGGCGCTCATCGGCCTGGTAGTTTTGTTTTCGTTCTTCCCCATCCTGCGGCTGCTCGCCCCACTGCTGCGCCCCAGCTTCCGGCTCATGTTGTACTGCCTGGCCGGATACTATGCCCTCAATGTAGTGATGAGCTGGGCGCCGGTTTCATCTGTCGCTAAAGCGCGAAATCAGTTTCGCCGGATCGTTGCTCATCTTTCTAAGCTTTGTCTATCTGCTGCGACCCGCCAGGCGCACACCGGGGGTTCCGGTGCTGCGAAGGGCCGTTCTGGTGTTTGGAGCGCGACTGGCAACCGCAACCCTTGGCGCTTCGCTGATGGCCAACATGCTGGGTTATGTGCGTCTGGCGCAGTACCTTGGCCTGGCTTGCATCTATAGCGGTTTCATCGGCGTGAGTATGTACACCGGCACACGCGTGTATACCACGTTGTTGAAAGCGGTTTTGAGCCTGCCGCAGGCGGAACGCCTGGCCGTGGTGCGATTGCACCGGCAGGGTATGCTGCGCTGGGTACCTCGCATTCTGATCGTCACCGCGTTTTTGATCTGGATCTCGGCAACGTTCGACCTGCTGCGGGTACGCGATCAGGTGACGGCTGCTTTACGCGCTGTGGCTGACTTCCACATCGCCGGAAGCGCCAGCGAAATTACCCTGGGCGGCGTACTGGGCTTCTTTCTCATGCTGGCCCTCGGATATGTGATCGCTAGCATGATCCGATTCCTGCTGCGGGAAGAGGTGTTCAACCGGCTACATCTTGCGCGCGGCCTGCCTGATCTGATTGCCTCGACGATTTACTACCTGCTTCTGCTGATGGTGTTCCTGGTTGCGGTGAACGCCGGCGGGATCGAGCTGAATAAGTTCACTTTGCTGACCGGCGCCCTGGGCGTGGGCTTCGGATTCGGCATGCAGAACATCATCAACAATTTCGTTTCCGGCTTGATCCTCCAGTTTGAGCGGCCTATTCACATCAACGACGTGCTTGAGGTTGAGGGATATACCGGCAGGGTCACGCGTATCGGGGTTCGATCGAGCACGCTGGCGACATTCCAGGGAGCTGAGGTCATCATTCCTAACGCGAATCTCATCTCCGGCAAGGTAGTGAATTGGACGCTCACCGAGTCGCGGCGGCGTGCCGAGCTTGCTCTCGGGGTCGCCTATGGCACCGAGCCCAAGGTGGTGTTGAAATACCTGCTGGACGCAGCCAACAAGCATGAGAGCGTGCTGACGGAGCCGGCTCCGATGGCGTACTTCATCGGCTTCGGTGATAGCTCGCTGAATTTTGAGTTGCACTTCTGGGTGATGCAGGACAGCAACTGGATTCGCGTGCGCAGCGAAATCGCCATGTCAGTGATGAAGTGTTTGGACGAAGCGGGCATCGAGATTCCGTTCCCGCAACGCGATTTGCACTTGCGCACGGTTCCGGAAGGGACAGAACTCGAGCCGGGTCCGCTAACCTCATCAGGTCTCTCTGGCGACAACGGGAAGAGCGTCAGCGCGGCACCGTTGAAGAGCAAGGGTGCAGTAGCTGATCAGGGGTAGCGGCAGCCTCACGCGCCGGTCAAAAACTTGTGCTGAGCGGCGTTCAGCGGCACGACCGAAAGCCTGCCTTGCCGCACCAATGGCGAATCCGCAAACAGAGGGTTTGCCTTCACTTCGGCAAGCGTTACCGGCTTATCGAGAGGCTTCCCAGCTTTGATCTTCACCTGAGGCTTGGCTGGATCCGCGGTTTCCACCGACACCACCGTCGCCGTGCCCACGGCTGATTTATGGCTGCCGGTTTCGTAGATCACGAGCTTGTCGCCGGGCTTCATCTCGCGCAGATGCTTCACCGCAACGGGATTGGATACGCCGTCCCACACTGTCGTACCTTCCTTTTGCAGGTCGGCAAAAGAATAAACGGTGGGTTCGCTCTTCAGTAGATAGTCTGACAAGCTGGCCTCCTCTTGAACTCACGTTCTGACGAGAGAACACTCCGGCAGGGTAGAGGTCCTTCGACTCGTCCCCGTCGCGCTGCTTGGCGTCCTCGCTCAGGATGACAATCGCATTCGTAATTATCGCGGCTGAGGCGTGCCCGGTAGATTGCCGTTGGTCACGTCAAAACCGGCGTCAGCGACATTGCCATTGGGGTGCATGGTGCAGCGATAGTTAATGTTGCCCCATTGGTTGTTTTTCGCTTGCACGCGGGCGTTTCCGGCGACCATCACGAACGAGCCTCCGCGGTTTTGGCTGGGCTGTCCGTTGAAATTGACATTGCCGTTGTAGCGCGACGCAACTTGGGTACGGATGGCGCGCTGGCAGTTCGAGACAATGTTGTTGCTCCAGTTGCTGCCGTTGTTATTACCGCCATTGTTGCCCCCATTGTTGCCGTCCCAGCCACCGCCGTTGTTCCAGCCGTTGCCGTTGCCGTTCCCGTTGCCGCTGCCGCCGTTCCACATGATGTCGCCGGTGTAGCCTTGCATGCTGCCGCGATTGTCCTCTATACGTACTACCGCCGTGCCGTTGTTGGAATTGGGATCGCGCACCAGCGTCTGGCGTCCACGGCCGTCGATGCCCTGGAAGCGAAAACTATTCGGCCGCGTGGGTAATGGCTGATTGCACTTCAGCCGCACCCACTGCGCGGGGCCGCCGCTGATCGGCCGCACCCGTCCCTGGGTGCCGCGGATCTCAACCTCGGCAGTGCCGCCGGTACGGATTTCGAAGGTACACTTGCCGCTTCCACCGCCGCCCGTAACTTGGGCCTGAATACTGCCCTGGGCGAAAAGAGAGGTGGAGCAGCTCGCCAGTGCGCAGAGGGCGAACAGCCGTAGCCAGATCTGGTTTGCTTTCATGGTTGTCATCTCGCGTCGAGGTTTCGAGGGACACCCAATATAACAACCTCGACCTAGGTCGCCAAACGGAAAGTCAGAGACGCTGCAACGGGTGGGAAACGGCCCGGTTTTCGATGCTAGTCTTGCCTTCATCGCCCGGACAATATAGAAAGCAGAGGCATCGGCAACCGCCTCGTTCTGGGCCAAAGACGGGAAAGCAGCCGGTTCAGGTATAATCAGAGGGTAAATTCTAGAGATTTTGGGGCTGCTTGTTGACCGTTCCACGGCCAAGGGCCGTTCGGGACGTCTCCCGCCAGAACTCGTAATCGGAGCCCTATCCATGGCACAGATTTGTCAAGTTTGCGGCAAGAAGCCGCTTGCAGGAAATAAAGTCAGTCACGCCCACAACATCACCAAGCGGCGCTGGAACGTCAATCTTCGCCCCGTGCACGCGAAAACCGAGCATGGCAACAAACGCATGCGCGTCTGCACCAGCTGTTTGCGCAGCGGTAAAGTGGTCAAGGCGTAGCTGTCACTAGGCCTGCCTAACAGCCGGCCCGCAGGAATCAATGGCAAGTTCGAGCGGCGGGGCTCCAGGCTTCGCCGTATTTTCTTTGTCCAGCAGCCATATAGAATGTGGGCGCTCGGCAACACCGAGGACGACCCATGCTTTCGCGGCGAACATTTCTCGCAACCGCAGGCAGCGCGCTGGTGCTGTCGCGACAGCTGCTCGCCACAGACGAGCCGCCGAAGGTTCCTCCCATGCTTGACCACATCCTCCTCGGTTGCAGCGATCTCGAGCAGGGCATGGCTTTCGTCGAGCTGCACACCGGCGTCGGGCCTGTCCGCGGTGGAGTACATCCCGGGCGCGGTACTCGCAATGCCCTGCTGTCGCTCGGCAATATGCATTACCTTGAGATCATCGCTCCCGATCCGGCGCAGGCTGGCATGAAGATCTCGCGCGAGTCGATGGTGAACCGGTTGAAGAGCCTCACCTCGCCGCGCATTATCGAGTGGGCGGCGCACACCAACGACATCAATGCCGTGGCCGAACGGCTTCGCAAAGCCGGCATTGCCTTCGAGGGTCCAACTCCCGGCTCACGCAAGCGGCCTGATGAGCGCATGTTGAATTGGCAAACCCTCAACCTGGAGAACGATCGCGACGGGATGCTCCCCTTCTTTATTCAGTGGGGAGCCGGCCCGGCTCACCCTTCGATCGACGCGCCCTCAGGATGCACATTGCGAAGCTTTGAAGCAATTGCTCCAAATCCAACAGAGCTGGCAAGCTCGTTTCAGCAGTTAGGGCTTGATGTGCAAGTCGGCAAGGGAGCCAAGCCCGGATTGCGGGCCGACATCAAAGGCGTGGGTGGACGGCTCGAGCTGCACTCCTAATCGCAGGCAGTTTCCAGGGCAACGGCCGGCTCGGCGGAGACAATTGCCGGCTGCTCAGTCAGCTTCCCGTTCAGCAGGTGCTGAAAGAAATCATCCACCGCGTCGAGGATTGCGATTTCGGTCTTGGCCTCGTATACCGACTTCCGAAGCTGCGCTCCATGCGCCACGCCGTGAGTGAACCATGATGCGAACTGTTTCATCTTGCCCGCGGCGCCGGGCATGCGCTCCTCAACCAGCATGGCGAAGTAGGTGCGGATCATCTCGTAACGGTCCGCGTCCGTCGGCAGGTCGTAGCGACCGGTCAAGGTGTACTGCTCGATCTGGCGGAAGATCCACGGATTCGACGCCGCCGTGCGGCCGATCATCACGGCATCGCAACCGGTTTGCGCCACCATCGCGGCCGCGTCTTCGGGCGAGCGCACATCTCCATTACCGATTACCGGAATCGATACTGCGTCCTTCAGCGCGGCGATCCACTCCCAACGCGCCTGCCCGCTGTAACCTTGTTCCCGGGTGCGGGCGTGTAGCGCGACGGCGGCCAACCCACATTCCTGTGCCATCCGTGCGAGCTGCACGTGGACCACTTCCTTGTCGCTCCAGCCGGCGCGAAACTTCACCGTGAACGGGACCTTTACCGCCGCGCGCACCGATTCGAAGATGTTCTTGATAAGCGGCAAGTCGCGCAGCAGCCCCGAGCCCCCGTTGCACTTCACTACCTTCTTCGCCGGGCAGCCAAGGTTCAGGTCGACCAGATCGAAGCCCAATCCCTCGACCACTTTGCCGGCCTCAGCGAGCGTGACCGGATCGCTGCCAAAGAGTTGGGCCGAGATCGGGTGCTCATTTCCGTAGAAGGTAAGGTACTGTTTGGCTTTCTTGTCCTTGTGGCGGACGATGCCGTCGGCCGAGGTGAACTCGGTCATCATCAGCCCGCAGCCGCCAAGATTGCGGATGAAGCGGCGGAACACCGTGTCCGTCACTCCCGCCATGGGGGCCAGCACGGTAGCGGGACGGATTTCGACTCCGCCCAGCGATATGCTGGCGGGGACACGAACCCCCGCAGGCGCTACCCGCTCGGCCGGATTGTCGAAAAACTTATGCACCCTACGATTTTACTAGGGGTTTTGAAAGGCACAGCTTTAGCTGTGCCTCAGAAGGCCCTTTTTGTCGTTCCGAGCGGACTTCGGTCCGCGAGGAATCTGCCTGGGGGCATTTACCAGCCTCTTCGGGCGTGCAGGGTACCAGGCCACCGGAGGGTTTCCGGCTTTAGCCTCTGCGGTTAGAATTTGACGCTGCTTGCACCCATGCCTACCATTTTGGACTAGGCGTAATATCGAACAGCGGAATGATTGACACCACCATCTCGCACTACCGCATTGTGGAGTTGCTTGGCGGTGGAGGCATGGGCCTGGTGTACAAGGCGGAAGACCTTGAACTGGGCCGCTTCGTTGCGCTCAAGTTTCTTCCCGATGAATTGCTACAAGAGCCGCGTTCGCTCGAGCGATTCCGTCTCGAGGCCCGTGCCGCGTCAGCCCTGAACCACCCCAACATCTGCACCATCTACGAGATCGGCGAAGACAACGGCCGACCCTTCATTGCCATGGAGTTCCTGGAGGGCACGAGCCTCAACCATCTTATCCGGGCTCAGCCGATGCACGTGGACCGCATCATTGCCATTGCACTGGATGTCACCGAAGGGCTCGACGCAGCCCACAACGAAGGCATCGTGCATCGCGACATCAAGCCCGGAAACATCTTCGTCACCAAGCGCGGCCATGCCAAGATCCTCGATTTCGGTCTGGCCAAGGTCATGCCCAAGCATCCGATGTTTGGCGACCAGGCTACGATCGGGTCGGGCGAGGCCGTCAACCGATTGACCGACCCCGGGCGTTTGCTGGGCACCGTTGTCTATATGTCGCCCGAGCAGGCACGCGGCCACGAGCTCGATGGTCGTACCGACTTGTTCTCCTTCGGAGTTGTGCTGTACGAGATGGCTACTGGTATCTTGCCGTTCCGTGGATCGTCCGCTGACGTCTTCGATTCCCTGTTTCGGCGCACGCCGGTTCCGCCGCTGCGCCTGAATCCGGACTTGCCTGTCCCGCTGGAAGACATCATCAATAAGTGTCTGGAGAAGGATGCCGAGCTGCGTTACCAGCATGCGTCTGACTTGCGCACCGATTTGAAGCGGCTTAAGCGCACGACCGAGTCGCAGCAGTCCATGGTGATTCCGACCGACGCCGAGGAAGCGGAGCGCGCCAGCGAAGAACGTGAGCTGCGATACTCACTGCCGTCGTCCAAGACGGTAACCATCGACCGACGTCTTCCTCGCAAACCGCCCTGGAAGCTGCTGCTCATCCTGCTTGCGGTCGCCGGCGTAATCGGGTTGGGAACCTGGTATTGGAAGACTCGCGCTGCCACTCACTTCCAGGGAAAAGATTCGGTGGTGCTGGCCGACTTCACCAATACCACCGGTGAGAGCGTGTTCGATTCCACGCTCAAGCAGGCGCTTGCCATTCAACTGGAGCAGTCGCCCTATCTGAATGTGCTCTCGGAACAGCGGGTCCGATCGACGCTGAGGCTGATGGACCGTCCCGTCGACACCCGTATGACCAACGAGGTGGCGCGCGAAGTTTGCATGCGCACCAACAGCAAAGCGCTTATGACCGGCTCCATTGAGAGCATGGGGTCTCACTATCTGATCGGTTTGCGCGCCCTGAATTGCCAGACCGGCGACACCCTGGCCAGCGCCAAAGCGGAAGCGCAAAACCAGGACGCCGTCCTAAAGAAGCTGGGCGACGCCGGGGACGAAGTGCGCGAGAAGTTGGGCGAATCCCTGGCGTCCGTCCAGGAGCACAGCAAGCCTCTGGACCAGGCGACCACGTCGTCGCTCGATGCTTTGCAGGCTTATACCGAGGGCCGCCACATGCAGTGGAGCAAGGGAGACGCAGCCTCGGTCCCCTTCCACAAGCGAGCACTCGAACTGGATCCAAACTTCGCTCGCGCCTATGCAGCGCTGGGAATGGCCTACAACAATCTTGGCGAAACCAATGCCGCTGTGCAGGACTTCAGCAAGGCGTATGAGCTGCGCGACCGCGTGAGTGACCGCGAACGTTTCTACATCGAGGCCAGCTACTACAGCTTCGCTACTGGCGAGCTGCTGAAAGCGGATGAGGTCTACCGCCAGTGGATCGCCGCCTACCCTGATGACTTTATCCCTTATGCTAATTTGCCGATCAATCAGGTCTCGCTGGCCGAATATCAACAAGCCTTGGAGGCTGGCCGGCAAGCCAGTCGCCTGGGGCCGGAATCGGCTACCGGTCCGCAGCAGATGATGGCGGCTTATATCGCGCTCGGACGTTTTGACGAGGCCAAGGCCATCTACGACCAGGCGATCACGAAGTTCCCCGATATTGAGTTCCTGCACGAGGAACGCTACCAGCTCGCGTTCCTGCAGCACGACGATGCGGTCATGCAGCAGCAGGTCGATTGGGCCAAGGGGAGGCAAGCCCCCACCCAGATGCTTTCTGCCGAGTTGAGCACGCTGGTGTATTACGGAAAACTCGAAACGGCGCGCAAGCAGGCCGCGGGGGCAGAGCAGCAGGCCATTACCGCCGACAATGCCGACCAGGCCGCAGCTATCAGGGCGATCCTTGCAAGTTACGAGGCAGAGATCGGCAATCTTGAAGCGGCACAGTTCCAGGCGACCCAGGCCTTGCACCTGAAGGAAGGGCGGGACTCGATCATCGTGGCCGCATTGGCGTTCGCTCGCTCCGGCGACCACGCCCAGGCACAGAAGCTCTCCGACAAGCTGAACCAGCAGTTTCCCGTAGATACGATCGTTCAGACTTATTGGCTGCCGACTATCCGGGCCGCGGTGGCCCTCGCCCGCAACAACCCGCAGCAGGCGATTGCCGACTTAGAACCAGCGGCACAGTATGAACTGGGAAACCAGGGCTACCTTTTTATGACTCCCCTCTACGTTCGCGGAATTGCTTACCTGGGCGCGCACCAACCCGAACAGGCCGCAACCGAGTTCAACAAGTTTCTAAAGTATCCCGGTATCGCGAAGAATATGCCAATGGCTGCCCTGGCGCTGCTGCAGATCGGGCGTGCTCAAGTCATGAGCGGCGATACCAAGGCCGCCCGTAAGACTTATCAGGATTTTCTCGCACTGTGGAATAATGCCGACCCGAACGTCCCCATACTCAAACAAGCTCGCGCCGAATACGCCAAGCTGCCGTAATCCGGCGCGAAGCTCGCAACCGACTTAGAAGCGAATCACCACTCCACCACTGGCTACCACGTTGTTGGTCTTGCCAGTGAAGTTCTGCAGCACGTTGAGGTTCAATCCCGGGGTATCGGTGATGAAATCACGCGCCTCGGCGCGCAGGCTGATGTGCGGGAATACCTTCACATCGAACCCGCCGCCGATGTCTGCGGCAAAGTCATTCTCGGAGCCCCCTCCGTTCGATGCGCTGAAGTGCGCGAGACCGACTCCGCCCGCGATGTACGGCGAAATGAAAAATGCCGGCAGGAATTTCACTTTCACGCCGGGAGTGAAATACAAAGAGCTGTAGTCCTGCCCGGTGAACAGGCTAGTGATGGTTCGCTGATTGCTAAAACCCGCAAGGAAAGGCGTTTCTGCGTAGATTCCCACTCCCGGCACCCCGAACAGACGGTGCGCGTAATTAAGCTGAAAGCCTACCGCAGGCTCGAAGCTGAGGTTACTTGCGGATGGAAACGCTCCCGAGACCTCTGCCGCAAACTCGTTCTTCTGCGCAAAGGCATTCACTCCGACCAGGCAAAGTAAGCCGAGCAGAGTTATAAAAGCCAACTTCTTCATCAAGGTTCTCCAGAACACAAGTGCCGGCGTCAAATAAGAGCCGGCACATAGGGGATAGATTGCTTGTTGCTTAGTCAGTTAACACAGCATTGGTGAAGAAGTCGCGCGAGGTGCGAGCAGACAGAATTATTGGGCGCGATAGATTGCGAATTGGTGGGTCCGATGCAACTGACGCAGCCAGGGTTGCGATTCGAACATCTGCTCGTGTACCAGGTTGTGGTAGATGACGTAGATCTCGCGCGGATGCGATGTGATGCTGGCACGCAGATTCTGCAAGACGGTCGTCAGAACATAGTCGGGAAAGGGATTGAACAGGTAAAGCACAAACGGCTCTTGTGGAAAGTAAAACTCTCTCGCATCGGCGCAATACGCTTCGATGTCAAAGCACTTCTGCTTCTCGTCGCGATAGCTTGCAATGTTCTTGCTTGCCATCTGGTGCAGTTCTTCGAATAGCTCAACGCCGACGATGCGTTGAAAGGGGTAGTCCGACGCCATCAACAGCGTGCGTCCTTTTCCCGAGCCGAGATCGATAAAGGTGAAACCGTCGGGCGGAGCGGGTAGCGCGTTCAGAATTTCGTGGAAAAGTTCCGGTTCCGACGCCTGGTAGCGCGCGCCCGTAACCAGTTCGCGCAACCGCGTACGAAACGGAACCGTCGCCCACGTGGTATCGACGCCGTGGTCGAAGTCGTATTCGATGTCGCCGTATCGCGAACGGCGTCGCTGTGGAGTGAGGTCGCGCGCAAACTCAAAGAGTGCGCCACCGTAATAACCGACGGCGCCCAGGATGCCGCGATGGCGCACGACCTCCGCGATCCAGCCGAGCGGTGCCCCAGGTTGTGATGTCGGCTTCGGATCAGCCATAAGGATGCGACGCCCGGTTTCGCCGGCACGCCGCACCCTCAAGCTTAATTCAGGTCAAGCCTGATTCGAGTCCTGCTTAATTCAGATCGAAGAGGAGAAACTCGGCTTCGCCACTGCCAAGGTTGACGATCCTCAGCTTGGATTCGTCGCTCACCGCGACTCCATCGCCTTTGGCGATCTTGGTGCCGTTCACCTCGAGGTCGCCGCTGATGAGTTGCAGCCAGGCGTGGCGTCCCGGTGCGAGTTCGTGCTCCAGCGACTTGCCGCCGTCGAGCACAGAAGCGTAGACGCTGGCATCCTGGTTGATCTTCGTCGAGTCCTGCTGCCCATCCTGCGACGCAATCAGCCGAAGCCGGTTCTGCTTCTCCTCGCGCGCAAACGTCCGGTCTTCGTAGCTGGCCGGCAATCCGTTGGCCGCAGGCATGATCCAGATTTGCAGCAGGTGCACCGGGAGGTCTGAATTGTTGTACTCGCTGTGGGTCACCCCCGTTCCCGCCGACATGCGCTGCACGTCGTTAGCGTTAAGCGTGGCTTCGCGGCCGGTGCTGTCGCGATGGCTCAGCTCACCGTCCACGATGTAGGTGATGATCTCCATGTCCTGATGAGGATGCGAGCCAAAGCCCTGCCCGGCGGAGATCCGGTCCTCATTGATCACACGCAAATCGCGGAAGCCCATGTGCTTGCGATCGAAGTAATTGGCAAACGAGAAACTGTAATGTGTGTCGAGCCAGCCATAGTTGGCATGGCCGCGTTCGGCCGATGGCCGTAGGGTGATCATGTCTTCCTCCAGTCCGTGTTATAGATGCTTTAACGTTGAAGGAAGTTTCAGCCGGCTAGTGGCTAGGCGCGCTCGCCTCCAGCTGCTCTAACAGGCCATCGATTTTGGCTTCCAGAATGTGCCGGATAGAAATAACGCCCAAGACCTTGCCGGCTTCGTCCACCACCGGCATGTGCCGATAGTGCCTTTCCAGCATCACCCGTAGTGCTTCCGCGGGAGTGGTTTCCTCAGTCGCCATTTCGACCATGGGGCTCATCAACTCGCGGACCGGAGTTTGACGCGGATCGCGTCCGCTGAGGGCGAACTTCTCCAACACGTCGCGTTCGGTGAACATGCCGGCAACGATTCCCTGGTCGTCAACCACCGCGACTGCGCCAACTTCGTTATCGATCATCAACTGAATAGCCTGAGCCACAGTCGCCAGGACGGGAACGGTCGACGGACGCCGGCCGCATAAACTCAACAAAGGCATATGTCTGCTTTCCTATGCAATAGATGAGGCGACTGTATGGTGTGGTCGGCCCGGAGTCAAGCGTTGGCTCAATGACGAGCTTTCGATCGTCACAGGGACGAGCTGGATTATAGCCATGCGGGCGTAAGCAGGTCGCGACTTCTCACCTCAAGGCTTAGGCCGGTAATAGAAGATTTTTTGGAACGGAACCCGCTCGTAGCTGTCGTCGAGATTGAGGGTGGTTTCGGCCGCACCCAGAAACAGGATTCCGCCCGGCCGAAGCACCTGCCGAATGCGGGCCAAAATCTCGCGGCGCACATCCAGCGAAAAATAGATGAGCACATTGCGCAGGAACACGACATCGAATTGACCGACATGCGGGAACGGCGAAGAAAGGTTCAGCGGCCGGAAGCCCGCCATGTCGAGAATAATTCGCTTAAGCTGCCAGTCCCGGCCGGACTGCTGAAAGTACTTCGCAAGCAGGATGGCCGGAAGCCCGCGATTGACTTCCAACTGCGAATAGATGCCCGTACGTGCGCGCTGCATGATCGCTTCGGAAATATCGGTGCCCAGCAACGTCAGGTTCCAGTTGAGCAGGCTGGGAAAGTTTTCCCGGATGAGCATGGCCACGCTGTAAATCTCCTGCCCGCTGGAGCAGGCTGCGCTCCAGACGTTCAGCGATTTTGGGGCCCCCACGCGGCTTATGATTTCCGGCAGAACCGCGCCCTTCAATGCCTCAAACGGGTACAGGTCGCGAAAGAACCAGGTCTCGTTGTTGGTCATCGCGTCGAGCACTTTGCGGCGCAGCGGCCCGAAGCGATCCTCCCGCAGGCGTAAAGCCAGCTCATCAATGTCACGCACGCCCTCGGAATACAGAATCGGTCCCAGGCGACTTTCCATCAGATAAGCCTTGGTATCGTCCAGAACGATTGCCGAGTGGTCGCGCACCATTTGCGCAAGGTAAGCGAAATTTGCCGGGGAAACGCTCATAAACTCCCTGCCATTGCGACTGGTACATGCTCGCGGCTCTGTTGAACCTCTTTGGCGATCTCTCTGCCGATCAGACCCAGGGGAAGCACTCGTTGCGCAAGTCCGTTCTGCACCACGAAGCCCGGCATACCCCAAACGATTGAGGTGGCGGCGTCTTGCGCCCAAACATGGCCACCCAGACTACAAACCACTTCTGATCCGCGCAACCCGTCTTGCCCCATACCCGTCATCACCACCGCCAGCAATCCCTGATGAAAGACCTGTGCCGCGGAACGAAATAACACGTCGACTGAAGGACGGCAGGAATTCTCCGGCGGAGTTTGCAACAGCTGCAGGCAACAACTTGATCGCATGCCGGTGACGATCAGGTGATGGTCGCCGGGCGCGATCCACACTTCGCCGGGAGCCAGTTTCGTTCCCCCAACGGCCTCGCGTACGGGAAGCGGGCATATCAACGAAAGCCGCTCCGCCAGGAAGCGCGTGAAAGTAGCGGGCATGTGCTGAACGATGACCACCGGAACCGGAAGGTCGGCCGGGAGCGCGGCGAGAACCTCCGCTAATGCATTGGGACCCCCTGTCGAGGTGCCGATGGCCAACAACTCGACCGGCGAAATGCCCTGCTTCGGCGCTTGGGGAACCACCCTTCGTTGCGCAGGGACAATGGCAACTCGGGAGCACAAGGACTTGATACGCGGAATCAGCTGTTCCTTGATCGAGGCGATGGAACGGGACGGTTCGGAAACCGTGGTGGGCTTGGTTACGTAATCGCTGGCTCCCAGCGAGAGCGCGTCGAGGGTGGCCACCGCGCCACGCTCGGTCAAGGTGCTGAACATGATCACCGGCAGCTTGGGATAGCGTTTTCGAATCAGCCCCAGTGTGGTAAGCCCGTCCATTTCCGGCATTTCAATGTCAAGCGTCACCACGTCGGGAACGTTCTGCTCCAGCAACGCAAGCGCGATCTTGCCGTTGGCTGCAACGCCGCAGATCTCCAGCTCAGGATCTTCCGACAATGACAGACGTAACAGGCGGCGCACGGCTGCCGAATCGTCAACGATCAGGATGCGCAGCGGCTTCATACTGCGACCGGGAATCCAAGCAGGGCCAACTTGTCGAGGATGATTTCGGGAGTGAAGGGCTTCATCACATACTCGTTCGCCCCGGTCTCGAGCGCCTGCGTCAGCTCCTGGAAATCGCTCTCCGAAGTCACCATCATGACGCAGGGGCTGCCCACGCCAGGCTCGCTGCGGATGTGCTGCAACAGTTCCAGTCCGTTCATGACCGGCATGTTCCAGTCCAGCAGCACCAAGTCGATCTGCTGCTCACGAACTCGTTCCAGGCCTTCGCCGCCATTACGGGCTTCAACCACTTCGAAACCGTGTGGTACCAGAATTTTCCGCAAATACAAACGAACCGCGGTTGAATCGTCAACTACTAGTGCGCGCATGTGCTGCCCCTCATCGCGGAGTCGCAAACTCCTGTTGGGTCTATCGGCGCTCGGCTGGCAGTCTTGAATTGAGGTATGACAGAGTCAGAGTAGGAAGGCGGAGCTTGCCGGAAGGCTCAGGCTGGGGCCGCTCAACATCGGCGGGGCAATCTAGGAAGATGTTCGCCTTGGCTCGCTGGGCAACGAGCAACTTTCAGGCTGCGTTGCCGTTCCGGTATGGGTCGCCGACAAATACGAAAGGATATTTCTTGAGTGCGTCGAAGTTCTTGGCTTCGGCTTCTTCCTCCACTTGTGACATCAGTCGTGTCACTTCATCCTTAGGCATGCCCTTGGTTGCCTGCCAAAACTTGTGCGGAAAAAACCATATACGCTCGCGATGATCAACTTCGGTTGCGCTATTACTGCTACTTTCGACCTGCATATATCTCCTCCCACATTGTCAGACCGGGTGTTTTTTTCTTCTTACCCAAATTCAGAATAGTGGTGTGAGTTCTTGCCTTTGATGTATCTATTATGGACTTGCCCCAGTTCGAAGTAAACCTGCAAGTTCAAGCCCAGAGTCGATCCGGTTTTTATGTGGATGCGCTGAAGATGGAAATCGATGCAGGCGTATGTTCCACAAAAGAATGCGCAAACATCTGTCTGCAATTTCTCTTCCGCTGCCGTCACGTGTGGGACACACCCCGGGATCCCTCTTTTTGCTAACATTTTCCACAGCTAAGGTCGGCTGCCTGGGATGCGTCGGCACCGGACGCGATGAACTCGCCTCCCACTCTGTGGGATAGTCGTTTTGCAGCGTGCGGGAGCTGCGGCGCACCTTTGCCTGGACGTTTTGGCACTTGCTGTATTTCAGAAGCCAGAAACATTCACACACACATCTGGATGGCGAGCAGAGGTCTAAGCTCCCGCCTGCAGCGGCGCACCTGCGCACTTTGACTGCTGCCGACGCTGCAGCCACTCCATCCAGCGCTGCAGGCCCTCACCTGTCGTATTGGAGACGTCGATGATCTCGATCTGGGGATTCACCCGGCGGGCATTCTCACGCGCCAGTTCTGCGTTGAAGGGAACGTAAGGCAAGAGGTCGACTTTCGTAAGCAGCATCAGGGCCGACTTCGCAAAAATCGAGGGATACTTCAGCGGCTTGTCTTCTCCCTCGGTGGTGCTGAGCAGCACGATCTTGCACTCCTCGCCGAGATCGTAGCTCGAAGGACACACCAGGTTGCCGACATTCTCGACAATCAGATAATCGAGCTCCTCGAGTTTCCAGTCCTCCAGATGTTTGCCGATCATCTTGGCGTCGAGGTGACAGGTTCCCCCGGTGATGATCTGCTTCACTGGAAAGCCGAAGCGCGCGAGCCGCTTCGCGTCATTCTCGGTTTGCAGGTCGCCGGTGAGCACCGCAACGCGAGTCTCAGCCGGCAGCCGCTCCAGTGTGCGTTCCAGCAACAGCGTTTTGCCCGAACCCGGAGCGCTGATGAGGTTCACGCAGCAGACGCCGTGCTTGCGATAACGCTCGCGAAGTTTTTCAGCCAGCAGCTGATTTTCGTTGAGGACCTTTTTCTCAATCTCGACCCGGTTCATTCTTCTACTTCCATGTATGCGATTTCCAACTGATCGCCGCTCACACATTGTGTCATGAACTCGCCGCAGCGCGGACAGTGCGGGTCGTAGTCGGTCATGCGAAACTCATGCCCGCAGGGGCAACGTTGTACCCGCGGAATCGATTCGACATCCAGCGCCAGTGGTTCAAACTCCGTGTCCTTCACCAGGCACTCAAAGCCGAACTGCAGCGCGTCGGCGTCTACGCCTGACAGCTCGCCAACCCTGACGCCCACTTTGCTGATGTGAGCTCCCGGATGGCGCACGGCTTCGGCCTGAACACTGTCGAGAATCGAAGCCGCAATCCCCAGCTCGTGCATAATCTCGAATGATATCGCGGAGCGCCCTCTGTATCTCGCTGCTTCCAGCGTAAGCGGCTGAAAGTGCAAGACTTTCGCTTTCGCGGAACATTTTCGCCGGGATTTCGTCTATGTCAGAGGGGTAAGGGGATCCTGTTTGGGCGGGAACCGTGTAGCCGGCCCGGGAAGTTCAAATGGCAAAACGGTGGGGTCGCGTATGGGCGGTTGGGTTTGTGCTTTGGACCCTGCTGGCCTTCTTGAGTGCTGCCGGGGCGCACGTGTATACGGCGTCGACGGACAAGCCTATCTCGTGGGGGCAGTTGCTCGCCTGGAGCCTTACCGTTTCCACTGTCTGGTCGTTGCTCACTCCCCCAGTTTACGAGTTGGGCCGTCGCTTCACCTTCGATCGCAACAGCTGGAAACGTTCACTCCCCATTCACCTGGTGGCCGGCGTCGCCTTCACGTTTATCAGCGCGGCCATCGTGGTCGGACTCGATCCGGTTGTGACATGGACCCACGACGAGCCGCACGTTCCCATGCGGGCACACATGCTTTCGCGGGTGTTGCTCGATCTTCAACGCTACTGGTACATCGTGCTCATCACCCAGGCCATTGCGTATTACGGCAAGTATCGCGAACGCGAACTGCTCTCGTCGCAACTGGAAGCGCAACTGGCCACGGCCCAGCTGGACGTTCTGAAAAGTCAGCTCGAGCCACACTTCCTGTTCAATACCCTCAACTCGATTGCCGCGCTGGCGCGCAATGATGGCCCAGCCGCAGAGAACATGACGTTGCAGTTGGCCGATCTGCTGCGCGCATCACTCGATGCCGCGGGAGTGCACGAGGTCACCTTGCAGCAGGAGCTGACCTTCCTGCAAAAGTACATCGACATTCAGCAGATGCGTTTTCAAGACCGGCTACAGGTGGAGACCGACGTTGATCCCGTCGTGCTCTCGGCCCTGGTGCCAAACCTGCTTTTGCAGCCGCTGGTGGAGAATGCGATTCGCCACGGCATTGCACCGCGCCGCGATCCCGGACTGATTCGTTTGTCGGTCTGGCGCGATCCCGACGATCTGTGGATCGAAGTGCGCGACAACGGCGTAGGCCTTTCCCGCACCCGTGCGACCACCTTGGAAGGTGTCGGATTGCGCAACACGCGCGCCCGTCTCACGCAACTTTATAGCGACGATCACATGCTGGTGCTGGACGATGCCCCCGGAGGCGGATGCTGTACGCGTATCCGGCTCCCCTATCGCGAGCACCCACCACAGGAGGCTACGGCAAATGCCGATACGAGTTTTGTTGAGCGATGACGAGGCGCTGGCCCGCGACCGGCTACGCAGCCTTTTACAAGAGGAGCCCGACCTGGAGATTGTGGCCGAGTGCGCCGACGGCAAGGACGCAATCGCGACCATCGAACGGGAGCGGCCCGACCTGGTCTTCCTCGACATTCAAATGCCCGAGGTGGATGGTTTCGGCGTGGTGCAGGAGCTGCGCGATGTCATGCCGCTTACCATTTTCGTTACTGCTTACGATCGTTACGCCATGAAAGCTTTCGAGGTACACGCGCTCGATTACCTGCTGAAGCCCGTCGGTAAGGAGCGTCTGACCGGTGCTGTGGAACGTGCTCGCGGGCAGCTGCAACACCCTTCCCACGGCACTTTCCAGCGCCGCGTGCTGGAATTGCTTGGCGACCTGGAAGCCCGGCAGCAGGCTCCGGAGCGCATCATCATCAAATCGGACGGGGAAATCGTCTGCCTGAAGCCAAATGAGATTGACTGGGCGGAGTCGGCAGGAAATTATGTATGCCTGCACGTGGGCGCCGCCACCCATATCTTGCGCGAAACTATTACTGCTCTCGAGTCGCGCCTGGGACCGCGGCAATTTATGCGCGTGCACCGCTCCACGCTGGTCAATGTCGACCGTATTAAAACCCTGAAGCCGTCGTTATATGGGGATTATGCAATCCTTCTGCGAGACGGCACCAAACTTACCCTGAGCAGGGGGTTTCGTGAAAATGTGCTGAAGCGGCTGGGAACAGCCTGACCGCAGCCACATGTTCACCCAGATCCGGCGGTCACGGCGTGTAGCCGCGCTGCTTTTTCCCTTTGAAGCTATCTAGCCGGGAATTACCCGACAGCAGTTCTGCTTTGTTACAACGACTTGGAGTGATATGCTTAGGCCCCGACCCATATAACCTAAATTCTGAAAGGGTAACCTATGCTACGCACCAAAATGGCTGTAAGTTGTTTGTTTATGTCCCTTGTCGTGTGTGCTGTGAGCCTCCCCATGTGGGCGGCCAGCAAGACCAACGACGAAGAAACTTTGCGCAATGCTGCCACAGTCCTGCAGGCCATGCTCTCCAGCAAGAGCGTTCCTGACAGCGTGCTGATGAAGGCTGATTGCATCATCATTCTCCCCAACGTGAAGAAATTCGCTGTCGGCATTGGTGGAACCGGTGGACGCGGTCCTATGTCCTGCCGCGAAGGCGCCAACTACACCGGAAAGTGGTCGCCGCCTGCAATGTACAGCATCGGCGGAGCGAGTGCCGGCTTTCAGGTCGGTGGTAAGTCCAGCGACGTGGTCATTGCGATTATTGCCACCTCGGCAGTCGACAAGGTGCTGAACAGCAAAGTTAAGGTAGGCAGCGATGTGAGTGCAGCGGCGGGCCCAGGCGCGTCAGCCGGCTCGATCGGCAATGCGGCCGATATGCTGACCTATTCCCGTTCCTCGGGACTCTTTGCCGGCGCTTCGATTGACGGCGCCTCACTGGAGCCTGACACTAGCGCTAACCAGCGGCTTTATGGAAAGGACGTCAGCGCCAAGCAGATCGTATCTGGCGGCAATGTCAAGGCTACTTCCGCTGGACAGTCCCTGGTCTCCTTGCTCGACAGCAAGGCCGGGAAGCACATGGAGTAACAAACTGCGCAGCCGCTATCCCAAGGGCTGAAGCAGCTACAGTATTCGCGTCGGAGGGTTAGGCCCGCGACAGGTAGGCCCCCTCCGACGTATCCACGCGGATGGTCTCCCCTTCATTGATAAACGGCGGCACCTGCACCACCAGCCCGGTTTCCGTGGTCGCGGGCTTGGTAACGCTGCTGGCCGTGGCCGACTTCAATCCCGGCTCGGTCTGAACAATCTTCATCTCGACCGTCTGCGGCAGCTCCACTCCTACCGGCTTCCCGTCGAAGAACTCCACGCTAATCTGCAAATTGGAGGTCAGGTACTCAACCGCATCGCCCAGCGTGTCGCGGCCCAGGTAGAGCTGCTCGTAGTTCTCCATATTCATGAAAACGTAGCTGTCGCCATCCTGGTAGAGATATTCCATCTTCACTTGGTCGACAATAATCTTTTCGATAGGATCGCCGGAGCGAAAACGATGCTCAAACATGGCGCCCGTCCGCAGGTTACGCAGCTTAGCCTGAATAAAGGCGCGCAGATTGCCCGGGGTACGGTGCTCCACGCTGAAGACCGAGTGCAGATCATTGTTGTGTTTTATCACCATGCCGGGACGCAATTGTGTCGCGGGAATCGCCATCTATGTCGCTCCTTGTCTGTGAAGGGAGAGCCGCACGGAACTGCGAGGCAGCTCGAGGGGCAAAGCTCGATTTTACATGGCGCGTCAGCGGTTTGAAAACGCCCGGCAGCCTTCAAAGGTTCCATCGCGGAATGCGGCGGCCACATCCAACCTGCAAGAGGAATATCATTTGAATTCAAGAAAGAAAGGACTTTCGATATGAGCGATCAACTCAGCGATTTTGCTATATACGATGACGGCCGTTCGGCCCAGCGCAGCGCTTTACCACTCGGACTCGCGTTGCTGTGCCTGGGGATTGCTGCTGGAGCGCTTACGGCCCTGATTATGGCTCCGCAAACCGGGAAGCAGCTGCGCCGTCAACTGCGCCGCAAGTACAAGGACGCCCGAGACGTGGTGGATGACTGGAGCGAGCAGGCTGGCGACTGGGTCGAGCGCGGATCAGACTGGGCGGAGAAGGCCTCTGACTGGGCCGATAAGGCCAAGAGCCGGGTGCAGCCCGTGGCCAAGGCTTTTCGCCGCTAGCTGTAACGTAAGCTGCCAGCACGAGCGCAAAAAGAACGCGACAGGCGAAGTTCACCTGTCGCGTATTCTTCATGCCCTCTTGACTCAGAGGGCCAGCAGGAGGAGACGAGCCACCGCGTCGCTGCTCGCTTCGAACAAAACCTACAATGATAGTAAGGGCAGGTTAAGCTCGGGTCAATTCCACATAAGTGCCCGAATCTACTAAATTCCGCTTTTTCCTCGCGATTCCGCCTGCACCCACCGAAAATCCGCCACTAATACTTTGTCACGACGCTCCTTCATGAGCCAACGTTCTACGACTTGACCACAGTACCCGTCCCGCAAGGGACAGCATAGGTTAGCGCAGCGTTCCAACAGTGGGTGGCGCGAGCCGATGCTCCCGACTCCGCTGTAGCGGACGACACAACGGATCCCGCTCGGGTAGAGCTGGCCTTCAGGCCAGCGTCTACGATGCCGGTCCCGGACCCGCCATGGAGCGGCACGAATCGCACAACCACAGACCCGTCCCGAAGGGACATCAGATCTCAGCCCAGCGTTTCAACGCTGGGTACGCGCGGGCCAATGATCCCCAAGTCCGCTTTAGCGGACGACATATGCCGTCGCTACGCGACTCAGCAGCCGACACCCGCCATGACGCTGGCCTGAAGGCCGGCTCTACCCGGACGCGGCCCGAAGGCCTTTCAACCAAAAACAAAAAGGCGAAGTGCCGAAGCACCTCGCCTCTTTGAAAAAAATTACTGCGACAGCGGACTAGCGGGACAGACGACGGCGGACGACGCCGGCGACGCCGACCAGGCCGGAGCCCAGCATGATCAAGCTGGACGGCTCAGGAACGGTACCACCGATAACGCCGGACGAGAAGACCGGGAACGGACCTTCGTTGTTCGCGTTGGTGAAGTTCGCACCGAAAGCCGGAGCGTTGAAATACTGCAGGTTGCTGGTCTGGGTGCCGACAGCGTTGATGCCATCGGTGCTGTTGCTGTTGAACGAGCGATTCGCATTGCCCGGATCGTTAGGAACAACTGCCATCCAGTACTGCGTGCCGCCGGTCAGGCTCAGGTTCAAGCCGTCAACTTCGTCACGATACTCGTTGTAGCCGAAAGCGCTGCGGCCAGTGGCCGTCTGCGTCATCGCGCCGGTGCCGGAAGCGACCAGGGTTCCGCCGTTGCCTTCAGAGACGCCGGTGCGGATTTCCCAGTAGCCAGTCGAAGGATTCAGGCCGCTCAGGTTGTTGGTGAACAGGCCGGTAGCAGTCGAGGTGCTCGACAGGGTGAAGTTCTGGTAGGTGGCCGCGCCGTAGGGGCTGCCGCCGATGATCGCGTCGTTCTCGTTGGCCAGACCGTCAGCGTTGCCGTTGGAGGCGTTGAGATCGCCACCGTAGAACAAGCAGTTGGAACCGCACTGCGCACTCGCGAATGTCGCGACGAACAGCAGGGCGAACAGGGACAGCAGAGCAAATTTCTTCATCTAGTTTCCTCCTTGGAAATTGACAACTGCCTCGCAATGCGCGGAAGCAGTCCTCCTGACAACAACATGCATTCACCCCGGAACGCACCGGGGACTGAAGAGTACCAACGGCCAAATCTGCCGTCAATAGCCTATTGGTGGCGTAGCAGAACATGCAATAGTTCCCTTGAGGATGTGTTTAGAAATAAGTAATATCGGCCGGCCATTCAACCCGATATCGACCATGAATCTACCTTCTTCGAGCCGCGATTTCGCACTGATTTTGGAGGTGTGGGGCACAAATTCCTTCAAACCTGGGGAACGACACGGCTGCCCGGCACTTCGCCTCGGCGTAGAGTACCCTCCAGCTTCGGCTAAACCTGCTGCCCTGCTTCTTGTAATGTGACCTTCTCATCCATCTTCAATCCTTTCCGCGAAAGACGGTGACGGTCACCGTGTGGCCGGCGTGATGGCTCTTTGATACTTCGCTCTCACAGTGTCAGACGTCGGCGCACAACGTTGCCTACGCCGACCAGTCCGGTACCCAGCAGGATCAAGGTGGACGGCTCGGGAACTGGGATACCGAGAACGCCGGACGAGAAGACCGGAAAAGGACCTTCGTTGTTCGCGTTAGTGAAGTTCGCACCGAAAGCGGCGCTGTTGAAGTACTGGTTGTTGGGCTGCGTGTAGCCGATAGCGTTGGTCTGGTCGGTGCTGTTGCTGTTGAAGGAGCGGTTCGCATTGTTCGGATCGTTCGGAACAACCGCCATCCAGTACTGCGTGCCGCCGGCCAGGTTAATGCTCAAGCCGTCAACTTCGTCACGATACTCGTTGTAGCCGAAAGCGCTGCGGCCCGTGGGCGTATGCGTCATCGCGCCGGTGCCGGAAGCAACCAGGGTTCCGCCGTTGCCTTCGGATACGCCGGTGCGGATTTCCCAGTAGCCAGTGGACGGATTGAGGCCGCTCAGGTTGTCGGTGAACAGGCCGGGCGCGGTCGATTCCCCGGCAAGGATGAAGTTCTGGTAAGTTGCCGCGCCGTAGGGGCTGCCGCCGATGATGGCATCGTTCTCGTTGGCCAGGCCATCGGCATTCGGACTGTTAACGTTGAGATCGCCGCCGTAGAACAGACAGTCGCAAACCTGCGCGTTCGCAAAGCTGGCGATGAACAAAAGCGCGAACAGAGACAGCAAAGCAACTTTCTTCATGTCGTTTCCTCCTGATTGCTGGCGCGTTTCACCGCAACAAACGTCGGCGCACCACGCCGCCTACGCCGATCAGCCCGCTACCCAGCAAGATGAAGCTGGACGGTTCCGGAGCTGGAAGGCTAATGACGCCCGACGAGAAAACCGGAAAAGGACCTTCGTTGTTCGCGTTAGTGAAGTTCGCGCCGAAGAGCTGGGCTGTTGAAGTACTGCTGATTGCTGTTCTGGGTGCCAACCGCGTTGATGCCATCGGTGCTGTTGCTGTTGAAGGAGCGGTTTGCATTGTTCGGATCGTTCGGAACCACCGCAAACCAGTACTGCGTGCCACGCGGTCAAGACCAGGTCCAAGCCATCCAGCGCATCACGGTACTCGTTGTAGCCGAAAGCGCTGCGGCCGGTGGCGGTCTGCGTGACTCCACCGGTGCCGGCAGCGACCAGGGTTCCCCCGTTGCCTTCGGACACGCCGGTGCGGATTTCCCAGTAGGCCGTCCAAGGAGTCAGGCCGCTCAGGTTGTTGCTGAACACGCTGGTAACGGTTGCATCCGCGCCAAGGGTGAAGTTCTGGTACGTTGCCGCACCGTACGGGGTGCCGCCAACGATGGCGTCGTTTTCGTTCGCCAAGCCATCGGCATTGGGGCTATTAACGTTGAGATCGCCACCGTAGAACACGCAGCCCGGACCGCACTGCGCGTTGGCGAATGTCGCGACCAACAAAAGCGCGAACAAGGACAGCAGAGCAACTTTCTTCATTTCGTCTCCTCCTGATTGCTGAGCGTGTCGAGCGGCCTGGGCAGGCGCAGCGAAGGTCGCCTGAACTATATGTCAGGGGCGCCCGGCCATGCACGGCATTTGTCGCCCGTCACCGCGGATATCCGGAGGATGTTTCGAAAGCGTTAAACCTGCTGCCGGCCTTCTTCCTGCAGCACGACCTTCACATCCATCTTTTTCTTGCCGCGAAAGACGGTGACGGTAACTGAGTCGCCGGCGTGATGCTTGTTCATCATGTTCGACAGGTCCTGCTGATCGCTGACGGTTTCGCCATCGATGGCAACGATGAGATCGCCGCCAATCATGATGGGCGTATTGCCGACGTAGGCGCGTTGATTGCCCGCCTTCAATCCGGCACGTTCGGCCGCACCGCCGGGCTGGACCTGCACAATCAGCACTCCGTAATCGGCAGGCAGCCCCATCTCTTCCGCGAGTTCGGGCCCGATGGCCAGCGGACGGATACCCAGCGATGGCCGGCGCACTCGTCCAAACGTCACCAGGTCGCTGATCACCGCTTTGGCAGTGTTGATGGGTATGGCGAAGCCGATGCCCGCGCTCTGGTTCGAGCCGCCGGTGGCGATCATGCTGTTGATGCCGATGACCTCGCCATGCGAGTTGAGCAGCGGTCCGCCGGAATTGCCGGGGTTGATGGCGGCGTCGGTTTGAATCGCCTCATCGATAAATGCGCCTTCGGGATTGCGGATAGGCCGCAGCGAGCTGATGATGCCGCGCGTCATGGTGCCGCTCAAGCCGAAGGGATTGCCGATGGCAAAAACCTTTTGCCCCACCTGCAGGTTCTTGGAATCGCCCAGCGTGGCGGGGACCAGTCCCGGCGCCTTGATTTGAATTACCGCCAGGTCGTGTGAGCGATCGCGCCCGATGACCTCCGCCGGATACTTTTTCTTGTTATGCAGCGTGACTTCGACCTGGCGCGCTCCCTCGATCACGTGGAAGTTGGTCAGGATGTGGCCTTCTTTGTCGATAATGAATCCCGAGCCCTGGCCTTCCTGCGGCACCGGCCCCCAGAAGAAATCCATGCTGACGGCGGTCGAGGTGATGTTGACGACCGACGGGATGCCCTTCTTGTAGACGTCGATGTTGATCTGCTCTTCCGCATCCACGCTAGGCGGACTAGCCGCCTCGGTGAGCTCCACCTGGTGCGGCTTGGCAATCCAGTCTGGAATGGAAGTAGAGCTGTGATGGGTCGTATAGAAGTAAAACCCTGCTGCCAGAAGCAGGCCGAGAATAAAAGGACGAACGATTCTCATGTCAGTCTTATTAAGTTAAGGGTCAGCGCGGTCCTACCGCAGGTGTTGGACGGGCTGTCTTAGAAAGTGTAGCGGATTGCTCGACCAGACTGCGCTTCCACCCGTGTCATCCTGAGCGGAGCGAGACGCCAGTCGGGCAGAGTCGAAGGAACTCTAGAGTGAGAGCGCTGCAGCGCTTGCCATAGTGAACGAACTCCCAGCCGGCAGGTTCACCGGCTGGGACATTTCAGTTGATCCAATCCACCGCTTCGAACGAGCGAATGTAGTCGAGGACCGCTTCGCTCCAGCCGTCGATGTGGATCCAGCGACCGTAACCAACTCCATTCTTATAGCTGGCCACGTTGATCACGTAGGCCGCGCTGGTTGGCGCGGGCACCGCGTCTTGCGCCTGCTCGTCGGTGATGACGATCAGGCGGTCGTAAGTCCCTGCTACCTCGGCAACCGCCTTACCCAACTGTGTTCCGCCGTGGGGCTGGCTGATGTCGATGGCGTCGCGCAGAGCAAATCCGCGACGCGCCGGAATGCGCTTCACATCGTCGGAGAAGCTGTAGATGGCCACGTCTTCCGCCATCTCGCGCAACAGTACCGCCAGACCATAGGCAGCGTCGGTGCGCATCATCTCCGAACGGCGCGACAGCGGAGCGATCATGCTGCCGGAAACGTCAACCAGCAGCACCGTCTTGCCCTTCAGCTTAGGCAGGCCCTCGACCGAGCGGTACATCGCCGATTCGAGTGCCGGCTCCCACTGCGGAGCATGACGCGCCGCCGCTAGGAAGCGGAACGGCAGCACGCGATCGGTCTTCATGTCGCGCAGCGCGGAGTAGACCAGTTCCTCTTGGACGTCGGCCTGCTGCATGTTGCGCAAGTTACGAAGCAACGCCAGCGCTCCCAGCTTGCGTTCGCTGAGCAGGCGCTCCCAGGCTTCGCGCTTGTCGGCTCCGCCTGAGAGTGCAACCTCCCAGGTGTCGGGGGTCGCCAGCTTGCCTTCGACCAGCCGCTTCCACAGCTCCGCCTGCGCCTCATTCTTCGGCTTGGCGTGCGTCAGGAAGAGCACGTCGCGCAGCTTGATCGGGCCGGGCCGGTTGTACTTGGCGAGCGCGTACTCATCGAACTTGCCGAAGGCAGTGGCGAGTCCGGTCTTCACCTGCTTGGAGAGCGGCACGCGACCGTCCTTCCAGTAGATGGCGACGAATTCGGCGAGCTCATCGGCGCGTTGAATCACCTGCGCCAGCGTGTCTCCAACCAAGGCGCGATGCGAAGCATGGCGCGCCATCTCGCGCACCAGCAGCAACGGCGCGTGACGCAGCTTCATGTTGCTGCGGGCCTCGACGGCCATCGCAGCTACGCGCTCGGCAGCCACCCGGGGCACCAGCTCATGCATGCGGCCGGCGATCTCCACGCCGTCCTCATAGAACTGGCTCTCCCACAGCAAGCAGGCCATGAGCGAGCGGCGCAGCTCCTGCTCGGGGCTGATGTGCCGCGCGGGCGCACCCTCGTGCGTGCGCGGACCAGGCAACAGGTTAGACAGCTTCATGATGTTCAGGCGGGCCATGTCGGCCTCCTTTCAAATAACGCCGGGGAACCAGCGGCTACGGTTCTTCAACGCTCTTGCGAGCGTGCTGGGATCGAACCAGCTTGGCGTTTCGCCTTACCGAAGTAACCGTTGCCTACACCACCGGCGAAGCTATGGTCGGGGAACTGGCGACTTAGGGTTGGTGCTCCTTGCGGAGCACTTCTGTGTCAAGGAAGTAACCCTGGTCTACACCACCGACCGAAAACTACTGGACATACAACGCGCGCTAAATTAAATAAATTGGAGACCGGAGCGAGATTTGAACTCGCGTTTTCGGATCTGCAGTCCGATGCCTTACCATCTTGGCTATCCGGCCTCAATTTAAACGTGCTCGGGGAACAGTTCGATCACGGTACTTTGCGTGCTCTACCAGCTGAGCTATCACGTCGGTGAGACAATGACAGGATATCGAACCTACGCGCTCGTCAATTAATCGAAGTAACCCTGATCTTCACCACCGACCAAGACTACGATTGTACTGCCGTGCTGACTACTCCCAGGGTTAGTCTCGACCGGACTAGCAGCCCGGCCGAGGAGTTACGTTCTAGTCGCGCTCAATGCGGATTGCTACTGCCGGGAAAGCTTCTTCCCGGCTCAGCCCTTCCACCGGCGCGAATCCTATGACACGGGTCAAAGGCACAATATTGTTGCTGCGATATCCGGTGCACTCGCAGACCTCGAAATTGATCGAACGCAAATCACTCGTGTAATTGCAATAGATCAACTCCTTACCGTTGCCACCCTTCACGCGATACACGTGGACGCAGGTCGAGCACAGGGTCCCGAGCTTTCCCGAAGCCGAAGCCTTCCCCGAGCCGCTCTTCAGCAGCTTGCGCGCGAGCATCAACGTGATCACCAGGATGACAATTAGTAGCTTCATCTCAAACCTACTTAAGCTGAAAGTTCGCCGGGGAATTTTCGGATACAGTTCAGGACAGGCATCCCGGGAATCTTGTACCTCGAGCCTACGACTTTCATCCCCGTGATACTTATCCTGGCGGAGTTCTCCGCTCCGCTGACTGGGTGGAGAAGTAACTGTTCCCTTTCACCACCGGCAAAATGATTAAAGTCACAGGTCAGGGAACAAGCGGACACGGAGCCGGATTTGAACCGGCAACGCCGGACCCAGGGATCCGTCTTCTACCTAGTTGAAGTATCCGTGGCCTTCACCACTGACCGAATCAGGGCTGAGACATAGCTCCAGTGGAGTATGACTCAGGTTGCTTAGCTATTTATGAATGCGTCGAATGATTGCCAGTGGGTTAGTTACTTGGCTTGTGATATCCCAGTCGTTCGACTGGGACACAAAACGCCCGCTGGCAGCCGGTAAGATTTATCGGCAGCCATTCACGCATCGAGTTTTGCGTAATTTTGGTCATAGGCGTTTTCTCTGACGCATTAACACAATGCCATAGGTTCGGAATCAATTGCAAGAGGGATTAGAAGAATTTATGAAGATTTTTATGGCACGACCTAGCAATCCATTGGTTGCTATCTTGGGTCCGCTAAAGCGGTTCTTAATCCACAGCGTCCCAACGCTGAAGCGCCGGGCTTTCGTATGCCGTCCCGGCGGGACGGAGGTGTTGGTTATTCCAAGCCTGTCGCTCTATCTCGCGCTTCCGAGCGGCGCTCGACGCGATGACTGTCGTATACTTCTCGATTTGCGCGGGGCCACCCGAAGTACGTGCGGTCTCAATTCTTGTATGTAAAGGATGCTCGCTGTCGATGATGCGCCCAAAGCTATTGCCTCTTCTTGCCCTGATCCTCTCGGCTGTCCTTCCCTCCCTCTCGCAAACGCCCATCGACACAAAAGCCCTGGGCGAGATGCAGTGGCGCAGCATCGGCCCGCTGCGTGGCGGCCGCACGCGCGCGGCAGTAGGCGTTCCCACTGAGCTCAACGTCTTCTACATTGGCGCGGTGGATGGCGGAGTGTGGAAGACCAACGACTTTGGCCGCACGTGGCACCCCATCTTCGACGAGCAGCCTACGGGATCGATCGGCGCCATCGTGGTAGCACCATCAGATCCAAACACCGTTTATGTCGGCAGCGGCGAAGGACTGCATCGCCCGGATTTGTCCGTCGGTGACGGCATCTACAAATCCACCGACGCCGGCAAGACCTGGACTCATCTCGGCTTACGCGATGGGCAGCAGATTTCGC
This sequence comes from uncultured Acidobacteriaceae bacterium, assembly GCA_963771535.1. Lineage (GTDB taxonomy): Bacteria > Acidobacteriota > Terriglobia > Terriglobales > Acidobacteriaceae > CAVVDY01. Next base: position 1,019,557 of record CAVYTK010000003.1, on the reverse strand, counting down.
AGATGGCGGTTGACCCGCGCGATCCCAACAAACTGTTCGTCGCCGTGGCCGGGCATCCGTATGGCCCGAACAAGGAGCGCGGCGTCTATCGCTCGACCGACGGCGGCAAGAGCTTCGAGCCGGTACTGCAAAAAGACGAGAATATCGGCGCCGCCGGAGTAGTGATCGATCCTGCGGACTCGAATGTGGTCTATGCCACGTTGTGGGAGGCGCGCGAAGGTCCATGGGAGAACGCCGCGTGGAATGGAACCAACGGCGGCATCTACAAGTCGACCGACGGTGGACAGAGCTGGCAACAGCTCGGCGGCGGACTACCGGCCGGAATCGTGGAAGCTTACGTGAGTATCGCTGCCAGCAATCCACGCAGGTTGTTCGCTTCGGTAGCCAGCGGCGAGAAGGTTGATCTGTATCGTTCCGACGATGCCGGTGCGACCTGGATCATCGCGACCACCGATGCCCGGCCTCGCGGGCGCATTGGCGGCGGCGACCTGTGTGTGCCGATTATCGATCCCAAAAATCCTGATGTCATGTACGTGACTTCTACCGTTACCTGGAAGTCGGTCGATGCGGGCAAGACCTGGACGGCATTTCGCGGCGCGCCCGGCGGTGACGATTACCAGAACATCTGGATTAATCCTAACGATCCCAAGACCATCCTGATCGCCAGCGACCAGGGCGCGATCATCACGGTCAACGGCGGCGAGTCGTGGAGCTCGTGGTACAACCAGTCGACGGCGCAGATGTATCACGTGAGCGCCGACAACGCGTTTCCCTACCGGGTTTGCAGCGGGCAGCAGGAGAGCGGCTCGGCTTGCGTCTGGAGCCGCGGCAATGACGGCGAGATTACCTTCCGCGAGTGGCATCCTGTGGCTGCTGAAGAGTATGGATACGTCACGCCCGACCCGCTCGACCCCGACATTGTTTTTGGCGGCAAGGTGACGCGTTATAACCGACGTACCACGACGGCGCAGAACGTTGCGCCGGTGGTGGGACGGCCTCCGGATTTCCGCGTCGTACGCACCGAGCCGCTCGTGTTCTCGCCGGTCGATCCGCATCTTCTGTTCTTTGCGGCGAACACGCTGTGGAGCACGCGCGACGGCGGCCAGAACTGGAAGCAGATCAGCCCCGACCTGACGCGCAAGACGTGGGAAGTTCCGGCATCGGTCGGCATCTTCAAGTCGGAGAAGTCGGCTGAGGTCTCACAGCGCGGCGTGATCTACGCAGTCGCGCCGTCCTTCAAAGATGTGAAGCGCATCTGGGCAGGCACGGACGACGGCCTCATCTGGCTCACCACCGATGGGGGCGCCAACTGGAGCAACGTTACTCCGCCGGAGATGATTGCCTGGCAGAAGGTCTCAATCATCGAGGCCAGCCATCACGATCCGCAGACCGCCTATGCGGCCATCAACACGCTGCGGCTCGACGACCTGCATCCTTATATCTATCGCACGCGGGATTCGGGCAAAACCTGGACGAAGATCACCAACGGAATTCCAGACAACGAAAATGTGAATGCGGTCCGCGAAGACACGCAGCGCCAGGGACTGCTGTTTGCCGGGACCGAGCGCGCGGTCTACGTGTCCTTTGACGACGGTGATCACTGGCAGGCGTTGCGCCTGAACATGCCGGCGACATCGATCCGTGATCTCGCGATCAAAGACGACGATCTGCTGGCAGGCACGCATGGCCGGGGATTCTGGATTCTGGACGATATCTCGCCTTTGCGGCAGATGAATCAGCAGGTCACGTCGGCCAATGCGTACCTGTTCGCGCCGCAGACCGCGATGCGCGTGCGCTGGAATACCAACAGCGATACGCCGCTGCCGCCGGATGTTCCCGCCGGTCAGAACCCCCCGGATGGCGCGATCGTTGACTACTGTTTGAAGTCCGACGCGGGTGCGCCGGTGACGCTTGAGATCCTCGATAGCTCAGGTAAGGTGGTGCGCAAGTACTCGAGCAGTGACCCGGTGCCGCCGCCCGATCCCGAGTTGGCGATCCCGGCTTACTGGCTCAGGCCGCCGCAAGTTCTCTCCAGCAAGGCGGGCTTCCACCGCTTCCTGTGGGACATGCACCTGCAACCGGTTCCCGGTGTGCCGCCGCAGTACCCGATCGCGGCGGTGTACAAGAACACCGCTCCGGTGCCAACTTCGCCGTGGGCAATGCCGGGGAAATACACGGTGGCGCTCACCGTCGCTGGACATCGCTACACGCGTGACCTGACGATGACGATGGATCCGCGGGTGAAGACCTCGACGGCAGACCTGCAGAAACAGTTCGATGTTTCGAAACAACTTTATGAACAGCTGCTGCAACTGCAGCCGGCGGTGGACGAGGCAACAAACCTGAGCGCTCAATTAAAAGCTGAAAGCGAGAAGAGCAAAGGAACGCCGCAGGCAGAGAAAGTTGACGCCCTCAGCCAGAAGTTGAATGCGCTGCTGGGAACTGGAGGGCGCTTCCGCCGTGGTCCGCAAACGGAAACTCTGAACGGCGTTCACGGTTCGCTGTTCGGGCTGCTCTACACCCTGCAGGAGGTGGATGCGGCGCCGACGCCGGTGCAGGCGAATGCCGTGCCGGCGCTCGAGAAATCAGCCGCTGCGGTTCTACAGCGCTGGAAAGAGATGCAGACGACCGATGTGCCGCAGCTGAAATCGGAGCTTAGGATTCGCGAGTTTCCCATGGCGAGTAAGCAGGCGTCCGAAGGCGGAAGCATAACCGTGAATCGAGACGAAGAATAGACGAGGTCCAAGCCTCGCCTCGATTCCTCGGCGGGCGGTGCACTTATTTACAGTTTTTTGTGAGCGAATAAGCGTGCGCCGGCTCATTCGGCCGCGTTTTGCTCGATGAGCGCCTGCGTGATGCTTCTCCACTCGTCTTGTAACGATCCGGTGAATTCGTTGCGCCCCGCCCTGCGATACCAATAACGCGCGTTGGTAAGATCGCCTTCTTTTCGATGCAGATAAGCGTGCACCCAGGCGTGAGCGGGCGTCTCACGCTGTTGCGCGCATTCGTGTGCCATCGTCCAATTACCTTTCGCATCCCACCACAAGGCTGCCAACACCAGCGGCAACTCTGCTGGAGGATTGGCGTCGTCGGTCGACTGCTGAAAGCGCTCGAAGTTCATGACAGCAGCTTAGCTCCAACCCTTCATGCACCGGAAGAGCTCTGGCCGTACAACGCACGGGCAGGTTTTCTCATTCCAAACGAAGTGCCAACGCACGGTCAGAACATTTATTTGCAACGTGGGCAACTCACTATGGGCGGCGCTCTAAGGAAATCCCTTTTTTCATTCAGGCACCTGACCCTCGTGCTGCTGCTCGTCTTCACAGTGCCCCAGGTCTGGGCGCAGGTTCTTAATGATCAACAGTTGCTCGGATCGTACATGGGACAAAACGTGGCGAGCGTCGAGGTGGCGGGCCGACCTGACGAAACTTACGCGAAGCTAAAAGATGTTATCGCGGTCAAGCCGGGGCAGCCACTGGAAAAAGCCGAGCTCGACGCCAGCGTCGCAGCGCTCGAAAAGCAGCCCAACATCTCGAACGTAAGCCTGACAGTTCAGCCTGAGGCGAATGGCGTGCAGGTTGTTTTTGTGCTCGAGCCGGCGGTCTATGTGGGCATGTATCAATTTCCCGGAGCTACCAGCAGGTATGACTACTCCCGTCTGCTGCAGGTGTCGTCGTATCCGACGCAGGCGCCCTATTCGAACGCCGACGTCCGACAGGCCGAAGATGCCCTGACACACTTCTTCCAGCAGGATGGCTACTTCGAATCTGAAGTGCACGCCGAGGCCGCCATCGATTCTGCCCACAGCCTGGTGAACGTGTTGTTCAACACCTCGCTGGGCCGACGAGCCAAGATTGGCGAGATCCGACTGCAAGGCGCGAGTCCCAAGGAGACAGCCTACCTTGACGGCAAATTGCATTCGATCATGGCGCGCCTGCGGGCAAGCGCGCTCAAGCCCGGCATGACCTTCTCGCGTTACCGGTTGCGGAACGCGACGCAATACATGGAATCAGCGCTCACCAAGCAGAACTACGCCACAGGTACGGTGAAGCTGGTGTCGGCCGAGTACGATCCTGCGACCAACCGGGCTGACGTGACATTCAACATCGATACTGGCCCGGTGGTGAAAGTGGAGACGACGGGCGCGAAGGTCTCGCAACGCAAGCTGAGGGACTTGGTGCCGGTCTATGCAGCGAATTCTGCCGATACGGATTTGGTTAACGAGGGTGGACGCAGCATTCAGCTTTATTTCCAGGACAAAGGCTATTTCGACGTCCAGGTCGCGACCAATATTCAAAACGCATCCAGCGGCAAGTTGATCACCTACGACATCACGAAGGGCGAGAAGCACAAAGTTAAGGAAGTATCGTTTGCCGGAAACAAGCATTACAGCGACAAAGAGCTGCAATCGCAGGTGCCGGTCGAGGAAGCGCATTTCTTCTCCCACGGGAAGTACAGCGACAAACTGGTGCGCACCGGCATGAAGAACCTGGAGAACGTTTACCAGTCGGCCGGCTATTCCGACGTGAAGGTGGTACCCGACATCAAGCGGCAGGGCGGCAACATCGAAGTGACCTACAACATCACCGAAGGCCAGCGCGACCTGGTACACGATCTGCGGATCGAGGGGAACCAGACTCTGACGGAAGCGCAGTTTGCGCCCGATGGCCTGCGCCTGGGTCCGGGAAAGCCTTATTCGACAAGCCTGGTGGATCAGGATAAAAGCCACGTGGTCGCCCGCTATCTCGCGATGGGATACCTTGACCCGTCTTTTCGCGCGACGGCTACCGTCCTCAAGGGCCAGCCCCATGAGCTGTCGGTGGTGTACCACATCACTGAAGGCCCGCAGGTGAAGGTGGCCGAGGTGATTACCGTGGGGCGGCAGCACACCAAGCCGGCACTGATCGACCGCCAAATCCCGTTCCGTGCGGGCGATCCGCTCAGCCAGAACGCGATGATGAAGAGCGAGACCGAGCTCTACAATCTCGACACGTTTGACTGGGCAGAAGTGGATCCGAAGACGCCGGTTACGGACGCCACCAAACAGGACGACGTGGTCGTGAAGGTGCACGAGAGAAAGCGCAACTCGCTTCAATACGGCTTTGGATTCGAAGTCATCAACCGCGGGGGCAGCGTGCCCGGCGGGACCGTTCTTGTTCCCGGCATCCCGCCGGTCGGATTGCCCAACAACTTCAAAACCACGCAACAAACGTTCTGGGGACCGCGTGGACTTTTCGAATACACCCGCCGCAACGTGCGCGGACGCGCCGAAAGCTACACCGCGACGGCCTATGCCGCCACGCTCGACCAGCGGGCCGCCTTCACCTACACCGACCCGTACTTCCGCGGAACCAACTGGAAGGGCAGCGCGCTGGTGAACGTGGAGCACAATGCAGAGAACCCCATCTTCACCGCCCGGCTGGCGAATATCGGGTATCAGCTTTCGCACGCCTTGAATCCCAAGAAGACGACGAACGTCTTCCTGCGCTACAACTTCCAGATCACTCGCATCAGCAATCTACTGATTCCCGAGCTGGTGCCGGCAAACCAGCTCAATGTCCGCCTCTCGACGCTATCGGCGAGCTACATTCATGACACTCGCGACAACGTGCTGGATGCGCATCGCGGCTGGTACGAGAGCGCGGAGTTCGACGTCAATCCGTCATGGTTAGGATCGAATTTCAGCTTCGCCAAATTTCTGGGGCAAGTCGCGCATTACAACAACATTGGTCACGGCATTATCTGGGCCAACAGTGTGCGCGTCGGGCTGGAACAGGCTTATGCGGGCAGCGAGGTCCCGGTCAGCCAGAAGTTTTTCACCGGCGGCGCAAGCACCTTGCGCGGATTCCCGCTGAACGGTGCCGGCCCGCAGGAGACCATTCCGGCATGCGGCAATCCGGCTGACCCTTCGACTTGCGTGAAGATCACAGTTCCGCAAGGCGGCAATGAGCTATTGATCATCAACTCCGAACTACGTTTCCCACTTGATCCCATCAAGAAGGGCTTGGGAATTGTGACCTTCTATGACGGTGGCAACGTGTTCCCATTTGTGGGATTTCACGACTTCGCCTCGCTTTATACCAATTCCGTCGGTGTCGGATTGCGCTACGCGACTCCCATTGGTCCCGTCCGCGTGGATCTGGGCCACAACTTGAATCCCGTGCCCGGAATAAATTCAACCCAGTACTTCATAACGATCGGCCAGGCCTTCTGATTTTATGGCGTCCAGAAATTACAACTATCCGCCGCAGGATCCACGTGAACCACAACCGCCGATTCCGATTCGTCCCGCTCACCACGCAAGATGGAAGCGAGTCGCCGAGTGGATCGCCGGCGGACTGTCACTGCTGTTTATCCTGACGACGATCGCCGCGTTCGTGATCGCGCGCAGTGCGCGGTTCCATAACTACGTCCTGAAAACCGTGGACGAGAAAGCCAGCGCTGCTTTAAACACGCCGGTCCATCTACAGAACTTCGCTCTGCACCTCTCTACCTTGTCGCTGGACCTTTACGGCTTAACCGTCGAAGGCTCGGGGCCGGGAGCAAACCAGCCGCTGCTGCAAGCCGAACACGCTTACCTCGATGTCAACGTGACGTCTGTGTTTCACCGGGAGTGGTATGTCGAGGACATCAGGATCGATCATCCGGTAGTAAAACTCATAGTCGACCAGAACGGCAACAGCAATCTCCCTAATCTGCCGCAGAGCAACAGCGGCTCGAATACGAATGCCTTTGACCTGGGAATCCGCCACCTGCTGCTCGATCGCGGTGAGGTTTACGTCAACGACCAGAAGATGCCGTTGTATGCCGACCTGCATGATCTGCGCCTGAAATCCAGCTATGACACCGCGGACGGCGGCCGCTACTACGGCGACCTCGGCTATAGCGACGGCCGTCTGAAGTACGGCAGCTACGCGCCGATCACTCACGATCTGCAAGCGCAGTTCGATGCCCGGCGCTCCGGTCTGGCATTGAATAATGTGACGCTCACGACCCCGGTAATGGTGGCAAAGCTAAACGCCACCCTCCAGAATTACAGCAACCCAACGGCACACGCCAGTTACGCGATCACGGTCTCGGGTGGCGAGCTGCGCCGCATCATGAATGATCCGACGCTTCCCACGGGCGAGATCGCCTTCAACGGAACCGCCGACTATGTCAGCCAGCCGAACCAACCGTTGCTCGACTCCGTCGCGTTGAATGGCGATGTGAGCAGCCGCGAGCTACTGGTGCGTACACCGCAGCTCAACACTGCGATTCGCAACCTCGCAGCCCATTACCAGGTGGCGAACGGAAATGCTGAGCTCCGTGACCTGCGCGCAAACCTGCTGGGAGGCGAAATCACAGGACAGGTGACGGTCCGCGATCTTTCCGGCAAAGCGCCAGGGACTGCGACCCTCGATCTGCACAACATCTCGCTGGCGGATGCGAAGTCGTTGGCGAACACAGCCACGCTCAAGCAGATCGCAGTGCGTGGCGACGTGAACGGAGCGCTGAACGTCACTTGGACGGGCGCGCTGGAAAACCTGGTTGCCCGGGCCGACGCTACCGTCAACTCGACGGTGGCTCCCCTGCAGGCCGGCGCCGCTCCGCAAAGTATTCCTCTCAACGGAGTGATCCACGCAATCTATAACGGAACCAGCAAAACCATTGCCCTGAACAAGAGCTATATCCGCACTCCGCAAACCACGCTGGACCTCGACGGCAACCTCAGCAATCACTCCGCGTTGAAGGTCAATCTGCAGGCGAACAACCTGGCGGAGCTGGAGAGCATTGCCAATGTGTTTCAGACGCCTAAGCCGGGGCAGCCTGCTCCCACGCCGCTGGGTCTCAGCGGAAAGCTGTCGTTCAATGGGACGGTCAGTCGATCCCTGTCTGCTCCAGAGTTGCAAGGCCGCTTGAACGGGACCAACGTAAAAGTGCATGGCGCCAGCTTCAAGCTGTTGCAGGCGGACGTGGATGCCAGCCCATCGAATGTGACGATTACTCACGGTTTTATCGAGCCCAGCCTGCAAGGACAGTTGAATTTTGATCTACAAGCCAGTCTGAAGGATTGGTCGCTTACGCCGCAGAGTCCGCTGCAAGCGCGGGTGAATGCGCGCAACGTTGCCATCGCTCCGCTGGTCCACGCGGCCAATGTAGCCGTTCCGATTTCCGGCACGCTCAACGCGAATATCGATGTGCACGGGTCGGAAGCTAATCCTATCGGCCACGGCAATGTCGTGCTTTCCAACGCGAACGTGGACGGGCAGCCGATACAGTCGCTGAACGTGGATTTTCAGGGCAACGGCGATGCCGTTAACTCAAACCTGCTGCTGCGGACCGCAGCCGGCAACGCAAGCGGCAAGCTGACCTACTATCCGAAAAGTGAAGGTTACGATGCGGCGCTGCAAGCCACGGGCATTCAGTTGGCGAAGCTACAGGCGGTGAGCGAACGCAACATGGGAATCGCCGGCACGCTGAATCTGACGGCCAGCGGCCGCGGCACGCTGAAGGATCCCAATGGCCAGCTTTCACTGACGATCCCCCAGCTCACCGTTCAAGACCAGAAAATCACCGATGTATCGCTGCAAGGCAACGTAGCGAACCATGAAGCAACATTAAACCTTGGCTCGCAAGTGCTCAACACGCCGCTGCGCGCGGACGGCAAGGTCGCACTCACCGGGGATTACAACACTCAGGCTCGTCTCGATACGCCGGTCATCGCACTGCAACCGCTGTTGGCGGCGTACGCTCCCGACACGGCGTCACAGGTCAGCGGTCAGACGCAAATCCACGCCACGCTGAGCGGACCGCTGAAGTACCCCAAGCAGTTGAACGCTCATGTTGAGATTCCGACCCTGCAGGTCAAGTACGGCCAGGTAGAGATAGGCGCGGTGAAGCCCATCCTCGCCGACTACGTCAACGGAACGCTTACGGTACAGCCCACGGAAATCAAGGGCACCGATACCGACCTGCGCTTCGAAGGACGCATCCCGCTTACCGGCGATGCACCGGCACAAATCACGCTGCTGGGCAACGTCGACTTGGCGCTGGTGCACGTGCTCAGCCCCGACAGTTCCGCCAGCGGTCAGCTGCAATTCGACGTGAACGCTGCCGGTCGCAAGTTGAACTCCGATGTTGAAGGCCAGATTCGTATAGTCAATGCCAACTTCACGATGGCTGACGCCCCGGTGGGCTTGTCCGAGGCGAACGGCGTTTTGACGTTGCGCGGGACCCGGCTCGACGTGTCGCAGTTCAGTGGCAAGGTGGGCGGCGGAACGGTGACCGCTTCCGGCGGCATCATTTATCGCCCGTCACTTCAGTTCGACCTGGCGCTGAAGGGAAGCGACATCCGTATGCTCTACCCGGACGGGTTGCGCACCGACCTCGGCATGACTGTTGCCATGACGGGAACACCGAAGTCGTCGCTGCTGAGCGGACAGGTGAATGTCGACCGGCTGAACTTCACGCCTGACTTCGACCTTACATCGTTTGCGGGGCAGTTCGGGGGAGAAACGTCGCCCCCATCCCGCGGCGGATTCACCGACGATTTGAAGCTGAACATTGCTCTTCGCACTGCCAACGAGCTGAATGCCTACAGCAGAACGGTGAGCATTCAAGGTGACGCAAACCTGCGTGTAATCGGCACCGCGGCCGACCCCGTCATTGTGGGACGTACCAATTTGACGGGTGGGGAGGTCTTCCTGCTGGGCAATCGCTACATCGTGCAGGGGGGCACGATCGCCTTCGTCAACAGCACTCAGACGGAGCCGGTGCTGAACCTGCAAGTCAACACCACCATTGACCAGTACAACATTGCCATGCGCTTCCAGGGTCCGATGGACCGGCTTCACACCAACTACACTTCCGACCCCGCGCTGCCGCCCGCCGACATCATCAACCTGATCGCCTTCGGAAAGACGCAGGAAGCACAGGCGGCACAGGCCCAGCCAGGAAATCTCGGCGCCGAGTCGGTGCTGGCGTCCGGTGTCACCAGCCAGGTAACGGGCCGGCTGGAGAAGGCGGCGGGTATTTCGCATTTGTCGGTTGATCCCGTGCTGGCGCAGAACGGCAATGAAAATCCCGGCGCGCGCATTACGATTCAGCAACGCGTGACCAGCAAGCTGTATGTGACTTTCTCAACCGACGTGACGCAGACCCAGACGCAGCAAGTGCTGGTGCAATACCGCATCAACCGCAAGTGGTCGGCAAGCGGAGACCGCGACCAGAATGGCGGATTTGGCGTGGATGGGCGATACCACAAAGACTTTTGAGGGCTGGGGGGAAATCTCGCCGTAGCGGCGAACTGCAGGTCCCTCGCTACGCTCGGGATGACACCTTCCGGGGCGGAGAACTGCAGGTCCCTCCAGTGCGCTGCGCTCCGGTCGGGATGACACGGCAAGGTCGAACGGCAGCTGAGCGTTAGCGTGATAAGTCGTCGCGCGCTTGCACCGCTGCGGTATCCTAGTTTCTTTTCACCCATGACACTCACCCACGCCGGCCTGCTGTTCTTCGCTGCGGTGGTCGCCGGAGCCATCAATTCCGTAGCCGGCGGCGGCAGCTTCATCTCGTTTCCTGCGCTGCTCTTCATCGGAATTCCACCGGTGAATGCGAATGCTACCAATACGGTGGCGCTCTGGCCCGGACAGGTGGCCAGCATCGGCGCCTACCGCGCTGAACTGAACAAGCTGCCGTGGCGCAACATCATGCCGCTGCTGGTAACCGGAATTCTGGGCGGCATCTTCGGAGCGTGGGTGCTGTTGAAGACGCCGCAACAGACTTTCATGCGGCTGGTGCCATGGTTGCTGCTCATTGCGACGCTCATTTTCATGTTCAGCGGCCGCATCACCGGCTGGGTGCGCCGCCGCACAGCGGAGCAACACAAAACTGAATTCGCCACCGGACGCGGCATCTTCATTCAGATCTTCATCGCCTTCTACATCGGCTATTTTGGCGCCGGGGCAGGCATTCTCATACTGGCCATGCTGGCATTGCTGGGCATGGACCAGATACACACCATGAATGCGTTGAAGGCGCTGCTCACTACTGTCTCCAACGGTGTGGCCATGCTGCTGTTTATTGTTTCGCACGCAGTGTATTGGCCGGAGACGATTCTCATGATCATCGGCTCCATCCTGGGAGGATACTTCGGCGCGCACTTTGCGCAGAAGACCAAGCCGGAAAACGTGCGGCGAATCGTGATCGCAATTGGATTCGTGCTGACGGTGTACTTCTTCGCGAAACAGCTGCGCGGATGACCGCTCGCCCCGGGCTCGGCCTTACTCCGCTACTGCACGGTTCAGGCCAGCCTTGGTTACGTCCCCGCTGGGCTCGTGGAAGCGAACCTTCATCACTAACAGGGGAAGTGCCAGCAGCAACGTAAGCACGTTGGTCAAAATAAGCGGCAAGGAGTGGATCGAGAACGCCGTAAACCACCCAGAGCGCCAGGCCTACGTTGAGCGATACCAGCATGGTCATCGAGAGATCGCGAACCGAGCGCGTGCGGAATGAGTGCAAAGCCTGAGGCAGGTACGCCAGCGTGGTCAATGCGCCGGCGGCAAAGCCAACAGCAGCAACAGGGCTCATACTCCAGCGTAGCATTTCTGCCGAACGGCAAAGTTACCGGAGAATTACGGCGAGCGTCGGTTCAGCACCCAGATCTCCAAGATTCAAGTACGCCGCATAGGTGACCCACACCAGGTAGGGAACGAGTAGATAGGCAGCGGGCGTATCCAGCCGAAAAAAAATGAACGTGGTGAAGACAATCGAGAGCCAGAGGATAACGATCTCCACGAAGGCAAATCCAGGCAGCCGCGCGCCGAAGAAAATGCCCGACCACGCCAGGTTGAGTGCGAGCTGAGCGAAGAAAATCAGCAGGGCCGGCTGCGCACCCCAACCATATTGCCGCCATACCAGCCAGGCAGAAACGGCCATCAGCACGTAAAGTGCTGTCCAAACCGGGCCGAATACCCAACTGGGAGGTGTTCCGGGCGGCTTGCGCAACGTGGGATACCATTCGCGAACGCCTTTGGCCGTGGGAATGGAGCCGAGGCCGCCTGCAGCCAGGCAGACTCCAAGAAACGCAATCAGCATCAGCCAGGATTTTATGTTCAACGAATTCTCGCCGACCTTATTTCACCATCGATGATAGTAACTGGAGTCTGTGCCTCAACGACTCAAAGTCTCCCTACGTCTGCTGGCGTCGTGCTTCCCCTAAGGCCTTGGATTCTCAGCATTGCCCGGTTTGCCGGATTGAAGCATAATGTCGAGAGAGTTCCTTCAGCCACGCTTGCCGGGCACAGCCGTGCCGCTATCCCGGTTAAGCCAGCTGATTGTTTCCGCAGGAGTTTCCAGCCAACTGTCCTCCCGAAAAAGGTGACAAGTATCCAGTATGTCGAACTTTTATCACGACACATCGTATTCGCCGGCCGCTGAGGCGGTACTCGACGACCCGATCAGCAGCAACGTCGCCACCTCCAAAGAGGTTGCGGCGGAGGAGCATGTCGCCGTTCGTCCGCAACGCCAGAGTTACGCGCTGTTTCATTACGCTCTCCTGGTTTACATCTTCCTGTTCTGCACCCGCTTGCCGGAACTGTTTCCCTCAATCCGCCTTGCCCTGCTGATGAGCGTGATTATGCTGGCCGGTCTGATGGCAACCGGCCGCGGCGGAGACCTGTTCAAGACAAAGCTGGGAAAGATTCTCACCGCTTTTGCCGTGTGGACAGCGCTATGTGTGCCTACGAGCGTCTGGATGGGCGGCAGCTTCGACGTATTGAAGGGAGTGGTGCAATCGGTACTGTTTGTAGCCTTCATCATTGCTTTTGCGCGAACCCTGCCGGAAGTTAGGAGCTGTCTCTATTCTCTCGGCGCCGCTATGGGAACCGTCGCGGTGATGTCGCTCACCATGTTCCACAACGCGGCAACCGAAGCAACGACCGGACTTGCTGCCTTCGGCGTAGCCGCGCCTCCGGACAAACCGGGCGATACCGAGGGGCGGCTGGGACTGTTTCACTCGGCCACGTTGCAAGACCCGAACTTCATGTCGTTGTACCTGCTCATCGGCCTGCCATTCCTGTGGCTGGGGGTGAAGAATGGAAGCTTGTTCACCCGGGTTCTGTTCTTCTTGTTCATCCCTGCCGCGCTGGTGGCGATCGGGCATTCGGCTTCCCGCATGGCACTCATACTTTTCGTGGTTGGGCTGGTGATGTTTCTAAAGAGTGCCGGCAGTAAGGAACGCGCTTTTGTGCTGGCGGGGACGATTGTGATGGTCGCCGTGATCGTGCCGTTCCTGCCGGAAACCGTCACCAACCGCTTCATGACCCTGTTCCATCCCAAGGCAGACACGTTCGAAAGCAAAGAGGCGGCCGACTCGGCGGCGGTGCGGCTTCAATTGCTGATTCGCAGCCTTGAAATTACCGCCATGCACCCCGTGTTCGGAGTGGGGCCTGGGCAGTTCGCCGTGGCTGAGAACAACCTTGCGAAGGCAGAAGGAAAAGAGCACGGCATCTGGTACTACACCCACAACGCCTACACGCAAACCTCCAGCGAAGCCGGCATCCTTGCTCTCGTCCTGTACATTATGGCCATCGTCACGTCGTATCGTGGATTGGCCGATATCCGCAAACGCGGGCCTACGGAGGAAATTCGCGAAATGGCAAAAGCCATGCAGCTCTCCATGTGGATGGTCATCCTTGGAGGTCTGTTTCTCACTACCGGATTCGGCGGTGTGCCATTCGTGATCCTCGGTTTGGCGGTCGCGTTCAAGATGGCGGTTTCGTCGCAGATGAAGAAGACTAACGCCGTTGTGGCAGTGGCGAAAGGCTGAGGGCCGGCGCGACAGCAAGATGGCGAAAGGCACCTTGGTTGAGGTAAGCACCCTGGCTCCTGCCAGCCCGCAGATGAGGTGCCTTCGATATTTCCTCCTCACTATCGCGGTTTTGCTGGTCATGATGGCCATCGTCGCCGTGCTTAGCATGAAGTACGGCGCATCCTTCCTGCGGGTGAACCAGCCAAAACATTCTGACGTTATCCTGGTTCTCGGCGGAGGGATGGACGATTCGCGCTATTGGCGGGCCGTCGACCTGATGAACGACGGCTACGCCGACCGGATCGTGCTCGACGCCGAAGCGGCTGGCGAGAAATACGGCAAGAGCAATGCCGACCTGGCTCTTGAGTTCCTGGAAAACATTCACGCCGGCCACACCACCGTTTGCCCCGTGTATCAGGACTCGACGTATGGCGAAACCGAAGACGTCGCCCGCTGCCTCGCGCCCATGAAGGTGTCTTCTGTCCTGATCGTTACCTCCGACTATCACACTCGCCGCGCATTCGCTATCTTCAAGGCGCGCCTCCCGCACTATCGGTGGTCAATCGCGGACTCGTTTGCTCCCTACGAGGATGGCGCTCCGCAGCACATGCCGGGCGATGACTGGTGGAAGAACCGCCGCTGGGCGAAGACCATCCTGGAAGAATGGGAGAAGCTCATCTGGTGGGAACTGGTCGATCGCTGGAAGCCTCACCTGGTGGTGCAGTCGTAGGCGGTGATTCGTGAGGTTTGTTGCCGCGATTTCCAATTGCTGCTGCCCATTCTCCGCTGCTATTCCAACTCCCGGTGCGCAGGTGATAGTCTGTTTCGCTTATTGAACTGACCGGTTGAACTCTCTTCTAAAGGGGCGAAAACGTGGACATTAACGAGACAAGTGACTTCAATCGTCGAGACTTTATTCGCGGCGCACTGGCAGGAGCCGTCGTAGCCGGCCTGCCGGTGAACCTGTTCTCCGCCGACAACGTTGGCATGCAGGCCGTTCTGGCCGAGGTGCCGAAGCTGCACGACCAGAGCGTCAAGGCGCTGCAGGACTGGATCGCTCTGCCATCCATTGCTGCTGAGAATCGCAACTTCCCGCAAGGTCCGGAGTACATGGCCAAGCTGGCGCGGGATGCCGGATTTTCGAACGTCGAGGTCATGCCAACGTCGGGCAAGCCCGGGGTCTTCGGGATGCTCGACTCCGGCGCGCCCAAGAGCGTGGGCATTTATTTCATGTACGACGTGAAGCAGTTTGATCCGGCGGAATGGTCGTCGCCTCCGATGGAGGCTCGCATCGTTGATAAGCCAGGTTTCGGCAAGGTCTGCGTTGGCCGTGGAGCGGTGAATCAGAAGGGACCCGAGACCGCTTTCCTGGGCGCGCTGCACGCCTTCAAATCATCAGGAAAGAAGTTGCCCGTGAACCTGGTCCTCGTGTGCGAAGGCGAAGAGGAGATTGGCTCGCCGCATTTTGGAGAGGTGGTGCGCGCGCCGAAGGTCATGGACGCCTTGAAGAAGTGTGAGGGGGTCTTCATGCCTGCGGCCAGCCAGGACCGCGACGGCAGCGTCGAGATTTCCCTGGGCGCGAAGGGCGTGGTGGAACTGGAACTGATATCGAGCGGTGAGAAGTGGGGACGAGGGCCGAAGAACGACGTGCATTCCAGCCTTGAGGCGACGGTCGACAGTCCGACCTGGCATTTGGTACAGGCATTGAATACCCTGGTCGGCCCTGACGGACACCGGCCCGTGGTGACAGGCTTCTTCGACAAAGTGAAGCCGCTTACGCCCGCGCAGTTGCAGATGATCAAGCAGGTGGCTGCAAAGCGCAGCGAAGAAGAGATGAAGCAGCAGTTCGGCGTCAGCCACTGGTACGGCGACAAGTCCTTCTACGATGCGCTGGTGCAGTTGGAGTCGCAACCGACGATCAACATCGAAGGGCTGGTCGCTGGATACACCGGACCGGGCGGCAAGACGGTCCTGCCACATCGCGCGGTGGCGAAGATCGACATGCGCCTGGTGCCCGATATGACCGCACAAGGCACGTTGCAACTGTTGAAAGATTATCTGGCAAAAAAAGGCTTCGGCGACATCGAAGTCAACATGAGCGGCGGCTACGATCCCAACCAGACCTCGCCCGATACCAAGCTCATTCAGGCGCAGGTAGCCACGTACAAGAAGCTGGGATTAGATCCAATGATGTGGCCGCGCTCGGCCGGCTCGTGGCCGGGATACATCTTCACCAACGCACCACTGAGTTTGCCGGCTGGACACTTCGGACTCGGCCACGGCTCAGGCGCACATGCTCCGAACGAATATTACGTGATTGAGTCGTCGAATCCAAAGGTGGCGGGCATCGATGGTGCCTCCGCTTCGTTCGTGGAATACCTGTACGCGTTAGCGTAAGTGGGCGGGTAGAAGCGTGAGCCGGTAGAGTGCGCCTTAAGGCGTACATAAATAATCGGGTGCCCCATTCCGCCTTCTTTTGTCGGGGTGGGGCCTTTCGTCCGCGAGTGGATAACAACAACATCCCCACCGGGCAAACCTGGCGCGATGGGGCACCCACTCTGAGGGCCCTTTTGCCCAGGGGCAACACTGCCACCCGCAGGCCCATCTCATGAGCAGTTCTCGACTCAGTCCTTGAATCGCGCCCACTTCCTCAATTAACAATCTGGGGAGAAGGAATGAATCGTGTCAAATACTGCCTCGTTGTGTGCACGGTCTGCATACTGGCGCTGCTTACCGCCTGTGGCGGAGCTTCCAACAGCAGCAATGGAAATGGGAATGGCAACGGCAGAGGCTCAGGCGGCACCGGCAGCATTGCCTCTGTGCAACACGTAGTTATCTTCGTCCAGGAGAACCGTTCGTTCGACAACTATTTCGGTCACCTCAACGACTACCGGGCGACCCAGGGTCTGTCGACCGATGTCGATGGGACGCCCGCCAATGTGACGAACATCGGTTACGACGGGAGGACCAGCATTGCTCCTTTCCACCTCGCGACCGAGTGCATTGAGGACCTAAGTCCTTTCTGGAACGAAGACCACCTGGATTTCAATCTGCACAATCCGACATCGGATACTCCGAAGATGGATGGGTTTGCCTATACCGCGGGAAAGTTTGCAACTGACGAAAACGGCAAGGGGCACGGCCCGTACACCGACACCGTTGGTTATCGCGCGATGGGTTATTACACGTCGGCCGACCTGCCCTATTACTACTTCATGGCGTCGCAGTTTGCCACTTCAGATCGCTGGTTTTCGCCGGTGTTCTCACGCACCCAGGCGAACCGCATGTATCTGCTGGCCGCGACCTCGCAAGGTTACGTGTATCCTCCCAGTTCGGGCCTGACGGCGAAGACAATCTTCGAAGAGCTGGATGCCGCGGGCGTGTCATGGAAGATCTATGAGACTGATCCGGGGAGCACCTATCTCACCTATTTCCCGGCGTACTACTCGCAGCACCAGGCGAACATCGTGCCTGAATCGCAGTTCGCAACGGATGCCGCGAACGGCACCTTGCCCGCTGTCAGTCTCATCGAGAGCGGGTATAACTCAGGCCGCGATGAGCATCCGCAGAATCGGGTGCAATACGGGGAAATGTTTGCGGCTTCTCTGATCAACGCACTGATCAACAGTCCATCGTGGAAAACTTCGGTTTTCTTTCAGACCTGGGATGAGAATGGCGGCTTGTACGACCACGTGCCGCCACTCTCGACGGTGAATCCGGATGGCATCATGCCGAAGGACCTGCAGCCGGGCGATTTTCCCGGCGACTTTACCCGGACGGGGTTCCGTGTGCCCTTGATGGTCATCTCCCCGTTTGCGAAGAAGGGATACGTTTCGCATACAGGGGCTGATTACACGGCAATGCTGAAATTTATCGAGACGAGATGGAAGCTTCCTGCTTTGAACAAGCGTGACGCGCAGCAGATGGATATGACGGAGTTCTTCGACTGGAGCGCGCCCAACGCGAATCCGCCGGCAGCGCCCACTCCTGCCGAGACGCTGCGCTGCACACCGGGGCAGTTGCAGTAAGGGCGCAGAGCCTTTCGAAACCAAAAGCCGCGGAGCGAGTCCGCGGCTTTGGTTTAGTCACGTTTTTAGCGGCGGCCTTTTTTGGCCGACTTCTTGGCACTCGATCTGGTGGCGGTTTTCTTAGCTGACTTCTTCACCCCACTCGATTTCTTTGCGGCCTTCTTGCCTGCCTTCTTTGCCGCTGTGCCGCCACTTTTCCTGGTTGCCGACTTCTTAGCCGCCTTTTTGGCAGCCTTCTTCGGTGTCGCTTTTTTCTTAGCGGGAGCTGTTTTCTTTTTTGCCGGAGCAGCCTTCTTGGCCGGAGCAGCCGCCTTTTTCGCCGGAGCAGCGGCCTTCTTCGCCGGAGCACTTTTGGTGGCGGATTTCTTTTCGGGGGCTTTAGCTGGAGCTTTCTTTGGCGGAGCTGCCATCACTTCTTCGGCTTCCGGCTCGACCTCTTCATCCTCTTCGACGACTACCACCACGGATTCGGGCTCTTCCTCTTCTTCCTCCTCTTCGTACTCCTCGCCGTCAAGTGATTCGCCATAAGAACCTTCTCCGTAGTCGTCCATCTCATCGTCTCGACCGTAGAGCGTTTCGTCGTAGAACGTCATTTCTTCCTCCTGGCATTGCCGGACTCCGCTTCGCGAAGGCCGCCGTTGGACTCGATTGCAAGCGATGTCAAAACACTTGCCATTAGTGCAGGCGCGGGATTATAGCACGCGTGCATCCACTGACGTTTAGACGTCGGCGCATGCGTATAGCAACGCGCTTGTTGTACCAGAAGAAGGGCGGGAAGGAAAGTGTTGCATCCGTAAATAAGCGGACGGTCGGAGCTGGAATTCCTATTTGCGAATCACCAGAACGTCGCCGGCGCGCAGGTTTGCCGCCATCTTGCCATTGTCGCGCTGCAAGGCAGCAACCGTGGTGTTGTAAGACGAGGCAATGCTGCTGAGGGTCTCGCCTTTTTTCACTTTGTGATATTTGGCCTGGGCTGAGGTCGTAGCGCTGCTCTTCTTGCTATGGGCTGCAGTCTTCGAGCTTGCGCCGGAATGCTCTTCCGAAGCCACCTCCGGCGCGTCACCAGCAAGCGGCTTGTAGATGGTCAACGTGCGGCCCGGGGTGAGAGCGGATCCCCGCAAATGGTTCCATTTCCTCAACTTCTCGACCGGCACATCGTAGTCGTCAGCCACAGAATCGACGGTGTCGCCCTTGCGGACTTTGTACCGGGTGGGGTGCTTCGAAAAGGCCAGGGACTCACCCTCGCTGTGGCCCGAGGTGACCGGGATGATCAGCTTCCCTCCAACTTCAAGGGTATCTGAGGGAAGGCTGTTGGCTTGGGTGATGGAAGCCGGGCTGGCGTGGTACTTGCGCGCGATCGACGCCAGTGTGTCGCCAGATTCCACCTGGTGATAGCGCCACAAGGTGCGCATGTCCGGGGGGATGGCAGCAATGGCGGTCTGGTACTTCTGTGCGCTCCCGGCAGGCAAACGAAGGGTAAAAGGCATGCCTTTCGGCGTCGTCAACCGCAGCAGGCTGGGATTGAGTTCCTGAAGGTAATTGACCGAAGTGTCGACGCATTCTGCGACCAGGCGCAGGTCAACCGGGTAATCGATAGCAACCTGATCAACCTGGGGAGCAGGATCGAGCGAGACGTGTTCCAGGCCATATTGCGAAGGATTCTTGGCCATGATGGTCACGGCCAGGATGATGGGAACGTAGTTGCGCGTCTCCTGCGGCAGAACGCCGCGCCGATAAAGCTCCCAGTAATCGGCGTAGCCGGTGCGCTCAACCGCGTGCTGAATCGTGCCCGGCCCTGAATTGTAGGCGGCCATGGCCAGGTACCAATCGCCAAACTGGTTGTAGAGGTCCTTCAGGTGCTGCGCCGCCGCGCGAGTCGACTTTGCCGGGTCCTGACGCTCGTCGACCCACCAGTTGCGCTCCAGTCCGTACATGGAAGCGCGACTGGCCATAAATTGCCACATGCCACGCGCTCCTGCCCGCGACAGGGCCAGCGGCTGGAACCCGGATTCGGCCTGCGCCAGGTAGATCAGGTCTTGCGGGACACCAACTTGCTTCAGCGTCGCCGAGATCATGTCGCGATAGCGACCCGAGCGCGCCAGCGCCCGTTGCAGCGTGCCTTTGCCCTTGGGACTGGAGAAGTAGTTGATGAACATGGCCACTTCGTCGTTGAGCACCAGCGGCAGATCGGAGTTGGTGGTTTTGATCTCGGTTTCGGCTTTCGCCTTCACGTTGGGATCGACGGGGAAGGTGATGTCGTTGGCCTCGTCGATCGGCGCCGGCTCGGAACGCGGTTCGCTAAAGCCGTCGCCCTGTTTCAGAGCGACCAGTTCCAGGTCGTGAACCGACTCGACGATCTTGCTGAACTCCTGCTCCAGCCGCTCGTCGCTGTGGATGTCGAGGTTGCTCGAGACCAGAAGGTTGAAGGCTTGGTCGAAATTCTCTCGCGCCGCTTCGAGGTGTCCCCCGGCATAGTTGGTCTGGCCAGCGGCCAGCAGCTTCTCCGCCTGTGCGATGAGCGCCTCAGCCGGATCATTAGCCGCCTTGGCCTTAAGCTTCTCCTGAACTTTGGGCGGCTGCTTCTGGGCTGATTGTGCAGTGGATGCGGTCACATCCGGCGCATTCGCTTGCGCCGGCATCGAGGCGGGCTTCTTCGACTCGGTGGTCTCGCAGCCCGTGGTGAAGAGGAAAGCGGCCAGCAGGGAAAACGTCAGGATCGTGGCGCGAGAGTTACTCATTACTGCGTACAGGCCCTCTTGGTTTTAAACGTTGCGATCCGTGTTGCGATGGTAAATGCTGCGAAATCGAGGGTCAAACCTGGAAATCGACAGCCAAGTGACTGAAAGGATTCGGGATAGAATCGCCGCTGCGGGCTCATGCCATTGCTAGTGCCTGCTCCAGATCGCCAATCAAATCATCAGCATCTTCGATGCCCACCGAGAGCCGCACCGTGGCTTCTGAGACACCGAGTAGCCGCAGCTGTTTTGGGCTAAGCCCCATGTGGGACGAGAGCAGGGGGTAGGAAACCGTAGACTCGACTCCGCCCAGGCTCGTCGCCAGATACCAGAGCTTCAGTTTTTCGATAAAGTGGCCGGCGGCTTTTTCGCCTCCGCGAATGTCGAACGAGACCATCATGCCGAAGTCGCGCATCTGCCGCGTCGCCAGTTCATGCGATGGCTGGCCGGGGAAGCCGGGATAGTACACAGCTTTGACGTTCCGGTTGCCGCGCAACGCTTCGGCGATACGCCGCGCATTCTCGCAGGCGCGCTGAACCCGGACATCCAGCGTCTTGAGTCCACGCAACAGCAGGTACGCACAGCCCGGGTCGAGACAGCCGCCGGTGAGGATCATCATCTCGCGCGCGAGGTTCATCCAGCGCTTCGACCCGGCCAGCGCGCCGGCAGTGACATCGCTATGGCCTCCCAGAAACTTGGTGGCCGAATGGATGACGATATCGGCACCAAGCTCTAACGGCTTTTGCAGGACGGGAGTGGCAAAGGTGTTGTCGGCAACAACGCAGATCTTTCTGCGGCGGGCTGTCGCTGCCAACGCGGGTAGATCGACGCAACGCAAGGTCGGATTCGTTGGCGTCTCCAGGAAGAGCATCCGGGTCTTGCGAGTGAAATAGCGTTCAATGTTCTTGAGGTCGTCGTAGGGAACGAAGACGGCCTTTATGCCGCAGCGCGAGAGCACCTGCTGAAACATCTTCAGCGTCCCGCCATAGATATCAAGCATGCTGACCAGCTCGTCTCCGGCCTTGCAGGTTATGAGCGCCGCGACCAGCTCAGCCGACATGCCGCTTGAGGTCAGGACCGCCGCTTCGGCTCCCTCCAGTGCGGCCAGCTTTTCCTCGACTGCGGTGATCGTGGGATTGCCGTACCGCGAGTAAAGGTAGATGTCGCGGTCGCCGCGTGCGTAGCTGCGCAGCTCGTCCAGGCCCGGCACCACGAACACCGAGGTCTGGGCGATGGGCGTGGTCAGGGGAGCGCACTGGCCGTGGCGGTCTTCGCCTGCATGTACGGCTCGCGTCGCATCCTGCAAATGGGGCACTCTTGCCATGGACAGTCGATTCTAAATGGAGCCGCTCACCACAACCGAACGGCCAAGCCTGTGCAGGAAACCACGCGGCAGGTTCAAGACATCACACCATTGCTCCCCGACCCGCCAGACTATGGGAGTTTCGGAGCCTCATGCCTGTTCGCGCTGAACCTAACCCTCCTTCAACGGCGGCAACTGACCCGCCGAACAGACGACACGGTGTTCCGTCGCGAAAGACCGTTTCGGTGGTGGTGGCCTGCGTGGCCGTGCTGCTGGTAGTTGGGGCCACAGTGCTGGCGCTGCACTGGCCATTCACGCGGGCAGCCCTGATGCGTTCGCTGGAGCAGGATTCGCAAGGACAGGTCAAGATTGGTTCGTTTCAAGAAACCTATTTTCCTCATCCCGGGGCCGTCGCGAACGACGTCACCTTCGAGCGTGATGCATCTTCGCCTCGGCTGACGATACGCCGGCTGACGATTGTGGGCAGCTATTTTGGACTGCTGCATCGCTACATCCCGCGCGTGATCGCAGAAGGCGCTGTGCTGTCTGTTCCACCGGGCGAAATGAAAGAGCTATTTGCCTCGCACTCAGGACAGCAGCCCACGGACACGAGCGTGGGCGAGATTGTTGCCGATGGCGCCCAGGTCGTGGTCGCGACCGAGGACAACAATCCTCCACTGGCATTTGATTTCCATGAGCTGAAGCTGCATGGCGTCTCCAAGGATTCAGCGGTTCATTTCGTCGCTTTGCTGCAAACGCCGGAGCCTACCGGGGATCTACAACTGCAGGGAACGATCGGGCCGTTCCGGAGAGACCAGGCGGGAATCACTCCGCTCTCCGGCACGTATTCCTACAAAAATGCCAAGCTCGAGGAATTTATTGGGATAGGCGGAGTGCTTTCTTCGGAGGGCAAGTTCAACGGACAGCTACAGGCGATCAATGTTGACGGCGCAACGGATACGCCGGACTTTCAGCTTGATGTCGGCGTTCATCCGGTTGATTTGAAGAACAAGTTTCACGCCCTGGTGAACGGTACCAATGGGGATTTGCAACTCGATCCAGTCGAGTCTTCGTGGGGTAAAACCACTGTGATTACCCGCGGCACGATCGAAGGGCCACGCGGAGCGAAGAAACTCAAAACCATCACGCTCGATATGACATGTCAATCGGGACGGGTACAAGACCTCCTGCGTTTATTTGTGCACGACGATCAGCCTCCCATGTCAGGGGCGATTGCCTTCCAGGCGCACGTTATGCTGCCGCCGCAGCCCGATCATTTCCTCAACGAAGTGAGGCTTCAAGGCAAATTCAGCATCAAGGGCGCAAGGTATACCACCCCGGGGACACAACAGCAGATTGATATCCTCAGCGCCGATGCGAGAGGGCAGGCGGATAAGATCGAAGACGACCAGGACAAGCAGCGAAAGACCGGAAACGATGCTGGGCTAAATCGTGACTTGCAACCTGTGATCTCAAACTTCACCGGTAACGTTGTTCTCCGCAATGCCATTGCTGATTTTCAGCAGCTAACTTTTGAGGTGCCAGGGGCCACAGCGCTGATGCACGGGACCTATGATCTACGCAGCCGGCAGATCAATATGCAAGGCACGGCACATCTGCAGAGCCAGCTTTCCGGGGCTACCACGGGGATGAAGTCATTTTTACTGAAGGTGATTGGGCCGTTCAGGCCACATCAAAACGGTGAAAAAGGATCGACGGTTGAAGTGCGGGTGACAGGAACCTATGGCCGCCCTTCATTTGCCGTGCAGCCGATGAAGGGCGGCCAATAGATTAGGAGGAGGAGGATTTACCGCTGCTTCGGATGTGACTTTCGCTTGGCCCGATGTTTCTGGCGCTCGCCTCGTGCGCAGGCATCGCGCTTCATCTGCTCGATCTCGTACGACTGCCGTTCCGACATTTCCTGAATAAAATCCATAATCGTCTTCTGCCGGGCGACGCCAATCTGTACAAGCTGCATCATGGAATGAATTTAAGGCTCGTGACGGTTGGTGACTATCCCTCAATAGTTGCAACTATCTACAACTTTGGCCCACTCAAAGCGAAGCTCGGAAGCGCCAGAAGTTGGGTGATTCTAGTTGGTAAGCCATCTTGCGTCGGGGACGCTGAAACTCCCGCATATCGCTCTCGATAAAATGGCTGTAGCATTATGGGTACCATTGCCTACTTAGACTTCTTCGCTCATGCAGGTTAGGATTCGCCGCAAGCGGGTGAGGGCGGCAGGAGTGTCTTGCCATGGCTCAGCCAGCGTCGGGCGAACAATCTCTTCACGGCCGAATCCCATCCCGAAAATCGACTTCAAGAAAACCCTTAGGCTCCAGGGAGGGCGTACCAGCGATCGCGCTCGGGTCGCTGAAATCACTAATTGTGATTTACGCATTCCTGGCGGGACTGCGCACGGTCGCTGATCCCGACCTTGGCTGGCAACTTGCTACCGGGCGCTGGATCGTCCAACACAGGCAGGTCCCATCGGTTGATGTTCTCTCCTATACCGCGCAGGGTCAGCCGTGGATATACCCGATTGGGTCTCAGTTGCTGCTGTACTTCGTCCATGCTGTGGGCGGGTATGCACTGCTGTCGCTGCTGGGAGCTACAGTCTGTGCGCTGTGCATCTGGTTGCTGACCTGGAGAGGCAATCTGTGGACGGTGGCGCTGGGAGCGATCGCGGTAGGCGCCATCGCCAACCGCACGGTGCCGCGAGCTGACATGTTCACGGCGCTACTCTTCGTGGCGTTGCTTACCGCGCTATGGCGATACCACGAGACCGGGCGAGGGCCCTTGTGGAGCTTGCCTCTTCTCATGCTTGCATGGGTAAACCTTCACCTCGGCTTCGTCGCCGGGCTGGCGCTGATGGGGGCATACCTCGGAATCGAATTGCTCGAGACGCTTAGGCCAGCCAGGCGAAAAGCGGCAATCGATCGCCTTCGCGCCAGCTGGGGTTGGCTGCTTGCGGGAGTGGCTGCAACGCTGGTGAATCCCTGGGGCTGGGGAGTGTATCGCGCGCTGGCACGCCAGCAGTCGGCTATGAAACAACACTCAGTCTGGATTGCCGAATGGGCGCCGCTTCGCTTGAACTGGACGGCGGTCTCGTCAGCCTTCTCACGTCACAGTACGGATGGCGAGGTCTACTTACTGCTGGCAGTTGCAGTAGCCGGGGTGGTACTTGGGATTTGGCAGCACCGTTTCGGGGCTGCGTTTCTGCTTGCAGGCGCCGCATGGCTCGACACGCGACACGCCCGATATCACGCATTGTCGGCGGCGATTGTTGTAGTAGTTGCTGGGGCCATGCTTGCGAACGCCACGGTACCCCTGGCTGCGCACTTCGGAGCCAACCGTAATCTGTTGTTCCGCCGCCTTGCCGTGGTGCTGATTGCGGCGTTCGTCCTGTTTCGGGTGATCGAACTGGTGCGAGGGCAAGACTACCTGGACCTGCGAGAAGGCGTGGCTTTCGGCGTGGGACTGTCTCCGCAAATGCCTTCTGGAGGTGGGCGCTTCCTTGCCGGCATCGATGTTGGTGGCAACGTTTTCAACACCTACGACGAGGGTGGGTTTATCAGCTTTGTGATTGGGCCTCGCTATGCCGATTACGTGGATGGCAGGGCGCTGCCTTTCGGAACAGAGCTTATTGCGCGGTCCGCTGAGTTGAGCCGAGCCTTGCCTGATTCAGCTGAGCTGCAGAAGGAAATCGCACGGTACAACATTGCAGCCATCATCTTGCCGTTGGCACGATACGATGTGCTGGCGTATTTTCCGGGGCTCGAACGGTTCTGCCATAGCGACTTGTGGAAGCCGGTGTACCTGGACGAGAGCTCGGCGGTTTTTGTGCGGCGCGATGCGCACACCGCCGCGTTGTCACCAGTCGATTGCGCGAGTGTTCCTCTACCAGCTGTGCAGCCGGTGGGCAGCGGTCGCAATGCTTTCGATCATTGGGTGAACGCTTCAGCTGTGTTGCGCTCGCTGGGCAGGAATTCCGAGGCCGAGGCCGCAAATGAGAAAGCGCTTGCGATGATTCCTGACAGCGCATACGCGCGATGGAACCAGGCAGTCCTTTTTGCGCAGATGGGCAACTCCCCTGCCGCTGAAGAGCAATACCGGCTGGCGGCGAAGTATGATCCTGCGAGCACGCTGGTCCTGTCCTCTCTGGCGAAGCTATACCAGCGCGAGGGGAAGACCCCAGAAGCCGTTGCCGCATGGGAGAAGGCCGCGAAGCTGGAACCGGTTTCCTGGAGGGCTCTGTTACCTCTCGGCTACCTCTATCTGGAAGCGCACCGCCCGGAAGACGCGCAAGCGACGTTCGACGACCTCAGAGCCGATCTGCCGTCGGATCCACAGTCTGTGCTGCCGCCAAGCGTTCTTGCACGCATATTGCGGGGGCGCGCTGCGGTCGCGGCTGCGAAGGGCGATTCGGCCGGTGCACAGCGATTGGAAGACGAAGCTTTGCAGCACAATCCCGGCTCACCCAACGACTGGCAAGAGCTTGCGCACATCTACGCCAGCTATGGGCGGGCGACCGACGCGCAAAGAGCCGAGCAGCAGGCAAAAAGCGCGAACCTTCCTGGCGAAAAGCGTTAGCCCTCTCAGCACGCCGTATTCAGTTACGGATGTTCTGCAGCAACTGCTCAACTTCAGCTTTCTTGTCGGCTGTGAGCGGCAGCAACGGCAGTCGTGGCGCGCCGCCGAACATGCCGTTGTAGTCCATCCCATACTTCACGCCCGGAATGCTCAGCTCGCCGACAATGCGCATAGCCGCTTTGGCAATGCGCTCCTGCTTCTCAGCCGCAAGTTTGGCATCGCCTTCCTTCCAGGCGGCGTAGATCTCGTAACAGGCAGTAGGAGCGCAGTCGGCGAAGGCGAGGATCGCGCCTATGGCTCCGGCGTCGAGCGAGGGCGCAAGTTTCTGCGCCGCACCGACCAGCACCTGGAAGCCGACTTCCTTCTCCCGCGTCTTGATGCCACCAATCACTTTCACGGCGGCGGACGATGGTTTTGCCGGGACATTGTTTCCCGCCAGCGCGCCGACCGGCACAAGCACACCGCCATCTTCGGTCGCGGTCGGCGCATTCGCCGCTTTGATCATGCGCGCAGTGACGGCTGCGAACGTCTCGGTCACCGTGGCTTTGCGCTGAATGTTGCGCGTGTGCTCGACCATCTTTTGCACCTTTTCGATGGAACCGGACGACTCCTTGATGCCGATGAGGTTGGGGTGCCCGGCCAACTCGATTACCAACTCGGCAGGAATGTCGTAGCCCGTGGCTTGCGGGAAGTTGTAGATGATGACCGGCAGCGGCGAGCGATCGGCGACAAAGCGGTAAAACGCCAGCATGTTCAGCGGGTTCGCCATCTGGCCTTTGTAATAGTGGGGGGTGCGAACCATCGCAACGTCATAGCCCAGCTCGTAGGCATACTCTGTCAGGCGGAGTGTTTCGGCGGCTGATTCGACTCCGGTTCCGGCGATGAGCACCTTGTCGTTGGCGGCGGCATCTCGCGCGGTCTTCAGAACTTCGC
This sequence comes from uncultured Acidobacteriaceae bacterium, assembly GCA_963771535.1. Taxonomy (GTDB): domain Bacteria; phylum Acidobacteriota; class Terriglobia; order Terriglobales; family Acidobacteriaceae; genus CAVVDY01. The sequence goes on along the minus strand of CAVYTK010000003.1, from coordinate 992,179 downwards.
GCCGCTCGTCATCGCTCAGCAGAATGGCCTCTCCGGTTGACCCCAGTACGACGATGCCCGCCAGGGGTGTCCGCGAATAGTGCTCGACGTTCTGTTCCAGCTTGCGGTGGTACACACGACCATCGGGGTAAAAAGGCGTCGTGATCGGAGGGAAAACACCGTGTAAGAACATAGTTGAGACTCCCACTCTCATTATAGAATTTGGCGCCGTCGCAATCCCGCGCCATTACAATTCATCTATTCGTTAACGCTATGCAGTGGCAAGACACTATCCAGTTCGCATGGTGGGCGCTGACCATCGACAAGGTGAAAGCGGCCCTGACCATGCTGGGCGTAATCATCGGAAGCGCGGCCATCGTGCTGGTGGTTACCATCGGCATCGTGGGCAAGACGTATGTGATGGCGATGATCGAGGGCATCGGCACAAACATCGTCTACGCCTCGCTCGACCGCAGCGGCCACACCACTCCCCAGGACGAGATCACCATTGACGATTTGAACGCCATTCGCACCGAGCTACCCTATGTCAGCGCGGCGGCTGGTGTGCTGGACCGCCCGGCCTACGTATACGCCCATGGCCACTCGCTCCGCGTCACCCTGGTCGGCGTTACCCAGGATTATCAGACCATTCGCAAGCTTCACATCCTTGCCGGCCGCTACTTCGATGCCGAGGATCTTTCCTCTCGCGATCATGTTTGCATTGTCTCCAAAGGATTGAACGATGACGTTTTTGGGGGCCACGCGGTCGGCGACTCCGTCCAGCAGAGCGAATTCCGCTGCACGATCATCGGGGTCTTCGAGGAAGGCGTTCCCACGTTCGGCCGCGCCGAGATCCAGGAGCATACGGTGCTCTACCCCTATCAGCTTATGCGCGACCTGGTAGGCCAGAACTACCTCGAGGTGATCTACGCCCAGGCTTCATCGAGCAATGAAGTCGGAGTATTGACCTCTGACATTTCGCGAATCCTGACCAGCCGCCATCGCGCCCAGGCCCGCTACACGGTGGAAAACCTCGCAGGACTGCTGCACACAGCTAATACCATCTCAACCGGCATGACGATCACGCTGCTCGCCTTTGCGGCAATGATATTGACCGTCGCCGGCGCCGGGATCATGAACATCATGCTGGTCAATGTGGCCGAGAGAACGCACGAGATCGGCGTGCGCAAAGCCATTGGCGCCAAGCCATCCGACATACGCCTGCAGTTTTTGCTGGAAGCGATCTTCATCAGCCTGGGCGGAGCCGTGCTCGGAGTGATAGGCGCGGTGGGAGCCATCTGGGGTGCGTCGATTGCTACCAACGCCTCTGACATTCGAGTCTCTTGGATCGGGGTGCTGTGCGCCCTGGTGGTAGCCACCAGCGTGGGAGTTATCTTCGGTTATCGTCCCGCCAGCGAGGCATCCCGGCTGAGTCCAGTGGAAGCGCTGCGCACCTAGCAGGACAAGTTCACCACGGAGGACACGGACAAGAGAAAGATGTCTCTATATTTTCTCCGTGCCCTCCGTGTTCTCCGTGGTGAGCTCCTTTCTGATGAGTCAAAGCTGACAGCATCTATAATCGACATTCAATTCTCAAGCATCTCCATTGGACACCTTCCAGGACGCAACGTGGCACTCGACGACAAAATCTACGATTTACGCAGAGAAAAGCTGAGCCAGATTGAAGCGCTGGGACAACAGGCCTATCCCTATCGCTTCGAAAGCACCCACTCGGTGCCCGAAATTGTTGACCAGTATTCTCCCAAAACCGCAGAAGAACTCGAAGCGCCGCGGGTCGAGGTTCGCGTCGCCGGAAGAATCATGTCGATTCGCGGTATGGGCAAAGCGGGCTTCGCGCACATTCAGCAGGGTGGCAAACGTTTGCAGCTTTATGTGCGGCTCGACGACGTAGGCGAGAAGGCATTCCAACTTTACAAGCTGCTCGACCTGGGCGATTACGTGGGAGCCAGCGGATACCTCTTCCGCACCCGCGCGGGCGAACTCAGCGTCCACGTGAAAGAACTCACGTTCCTGGTGAAAGACCTGCTGCCGCTGCCAGAGAAGTGGCACGGCTTGCAGGACGTTGAAACCCGGTATCGCCGGCGTTATGTCGACCTGACCATGAATCCCGAGGTGCGCGAGGTCTTCCTCAAGCGCGCGAAGGTCGTGCAATCGTTGCGGCGGTTCCTCGACGGCAACAACTTCATCGAGGTTGAAACCCCGATGATGCATCCCATCGCCGGCGGCGCGGTGGCAAAGCCGTTCACCACCCACCACAATGCGCTCGACATCGATCTATATCTGCGCATCGCGCCCGAACTCTACCTGAAGCGCCTGGTGGTCGGCGGCATGGACCGGGTCTACGAGATCAATCGCAACTTCCGCAACGAGGGAATCTCCACCCAGCACAATCCAGAGTTCACCATGCTTGAGTTTTACATGGCGTATGCCGACTACGTCGACATGATGGACTTCACCGAGCGCATGCTGGCGCAGGTGGCACAAGACGTGAACGGCACCACCCTGTGCAGCTTCAATGGGCACGAGATCGACTGGGCGAAGTTCCAGCGGCTGTCCATGCGCGAGGCGATCATTCATTACTGGCCCGAGAACGCGGGCGCCAAGCCGGAGATGACCGACTTCGCTTCCGGCGAAAAGCTACAGGAGCTGGTTCGCCGCTACAACGCGCAGAACCATCCCCATATGCCTTACGATCCCAATGCGCCGGCGGGGAAGACCATCGCAGAGATCTTTGAGTATGTGGCTGAGCCGCACCTGATTCAGCCGACGTTTATCTACGACTTCCCGCTGGCCATCTCGCCGTTATCCAAGAACAAGCGCGAGCCGGAAGAGAACGCCGACTGGGTCGAGCGCTTTGAGATCTTCGTCGGCGGCCTCGAGATTGGCAACGCCTTCAGCGAGCTGAACGATCCGGAAGAGCAGCGCCGTCGTTTTGAAGGTCAGCTGCACGAGCGCGCCCGCGGCGATGAAGAAGCCCACCAGATGGATGAGGACTACATCCGCGCCCTGTCCTACGGATTGCCGCCGACCGCGGGAGAAGGTGTTGGCATCGACCGGCTGACCATGCTGCTGACCGATTCGCGCTCCATTCGCGACGTCATTCTGTTTCCACTACTACGTCCCCTCAGGCAGGAAGAAGAAGACGGCATGGAGAACGAGCCAGGAGCTGCCGAGAGTTGAGCCGTTCGCGGTAACTTCTATGTTGCGCAACCGTTGTTAAGAAGAAAGAGCCCAATGAAATCATCAGTTCGTCCGCGGAATGTCTTCTTCCCCATGCTGTTGGCGATTACCCTGTGCACCGCGCTCGCCCAACCCATGTTCGCCGATGGCACTCCGCGCGATCCCGAGATTCCGACCCACCAGCTGATCAGCCCTGAGGACCTGAACCAACTCCTCAAGACACAAAAGCCGCTCATACTGCAGGTCGGACCCAAGGCGCTTTATCAGCAGGCGCGCATCCCCGGAGCGGAATACATCGGTGCAGCTTCCAGTCCGGAAGGCCTTGAAGCCTTGCGCGCCCGGGTGAAATCGCTGCCCAAAGACAGTCTGATCGTCGTCTACTGCGGCTGCTGTCCCTGGGGCCACTGCCCTAACGTTCATCCCGCCTACAAGGAGCTCCGCAATCTGGGCTACAGTAATGTGCGGGTGCTTTATATCGCGAATAATTTCGGCGCGGATTGGGTAGACCGCGGTTATCCCACAGCAAAGGGTGAGTAAGCAGTGAAGACCCGGGTTGTCGCTTGCTGCATGTTGTTGCTCCTGGCATCGCTCCTGAGCAGTTGCCGCTCGGGAACATCCAAAGTCTCCGGCGCGCCGGATTTTACCGTTACCGACATACAAGGCAAGCCGCTGTCACTCTCCACCTACCGTGGCAAGGTCGTGCTGCTGGATTTTTGGGCGACGTGGTGTGCTCCCTGCCTGGAAGAAATTCCGCACTTCGTAGACATGCAGCAGAAGCTGGGACCGCAGGGATTCCAGACCATCGGCATCTCCATGGATGACGGTCCCAAGCCGGTACAGCAGTTCTACTTGGACCACAAGCTTAACTATCCTGTAGCCGTAGGAGACGCCAAACTAGCCGACAGCTTCGGCGGCATCTTAGGGCTCCCTGTAACGTTTGTGATCGACCGCGACGGTCGGATACGCAAGAAATTTGTGGGAGCTACCGACCCGGCGGTGATCGAGCAGGAGGTCGTGGCGGCGTTGAAACAGTAAGAAGGTGTCAGCCGTCATCTGTCTAAGGGCAGGGTGTAAACGGTAGGCGGCGCTGAGTCCAATGTCCCTGACTCACACTGAATCTGGACTGAGAGCTGATGGCTGACAGCTGATAGCTATTTCAGATACGGCAACAGTTCTTTAAACGCCGCCGTCCCCGAGCAGCGCAGCAGCTCGTACATCATCATCTCGGTAGACGAAATCACGGCGCCGGCATCGCGCATGCGATCCAGGCCGACCTTCCAGTTCCACTCCGCCCTTGAGCCCACCGCGTCCGACGCCACGTGCAACAGGTAGCCGTCGTTCAGCGCTCCCAGCGCAGTCTGCATAACGCAGATGTGAGTTTCCATTCCGCAAATCAAGACCGTGTTGCGCTCACCCGGCAGCGCCTTCAGGGCCTCGCGAAACAGGTTGCTGCCGAAGCAGCTGAATTCGACCTTGTCGATCGCCTGCGTGCCATTCAGCAACGACGCAATCTCCGGAACTGTAGCCCCTAACCCTTTGCTGTATTGCGTGGTCAACAGGATTGGGATCGACAAAATCTTCGCCAGGCGCACCAGCAACTGCGAATTTCGCACCAGTTCGTCTTTGTTGAAGATCGGCGGCAGCAGCTTCTGCTGGATGTCGACGACCACCAGCGCACACTGGCCGGCCTCAAGCGGACGTCGTGCTACATCGGTGGTATCGGGAGAGAAGGCGGCGGTGGCCAGGGTCGATGTCATAGGTTTCCTCTTCCTGAGGGGACTGTACCTACGATTCTATCCCCGAGTTTGTATGGCGAGCGAACGCGTCACCTCGGCCTGTGACCCGTGCCGCAGAGCTTAATGCCTGGATGGTGGAATCTGGTTCTTCAGGAGGTACTATGCGAGGCGATGCAGGCGTGATCCAGCAGCTGAACGCGGCGTTGAGTTCAGAGATGACCGCGGTGGTGCAATACATAGTTCAGGCGGAAACCTGCGAGAGCTGGGGCTATTCGCGGCTGGCAGGGCTCACCAAGGCGCGGGCCATCGAAGAAATGCATCACGCCGAGCACCTGATTGAGCGCATTGTTTTTCTCGACGGCACACCCGAAGTCGCGGTGCCGCTCACTCCCAAGATCGGCAAGAGTGTGCACGAGCATCTGCAACTCGATTACGAAGACGAAGAAGAAGCCGTGAAGCAGTACAACGCCGCCGCGCGGATTTGCCGCGAGGCCGGCGATGCCGGATCGAAAGACCTGTTCGACAGCATGATCACCGATGAAGAGCGCCACGCTGACTTCCTCGAAGCTCAACTGCACTCGATTCAGGAGATGGGCGTCGGCGCCTATCTCGCCCAGCAGATGAAGCCGGAGAAGTAGGCGACACCGCGCTGTTGAGCTTACATTGCAACCCGAACAGGCCAGTGCTTCCGCCCGGGGTCGCGGTGAGATGCTGGGTTGACGCTCACAAAACCACACTCTAGAATCGAACCAGCGCACCCCGCACCACAACTGCGCTAACCAACCGCATTTACTGCCCCCTCGTTCAACGGCAGGACAGCTGACTCTGGATCAGCATATCGGGGTTCGAATCCCTGGGGGGCAGCCAATAACATCAGACTTTCCAGCAACATCACTCTGGGACATCATTTCTCACTTCTCGGCCCTGCTTGTTTGCTCCGCTGGCTCAGGTTTCCCCTGCCGGCTTGTCACAAAGCAGGTTGTCAGCGCGGCCCGACAAGCCCCATCGGTTTGATAAGCCTCCCTCGCACGCCAGGTGTCAGGGCGATATCATCACAGGGCCGGCTGCATTGCCGGGGAGTGATCAAGAATGTCTTCCTCAACCGCCGGGAAACATGCAAGTGGCGCGACCAGCACTCAGCCTGCTGTCCCTGAACCTTCGTTCGCCGACAGAGCACGCACCTTGCTGTACTCCGGCCGTATCGGCAGTCTCTCAACCTTGTCGCGGAAGCAACCTGGTTTCCCGTTCGGATCACTGATGCCTTATGCGCTGGATGATCAAGGCGGCCCCATTTTCCTTATCAGCACGATGGCAATGCACACGCAGAATCTGCAGGCCGACCCACGGGCCAGCCTGTTTGTGACGGAGCCGCACGAGGGTGGCGATCCCCTGGGAGCGGCCAGAGTCACATTGATAGGAAGTGCCTCCAGAATCGCGGAGCCAGAACTGCCAGCCTCACGTGGGACCTATCTATCCCGATACCCGGAAAGCAAGTACTGGGTTAATTTTGATGACTTTTGTTTCTATCGCATGGAGGTGGTCGATGTTTATTACGTAGGCGGCTTTGGGGTGATGGGATGGGTGGCTGCCTCGGACTATTCTTATGCAAAAGCTGATCCGCTGGTCGAACACCAACGGGACATCCTACGACACATGAATGCGGACCATAAGGACGCGCTCATCCTGCTTGCGAAACGTTTCGCCGGAGTTGAGGCACAAGAGGCGGAGATGACCGCCGTCGATCGCCTCGGTTTTAACCTGCGGCTGAAAACGCAAGACCGAGTTCATGGAACCCGCATCGCCTTCTTGCGCGAAGTGACTGACCCTGCCCAAGCCAGAGAAGCGTTCATCGAGATGGTGCGGCAAGCGGGTAAGGGACAGAGCGAAGAGGTCCGGTAAACCAAGGACTGCCGCGTGATTTCTGCGCTCCACAAGCCATCCCCGGTTGCAACCGTGCCTCTGTGTCAAGCTGCGAAGTTCAGCGGATTCCAGCTCGACGCTCTACCTGGCAGGCTTTATCTCCGCGAAGCTGAATTGTTTATCGAGTTTGTCATAAGGCTTGCCGTCAACTTCGACATACGGATAGACGAAGTAGTTGAGCGCTGGACCGTTCTGCTTTGGCGCAAGAGTGATATCGCGGCCGGTAGAGAACTGCACCCGATTCGCGTCGACCGTGCCAAAGAAATAGTCTTGCTTCTCCTTCGCCTTCCACGCCTCCGAAATGTCCACCGGGATCCAGCCGATTTTGGTCGCATAGAATTCGGCCCAGCAGTGGTAGCCAGGAATATCTCCCGCGTCCTTGTTCTCGGGTAGCGGAAAGCCGATGTCGAAGCGCGCCGGAATGCCGTCAGCCCGCAGCATGCCGATGAATGGCGAATGGAAATCCGTGCAGTTGCCGTGCTTGGCATCGCAAGCCCATACCGCGTCGCCGCGTCCCCAGCCCGAGCCGGTCTTGTCGTAGCGCATGGTGGTGAAGAGGTAGTCATAGGCGGCCTTGGCTTTCGCCACTGTGCCGGTCTGCGAGCCGGTGACCTCCACTGCCAACGCCTTGATTTTGCCGTCGGTAGGAATCAAAGCGTCAGGTTCGACAAAGCGATTCATGGACGCTGACACCAAGCCGGGTTTCTGATCTTTCCGCTCGAGTTGCGCATAGTCGCCGCGCGAATATTCCCGGCGCGTGACCTCGTACTCGACGCTGAATTCTGCTTTACCCGATCCGGGATTCTGCATCTCGGCGTACATAATGCGATTCCCGTATTCAGGCTCCTGCGTGATCTGCGTTTTTACCGGAGCCTTCACCGCAATTACGCGCACCGTCTGATGCTGGTCCGACTGTGGCACAGGGACCCACACCCGCACCTGCTTGGCGTCCGCCGGGATATCTTTCACGGTGAAGCTGTAGGTGAAACGAAATGTCCGCGCAGGGGGGCTGAACTTCTGCGGATTCGAAACCGTTTGGCCGGCTAACGCGCAGGCCGAAAAGAAGACAACCAGAATCGCCGGTAAAATTCGAATCCTCACAAGAAACTCCTTTATCGATTTTGAGCTGTGGGATCGGCCTGCGAACAGATTGGCCCGGGGCGAGGGAGGCCGACGGACGTAATCGATCTGCGCCGGTGCCATGGGCTGAGATTCTAACAGTACACCGGCAAACTGGAAACGCCTGCCGGGACTCGTTTACCACGAGTTAACAAAACTCCAGCCATGAAAAAGTTGGTACTTATGACGCCGTGCTCAATCTGATATAGCATTTCGTCGGTGCGAGGTTGATAGCATGATGCCAAACGCAGCCGCATTGCCAAGCAACAGCACGCAGGTTTTTCGTCAACCGTCGGCCGCCAGGGGTCTCGCGATCGTGCGGCTGACGATCGGCGCCATGTTCTTGTCGGTTTTCTTCGAGAACCTGGGGAAGGGTCTCTATACTCCCGCAGGTTATGCCGGTCTCATCAGCTATTACATCAAGCAGGGCCACTCGCCGGCAGCGTGGAAGGCGGTGATGGGACTGGCGGCAAGCCATGCCGCCATGGCGGCTCCGATGCAGGCTGCGACCGAGATCTCACTTGGCGTCCTGCTGCTGATTGGACTGCTCACGCGCCCCGTTGCTTTCGTGGCTTTCCTTTTCCTCACCAGCCTTTGGGTCTCGGAGTTGGGCACAGCTTGGATTTGGGAATTACTAGTTCCGATGCTCGCGTGTCTGGCTCTTTCAATAGGCCGCGCCGGAAGGACCTGGGGCGTTGATGGAGGACTGGCGCAGCGATGGCCCTCCTCGCCGTGGTGGTAGTTTGAAGCCTGGCCCGGTGCGCGTATCCGTCATCATTCCTACCCACAATGAGGCTGCGGCAATCGGCCGAGTTCTCGCCGATCTTCCCGCTGATCTGGTTACCGAGGTGCTGGTCGTCGACAGCAATTCAAACGATGGAACTCCCGAGATCGCAGCGAGCATGGGAGCTCGTGTCATTCCTGAGCCCCGCCGCGGATACGGTCGCGCCTGCCTGACCGGCATCGCCCATGCGGATACTCCCGACATTGTCGTCTTTCTCGACGGCGACTACAGCGATCGACCGGCTGAACTGCCGCTGGTCATCGCTCCCATCCTGAACGGCTCCGCGGACATCACCCTGGGATCGCGACTCAGCGGAAAGCGCATTCGTGGCGCGCAGCCCTGGCATGCGGTCTTCGGCAATCGCCTCGCGGCTGGATTGATCACTGCTCTCTATGGTGTGAAGATCAGCGACCTTGGCCCGTTTCGCGCCGCGCGCGCCGACGTTCTCCGCCAGCTTTCGCTGGAAGAGGAGACCTATGGCTGGGCGGTGGAGATGATCGTCAAGGGCGCTCTGCAAGGGTTTCGTGTCGTCGAGGTGCCGGTCAGCTATCACCCGCGCATTGGCAAATCGAAGATCAGCGGTACGGTGCGAGGCACGATCGGGGCTGGCTGGTTCATTCTCAGCCGCATCGTGCTGTATTCTTTCCGGCGTCGCCGAGCGGATGCGCCTGACGAAGCTTAAGGCTGACGCCTTGAACGCTTATGACTTCCTCCAACGACCCTACGGCGCGGAGATCGATCTGCAGACTGCACCCTGGTGATCATGGCCAAAGCGCCAAGACCGGGCACGGTCAAGACTCGCTTGGCGCAGCACCTTCCTGCGGAGCTTGTGAGCTCGCTCTATCGCTGCTTCCTGGAAGACACCATCGCGTTGGCGCGCTCGCTTGTGAACGTCGAGGTCAGCGATCATGTGTCCTGCGCCGGATGTCGTCGAACTGGCGAGTTTGGCGGGTGAGTCGGTCCAGGTCGTGGCTCAGCAAGGGGAGGGATTGGCTGCGGCCCTCACCTCTGTCTTTTCGCATTTCGCGGCACTCAAACAATCAGCGCGTCATCGCATATGACAGCGACAGCCCACATCTGCCGGCGTCCGTTTTGGACAACGCCTTTGCGGCTCTTGGCGCCTGCGATGTAGTTGTCGGACCGACGTACGACGGAGGCTACTACCTGGTCGGAGCGACGGCCAGCCACCCCGGGCTTTTCAACGGCGACAGCATGGGCAAGTCGAATGCGCTCGAAGAACTTCTGGCACGCACCGACCATCTTGGCCTTTCTGTCACCACGCTGGAGCATTTCTATGACGTCGATGTAGCTGCCGACCTGCTTCGGCTCGATGCCGAGTTACAGGCTTTTCCCGGCAGGGCTCCGCGAACCGCAGCGTGGCTGGCGCAATCGAGGGACCTCATCGCGCAACTGCGAACGGGCACGGCGACGCCGTGAGCCTCACGCCATCGCGCAGGCTATACCTTCTCGGCGCGATCATGCTGGTAGCGTTGACCATCTGCTCCCGCAAGTTCGATAGCCTGGGTTCACCGTCATTTATTGCTGCGCTGGCTATTGCGGGGATTAGCTATCTGCTCGCGATGCGCGAGTTGTTTTCCGTGCCCGAGTTTCCCAAGCGCGTAATCATTATTGGACTGGCGCTCGCCGCTGTCTGGCATGTGCTGTTCTTAGTGAAGCCGCCCGGGCTGGATGATGACATCCATCGCTACGTGTGGGATGGCCGCGTGCAACGGCTCGGCTACAACCCTTACATTCTCATCCCGGCAGACCCGGCGCTCAGCCGATTGCATACGCCCGAGACCCGCACCCTTAATAATCCGTGGTTGCCGACCATCTATCCTCCGGGCGCGGAACTTTTCTTTCGCGGCGTGACAGCCATTCACGAAACAGTCTTTACCATGAAGCTGGCGTTCGTGGCATCCGATGTAGCCATCGTCTTCCTGTTGCTCGGCCTCTTGCGTTACCGAGGCGAGGGACTGCACTGGGTGTTGGCGTACGCCTGGAATCCGCTGCTCGCGACGGAGGTGGCTGGTAGCGGTCACATTGATATCGTCGGTGCGTTATTGCTCCTGATTTCGTTCGTCGCACTGGAGCGTCGCTGGCGCACGCTTGCCGCCCTGACATTCGGGCTCGCCGTCTCAGTAAAATTTCTGCCACTGGTACTGCTGCCTCTGTATTGGAAGCGGGTTCGTTTCCGTGATGGCGCGCTGGCGGCAGCGGTGGTTGGATTTTTATACGTACCGTTCTTAAGCCGCGGCCACATTCCGATGGGCTCGCTGGGCACCTACGTTCAGTACTTCCGTTTTAACGATCCAGTTTTTCTGATCCTGGAGCGGCTCATCGCTCCGCGGATTCTGACGGGCCTGGCAATCCTCATCGGCCTGGCGGTCGCATGCTACTTCACAAGCAAGTTCGCAACACGCAGTGCCGACGCGTTCGCTTTGCCCATGGCCGCGTCGCTCCTCTGCGCACCAGCGGTGTATCCCTGGTATCTGATCTGGCTGCTGCCGTTCCTGCGATCGAAATCCACCGTTCCCCTAATGGTCTGGACGGTGGCCATCATTCCGACCTACGTGGTTTGGCATCTGCGCGATCTGGGCCAACCGTGGCTGGTTCCGGGCTGGGTAATGTTGTTGGAGTATGGATCGGTCGCAATCGCTGCCGCTGCCGTCTGGTTGCGCCGGAGGACGCCGGCCGAGCCGCCGAAATCTGCGTCGCCCTAACCGGAATCATTCGCGTCCGGCCGGCGTGTTTTTTCGCTTTCGTTCTGTTGCTGAACAAATGTACTGTATCCCTCGGCTTTCGCCCGTCATCCAAAACAGCCGTCCCAGAAGGAGGACCTTCATGAGAATTTCGAGCCGTGTGACGACCATGTTTCTCCTGGCCTTCGGCGTACTACTTCTCGCTGTAAGCTCATGGGCACAATCGCGCCCGCCCATTGTCCAGGAGATGGCCAAGGCCTACGGCATCGAGTCGTGGGATAAGATCGACGCCATCCGCTACACCTTCACCGTTCAGTTCCCGGGAGTCAATGTCTCCCGTTCATGGATCTGGGAGCCCAAGACCAACCAGGTCTCGTACGAAGGGAAAGACAAAGACGGCAAACCGGTAAAGGTCACCTACCAGGTCTCGCAGCTCGACACCCAGCCCGCCATGGTTAAGGAAAATATTAACCCAGCATTCGTGAACGATCAGTATTGGCTGATTTTCCCCTTCCACGTGGTGTGGGACACTAGCGCCAGTGTCGAAGACAAAGGCATGCAGAAACTGCCTCTGGGAAGCGGCTCAGCAACCCAAGTGGTGGTGAAGTATCCCTCCGAAGTAGGTGGCTACACGCCGGGCGATACGTGGGAGCTGTTCGTCGGCCCCGATCACCGGGTTAAGGAGTTTATTTACCATCGCGGCGGCGCCACAAAACCGAGTCTCGTGATCGCAACCTGGTCAGGCTACAAAAAGGCCGGCCCGTTGCTGGTCTCAACCGAACACAAAGGGACGGCCGATGGTAAGCCGTTCCATCTGACGTTCACCGACGTTGCAGTGAAGCTCGCAGGATCAGACACCTGGGTGAAAGCGCAATAAGCGATGGCGGCTGATCGGCAGGATGACTTACCTGGCGATCACCACCGTAGTGCAGGAGCTGCCCACTTTCGGCAGATCGCGATTGGCGGCCATGCGTATCTGCAAGCGCGGGCGCTCGCCGCGAATGATCGGGCAATAGTGGTCCGGCTCCCTCAGGGCGCCATGCAGGCGGCGTCTTCCGGCGCAACCGCCGTGGCAAGAATCACAGAACTCGCAGCCTTCGCAGGCCGTTGGAAGCGTGCGGGTTTGCTCGAAGGGTCTTGAGTTCAGAATCTCCGGTCCCGCAAGAATCAGGTCCGCAAGTGGCTCGCCCGCACCGGTCCAGTAAACGCAGGGCTGGGTGGTGGCTCGCGGTGTCACTCGCACCGTGCTCACGCCACATCCTCCACCCAGCGGTGGCAGACCCGCCATTGCTCGCACCAGCGGCTCGCCAATCGCGATCACGTCGGTTTCGGCGAACAGGCGCTGGAATCCCTCCCAATACTCTTCGTAGCTCAGCGCGTAAATGTCCGATTGCACCGACTGATACACATTCACCCGCAAGGGAGCGCCGAACCGCTTCGCCACGTGTGCCACTTCCGCCAGCCGCTGGTAATTCGACTTCATCATTACAGCGACAATCGTTACCGGTACGCCCAAGCGCACGCAACGTTCGGCCTGCTGCTGTATCAACGACCAGTTACCGGCTCCCCGCTGGGCATCTTGTTCGGCTTCGGTGGGGTAATCGAGAGAGAACTCGATGTCGTGGAAAGCTCGCAATTCGTCATCGTCCAACACCGCGACGCTGTGTCCGTTGGAGGTGATGGTAAGCTTCACCGGTTGAGAGCGAAGATACGCCAATATCGGCTTGAACTGCGGGTGCATGCCGTTCTCACCCGTGCCGAGATTCACCGAACGCACCTGCAGGCGTTCCATCACCGCTTTCACTTGATCAAGCGAGAGCCGATCGGCGCGGGTGGGATCACGATAGCAAAACGAACACGAAAGATTGCACTCGTTCGTGAGTCCCAGCCCCAGGGAAATGCCGGCATCCGGCGCCGCTTCGCGGGATGCCGATGTCGAACCCTGAACGGCGATGTTATTCATGCAGCAGCCTCAATTCCCGATCGACGCGCCTGCGCGGCTGTTTACGCGCGGTCTTCGTACCAGCTGCCAAGTTCCTTTATCCTGGTATCAGGAACGCCGCACAAGTCAGCCACCCGCATCGCCTGCTCCTCCATCGATAAAGCTTCGCGTGGCTCCAGTTGCTGGGCCGCGGCTTGCTTATGGCGGTCGAGGCCTCCCTGCACGTCGCCGCTGATCATCATCGCGTCTGCTTCGGTAGCTGCGATCCATTTCTTCTGCTTGGGATCAATCGCATTTTTTGTATGCTCCAAGACCTTCTTCGCCCACTCTTTGGCAGCTGCAAAGTCCCGCTTCGGCGGAGCCATGGTCAGATAAGCGACGTTGATTCCGTGGTAATACGCCTGGTCGTGGTCAACCGGATTCCTGGCGATTGCCTTGTTATATCCGTCGGTATAGAGCTTCAACGCCTGATCGAGGTCGTCCTTCAACGACTTCAACCACCATCTGCGCTTCAGTCTTCCGGCAAGGATTCCCAGGATGTCGGTTTCCTCTGGATCGTGCGCCCGCAGCATCCTGATGGCAGTTTCCGAGTCGCCTAACTTCTCCAGTGCCATTCCGAGTTGCCCAGCTCCGTAATCATCAAGCTTGGGGAACGGAGCATTGCGGTCCTTCAGGTATTCGGGCCACAGCCTTCCGACAACGTCCTGCAACTCGCCTTTCTCAACCGCGACGTGGGCGCTGCTCTTGGCTCCCTTGCTCTGCTTCGCGTTCACTCCCATTGCCTCGAGCAGAATCTGTACCGGCGGCGCGTTAACATCGTCGCCGTCCAGCATGGTCACGTGGTTTCCGGGAATTACCCGGCAGACAACATCGGGGAAACATCGCAGTGACGATTCCGGCGGGACAAACTGGTCCTTCTCTCCAGCCACCGACACAAAATTGAAGCCGCCGCTTGTGGTGAGATTTTTATCGTTCCAGGTTCTGCGCAGCGAGGTGATGAACGGCCCACCCGCAACCATGTTGTCAACCTGACGCTTCCAGAAGTCTGCGTGCTCGGCTTTGTCCAGCCCATTGCTGGGCGTACCGAACAGCACGATGCAGGAAACCCGCTTACGCAGGTCGTCATGGTTAGCCACTGCCTGCTGTAGTACCAGGCCACCCATGCTGTGCGCCACCAGCGCCAGGGTGTCGTAATTCTTCGCGGCCGTTACAGTTTGCGTATACAGCATGGTAGCAATCTCGGTGAGCGTGGCATCGGCGCTCCACAAACCGGAGATATCGAACCATCGCGAGCTCGAGTAGCCAAAGCCTGCCAGGTCCCAGTCGTCGAGGTAACGGGTTTGCGATGGGTCATCGGGATGAAGAATGGTCGGGATATTGCGCCACGTGTTTCGCAAATCTCCGGTGAACCCATGAATAAAGATCACGGCCGCCCGGTTTCCAGGCTTGGAGCTGAAGAGCTTAAAGGTCGGTTTTGGCATGGCTCACCTCTCCATCAGCAACGGCAGCGTTGCAAGATCGTCCATCTTAGCGCGAACGTCCCCGAGCAATGCATAAAAAGAAACGCCCAGGCACGGAAGGCCGGCCCGGGCGCAACGCGAAGGGGTTGGAATAGCCTAGTTGGTTGGCAGCGTCCAGATGCTGATGGTGTTCTGATCGTCGTCAACCGCTGCGAACTTCGTGTTGAACTGTCCTTGACTGACGTTAAGCCCAAACGAGCCACCCAGGTTGGGATCGACCGAGAGCTGCTTCACGAATTGGCCGTTGGTGGTGAATTCGACGATTTCGCTTGGCTGGTTCTGGTCTTGGTTGATTACATCCGAATTGCTCACCAGCAAGTGGCCATTCGGGGCAATCGTCATGGCCAAGGCACCGTGCAGATGCTGCTGGTCGGTGTAGATCATCGTACCGCTGCCGGCATCTGAGTTCCGCTCCCGCGCTTGCGAAATGGCGAACACAGCATTATCGGCGGTCGAGGAAACGTACAGGACATCTTTGTTGGCGTCGTACACCAGGCCGGTGGGTGCATCGAACAGCGCGACGGGGTCGCAACGGTGCTGGTAGCTGCCGATCACCGTGCTGTTCACAATCCGCACCTGTCCACCTTGCAGGGCCAGATCAAGACGAACCACGTTGCCAGTAATTGCATTGGAAACGAACGCGGCGATCTTGCCGTTGCCGGGGTTATAGACGGTCATGTCCCATGGGCCGCTGATGTTGCCGTCCGTGAGTACCTGGGAAAGCTGGCCCACTGCGCTGACCACCAGCAGTGAGCCCGGGCTCACCGTGGCACAGGTTCCATCCGCCGTCGGTAGACTTCCAACCATCACGAAGCCCTCTCTCAATACTGCCAGCGCGGTGGTCAGGCCCCGGTGAGCCTGGTCCGACTGGAAGAATAGCGAAGCGGAGCTACCTCCCGCAGGTATGCGGACGATCGTCGTGCCAGTGCCCTGCAGATTCAGAGCGCTGTTGAAATTCGATACCAGCAAATCGCCAGGATTGAGCAACGGCGACGCATTAGCCGTGGGTACAAAAGCCACTCCGTAAGGATTGACATCTCCATTGGCCGGAACGGTGGAGTAGATCTGGACGGGGCTGGGCAGGAAAGACGGTCCATTGAACTGGGCGTTCGCCATCACGGCCGTCCCACTCAATAGCACCATGAGAGTGGCGACCGCCATCAGCTTCCCGGCAGCGAGTTGGAAATTCTGCGCCGTCCGGAATGGCCGGCAGTTCATCAAGTTGTAGCTTTTCATGGTGAGTTCCTCTCGAAGATTCGTGATAATGTTGCTGCGAAGCGACGCAGCCCATCGCACCTGATCGGCGACTCGACGGCGGGGGCGATCACGAAGAATCGAGCGAGCTAACCGTCCCCCACACTTCAATTCCACGGCCATCCAGGTACGTGGTTGCTGTTCCAACCGTGCAGCGAGTGAACATTACGAGGAAACCGGGTTTGAAGTACTTTGGAAGAGCTTGGAAATATGTGGGTATTTCCTTAAGACGGATATCTTCGGGCTATGTCGTTGAATAGCAAACCATGTTTTCGGTTTGGCGCGTTTCGGCTCTATCCCACGGAGCAGCGATTACTGCGCGAGCAAACTCCCATTTCGCTGGCTCCGAAGACCTTCGAAGTTCTCGTCTATTTGGTGAAGCACAGCGGCTCGCTGGTCAGGCGCGAAGAGCTGATGGAAGCGGTGTGGCCCGACAGCTTTGTCGAAGAAACTAATCTGAACGTTAATATCTCGCTACTTCGTAAGACTCTGGGCTCTCTTCCTGACGGACAGCCATTGATTGAAACGGTGCCACGAAAGGGATATCGCTTCAACGGCGCAGTGACGGAGGATGAATGCGGCGAAGGAGAAGCCTCTGAGCCTGTTCTCGAAACCATGCAGGCGAGTCAGCTCACGCCAGCGGTGGGAGCGGCAGCTATGGCGGCAGCAGCAACTGCGGCGATGAGCCAAGCTACGCTGTCACCACCCGAGAGCCCGGAGCCGGTTGCCGCAACGGCATCGCGCGGGCAAGGTCTCGCGCGCGCGTCATTCCCCAACGTGATCGCGATTTCGGTTGTGCTGGTCGCGCTATTCCTAGGACTGATGTTTGGCTTGTCCAGGCTCCGCGCGAAAACCAGTACGGTGAATGCGTCGACCCGCTCCATAGCCATCCTGCCCTTTCATGGCCTGAGCTCAAATGTCAGTGACGAGTATCTCGGGCTGGGGATGACCGATGCTCTTATCACCCGGCTGAGCGAGGTCCACAAAATCATCGTTCGCCCGATTGGCACAGTGAGGAAATATGCGACCAGCGACGACCCACTCGCCGCGGGCAAAGAGCTTGCCGTCGACTCCGTCCTGGAAGGAAGCATTCAGCATAACGGCGATCGCACGCGCGTAACAGTGCGGCTGCTGCGGGTTCCCGACGGTGAACAACTCTGGGGTAGCGAGTTCGACGAGAAGCTGACTGACATGTTCTCCATCGAAGACTCGATATCGCAAAAGGTTGCGACCGCGCTCACCCTCAACCTGAGCGGCGAAGAACAGCAGCGGCTCTCACGGCCATTCACTGCAAGCAACGAGGCTTACCAGCTTTACATGAAGGGCCGGTTCTTCTGGAATAAGCGCACCGTTGAGGGAGTGAAGAAGAGCCTGGAGTACTTTCAGCAGGCGATCGACGCTGATCCCAGCTATGCGGTCGCCTATGCCGGGCTGGCGGACGCGTACATCATGGCCGGCTCCTATGGCTACAGCATCATGCCTCCACGAGAAGCCATGCCAAAAGCCGAGGCCGCCGTGCAGAAGGCACTGGGCATCGATGACACTCTGGCCGAAGCTCATGCTTCGCTGGCTTACATCAGATTCACCTACGATTGGGATTGGACTGGCGCTGAGCAGGAATTCAAAAGAGCTATTGCCCTGAACCCGCTGTATGACAACGCGCACCACTGGTATTCCCACGAATTGATAGCGCTTGGGCGGCCCGCAGAAGCCTTGTCGGAATCGCAACGAGCTCTGGAAATCTCGCCCTCCGACACTGTAATGAACGAGCATATGGGATGGACTTACCTGATGATGCGGAACTACGACCAGGCCATCCAAAGCGCTCACAAGGCTGTGGAGATGGATCCCAATTTCCTGCTGGCCCATCGTGTAACGGCGATGGCCTACCTCTACCAAGGTAAGAACGATCAGGCCATCCAGGAATTCCAGCGCGGAGTCGAGCTATCCCACGACGATCCCGTGGCCCAGGCTTACCTGGCTCGTGCGTATGCCCAGGCGGGCCGGCAGGCGGACGCCCGCGCGATTGTCGAAAAGCTGACCACGCTCACCCGCGAGCAGTACATTCCTCCTACCGAAATTGCTGCCGACTACGCGGCCTTGGGTGATTCGGACACCGCGATCCTCTGGCTGAACCGCGGATTCGAAGAGCGGGCCAGCGCGCTGCCATATTTGAAGGTCGATCGCGCTTACGACTCGTTGCGCGGCGATCCGCGATTTGCCGACCTGCTACACCGCCTCAACCTGCCCTGATCGAGGGCCAGTTCTGCCGCAAGCTCCCGGTCTTCGCCGGTGCTGCCGTAAACTAGCTGTGGGCCCGAAACGGCTGCCCTTGTGCCTACCTTCGTAAATCAGGGAAACTGAACTCATGGAATCTTCAGCGACACAGATAGAAACCCCGATCACCACCATCCGCGACATTGGCCAGCACGAAGGCCAGACGGTCACCATTCGTGGCTGGCTCTACAACCTGCGCGAGAGCGGCAAGCTGCTGTTCCCGCAGTTTCCGCGATGGCAGCGGCATCATCCAGGGCGTGGTGGCCAAAAGCCAGGTCTCGCCTGAGCTGTTCGACAGCATCAAGGGCCTGACGCAGGAATCGAGCGTCATCGTCACCGGCAAAGTGCGCGCCGACAAGCGCGCTCCCGGCGGCTACGAGCTCGACGTCACCGACGCGCAGGTCGTGCAGAAGGTGAACGAGAACGATCCCTACCCGATCTCGCTGAAGGAGCACGGCGTCGACTTCCTGATGGAGCATCGCCATCTCTGGCT
Source organism: uncultured Acidobacteriaceae bacterium (assembly GCA_963771535.1). Taxonomy (GTDB): domain Bacteria; phylum Acidobacteriota; class Terriglobia; order Terriglobales; family Acidobacteriaceae; genus CAVVDY01. The sequence continues at coordinate 973,252 of CAVYTK010000003.1, read as the reverse complement.
GCGCTCGCCGCGCCAGGCGGCGGTGCTGCGGGTGCGCGCCGAAATCATCAAGGCGGCGCGCGACTTCTTCGACGATCGCGGCTTCACGCTTGACCGATCCGCCGATCCTTACGCCTGCCGCCTGCGAAGGCACCACCACGCTGTTTCCGGTCGACTACTTCGAGGAGCAGGCGTTCCTCACGCAGTCCGGCCAGCTCTACGTTGAAGCGACGGCCATGGCGCTGGGCAAGGTCTACAGCTTCGGCCCGACCTTCCGCGCCGAGAAGTCGAAGACGCGCCGCCATCTCACCGAGTTCTGGATGGTCGAGCCCGAAGTCGCTTACGCCACGCTCGACGATCTGATGCAGCTGGCCGAAGCAGTTCATCACCCAGATCGTGCACGCGCGTGCTGGAGCGCCGCCGTCCCGAACTTGACATCATCGGGCGCGACATCGCGAAGCTGGAAAAGATTGCGACGCCCTTCCCGCGCATCACCTACGACGAAGCGGTGAAGATGCTGCAACGAAGGCCACGAGAAGGGGCTGGTCGAGAACAAATTCGAGTGGGGCGGCGACTTCGGCTCGCCGGACGAGACCTACATCTCGTCGCAGTTCGATCGTCCTGTGATGATTCACCGCTATCCCGCCAAGGTAAAGGCCTTCTACATGGAGCCCGATCCCGAGCGCCCGGACCTGGCGCTGTGCGTCGACGTGCTCGCGCCCGAAGGCTATGGCGAGATCATCGGCGGCTCGCAGCGTATGGCGTCGTACGAGCTGCTGCTGGAGCGCATTCACGAGCACGAGCTGCCGGAAGAAGCGTTCAAGTGGTATCTCGACCTGCGCAAGTTTGGCGGCGTGCCGCATGCCGGATTTGGTATGGGCATCGAACGCGCCGTGGCCTGGATTTGCGGCCTGGAGCACGTTCGCGAAACCATTCCGTTCCCGCGCATGCTGCACCGTTTGTATCCGTAAAGGCGAAAGACACGACTTATGGCAAGTCCACCGATTACCAAGCCGCTTGAGAACATTGACTCGAAGAAGATCCGCATCATCGGCGTGCCGCTCGATCTTGGCCAGTCGCGCCGCGGCGTCGACATGGGCCCTTCGGCCGTGCGCGTCGCCGGCCTCGAAGCCAAGCTCGAGGCGCTGGGCTACGTCGTCGAAGACAAAGGCAACGTGCCCGTCGCGCTGGCCGAAACCGAAGTCGGCCGGCGATCCTCACGCCAAGTATCTGAAGGAAATCGCCGAAACCTGCTCGAAAGAAGCCGAGCTGGTCATCCAGACGCTCGAGGCCGGCAAGATTCCTCTCGATGCTGGGCGGCGATCACTCCATTGCAGCCGGAACCGTGTCCGGGGTGGCGGAGTTCTATCGCCGCCGCAAGCAGCGCATCGGCCTGCTGTGGATCGATGCGCACAGCGACATCAACACGCCCGAGAGCTCTCCCAGCGGCAACGTTCACGGCATGCCGCTCGGCGCCATCATGGGCCTGTTCCCCGGACCGCTCACCGACATGTACGGATTCTGCCCCAAGGTGAACGCCGACAATGTGGTACTGGTCGGCATTCGCGACGTCGACGAGGACGAGCGCGAGAACATCCGCAAGGCCGGTGTACACGCCTTCACCATGCGCGACATCGATGAGCGCGGCATGCGCGCCGTCATGGAAGAAGCGCTGCGCCTGGCCGGCCGCAACACCGTCGGCTATCACGTCTCGCTCGACATGGACTGGATCGATCCCGAAGACGCTCCCGGCGTCGGCACGCCGGTATGGGGCGGCGCGACCTATCGTGAAGGCGCACCTGGCGATGGAGATCATCGCCGACCACGGGCGCATGCTGAGCTTCGAAATCGTCGAAGTGAACCCGGTGCTCGACGAACGCAACCAGACCGCGGAGCTGGCGGTCGAGCTGGCGCTGTCGGCGTTCGGGAAGAAGATTCTGTAGCTACGGCGCCGGCGGAACGTACTCCTTCGGCTTCTCCGCTCCCTCACCAAAGAAGTAGGCTTCCATCTGCTGCACGATGAACTCCTGGTGCTCTTTCTTCCAGGGCTGCAGGCGGTATTCGTTGAGCAGCATCTTCATGTGCTCCTGCCACTGCTCCCACGCCAGCTTTGAGACGTTCTCGTAGATCTTTTTGCCCATCTCGCTATCGAAGGGCGGCTCGTCAAGGCCCTCCATTTCACGGCCAAACTTTACGCATTTCACCATGTGCGCCATGCAGAATCCTCCGCCAAAAAAATATGAATTCCCAACCTGTGATTGTAAATGGGGTAGACGTTAGGGTGTCGCGTCTCCGGCGCCCAGTCGCGAGCGCGACCGCTCTGCCTGGACGCGGTCAGGTACTTTCAGCTTCGCTCCGGAGAAAACTCCGAAAAAAGACGGTGAAGGGTAGCTACTCGCCCAGCCACGTCGCGAATGGTCGCAAGCGGTCCACGTGGTCGAAGATGATCTTCGCGGCACCGGTGATGGGAACAGCCAGGATCAACCCGCTGGCGCCCCACATCCATCCCCAAAACAGCAGCGAGATCGTTAGCGCGAGCGGGTTCAACTGCAGCCGCTTGCCCAGCACCTTCGGGTACAGCACATTCATGGCGATAAGGTGCAGCCCGATCACAATCGTGAATACGATGAGGATCGACGAAACGCTCAGGTGGCCGATGTCGACAAACACCGGCGGAATCACCGCCAGCATTACGCCCAGGTACGGGATGAGGCTGAGAAATCCGCTGCACCACTCCGACGAAGTAGAAATAGGGAACACCCATCAACCCGAAGGCCGCGATGCTGCAAATGCTGAGAAACACACCGATGATGAAATTCCCGACGATAAACGATCGAATCATGCCGGAGATGAGCCCCAACATCACGTAAGCCGTGTTGCGGTGCTCCATGCTGAAAAGCATGACCGACGCGGTACGCACGTGGTCCTTCCAACTCAACATGAAATAGACCAGGAAGGGAACGAAGGTAATGGTCAGCGCCAGCTCTGAAACCGCTCCCGCATTGCGGGTCAGCGTGTCGGCCCAGTCATTCGACTGCGTCAGGGTAACCGGGACCGACTTGTCTTTCGCCGGCGGAACGACTTCTTCGGTCGTCTTTTCCAGCTCTTCCGCCTGCTTTCGAACCTTGTCGACGATGCCCTTGATGTGTGACTTGTACTTCGGCAGCTCATGAGCGAAATCGATGGCCCGGCTGTAGGACACGTAGGTTGCACCCATCGCTGCGGCCACCAGCAAAGCCACAGCGATTCCAGACGCGACCGCCCTGGGGACTTGTTGCACCACCAGGAAATCCACTACCGGAGCCAGCACGAACGAAATCAGTACAGAAACCAGCAACACCACCAGGATGAGCTTGGCAACAAAGATGAGGCAAAGCATGACCGCCACGGCAAGAATGGTCACCGACACGGTCTGCATACGCTGTAGCCGGCGGCCTTCCAACTCCGCAACCGTCGAGCGATTAATCGAGACCTGGGGAACCTGGCGCGGTCCTCCCGCGGCATTCTGCTCGATATCGGTATCGTCGGGCAGCGGCGGATTCAGTTTCTCGATTACATCTTCGGGCATCGCGACCTGTTTGTACTCACATCAACCTAAGATTCTGTCCATGATACTTTTGCTGTGTCGAAAAATGGAAAATACTTCGCCGGAAACGGAACACTCAGCCAAGTCCCGCATTTTGGCTTTGGATTTCGGATCGAAGAACATCGGTCTGGCGGTCACGGACGAACTGGGCCTGACGGCACAAGGCCTGCCCACGTTGCGTCGCACTAATAAGCGCAACGACTTCGATCATCTGCGGCGCGCCATCAAGCAATACGGCGTCGGCGAGCTAGTGATGGGTTTGCCTCTGCGGCTCAGCGGCGATACCGGCATCCAATCCGACAAAGTGGAAGTGTTCGCCGCGGAGCTGCGAAAGCGATTCAAGCTCCCGGTGCACCTCTTCGACGAGCGCTTGACTTCGGTTGAAGCGAATCGGGTTCTGCGCGAATCAGAGATGAGCATTCGCCGTCGCGCCGAAGTGGTCGACCAGCTGGCAGCCGTACTTATTTTGCAGGCTTTTCTGGAGTATCGCCGCTCGACAGCAGATCTGGCATGACCTGGCGAACATCTGCCATGCGACACATGTAGTGCGAGCTTCATCTAAACTGCAATCTTCATGCGTACGTTTTTTGTAATCCTTCTTCTCGTGGTGTTGGTGGCGGCCGGATGGTTTACCTGGGCGGCGTTGCTGCCGGTAAGCCCTTCGCAGACAACCTTCGTGCTGCTTCGCCCGGGTTGGACCACACGCCACATCGCCCGCGAGCTGCAACACGACGGCGTCATACGCAGTGCCGATGCTTTCCTGCTGCTGCACTACATTCACGGCCTGGGCAGCCTCAAGGCCGGAGAGTACAAGTTCGACACTCCGGCGAATGCGTCCGAGGTGCGGGGACGTATCCTTCGCGGCGACGTGTATGCGCGCACGGTTCAGGTGCCGGAAGGCTACAACATCTACGACATCGCTACTGTGGTTGAGCAGGCAGGACTGGGTTCTGCGGCTGACTTTATCACCGCCGCCAAAGGCGACCTGTTCCTGATCAAGGACCTGGATCCTAATGCCAGATCGCTGGAAGGTTATCTCTTCCCCGATACCTATCACTTCACCCGCATCGACACGGCGCACGAAATCGTTGCCGGGATGGTGCATCGCTTCCGGCAGGAGGCGCAGAAAATCGGTCTGCTGCGCCAGGGAGACATCCATCGCATTGTGACGGTGGCTTCCATCGTGGAAAAGGAAACCGCGGTTCCTGAAGAGCGTCCCGTCGTCGCCAGTGTTTACTACAACCGGCTCGACCGGAACATGCTTTTGGGCGCGGACCCAACCGTGGTCTACGCCGCGCTGGTGGCAGGCCGCTATCGCGGAACCATCTACCAATCGGACCTGCAATTCGATTCGCCGTACAACACCTACAAGTACGCCGGCTTGCCGCCTGGCCCGATCGCCAATCCCGGAGCAGCTTCGCTGGAAGCGGCGATGCATCCTGCTCAGACCGACTATCTCTACTTCGTAAGCGACAACAACGGGCATCACCGCTTTTCGCGCACGGCGGAAGAACACGAGCGCAACGTGGCAGCTTACCGGCGGGCGGTGTCCGAGGCGCGGTGATGCGGCACCACACAAGAAAACCTTGGTCATTCTGAAACAGCTTGGGTCAACTCGCTTCCGGCCCCTCACGCTATACTTAGTTTCTTTGTGCCGCCAATGAGAGTATCTCGATTCCTCCTTGTTGTCGTGGCCGCCGCAGTTCTGGCGTCATCCCCCGCTTGTCTCTTCCGGACCCGCAAGGTTCAGGTTCGCGTAAATAACGAGCAGATGCAGACGGCAACTCTCGAGGACCTGGTAAAGCGCATCAACACCGAGGCCGCCAAAGTGACATCCCTGAACGCCACGGTGAACATTGACACCTCGGTCGAAAGCCGCAAGAAAGCTCAGGTCACCGATTTTCAGCAGATTAGCGGATATGTATTGCTTCGCCGCCCCAGCATGATCCGCATGATCGGACTTTTTCCCCTGGTTCGAAACAAAGCTTTCGACATGGTGAGCGACGGCAATGAATTTAAGCTGTGGATTCCGGTCAAAAATAAGTTCTACGTGGGACACAACGATGTCGTGAAGCCCGGGGCGAGCACTCTGGAAAGCCTTCGGCCACAGGCCATCTATGAGGCGCTGCTACTGCACGCCATCGATCCCGAAAAGGATATTGCGGTTCTTGAGAGCGACAACCCTGTGGAATACGACGAGAAGACGAAGCAAGTGAGGCAGCTCTCAACCTATGTCGTCGATGTGATCCGCAAGGATGATGGGGATGGGAAATATTACCTGCAGCGCAAGGTGATCTTCGATCGCCAGGACCTCATACCCGACCACCAGGTTTTCTACGACAAACATGGAGCAGTCGCAACGGACGCTAATTATTCGGCGTTCAAATATTTCAACAACATTCGCTTCCCGACAATTATCGAGATCAAACGGCCCCAGGAAGACTACGACATCACGCTGGCTATGACCAAGTTGACGCTGAATGAGCCGCTGAAAGACGACCAGTTTGCCCTGGAACAGCCCCCGGGATCGCAACTGGTCAACCTCGACCAGCCGAATGTAAATGCGGCCGCAGGGAGTGCTGCTTCCAACACGGCACCGGCCAGTTCCCATCGCTGAAACTGCGCCGCGTTGTGCTTGCAATAAAAAGCTCCGGCCTGCATGAGCAAACCGGAGCTTCACTTCCAACCTTCGTGACTAACGCTTCGACTGTCCGCGCGCCAGCTTCTTTACCTTCTGCTTCCGTGATCCGCGCGCGTAGGTGCGCTTGCCCTTGGGAGCGGCCTTCTTACGCGCGGTGCGCTTCAGCTTCTTGCGTTCTAGTTTGTCGGTAGCCGTTTTCGTATTTGGCATGAACTCTCGCGTCCTTCTGTGACTGAAATTTGTAGGCCGGCTTAACGCGCCACCCTCGTAAGGGGCCGCCCCGGCGCTAGGCCTTTTCCAGCTGGGCGTACTTCTCGACCAGCTTCTTCAGGCCGTACCTTGGAAATTGTACCGTAATCTTCGCCGTCTCCCCATCGCCTTCGCGCCGGTAGACGGTTCCTTCCCCGTATTTGGGATGGCGAACCCGCTGTCCCGGACGGAAACCGGTGTGACCTGTCGGAGCGGGAACCTCGACTTTCGGCCGGTTAAACTTCTTCCCGCGCGAGGCAAAAAAGTCGGCAATGTTGTCGATCGAGTTGTACGCCGGAGCGTTGTAGGACGTGCGCTTGGCGGGTTCGCGCGCCGCGTACTGCGGCCGCTGGTCTTCATCCTCATACGAGTAGTGGGTCGAGGTCCCGTAGTCCGTCGTGTCGCGATACGACGGCTTACGAGGCGAGCCCAGGTCCTGCATCAGCTCGCGCGGAACCTCTTCCAGGAACCGCGAGGCTACGCTGGCCTCGGGCATGTCCGTCCCGTAGCGGCGGCGATAACGCGCGCGACTCAGGATCAGTGTGTCCATGGCGCGTGTCATGCCGACGTAGCACAACCGGCGCTCCTCCTCGATGTCGTCAGGATTCAGCAGCGTGCGCGAGTGCGGGAACAGGCCCTCTTCCATGCCGGCGAGAAATACCAGAGGAAATTCCAGCCCCTTGGCGGCGTGAAGGCTCATCAAGGTAATGCGCGCGGTCTCGTCATACTGGTCGGCATCGCTGACCAGCGCTGCGTGATCGAGAAATTCGTTGAGCGTCTCGCCGCGATCGCGCGAGTCCATCGCCGCGTTCACCAGTTCGCGCAGGTTCTCAACTCGAGAGAGGGCTTCGGGCGTGTCCTCGGTCTCCAGGGCTTTGATGTAACCTGTGCGGTCAATCAAGAACTTCAGCAACTCAGCCGTTGACGCCGCGTCGCCCGGTGCGCGAAAACCCTCGACACGCTCTTCGGATTCGCCCACACCGGCACCCGCCACACCGCCTTCGGCTGCCAACGGCTCGCTGTCGCCCAAAGCTTCCGGAGAAAAATCTGTCGCGTCTTCCTCCGCGAACAGTTCGGGAGAGAAGTCCATGGAATGCTGCGCCTCGAGTCCTCTGCATCTTCCCCAGCCGGTATCGCCCCCGGCAGCGGTATCTTCCACCCGTTCGCGGAAGCCGCCCAGGTGCATGGCTCGTGCATCATCGATCAGGTCCTTGAACGTGTTCAGCGCCGCCAGCGCACGCGGTGGCAGCAACTGTCGCCGCACCGCCTCGCCGATCGCTCTCCACAGCGACACGCCGGTCTCCAGCGCGATGCGCTCAAGCGTCTCCATGGTGTTCTTGCCGATCCCGCGCGGCGGATTATTGATGACGCGCTGCACGGCAATCGAGTCGTCAGGATTGTGGACCACTTTCAGGTACGAGATCAGGTCCTTGATTTCGGCGCGCTCGTAGAAGCTAAAGCCTCCCACAACGTGGTACTTCATCTGGTAGCGCCGCATGGCCTCTTCAAACAGCCGCGACTGCGAGTTGGTGCGATAAAGCACCGCCGCGCGCGCAGGATTGCCATCCGAATCCGGCTGCGCCTGCCGCAGATATTTGGCAATGTAATCCGCCGCGAATAGCGCTTCATTCTCGCCATCAGGAGCTTCGTAGTAGCCGATCTGGGCTCCGCCCTGGCGCTCGGTCCACAGGTTCTTGCCCTTGCGCTTGAGGTTATTGGCCACCACTGCCGACGCGGCTTGCAAAATGTTTTGCGTCGAGCGGTAATTCTGCTCCAGCCGAATGATTCGCGCTTCGGGAAAGTCCTGCTCGAACTCCAGGATGTTGCGGATCTCGGCTCCCGCGCCACGAGTAGATGCTCTGGTCCTCATCGCCAACCGCGCAGACGTTGTGGTCGCTGCCGGCCAGCATGCGCATCAGTTCGTACTGCGGGCGGTTCGTGTCCTGGTACTCATCCACCAGCAGGTATCGATAGCGGCGATTGTATTTTTCGCGGGTCTCGGCCGAGGCCTTCAGCAGGCGTTGCGCGAACAGCAGCAGATCGTCGAAGTCGAGCGCATTCGATTTCGCCAGCTCCTGCCGGTAGATCTCGTAAATGTGCGCGATGCGTTCGGTGTTGGGATCGCCCGATTGCAGGTAGACCTCCTGCGGATCGAGCATGTGGTTCTTGGCCCACGAGATGCGGCCCAGCACGTTGCGCGGCGTCAGTTGCTTGGTATCGAGACCCAGCCGCCGCATCGCCGCCTTCACCACGTTCTGCTGATCGGACTCGTCGTAGATGACGAAATCCTTGCGGTATCCCTTGCCGCCGATTTGCAGGGCTTCGATGTCCTTGCGCAGCACGCGCACGCAGAACGAGTGAAAGGTCGAGATCAGCGGCTTGGCCAGGCGCGCGCGCCCACCAGCGAATCCACGCGGCCCGCCATCTCCGCCGCCGCCTTGTTGGTGAAGGTCACCGCCAGGATGGAATCCGGCGCAACCCCCACATGATCGACCAGGTAGGCGATGCGGTAGGTGATGACGCGCGTCTTGCCGCTGCCCGCCCCGGCCAGAATCAGCACCGGCCCGTTCACGGTTTCAACGGCTTCCCGCTGTTGCGGATTGAGTTTTGTTAGGTACGACAAATCAGTAATTGGTAATTAGCAACTAGCAATTAGTAATGGGCCCAGACTGGGGCCGGGATCGTTCACAAGTGACGGCGACGTTGAACAGCGACAACTAGTTGCTAGTTACTAATTGCTTCTTTTCAATTCGGTTTGGCGTCCGCCGCAGGTGCTTCCATAGCGCGCTCCGCCTTGCATTCCGAGCAGGGGCAATGCTCGCGCAGATACTCCCAGGAATAGATGCCGTGCTCGTGCGCATCGTTCCATACGAAGCGAATAGCGTATTTGCCGACCGGCTCTACCTTCGTCGGCCGGGCCAGCGCTTTGAACATCGGCAACGCGGCCCCAATCGGCTTCAGCGGATCCCCTGGCTGGCGCCCATCCTTCTCGCGTTCCTCATTGCACAGTGCGCAGGGGCAGGCATCGCGCAGGAAGACGAACGAGTAGTGGCTCTGGTGTCCGTCCTTCCACTCAATGTCCATGCCGGTGCCGGCGGTCTGGTGAACTTTGATCGACTTTGGTTCTGCTGTGTTTTGCGTCATGGATTGCGACTTTTTGCGGTATCTCTAGTATCGCAGATCATGCTCGTGGGTGCGGCGTGGAAGGTGATCGCTATGTACCGCTGAAGCGGTACTCCACCCGAACCCCGCGCGCTGCTCAGCCGAACTGAAGCGCTACGCCACCCGAACCCGAGACGCAACAAAGCCCGGAGTTGATCCGGGCTTCGCGCTTCACCTGCGCCGTTCACCTCCGACCCAGGCTACTGATTGCTCATCGCAGAGACGGGGCTTGGGACTCACCGGGCCCGCCGCGATCCCTGTCGCGAGCGAAGTTTGCTTCAGTTCCGCTTACCGCCACCAGCCATTTCTGTGCCAGTTGCCGTTCCGGTCGTAGTAGCCATTGGCGGCCTGGGGATGAAAGTTACCGTTGCGGTCATACCAGCCGTTCTGACCGTTGCGATAGCCGCCATTCGCGGTTGCGCCGTAATAGGGGCTGTTGCCGTAGTAGCCGTTGTTCCCGCCATAGTACCCATTGTTTCCGTAGTAGCCGTTGTTCTGGTTGTTACGCCAGCGGCCATCACGGTCGCCATCGCGGTCCCGATCACGACGGTCGTCGCGGTCACGGTCGCCGTCGCGGCGATTGCGATCGTCGGAATCCACCAGTCGCACAGCTGCACTATTTTGTTCCGGGTGGAACACGGCGTACTGCGCCTGGGGGGCCTGTACCTGCTCCGCCCCGCTTTGCGCCACCGCCATCTTGCCAAACATTCCCACGCTCAACGCGAGCAACAAAACCAAGTTCGTTTTCATGACTCACCTCCGAGTCGCTTTCTTTGCTGACGATCAGTGGCGCCACTGTTCGTGTGCGTAGTTAAAAACACTTCATGAGATGGAAATGTCGCGCCCTCGACGCTCGCAGGAGCGCGACTTCAACATTCTTAACAATGCGCAGGAAGGGATTTCCGGAAGTGGAGAGAATTACATAGCGAGCAGGAAGGAATTGCTCGGGCGGAGGAAATGCGGAGTGTGCCAGCGCTCCTTCTTGGTCTTGTCATCACGAGCGAAGCGAGGGATCTGCTCTTCTCGGAACCAGCCAAAAACCGTTGTGTTGTGTACAGTCGCGCTTTGTCAGTGGTTCATCGGCGCGAGGGACAAACTACAGGTCCCTCGGCTCCGCTCGGGATGACACCCTCAAATGAAACGCTGATCGCACCCCAAAAGAAGCCCCGCCCCTTATCCGTGCGCCGCCGACGCCCCGGTCAACTCGCGCACGATTCCGCCTACAAACGCTTTCGCGTCGCCGAATAACATCAGGGTGTTGTCCAGGTAATACAGCGGATTATCGATGCCGGCGAATCCCGGGCTCATGCTGCGCTTGATCACCATCACCGTCCGCGCTTTGTCGACGTCGAGAATCGGCATGCCGTAAATCGGGCTGCTGGCATCGTTGCGGGCCGCGGGATTGGTGACATCGTTCGCCCCGATAATCAACGCCACGTCGGTCTGCGGAAAATCCGGATTCGCGTCATCCATGTCGAGCAGCTTGTCATACGGAATGTCGGCTTCCGCCAGCAACACGTTCATGTGTCCGGGCATACGACCGGCCACCGGATGGATGCCGAACTTCACATCCACGCCACGCTTGGTCAAAGCGTCGTAGAGCTCCCGCACGCGATGCTGCGCCTGTGCCACCGCCATGCCATATCCCGGCACAATCACCACGCGGTTGGCTGATGACAGGATCGCTGCCGCTTCTTCCGCCGTTGCGCTGCGCACCGGCCGTGCTTCCTGCGCTGCCGAAGCAGCGGGCGCAACTTGTCCAAAGGCCCCGAACAGCACGTTGGTAAATGAGCGGTTCATCGCCTTCGACATGTTCACTGAGAGGATAAAACCCGACGCTCCGTCCAGCGCGCCCGCGACAATCAGCAGCTTGCTGTCGAGCACAAAGCCCATGGCTGCGGCGGAAAGTCCGGCGTAGGAATTCAGCAGTGAGATCACCGTCGGCATGTCAGCGCCGCCGATGGGAATAATCATCATCACGCCGAACAGCAGCGAGATCACGATCATCACCGGATAGAGTGCGGTGCGGCTCGGGTCAACCACCAGCAGAACGGCGATGACGATCGCTACCGCCAGCATCCCCAGGTTGACGAAATTCTGGCCTTTGTAGGTGATGGGCCGCTGCGGTAGCACCTCTTGCAGTTTTCCGGCGGCCATCAGGCTGCCGGTAAAAGTCAGCGAGCCCAGGATGACTTCCAGCGACAGCACGGACATGGTGAACTTCGGAACTTCGGGGGTACGCAGGTAGAACTCGGCCGTGCCCACCAGCGTCACGCAGAGCGCTCCGAAGGCGTGACTGAGCGCAGTTCGCTGCGGAACCGCCGTCATAGCCACGTTGCCCAGCGGCACGCCGATGATCGCGCCCAGCACCAGCGCAATGCCAATCGACTTGTAATCGACGATGCCCTTGTACAGCAGTGTGCCGATGATGGCCAGCGCCATGCCGATCTCGCCAGCAAAGACGCCGCGCCGCGCCGTCGTAGGCGAGCTAAGCCACTTCAGCGAAAGAATGAACAGCGCGGTGGCAATCAGGTAAGTAACTTCGATGAGATGCTGGCCGATGATCATTGCTTGGGAGCCTTGTTGCTCGGCTTGAACATCTTGAGCATGCGGTCGGTGATGATGAAGCCGCCAACGATATTGCTGGTGGCCGCCACGATGGCGATGGTGCCGAGGATGGTCGACATCCTGGTCTCGTGCTTCCCGGCGAGGATGATCGCACCGACCACGGCAATCGCGTCCAGTGCGTTGGTGAGCGACATCAGCGGGGTGTGCAGCAGCGGCGATACCCGCCGTATCACCTCGAAGCCGATGAAGGCCGCGAGCATGAAGACATAGAGACTGGTAATCAGATCAGCTTGCATGTTCATAAAGAATCGCTTTTCGCCATTCGCAGAAACGTTTCACCACACGAGACACAGAGAAAAGCAACAAATGTTACACGATGTGATTCCCTCTCGTGGCCTCCGTGTCTCGGTGGTGCACAATGATTTCTTACCCAACCGCCGTCAATGCCGGCAACGCGAAGAACTTCGCGGATGCGCGGATTCACGATCTCGCCGCCTTCCGTTACCAGTGTGCTGCTGATGATGTCGTCCTGCATATTCAGGCTGAGTTTGCCATCCTTCACCAGGTTGAGCAGGAAGTTGCGTGACATTCTTGCTGTACATCTGGCTGGCGTGATATGGCACCGAACTGGCGAGGTTGACCCATCCGATGATGGAAACGCCGTTCACCGAAATCTTTTCGCCACTCTTCGTCAGCTCGCAGTTGCCGCCACGCTCGGCTGCGAGATCCACCAGCACCGATCCCGTCGCCATGCCTGCGACCATCTCCTTCGTGACCAGCACCGGCGCTTTCTTCCCCGGCACCACGGCCGTAGTGATCACGACGTCGCTCTCCGCGATGACCTTGCCCAGCAACTCGCGCTGGCGCTGATAGAACGACTCGTCCTGCGCCTTGGCATAGCCGCCGGCATCCTGTGCATCCTTCACTTCCAGCGGCAGTTCGACGAAGCGACCTCCCAGACTCTGCACCTGCTCCTTCACTGCGGGCCGCACATCGTACGCGGACACGACAGCGCCCAAACGGCGCGCAGTCGCGATCGCTTGCAGCCCGGCCACGCCCACTCCGATGATGAGCACGCGAGCCGGCGTAATGGTTCCGGCGGCAGTGGTCAGCATGGGGAAGATTCGTGGCAACGCGTCAGCCGCGATGAGCACGGCTTTGTAGCCCGCGGCCGTTGCCATGGACGATAGCGCGTCCATGCTCTGGGCGCGCGTTGTGCGCGGCATCAGCTCTACGGCGAAGGAGGTCACGCCGGTGGACGCGATATCCTGCACGGTTTCGAGCGAGCCCAGCGGCCGCAGGAATCCAATCAGGATCTGCCCCCGGCGCATTAGCGGCAGGTCGGCGGCTCCGGTGCGGTCGTTGGCGCCGTAGCACAGTACCTGGGCGATGATGTCGGCCTGCGCGAAAACTTCTGCACGGCTGGCCGCGATCTTCGCGCCCTTGTTCTCGTATTCGGAATTGATGTAACCGGCCTCAAGTCCTGCGTCGGATTCGACCAGGACCTCCAAGCCTGCTTTGATCAGACCCGGTACAACAGCGGGAACCAGCGCGACGCGTCTCTCCCCGGGAAAGCTCTCACGGGGAACCCCTACCATCATGGGAGCTTCCTCCAGAACGCCTCTTTACGCGAAAAGGCCAAACTGAAGCATTCTATTCGGCGGGAAGAAAAAGTCCATCAGAACCGAGAACTGTGCGCCAAACGAGGTATAAAACGGCAAAACCCGAAGCTTGTAGGCCTCGGGTTCGCCACGACTGTCGTAACTGTCAGCGTCACCGCAAAGCAATCACCACAGTCACTGCCCCCGCAGGCACTCGTTCCGTCCAGGTTCCGTCTGGGGCGGCGGGAATGCTACTCACAGAACCTGACTTGGCGTTCGCTAGGCGAATGCCATGGATCTTTTATCCTCGGGGTTGGGGTACAGCAGGGTCGACGAAGTAGCGCTGCAAAGTGCCTTCCGACAAACCCTGCTGTGGTCGCCCGGGAGCGTGCTTTCTACCGGGCTTGATGCGTCCCTACAAACACCGAGGAAGTTGCTCTGATTGAGAGCACTTGGAATGCCAAGATTTAAGAAGCGGACACTTCCCAGCGCTGCCTTGCAAATTCAACGACTTAGAAATGACCGGGGCTTCAACTTTGATGGGCCTACTATCTGACTGGATAGTCCGCGCAATCCTAGTGGTTAGCCGTCGAGACCGGTGGGGTGCCTGACTCGCCGCCCTCGGCCGATTTTCCGTCCGCAGGGGTTTCCGTCGCCGATGGCTGTTTCTGCATGTACTTCACCAGCAAGCTGATTCGCCGATTCGAAGCGTCGGCCGGGTCGGATTTGTTGCGCAGGCTCTGATCGGCGAAGCCCCGCACTTCGGCCACCTGGTCGCTGCGCAAGCCGCTCTGCTGCATGAGGCGACGGCAAGCATTGGCGCGGTCGGCGGAGAGCTCCCAGTTACTGTAGTTAGCGCCGGCACCGAACGGAAGGGAATCCGTGTGGCCTTCGATCGACACACGATTAGGCAGCTTGCCCATTTCGGAAGCCAACAAGGTCACGACCTCTCGCGCGGAGTCGGTGGGAGTGGCGCTGCCGCTCTGGAAGAAAGTTCCCGTTTCAGATTCCAGAAGCTCAATGCGCAATCCCTCGGCGGTCACCGTCATTTCAATATGCGTTTTGAGCTTGTCGAAATCGCTGACCTGGCGGATCACGCTCTCCAGTTGCTCTTTCAGCTTCGCCATATCTTGTTTGCGCAGAGGCATGTTGTCACCCGAACCCGACTGATTGGTGCCCACCAGCTTGGAGGTGCCGGTGGGGTCTTTGAAATACCCCCCGACCGCGACCTGAATCTGCTTGCTGCTGTTCATCAACCACAACACGATGAACAACGCCATCATGGCGGTGACGAAATCCGCGTACGCGACCTTCCAGGCTCCGCCGTGATGCCCGCCATGGCCGGAGTTCCGTTTGATGAGTATGATTTGCGGTTTCGTGCTCATGCTCTACACCTAGGAGGCTGCAACCGGCTCCGGTGCTGCTGCCGGCGCCTCAGCCCCAGCCGCGGCTCCGGCTTCTGCCTGTCCGGTTCTTGCAAGCGGTCTCGAACTCCTGGAAGCTGGGTCGCACGTGCGCCGGAATGGCGCGCCGTCCCATCTCAGCCGCCAGCAACGGAGCTACGCCCTTCATGGACGCTATCATCGCCACCCGCAGCACGTGCCAGTACTCGCGCTCTTCATCCGACAGCTTGGACATATTCGCCGCCAAAGGCCCTACGAAGCCGTAGCACAGCAAAATTCCCAGGAACGTTCCCACCAGGGCTGCAGCCACTTTCTTGCCAATTTCTTCCGGCGGCCCTCCTAGCGCGCTCATGGTCAGCACCACACCAAGCACCGCCGCGACGATACCCAGGCCGGGCAGCGAGTCGGCCATGGTGCTCAGCGCCGTAATCGGCTGCTGTCGCTCATGATGGTGAACGTCCATGTCCACCTCGATCATCTGGTCGACGTCGAAGGCTTCCACTCCGCCCATAACTACCATGCGCATGGTGTCGCAGACGAAAGCGACGGTTGCCGCATCTTTTTGGAAAGCGGGAAACTGCCCGAAGAATTGGCTTTCTTTGGGAGCTTCGATATCCTTTTCGACCGCGACCAGACCTTGCTTGCGGGCTTTGCTGAACAGATCAAACAACATTTTGAGCGAGTCCAAGTAGCGTTGCTTGTTGAACTTCGAACCCTTTAGCACACCGATGACACCGCCCAGGATGGCTTTCAAGGTATGCAGCGGGTTGGCTACCAGCAGCGTGCCAATCGCCGCGCCGCCGATGATGAGCAGCTCGGCCGGTTGAATGAGCACAGCAATCGGCCCGTGCTCCATCAAGAAGCCGCCAATGACGGCAGCCAGCACCACGATCATGCCAACGATGGCGAACATGTCCAAGAGGTCTATCGGCTAACCCGGACGAAAACTTCGGCCTGTTTCAGTTTTCCCGCCTGTCACATTTCAGTGGCTTTCCCGACCAATCTGGTCAAATGAATGCTGGACGACGGCGCATACGTTAAATATGCGAGCATCTCGACGCCAGCCGGTTTCGTCGCATTTAAATTCGATGTTAAAAAGAGGTGGCACTTCGTAGCTAGAACCGTGCGGAGATTGCATGTAGCTTCAAATGAGAAGAACCGATCATTGAGCAACCGAGTTCCAAGCGGCCAGGATGCATCGGAAGAAATTCGGGGGCAGAGTTGCAATCGTGCACACCAGCAGTGGACACTTACAACGCGGAACCGGCGAGTTGATTCTAAGTTTCTTCTCTGCTGGGGATGAGGAACGTTAAAATCGTGAAATTGCTGAAGACGGTGTGGCTCTCGGCTATAGCAATCGCCTCGCTCTCGGCGCTGCTGCCGTGCTCCCTCGATGCGCAATATCTTAACTATTCATTTAAGGCGAATCCCAAGATCGGCAAACAGATTTACCAGGCAGCCTGCATCTCATGCCATGGCAGCGAAGGCAAAGGAGCACCTCAAACTCTGAGTGTCTTCAAGCGACCCTCGAGCTTTCCGGACTTCAGCCGCTGCGATCAGACCACCGCCGAATGGAACACGTCGTACAAGGCGGTGATCACGCATGGGGGTCCGGCGCTCGGCTTTTCGCAGATCATGCCTGCTTTTGGCGAGGCGCTGAACTCGGAGGAGATCGACGACATCATTGCCTATATCCGGGAGTTCTGCCCGAACTCGAAGTGGCCGCGAGCCGAACTGAACGCCCCGCGCGCCATCGTGACCGAAAAAGCCTATCCCGAGGACGAACTGGTTTTATCGACAGGCGTCAACACCCAAGGCACGCCGGGGAACACAACCCACATCATTCACGAGCAGCGTTTTGGAGTGAGGAACCAGATCGAAGTCGATGTCCCCATCACCTTCCAGGACCAGGACCACACCTGGTACGGCGGTGTAGGCGACGTGACCCTGGCGGTGAAGCGCACGCTGCTCGCCAGCCTGCGCACCGGCTCCATCTTGAGTTTGCAGGGTGGATTTCTCATACCCACCGGCAGCGTGAAGCGAATGTTCGGCACTGGCACCACGACCTTCGAGCCCTTTGCCGCCTTCGATCAGATTTTCCGCGAGAACACCATCGTGCAGCTGCAATTCGGCGCTGACCTGCCTTTCGATACCAGTAAGGCGCCGCAGTCGTGGTTTTTCAATTCGGCAATCAGTCAAAGCTTTGCCGGCGACCACATGCTCGGCCGCTTGTGGACGCCGATGGTTGAATTCCTCGCTGCGCGCGATCTGGTGAACGGGGCCAGCACCGACTGGGACGTGCTTCCCGAAATGCAGGTGACCATCAGCAAGCGGCAGCACGTCCGTGGCAGCCTGGGCTATCGCGTTCCGGTGACCAACACAGCCGGGCGCCAGCAGCAGCTGATGTTCTATTTGTTGTGGGACTGGCAGGACGGAAGCCTGCTGCAAGGATGGTAATGCGTAGACATGTTCCCACCCTGATCCTGGTGGCCACCTGCATATTGCTGCCCTGGCATGCCTTGAGGGGCGCGCAAGACCAGCAGCAGGTTGACTTTCACACCTCCGATCGTTGCATGGCGTGTCACAACCAATTGACCACGCCTAAAGGTCAGGACGTCTCGATTGGCCTCGACTGGCGTTCCAGCCTCATGGCGAACTCCGCGCGCGATCCTTACTGGCAGGCCAGCATTCGGCGCGAGAGCATCGATCACGCCTCGGTCACGCGCGATGTGCAGGATGAGTGCTCCGCGTGCCACATGCCGGTCACGCGCTATGAGGCCAAGATCCGCGGCGAGAAAGGCCCGGTGTTTGAGTTTCTGCCCTTCCCGGCAAAGAACGCCGAGGCCGCGAAAGCCGAAGACGGCGTCACCTGCTCGGTGTGCCACCAGATCAGCAAAACTAACCTGGGCACCCGCGAAAGCTTCAGCGGCGAGTTTGTCATCCAGCCTCCCGCCATAAAGAATGAGCGTCCGGAGTACGGGCCTTTCGTCATCAGCGCCGGACACCAGTTGATAATGCAGAGTTCCACCGGAGGCTTTCGGCCGGAACTCGGCGACCATATCCGCGATGCTGCGCTCTGCGGCTCCTGTCACCAGCTTTACACCACGGCGCGTGGCGAAGGGGGCAAGAAGATCGGTCAGCTTCCCGAGCAGATGCCCTATCTCGAATGGCTGCACAGCGACTATCCCGCGAAGAACACCTGCCAGGGCTGTCACATGCCCGAGGTGCAGGAGGAGGTTCCCATCAGTTCGGTGTTGGGAATGCCACGACCGGGACTGCATCAGCACGTCTTTGTTGGGGACAACTTCTTCATGCAGAGCATGCTGAACCGCTATCGCGACGACCTCGACGTGGCTGCGCTGCCGCAGGAACTGACCGCTGCCGCGCAGGGGACGCTGGAGTTTCTGCATACCCAGGCGGCCAAGGTTGAGTTGCGCAACATCGCAACGGTTGGCGGCAAGCTGCAGGCTGACGTCTATGTCGAGAACCTTACCGGACACAAGCTGCCGACGGCGTTTCCTTCACGCCGTGCGTGGCTGCACTTCGTGGTTCGCGACCGCAATGGGCAGACCGTTTTCGAGTCCGGCAAAATCAATCCCGATGGCTCTGTTGTGGGCAACGACAACGACGCCGATAAAACCAAGTACGAGCCGCACTATCGAGAGATCACGAGCAGCGACCAGGTGGAAATCTACGAAGACATTCTTGGCGATCAAGGCGGCAGGGTCACCACCGGCCTGCTGAACGGAATCCGCTACCTCAAAGACGATCGCCTGCTTCCTCACGGCTTCGACAAAAACACCGCTATCGCGGACGTGGCCGTGGTTGGCGATGCGCGGGAGGCTCCCAACTTCACAGGCGGCAGCGACACGGTGCGCTACTCGGTGCCTCTGGGCTCCGCCGAAGGCCCGTTCCACATAGAAGCCGAACTCTGGTACCAGCCCATCGGTTTCCGCTGGGCACACAATCTGGAGCCCTACCAGGCGATGGAACCGCAACGCTTCGTAAGCTGGTACAACGCCATGTCGACGGAGACTGGAACCGTGCTGGCGAAGGCGGAGGCAACCCGGTAGAGCTCGGGTGTCACTGGCTCCGGTGGGGCAGTCCTTCCGCGGCCCGGCTCCGGTCAGTGCTTGGCGACTGGCTGGCGCCTACTGTGACGGATGTGTAGCACGGAGACCGTGTTTCCTTCGACGGTAAAGATGATTCGGTAGACATGAGGCTTGCGGCCGTAGAGCAGATGCCGCACCTCGAACGGGAAAGCGGCGTTCTCGGGAGCCAAAGGACACCGATTGGGAGACTTCGCTAGGGTTGCGACGGTCGCGCGCAATCCTTGAAACCAGCGCAACCCGGTTTCTCCGGCCTCATGAGACAACAGCCACGCGAGGATGTCATCCAAATCCCGTTTTGCTTTGGCAGTGGTTCTAACGCGGAAGGCCATGCTTCAGGCGCAGCTCTTCAAATGCTTCCTCGACGGGCTGGGTGCGTCCGGCTTTCACATCCGCATAACCCTGCCGGATGCCGTCGACAGCTTCCTCGAAATCCTGGCGCTCCCAGTCGAGGTAGGCGGCGAGTACCTCGTCGAGGGCAGCCTCAGGATCCCGACCGTGTCGCTTGGCATATTCATCCAATTGGGCCTTGCGCTCTGGTTTTAGAGGAATCATGTCCATAAACGCCCTCGATGAACTTCCAAGCTTCTAGCGTAGGAGCCATGAAAAGGCCTGTCAAGCGCGGTCTCAATGGGGCCATTGTGATGTGCGTCATAGCCCCTGCTTCGCGCCGCCTGCTAGCGTCATAATGCGGAGCCGCTCCTTGGGATTCGCCCGGACTTATCGTGAATCAACGCACGGCTTTACTGCTAATTTTAGTATTCGCTTCGCTCACCCTCGTCGCGCAAAACAGCGGCATGCCTGCCGGCCACCAGATGCTGTCCGATCCCAACAAGTTCGCGGACGGTCACCTCGCGGCGTTGGACCAGCAACTGCATCTCACCGCCGATCAGAAAGCTAAGTTGCGGCCGGTATTTTTCGAGGAAGGCAAGCAGTTGTTCGACGTGCTCAACAGCACAACTCTGTCGCAGCAAGAGGTGCAGGCGGCAATAGGAAAGCTTCATGCCGAAACCGCCGCCAAGGTCGACTCACTGCTCACTCCGGAGCAACGCCGACAGATGACGCCGTCTGGGCAACCCAAGGCCGCCCCCGCCAGCCAGACGTAGCCGCCGCACCTTACATCGCGCTCCTACGCCGTCCAGATCTCCCCGAAGACGCGGACAAAGTTCGCGCCCAAGACCTTCTCCACCGTGCCAGCAGAATAGCCGCGCTTCAGTAGAGCGTTGGCGATCAGCTCCATCTTGCGTGGGGTATTCAGGTCGGGAATGTATGGCGGACGGTCTTCGCCGGGAGCCGACACGCCGGCGGCTTTGCGCTTGGCAACGTCTTCCTGCACGGCTTTAATGTCGTCAGGGCCGAAAGTCTCGAAGGGAACGTCGCTGCCAACTCCGACGTGGTCCTCTCCGCAAACTTTCAGCGCATGCTCCATGTGCTGCATGTAGTCGGCGAGCATCGGCTGTTTGGGCGAGGCGGTCAGGAAAGGAAGCATGTAGATTCCGATCACGCCTCCCTTGGCGGCCAGCGCCTTCAGCTCGCGGTCGTCCTTGTTGCGCGGGTGCATGTACACGGCGCGGCATCCGGCATGAGTGATCACCGGCGGCTTCTTCGACGCGGCAATGCCTTCTGCCGTGGTCTGCGTGTTCGCGTGGCTGAGATCGACCGCCACTCCCAGTTCGTTCATCTTCGCGATCGCCTGCCGTCCCAGATCGGTCAACCCGCCGGTCTCGCCATCAAGACAGCCAACACCGAATGGGGTCTTGCGGTTATAACAGAGTTGCATCACGCGCACCCCCAGGCCGCGAAACAGGGTGATGCGGTCAAGCTGATCGCCCAGCGGGCTGGCGGCTTCGAAGGAATAAATGACGCCCATGCGGTTTTCAGTCTTGCACCGCTTGAGCTCGGCGATCGTGCGCACTTTGATGAAAACGTCGGGGTTGTTTTCAATGAGCTGATCGGCGGCGGCAATGTCGGCGACAGCCTCCTCGAAAGTGCCAGTGGCACCTCCCAGGGTGCTCTTGACCGCCGTGACTGCTGACGCGCGCACCGTCTTGATAAAACCGCTGATTTCATTGGCGGGGATCGCCCCAATCGAGGCCAGAGAGTTGCAATCGAGCACGAAGCTGGACTGATAGAGCTTCGCAGCCTCGGCCGATACGTTTTCGTCAGCCCAGCCGTGGGCCGGCTTGAGCGCGCAACCTGGCAGCCATGCCGGCCGGCCAAGATGTTGAACTCGCGTCGATTGAGCAATCGGTGGTCCTCCGGGTGAACGATCACCGTATCGAACCGGCACCGGCTGTAAACCAATTCACGTGCCATCGGGACGGGCTCGCGAGATTCGCAAGCTAGAATGCTGCATCGAATCAGGTGCAGCGATCTCAAATGCCACGCCGGACAAATCCGACAAAGACCAGCAACCCGCTGGCGCCGTTTCATCCTGCCGTGCGCGAATGGTTTGAAGCCGTATTCACCGAACCGACGCGGCCGCAGCAGATGGGATGGCCCGCCATCGCGCGTGGCGATTCCACGCTGATGCTGGCGCCGACCGGCAGCGGCAAGACGCTGGCCGCGTTTCTGTGGGCGATCAACCGGCTGATGTTCTCGCCCGTACCGGCGACGACCGAGCGCTGCCGCATCCTGTATATCTCGCCGATCAAGGCGCTCGCTGTCGATGTCGAGCGCAACCTTCGAGCGCCGCTGGTCGGCATCGCGCAGGCGGCGCAACGCGGCGGGCATGACTTCCATGTGCCCACGGTCGCCATCCGCACCGGCGATACACCGGCTGCGGAACGGGCGCGCTTCGCGCGGCATCCCGCCGACATTCTGATTACCACGCCCGAATCGCTTTACCTGCTGCTGACCTCGAATGCGCGCGAGGCGCTTCGCTCCATCGAGACCGTGATCCTCGACGAGATTCACGCGCTGGTGCCGACCAAGCGCGGCTCGCACCTGGCGTTGTCGCTCGAGCGGCTCGAAGACCTTTGCTGGACGGAGGCTGCAGCGCATCGGGCTTTCGGCCACGCAGCGCCCGCTGGAAGAAGTCGCGCGTTACCTGGGCGGCGCGGAGAACCCAGAAGCCGGCCGTCGTGGATGCGCCTGCGGCAATCGCAAGCGATGCGGTCGCGGCGGACGACGTTCCCGACCTTGAGTCCTCTACCACGCGCAATCAAATACCGCCCGGTCACGATCGTTGACGCCAGCGAGTTGAAGCGGCTCGACCTGCGCGTCGAGGTTCCCGTGGAAGACATGGCGCGCCTGGACGAGATCGATGCCGATCCCCAGCGGCCCGGCATCGCAGGGGCCGGTGCGTCCCTCGATCTGGAGCGCGATCCATCCCAAGCTGCTGGAGCTGGTGCGCGCGCATCGCTCGACCATCATCTTCGTGAATAGCCGCCGCCTGGCCGAACGCATCGCCGGAGCGGTCAACGATCTTGCGGGAGAAGTTACTGGTGCGCGCGCATCACGGCAGTGTCGCGGCTGCGCAGCGCAAAGAGATCGAAGATCGCCTGAAGCTGGGCACGCTGCGCGGCATCGTCGCGACGTCGTCGCTCGAACTCGGCATCGACATGGGCGCGGTCGATCTGGTCGTGCAGATCGAAGCGCCGCCTTCGGTCGCCAGCGGCATGCAGCGCGTCGGCCGCGCCAGCCACCACGTCGGCGCGGTCAGCAACGCGGTCATCTTTCCCAAGTATCGCGGCGACCTGGTGGCCTGCGCCGCCATCACGCGCGCCATGTACGAAGGCCAGGTCGAGTCGGTGCACTATCCGCGCAACCCGCTCGATGTTCTGGCGCAGCAGATTGTCGCCATGGTGGCGATGGACCAATGGAACGTCGATGAGCTGTTCGACCTCGTGCGCCGCGCCGCGCCCTATGCGCGATCTGACGCGAACGGTGTTCGAAAGCGTGCTCGACATGCTTTCCGGGCGCTATCCCTCGGATGAGTTTGCCGAGTTGCGCCCGCGGATCACCTGGGATCGCGTCGACCAACATGCTGACGCCCGCGCGAGGGCTCGCGTAGAGTGGCCGTGATCAACGGCGGCACCATTCCCGATCGCGGGCTCTATCGGCGTGTTCCTGGTCGCGGGCACCAAACGCGGCGCGCGGGTGGGCGAGCTCGACGAAGAGATGGTCTTCGAGAGCCGCACCGGCGACACCATCATCCTGGGCGCGTCCACCTGGCGCATCGAGGAGATCACGCATGACCGCGTCGTTGTGTCGCCCGCGCCCGGAGAGCCCGGCAAGATGCCGTTCTGGCATGGCGACACCGCGAGGCCGGCCTGCCGAGTTCGGCGAGCAGATCGGCCGCATGACGCGCGAGCTGTTGCGCATGCCGCGCACCGTGGCGTTCACGCGACTGGTGGAAGAGCATAGCCTCGACGAGAACGCGGCCGAAAACCTGCTCCGCTATTTGGAGGAACAGGCGACCGCCACGGAGCGCGTCCCCAGCGATGAAGACATCCTGATCGAGCGCTGCCGCGATGAGTTGGGCGACTGGCGCATTTGCGTGCTCACCCCGTTTGGCAGCGCGTGTGCACGCGCCCTGGTGCATGGCGGTAGCGTCGAAGCTGCGCGCGGAGCGCGGCATCGAGGTTGAATCGATGTGGTCGGACGACGGCTTCGTCCTTGCGCCTGCCGGAGAACGAAGAGCCGCTCGATGCCTGCGTGGTTGTTGCCTTCTCCGGCTGAGTTGCGCGACCTGGTGCTGCGCCAGCTGGGCTCGACTTCGGTGTTTGCCGCGAAGTTTCGCGAGGCCGCGTCGCGGGCTTTGCTGCTGCCGCGGCGCCGTCCGGGGATGCGGGCTCCGCTCTGGCAGCAACGCAAGCGCGCCGCCGACCTGCTGGGCGTCGCCTCGCGCTACGAGTCATTTCCGATCCTGCTCGAGACCTATCGCGAGGTGATGCGCGACGTCTTCGATATTCCAGCGACGGTTGCACTGTTGCGCAAGGTAGCTTCCGGCAAGGTGCGCGTGACCACGGTCGATTCGACCAAGCCTTCGCCGTTCGCCTCGGCACTGCTGTTTTCCTATATCGCGAACTATATCTATGAAGGCGATGCACCGCTGGCCGAACGTCGTGCCCAGGCGCTTGCCATTGATCAGGCGCAGCTGCAGGAACTGCTGGGCGAGAGCGACTTGCGCGAGCTCCTCGATGCCGCCGCGCTTGATGAAGTCGAGTCGCAACTGCAAGCACTCGATCCTGAGTACCAGGCCCGTCACGCCGATGGGGTTCACGATTTACTGTTGCGCCTCGGTGACCTGAGCGAGCGGGAGCTGGCGCTGCGCTGCACGACACCTGAAGTTGCTGCCAGCGTGGAAGACTTGGCCCGCGTGCGCCGCGTGCTGCGCGTGCGACTCGCAGGCGAGACCGGTTTATTGCCGTCGAAGATGCCGCGCGTTATCGCGATGCCTTCGGTGTGCCGCTGCCCCCCGGCTTGCCGGAGGTGTGGCTGGAGCAAGCCGCCGATCCTCTGCTGTCGATCGTCCGCCGCTACGCCCGCACCCATGGGCCGTTCACCACGGCGGAGATCGCGTCGCGTTACGGCATCGACGCGGCGCGGCTTGAACCCGTGCTGCGCGCACTGCATGGCGACGGCAAGCTGCTCGAAGGCGAGTTTCGTCCCGCCGGCACGCACATGGAGTGGTGCGATCCGGAGGTGCTGCGCGTTGTGCGGCGGAAGACGCTGGCGCGCCTTCGCCGGGAGATCGAGCCCGTCGAAGAGCGAGTGCTGGGACGCCTGCTCACGCGCTGGCAAGGAGTCGCTGTCCCACGCCGTGGGATGGAGGCGCTGCTCGACGCCATCGGCATCCTGCAAGGCGTCGCGCTGCCCGCGTCGGAGCTGGAGCGTGAGATCCTGCCTGCCCGCGTCGTCAACTACACGCCGGGCGATCTCGACACTCTTGATGGCCGCCGGCGAGGTGGTGTGGGTAGGAGTCGAACGCATTGGCGAGCGCGACGGCCGCGTGGCACTGTATCTAACCGAGAACCTGCCGCACCTGTTGCCGCCGCGGATGGCGGACAGTACCGCATTGTCAGATCGTGCGAAATCGATCCTGGCAGCACTTGAGCGCAGTGGCGCGTCGTTTTTTGCCGATCTGCACGATGCGGCCGGCGGCGGCTTTGCCGGCGACACCCTTGACGCGCTGTGGGAACTGGTGTGGGCCGGACTGGTCACGAACGATACCGCGCATCCCTTACGGTCATTCCTGCGTCCGGCAGAAGATCGTCGCTCACGCGCAGCTTCGTCGGATGGTCCGCCGGGTTCACCGGATTTTCTCCGCCGTTTCCGCGCACGCACCGGAGCGGGCAGCTCCGGCCAGGGGCGCTGGTCACTGGTAAGCAGTCGCGCGGTCGTGACCTCTCCCACAGAGTGGGTGGCCAGCATGGCGCAGCAGTTGCTGGTTCGTTACGGAGTCATTAGCCGCGAGGCGGCCGCGGCGGAGAACATCGCAGGCGGCTATAGCGCGGTGTATCCGGCGTTGCGCACCATGGAAGAGAGCGGATGGATCCGGCGTGGCATGTTCGTCGCCGGTATGGGGGCCGCGCAGTTCGCGATGAATTCTGCGGTTGAGATGCTGCGGTCGCTGCGCAACGATCCTGAGATGGCGGAAGCCGTTCACGTGGCAGCGACCGATCCTGCGAATCCGTATGGCGGATTGCTGCCCTGGCCGCGACTCGAGACCGAGACGCCCGACACGCCACACGGAATGGCCCGCATCAGCGGCGCGAGTGTGGTGATGGTAAACGGCACGCTGGCTGCATTCTTTCGGCGGCGTAATCCCGCGCTGCGCGCTTTCTTGCCGGCTGATGAGCCCGACCGCAGCCGCTATGCCCGCGCGCTGGCCAACAAGTTGGCTGCGGTTGCGCTCAAGCGGCAGTCGGGCCGCTCGGGATTGCTGATTGGCGAAATTAACGGAAGCGAGGCACGCGAGCATTTTCTCGCCCGCTACCTGCTGGATGCTGGATTCGTCGAGACCGCTCTTGGATTTCAGATGCGACGAGCGTCAGCGACTGCGATGCCGGCGCCGGTCGAGCCCGACGAAGGCGAGGGCGGCGCAGAAGACAGCGCAACGGAGACCGCCTAGGTGCCGGAGGGCGACACCATTTTCCGCGCAGCGCGCACTCTGAGTCGGGCGCTCGCGGGACAAATCGTCACCCGCTTCGAAACCGTTCTGCCGCAGCTCTCGCGTATCGATCTCGACGCTCCCATCGCCGGCCGCACTATCGAGTCGGTGGAAGCCCAGGGCAAGTGGATGCTGATGCGATTCTCCGGCGATCTCGTGCTGTTGACCCACATGCGGATGAACGGGAGCTGGCACATTTATCGCCCGGGAGAGGCTTGGCAGCGTGGCAGGCATCGGATGCGCGTCGTCGTGGGAACGGCGACATTCGTGGCGGTTGGCTTCGACGTTCCAGTTGCGGAGTTTCACGACTCAGCATCTTTGGCGCGGCATCCCAGCCTTACGCGGCTCGGCCCGGATGTTCTCGCTGAAGGGTTCGACCCGCAGGAAGCCGCTTCACGCCTGAAAGAGTTGGCCGATTTCGCAGTTGGCGACGCGCTGCTCAGGCAATCGCTGATTGCCGGAATCGGCAACGTCTTCAAATCGGAGATTTGCTTCGCCTGCTTGGTCAATCCCTTTCGCAAGGTGTCGTCGTTGAGCGCCGCCGAGCTACTCTGCCTGACCACCAAAGCGCAGGAATATCTGCGGGCCAACGTCAGCAATCAAGCGGGCGATGGAATCGTGACTTACACAGGCTTTCGCCGCACCACGCGCCGGGCTGATCCGAGTGCGCGACTTTGGGTGTACGGCCGCCACAATCAGCCGTGCCGGAAGTGCGGCACGACGATTCAATCGCGGAAACAAGGCGAAGCTGCGCGCGTGACCTTCTGGTGCCCCGAGTGCCAGCCGATATAAGCTCGTCGCACCGCGTGCCACACGAACTGAGGCAAGACGAACGCCGCGCGGCTGTCCACCGCGCGGCGCAATCATTTCATTCACAATCCAGGAGCTAGCTTATCGAGGCTGGTCGTTGTCGTGATCGTGGTCATGGTCCCGATCACGGTCATGCCAATGGCCGTTGTTATCGTAGTGGCCGTTGTTGTTTCGGCCGTTGTTATACCCATTGTTGTAGCGGCCATTGTCGTAGCCGTTGTTATAACCATTGTTGCCGTAATAGCCATTGCGTCCGTTGCCACCATAGGCCTCACGATAGCCCTGCGAGAAACCCTGGCGATACGCCTGGTTGTTGGAATTGGTGTAATAGGGATGTGCGCCTAGGTTGTAGCGCTTGTTACCGTTCGCGTCCGCGCGCCCGGAGTTAATTCCATCCTGTACACCGCGCTGATAGTCGTTGTTGTTGTTACCGTAGGCGCCATTGTATTGGCCATTGTTGTAGCCGCGATGGTCGTCCCGGTCCTGTGCTGCCGCGAAGCTCACCCCAAGCAAGAGCACAGCTGAAAGCAGAATTACATTTGAGAGTTTCATATTCACCTCCGTAAAGATCCCGCTGATCACTCACGGTTTTGAAAATTAGAACCCGTAGTGCAACGAGGAGTTGCCGTGTACGGAGTAGCGCATTGTTTCGTTTGGTAAAGCGAGTGGCAGATGATTGCAGCTGGCGGGAAGCTTAGTAATTCAGCGAGTTGTGGGCTGCGGGGATGGAGAATGAACTACCCAAATTGTGTAGAAGCTACTCACTCAATATGTAGAAGCTACTCACTTCTTTTTCGGCTTCAGCATTTCCCAAGCACTGTCGGGAACCTGGCGCCCGAGCAGGCTGAAGCTGCTGGCTCCGGCGAGCATCTCGCCTCCATCCATGTAAACCATGTCGCCATTGATATAACCTGCCTGATCGCTGATGAGGAATGCTCCAAGATTCGAAATCTCCTCCAACGTGCCCAGGCGGTGCAGCGGATTGTGATCGAGCAGCGCTTTCTCCATCGCGGGCACCGGCAACAGGCGGGAAAAAGCACCTTCGGTGCGAATGGCTCCGGGAGCGATGGCGACGAAACGAATACCTCGGCCTCCCCACTCAACCGCCAGGCTGCGGGTGAGGGCGAGCACGCCGGCTTTGGCGACAGCACTGGGAACCACGTACGCCGATCCGGTTTCTGCGTACGTCGTCGCAATGTTGAGCACGACGCCTTTGTATTTGTCGCGCAGCCAGCGGCGACCGCAGGCCATCGTCATGTTGATAGTGCCCTTGAGCACGATGCCGATCACGGCGTCGAAGGCATTCGCCGAAAGGTCTTCCGTCTTGGCCAGAAAGTTTCCGGCAGCGTTGTTCACCAGTACATCCAGCGGCCCTTGCGCCCACAGCTTCTCAATCAGTGCTTCAACGTCACCGCCCTCGCGCACATCGACGGGAGCGAAGCCTTCGATGGTTCCACCCGTTGACGTATGTAATTCATGGGCCGTCTTGTCGATCACGTCCTTGCGACGTCCGCAGATGTAGACGGTTGCTCCGAGTTGCAGGAAGCGCTCCGCCATGGCGCGGCCAATGCCGGTACCGCCTCCGGTGATCAGAATGCGTTTGGACTTAAGCAGGTCGTTGGCAAACATGTGGGCCTTTCCAAAGCCAATCCAACTAACTAATGAATTACCGAGGCACCGGGACACAGATGAAAAAAGGGACCAAACAAAGTAAGGATGGAAGCAGCACTTCTACGTTCGCAGGAAGAGTTCCTGGTCCTCTTGCTCTCTGTGTCTCCGTGTCTCTGCGGTTCAACGATGTTTAGTACTCGATGCCACGCTGCGCCTCGATGCCCTTGGTGTAGGCGTGCTTCACTTCTTTCATCTCGGTGACGGTGTCGGCGATCTCGACGATGCTGGGGTGAGCGTTGCGTCCAGTGAGAATGACGTGCACCATCTCCGGCTTTTTGTTCAGAGTCGCTACTACTCTTGCCGGGTCGAGCATCTTGTAGCCGATGGCGTAATTGATTTCGTCGAGAATTACCAGGTCCCACTGCCCGGAGAGGATCGCCTGCTCGGCTTCAGCCCAGGCTTCGTCCACCAGGCGCACGTCCTCGGGATCCGTCTCAGCACCGCCTACCTTTACGAAACCGCGGCCCATCTGCTTCATCACAAAGTTGTCACCGAAGGCCTTGACAGCGTCGAGCTCACCGTAATGCCACGAGCCCTTTAGGAATTGCAGCATCAAGACCTTCAGGCCGTTACCGACGGCACGCAGGCCTGTGCCCATGGCAGCGGTAGTCTTGCCTTTGCCGGGACCGGTGTTGACCATGATCAATCCGCGACGGACGTCGGCCATTCAGAAAGCTCCTTGGGTTTTTTATATAGCGCGCAAGGGCGCAGTTGGGACTTTCCATGCTAGCAGGTCACAACATCGCGCCTCCGGCTCAGCGGTGATGCGGCCTATGATGATGTCCTAACCCTTCATGCAGTGACATTCCGAGCAGGAACAGTACGACAGCAGAGCAATAGACCACGAGACCCGCGATCCACATAACCGCCTCCCTGGGCCTTCACAACAGGAGGTCCTGCTGATAACGTAACTCGGCGGAAAAAGCTTTGCAGTGACGCCGCGCACACAGGATTGGTGCGATTCCGCGATGGGAAACGAGGCAATGCAGGCGCTCGGAGATGCGACCGCGAAGAATGTAGCTAACTGCTTTGCGCGAGCGACTCCACCTGTGCTCCGAGGATCGTCTCGGCCGCCTGCTGACCGCTGCGGACGCAATCCGGGACGCCGATGCCGTGGAACGCATTGCCGGCGAGGGCGAGTCCGGCCATATCGCTCACACGACTCTCGATGCGCTCGACGCGGGCGATGTGGCCCGATTCGTATTGCGCCATAGCGCCGCGCCAGCGGTAAACGCGGGCGAAGATCGGGTTCACGTCGAGCTTGATGAGCCTTCGAAGTTCCAGGCGGACAGCCCTAAGAAGCTCATCATCACTCAGAGAGAGAACGGCTTCGTCACGGGCACCGCCGAGGAAACAGCGCAACAAACCTTTGTTCGGCGGGGTACGATGGGGAAATTTGTTGTGAACGAAGGTGCAGGCCAGCATGCGCGTACCCTCGCTGCGAGGAACCAGAAATCCAAATCCCGGAGGCAGATGCTTGAGCTGGTCCATGTAATAACCCAAAGCAATCGTCACGGAGGAGCTGTAGGTTATGCCTAATAAGTCATCCGCCAGCTCGGAATCAACGGCTTCGAGCAGCGCGCCCGCGACATTTGCCGGCGTAGCAAGTACCACAGCGTCGTAGTAGCTGTCATCCGCCATATCGATCGCTAAGCGCCATCCCTCATTGTGGGGGTAGATGCCGCGAACCCGGGTACGCGTTCTGATAGCTTCCGGCCTGAGGCGCGCTACAATGGCGTCCACCATCTGCTGCATCCCGTTCTTGAGAGAGCTGAACAATGGACGCGCAGGCTGGCTGTTCCTGCTCGCGGCCATCTTTTTATGCGCTGCCAGCATGGCCCGGCTCAGGCTGCCATATTTCTCCTCCATCTCCACGAAGCGCGGCAGCACTGCGCGTGCGCTCAGCTTGTTGGCATCGCCGCCGTAGACTCCCGAGAGCAGCGGATCGGCCAGGCGATCGACGACTTCGGCTCCGAAATGACGCTCAACCAGTTCGCCGACTGTTTCATCACCCACCATCGGACGGGGCGGATGCAAGAGTTCGCGAGCCATCCGAACTTTGGTGCTCCACGAGAAGAGCGATGAAAGCGCGGTAGGCACAAGCTTGGTGGGAACCATGAACATTAGCCCGTCGGGCATGGCGACGAGCTTACCGTGTACCACAATGTAGGTCTTACGATGAGCGTCGTTGGAGCCGATGAGCTGATCGCCTAAGCCAAGCTCTTTGCACAGTGTAGCGGCCCACGGCTTTTCGGTCAGGAAGGAATCGGGCCCGGCCTCGACCATGCAGCCTTCTACACGCTCCGAGGAAATCGAGCCGCCCAGGCGTGGGCTGCTCTCCAGTAGCGTGTATTCGACCGGCGCACCGACGGCCCGTGCCTTTTCCAGACGATAGGCCGCGCTCAGGCCGGAGATGCCGCCGCCGATAATAGCAATCCGCTTCATACTTCAGCCGTGGACTTTGACAGTCAGGTTCTGGGCGCCTTGCTTGCTGTTGGCGCTCATGCGCGCGCGAGCCAAGCCAGCCACCGCACGAACAAACGAAGGAGACTCGTTCAACGATTCGGCGCGATAGAGCTTGATTCCATGCTCGGTTGCGAAATCGCGGAACAAAATATCAACGTCGAACAGGATCTCAACGTGATCACAGACGAAGCCAATCGGTTGCACGAACACCGCAGTTTGGCCGGCCTGCTGCATTCCAATCAGGGTGTCTTCCACTGTGGGACCAAGCCATTCTCCGCCCGACATTCCCTGGCTCTGGAAGGCGAAGCTCCATCGCCCAATCTCGGGAACCTGCGCAGCTACCAGCGCGGCGGTTTCGCGGGTCTGCCCCTCGTAAGAGTCGCCTTCCTCAATGGTGCGCCGGGGAACGCTGTGTGCCGTGAACAGCACGGGGACAGTAGCGCCTTGGTCAGCGCAGGCTTTCATCCAGCCGTCGCGCAGATTGTGAGCGAACGCAGCGATCAGGGCGGGATTGTCGTGCCACTCTTCGACGAAATCTACGGTAAACGGCAATTCCTGCCCAAACAGCGCCTGTTTGTAAAGCCCAACGCTGGTGCGGGAATTGTGGGGCGCCAGGCAGATTGCAGTCGCATGTCCTACTCCGTCAGATGTCATACGTTGTAGGGTATCGGCCAGGAAGGGATGCCAATTTCGCATGCCGACATAGACCCGGATACCAAGCTCCCGCTCCACTCCGGCGGCCTGCGCCTGCGTGATCCGGGTCAGCGGCGAACTGCCAATCAGAGAATAACGATGCTGCACCTCGCGCACAACCGCCTCCGGCATAGGCCGCCCCCGCGAGATGTTTTGCAGAAACTCAGGGATATCCTCCACCCGCTCAGGACTGCCATGCGCGATAAGCAGTACGGCCTGCTTCATCGAGCGGCTCCCGACGGGGCTGACGCGGTGAACTCGTGTACGAACTTAGCGAGGTCTTTCACGTTCTCCACCGGCGTATGAGGCAGAATACCGTGGCCCAGATTGAAGATGTGGCCGGGGCGGGCATCGGCGAGGCGAAGGATGTGTTCGGCGCGGCTCTTTACCTCGCGCCACGACGCGAAGAGGGTGATGGGGTCGAGGTTCCCCTGTACGGCGCGCTGATGTCCCACCGTTTTCCAGCCTTCGTCCAGCGGAATGCGCCAGTCGAGGCCGATAACTTCCGCTCCGGTCTCCGACATCGACGGCAAGAGCGTGGCGCTGTCGGTGCCGAAGTAAATGATGGGAACGCCGGCATCTTTCTGGAGGCGCTTAATCAGCTGCGTTGTGGGCAGCAGCGCATAGCGGCGGTAGTCCTCGACGCTCAGGCATCCCACCCAGCTGTCAAATATCTGTACCACGTCGGCACCGGCCCGGACTTGGGCGACCGTGTACTCCGCCAGCACGTCGACCAGTTTGCCGACCAGCTCCTCCCAAACTTCGGGCGAGTTGTACATCAGCTTCTTTACCTCGATGTAGTGCCGCGAGCCACCGCCTTCCACCATGTAGCTGGCGAGCGTGAATGGAGCACCACAGAAGCCGATCACCGGCAGCTTCTTGTCGAAGTGCCTGGCAACCACCTTCACCGCTTCCGCCACGTAGCCCAGGTCACCTGCACGATCGGTACGGAGCACGCTGACGTCCTCAGCCGTGCGCACCGGCTTCTCAATTACCGGTCCCTCGCCGGCCTCGAAGTGGAAGGGCAGGCCCATCACTTCCAGGGGCAGCAGCAGGTCGGCAAAGATGATGGCGGCATCGACGTCCAGGTACTCGGCCGCGGTGATGGTGACGTCGGCTGCGACCTCGGGCTTCTTACAGATTTCCACCAGCGAGTAGTGCTTGCGAACCTCGCGGTATTCCTTCATATAGCGCCCAGCCTGGCGCATGAACCATACCGGGGTGGCCTCAACCGGCTGGCGGCGGCAGGCACGAACGAACAGCGAATCAGGAGCGGACATAGAAACATTACTGTAGCAAAGGTCGTCACCCGCGGTTGTGATTCGAGTCACAGGGGCTTTCCTCGCGACAAAACGCAGAGTTCTGACCGCCTGGTTTGTGCGGCACATCACCGATTTCCGCCCGCCGAATTTCTAAAATCGCCCTCAGATTCTCCCGATGCCTCCGGCGTCACCCAAGACGATCAATCCCTGGATCGTGACCATCGCCGTCATGCTGGCCACGTTCATGGAGATCCTCGACACCACGGTGGTAAACGTCTCGGTTCCACACATTGCCGGCAACCTGGGCGCGACGGTCGAGGAAGGCACGTGGGTGGTCACCTCGTACCTGGTGTCGAATGCCATCGTGCTGCCGATGTCGGGATGGCTGGCGAACCGTTTTGGCCGCCGCCGCATGTTGATGTCGTGCGTGGCCGGCTTCACGCTGACCTCGCTGCTCTGCGGCATGGCGACGTCGCTGGAGTCGCTCATCTTCTTTCGCGTGCTGCAAGGGCTCACCGGTGGAGGACTGCAGCCATTGGCCCAAGCAGTTCTGCTGGAAACCTTCCCGCCCAAGAAGCATGGGACGGCGATGGCGGCGTTTGGGCTGGGCATCATTCTCGCGCCTATCCTGGGGCCGACGCTCGGCGGCTATATCACCGACAACTACACCTGGCGCTGGATTTTCTACCTCAACCTTCCCGTGGGAATTTTTTCGCTGCTTATGATGAATGCCTTCGTGCACGACCCGCACTACATCGGCAAACACAAGACCGGCGGCATCGACCTATGGGGCATCGGATTTCTCGCGCTCGGCTTCGGCATGTTGCAGGTGGTGCTCGATACCGGGCAGCGCAAGGACTGGTTTGGCAGCCCGCAGATTCGGCTGTGGGCATTCCTCTGCATCTTCGGGCTGGTTGCGCTGGTGATTCGCGAACTCACGGCGGAACATCCGATTGTCGACCTGCGCGTGCTGAAAGACCGCACCTTCAGTGCCGGCGTGTTCATCATGACGATGTTGGGATTCGTGCTGTATGCCAGCCTGATGCTGCTACCGATTTTTCTGCAGACGCTGCTTGGTTATCCCGCACTGCAGGCAGGATTGGCGCTCTCACCGCGCGGCCTTGGCTCGCTGGTGACGATGCCACTCGTCGGCCAGCTCACGAATCGCTACGATCCGCGGAAGCTCATTTTCACCGGCATGATCATCGGTGCGTGGACCATGTTCAGCCTGTCACATCTCAACCTGAACGCCGGCTACTGGGACATTTTCTGGCCGCAGGTGATTCAGGGTGTGGCGATGGCGCTTCTGTTCATTCCGCTGATGGCGGTGAGCATGTCAGCCATTCCCAAAGAGAAGATGGGCAACGCTACGAGCATCTACAACTTGATGCGGAACATTGGTGGGAGCTTCGGCATCGCGACCATGACGACGTTCCTCGCGCGCCGCAGCCAGGTACACCAGAACCAGATGATCAGCCACATCTCCGCCTTCGATCACACCACGCAACTGACCATGCGCGGCATGAGCGCGTGGTTCCAGATGCACGGGGCAAATTCGGTGAGCGCGTCGCAAAAGGCATTGGGTGCGATGTACGGCATGGTGCAGCAGCAGGCAATGATGCTGTCGTTCGTTGAAGCGTTCTGGGTGATGGGACTGATCTTCCTCGCCATGGTGCCACTGGTTCTGCTGCTGCGAAACCCGCGCAAGCTGCATCCGCATACCCCGAAGTCGCGGCGTATCCAGGCTGAGCCACCCAGGGTTGCAGCCACGAAGGCCCAAGCCGAGCCGGAGCTGGTGGGGGCGATGCACTAGACGTGTCTCCCGACGTTTCGTTTCGAGAACAAAGCCATCATGATTGTTCCGCGGGCTTAACGGATCTTGGCCCGGCTTCGATATCATGGTGCGAATGTCTTCAACGGATGAGCTTTCAGTGCCAGCGCCTAAGAGCGTTCTGATCTGCCACCACGACGAGCCGCTGAACCGGTTTGGCCTGGCGCGGTGGATGGCTTCGTTTTCGGATCTGGCTGCCATCATCGTCATCCGTGAGCCCGGCGCGCGCCTGAAAAAGCGCATCCGCCGCGAGATCAAGCGCGTCGGAGTTTTACGTTTTCTCGATGTCATGGCGTTTCGCTTCTACTATAAGTTCGCGCTCGCCAAGCCGGACGAAGCCTACGAGCGAGCTCTTCTCGACAGTTTGACAAAGCGCTACCCCGACATTCCGGCGAGCTGCCAGATCGTGGAAACGACTAGTCCGAACAGTCCCGAAGTTCTCGCCCTGCTCCGCGCAATTCAGCCCGACGTGATCATCGCGCGCTGCAAAAGCATCCTCAAGGAGGATGTCTTCCGCACTGCGCAGAAGGGAACCTTCGTCATGCACCCGGGCATCTGCCCCGAGTACCGCAATGCCCACGGATGTTTCTGGGCGCTGGCAGAGGGCGATATCGGCAACGTGGGGATGACCCTGCTGCGGGTCGACGCGGGTGTAGATACCGGCCCGGTGTATGGGTATTACCGGTGTGACTACGACGAGTTGAACGAGTCCCACATTGTGATACAAAGCCGGGTAGTATTCGACAATCTAGATTCGTTGCGCCAGAAGTTCGGCGAGATCTTCGCCGGGGCGGCGCGGACGCTCGACACCAAGGGGCGTAAATCCGCAGCCTGGGGACAGCCGTGGATGAGCCGCTATGCGCGCTGGAAGCGTGCGGCGCGGCGGAGAGCCACTGCGCGATGAGATGTACCTCGTTGCTGTTCCATGACGTGGTGCCGGACGGCCATTGGCAATCGAGCGGCTTCGCCGGCGCCGATGCCGATGCTTACAAGATGGACGGCGAGGAGTTCCGCGGGCATTTGAACGCGATCGCGGGCGGCTTGCGGCGAACTGTCACGACGGCGGGGGAGGTGCTGCCGGGCACGGTCACCGATCACCCGCTGCTGTTCACCTTCGACGACGGCGGCGTGAGCGCTCTATACACCGCCGACTTACTGGAAGAGTTTGGTTGGAAGGGGCATTTCTTCATTACGGCCGGGCGCATCGGCACTGCGGGATTTCTCGACAGCGCACAGATACAGGAGCTTCACCAGCGCGGTCATGTCATCGGGAGCCACTCCTTCACCCACCCGCTGCGCATGGCGCTCTGTTCCGAGGCGCAGCTCGATGACGAGTGGCAGCGGAGCGGGAAAGTACTGAGCGAAATCCTGGGCGAGCCCGTTCGCGTAGCTTCGGTGCCGGGCGGGCTCTACTCGCGCGCGGTGGCAAGTTCGGCGTCGAAGGCGGGAATCCGCCTGCTGTTCAATTCAGAGCCGGTAACGCAATCGCATACGGTGGATGAATGCCTGGTGCTGGGAAGGTTCGGCGTCATGCGCGGCAATGCCCCCGCCCGGTCCGCAGCGCTGGTGGCCGGAGATCGGCAATTGCTGCTGCGCGAGTATCTGTTCTGGAATACCAAGAAGTTGGGAAAGAGGGTTCTCGGTAGCGCGTGGCTGAAAGCCAGAGTGGTATTGATGGAGCGCCGAGCCAGGAAGGAACAGTAGAGTAAGAACGGGCGCCAGCGGAAACCCTCAGGGGCTGAAGCCCTGACGTTTTTTCAATCGCGTAACGCTGGCCTGAAGGCCAGCTCTACCCGAGTAACCCGCTCAAATTCCGCTGACCGCCGCTTTGGCTTCCACGTTCTCGAAGACTTCTTCCGCCCGGCACAGGGCTGCCTGCACGTTTTCGCAGATGTTCGCGGGGCCAATCATCTGTTCCAGTTCAGATTGAGCCAGCAGCTTGGCAGGCTGCTCCCGTACGCCGCAGAGGATCAGCGTGCGCCCGCTGGCGACGAGCTGACGTGCGACCTCTTCGAGAGCAAACATTCCGGTGGCATCGAGCGCGGTCATGTTACGCAAGCGCAGAATCACGATCGGCGGTAGCTCTGAATTTTCTCAGTCACGACGGCAATCTTCTCGGTGGCGCCGAAGAGGAACGGACCGTGAATGCGGAAGATGGTCGCGTAGTAAGGAATGTCCTTGTCCTGCAGAATGTGGACGCGGCCATCCTCGACGTATTCGTCGGTGACCTGGGACACCGTGGTGGTGGCGGCGACGCGGCTGATGAAGAGCAGCGCGGCCAGGATCATCCCCGCCTCGACGGCGACGGTGAGGTCGGCGAACACGGTGAGCGCAAAGGTAACCAGCCACACGCTGATATCGGTCTTGGT
Organism: uncultured Acidobacteriaceae bacterium; assembly: GCA_963771535.1. Taxonomy (GTDB): domain Bacteria; phylum Acidobacteriota; class Terriglobia; order Terriglobales; family Acidobacteriaceae; genus CAVVDY01. The sequence goes on along the minus strand of CAVYTK010000003.1, from coordinate 935,735 downwards.
CAGCTTGAGCAGCTGCGGAATCTCGCGCCACTCGCCCATGTTGTAGGCGACCACCATCAGAATGCCGGCGAGCACGGCCAGCGGAACGATAGCTGACCAGCGGCGCCGCGAACAGCAGGATGCAGAGCAGGGTAAGGGCAGTGAATCATGCCCGCGACCGGAGTTTGCGCGCCGGAGCGAATGTTGGTTGCGGTACGGGCGATGGCGCCGGTGGCGGGAAGTCCGCCGAACATTGGCGAAACGATATTGGCTACGCCCTGGCCGATCAGCTCGACGTTCGGGTTGTGATGGTCGTCGCTCATGCGGTCGGAAACCACGGCCGACATCAGGGATTCGATCGCGCCCAGCATGGCGACGGTTAGGGCCGGGCCAAGCAGTCCATGAATCAGGTCGGAGCGAAATTTCGGCATCACCAGGTGAGGCAGTCCGCTGGGTATGCCTCCGAAGCGCGTTCCGATGGTTTCGACCGGAAGCTTGAAGAGAGCCACTGCGGCAGTGCCCAAAAGTAAGACGAGAATCGGGCCGGGGATACGGTGAGAAAACATACGGCAGACGACGAGGATGACTACCGTACCGACCGCAAGCGCCGTCGTCTCGTAGCTCAACGTGCCGAATTGCTGGGCAAGAACTTCCATGCGCAGCCAGAAGACGCCGGGAACTTTCTCAACATGCAGGCCGAAGAAATCCTTCACCTGTGTGCTGGCAATCAGGATGGCGATTCCGTTGGTGAACCCGATGACGATGGGACGCGGGATGAACTTCACCGCTGAGCCCATGCCGGTCGCGCCCATGATCAGCAGCAGAATGCCGGCCATGACGGTGCACATGAACAGGCCGTCAACTCCGTGGGCCGCGACGATGCCGGCGATGACGACGACGAACGCTCCGGTCGGGCCGCCGATCTGGCAGTCGTCGAGCCGCCCAGCAGCGAGATGAGGAACCCGGTAACGATTGCGCAGTAAATGCCGGCTTGCGGCGTAAGTCCCGAGGCGATGGAGAAAGCCATGGCCAGCGGCAAGGCAACCAGCCCAACCGTTACTCCCGCGATTAGGTCACGGGAGAATTTTCCCAGGCTGTAATCGCGTAGACAAAGAACCGACTTAGGAAGCCAACGGTCTACGGCGAAAGCAACTGCCATTCCATCATTATGGCAGGCCAGAGTAGAAGATGCGGGTGGATTCGGCGTTGCTGCTGCCCTTCAATGAGGCAGAGCGAGCGCAGGCTGGGGCTTTTCGTGCCGCTTGCCTTACGAGGTGCGCAGCCGTCGGGCTGAAGTCCTCAGCGGCTGCCTCCCGGAGCGGGTTTGGTTTTAGTTTTGGCGGGCTTCTTCTTCTCGCGTTTTGGAGCGTTCTTGTTTCCCATGCCCACAGCTTGCCCCAGATCGAGAAGAGATGCAAGGGCTGGCATTCCAAACTGCAACACCACCAACGAGGGACACCACCGAATTCCTATACAGCCGTCCTTTAGACTGAACGGCTGTCGAGTTTTATTGTCAGTAGCCCCCAACAATTCTTATGCGCTATCGCGGACGCATCGCGCCTTCTCCTACCGGACTGTTGCACGTTGGGCACGCGTGTACGTTCTGGACGGCCTATCAGCGCTCGCTGGCGCAAGGGGGAGCGCTGGTATTTCGCAATGAAGACCTCGATCCGCAGCGTTCGAAACCCGAGTACGCAACCGTGATGATAGAAGACCTGCGCTGGCTAGAGATCCATTGGCAGGAAGGGCCGGATGTGGGAGGCCCGGCGGGTCCGTACCAGCAAAGCCGGCGACGCAGCTTCTATTTCGAAGCCTGGCGCAAGCTGCGCGACGGAGGGTTCATCTTCCCATGCACGTGCTCCCGTAAAGACCTGGCGCTCGCGGCGGCGGCTCCGAATGAGGGGGACGATGAGCCGATGTATCCCGGACGCTGCCGCGATCGCATCAGCGACGCTCGCACCTACGATTCGCCTGCGGGAATGAACTGGCGCTTCCGCGTTCCCGACGACCAAACGGTTAAGTTTGATGATCTGAGGCAGGGCGCTCAGAGCTATGTCGCGGGCAAGGACTTCGGCGATTTCGTGGTGTGGCGGCGCGACGATGTTCCCGCATATCAGCTCGCGGTGGTAGTGGATGACGAAGCCATGCAGATGACCGAAATCGTGCGTGGCGCCGATCTGCTGAAGTCAACCGCGAGGCAGTTGCTGCTGATTCGGGCGCTGGGATACGCGACTCCTGCCTATTATCATTGCGACCTGGTGCGCGACGAAGCGGGCGTCCGGCTGGCCAAGCGCCACGATGCCCTGAGCCTTCGCACGCTTCGCGAACGAGGCCTCTCCCCACTCGAGGTTCTGAGGATGTGTAACTGCACGTGAGGGCTATTCGGCGAGGCTAAGGCTTTGCCGTTCAAACAGAACTCAGAGACACTGTCAGCGCAGAACTTGATTGCGCAATCTGTGGCGAAACTGTATCTTCCACGCGAAAGCACAGGAGGCATTGGATGGGCGTGAATTGGGCCGCTATAGGTGTGAGCGGAGTGGTGTACTGGCTGTTGCAAGCCGCGTGGTTCAAGACATTCTCGCAACAATGGCAAGCCGGGCTGGGGATGAGCGCGGAACAGATGGCGGCTTACAATGCCCATCCGAATTTCCTGCCGTATCTCATCGCGCTGTTATGCAATTTCGTCATGGCCTTCGTGATCGCTCGCGTGCTTGCGCTTGGCGGGGTCTGCACTCTCATCCGCGGCTTTCGCATCGGCTTACTTATCGGTTTGGTTGTAGCCGCAGCGATGCTCACGGCCATGCACTTCGAGGCTCGGCCGTGGCAGTTCATCGCTCTCTCCGCGGGATGCCCTGTTGCAGGTTGCGTGTTGATGGGCATGATCCTGGGCGTGTGGCGGCCTAAAACATTTACACCAGAAGTTGCGATGATTGGCGATCAGCGGTAGCTACTCTGGAGGAATGCCATGTTGGGCCACTTCACTGTTGCCGAGGCTCTTGAGCAACTGCCCACTCCTGACGGCAAGCGCTTCATCGAGATGTTTGCGCACGGAACGCTGGCGGTTGAGTTATATGCACCGCGCGGGATCGACATGCAGACGCCGCATGCGCGCGACGAGGTCTACGTGATTGCGAGTGGTACCGGAACATTTCGCGCCGGACAGTTTCCGGACATTCAGTTCGGCCCGGGGGATGTTTTGTTCGTCGCTGCAGGAGTGGAGCATCGGTTCAAAGACTTCACTGACGACTTTGCGGCGTGGGTCTTCTTCTACGGACCAGAAGGCGGGGAGAAGCAGTAAGTCATCATCACCCGGGCACAGAGAGCAAATCGTCCGAGCAACTTGCCTGAATCTGCGCCGTCCAGTTATCGTTGCCTCTGCAACGTATGGCCCATAAGAAAAGCACCCCGCCCAGCTGCTTCCCGCAAGCAGCCCGAGGTTCCTCTGGCTCCTGCGAAAGGCACGCCCAAGACTCCGGCCCCTATAGAACAGGCCGACGGCTCGCCGAAGCCGACCAATACGAAGCCGACGGCAAGCACCTCATCCGATGGCAACCGGCTGGCAGCAGGCTCGCCGGGCAGCTCGCTCCGCACCTACGAAATTCCCGACTACCGCCTGGAGCAGTCCGGAGTTCCGCATCTACATGAGCGGCGAAGGGTCGAGCCTCGAATACCGCATCGAAGGCGACCTGAGTGCCGCGGCACCGCCGATCCGCGATTCGAAGTACCTTGCGCGCGAGCAGGCCATCGCCATCTATCGCTGGATGCTGCTGAACCGGCGCATGGAAACAGCGCTGGAGAGTCTCTACAAGCAGAGTAAGGTCGTCGGCGGAGTGTACTTCGGGCTGGGGCAGGAGGGCTGCTCGTGCGCCTCGGCCTTTGCGCTCGGCCCCGATGACTGGCTTGGGCCCGATGATCCGCAACCAGGGCGCGATGCTGGTGCGCGGCTTCAGCGCGCGCGACATCATGCGGCAGTACATGGCCAAGGCCGACTCGCCGACTTTTGGACGCGATGCCTCTTCGCACTTCGGCGACTTCGAACGGCGCAATGTGTGCGCGCCGATTTCCATGCTGGGCGAGCTGATCGGCGTGATGGCGGGCGTTTGCCTGGGCGCACGCTTGCAGGGCAAGAACGTTGTCGGCCTGACCTACGTCGGCGATGGCGGCCAGTCAACTGGCGTGACCTACGAGAGCCTGAATTTCGCTGCGGTGCAGAAGCTGGGGCTGGTCCTGGTGGTCGAGAACAACCTCTGGGGATACTCGACGCCTAGCGACATGCAATTCTGCGTTCGCGATCTTGCGGAGCGCGCCATTGCCTACGGTATTCCGGGCGTCATCGTGGACGGTACCGACCCTTGCCAGGTCTACGACGCGACCCATGAAGCTTGCGACCGCGCACGACGCGGCGAGGGCCCCACGTTGATCGAAGCCAAGATGATGCGCATGAAGGGTCACGCCATCCACGACGCGGCGCAGTACGTTCCGGCGAAGCTGTTCGAGTACTGGAAGAAACGCGATCCGATTGCGCGATTTGAGAATTATCTGGTCAACGAGAAGAAGTGGCTGAGCGCAGAGGAGAATCAGATGCTGATCGATGACGTGGAGCGGGAACTGGAAGCCGACCGCGATGCCGCCGTCGCGTCAGCTATGCCGGATCCAGAGACCGACAAGGCGCATCAAGGCGTATATTGCGATGACGCGTGCCACCAAATTCGTCCGAAGTATGGAGCGGTCACGGCGAAGGTGCGGGAGGTAAATTCCCCGAGAACAGCCGAAGAAGCCGCTGTGCATTTGAGATAACCATGCCACCTGTCACCTATCTTGAAGCCATCCGCCAGGGAATCTGGGAAGAGATGGAGCGCGATCCCGCCGTGTTCTGCATTGGCGAGGACATCGGCGTCTACGGCGGCGCCTTCAAAGTCACCGAAGGCCTGATCGACCGCTTCGGCCCCGAACGTGTCGTCGATACCCCGATCTCGGAAATGGCCATCGTCAACGCCAGCTTCGGCGCTGCGCTCACCGGTATGCGTCCGGTCGCCGAGTTTCAGTTCATGGACTTCATCAGCTGCGCCTTCAACCAGATCACCAACCTGCTGGCCAAGGCGCACTTTCGCTGGGGAGCGCCCGTGCCGGTCGTTCTGCGCGGGCCATCAGGCGGCGGAGTTCATGGCGGCCCGTTTCACTCGCAGAATCCTGAGACCTATTTCGCGCACACCCCTGGATTGAAAGTGATTTGCCCGGCGAGCGCCTACGACGCCAAGGGGCTCATCAAGTCGGCGATTCGCGACAACAATCCCGTGCTGTTTTTCGAGCACAAGTACCTGTACCGGCGCATCAAGGAAGAGCTGCCGGCGGAGGACTACACCGTCCCCATCGGCAAAGCCCGAGTCGTGCGGGAGGGCCGCGACGTCAGCGTGATCACCTACGCCGCCATGGTGTACGTCGCGCTGGAGGCGGCAGACATCCTCGCCAAAGATGGCATCGAGCTTGGAAGTAGTGGACCTTCGCACCGTGCTGCCGCTCGACCGCGAGGCCATCCGCAACACGGTAGAGAAGACGAGCCGCGCGATCATTCTGCATGAAGATACGAAGACGGGCGGCATCGCCGGCGAAGTGGCGTGCCATCATCAACGAAGAATGCTTCGACGCGCTCGACGCGCCGATTGCGCGTATCGCCTCGGTCGATTCGCCCGTGCCGTTCTCGCCGCCATTGGAAGAAGCGTTCCTGCCGAAAGTCGAGGATGTGGTCAGAGAGGCACGGCGGCTGCGCAATTACTAGGCGCGTAAACCGCGGCAGTAGCGGTGCCCAAGGCACTCTCAAAGGTTGGGCGTTTCTGCTGCAATCCTGCCAGCTTTGGTGTAATCCGGCTTAGTAACTGATGCTGCCGGCACCGGTGCGTTATTCTTGACCACCAGAGTGAATTTAGCTGCGTCACAGGAGAGCTATGCGAGGATTCGTTATCGGAGTGATTGTCACGCTGGTCGTGTTATTCGGCGGGGCCTACCTTTACATGACCAGCGGCGCGTTCGATACTCGCGCCGTGGGCAACACTCCCAGCACGTTTGAACGGCGAACGGCCAACACTGCAGTGGACAAGTGGGTTGAGGAACATGCCCCCAAGCAGGAGAACCCCTTCCAACCCACGATGGAAAACATCACGGCGGGCGCAAAAGTCTACGATGATAATTGCGCGTTCTGCCATGGCAGCCTCAAGCAGCCGGTCTCGCCCATGCGCAAGAACTTCTATCCCTCCGTGCCGCAGCTGATGAGTCGTACGCCTGACGATCCCGACGGCAACCTGTTTTATGTGGTGAAGTACGGTATTCGCTTCACCGGTATGCCGGGATGGGACACCCAGCTGTCGGACGACGACATTTGGAAGTCGGTGCTCTTCATCAAGCACTCTGCCGACTTGAAGAATCAGGGGCAGCAGCAAAATCCGCAGAACATTCCGAACATGGATAACTCGAAAAAGCCAGAGCCGCAGCAGAAGAAATAGCGAGCTGGTGGATGGAAGAGTTGTCAGTTGTCAGCTGTCAGCCATCAGCTCTCAGTTAGACCGGAGCCGCACAACACTTTCGCGATTGATACGAAAAAACTCCGGATTACTTCTTCCGATCTGTGTAATCCGCGGCGCTCCGCGGTCGATTCTGCTTTGGCCCTTAACTGAGAGCTGACGGCTGATAGCTGACAGCTCTCTTCCTACTCGTAGGCCAGCGCGTCAATGGGATCCTTCTGTGCGGCTTTCAGCGCGGGATAGAGCGCACCCAGCAGCGATCCGACAATCGCGATCACCGTGGCGCGTATGAGCCAGGCGCTGGTGATAGAAAGCGGCAGCGTCTGAAAATGCGCTCTCAGGCCGCTCTGGGCGGCGTAGCTGATAGCGATACCGACAATCACCCCGCCGACCGCAATCAGCAGTGTTTCGCGCAATATGGCGCTCACGATGTAAAGCTTGCCCGCGCCCAGAGACTTCAGAATGCCGATCTCGCGGGTGCGCTCCATCACCGCGGCGTACATCGCCTGGAAGATCACGATGAAGCCGATGATCATCGAAATCCCGATTACCACGCGAATGACGGTAGTCAGCCCGGGCACGCTGCTGGAAGTCATCAGGCTCAAGTATTCCTTCAGCGAGTGAACCCCGTACTGCTCCATGCCGGGAACGCTCTTGATCTCCTGCACAACCTGTTCGGCGTTGTCCGGGTTGTCGAGCTTGACGTAAAAAATCGATGCCTTACCCTTTGCGCCAATGACGTCCTGCAAGGTAGCGATGGGCACAAACTGTCGCGCGCCGCGTCCATGTTCCACGATGCCAGAGACGCGAAAATCGTGATTAAGCACGTGGACCGTATCCCCGACCTTCAGGTGCTTTGAGCCGGCCTCCAGGTCATCGACAATCATGTCGTAAGGACCCTGGAACGGCCCTCCCGAGAGATAGGGCAGCGGTCCACTCACCGCTTCGAAGGACGGGAGGTCGATGCCGTCAATGACCTGCACCGTGCCCGAGGTCGAGAGCTGCGCCGCCACGGGCGACACGGCGACCACGTGGGGCAGAGGGCGGATCTTGTCGGCTACCTTTTCGGAGACGGGAGCTCCGCTCACGCCCACGAACAGCGATGCGCCCGGAGGCTGAACCAGGATGTCGGCGCCAATCCCCGCCTGGCGCCGGCTGCTGTCGTTGAGCATGCCCAGCATGATGCCGACGATCAGCAGGATCATCGTGACCTCGACGCCGACTGCGAACACGCTGATGACGGCGCGAAACGGCCGATGCACCAGGTTGGCTAGAATCATTTTGTTCATATCGCGAGTCTTCGATTCTATAGGATGGTCTCTTTGCCTCAGGAGTTCCAATCGCGATTGCGCAATGCCACGGTGCTGCCGCGCGAGTTTTACAATCGCGATCCGGTGATCGTCGGACGCGAACTGCTGGGCAAGCTGCTCATCCGGCGCCAGGGCCGCAAGCTGCTCGCGGGACGCATCGTCGAAGATGAGGCTTACCTCGGAGCCAGCGATCCCGCGTCGCACGCCTACTCGGGTCCAACTCCGCGCAACGCAGTGATGTTCGGGCCGCCCGGTTACGCCTACGTATATTTCATCTACGGCAATCACTACTGCCTCAACGTGTGTTGCCTGCCGAAAGGCGTTGCCGGCGCCGTGCTGTTGCGTGCCATGGAGCCGGTTGCCGGGCTGGAAGCGATGGCGGAAGCGCGCGGGCTGGACGCGCCTTCGCTCGTCCGGGCATCGCAGTTGCGCTTGGTTTCAAGCGGGCCGGGCAGAATGGCGGAAGCGTTGGATGTCACCCGCGAGCGCGACAACGGTAAGGACCTCACCTCGCGGCGCTCCGATTTGTGGTTTGCCGACGACGGCTATCGGCCGGAGAAGATTGTTGCCACTCCGCGCATCGGGATCAAGAAGGCGGTCGACGAGCCGCTGCGCTTCGTTGTGGCAGGAAATCCCTATGTCTCAGGCAAACGGGTTCCGTGACCTACTCCGGATCGTGCCACCCGCCGATATCGGCCGCCAGCTCACGAGCATCCGCAGGCCCCCACGTTCCCGGCTCATAGGTTTCCACTGGGCAGCAATCGCCCAGGATCGGGTCCACGATGGCCCAGGCGGCTTCTACCGCGTCCTGCCGTACGAACAACTCCGGATCACCCTTCATCGCGTCGGTGAGCAGGCGCTCATAGGCTTCCATCTCGTCGGTTGAGCTGTATTTGACGGCCGAGAGCTCAACCGGCATGGGCACCATCAACGGCCCCGGACGCTTCACGCGGCTCCCGATATTGATTTCGATATCCGGCCCCAGCCGGAAGCGGAAGTAGTTGCGGCCTTCCGGGCCTCCCTTCGCCAGCGGAGGCTTGCGCAGCTTGATGTAGACCTCGGTGGCCGTCGTCGGCAAACGCTTGCCGGCGCGAATCAGGAACGGCACACCCGACCAGCGCCAGGAATCGATCTCCAGCCGCAGCGCAGCAAACGTCTCAATGTCGGAGTGAGGCGCAACGCCGGGCTCGTCGCGGTATCCGCGAAATTGTCCGCGAATAATGTTGGCGGGGCTGAGCGGCGGAATGCTGCGGAAGATCTTCACCTGCTCGTCGCGTACCGAATCAACATACATGCTGGTGGGCGGCTCCATTGCCAGAAAGGCCACCACCTGCAGCATGTGGTTCTGCACCACATCGCGAATCGCGCCTGCCTCTTCATAAAACTTCCCGCGGCCCTCGACCCCGAACTGCTCCGCCATGGTGATCTGCACGCTGTGAACGTAGTTGCGGTTCCAGATGGGCTCAAGGAAGCTGTTGGCAAAACGAAAGATCAATAGGTTCTCCACCGCCTCTTTGCCCAGGTAATGATCGATGCGATAAATATTCTCTTCCGGGAAAACCGAATGCAGCGTGTCGTTTAGCTTGCGGGCAGTCAGCAGATCGCGCCCAAAGGGCTTCTCGAGGATCACGCGCGCGTTCTTTGCGGCTCCCGACTTGCCGAGTCCCTGCACCACAACCGAGAACATGCTGGGTGGAATTGCCAGGTAATGCGTCGGAAGCTGGGCGTCGCCTAGTTTTGTGCGGAGCTGTTCGTAGGTTTTCTCGTCCTTGTAGTCGCCGTCTATGTATTGCAGCAGCTCGCAAAGTTTCTGGAAGGCTTCGTCGTCCACTCCGCCGCCGTGTTTGGCAATGCTGTCTTTGGCGCGCTCGCGCAGCTGCTCTAAGGTCCAGCCGGATTTCGCCACGCCGATCACCGGCACGTCGAGGGTGTTGCGCTTCACCATGTTATGAAGCGAAGGGAAGATCTTCTTGTAAGCCAGGTCTCCGGTGGCGCCGAAGAAGACGAGTGCGTCGGACATTTGATGATGCGGCATGGAATCCCTTGTACGGCGACTACAAGATGAGGTGCTTACCGGGCAACAGTGTATCCGCCCGGCCAGTGATGTGGATAGTGTGCCGGGCGAGGATGAAAGCAGGGTTACAGAAGAAGGTGTCAGGTGTCAGGTATCAGTTGTCAGCTGTCAGTGAAAGCTGTGAGCCGCCAGGTGCCAGCTCCCAGCTAACTACCGAGGGATCGCTGCAACGCGTGTGGGGGGCAGCACAGGGAATTAAACGTCGAACCTCCGATTTCTCCGCGCAATCTCTGTTTCCAAACGACGGGCTGTTTTAGCTGGCGGCTGGGAGCTGGGAGCTACGAGCTCTAGCTGACAGCTGAAGGCTGATAGCTGGAGCCTTCTTCGTTTACGATAAAGCTGCCCATGTCCTCTCCCTCGCCCCTTCAGCACACCAGCGAACGCGTGCTGGAATTTAACGACTTTCGCCAGCTACTCGCCGCCTACACGGCTTCGCCGCTGGGACGTGAGCGGGCGCTGCAGCTCGCGCCTTCGCAGGACCGAGCCTGGATCGAACGGCAGCAACAGCTCACCGACGAGTTGCGCGGATACCTGCGTACCGGCGGCAGCTTCGATTTTCATGGCCTGCTTGATCCCGGCTCTGCTGATCGAGAAGTCGCGCATTCGTGGCGCCGTCCTGGAGCTGGATGAGATACGCGACATCCTGCTGCTGGCAGACCGCGCCGCCGAGTGGCGCGAGATCGCCTTGCATCCCACGGTCGAGGTGCAGCAGAACTGGCAGGGAGTGTCGACGCTCTCGCAGGAGCTGTCCGACTTCGCTCCGCTGCTGCGGTACTTCGGCAACAAGATCCTGCCGGACGGCACGCTCGACGACCGCGCCTCGCCCGAGCTGGCCCGCGTCCGCCGCGAGATTGAGAAACAAAAGCGCAGCATCCAGGAATCGCTGCGTTCGTACCTGCGACGACTGTCGGAAGGTGGCGCCGTGCAGGATGAGCTGGTCACCATTCGCGGCGACCGCTTCGTCATCCCAGTCAAGACCGAGCAGCGCCGGCGGGTGCAGGGCGTTGCTCACGGTGCGTCGTCCAGCGGGCAAACGGTTTTCATGGAGCCGCTGGAGACCATCGAGCAAAACAACGAGCTGGTGCGACTGCGGGAAGATGAGCAGATCGGAGATTCATCGCATCCTGCTGGAAATGACTGGACGCGTGGGCGAGTATGCCGACTCGCTGGCAGCTGCGGTCGAGATTCTTAGCGAACTTGAGCTGCAATTCGCCAAAGCGCGGTTCGCGCAAGACTACGACTGTGTCGCGGTGCGCTTTCTGGCTGCGTACCAGGAATCCGACCAGCCGCGCGGGCCGGAAGATGCCTCCGACTCGCTGGTGCTGCGCAAGGCCCGTCATCCGCTGCTCGAGCGCAATCTGAAACCCAAGGGACGCGTCGTGGTTCCGGTGACGGTCGAAATCGACAGCCAGCATCGGCAGGTCGTCATCAGCGGCCCCAACACCGGCGGCAAAACGGTCGCGCTGAAGACCATTGGCCTGCTCGCGCTGATGGCGCAGTCGGGCGTCCCCATACCTGCCGAGCGCGCGGAATTGCCGGTGCTCGACGGCGTCTTCGCCGATATCGGCGACTACCAGTCGATTGAGCAGAACCTGTCGACCTTTTCTGCGCACGTAACCAACATCAATCGCATTTCGCAGGAAGCGACCAAGCATTCGTTGGTGCTGCTCGACGAGCTGGGCTCGGCCACCGATCCGGAAGAGGGAGCCGCGCTGGCGGTTGCTATCGCCGACTACTTCCGTCGCCGCGCTTGCCTGAGCATCGTGTCGACCCACCACACCGCGCTGAAGGTCTACGCGGCCAATACCGAGGGTGTGCTGAACGCGGCCGTCGGATTCGACGAGCAGACGCTGGCCCCCACCTACGAGCTGCGCATGGGAGTGCCGGGCGCTTCGGCAGGCATCAACATCGCGCAGAGAATCGGGTTGAACGAAGAGATTGTGGCCGAAGCGCGGCAGAAGCTTACGTCGCAGGCGCAGGACGTATCCCGCTTTCTCGACCGGCTGCACTCTGACCTTCGCGAGATCGATAACGAACGCCAACAGATGCGGCGGCTTGAGCAGGAACTGGCGCGGGAGCGCAATCAGCTGGCGATGGAAGGCAAGAAAGAGCAAGGCCAAAAAATCCGCGAGCTGGAAAAGAAGCTGGAAAGCGTGCTGCGCGACTTCGAATATCGCGCACGAGAGACGGTCAATGCCGTACAGGATCGCGCCCAGGCGTTGAAGCTGTCGAAAGACGCCGAGCGACGGATCGCCAAGATGCGCCGCGAATTCCGCGAGCAGTTCGATTCGACGGTGGTCGCCCACAGCACTGGCTCGGACACCGGCGACCGCCACGCGGCGCCGCATGTAGTGCAGCAGGTCTCGGTTGGCGACATGGTGCGGCTGAAGTCGCTGGGACGCGATGGCAAGGTCTTGCGCCACTTCGACGATGATTCCTTCGAGATCGACGGTCGGCCCGATGAAGATGAAGGTTGCCGCGCGACGATATTGCCGAGGTGGTGATGCGGTCGGGCGCCGACCCGGTTTCGGCGGCGCGGGCGCGTGGCATCAACGTCGCCCTCGCCCGTGAGGACGAGAGCGTCCCCACCGAGATCAACGTCATCGGACAGAACGTCGACGACGCCACCCGCGCAGTCGAGAAGTTCGTCGACCGCGCCTTCCTGGCCGGCGCGATGCGCTTGCGCGTCGTGCACGGCAGCGGCATGGGAATCCTGCGCAAGGCGCTGCGGCAATTCCTGCAAAAGCATCCCCATGTCGCGACCGTCTCCGAGCCTCCGCAGAACGAAGGCGGAGCCGGGGCGACGGTGGTGGAGCTGAGGGGGTAGGGCCGCTTTTGGCTGTTGGCTTTTAGCTGTTGGCCAGAACGGGCCGAGCTCTTAAACGGGCCTGGGCCGATAAACCGAGCACGGTCCCTCTGGCCAAAGAGCTAAGAGCCAAAAGCCAAGAGCCGCTTTCTTGCTCTTCTTCCCGCCACTTCTCTACACTAGCCAAAGCAATGAGCAAGCTTCGCCAAGTCCTGGGCGGCTATTTCTGGTGGACGTATCCGCGCGGCAGCGTGCCTTACGACATCATGGTCACGCTCATTCTTGCGTTCATTTTCCTCACCCCCCTCGTCATCAGCTTCGGTGACAAACCGACGGTGCGCGCCCCGCATCAGACAGAGACGGTCGTCCGGCCCGACGGCAATGGATTTCTGTACAAGGTCGATGCGGCGGCGGTAAGCGAAGGCAACGATGAACAGGTTCGCGAGTCGCTGCTGCGGGTGCTCGAGCCCATCTCCGGTGAGATCACCATCGACCATTACCAGGAAGTGCGCGATAGCAAGCACAAGGTCATCGCCTACCAGGTATGGGCGCATCGCTGACGCTGCTGGCCCGGAGAGCAACCTCGCTTCTGTAGTAGTGTTAACCACTAAGCAACCGCCATGAAAATCAGGCTCTCTGTCGTCGCTCTTCGCCGTTCTGCTGGCCTCGCGCGGCGCACGCGCAAAATCTTGAAGCCATTCTTGGCTCCATGGACCGCGCGGCCGCCAACTTCCATTCCGCGCAAACCGATTTCGTGTGGGACCAGTATCAGAAGGTGGTTGACGAGCACGACTTGCAGAAAGGCACGATGTACTTCCGCCGCCAGGGCGACGAGGTGCAGATGGCCGCCGACATCACCTCGCCTGACAAGAAGTACGTGCTGTTTTCCGGAGGCATGGTGCGGGTGTACATCCCTAACGCCGACCAGGTGACCGAGTACAACGCGGGCAAGAACAAATCCGACTTTGAAACCTTCCTGGTGCTGGGCTTTGGCGGCAGCGGCAAAGACCTGAGCAATTCGTTTGACGTGAAGTTCGCCGGCATGGAGCAGGTGCAGGGCGTGAACGCAGGAAAGCTGGAGCTGACACCCAAGTCGCAGAAGGTCCGCAACATGTTCTCGACCATTACGCTGTGGATCGATCCCGCCCGCGGCGTCAGCGTGCAGCAGAAATTCCAGGAGCCCTCAGGCGATTACCGCCTGGCTATTTACAGCAACATCCAACTCAACAAGAAACTCAACGATAGTGTTTTCAAGCTGAAGACCACGGGCAAGACGAAGGTAATCCGGCCAAACGGGTAAAGAAGCTGTCGGTTCTCAGCTATCAGCCGTCAGCCAGGAGCGGTTATCGACTGCCGATGGGAAACGCCGCCATTCCGGCGCTGCTAGCAAAGAGCAGATCCCTCGCTGCGTTCGTGATGACAAGGCTTAAAAGCGACGTTTGATGCAAAGATAGAGACTGCCAAGAGCAGCAGAAAGCCGGAACCAAGTCCGGCTTTTGTTTTAGCTGAGAGCTGAAAGCTTTCTTCTCAGATCCGCATCGGCATCACGACGTAGCGGTACTTGAAGCCGTCGTCGGCGCCGTCGTCGGGGCGCATCTGGCCGGCCGACTGCGCGTCCTTGAATTCCAGCCTGACCTCACCTGCGCTCGAGGCTTTCAGGAAATCGATCAGGTACTCGGAGTTGAAGCCGATGGTCATAGGATCGGCGCTGTAGGCGATTTCGATAGAATCTTCCGACTCGCCGGAATCGGTGGACGACGAGGAAATCTTCATCTCGTTCTTGTCGAGCTTCAGCCGAATAGCGCGTGAGCGCTCGTCGGCAAACTGTGCGACGCGCTGCAACGCGGTGCTCAGGTCGGAGCCATGCACAGCAATCGACTTGGTGTTCTCCTTGGGCAGCACGGCTTCGTAGTTGGGGAACTGCCCGGTCAACTGGCGCGACGTCAACAACCGCTCTCCGATGCGGAAGAACAGCGTCGACTCGTCTTTGGCGAAGTCGATGAAGTCCACTTCCGCGTTCTGCAGCAGCGAATACAGCTCACTCATCGCCTTTTTAGGGATGAGCGTCTTGTTCTCGCCCGTGACGTCGAACTGCTCACCTGTCTTCTCGATATGCGCCAGGCGGTGGCCATCCGTGGCGACCACGGTGATCGACTCCGGCTTCAGCACCATCAATCCGCCGTTCAGGGTGTAGCGCGATTCTTCGTTTGATATCGCGAAGATCGTGCGGCCAATCATGCTGCGCAAGGTCTGCGCTGGGACCTTCACAACGCCCGATGTCGGGAACGCCGGCAGCCCGGGGAAATTGGCGCGCGCCATTCCGACCATCTTGGTGTTGGAGCGGCCGGAGCGAATATTCACCCAGTGGTTCTCCAGCAGCTTGATGGAGATGTCGCCATCCGGCAGCAGTTTGACGTAGTCATACAGCTTGCGCGCCGGGATGGTGCAGGCGCCTTCCTTCTTCACCTTGGCCGCGCAGGAGGTGCGTAGGCTCAGGTCCAGGTCGGTTGCAGTGATGGTCAACCGGTTGTCGGCGGCTTCGAACAAAAAGTTCGACAGGATGGGAATCGTGGTTTTGCGCTCGACCACGCCCTGTGTGGCCGTCAGTTCTTTCAGCAGTTCAAACTTGCTAACGCTGATCTCCATCGCCGTTCCCTGCATTGCTCCCGTAGCTTCGGCAGCCATCATGTTCACCTTTTGGCAAGTCGCGTTTCCGAACTGCTTGAGCCGATCCACCATACGACGCTCAAGCGCGCTCAACCTCTGCGACTACGACTTTCCTTATATCAAATAAGAATCTAATAAAACAGTAGTAACCGTAGGCACTCTGAAAAAGTGGAAAAGAGAGCCGAAACCGCATGAATCAAGGGCCACCGCTCTTCCGCGCCGGCGGACAACCGGCTCTGCAAATCGCCGTCTGCTGTTGGGAATCGAGCCGCTCGCGAGATCCAGACCCGATGTTCATCGGCATCCACAGGCCGTCCACAGAGCGATCAAAGGAAAAGCCAGCCCTAAACTGAAAAACCGGGCCGAAGCCCGGTTTCATGCGCCCAAAGTCTCTGTGAGTTTATTCAGCAGCCTGTTTAAATCTTTATCGGTCTTGCGCGCCTCTTCGATTTTGTCGACCGAGTGCAGCACGGTGGTGTGGTGCTTGCCGCCGAACTGGCGTCCGATTTCTGGGAGCGATGCGTCGGTCAGATGTTTGGCGAGATACATGGCGATCTGCCGCGGATAAACAATCACGCGCGAGTTATTCTTGGCCTTGATTTCCGCAGGGCGCAGACCGAACTGCTCCGACACAACCTTCTGGATGGAGTCGATGGTGATCTTCCGGGCCTGCGAGTCGATGACGTTTTTCAGCACTTCCTGCGCGGTCTGCAGGTTGAGTTCGCCGCCGGTGAGAGAGAAGTATGCCGTCAACCGGATCAGCGCGCCCTCAAGCTCCCGAACATTGCTGCGGATGTTCGACGCGATGTAGAGCGCCACGTCGGTGGGGATGTGGACTCGCTCTGACTCAGCCTTCTTCTGTAAAATCGCCACCTTGGTTTCCAGGTCAGGCGGCTGGATGTCGGCGATCAAGCCCCATTCGAAGCGGCTGCGCAAACGGTCTTCGATCTCCGCCAGCTCCTTCGGAGGACGGTCGCTGGCAATCACGATCTGTCGCAGGTTCTCATGCAGGGCGTTAAACGTGTGGAAGAACTCCTCCTGCGTACGTTCCTTGTGGATGAGGAACTGGATGTCGTCGATGAGCAGGACATCCATGTTGCGGTACTTCTCGCGGAAGCTGGTCATCCGGTTGTAGCGCAGCGCGTTGATCATCTCGTTGGTGAACTTCTCGCTGGATAGGTAGCAGATGGCCATGTCGGGGTTATTCTTCTTCACCTCGTGCCCGATGGCCTGCATGAGGTGCGTTTTGCCCATACCGACTCCGCCGTAGAGGAACAGCGGGTTATACGCTTTCGAAGGACGTTCTGCGACCGCACGCGATGCCGCGTGAGCAAACTGGTTTCCAGCGCCGATAACGAATCCGTCGAAGGTGTATTTGGGATTCAATTGTGCCGCTCCGTCCCAGTCGAAACGTTGCTGTCGAACCACGCCGGCCGCCGCAGCGTCGGGGGTTTCCTCGTCCGACACGCCGTCGGTTCGGGGCTTCTCTGCGGAAGCGCGCTTTTCCTGATCGGTGACGAACTCGACGTCCTGATACTCCATCCCCAAATCGTCGATCGCCTCGCTGATAAGGTCGCCCCACTTCTCTCCGATGTGACAGAAGTCGGGATTCGGCACGCGCACGAACAAGGTCGGGCCCTGCGAATGACTGAAGCGTGTCGGCTTGAGCCAGGTCTCGTAGGAGCTGCGGTTAACTTTCTTTTCCAGTGCGTCCAGGACACGCACCCACGGATTGGGGCTCAGAGTTCCAATAGAAGCCATAGCAGCAAAATTCCGAGGCGATTTGCGCCTCAAACCTATCGAAGTAAAGTTCAGTGGGAACAGGGCCGAACGCACGGTGCCACAGCGTGTAGTCCGTCACACATCTCGGGAAATGAAAAGACCCGCCACCCAGGGAAGGCTGCCGGATGTGCAGCGTGCACTCGTTTAGTGCGTGTTGATTGTCTGTGGCTGCATGGGATACTAGCACGAAAAAAATCGCGTGCAAGAGCACGATGCACCAGCTGGAATGCAGTCGGACGAGAGAACGATTGATTTCGGGAAAGTTACTGCACCAAAAATATTTTTACACGCACAATCGATTGCCGCGCTCGCTGTGCAGTTACTCGGCAGTCTTGACTTCGCAATCCGGAGCCGCGACGTTTTCCGCCGTTCGCCAGAATCCCATCCCCTAGCTTTGAACATGTGTGAGATGGACTAGAATGCAGCAAAAGCCAACAAACCATTGCGACATCCACATCCCAAACTCGTGTTTGACAAGCGCCTCGGTTTCACCTGTTCGTCCTGTGACTGGGTTTTGCCGATTGTGCACGATCCCGCCCGCCCGCTGGCCGATGATCTTCCCGAGGAAGTCCTTCGAAGCAAATTCGCAGATCACCTGAGAGATAAGCACCCCGACACATCCATGTCGTAGGCTTGCCCGTGCCGAGTCTGTAAGCCGACCCGTACTCGCCGGCTCTGGCCAGGCGCCAAGGGCCAAAAGCGAATAGCGGAAGGCCAGAGTTGCCACTGATACCCGCTCCCCGTTATACTTTTGGTTTGCCTACAGACATTTGCCCTTAGTGAGGAGCGCAGTAACGAATGCCGAAGCGCACATTCCAACCCAACCGTCGTCGCCGCTCAAAGACGCACGGATTTCGTTCTCGTATGAAGACCAAGAGCGGCCGCGCGGTATTGTCCCGCCGGCGTGCTAAAGGACGCAAACGCATTGCCGTATCAGCCAGTTACCGCGATTAGCGGCGGCAGGCTGCGTCATTGCAGCGAACAGTACATCAGCATTGCAAACGCTGGGGACTTCCCGGTAGTCTCCTGGCGACGGACGTTGATTGACCCAAGCCGGCGGTAAATTCCCGAAAACGAAGCGCCTGTTGCGCCATGCTGATTTTCAGCAGGTGTATCAGCAGGGACGCCGCCAGTTCACCGGGAACATGACGGTATTTTTCCTTCGCCGCAGTGCCGAAAGCCACGCTCAACCCGCTTCGTTACGAGTTGGCTTGACCGTGGGAAAGGTACTGGGTAACGCAGTCGAGCGGAACCGAATTAAGCGTCGCATGCGCGAAGCAGTCCGCGCATCGTGGCCTGCAGAAGGTGCCTCGGTGGACGTGGTGTTCAATCCCCGGAAGTCGGTTTTGCAGTTGCCGTTCGACCAGTTGCTCGCGGAAGTGGAGCGCGGCTTGAAACTGGCACTGCAACGCGCGCGGGAAGCCAAGGCCCAGCAATCATGAAGCGGACGCTGCAAGCGATGTTGTCCGCCTACAAGCGCTGGATATCGCCGGCACTGCCCAACGCCTGCCGTTTCGTTCCCACCTGCTCCGAGTACGCCATGGAAGCGGTGGACCGGCACGGAGCCTGGCGTGGCAGCTTGTTAGCCGGTTGGCGCTTGTTGCGTTGTCATCCGCTCGCGCGCGGCGGCCATGACCCGGTTCCACAAAGTTTGCGGTGGAGTAGTCGCACCGCCAGCATCAACTGTCACCCTGAGTGAGGAGCGGAGCGACGAACCGAAGGACCTTTATCGCTCTCAGCAGTTCGCTGATGGAGGGTCCTCCGACTGCGCTCTTCGCCTCCGGCGAATGGCTCCCCTCAGAATGACAAGGCAGCAAAGATTTCAATAGAAAACGAACGGACCAACTTGCCCGAGTATCGCAGCCCACAACAGGAACCCGGCGGACAAAGCCGGATGACGCTCGTTCTGGTTGTCACGTTCGCCCTGATCCTGATTGGGCAGTTCGTGCTCATCAAGAACAAGGCGAAGAACGCGCCCCCCAAGCTTCCCACCGCTGCGGCTTCCACCAGCACTGCGGAAGCAAGTTCCGCAGCCACGCCCAATGCAACCCCCGCCGAGCAGCCCACGCGCAAGCGGGATGCCGAAGCACCTGTAATCACGGGTGAACACAAGGCTGCTACCGGCGAAGTTGAAACCGTGGTGGAGAACAATCTCTACCGGATCGTTTTCACCAACAAGGGCGCGCAAGCCAAGTCGTGGGTGCTGAAGAAGTACAAGAATGAGCAGGGTCAGCCGCTCGACCTGGTCAACTCGGCGGCCGTCGAGTATGGCCTGCCTCTCGCCCTGTACACCTACGACGGCAAGCTGCGCGATGAGCTGAACTCTGCGTTGTACGTATCCACCGGCGATACTGCGATCACCCCTCCGGGCGAGCTGACGTACGAATACTCCGAGGGCGGCGTCAACGTTCGCAAGACCTTCAAGTTCGACGACACCTATGTCCTTCAAGTCCAGATCGCGGTTACGCAAAACGGCAAGTCGATCGAGGCACTGCCGGTGTGGCCGGCTGGGTTTGGCGATCAGTCCACCGCGCCGTCCTACGCTTCCTCACGGGTTGAGTACGAGGCCGAAAGCAAAGTCACGCGCCTGGAGCCGAAGAAGGTCAGCGGCGGCAACACCCTGCATGGTCCGTTAAGCTGGGCCGGGGTGCAAGATCAGTACTTCGCTGCGATCTTCCTCCCCGATATGCCACGCGATGCCGCGATGGTCATGCTGCATCACCAGATATCGGTTCCGAAAAGCGGCGCCAACGCCGACGGCAAGACTGATACTTACCAGGTGCTGGGCGCGGCCGTAGGCAATCCCAACGGCGTCACCGACGAGCGCCTGTTTGTCGGCCCCAAGGCCGTCGATGTTCTGGAATCGGTAAAAGCCAATCTCGACAACGGTGAGCCCGGCGGCCCCGACCTGCGCCACGTAGTCGACTTCGGCTACTTCAGCTTCTTCGCCCGACCGCTCTTCCAGTGGTTGAAGTGGACCTACAACCACATGGTCCACAACTGGGGATGGTCGATCATCATCCTGACCATCATCATCAACATCGCCTTGCTGCCGCTGCGCATCACCAGCCAGAAATCCGCCCTCAAGATGCAGAAGCTGCAGCCGCAGATGAAGTCTATTCAGGCGAAATATAAAAACATCCCGATGCGCGACCCGCGGCGTACCGAGATGAACACCGAAATTTCCGAGCTCTACAAACGCGAAGGCGTGAACCCCGCCGGCGGCTGCCTGCCTTTGCTGATTCAGTTGCCCTTCCTGTGGGCGTTCTATTCCATGCTGGGGAATGCCATCGAGCTCAGGCACGCGCATTTCCTGTGGATCAACGATCTGTCGTCGCCCGACAAGTTGTATATTCTGCCGGTAGCGATCGTGGCCAGCACCTTCTTCATGCAGCGCCTGACGCCCAGCGCCGGCATGGATCCGGCACAGCAGCGCATGATGACATTTATGATGCCCGCCATGCTGGGCTTCTTCAGTTGGTCGCTGCCCTCGGGCTTGAGCCTGTACTGGACGATGGGCAACGTCATTGCCATCATCCAGCAATCGGTCATGAACCGCACCGGGCTGGGCAAAGAGATGCGCGAGGAAGCGGCGAAACGCGCGCGCAAGAGCGCTAAATAAAACGAAGACTATGCCAATTCAGGACAAAGTTGCTGCGGCTCGCAAGATCAGTGAACTGCTAAACGGAATCATCAAACACGGCGACTTCCGCCTGAAGTACAAGATCATGGTCGATCCGCCGCCGATCGATGCGCAGGATTCCGAAAACCCTGTCATCCTGGTCGATCTCAGCGGGGCTGACACCCCAATGCTGCTGGAGCGCGGCGCCGAGCTGCTGCGAGCTTTCGAGCAGGTTGCGTTGGAGATGCTTCGGCTTTCGACCGAAGAGCACGACCTGGTACTGTTCGACTCCCAGAACTTTCGTTCCGCACGCAAGAAAGAGCTGCGCATGGCCTCGGAAGTCGCCGCCGAGCAGGTACGCCGCAGCGGAGTGCCTTACGCTTTCGCCCCAATGGCGTCGCGCGAGCGCCGCATCGTGCACCTTGCGTTGCGCGATCATTCCGACCTGCGCACCGAGAGCGCGGGAGAGGCGCTGCAGAGGTATGTCGTGGTCTATCCCAAGGACTACAGCGGCAAACCCCCTGCACCGGCCGTGAGCCGGCGAAGGTAAGTCAAAGCTCCGGCAAAACGGCTCTGGCTCTACAACCGTCCTCCCAGCGCACACATCCGACAGAACACATGTCGATTTTCGATAGCCGAACTGCGCGCGCTCTGATGACCGTGGTGATTTTTGTTGTCGTCGGATGGTTCGTCTACGAAGTGCGGAGCACGCTCGTCATCCTGTTGTTCTCGGTCTTCTTTGCGTACCTGCTTGAGCCCATCGTGATTCGCATTGAGCGATCGCGCATTGGCTTCCACTCGCGCGGCCTGGCCATCCTCGAGACGTATCTCATCTGTGGCGGCTTTCTCGCTTTACTGTTTGTTATTTTTGGCGGCCGCATCGTGGACGACATGCGCCAACTGATCCAGTCGATACCCAGTTTGCTCGATCGCGTGGCCAGCGGCAAAATCGTCTGGCAGCTGGGCAGCCGCCATGGCTGGAGCTACGACACGCAAGCTAGGATCGAGACGTTCATCGCCAGCCACCGCGCCGCCCTGGAAAGTTTCAGCACCGACGTCGGAGCTAGCATTGCTGCTTCGCTGAAAAACGCAGTCTGGTTCCTGCTCATACCGATCATCGCCGTATTTTTTCTCAAAGACGGCCGCTGCCTCGCCGAGGACGCAATTAGCAACCTGGACCACCGCCAGCAGCGACGCTTTCTTCGTGCCGTCGCCCACGACCTGGACGAGATGCTCGCCTCTTTCATCGGAGCGCAGCTGATTCTTGCCGGGGCTGCAACCCTCGTCCTGACCAGCTTTTTCTGGCTGATGCATCTGCCTTACGGCTTGGCGCTGGGGGTTACCGCAGGCTTCCTGGAGTTCATCCCCGTAGTCGGGCCGCTGATGGCTGCGGCCCTGGTGCTCGGAGTGGGATTCCTCTCCGCCTATCCCCATCTACTGTGGATCGTGGTCGTTTTGGGCGTCTGGCGCGTGGTGCAGGACTACCTGATCTCGCCAAGGGTGATGGGCAACAAGGTCGAGCTGCATCCTCTGGCGGCCATCGTCGCTGTGTTGATGGGCAACGAAATCGCAGGGGTTATCGGCGTCTATCTGTCTATTCCGGTAGCGGCCACGATTCGCATTCTGTGGGTGCGCTGGCGACACATGCGCTCGGTTGAGCCCGACGCGACTCCAACCCAGCCCGAAAGCCGCACCGAAACCCAACAACGAATCGCGGCGTGAGCGGAGCGCTAAAGAAAACCGCGGATTTTCGCGGATCCGCGTCCGTCCGTGGTTCGAAACGCTCTCCCTCTTTTCCGATTCACCACCCGCACTCCCGCCCGCCAGTGCTCATCCAGCTGCACCAGCTGCCATTCGATTTGCGGTGACAAATACTTCAGCAGAACGCTGGTCGCAGGATGGGTGCGCAGTACGGGCGTGACCAGGTAGAGCAGAGGTGGCGCATCAGAAATCTCGCATCCTGGAAAATATCCGTTGCGGGCGAAGCCGCCATTCTGCTGATGCCAGCGGACGCGTGCCCAGTAGTCGAGGCCCTGCAGCACGAGGTGAAGATCGTCGTCGGCCTTGAGTTCGAGGATGGCAAGGCGGCCGTCAATGGTCGACGCCAGCACATCGAGCATCGCGCGATCGGAGGCAGTAAACGCCGGCACCTGCGAATAGACATGCCTGCGGTCAAGCCGCTCATCGATGGTACGCACATCGCGCGTAATGAGGGACTCCAGCCAGCGCTCAGGGCGAAGCCGATACAGCGGATCACCGTGCGCTCCCGCAGGATGACGGCGGCCTGTGATTCGCTCAATGAACTTGTTGAAGGAATCTTCCGTGTGCTCATCGAGCGTGTATTCCGCCGGCCCCATGCCGAAGACAATCGTTTCACTGTTTCGAAACGAACCGGCAACCGGCGCCAGCCGCGCCCTCGCGAACTCCAGACCGTAGAGGCGAAAAATGATCTCCGAAGCCGACTCGATGCTGACATCAACGGAAGGCACCAGCTCACTGATGGTAGCAATCGACGCCTCAAAGCGCTCCCGCGTCGCATGCGGATCGACTGCCCGCACCAGCCGCGTAGCCAGGTTCCCGTGATCGTGGAAGTCCAGTTCCTCGCAGCTCTCGGCGCGCTCCCCTATCTGGTACAACTGCCACTTCACGGCATCCTGATCGAGATGCGCCATGCGCTGGCTAACGATCTCGCCTCGCCCGTATGGAACAAAGAGCTTGAGTCCTACAATGTGGTACCTGTCGGCGCGTGCCCGCTGGTAATCGAGCCACAGAATCCCGAACGTGAGTGCCGCATCAATCGAGGCTTGGCTCTCCTCTCCATTTACTCCGAGAACGGCGAATGCCGTCTGCCCGGTGCGCAGCACTGCCCGCGTGTAGACCGGGCTGAACGAATGTTCCAGGTCAGCTTTCGCGCTGAGCGAACCGATCTTCGCGCCGGGGTACTCCCGCTCCAGGAGTCGGACCAGCAGCCGCTGATACTCAGCGCGAGCCGCCCGCTGCGCCATCGCACTGCGATGTCCGGCGTCAGCGCAGATTTCGAGCACCTGCGCTTTAGACTGCCCGAATCGAAGCACCGACAAGCGAAGCGTGCGCGACCGTGGCTCGCAATCGAGAACGCGACGCACGATGTTTCGCTCCTCCGACCAGACATGCAGCACACATTTGCCTTCTCCTGAAACCGAATAACGCGCGCTGCTGAAATCGAAAAGCACATAGCCGTTTTCGATCAAAACGGCAGACGGAGCTTCGAGCAAAAAGCTCTCCAGCGTTCGAGCAAGCGTCTCGGCCGATATTGAGGAGGTCAGCATCTGGGCCAAGCCTAGCGAACTCAGGCACTTGCCGACCGCAACCGGCCGCACACCCCTGTGTGATAATCGAACATTGGGGCTATGCCGGTGTCGTGGCGGAGCGCCAAAGACAAGTGCTTAGCCACGGATTTTCACGGATCGACCCGGATTTTTCTTCACGTTTAGGTTCGGGATCTGTGTTGATCCGTGTAAATCCGCGGCTCTCTTCATCTCCGGTCCGGCTAAGCTTCTTTGAATGCTGGCGAACATCCAATAAGTGTGACCATGGACAACAAGTTCTTCTTTGATCGCTACGGTTTGTCGCAGGCTGACGTCGAGCGCTATTTATCGACTGCGCTGTCGGCCGGCGGCGACTACGCCGACCTCTATTTCGAATACCAGACCTCGACCTCGGTTTCGCTGGACGAGAGCATGGTGAAGTCGGCGTCGCAGGGAATCTCCGTCGGCTGTGGCGTGCGTGTGCTCGCGGGCGACCGCACCGGCTACGCCTACACGGACGACCTCTCATCGGACCGCATTATGCGGGCGGCGCGAACTGCGGCGCTCATTGCCAGCGGTCCCGCCAAGCAGCCTATCGTGGGCATGACGGATAAACCGTTGCACAACTTGTATCCCGTGCCGCTGCCTTCGGTGGAAGCCGAAGTTCTGGCCAAGGTCGACCTGGTGCAGCGCGCCGACAAGGCTGCGCGGGCCTACGATTCGCGAATCCATGAAGTGCGCGTTAGTTACGCCGACGAGCTGCGCCGCATCCTGGTCATCGGGTCCGACGGTAGCTTCGCCGAAGATTCGCAGCCGCTCGCCCGCATGAGCGTGTTCTGCATCGCCAAGACCGAGCAGGGTTCAGCCCGCGGAACCTCCGGCGGTGGCGGCCGCGTTGGTATTGAGTTCTTCCAAACGGAGAAGCCGCCCGAGCATTTCGCGACCGAAGCCGCACGCGAGGCGATTGTTCAACTCGACGCGCGCAACGCACCCGCCGGCGAAATGGAAGTTGTGCTCGGCCCGGGATGGCCGGGCGTGCTGCTGCACGAGGCCATCGGCCACGGTCTCGAAGCCGACTTCAATCGCAAGAAGACCTCCGCCTTCTCTGACATGATGGGACGTCGCGTCGCGAGCGACAAATGCACCGTGGTGGATAACGGCACTATGCCCGGCCGCCGCGGATCGCTCAACGTCGACGACGAGGGCAACCACACCGACAGCACCGTGCTCATCGAAAAAGGCATCTTGAAGGGCTATCTCACCGACAAGCTTTCGTCGCGCCTGATGAACCTGCCCAATACCGGCAACGGCCGCCGCGAAAGTTACCAGCACATTCCCATGCCGCGCATGACCAACACTTACATGCTCGCCGGGCAGGATTCGCCGGAAGACATTATTCGCTCAGTGAAGTACGGCGTCTACGCTGTCAACTTCGGCGGAGGACAGGTCGACATCACCAACGGCAAATTTGTGTTTTCCGCCTCCGAGGCGTACCTGATTGAGGACGGCAAAGTCACCGCGCCGCTCAAGAATGCCACGCTGATCGGTAACGGTCCCGACGTTCTAACCAAAGTTTCGATGGTGGGCAACGATCTGCAACTGGACGAGGGCGTCGGCACCTGCGGCAAAGATGGGCAGTCCGTCCCTGTGGGAGTAGGAATTCCTACACTGAAAATCGACCGTCTGACAGTGGGTGGGACAGGCTCCTGAGGCGGCCTTAGTCCCCGGCGGTAATCCACAGACGCCGGCGTAGATTCACGATTTCGCAACAAACGCGTGAGTCGTTGATTTGCTGGGGCTTACTGTAGGACACGCTCAGCGCGGCTCGTCCCGCCGGGCGATTTCCACAAAGCTTCCACAGCGTGGGACGAGGGGAATGATGCCAGGCACATCCCACAAAGTAGGACTACAGCAGTTCGCTCATAGTCACACATTGTAAGACTCGCAACGAACTTAGAAAAAGGTCCATACGAGATGAGCACTTCTAGCGAGACGATCGACACCAAGCACGACCCAGACATCTGTCGACCTGAAGGAAATTGCCACCAGCGCCGTTGCCCTCGCTATGCGGCAGGGCGCGAGCGCCGTCGAAGCAGTGGCGACGGATGGCACCGAGTTCTCTACGACTGTCCGGCTCGGTCAGGTTGAAACCCTGAAAGAAGCCGGCTCCAAAGCTGTGGGAGTTCGCGTGTTCGTGGGCCAGAGCTCGGCCAGCACCTACTCCAGCGATCTGACGGTGGAAGGCATAAAGAAGATGGTTGCGTCGGCCATAGCGTTAGCGCGCGTGACCAGCGCCGACCCGCTTGCAGGATTGCCCGACCCTGCCGAACTGGGCAAACTCGAGGGCGATCTCGGCTTGTATTACGACGATGTGTATTCACTCTCATCGGAAGATCGCATCGACTACGCGCGCCGCGCCGAGAAGGCGGCCATGAGCGCTGACTCTCGCATCGTGAATTCCGATGGCGGCTCCTTTGACGCCGCCGCAGGATACAAGGTTCTGGCCAACTCCCTGGGTTTCGTCGGCGACAATCGCCGGTCGTATTGTTCGGTGGTAGCGGTGCCCATCGCGCAACTCGAAGGCTCGGCCATGCAGCGCGATTACTGGTACTCGGTCTCGCATTCGCTGAAAAACTTGAAATCGCCGGAAGAAGTTGGCGCGATAGCTGCCAAACGCACCCTGCGCCGCCTGGGAGCACGCAAAGTCAAGACCGCCAAGGTTCCGATCGTGTTCGAGAACACGATATCGGCAGCGCTGCTCGGACACATTTTCGAGGCTGTCAACGGCGACTCGGTCTATCGCGGAGCATCGTTTCTCACCGGCAAGCTGAATGAGAAGATCGCGGGCGACAACATCAACGTGGTCGATGACGGAACCATGCCCGGCCTCTTCGGGACCAGCCCGTTCGACAGCGAGGGCGTGGTCAGCCGGCGCACCAATGTCATCGAGAACGGCGTGCTCCAGTCCTACATGCTGAACACCTATACCGCGAAGAAGCTCGGCCTTCGGACCACAGGCAATGCTTCCCGCAGTCTGGCCGGCACACCCGGCATCGGTCCCGGCAACTTCTTTTTGCAGCCCGGGACAAAAACTCTGCAGGAGATCATCGGCGATATCCAGGACGGTCTATTCGTTACCGAGTTCCTCGGCCACGGCGTGAACCTGGTTACCGGAGACTTCTCACGCGGCGCCAGCGGCATCTGGATCCAGGGCGGCGAGCTGACATTCCCGGTGGAAGAGATCACGGTTGCCGGCAATCTCAAAGACATGCTGTTCAACATCAGCGAGATCGGCATCGACCTCGAGTTTCGCAGCGCAGTCGCGTGTCCCACACTGCGCATTGACGGCATGACGGTCGCAGGCGAGTAGTCGTTTCCACCACAGAGGCACAGAGACACCGAGGTTTTAAGATTCCCATTTTTTCTCTGTGCCCCTGTGTCTCTGTGGTGAACTCCTTGCGCTCAACTGCCTATCGTATCCCCGCCTCCCCCGCGCGGAATTTCCAGTAATCACCGGCGGTCTCGCTCAGGTCGCCTGCGGCTCGCTCTCCGCGGAAGACGCGCGAAACTCCACGCACCACGCGCCGCATGGGCAACTCGCCGACGTTGTCGGCCAGGAACAGCTCTCCCGTCCGCGATGAGCGGTAGTACCAGCGCTTGAGGATCGCCAGGTGCTCCATCCAATGCAGTGCGCTGTGTGGCTTGCACGGCGCCACCTGCCCCAGCGCTTCCACGATGCGCGCCTCCATCGAGAGGGGCTTCGCCCGTAGATGTTCCGCTTCGGCCTGGGCTCCCACATTGAGGGACACCGGTTCGCAGATCATCCCGGCCTCAATCTTGAACAGCGCGACAGCGTCAGGCTCGGCTGACGGCTGAATGATCACGCCGTTCAATTCGTCGAGCCGGCGGACGACCTCCGGCAATTGCGAGGTCGCTGCTTTCACCTTCTCCAACCGGGTATGTAACGTGGCTGCCGCTTCGAAGTCGAGGTTGGCCGAGGCATCATCGCGCATTCGTTCGATTTCCCGTACCAGCGACTGGCCGCCGCTTTCAAAGTACTGCTGCACCCGCGCCACCTCCGCTGCGTACTCTTCATCGCTACAGCCCTTGAAACAGGGGGCGAGACACATCTTCATTTCAGAGTAGATACAGCCGGGAAACGCCGGATCTGGATTCAGGTCGTCAGTGCAGCGTCGCACCTTGAATAAGTCGAGCGAATCGTTGGCAAACTTTTCAGCCGCAACCCGCGAGAGAAACGGTCCGTAATAAACGGAATCGCCTTTCAGTCCCGCAATGCGAGTGGTGACCGTCGCGCGCGGATAAGCATTGCCCAGGATGAACTTCACCAGAGGCGCAAATCGCAGCCGCAGGCGCTTGTCATAAGTTTTGGGGAACTCGCGACGCAGGGTTTCATACAACAGGAACGATGCTTCGAAGTCTGACCCTGTGGGACTCCACTCGATCCAGCGAACGCTCTCGCGCAGGTTCAGCCTGCGACCCTCGGCTGGGCCGAGCAGGCGCTGTAGCCGTCGTCGCAGGTTCGCGGTTTTGCTGACATAGGGCTCGCTACCCTCGGCCGCGGCACGCAACGCGAATACCGCCGGCCCGGCCGGAGCGGCGGCGAACAGCTCGGCATCGTGTTCCGGTGAAAAGTTGTGGCGATGCAGCAGCACAACTTGATTCTAGTGCACCTAACTTTCTCAGGCTAAGACATGGGCAGCATACGTTGGAGTGCTGCAGACATCGAATTGCTTCGTATCAGGGCTCCGACTTCGGCCGCCGTTGGTGTCCCGCCTACAATGGTGGACCAGGAGGAACCCATGCCCCTTCAGCCGGAAGTGCAGTCGCTGCTCTCACGTCCAAACTTCGCCCACCTTGCTACCCTGATGCCCGACGGTTCGCCCAATGTGACGCCAGTCTGGATTGGCGTGGAGGGCGACCACCTGGTGATCTGTACCGGGGAAGACAGCCTGAAGGCGCGCAATCTTCGTCGCAACCCGCGGCTCGGTTTATCGGTCGTTGATTTTCACAACCCGTACGAGGAGGTGCAGATTCGCGGCCGTGTGGTCGAGTTTCGCGACGACTCTAAGCTCGAGACCATGGATAAGGTTTCGCACAAATACATTGGCGCTCCATTCCCCATGCGCGCCAGCGACGGCCGGGTCGCGATGGTCATCGAAGTGGAAAAGGCGCGCTACACCAAGCTTCCCTTCCAGCACACGCCACCGGAAGGCAATTAGCAATCGGCTTGGACGACCAGGCGGCTCCCCATTCCGCATTCTTTTTGCGAGGGTGTTACGTAGAACGAAGTTAGGAAGGGATTGGGTCGGGGATTGCAAAACACATCGGGCAAATCCGGCCTGAATGGGACGCGCAGATTCGCGGACCCACTTCAGTCGTATGATCAGCAGCGCCTTACCCGCGGAGGGTGACTCATGTTCGCTCGCTCGACGCTGATTTACTTCATCACTTTCGCCATTGTTCCCTTCACTCTGGCTAAAGATAAGCAAGTTCTACCAAGCTACGTTCTTCAGGCTCACACCGTTGCTGTTGTAATCCAACCGGACGCGGGCGAACCGGTAACCAATCCGACGTTGAATCGGACGGCACAGGAGAGCGTGGAGAAGGCACTCTCACAATGGGGTAGGTTCCAGCTGGTCACAGATGCCCAATTCGCAGATTTGGTGATCGCAGTCCGAAAGGGAAACGACGGCGGCCCGACCGTTGCCAATTCTCCAACCGACAATCCTCCGGTCGCCATTCAACAGGGTGGTGGAAACACTCGTGTCGGTGTCCAGCAAGGCCGACCGTCAGACCTCACCTATCCCCTTCCCGGCGAACCGACGGGGCCGCGCTCCGGCGGAGACATTGGCACTACGGACGACAGCTTCGAGGTCTACCAAGGTAAGGTCCAATATCCCTTGGATACAGCTCCACTCTGGCGCTGCCGTGGTAACAACATACTCGACTCACCTCATGTGCGGGCGGTCGAACAGTTTCGCAAGACGATCGACGAATCCGAAAAGGCGCAGAAGCATAAGCCCTGAGCCTCTGGCTGCCGAACCGTGAACCATCCCCCTCGCCCTCGCCGGCGATCCTGTCGCGCTCAGGCAGCTCGCGGTCGAGGATGCTTGTTGCGGGCGTCAGGATTGAGCCGGGCGATATCCGCGTTGAGGATCGTCGCGAACCCTACCCAACCCGCATAGGGCACGAAACACAGCGCGGCCGGACGATCGACCTTACTGGCTGTCGCGATGTACCGCACTACCAGGCTTTCCAGCAGTATGACATCGGCCAGCGCCAGCATGGGCCGGTGCTCGCCGAAGAAGATCTTGGTCCACGCCGCGTTTGACGCCAACTGGCTGGCCCACAGATACAGGGCGCGCGAGCGATCCTGCGAATCTTCGCTGCGCCACACCCGCCATCCGGAAACCGCCATCAGCGCGTAAAGTGCGGTCCAGACCACCGGAAACACAAATTGCGGTGGATTGAAACTCGGCTTCTTCAGCCGCCGGTACCAGAGCTGCGTCCGCCGGTCCCGGGGACTGTATCGGGCTCCCACCCATCCCGCAGCTAAGGCTGCTGCACCAAATCCGGCAAGCGCAAGAAGAGATTGGCTACGCTTCGATTTTTCCAAGGGCCGTCCTCATTAATGGTGTTCTCCTCAGTAAGTTGCTGTGAGCGGAATCGGCGTTGCATCCGCGGCCGGGAGGATTGCTCTGTCACCCGGAGCCCGAATGGCTCCCGAATTACGGGCGTTGCTTCGACCACTTGGGCGCGAGATCAGTCTGCCCGGGCACGATCCTCGAGCCTGTGGGAAGAGCGATCTGCAGCTCTGGGATCGTGACACCGCCTGAGGCAAACCCAAATCGAGCACCACCCTCTAACCTTTCTGCGCCAGTCACAGCTCGAAAGCGCAACCGCGCAACTGAAGGTGGAGGTTTTTCCATGAGAAATATATTGGTAATGAGCCTGTTCATGCTGGCGACGCTAGCCTGGGCGGCGGCACAACAGCCCGGCAGTACTTCGGCGGGGAGCAGCGGTCAAGCCACCTCCCCAGGTTCGCAGACACCGGGCGCAAGTCAATCGCAACCCTCGACCCCGGGCAGTGCTGGGGAATCGGGACAGAGTGGAATGCCGGGTGGATCCCAGAGCCAAATGGCAGCGCCCCCGGTTACCGAAGGCTGTCTCGGCGGCAGCAATCCCAACTACACGGTCACGAGCAGTGCTGGGACGACGTACAAGCTGAATATTCCTCCCAACGCCAACGCCTCGCAGTTGGCGTCGCATATCGGAGAGTCGGTGAATGTGGCAGGAAACGTGAACAATACTGGGGGCAGCCCGTCGATTGACGTTCGCGGCATTGGCCGGGGAACGGGCACATGCCCAGGCGGAAGCTCCAAGGGCGCACAGCCGCCGCAGTAGTTAAGATTGGATCGCAGGATAATAATCCCGGCAAGTGCCGGGATTTTTTTTATGAGATCGATGATGGTGAATACTCGGTATCTCTTAACCTCTGATTCAACCGCCTTTTCCTCCGAATCCACAGGCTTCCACATCAATGCACCTGAAACGGGCGTTGAAGCCGCGCTCTAGCGGGTCTATTGTCCGAGAGTCGGGCACCAGTAACCTGCCGTTAACTTGGCCGCTCATAACCGCAAAGATGCGGCTGGCAGGTGTAAAATAACAATAGGTGGTGGTAGGCTCTTGACATCCACAAGATGTCGGGAGTACTGTTCGGTTTCACAGGGTATTCTGGACCGTTGTTCAGTTCGCTCCTCCTGAGCAATAGGCGTCCGGAAGCAGAGGTGATAGCAGGGACTGAGGTGGCTGGGCTCGATTCCTCCCGAGCACGGCTAGGGCCGGGAAACAACGCGTAACCGAGCCGGTTTTGAAGGCCGGCAAGCCGAAAGCCAGATTCCATAGAGAAGATGGCGTCCGGTGTTCCTTTCCAAGTCAGCTAACTAAGCGTTGCCGGGAGCGGGTGCTCCCGGCGGCACTCCCTAACATGTCCGGCAATTCCGCAGGTCAGCCATGTACCTGACGGAAACTGGATGGGACACTCCGCACGCGTGTTCCGCCAGAAAAGTCGCGGTGACACCGGACCGAACGAACCACTGGGGGCTGTCTTCCCGGCCAGAGAACCGGCTGTGGAAGCAGCCCCCACAGCTTTCTGTGTTGGTTCTGAACTGTGGTGAGATTGCGAGTAGTTCGGTTTGACATCGTGTTCGGATCAGGCGGACAGCAGTCCGAAGGACGACAGGTGAAAGCCCCGTCCTTCAGGACGGGGTTAGGGACGAGATGAAATCCCCCTAATCGGGGGCAATGAATTTCAGGAACCACATACGTAACGCGCAATCATATCGATCAGGAGTTTGAAATGGCCGACGTAACCACGACAACGAAAACCACGAGCGCTTCCACCGCCGCAACCAAAAAGAAAGCGCCCGGCCTGACCTTCAAACGTTTCTTCACCACCGCCGGCGTCTCGCCCTATGACGAGCTCGAGTGGGAGCTGCGCCTTGCCCAGATCACCGACGCCAAGGGCGGCGTGATCTTCGAGCAGAAGGACGTTGAGACCCCCAAGGACTGGTCGATGACGGCCACCAACATCGTCGCGAGCAAATATCTTCACGGCCAGATGGACACTCCTGAGCGCGAGACCGGCGTGCGTCAGCTGGTCAGCCGCGTTGCCGAAACCATTCGCGACTGGGGCATGAAGGGCGGATACTTCCGCACCGCCGATGACGCCGCCATTTTCCACGACGAGCTCGCCCACCTGCTCTTGCAGCAGAAGGCTGCCTTCAACTCGCCGGTATGGTTCAACGTCGGCTGCGATCGCATCGAGCCCAACTCCGACGCGAAAAACTGGCACTGGAACGCCGAGGAGCAGAAGGTCGAATTCAGTGC
The DNA here is from genome assembly GCA_963771535.1 of uncultured Acidobacteriaceae bacterium. Lineage (GTDB taxonomy): Bacteria > Acidobacteriota > Terriglobia > Terriglobales > Acidobacteriaceae > CAVVDY01. The sequence goes on along the minus strand of CAVYTK010000003.1, from coordinate 902,783 downwards.
CGTCGGTTACACCAAGCCGCAGTGCTCGGCCTGCTTCATCAACTCGGTCAACGATTCGCTCGACTCTATCCTGACCCTGGCCAAGACCGAAGGCATGCTCTTCAAGTGGGGATCGGGCACCGGCACCAATCTGTCGCCGCTGCGCTCCTCCACCGAATCGCTCTCCGGCGGAGGCACGGCCTCAGGCCCGCTGAGCTTCATGAAAGGCTTCGACGCTTTCGCCGGCGTCATCAAGTCCGGAGGCAAGACCCGTCGCGCCGCCAAGATGGTCATCCTCAATGTCGAGCATCCCGACATCGTCGAGTTCGTCGAGTGCAAGCAGAAGGAAGAGGCCAAGGCCTGGGCGCTCATCGAGCACGGCTACGACGGCTCGGGTCCCGACTCCGAAGCGTATTCCTCCATCTTCTTCCAGAACGCCAACAACTCCGTGCGCGTGACCGACGACTTCATGTACGAAGTAGTGCGCGACGGCGAGTTCTCGACCAAGGCAGTGAAGGACGGCCGCCCGATCCGCACCTTCAAGGCGCGCGACCTGCTGCATAAGATCTCCGACGCCACCTGGCATTGCGGCGATCCCGGCATGCAGTACGACACCACTACCAACCGCTGGCACACCTCGAAGAACACGGCGCGCATCAACGCCTCGAATCCGTGCAGCGAGTACATGTTCCTTGACGACTCGGCCTGCAACCTGGCGTCGCTCAACCTGCTGAAGTTCGCGCCCAACGGAACCTTCGACGTTGAAGCTTATCGCCACGCCTGCGCCGTCGTCATTACCGCGCAGGAGATCCTGGTCGACAACAGCGGCTACCCGACCGAAGCCATCTCGCGCAACTCGCACGACTATCGTCCGCTGGGACTGGGCTACGCCAACCTGGGTGCGCTGCTGATGGCCGCTGGCCTGCCCTACGACTCCGATGCCGGACGCGACTACGCTGCCTGCGTCACCGCCATCATGTGCGGCGAAGCCTATCTCCAGTCCGCCAAGATCGCCGAGCTCTGCCAGCCGCTCGCGCCCGCAACTGAAACCACCGCTGTCATCCTGAGCGAGGAGCGGAGCGACGAGTCGAAGGACCCCTATACCACCACAACGTTCCCCGGCGCCGCCTGTCCCGGCTGGTACGTCAATCGCGAGCCGTTCCTCGACGTCATCCGCATGCACCGCGCTTGCGTCAACAACATCAACAAGTCGAACGTGCCCGCCTCGCTGCTCGAAGCCAGCAAGGCTACCTGGGACGAAGCCCTCAAGCACGGCGAGCGCTTCGGATACCGCAACGCGCAGGTCACCGTGCTCGCGCCCACCGGCACCATCGGCTTCATGATGGACTGCGACACCACCGGCATCGAGCCCGACCTGGCGCTGGTGAAGTACAAGAAGCTGGTTGGCGGCGGCATGATCAAGATCGTGAACAACACCGTCCCGGCGGCGCTCTTCAAGCTCGGCTACACCAGCGACCAGACCAACGCCATCGTCAGCTACATCGACGCCACCGGAACCATCGAAGGCGCGCCCGCCATCAAGGACGAGCACCTCGCCGTCTTCGACTGCTCCTTCAAGCCGTCGAAGGGCACGCGCACCATTCACTACACCGGACACCTGCGCATGATGGCCGCCGCTCAGCCCTTCATCTCCGGAGCGATCTCGAAGACCATCAACATGCCCGAGAACGCCACGGTCGAAGAAATTTCCGAAGCCTACATCCAGGCCTGGAAGCTGGGCCTGAAGGCGGTCGCCATCTATCGCGACGGATCGAAGAAGGCGCAGCCGCTCAGCTCCATGGGCTCGGCCACCGCCAAGTCGCAAAAGGGCGACGCGCAATCTTCGTCTGTCATCCTGAGCGAAGCGAAGGACCTGCTCTTCGACGAGCAGGCCGCGCCTCCGGTGGCCAACCGTCATCGTCTGCCCGACGAGCGGCTCTCCATCACCCACAAGTTCAATGTCGGAGGCCACGAAGGCTATCTCACCGCCGGACTTTACAAGGACGGCATGCCCGGCGAGATCTTCATCACCATGGCCAAGGAAGGCTCGACCGTCAGCGGCCTGATGGACAGCTTCGCCTGCGCCGTCTCCATCGGCCTGCAGCACGGCGTGCCGCTCAAGCTGTTGTGCGAGAAGTTCGCCCACACCCGCTTCGAGCCCAGCGGCTGGAGCCGCAATCCCGACATCGGCTACGCCAAGTCGATCATGGATTACATCTTCCGCTGGCTGCAGCTGCGCTTCCTCACCGGACAGCAGCAGGCACTCTTCGACGGCCTCCGCCCCAAGTACTTCGGAGCCCCAGCCGTCGGCACCCCCGAAGGAGCCCACGAGGGCCAGAAGACGTTCGGAGATTTCGTGGAGAAGCCTCCGGCTTCCGGCTGTTTTTCATCCGAGCGTAGCGAGCTGCTACTGACAACCGGCAAGCCGACAACTGACAACTTCCCCGGTTTCGTCCACGCTTCCGACGCCCTGAAAGAACTGATCGACATGGGCGACGCCCCAACCTGCTCCACCTGCGGCGCCATCATGACGCGCAACGGAAGCTGCTACCGCTGTATGAGCTGTGGGAGTACGAGTGGGTGCTCGTAGTTGGGTAGATCCGTTGGGTGGGCGACGGCGTTTCAACGCCGCCGCGTGCGGGTGTAATGGAACGCGGGGCTTCAGCCCCGCGTGTAAGGGCACATTAAAATGGCGAGAAGGGGACCATTAGGTCAGCTGATGCAACGTCCTTCCCGACTTTAACGGTGCGCTAGGCGCTTTTTATTCCGAAATCAGAATGTGCCGTGATTGTGATCGATTTCTTTGTGGGCCTGATCGTTACATTCGCTAGGAACGAATGGTCGCGATCGAACTTGAGTTCCAGCTGCGTTTCCGAGGGGGATTTGCGAGGCTCCAGCAGTTCCGCTGCCGCAACCCGACATCCCAGGACGCTAAAGTCGGCCTTCAGCTTCCGACGCTACTCCGCAATCACCTTAAAGAGCGGATTGCCTTTGCCATTTTCTGTACTGATTGATGCTAACTCGGCCCGCTCCGATAGAGTCCGCCGATGTCTCTTGACTGATGCCACGGCGCTCTTGTGCAGCCTTAATCTGCGCGCCTAAGTCGGCTTGCCATGTCTCGTCCGTCATGTTCAATGTAATTGACAACGCTGGTTCTTGATTGTACAGTATATTGAACACAAGGTACAGGGGAGGCTAAAATGGCAACAACTACCATGTCTGGCGAACGTATAAATTACCTCTCCATTGCGCTGCGGGCCAGAGGTGCCATTAAGACGCTGAAGTCGTTGATGAGCGCCCGTCAGGGCTTGTTGTCACTGCCAAACCCAGAACTTCAAGACGACCTTACGAGTATGTTGCGCAGCCTGAAGGCCGCCGAATCCTCTGAAGCTTTGCATTCTAGGCTTTCAGAAGACACGCCATACAGAAGGTTTGAAGAGGTACAGACTCTTGAGGAAATCGGCAAGCCATTTCGACATGAGCATGTTCTTGCGCGTCTTGAGGCACTCTTAAGCGGCGGCTACCAGGAAGAAGAGATGCGCACTGCGATCCGGCTTTTCTCTGCTGTCGAACGGAGGGCACCTATCACTACAGTGATCCATCGTTATCCGGGGCGGGTGATTAGCCTGTGATACCACTTCGCGTTCAATTACAACGCGAAGTGGCTTCCCTTTACGCGTTCGTTGAAACGGTTTCTCTTGCCTGTTCACCTCCACCGCAAGCTGTTTCTTACCCCGAGGCGTCTACAAAGTTTTTTGACTACGTTGCCTATCTAGCCGAAAAGACCCGGCGTCATCTCGTAGACTTTGATCACCACGCTGAGGATAGTCCAGAGGACTTCTTGGAATCCCGGACTGAGCTATGGACGCTACGGGCTGCTTGGCGGGAGCTTCATCAGTTCATAAAGCCTAGTGCTGACGCTGATACGTTGAATCAGCCCACTGCGCTACTGGCAGCCATGGTTGATAGGTTTCACTCCTTGGGGGGCTTCGAACAAGCGAGCTTCACCATCTATCACACCGATACGTTCGATTATTCTCAAGCTAACCCTAGTGCTACCGAGGATGCTGTAGCACAACTCGCCCGCATCCTCGACGCTGAGCCATTTCAAGCGAACCTGGGCTTGATAGGCATGCCGAACTCTCAGGGGAATGCTCTCTTCCTGAATTGCTTACTCGCACACGAAATCGGGGAATACGCCTACGCGAAGCGCGCCATTGACTCTGTCCTCTATCCAGAAGTAAGAGTCGCACTTGACAAATCGATGGGCAATGACTTCAACAAACAACCCATTCAGGTGCAGAGCCGCATGATCAACACCGTTCTTCAATGGGCAAAGGAGATTTTTTGCGATCTATTTGCGGTACGTTTAGTTGGGCCATGTTACACGTTCGCGTACATCGAATTATTCGATCTCGGTAACTTGGTAGGGCGGGAGAGCGATCTGATCGCCGACGACGAAGCCAGACCTCAAATACTGTCTTACCGCAAATACCCGTCACATCCGTTCCGAGTGAAGACCCAAGTCGAACTTCTTAAGTATGAAGGCTGGTGGAGCTTTATCGAAGACATAGACTCTCGGTCGGTACAGGTGCTAAAGAACTTAGTCGAGTTGAAGTTCAGCACATTTATTGAAGCCGAAGAAGAGAGCCCAGATGGCAGAGCACCGTTTCTGGTCGCATTGCTTGCAATCATGCCTGAAATACAACAGCACCTCGGGAAGATAACGCAGGGACTTGATCCCGGACTGCACGAGTACAGCATCGTTTGGAAGTCTATTGCGAGTTATCTAGGTAACGGAATAGTCCCGTCTACATTGAATATAGAAGTAGAAAAAGGTCGATTTGAAAAGGTTAATCCCACATCGATCGCGCTACTAAACGCTTCTTATAGGTTCTATCTTGAAGGTTTAGAGGGGCTGATGGACAAGATTAGTAATCAAGATACCACCTCCGCACGAGAACGAACGAATTGGACCGTAACGAACCGAGCATTGGGTTACTAAAGCGTTGGGAGACGTTGCCTTACTTCGGGAGCTCGCAGATCGGCCGATGAACGAAGCCATGAAAGACACAGCCACTTGGCAGGGGTCCTGTCGCGGCAGAGCATCGAGGAAAGGCTTAGACAAGCCGATCACAGATCCACAGGGCCGGAAGCGATTACGCCGCTGCTTTTGAATCCTGAGCCGTACGATCACGACTCCATCGATTTGAGACTCGGCTCATATTTTCTCATTCCGCAGAGTCCGCCGGCCCCCTTTCTTGACCCTACGCAAGAGAACTCCACGACACTCGCACTTGAAAGTCCACAAGCCGCTCGGGTCGTATCGCGAGACCGGCCCACCAGACGGTTTTAGGTGCAAAGTCTAGAATTTATTAAGCTGCCAGGTCATGTTTCGGGCCAGATCTTTGACGAAATCATCGGTCGCGCGAACCTTTCTGCTTATCGAGACGGCACCTTGGGTTCATCCTCTATACCGAGGGTGCCTGACACTTGAAATCGCTAATGTGTCGAACACTCCGCAGGTCCTTTACCCCGGCGTTCACATTGGGCAGCTAATCCTGATTACCAACGATAGGCCGGCCGACGATACTCCATTGACAGGTGCATATGTGGGCCAACGGAACCCGAGAGTCCGGCACCGAAGCATCCTAAAGACATAATGCGACAGATAGGTGTTCGGCGATACTTGAATCCCCACATGCCTGATTGGCAGACCACCGATTGAACAGTTATGGCGGATGGGGCGGGTGGCGCCACTTTCCGTTTCGGCTACCAATAGTGTGGGTGGCGGGTGGTCCGGGCGAGCATCTTGACGCAGAGGATGATCAGGTTGCTCTTCGACTGCGCTCAGGGCAGGCTATCAAGCGCAGCTTGAGCGGGTCTTTTCAAGGGTTGAATACAGACACCAGTAGATGAACATGCTCCGGCATAACCACTTAGCCGCCGACCAAGAAATCATATTGCACACGCGCTTGCTCCAGCGCCCACAGGAACAGGACGGGAGCGCAACGGGCCTGCAAACGAGGCTGCCGTTGGTAGCAACTGAAGGTGACGAAGTGAAGACTGCCGGTGTTCTGATATCGTTTCAGTCCCGTCGGCATGGTCGAAGGGTAAGGGAAGAACGTCGGTGAGGTCGGTGATTCGGGGCACAGCGGAGTGTGTGAAGACCGCTGAAGACCCGCTCAAGCTGCGCTTGAACGGGGCACCCGGCTTGAATTGCTTTAACCGCCTTGAGCCCAGGCACACGCGAGGGAACAATACATTCGCCAGGCGCGAGTATAATCAAAGCCAGAGGAAGCCTTTCCTCTATTCAGACCCCTGGACTAGGTCAGCCGTTCTGGAGTTCTCTCCTCTTAGTTGTGCATCCCGGGAGTCGCAGTGTTCAAACCTAAAGTTCAGAATTCGCAGAAGCCTTCTTTCCCCAAACATTCAGAACCTTTCAAAACCGAGCCAGTGCACATCTTCTCTCAAGACCAGATACGCACCCGCGCCTACCAGATCTACGAGTCGGGCAACAGAAACAGCAACCATCCGGACGCGGATTGGAGCCAGGCCGAGACCGAACTGATGGAGCTCGTGCACGCCAAATAGTCCGGGCGGGCGGCTCGGACAATCACTTAGAACTGCTGACACCCCACGTGGGAGTCCAGTCGGTTCCCCCGTCGGAAGACGGGGGCGCCACCTCCGCGTCCGCGGAATTCCCATTCTGGAACGCCCCTACGACCTTCGTAACCTCTTCGCGACCAATTTCCTTTGCAGCTCAGTTCAGCAACTCATAAACTCTTCCCGAGGACCCCGAGCTGTGTCCCCGCGGGTGGAATCCAGCTAAGTTCTTTGATATCAAGATTTTGCCTGTAAGTCTCACGCGCTCAAGATTTTACGAGGCAAAAATTTTTCTGAGTGAATGGAATCAAGATTTTACGAGCACAGGGGGGGAGGGGGGTATACCCTCGCGACGACGGATTACCCGTCCTGTTCGTCCTGGAGACTAGGCTCTCGACAATTGTCTCTTGGGCTTGCGGCGAAACTCGGTGCGATGGCCGCGACGATCTTCTTTCTTGAAGCGGACCTCCTTGGCTTTCGAGCCCCAGGCTGTCCGCTCTTTGCCGCCGGAGAAGTAACTCTGGTAGCCGCCCAGGTGCAGGGCGAAAGGCAGCTCGAGGGTCTCCATGTGGTCGAAGCGGGTCGAGCCGCGCTTGTGGAAGTTCTCGAAGTACGCGGGATAGACAAAATTGGTCATGGCTATGCCGTCGACGTCGAAGAACAACTCTTCAACGGGATCGGCCACTTCGTAGTCATACAGGCGATTCGACCTGGGGCCAGTGGAATAGAGGTTGGCCGCGGGATCGACCAGCATCTCGGCCAACTCATGCGACGCGGCGACGCTCACCTGGTCTTTCTGTTTAAGGATGTTCTTGACGAATACCTTCGACATTGGCAGGCCCTCGGGAGTGAGGTCGTGATAGCCCTCGAGCGACGCGTCGTCTTCGCTGTCGAGAAACACCATGGCCCACGCGCCTTTCAGGAATCCGGTGGACTTCACCAGTTTTGCCGGCGTTCCCCAGACCGGAGCCAGGTGCTGGTCTACGAATTTCTGCATCGCGGTGATGAGCGCGTCGAAGTTTACGCCCATCGCGGTCTTGGCACGGTTGAAGCACGCAATTCTCGGAGGTCGATTGTCATACGAAAACGGGTGGGTGGAGGACTGTTTCGCCATAGTTTCTCCTGCTACCTGTTCTTCGGCTGGCTCGCACGCGGGTTGGCCGCCTGCATATTTATATGGGTTCGCGCAGAGGCTTTAGAAGGTCGTCGCAAATTACCTGATCCTGCCTTGCTGTCCAAAATCTGCATCTTACTTGAAGCCACGAGTTCTGCGCCGGCTCGTCGAAATCAATTTTGAGGAGCTCCACAAATGCGTTCTCTGTTTTTGGTACTAGCAATCGCCACAGTGCTGTCGGTATCGATGATGGCACAGGATCAGTCAACTACGACTACAACGACACAGGCACCGGCTGCGTCCAGTAGCCAAAGCACGACCACAACCTCGGATTCCCCGGCGATGTCGAGTGGACAAACCACGAGTACCACGACAACCCAAGGTCAGCCGGCTAGCCAGACCACTCAGACCACAACCACGAAAACCAAGCACCATCATAAGAAGCAGGAAACCCAGTCGACCACCACGACTCAGACTCCCTCGCCAAGCTCGACTACGACCACCACGACTACACCGGAACCCCATCAGTAGTCCCGGTCAGGCCTGACAGCTAGTGTAAAACGGCGGAGCAGATTTCCACTTTGGCGTTCTGCTCCGCAGGTGTTTGTGCGTCGGTCCCGCTTCATGGTTCCATGTCGCAACGCCGAATCACCATTGATCGCGCCGAAGCGAAGCTGATTAGAGAGAACTGCTCGCGGATTAGTCTGGACACTACCGAGCCGCCCCAGATTCGTAATCGTGAAACAGTAGTGCGTCTGCGAGATGGGAAGACTATGGCGACTAAGAAGAAAGCTTCAGTTCGAGGCGGCAACTTTGGACTGTATGAGAAGCTGATAGCTACCAATCCTAAGCTTGAGCTCAAGGGCGATGCCAACGGCTACACCTCGCTCAACGGCAATATGTTTACGCTGTTTGACTCGTCGGGACGGCTTGCTATCCGCCTGCCGGAAGCGGAGCGCGAGAAGTTTCTGAAGAAGTATAAGACTACGCTGTTCGAGGCCTACGGTGCGGTGATGAAGGAATATGTCGCTGTGCCTGACGAGCTTCTTGAAAAGACTGCCGAACTCAAGAAATACTTCGACTCGAGCTATGAGTATGCCAAGACGCTCAAGCCCAAGCCGACCACAACGACGAAAGGCTGATTCGGACAGACTAGGTCAAACGTTCGTTTTATCCCACACCGTAGTACCGCCCTGCAAGCCAGGATGCCTGGGTTCGTCATACTGTTCAGGCAACCAGCAGAGTACGTTCACGCCTCCAAGCAGTAGGAGCAACTCTCCCGAGGAATTAATGCGACCTTTAATGTTAGTTGGATTGGTGGTGTTGGTGCTGGGCATACTGTCATTCGTCGTGCCGATTCCAACCAGCAACACTCATGAACTTAAGGCGGGAAGCGCTTCGATAGGGATAACCACCCACGATAAGCAAAAGGTATCGCCAGTTGTTGGTGGCGTGCTTTGCGCTGCTGGGGTGGTACTGATGGTAGCGGGCTCCCGCAAAGCTGCCTGATCCATAGATCCATGTCACGACTTCCTGCAAAGCTATCGCGCAAGCCTGCAAAGCCGAAAGAGGCCAGGCCCGGACCCAACTGGTTCGGGCGTTTTGCCGCGCTGGCCTCTGCGCATATGGGCTCACGATGGGCATTTTGCGGGGCGATTCTGACCATCGTGATATGGGCGATAACGGGGCCGGTCTATCACTACTCCGACACTTGGCAACTGGTAATCAACACCGGCACAACCATCATTACTTTTCTGATGGTCTTCCTCATCCAAAACACACAAAACCGCGACGCTCGCGCCATCAATCTAAAGCTGAACGAACTCATCCACGCCGTTGACAAGGCGAAGAACCAGATGATCGACATCGAAAATCTTTCCGACCTCGAACTGGAAGAGCTCTCCGCCCGCTACGAAAAAATTCGAGTTGAGTACCTTAACCGTAGTAGTGGGAAGTTAGCCACCCGTTAACCGCTGCCCGGAGAGAGGTCTCATATACCGCTTCGGTCGCCGAATTTATGGCATCCCTATCTGGGAAGCGCCCTTCATGCTTCGCCGGCAACTCATGAATTCCCATGAGTCGGCAGGACAAGCCAGCTAATATTTTCCTATCCGAATGGAGCCATCGCCGCTTGCGATCTCCAGTTGTGGTCCGCCGCCGTTCAATGTGCCGCGAACTCTTGAGCGCTCGATCGAGCCGCTTACGGTGACGGGAAAATTGAGAGTGATGTGACCATCGCCGGTGTGGGCGTAGAGTTCGGCCGCAAGGTCCTGCGGCAGGCGCGTTTCCACGCCGCCATCGCTGGTGCGGATCAGCCACGCGGAATGCAACTTCGAGCCGGGACGAGCGGTGAAGTCGACAGGGCCATCGCCGGTGCGCAGTTCCAGGTCGGTGAAGACGCCGTCAATCGTCATGTGTCCGTCGCTGGTATGGGCGCTCAGAGATCCGTTGAAATCTCGCACCTCGATATGTCCGTCGGAGGTGTCCAGCTTGGCCGCCCCTGAAGTGCCGGCGACCAGAATGTGCCCGTCGCCTGAGTGCAGGTCGAGCACAGTCTCCTGTGGAACCTGCACCTCGACTCGCACGTTCGGCGAGCGCCCCGACCAGATATGAAAGCCATGATCGTGCGGCGTCTGCACCTGCAGGTCGAGCGAATCGCCGTTCTGATGATCGATGATGTGCACTCCGCCAGTGCCGATGTTGATCCTGTCGGTGATGACGTGGACCGAGATGACGCGGCTTTGGCCACGCGATACCTCGACGCCAGCATCGTTGGTATCAACCCGCAGGCTGGGCTTGTCACCCACCTGGTAAGTGTGCGTCCATTCGTCAGCCATCGCGTAGCCGGCTAGCAGAGGAAGGCTGAGCAGGACCGCAAAAATGATTCTGCGCATAAAGAGAGTTCTCCTGCGCAGCATGTACGCAACACCGCCGGGCTTAGTTCATTTCCAGCCCACAATGCGAAGGCCAACCAGAAGCGTGAAATCTTGGTCTGAACCAACAGGACGGGCCGTGAGGTTGCCGCATCGGCGCAGGTGAAGATGAAGAAGACAGGAGCGCTGTTATATCTATTTCGCGCGCCGGTGTATTTGTACCGCTGGCGCCTCGGGTGGCTGTTAGGCCATCGCCTTTTGCTGCTCTCGCATACTGGCCGGCGTAGTGGACTGCGGCGCCAAACCGTGCTCGAGGTGGTCGACTATCGCAAGCAGGGGCCAGAGGCCGTCGTGGTTAGCGCCTTCGGTCGCGACGCTGACTGGCTCCGCAACATCGAGGCCAGGCCGGATGAAGAGGTCACGATAGGCACCCATCATTTCGCAGCGTCGCATCGCTTCCTCGGCGAATCTGAAGCAATGCGGGTGTTACGCGATTATGAGCACCGCAACCGGCTGATCGCTCCCGTGGTTCGCGCCGGGTTGAGCTGGGTTGCAGGCTGGCCCTATCGCGGCCAGGAAGACGATCGCCTGCGCCTGGTCCAGCAGCTTCCGTTTGTAGCCTTTCACCCGCGAGAATGAGGAGAGCCGTAGGAATCGATGAGGGCGAAGCCTTGCGGAAGCCGCTTGCACTTCGACGCTGTCATTGAGCGAGGCCCGGCAGGATTGCACCGTGGATGCAGGTTTCTAGGCGCGCATCTTCTTTACGCTGCTCGCAGTGCTATATTGTTTTTTCCCCGGCCGCTCTCGCGCCGTGCCCGCGCGGGAAGCCATCAAAGCTGAAGGAGTTCGTATGTCGCTTCGCACTCAGAATGGCCGTTCGTTAAGATTCGCCCTGGTGGGCTCGATGGCGCTGCTCGCCCTGCTCATGGTTCGCGCTCCGCAGACTGGAGCGCAAGAGGCCAAGCGCGGCGGCGGTCAGGCGGCCAGCGGCGGCGGCGATGTTGCCCACGGCGCGTACATCGTCAACAACGTTGCCATGTGTCCTACCTGCCACACCCCGCGCACTGCCGATGGACAAATGAATCGCAGCCAATGGTTGCAGGGCGGACCCATCGTTTATCTGCCGGCGAATCCGACTCCCAACTGGCCACTGTACGAGCCGCGCATCGGCGGCGCATTGCCGACCAGCGACGCCGGTATGATCAACCTGCTGACCACCGGCTTCTGGATCGACGGCAAAGAGCTCCGGGATCCCATGCCCAAGTTCCACATGAACCGCGCCGACGCCGAAGCGGTAGTCGCCTACCTGAAGACGGTTTCGTCGGGAAGGTAAAAGCCGGCGGATGTGCGTGGGAAGCTAAGGCTCTTCGACGACTGCCATCCCCGTTGCGTGCTCAATTGCAGTCCCGCTGCCCCACTTAATCGCGAGCCTTTGCCATTCCAATCCCTCGTCCTCAGATCGATAGACCACGCCCTCACTGCAACAATAGAAAACCCCCGGCTCCACGCCACTCGCTGCCAAGACGGCGATTCGCAAGCCCTGCGGATGAGGAAGACCTCCTGCTACGCGTTTCCACGCCTCGCTCCCGGTGCGGCGATAAACCACGGAGTTCGCCGACTCTTTGTAGTGCGCTCCGTATGCACTCTTGGAAGCGGAGAGCAAAATTGTTCTCGGATCTGCAACGCTGATGGCGACGCTCCAGCAGTACTGATGCTCCAATCCGTCGATCATGCGTCGCCAAGTCTCACCGTCATCGACACTTTCGAAATAACCGTCGCCTGCGGCGGAGTGCAACCGCATGGGATCAAGCGTGTGGGCTGCGAGGGAATGTGTGTCTTTCGGAGAGCTGGGGACGCGATCGTGCCATGTCCGTCCATCATCATCGCTACGTACCAGCGCTCCCGCTTCAACAGCCACATGCAAACGGCCAGGGTTTGCCAAAGCGGGAAGAATGGCCTGGACGTGATGGGTTTGCGGACGTGGTGGGAAACTCCAGGCCTTCGCCGAAGGCAATGTCAGCAAGGTCTCGCAGTTCACACCAGGATTCGCCCCCGTCCTCGGATCGGTACATGGCGCTGAGTTCCGTTCCCGCATAGAGCGCGCCAGAGGGAGAGAATGCCAGCGCCATCACGTTCGGCTCGTTGAAGTTGTGCAACGCTTTCCACGTTGCTCCCCCATCGCTGCTTCTGAACATTCCATCGCCGAATGTTCCGCAGTAAACAACGTCCTTTCGGTTTGGGTCAGCGGCAACGCATTGGATCGCCTTGTCGTCCAGACAGACCTCTCCGAGCCAGCTTCCATCGCAGCCCTGAATCACAGCGACACCGCAACGGGTGGCCTGGTAGATCGTCGTCCGCATGCTTGGGTCCCTTCACAAAGAAAAAAATTTAGCAGTGGCGCTGGTCAGACCGCAGATAAACGGCATGACCTATCTGCCATCGATGCGAGCAGACCCGCCCGGGTCGCTTTCGCGCCGAGAATCCTCCGCTAGCCCCGCGAGGGCTAAAAAGCTACACTAAGGCGATTCACTGAGCCGCCCTCGCAACGGCAACTCTGCTTGTTTGCGGCCACGCATCCAACGCGAGAGGGAACCGAACGAATGCCGACCTCTGACGAAAACGCCATCGCTAATCAGGATTCAACCTTCGCCGAGCCGGATCAAAAAACCCGGCCTACCAAGGAACCGCCAGCCAAGGCCGAGCGCAGCCAGACCGAAGCCGCTGGTCCAAACGCACAGCCTCCAAACGCACAGCCTCCAAAGGCACAGCCTCCGAAGGAACAGCCCGGCCAGGCGAACGTTCCCAAGCCCGAGCCTGCCGTCTCGAAGCCACCAGCGGACGCTCAAGCGACTGCCGATCCGAGCCGTAAGGTTGCCGCCAATGCCAAATCGCCGGCCACCTCGATGTCGGTCGGCACCGCTACCATTGAATCGCCGGCCTCTGCACCGACTTCTGCAAACCCGCCTGTCGCAACGCGACCGAAAACACGCGCCTGATCTCCAGCTACGACCTGCACCTGTTCAACGAAGGCAAGCACACCCGTCTATACGAGAAATTTGGCGCGCATCCGACCGAGATCAACGGCCAGCAAGGCACGTACTTCGGCGTGTGGGCTCCCGATGCCGAGCGCATCTCCATCATCGGCGACTTCAATGGCTGGAAGCCCGATGCCACGCCCATGACCTCGCTGGCAGCTCGGGCGTGTGGGACTGCTTTGTTCCCGGCCTGGGCAAGGGCGCCGTCTACAAGTACTTCATTCGCTCGCGCTATCACGGATACTCCGTCGCCAAGGCCGACCCGTATGCCCTCTACTGCGAGACGCCGCCCAAGACCGCGTCCATTGTGTGGGACACATGGTACGAGTGGCACGATCAGGACTGGATGAACACGCGTCCGCAGAAGGACGCATTCGACGCGCCCATGTCGATCTACGAAGTGCATCTTGGCTCGTGGATGCGCGTGCCCGAAGAAGGCAATCGGTCGCTTACCTATCGCGAGCTGGCGCACAAGCTTACCGATTACGTGAAGCAGCTCGGCTTCACCCACGTCGAGTTCATGCCCATCATGGAGCATCCGTTCTTCGGCTCCTGGGGATACCAGATCACCGGCTACTTCGCTCCCAGCAGCCGCTTCGGCACGCCGCAGGATTTCATGTACCTGGTCGACACTCTGCACCAGAACGGCATCGGCGTCATTCTCGATTGGGTGCCTTCGCACTTCCCCAACGACGAGCACGGGCTGGCTTACTTCGACGGCACTCATCTTTATGAGCACGCCGACCCGCGCCGCGGATTTCATCCTGATTGGAAGTCGTCCATCTTCAACTACGGACGCAATGAGGTGCGCGCCTTCCTCATCAGCAATGCCATGTTCTGGCTCGATCGCTATCACATCGATGGCCTGCGCATGGACGCCATCGCCTCCATGCTTTACCTCGACTACTCGCGCAAGCAGGGCGAGTGGATACCCAACGAGTTTGGCGGGCGCGAGAACCTCGAAGCCGTGTCGTTCCTCAAGCAAGTGAACCAGGATGCCTACGAGGAGTTTCCCGGCATTCAGACCATCGCCGAGGAATCAACCGCGTGGCCCATGGTGTCGCGGCCTCCGTATATCGGCGGCCTGGGCTTCGGCATGAAGTGGGACATGGGCTGGATGCACGATACCCTGCTGTACTTCAGCAAGGATCCCATCCATCGCAAGTATCACCACAACAAGCTGACCTTCCGCGGCCTATACATGTTCACCGAGAATTACGTGCTGCCGCTGTCGCATGACGAAGTCGTGTACGGTAAGGGATCGCTCATCGGCAAGATGGCGGGCGACGAGTGGCAGCGCTTTGCCAACCTGCGCCTGCTCTTCGGATACATGTATACCCAGGCCGGCAAGAAGCTGATATTTATGGGCGGCGAGATCGCGCAAACCAGCGAATGGAGCCACGATGGCAGCCTGGCATGGGACCTGCTGCGCTGGGCTCCGCATCAGGGAGTGCAGCGCTGGGTCAGCGACCTGAACGCTTATTACCGCAATGAACCCGCGCTTTATCAGCTCGACTTCAGCCCCGACGGCTGGCAATGGATCGACGCTGACGATTCGGACAACAGCGTGCTGACCTACATGCGTTACGGCCGCGATCGCGAATGTCCGGTGTTGGTGGCGTGCAACTTCACTCCCCTGCCGCGGCGTGGCTATCGCGTCGGCGTTCCCTTCGCCGGACACTGGCGTGAAATGCTGAATAGCAACGCCGCGATCTATGGCGGCACCGATGAAGGCAACTTCGGCGGCGTCGCTTCCGACCCAATTCCCTACCACGGCCAGCCGCAGTCACTGCTGCTGAACCTGCCGCCGCTGTCGATTGTGATCTTGAAGCGCTGAGCCGGAGAGGCTTGCGAGTCTTTCGTTACTGAGTCGTCATAGGTATGGCGCGCCCCTTGAGAGCGTCGCATACAGCAGCGTCAACCGCTCGCTGCACGTCGAGCACGAGTTCGTGGGGACACGTGACGTAACAGACCAAAACTCCGGAGGCAGCTCGCGACCCGGAAAACGACTGGGAGACATGCATCGTCTCCTTTTTAGACGCGGCTCCGGCGACCATCTCGGCGGTATCGAGTATGTAGTTGCGCACTTCGGTGGACTCGTCCGACATTTAGCTCTCGGTTTCCGTTGGTCCCCCAACACGCTTGCCAACTGGATGCGATGAGCATGACAGCGGACACCGACCTTGCAGATAGCTCTTTTGGGGGATTCCGTGGCCGCGTCCTCCGAACATTGAGCTCCACCCTAAGCGCAGTTAGCGGCGGCGCTCTTATCCAGCGATTCAAGCCCAATTCAGACCGGTTCCGTGGTTCAATCGTTCTGTGCAAAGCTCACAAATCGCCGAATTGTTGATGTCCTACATTGTGGGACTTGAGCTTCCGCCCGTCATCTACGATCAACTCGGCGCCTATCTCGAGATCCTGTTGCGCTGGAATGCCAAGACCAATCTCAGCGCCATCCGCGATCCCGGGCAGATCGTGACCCGCCACTTCGGCGAATCGCTGTTTGCCGCCGGCGTGCTGTTCGGCGGCAGTGCGCCGCTCATCCCCTTGGCTGGAGCGACAGAGAAGCCGGGTGTCCCACTCATGCCGATGGTTGGAGCGACTGAGACTCCGGATGCTCAATCGCCGCCGGGTGCCCCACTCATTCCTGCCGTTGGAATGAGTGGGATCCAACCCGGTGTCACAACCTTGGCCGACCTCGGCTCCGGCGCGGGCTTCCCTGGAATTCCCATCAAGCTGGCCTTTCCCCAGCTGCAGGTCACGCTGATCGAATCGCAGAACAAGAAAGCCACGTTCCTCAAGGAGGTCATACGCGCGCTGCGTCTCGACGGCGTCGAGGTCTACAACGGACGCGCCGAGCAATGGGGGAACCGCGTGGACGTGGTCACCCTGCGCGCCGTCGAGCGCTTCGAGTCAGCCCTGACGGCGGCCGCACAGCTTCAAAAGTCCGGCGGCAGGATCTGCCTGCTCATTGGCGCAAGCCAGCGAGCCAGCCTATCCGCTGTGCCTGACATTAAGGTGCAAGTGGAACAAACTCTACCGGATAGGCGAGATTCTATGGTTGTAGTGGGAAATTTCGGATGAGATAGGTAATGACCAAGACGCAAGTGGGAAGTTAGTCGAGATGCAGATGGGTTAATCATGTGACCTCGCGAGATCTCCTCTCGTTTCGCGAGTACTGTGCGCCAGACACTTCCGGTGTCCCATTACGGACACCACGTGAGCAGCCGCGGTCGCCTTGGGCGGTTCCCCAGCGACTTGCGTCCGAGCAGCTGTTGACGTTCCACGTGGAACACACGCGAGGTGCCGGCTCTGTCGGGTATGAAGCCACGGGATCGGCAGGTTCCTGCAGAGTCCCTCTTTTTCAAGTAAATCTCCGATCCGTTCCGATCCGTGGAGATCCGTGGTTAATGCTGTTTCTTTCAGAACCCGGAGCGCACCGACGTTCCACGTGGAACATCCCTCCGTTTCCCCCGCGTTACGCACAATTCCTCCCCTACCTATGAAGCTCCAAATCAGACGTTTCCGCCCCTCTGCCTGCGAATTACACAGCTTTTCCTCCGAAATGTGACTTTTTAGATTCCGCCGCCATTGCTGCCGAGCCTCGTCGGCTCTAATCTGCTATCCGGGACCCCTCACCAGCAATGTCACGAATCATCGCGGTTGCCAATCAAAAGGGCGGAGTCGGCAAAACCACCACGGCTATCAACCTGGCGGCGTCGTTTGCCCATCACGGAGCGTCTACCTTGCTGGTGGATTGCGATCCCCAGTCCAACGCCTCAAGTGGCGTCGGGTTCGGACGCGACCCGGAGCGCCTGAGCACCTACCAGGTCATCATGGGCGAAGCCACGGTGGACGAGGCCCTGAAGCAGGCCGAGCTGCCCAATCTCAGCGTGGTTCCCTCGAGCAAGAACCTGATTGGCGCCAACATTGAGCTGGTCACGCTGGAATACCGCGAATATCGCCTCCGCCATGCCCTTGATCCCATGCGGGAGCGTTTTCGCTTCATCGTTCTGGACTGTCCGCCGGCGCTCGACTTGCTCACCTTGAACGCCTTGGTCGCCGCCGATTCGGTGCTGATTCCCATGCAGGCGGAGTATTTCGCCCTCGAAGGCGTGACCGAGTTGCTCGACACCATCGATCGCATTCGGGTGGAGCTGAATCGTGGGCTCGTGGTCGAAGGCGTGGTCTTGACCATGTTCGATGAGCGGACGAACCTTTCGCAATCGGTAGCCAGCGAGCTGCGCGGATTTTTTGGCGACCTCATGTGCCAGGCGGCGATCCCCCGCAATGTGCGCCTGGCGGAAGCGCCCAGTCACGGCCAGCCGGCGCTGGTCTACGACCTGCGTTCGCGTGGCGCCGAGGCCTATCTCCAACTGGCGGAAGAGATTATGAAGCGGGTCAAACTGCGCAGAGAAGGCGGCGGGGTGAAAGACGGCTCTTGGCTTTTCGCTCCTGGCCTTTGGCCGGATTCGGGCCGTTGCGGCCGACACATATGAGTTCACCGGAGTACAGCACTGCAAGCGTTGCCGGGAATGTCGTCCGGCCCTTGCCAAGAGCTAACAGCCAAGAGCCAACAGCGGATCTTCTATGACTGAAAAACGTAAAGTTCTCGGACGCGGCCTCGATACCCTGCTTCCCTCCAGGACGGCGACGCAGCCACCGCCTCAACATGCCGCCGCCGCCGCTCCGGCCCCGGCTCACGCCACGGGAGAAGCCGTCCGCCAGATACCGGTCGAGCTGATCGACCGCAATCCTTATCAGACCCGAAGTCATGTTGACGAAATCGCTCTGGCCGAGCTGGCTGCGTCCATCAAGGCGTCGGGCGTGGTGCAGCCGATCACGGTGCGCCCCGAAGCCAACGGACGCTTCCAGTTGATTGCCGGAGAGCGTCGCTGGCTGGCGTCGCAACGCGCCGGCAAGAGCACGGTCCCAGCCATCGTCCGCCATGTCTCCAACGAGCAGGCGATGGAGATGACCATCATTGAGAACCTGCAGCGTGAGGACCTGAACCCGCTGGAGCAGGCACGCGCCTTCGAACGCCTCGGCCGCGAGTTCGGGCTCACCCACGAGCAGATCGCGCAGCGCACCGGCAAAGATCGGTCGTCCATCTCTAACTTCATGAGGCTATTGAAGTTACCTTCCGATGTGCAGGCCATGGTGGAACAGGGGAAACTCAGCTTTGGTCACGCTAAGGCCCTCATGGGACTGGATTCCCCCGAAGCGGTGCAGAGCTTTGCTAACAAGGCCGTTAATCTTTCGCTTTCCGTTCGCCAAACCGAGAAGCTAGTTACTAACTTGATGCACCCCCCGGAAAAGGTCGAAAAGGTGCGCGAAATCGACCCTAACGTTAAAGAAGCGGAGCGGCAGATCCGGGCGTCGCTGGGCATGGGAGTGACTATTCAGGACCGCGACGGCAAGGGAAAGGTCGTCATCGAGTACGCCAGCCTGGAAGAGTTTGACCGGTTGATGGAGTGGCTCGTAAAGAACTAGCAACACTGCGCCGGGATATGGACACCGCATGCGGGTACCGGCGAAGTGACGTTAAGCTCAAACCGTGTTAGAACAAGCGTGAAGGCTGGCAAAATGGCAACTCTCGATTGGTCCCAGTGTCCTGCTGTCGAAAGCGTCCCCGGAAGACTCAGCGGCGCATGGGTGTTTCGCGGTACCCGTATGCCCGTTTCCGCAGTATTCGAGAACCTGGAAGCCGGCGCTACCGTCGACGAGATCACGGAGTGGTTCCACATTGAGAAGGAGCGCATCCTCGAGGTCTTGCATTTCGCCGCGCGCAGCCTTGACGCTTCCCCTGTTACCGTAGCGTCGCCGGCGCCACAATCTGATGCTCGTTCTTTTTGATCACAGCACTCCGTCGCCAATGTCGTCCTACCTGCCGGGCCATGAGGTCACGGAAGCGAGAGAACGGGGATGGGATACGCTTCCAACGGTGATCTACTCGGCCAGGCGGAACGCGCCGGGTTCGACGTACTAATCACTGCAGATAAGAATATGCGGTATCAGCAGAACCTTCGGCAGCGTAAGCTTGCGTTGGTTGTGTTGAGCACTCCGCATGGCCAATCGTTCGGTTGCACCTCGATAAGATCGCGGCAGCAGTAGCTGCCGCCACCCTGGCAGCTATATCGAGGTCGATCTACGAACCTACTGAAGCTTCCTGCGCAAAACTGCACCCAGCATAGGTTTTACCTCTTAGCGCAGTCAGCAACTACTGTGGCGAGGTGCTAGTTGGTTTGTGAGGTTGGGCGGCCCCCGCCTGCCTCTGCTGCTCCTCCACTTGCAACCGCAGATCGCGCAGCAGCATGCTCCACAGCCGCACGTTCGTGTTCAGCAGGATCGACATATTGGTGTCGCGGATGAAGCTGGTCTGGGTTGCCATGTTGTTCAGCAGGCTATCCATCTGGTCGAGGTCCATCTTCATCTGCTGCGCCGGGTCGGGCCGGAGCGCCGGATTCGACGCTGCTGCTCCCGTCGGATTCTGTGTCGCAGCCGGTTCCTGAGCTTTTGGCTCGGCCGTCTGCCCGCAAGCCGCAACGCTCATGAGCATCGCGAAGAGAGCGATCGCAAACTTTGACATGTTTACCTCCTGATATCACTGGCCGCATTTCTGACTGCTTCAGTATGATGGAAAACTTGCTGACCATCTTCAGGAGCCGACTTTGCACCGACTGACGCTGGGCGATCGCGAACTCATCATCCTTTCCGACGGTACCTATCAACTCGACGGCGGCGCCATGTTTGGCGTCGTTCCCAAGACGCTTTGGGAGAAACGGATTCAGCCCAACGAGCGTAACCTGCTGACGCTCGGCTTAAACTCGCTGCTCATCCGTGACGGAAAACAAACCGTGCTGGTCGAGACCGGCATTGGTCCCAAGCTGAACGAGAAGGCGCGCGAGATCCACAAACACCAACCTGCGCTGATGGAGAGCTTTCAACAGGCGGGCGTTTCTCCCGACGAAGTCGACATCGTGATTAACACGCACTTGCACTTCGATCACTGCGGCTGGAACACACACTACAACGACGGCAAGCCCGAGCCGACGTTTCCCAACGCGACGTATTATGCGCAGCAGGGCGAACTCGATCACGCGCACGAACAGCATGAGCGCGACCGTGTCAGCTATCTGACAGACAATTACGATCCGCTGGTGCGCAGCGGCCAGATGCGGCTGTTGAGTGGTAACGCCGAAATCGCGCCCGGCATCTCGGTCGAGATTTATCCCGGACACACGCGCAATCTACAGGCTGTCACGGTGCGCGCCGGCGATCAGACCGTCTGCTACATCAGCGACCTGATACCGACGTCGCATCATCTCGACCCAACCTGGGTGATGGGATACGATCTCTATCCGCTGGAGTCAATCAACAACCGCCATCGCTTCTATCAGCGAGCGATTCCCGAGAAGTGGCTGGTGGTCTTCACCCACGACCACGAGGTTCCGTGGGCCAAGCGTAGAGATCGGCGAAAAGGGTAAGCCGGTGGCGCGGCCGGTTATCCACTGATTTTTTTCGGAAGAGCTAGCCACACCGGGCCCTGTGTCCTACAATGTAGCACCGCTGCTCAAACTGCTGCCGAAGGAACGTCGCATGGGAAAAAAAGATAAAAAGAAAGATAAGAAGAAGCATCGGCAGGATGAAGTACAAGCGCCCTCGACGGCCAGCAAGAAACCGGGTGCGCTCGATCTGCGATCGGTTGCGCTGCCTGCCCCGCCCAAGCCGTTAAAGCCCGCCGATATTCGCGCCCTGCGCGCCAGCATGAATGCCAGCCAGGCGCTGTTCGCGCGGCTGCTCAACGTGAGTTCGAACGCGGTCGAGAGTTGGGAGCAGGGTATCCGTGAGCCGCGTCAGGCCACGCTCAAACTGCTGCACATTGCACGCAAGACGCCCGGCGTGCTGCTCGACTGAACGAAAGCGAAAAGCTTTACACCACTGAGGACACGGAGAGCACCGAGGAATTCGGGTCCCGGAATCCCGACTCACTCTGCCACCCCGATTCGAGAGAACAGCGATCCTTCCCGGGAACTGATTTGGCCTTCAATTCTCCGTGCCCTCTGTGTCCTCAGTGGTGAAAGCCTTTGCTCTTGCTTATTTGTTAGCCAGGTTCACCGCAATGTCTCCCGCGATGGGCACCATGAAGCGCTCGCCCTGGTAGGCCTTGATCATCAGCACGATCCATAACACAAACGACAGCAGGCCGATGAGGCTGATGAGCAGCAGGCCAATCCCCCATCCACCAAAATGACCGCCATAGCCTCCGTAGAAGAAGCCGAAGCCGAAGACCATCCCCAGCACGATGCGTATCAGGTGCAGGCCGCCGAAGGTGACGATCGACTGCGCCGCATGGAACCGGACGTACGGCCGGCGATCGATGAGGTAGAAGATGACGCCGGTAACCCAGCCGAGAACATAGCTTAGACAGGCGGCGGCGTTTTCCGACAAGCCGCTGCTGGTGGTAGCCGCCGGATAGGTCTGGACCGGGCCGGGTGCCGGTACGGTCGCCGGCTGAACTTGTCCGCAATTCTGACAAAACTGGGCGCTCACGGGAACTTCGGCGCCGCACTTCGTGCAATGGGCCATGGGAAACCTCCGGACTCGCTTCTGCCAACGAATGCTACACCGAAATCCAGCAAGCGAGTAGTGGAAGAGGATATGCCGGAGGCAGCCGCGAACTTCTTAGCCACAGGCTATCAGCTCTCAGCTACCAGCCGCCAGCTCCAAGCTTCAGGTCGCCTGAGGCGGTTACGAAACTAGTGCCGCGTGACACCGGCGGGAACAACCGGGAGCCCCGTCCGGTACGGCACAAATCTCCCCGCACGCCGTCTGCTTGTCTTGAGAAGGTTTTATCTTTGTTAGCTGAGTAGCTGAGAGCTGAGAGCTGAGAGCTGGCGGCTGACAGCTCCCCAACAATTCTGCCACGTGGGCCCCGCCGGAAACATCTCACGTTCTATGGCAGGCACACTACACATCTTTCGACGCAACGAGACGCCCCTGGAATACCAGGCGAACTACAATGTTGGCCCGGCTTCATGGGTGCAGGTCTTCGATCCCGCAGGCCTCGATCACTTCCTGCGGCTCAGTACCGGTCTGGCTCCCGACGAGGTTGACGCCTTGTTGGCCGAGCTGCGCGACCACGGCCACATCACCGAGGCCCCTATCGAGATCGGCGAGACCCACCTGGGGGTCATGGGTTTCGCCGAGTCGCCCAGCGATGAGTGAAGTTGCCGGTGGTCGGTGATGGGTTGTCAGTTCGCGGACGGGGTGCAGAAGTCTACTGCAGGTTGTACTCTACGCGTGTGTTCTCTCGGTTCGTCGGAGGCGAGACTCTCGCGCTGACGTGTGCAGTGACTCGCATTTACTGAGTCTGGCAACCGACAACTGACAACTGTTTCTCATGCAAGCCTTGCTCCCCATCGCGGTCTTCCTGCTCATGATCTCGATTGGCATGAGCTTGCGGCCTTCGAACCTGCTGCAACACTGGCGCAGGCTGATTGCTGGCAATGGCTTCCGCCTGGTGGTTGCCACCTTTCTCATTCCGCCGGCGGTTGCGCTGCTGCTGTACCACTTACGTTGCCGCTGGATTTTGGCGAAGGAGTTGGTCTGTTCATGCTGGGAGTAGTCCCGGGAGCGCCGCTGGTATCCCGGGTCGCGGCTAAGCGTGGCTTCGATATGCAACTGGCCGCCAGCTACCAGGTCTGGGGAGCGGTCCTGGTGCCAGTCATGCTCCCGATCGTGGTTTATGCCTCCGCCCGCTTGTACGACAGGAATGTCTGGATCTCGCCGCTGGTGCTGATCGAGAACATTGCCGAACACCAGTTTGTGCCGCTGCTGCTGGGACTGCTGCTGATGCACTTTCTCCCGGTGTTCTCAGCCCGGGTGCAGCCGGCGATTACGGTGATCGGCAACGTCCTGCTGTTGATCATGATCGTAGCCGTGCTGTGGGTCATGCGTGGAGAACTGGTGGCGATCACCGGGTGGCTGTTCGTCGCTTCGGTGCTGTTGGCAGTCGCTTCCATTCTTGCTATCACCCTGCTGCTGCGCAGCGACTCGGAAACCGTCAAGACGCTCGCTCTTTGCAACGCAAATCGCTATGTCGGGCTGGCGCTGCTCATCACGCGGCAATACACCAGGGCTCGCCACGCGGTTCCTGCTATCGCGTGTTATGCCCTGGTCGCGCCGGTGATCATGCTGATCTACGCGCGCCTGGTGCGGCGGCGCACGGCGCTCAGGGCCGCAGCCTAGAGGGACTTCAGCGTTCATGGGACAATCGAATCATGTTCTCGCGCAAGATCAGCGTGCACTACGAGGAGAACGGCGAGCGCCGGCCGTGTCCTCAGAAGTGGCTCGACAGCTTCAGCATGCGCAACTTCACCAACGACCAGGTGTTCGATGACACCATCCCCACCGGCGATGGCCAGTTGGAGATTGGAACGCGGGTACCGTTGAACCGTTTACGGGCGGCACTGGAAGACTGGTTCCGCCGCAAGGGCTATCTACCGGCGGGGGCGAAGTTGGTGGTCGAGGAGAAGTAGCGCGGCGAACGAGATTCCGATTTGAAAGGCAGCGTTACGCGGGGAGGCACGCGGGGGCCCGTCGCTCTCGCCATCCGCACTTTGATTTTGTCATCACGACCGAAGGGAGGGATCTGTTCTTGATTGGCAGAAGGACACTCTTCGCCTTAGCGACGATTCGGACGACGAGCAAGAGCCGATCCCTCCGTCGCCGTGGCGACCTCGTGATGACAGGTGCGGTCGACCTGAGGGGCCGTCCCTTCAAGGTTCAGTGGGCCGCGGTGTAGATTTTTCCTATGATCACCCGCCTATTCTTCGGTCTCATCGCTCTCGTGCTCATCGCCACGGCTGTCTGGGCTTATCATCACGACCAGAAGCTTGACCGCGATGCTGCGCTGGTCAATGTCGGCGATCCTAACGAGACGGTGCGCGAGGTGATGGGCGAGCCTTCACGCGACGGCGATTGCGGCTCGCTTACGGTGGCGCCAAAAGCTTGCGCCGATGAATACGTCTACCGTTACTACTACTCGATCTTCCGCCCAAAATACGAGCTGGTGTGGTTCGACCACGCAGGAAAAGTCATCGGCGAGCAGCACTTCGAGCGGCCGTTCTAAAGGATAGGGATATCCGGCGCGGCGTCGCGCGACACGTGGCCGGTGAGCCGCGGATCATCGGCAATCTCCAGCCCCCGCTTGTATGGCACGAATCCAGCCTTGATATAAAACGCCAGCGCCTTGGGATGGTCCCAGCTACAAGTGTGCAGCCAGATGCGTTGCGGCTTGTGCTCCCACGCCGCCTTCAGGCCATAGTCAAGCAGCGGCCGCCCGGCGCCTTTACCGATGAGCGACGGGGCGACACCGAAATACAGGATCTCGATGTCGGGCATATGGCGGCGATCAAACTCCAGCAATCCACCATCTACCCCATTGTGGGACAGGACATAAATGTCGATATCGGGGTTGTGCAGGATGGCGCGCAGCTCGTCGTCGTTCATGCGCAAGCGGCTGAACCATAGCCATGGCCCGCCGATCTCGCGGAAGAGGCGACGGTACCAGTCCAGATCGGGGTTCTCCACCCGTCGGATGGCGATGTCTGACATTGTGAGACGTGTTTCCCGCTCCGGCGGTACGCGCATTTCCAGGTACGTAACCACGGCGGCGAGTTTGCCGGGCGGCAGATCGGTGTATCCGTCGTTCATCGTTTCCACCGCGCGTCCATATAATTCACCGCTTCCTGCACATTCAGCTCGCGGGTACTGACGCCGGTGCGCACGTACAACTTGGGCGTCTCCCCGGCGCGCAGGTAAATCGGGCGATGCGCCGGCGCAGCAATCACCCGGCACACATCTTTCTGCTCCACCGACTGAAACACCGCCTGGATGCTGCGGCAGGCATCGCCGCCGAGTTGCGTTGCCACCGACGTCATCAGCGCCTGCTCGAATCCGTCGCGGTCCTGCTTCTTCAGCGTCTTGTAATCATTGTCGAGACCCACGATGGCGCCGTCATCGGCCACGCCGATCAGCAGCGTGCCGCCATTGCCGTTCATATATCCTGCAAGCGTCTTCAGGACGACATTCTCCAGCGCGCGGTTGACCTTGTTCTCTTTCAAGTCCCAGCGGAACGACGACTTAAATTCCAGGTCCGAGCTTTCTCCCTTGGCAATGAGCACGCGCAGGTCGCCCTCGAGTGCGCTGCTCAGCCGGGCAATCTCCCGCTCGCGCTCCGCCAGCGAGGAAAACACTCCCGCCGCGGAGAGGCTGAGCACCATTCCGGCAATCGCGTAGAAGACGGTCTTCTTCGGACGGCCGCCATGCAGCGCAGCGGACACTTGCGCAGTTGCGAAACCAATTCCGCTGTTAAAGCCGGTGCTGCCGTACTCTCTGAAGTAGACGAACTCATTCAGCGGAAATAGCACGAACACGCCCACCGCCAGGCCGAGCACGGCGGCGATGACAAAGAAGCGTATTCGCAAACGTAGTTGCCAGGAGAGATGCAACGTGGGCTCCGCGTTCTATGGTGAGGGCGCGGGCGGAGAACGTCAATGGGGAGGGGCGGCTGTTGGCTCTTGGGCAGACGACGAAACTCCAACTCCGCGAAGCGGAGGCCATAGTCTAGCCCAGCATGCAGCCACAGGCGGAATGCCGGGTACTGCTGCAATGAAGATCTATCACATGCGGGATGGGCCGTTTTCGCAAACCAAGTGTTTCTCCGTTAACAATGTCAGCCAGCGTTCTGCGGCCACCCGCAGTTCGTTGCTCGGCGAAGCTGCGAAGTGTTGCAGAAAAGGCTTCGCGCACCCTCCGATGAGATCAACAACATAAGGGAAGTAGACCGCAGCCAGTCCGGTTGTGCCAGGAGCGGGCGGGCCGATAGAGAGCGCGGCGGATTCGAGCTCTCGTGCGACTTCTAAGTCGCGGATCGGGACGGGCAACACGGAAACATCTCGGATGTCGGACGGGGCCGCGGGAGCCAGTGGCACTTCCATCTGATACACAGGCATGGTGACAACATAGCCTGTAGTGTCCTTTCGCAGAAAAACCATGAAGCGTTTCCCCGCTACAAAGTTGGCAGTAGGCGGGCCAGAATAGGCAAATCCACGCCAACCCTTTACGAGCGCCGGCGAGAACCAAACGAAATGGATTACTCGTTCTGAGCCCTGACCTTTGAAGATGCGGTCAACCTCTATGCTCGCCCGATTGCTTGTTAGTTCGACTTCGTCCACCACGCGCGTTCCGGCGGGAATAGTAGAACGAATCGTGCCGCTGACAATCAGGTCCGCCTGCTTGAGTCGTTCCCGAAAGTCTCCCGGATAAACCCACGGGTACCGCACCTGGGCATTGCACGGGTGGACTGCCTTCACCATGAAGAAGGCCAGCAAAATCAGCCGCAAGCAGATTACTCGGCTCACGGAGCTATAGACACCGCTCGCCAGTGGAGGGTTCCTCAACTGGTTTCGTCGCTCAAACAGGGCTCCTCACGGCTGCCGTCGCTACGCGACTCCGGTCGTTGATGATCGCCGACCCAGCACTCCGGATCCGCCTGCGTGCTGGGCTACACTATCGCCTCCGCTTCGCGGAGTCCCATCATGCGGCACCACGCTACGCCGTTCGCGCAGGGTAATGCAGGTCCTTCGACTCGGATGCGCTCTATTCGGCGCATCCTCGCTCAGGATGACAAGCTAACCAGAGACCTGAAAGCCAAAAGCCAAAAGCCAAAAGCCAAAAGCTAAAAGCCAGTAGCCAGTAGCCAAGAGCCAAGAGCTAAGAGCCAACAGCCGCCTTCGCCTAAAGCGCCGTCCCCGCCTGCGAGATCACCGACTGCATCACCGGCGTCAACTGCACCACCAGCTCGGCGTTATAGGAGTGCGAGGTCGTATCGTTCAGCGGATAAGTGAGATAGACGCGCGCCGCTCCGACGCGCGTAACCGCGCGACTTGTAGGCGGGCGAGTCCCCCTGCACCGCCGGATCGACATTGGTGATGATGATGGAAACGGTGTTGTCGCTGTTGCGCCGGATATCGAAGGTGCGGAACTGTTGCGGATGATCGCGCAGCGAGCAGGTCTCCACCTCCCAGAAGCCGAGCGTGGGATCGCCACCCGGATCGGGCTGCGGTGTCACCACATTCACGTGCCGGTGCCCCGCCATCCACAGGATGAGATTGGGATACTGGTGCAGCGTGTTGAGCACGTAGTCCTCGGTATATTCCGGCCCCGGCCACATGGGGAACGGAGCTGTATCGGTCAGCGAATTCTGCGGCTTGATGGGCACGTGGGCGGCGATGACCATCAGCTGGTTGGCCGTCTGTCCGGCTCGCAGTTCGTCGATCAGCCACTGGTAACGAACGTCGTCCAGAGCGCCCGCCGCATAGTTCGCCTGCCCCGGTCCTTTCACCGTGTCATCCAGCACGATGAATTTGATCGGGATATCGGACTTGGGCACAAAGCTGTAGCAGGCGGAATCTTTATCCAGGTTCGACTGCGTGAAACCGTGGCCGACCGGCTTGGTCGTGGTGTTGAAAAATTCCCGCATCCATTGCAGCGTGGTTGAGCTGTCAGTGGACAGACTGTGGCGGTTGGCATCGGGAGCAACCGGCGGCGGATTCTGGAAGTCGCCCTCCGGTCCCGCGCCCCAGATGTCGCCGTACGGCATCAAGCCATTCACCACGCCCATGTAGTAGCCAGTCTGGTCCACCGCGTCGGCCGTAGCATCGAGGCTGTCGCCCATATTGATAATCGTGTTGGCGATACGAGCGTTGCGGGTCTTGAGGTCGTCAAAGCTTGAGCCCATCCAGAACTGGTCGTGATTGCCGATCACCTGGTACCAGGAGATCGCGGGATTGAGCCCGGCGGCATAGAAGGGCTGCTGGTAATCGATGGTGGCAGCTCCCACATGCACCCCCGAGCTGGGAGTGATGACTTTGCCGTCGATGGTGTCGAGGAACCAGCGCAGCTCGTTGTACTGCGTATTGTTGCAGGCATCGCCCAGCGACATGCCGAAATCGAAAGGCAGCTGTGCATGTAGGGCATTGATGGTCTGCACCGCCGCGTCGAGTACCTGTGGCGTCGACAGAATGATCGGTGAATAGGCCGAAGACATTTGCGAGCCATAACCGGCATTGAGGCCAACAAAGATCGGCTGTGCCGGCGATTCCTTGTCCGCAATGTGAATGTCGGACATGGCGTAGTAGTACAGCAGCCGCGCTATGTTGGGAGCCCCTGCGTATTGCGGCGCGAGGTCTTTGCGCACCACATAGGAAAGCGGGCCGCCGAGTTTCCAGGTGCTGTAGCCGTTGGGGGCGTACTGCGCTACGTCGCCGGGATTGATTTGCAGCGCGGTCGGAGGCACCGCCACCGGAAGAACCTGCTGCTGCGCGGTGGTGTACACCGTTTTCGCAATTGGCCAGTGCACGGTCTGCGGCAACGGCGGCGGTTGCGGCGGAGGAACCGAAGCTCCGCAACCGGTCATCTCCAGAGTTCCCAGACCAAGTCCCACGGTCGGCAACACGCCCAGGCCAATGCTGATGGTCTTAATGAATTCTCTCCGGTTAAATTCGCGGATGTCGCGGGGGTTGGACATGAGCTCTCCTAACGAGCGATGCTGCCGCTCAAAGAAGATGCATCGGCGATATACGGCCGGAACCTTAGCTAAATGGGACGTTCAACTAGCCCGCGGTCGGTCGCAGTCAGCGGCGAACTTCGTTCTTCGCGATTCGCTCTTCGCCAGAGTGCAAGGTACGGAGTAACGCAAGAGGGCGGAGGTGAAGAGACAACGATGATGATGAAGAACCCGTTGGATTGGAACCGTCTCTACTACGGCTGGATCATCCACACGACGCCTTTATTCGAAGAACCGCCGACAGTCGCGGTTCCGTAAAGCGTACCGTCTGTATCCCTGTTCACGCTGCTGCTCGGATAGGCGCCGTCGCTTCCTCCACTGAAGTCGTGCAGCGAAGTATATGTCCATCCGTTGGCTGTGTTCGCCAGTTCAAAGATGTTGCCCTGCTGGTAGGCGCCGTCACAGTATGTGGCGCCGTAGAGATTCCCTGCCGCATCCATGGTGAGGGTCCCCCATGGACCACAATTGTTCCCTGATTGTCCGGGGAAGCTATAGAGCAGGTTGAATACCCAAGTATCACCGAAGGGCGATAGCTCGAAAATCGTTCCTCCTCCGCCGCTACCACCATCCGTGGTCGTGCCGTACAGGTTGCCGTTCTTGTCGAAGATGAGGCCTGCGGCGGGATAACGCCCTTCGTCACCGCCTGTGAAAGCGAACAGAATTTTTTCTTGCCACCCGACGCCTGGGATGTACGTCACTGCGAAAACCGTACCCACATAGGGGTTGTACAAGCCGCCGGTAAGAGTGGTACCGAATAACCTTCCGTTCGCATCGACGATAACCCCGTTCTGCGGAGATGAGCCGTCGGAGTTCCCTCCCGAGAAGCTGTAAATGGGAGTCTCTTTCCAAGTGTTCCCGGACTTTGTTATCTCGAACACAGCCCCCAGGTCATAGGCGCCGCCCGCGGAGGTAGTGCCGTAGATATTGCCCTGAGCATCCCATGTGAGGTTCCCATATTCTGGTAAGCCGCCGTCAGGTACACCCGCGAAGTTATGGATCACGTTCTGCTTCCAAAAGCACCTCACCGTTTTGCAAACGGAAAGCGGAGGGGTGAGGTCGAAGACCACCCCATTGTTGTCGGAGCCCCCGCTGTTCGTGGTCCCATAAAGGTGACTATCCGGCCCGACTACAACTCCAGCGGCTGGGTGAGCACCACCTGAGCCGTCTGCCGGAAACAAGAAGATGGGGGTGTAAGTCCAATCCGATCCGGTCTGCGTCATCTGGTAAACGGCCCCTTCTCCGCTATCGCTGCCGAGATCGTTGAGGTAAGTCGTCCCGTAGAGGACCCCAGCCCTGATGGTGACGCCCGACTTAGGGATAGCGCCACCTCCTCCCGACCCAGTGAAGGTGTGAATCACGCTGAAGGTCTGCGCCTGTGCCGCCGGGCTGAGTGACCCGACGAATGCGACCAGGCACAAAGAGACGAGGGTCGTCAGTTTCACGGCGGGCTCCAAAGTGGGAGAAGGTCTAAGCGCCGCCATGTTAGCTCAGAAGTTGCTGAGGTAAAGGCAAATTGTCCAGAGCGCGCCATAAATAAAACCCGCTGCTCTTAAAACATGCCCGAGGTGAGCGGCGGTCAACAGTTGATGGGCCCCATCGTAGAAAGTAGAGCCATAGAGGTTGCCCGCAGGATCCGTAGCGAGTGCGCCGATGTGGCCTTATGACTTTGTCGCCGCGTGCAGCCGTTGGTGCGAACGTGCTACTTTGAACAGTTTTCTTTTTGGATGTTGCGATACTATTGGACAATTAGCTGGAGTACGGCGTAGCGTCTCTCGACCTTCGCGATGTTGTTCAACGCTCACGAGTTCATGAGAAGCTGCGGAAACTGCCCCTCATTGTTTCCCACTGCTCGGGAATTGTCGCCCTTGGAAAAATCGAGTCCTCATGCCTCGCGCTGCGTGCTTGTCATCACCGATGACTCGGCCAACGCGAAGCTCATACGGGAGTCGTTGTCTGGCGCGGCTCTGGAGCCGTTCCGGGTAGAGGGCCCCTGCGGGCTTGCGGACGCCATGGAGCGGCTCAAGCAGCATAAACTTGCAGCCATAATCCTGGACATGTCTGTGCCCGGCAGTCAGGGTTTAGAAGCATTAGACCAAGTGTCGAAAGCCGCACCCTCGCTTCCCATCCTGATCCTGAGTGGGGCGGAGGATGAGGAATTCGCCAAACAAGCCTTAGGTCGCGGCGCCCAGGATTATCTTCCCAAAAGCCACCTCAATAGCTATTCGCTTCCCCGCGCATTGCAGGCTGTAATTACCTTTAAGCTTGCGTCGGAGGCGCTGTTCAGCGACCGCGAACGGGGCCGAAGTCACGCTGAACTCCATTGGCGATGCTGTGCTGAGCACTGATCTCGAGGGGAAGGTCACGTATCTCAACACGGTCGCGGAAAGGATGACCGGCTGGAGACGCGAGGAGGCCTTCGGCAGACCACTGCACGATGTCTTCCAGATCGTCAACAAGAACACTCATGAACCCGCCTGCAACCCTTTGGCGTCCGCTGTGCAACAAGATCGGACGGTCAGCCTCACCAAAGACAGCCTGCTGCTCCGGCGGGACGGGTTGAAATCGGCGATCGAGGATTCGGCGGCTCCGGTTCGCGACCGGGACGGCAAGGTAGTAGGAGCCGTAATCGTCTTTCGCGATGTGGGTGAGTCGCAAGCCCTGGCGCGGCAGATGGCCCACCTGGCTAGCATGATCCTCTCACCGGTTTGCCCAATCGACTCCTGCTGAATGACCGCCTTACCCAGGCCCTCGCGATGGCTGAGCGACACAAATGCAAGCTCGCCGTAATGTTCCTCGATCTCGACAAGTTCAAGCTGGTCAACGATTCGCTAGGTCATATTGGCGGCGACGCCGTGCTCCTCTCCATCGCTCAGCGCTTAGGCAAGGCCCTGCGTCATACCGACACTGTCAGCCGGCAGGGCGGCGATGAATTTGTGATTATGCTGCCGGAGATCGCCGGCAGCGAACAGGCTGTTTTCGTAGCCAATAAAATTCTCACCACACTTGCCAGCCCGTATTCGGTAGACGGCCGCGAGGTCAGCGTGACCGCTAGCCTGGGGGTCAAGCATTTCCCGATCACGCGCTGGACGCTGAAAGCCTTATCCATAACGCCGATGTAGCCATGTATCAGGTCAAACAACGTGGCGGAGACGGCTTTCGGGTTCTCCACGCAGCGCTCGGCATCCTAGAGACCATCCCCGAACTGTTCCGACGATTCTGCGCCGACAACGGTTGTGACGGTCTACCTTTGTTACAGACGTCTCGACACGGCTGCCGTCGCTGCGCAGCTCGAATCCTTGTGCTTGAGCCTTAGTGAACGGCGAATAGCCAAGAGCCGTATTACCATTGAGCCTCATGCCTCTCGGCCCCTCAGCCCGCGCGTTTCTTCGTGAAGGATTTTCCGGCGGCCGCTCCGTCGCAGGACAATCGGCGCGCGAACAGGTTGCGCGCCTGGCCGAGTTGCGCCCGGTGCACGAAGCCTTCGCCTGGTTTCGCTCGCACGCCCGCGAACTGGAAGACCGTCAGTTGGAAGTCACCGCCATCCCCGCGCCACCCTGGGGAGAGGCTGCGCGCAGCCAATGGCTGAAGTCGCGCCTCGAAGAGCTGGGCCTCAGCGAAGTACATCAGGACGAGTTGGGCAACGTCTTCGGCATCCGCCCGGGAACCGTGGCCGAAGCACCTTATCGTCGCATTGGCGGCGCACATCGATACCGTGTTTCCCCCGGGCACAGAAATCATGGTGACCCGCGAGGCGGGCAAGCTCTACGGGCCCGGCATCTCCGACAACGCCTCGGGCATTGTCGCGTTGCTGGCGATTGCGGGCGCTATGCGCGAGGCCGCGATTGTGAATGTCGCGCCCATCCTGTTTATAGGCAGCGTGGGCGAGGAAGGCGAAGGCGACCTGCGCGGCATGCGCCACATCTTTCAGCAGCGCCGCTGGCTCGATTCCATCGCCACGGTCATCGCGATTGACGGCGCCGGCACCGACACTATCATCGCCGAGGGCCTGGGCAGCCGCCGCTATGAGATCACCCTGACCGGCGCAGGCGGCCATTCCTGGAGCGACTTCGGTGTGGCCAATCCGATCGTCGCGCTGGCGCGGGTGATCGAGCGCTTCACCCGCACTCCGGTACCGGCTGCGCCGAAGACGACTTACAACATCGGCACCATTCATGGCGGCACCTCGGTCAACTCGATTCCGCAGGTGGCGAGCATGCGGGTCGACACGCGGTCAGCGTCGGTCGAAGAGCTCGACAAGCTGGAGCGCGCCTTGCGCGAAGCGGTGGAGCAGGTCATCGCCGCGACGCCGGGGCGCAATCGCAAAGAGCAGCTTGCCGTCGAGATCAAGATTATCGGCGACCGGCCTGCAGCAGACTTGCCGCTCGACTCGCGATTGCTGGAGGCGATTCGCGCCGTGGACGCGCAGCTCATCAACGTCGCGCGCATTCAGCGGGCTTCGACCGATGCGAATATTCCGCTGTCGCTGGGACGCGAGGCGCTGGCCATCGGCTCCGGCGGCAGTGGAGGCGGCGCGCATACCGTCAACGAGTGGTACGATCCCGCCGGTCGCGACCTGGGGCTGAAGCGGATTCTGCTGCTGACGCTGGCGATGAGCGGCGTGGGCGAGTAGTGCGATTTTCCGATGACAACCGCAAGTGAGTCGTGATCTCTAAGCAATGACAATGACAAACATCCTTGCCCTTTTCGCAGTGTTCTTCGCGTTTTCTTTAATGTCCGTTGCATCCTCTACCGCCGCACCCGACGCGATCTTCCTCAACGGTGACATCTACACCCAGGCGACGCCGGCTCGTGCCCAGGCCATGGCAGTGCGCGACGGTCGCATAGTTGCGATAGGGACGAACGATGCAATTCGCAAGCTCAAGGGCAGCCACACCGAAGTTGTCGATCTGGGCGGCCAGTTTGTTATGCCGGGATTCAACGATGCCCATTGCCATTTGCAGTCGGGCGGCTTCGAGCAGATGAACGTCAACCTGGTCGGGCGCCAAGTCGCTGGAAGAAATGCAGCAGAGTATCGCCACGCGCGCGAAAACGACGGCTGCGGGCGACTGGATCGTCGGCGGCGGCTGGGACCATACGTTGTGGTCAAGTCAGCAGCTGCCGACGCGGCAGGATCTCGACGGGGTGACAGGCGGCCATCCCGCAATCTTCGTGCGCGTCGATGGACACATCGCGGTCGCGAACTCGGCGGCGCTGCAGGCCGCAGGCGTCACCGCACAGACGGCGCCTCCGCAGGGCGGCGCAATTGATCACGACCCGCAGGGGCAGCCCACGGGAATTCTTCGCGAGTCGGCGCAGGGGCTGGTGTTTTCCAAGGTGCCCGCGCCTACGCCCGCGCAGCGGCGGCGTGCGGCGGAGCTGGCGCTGGCCGATGCCGCGCGCTGGGGCTTGACCTCGGCGCAGGACAATTCCGACTGGGAGCAGTTCCTGGTCTACGAAGAGATGGAGCGCGATGGCAAGCTGACGCTACGCATCAGCGAATGGCTGCGCTTCAACGATCCTGTCGACCTGCTGGAGAAGCATCGCGCGCATCATCCGGCGAATGACCCGATGCTGCACACCACCATGCTGAAGGGCTTTATGGATGGCTCGCTCGGCTCGCGCACCGCCGCGCTGCTGGCGCCGTACTCCGACGATCCCGGCAACTCGGGACTGCCGCAGTACAAGCAGCCTGACGTTGAATGCGATGGCAGTCGACCGCGTGGCGGCGGGATTCCAGTTAGGTTTTCACGCTATCGGCGATCGCGCGGCGCAGATGGCGCTCGACGCCTTTGCCGAAGCCGAGCGCAATGCGCGCGAGAAAGACTTGCCCGGCAAGGATCCGCAAAAGCTGCGGCTGCGCATCGAGCACGACCAGGTGATCGCGCCTGATCAGTTTGTGCAGTATCGGAAGCTCGGGGTCATTGCGTCGGTGCAGCCGAATCATTTGTTGACCGACATGAACTGGGCGGAGTCGCGCATCGGCCCGGTGCGGGCGAAGACCTCGTATCCCTGGAAGGAGTTTCTCGACAACGGAGTACGGCTGGCGTTTGGGACGGACTACCCGGTCGAGCCCATCACGCCGTTTCGCGGCATCTACGCGGCGGTCACGCGCAAGAACGAAGCCGGAACCAAAGAATATTTCCCCGAGCAGAAGTTGACCATCACGCAGGCGCTCGCGGCGTACACAACGGGTGCCGCATATGCCGAGTTCATGGAGAAGGACAAGGGCACGCTTGCTCCGGGAATGCTCGCCGACTTCGTGGCGCTCGACCGCGACCTGACCAAGGTCGCTCCGCCGGAGATCCTGAAGACGAAGGTGCTGCGCACCGTGGTCGGAGGCAAGACGGTGTACGAGTCGAAGTGAATCTGGTTCTCCCGCTGCAACACGTTGAATTGCGTTCAATGGCAGGAGCATAATGGCACTGTTATGGGTAAAGCCGTAAACAACGGAAAAGCTACCTCCCGAAAGAGCGCGAAATCCTCAACCCCCAGGAAAGCGGCTAAGCTCTCATCGTCCGGTTCCGCTAGAAAAGCACGCCGAGCCAACAGGAAGACGATCGTGTCTGGCCCGCTCTCGGACGCGCTGAACACGCTGTCGTATTTCTACTCCTAAGCCCCGTTCCGAATGCCGCGCAGAATCTCGCAATCCGAGCTTCAGGCGTACTTCAAAGACTGGCTCGATACCAATTTCACCAACGGACTGATTACCAGCAAGCAGAGACAGGTCAGGCTGGAGGAGTTGCGGCGTGGGCTCCCCGTGGTGGTTGCGGAACTGAACCGTGACGGCCGGGCGGACCTTCCGTTCGAAGGCGGTTCGAAGACCCTAACGATTGTGCCGCACGAAGGATTGGATCCAACGCGAGGGAAGTTCACCATTTTTGCCCTTCGCTTTTCCGGAACACCTCGTTCGCGTCGGCTCACCTGTTTTGTTGGACACAGGTTCTTGCCGCGAATCAATAAGACCCTGCGGCCGAATCTGCGTTTCGTGCTCGAACCTTCTAATATTCGCCCGGTGTGGACCGACATGGACATGTCAGGAGAGGGCTTCTTCGCGAAAACCATCCGCGAGATTCGGCATGCCGATTTCTGTATCTTCGATAATCGCGACGCGGACCTCCGCCCCAATGTGTACATCGAGGTCGGCATTGCTTACGTGCTGAAGAAGCCGTTCATCATCGCTGACTACAAAGACAACCGCCTCGAAGTTCCCAGCGATCTTCAGCACATCAATCGCGTTCAATACCGTGACTACGAAGACCTGTGCCGGCAAATCTACTTTCGCTTGCCGGTCTTCCTTCGCGACAATCGT
Organism: uncultured Acidobacteriaceae bacterium; assembly: GCA_963771535.1. Taxonomy (GTDB): domain Bacteria; phylum Acidobacteriota; class Terriglobia; order Terriglobales; family Acidobacteriaceae; genus CAVVDY01. Next base: position 866,233 of record CAVYTK010000003.1, on the reverse strand, counting down.
CTCCGTGGTCTCCGTTACAAAAAGGCCTCGCGGAACCCATAAACCTTTGTGCCCCCCCAGGGGGACTCGGGACATCTATTCCCCCCCGGGCTCCCCACCGCCGAAGCGGGTGGGCTTTCTTATGCTGCGCCCGAGGCGCGCTACGCCGCTGAGCGCGCTGGTCGCTTACGCGCGATTGCGCTTGGCGCACGATACCGGTCAGCTATTGCTGAGGTCTTGCTGTCGTTTCCGGCTGATGCGACGGCGAACTCTCGGCAGGCGACTGCTGCGAGCCTTGCCTGGTGGTGACGGTCAGCGTAGCCATCACCGGCGATGCGCCGGTTGAGGCGGAGATGGTGACCATGGTCTTCGACTTCACCGGGAAGGTCTGCACGCTGAAACTGGCGGTAGTCTTACCGCCGGGAACCACGATCCACGATGGCGCATGCGCCGCCGCAGGAATGTTGACGGCAATGCTAACGCCCAGACCGCCGTCGGGCGCGGGGGCGCTCAGCGTAACGGTGGCCGCCGACAACTGCCCTCCCTGCACTTTGGATGGCTTCAGCACCAGAGAGGTCAGCGTCACCGACGAACTGGTGAAGGCGGCAGTGACGTTGCGCGCGCCATTCATGGTCACCAGGCAATAGCCGCCCTGCACCTGGTCGCAGCCCGTCCATGCGGAGAAGGTGAAGCCCGGGGCGGGAATCGGCGCAGAGTTGCAGTTGTTGCCGTTGGTATAGACCGAAGAGCAACGGATCCGCAGTAGATGTGCCCGCCTCCGCCTATAACGGTGCCGCTGCCGGTCTTGGTGACGGAGAGCGCTTTGAAGCCGACGTCGAGGGTGAAGATGGTGCCATATCCATTGATGTCCCCGCCCTCCGAAGTCGTTCCATAGAACAGCCCATCGCTGCCCAGGACGAGTGACCCTTCGGGATATTGGCCGCCGGGACATGGGTATTGCTGGCAGAAGGTGTGGAGCGTAGTTACGCTTCCTGCCGGTGTCATGCTGAAGATCGAGCCGGGAGTTCCGCCGCTGGAGACCATGCCGTAGAAGTTTCCGTCCGGACCCTGCAGCAGCTCGCCGAGCGCCGCCCATCCCATAGGAAACTGGTACACCGTAGTTAGTTCGCCTTGAAGGCTCATCCTGAAAATGCTGGCGATGCCATTCACCAGGCTGCCGGTCATGCCGTACAGATAACCGTCGCTACCCTGAACCAGGCCGCCCGGCAGATTGGCACCGTCAGGGCAGCCGCTTTGGAGGCAGAAGACGTGCAAGGTCGTGAACACTCCGTCCGGCGTGATCCTGAATACAGTTCCACAACCCGGCGCGTAATTGTTGTTGCACCTGCCCAGCGTGCTTCCACCGTGAAAGGTTGTTCCATAGAAATTGCCGTCACTCGCAAGCAGCAAACGGGCATGCGGATTCGCACCATCGGGTCCGTGGAATGAGTACAGGGTCGTCAGCGTGCCGTTGGCAGTCATCTTGTAAACCGTGCCACAGCCGTTGTGACAATCGAGGGTTCCGCCCGTGCCCGTCGTGCCGTAGAAGTTTCCATCCGCACCTTGTATCGGCGGGGCCCAGGGGAAGGTTCCATCGGCACAGTTTGCCCCCAGCGCACAAAAACTGTAGACGGTGGTTACGGTGTCTTGTGGTGTCACCTTGAAAACCGTACCGGAACCGTAGAACCCGCCGCCGCCGGCCCCATAGAGGTCGCCGTTCCTGGCCCGAACCAGACCGCCTATGGGACCTGCTGGCTCATACAAGTTATTGCTGTCAAAGTGGTGAACGGTTGTGAACGCCCCCGATGAGGTGATCTTGAAAATAGCGCCCGGATCATTATTCTGAACAATGCCCTGAGCTTCGCCGTAATAGCTGCCATCCACCCCCTGTATCAGCCATGCCCAGGGGTAGGCGCCTCCGTTCGAGCCGTCGAAGTCGTACAAAGTGGCGAAGGTCTGGGCGGGCGCGGCGATTGCAATCGCGAGGACGGCACAAGTCAGCAGCCAGAGAACAATGCGGCGCATGATGCTCCCGAATAAGTATTAATAAAGGAGAGAAGCTGAACTATTTCGTACACGAAAGACTGTGTCAAGCCGGAAGGATAAGACCTCGAACGATAGATGTCGGTGAGCGGCGTCACGAAGGGTTGGTGCTCGGTCGTCGAAGGTCTGTCGTGCCTACGGCGCTCCGGCGATTCTGCTGGGATGCATACCCCGTGAAGGGCGGGGCTTTCACCTTTCGTCCCGGCACGGCGGGACTGGCGCGAGTTTCGTCCGCAGGCAATTGCCACGAGCCACCAGCCACGAGCCACGAGCCACGAACCACCAGCCACGAGCCACCAGCTAAAAGCCAAAAGCCAAAGCCAAAAGCCAAAAGCCAAGAGCCACCAGCCAAAAGCCGCCTTCAGGTGACCCGGCCTGCTCGGCTTGCGTCTAACAGGCTGGAACTTTGATTCCGGGAACTGCCTTGCCCGACCGGCGGAATGCCTAAAAGGTCTACAGCTTCGCGGAACGGTATAATTTTCGTTTGGGCTTTGAGAGCCGGAGGACACTGAATGGATTCGCAAGAAACGGGTTGGCGGCAGCGGATGAAAGCCAATCGCTTTGCCTCAACCGTGGTAATTCTGGCGACGCTTTCGCTAGGCATCCTGATTGGCACCGTGGTATCAGCCGGGGTCAAGGGTAAAGAGAAGGCGGAGACCGGCGATGTGGCGCAGTTGACCGTTCCCTCGCCGCAGCAACTGTCGTCGCAGTTCTCGCAGATCGCACGGCAGCTGGAGCCGGCAGTGGTCAACATCCGGACTGAATCGACCATCAAGAGCCCGCATAGGGGCAGCGGCCGGCGCTCGCCCGGTACACCCAACGGTCCGGACGACAACGGCCCGGGCGGCGGCGACCAGGACAATCCTTTCCAGGACTTCTTTGACCGCTTCTTCGGTGGACAGGGCGGCGGCCAGATGCCGGGCGGCCCCGGCGGTGGCCAGGATTTGCGTGAGCGTTCTCTGGGTTCGGGCGTCATCGTGGACGGCAAGGGCATCATCGTGACCAATGCGCACGTGGTGGAGAACGCCGACCGCATTCGCGTAAAGCTGATGAACGATCCGGAGACCGTCACCTATGACGCGACCGTGATCGGCACCGACAAAGAGACCGACCTGGCAGTGATCAAGATCGACACCAAGGGCAAGAGTCTGCCGTTTGCCAAGATGGGCAATTCCGACAGTATGCAGGTGGGCGACTGGGTGCTGGCCATCGGCAGTCCGTTTGGCCTGGAAGAGACCGTGACCGCCGGCATCGTTTCGGCGCGCGGCCGCAACATCGTTCCGCAGCGGCAGTTCCAATCGTTCATTCAGACCGATGCGGCCATCAACCCGGGTAACTCCGGCGGCCCGCTGGTCAACATGAATGGCGAGGTCATCGGCATCAACACCGCAATCTACACCAGCGGCGGCGGATACCAGGGCGTAGGCTTTGCCATGCCGTCGAACACCGTCGTCTCGGTTTACAACCAGCTGATCGGGCCGGAGCATAAGGTTTCGCGCGGCTCCATCGGAGTGCAGTTCAACGCCATCCCCAATCCGGCGGTGGCTCGCGTGTACGGCGTCAGCAGCGGCGTGACCATTGCTGACATCACTCCCAGCGGGCCGGCGGAAAAAGCCGGGCTGAAGGTGGGCGATACCATCACGACGGTCAACGGCAAGGAAGTAAAGAGCGGCGACGAGCTGGTCTCTGAGATTTCCGGGCTGAAGCCGGGCAGCACGGCCAAGATCGGCTATGTGCGCGGCGGCAAGACAGAAACCGCCAACGTGACCATCGCTGATCGCTCCAAACTCTTCGCTACGCGCCTGGGCGAGGACGAAGGCGGTGAAGAGCCACAGCAGCCGCAGGAGAGCAAGTTCGGGGTCACCATCCGCAACATTACTCCCGACATGGCCGAGCAGATGCACTTGCCTAACAGCAAAGGCGTCATCGTGCAGGACGTGAAACCTGACGGCTTTGGCGACACAATAGGCCTGGGCCGGGGGGACGTGATCGTCGAAATCAATAAACAGCCGGTCAACAACGAAGACGATTTCAACCGCATTCAGGGCCAGCTCAAGAGCGGGCAGGATGTGGTGTTCCTGGTGCGTCCGCGCGGCCAGGGACAGCAGGGTGGGACCGTCTTTATGGGGGGTACGCTTCCATAACCAGCTACTCTGAAAGGACTTAGTTGGTTAACAGTACGGAAACCTAAGCTGCGGCCTGACGCATCGAAGTTAGCTAAGATGGGTTGGGCCGCTGTTCCTTTTCGGGAAAAGTTTCAGTTTTGGTCTTCCCAGGCGTTGATGTGGTATTTACAATGACGCCTTCGTACAAGAATTCATATACGCTTTAGGAAGGATCGCGAATGAGTCTTCATAAGTTTGGTATTACAGCGACACTCCTAATCCTTGGTCTGGTGGTGGGCACGGCCTCCGCCACTACCTCGACGAAACACACAACCACCAAGCACACCGCCAGCGTCACCTCTTCATCGCATCACTCCAGCACTCATAAGACATCGGCGCATTCCAGCAAGTCATCCTCCAGCAAGAAAACCGCAACCGCACACGCGCATGGCCAGCGCGCGATCGGCGAAGACCGTACCCGGGAAATTCAGTCGGCACTCATCCGCGAACATTATTTGACCGGGGAGCCCACGGGCGTGTGGGACGCGCAGAGCAAAGACGCCATGGTGCGGTATCAGGCGGCGAACGGCTGGCAGAGCAAGGTGACACCTGACTCACGCGCGCTCATTAAACTCGGCTTGGGCCCGGACCACAAAGATCTGCTGAATCCCGACACCGCGGTCATCGCTTCGCCGCACGAGTTGGGCACGATGAAGGAAGCCGTACCGGGCGGCTCAGCGCAGCCGTAAGGCAAAATCACTTTGAAATGACGAGGCGCGGAGCGATCCGCGCCTTTTGTCATGTCCAAATGGGGAATCTCACTTTCGCCATTCCGGCATTTTCCCATGCCTAAGTAGCTGGTTTTCGTTGTAATATCGAGCCGAATTGCAGTCGGGCCCCTTTGACCTCGTAAGCGCCGGAGGCTTCGTGAACAAGACTGTTTTGGCCATTCTCCTCGCCGTGTTCTGCGTACCCGGTTTCGCCCAGACGCCAACCCCTGCCGCGCCGGTCGCTTCGGTCACCGCTCCTGCAGCCGCCGCTCATCCCGGTGGACGCAAGAAGCGGGTCGCGGTTTTCGATTTCGATTACGCCACGGTGCAGACTTATTCGGCGGCGGCCTTCGGCAGCAACGTCGATGTAGGCAAAGGTATCTCCGATCTCACCGTGAAATACCTGGTGCAGGACGGTACGTATTCGGTGATTGATCGCAAGGCGATGGACAAGATCCTGGCGGAGCAGAATTTTTCCAATAGCGACCGCGCCAATCCGACCTCGGCGGCCAAGCTGGGCAAGCTGCTCGGAGTCGACGCCATCATCGTGGGCAGCGTGACGCAGTTCGGCAATGACACCAAAAACACCAATGTTGGCGGCGGCGGTGGCGGCTGGGGTGGATACGGCATTGGCGGATTCGGCCACAAGAAGAGTAAGGCGATCGTGGCCGTGGATTCACGGATCATCAACATCGATACCGCGGAGATCATGGCGGTGGCGGAAGGCAAGGGCGAGTCGTCGCGCGAGAGCACCTCGCTGCTGGGCGGCGGCAGCAACTGGCACGGGTTCGGCGGCGGCGCGGTCGACTTCGGCAGCAGCGACTTCCAGCAGACCATTCTCGGCGAGGCGGTGAACGCCGCAGTCAAACAGATGAGCGGCGAGCTCATCGCCGACAACACCAAGCTGGAAGCGCGCACGGTGATCGTTGAGGGCCTCGTTGCGGCAGTCGATGGCGGCCAGGTGGTGCTGAACGTTGGGGCCAAGGCGGGTCTGAAAAAAGGCGATCAGATGAACGTAGAGCGGGTGACGCGCGAGATCAAAGATCCTGCAACGGGCCAGGTCATTCGCCGTATGAGCTCGCAGGTTGGCGTAATCTCGCTGACCGATGTTGACGATATATCCGCCGTAGGCACGCCGGTGTCGGGCTCGGGCTTCAAGGTTGGCGATGCGGTAAAGACAATTACGCAATAAGCGAAAGCTTCGGCGGAGCGAGTCGTGCGCCCCGCCGGAGCTACACGCCGCTCGCTCCGCTATCGTTATTCTTTGGGATGCGGTGCAAAAGTGATTAGCGTCACTGGATGCAGCTCCCACAGGGTCTTCGACTCCAGGCCTTTCTTGCCTCGGCCCGTGGTTCCGTCCGCCATATACACGTGGGCATCGTCGTAGAACAACGCGCCGGTTACCTTGACGTAGACCGGATGCCGCATCACGTGCACGCTGTTCATTTTCGGTGGAGTCTTGGCCAGCAGATTATCGATCACCCATTGCCGCACGCCCTCCACCTGGCTGGGAAACGCGGTTGCGTACTGGCCGGAGGGCACTTCGACGATGATCGAGTTGTCCTCCTTGGTGGGCGGCTGGGCCGAGGTCAGCGGCCGTGAGCTGATCTGAATGTGAAAATCACAATCGTCCGACTCGAAAGCGACCAGGTAGAGCCATCCCGAGATGGTCACCAGCTTGTCCTCTTTAACGGGCAGGCTATCTATACGTGTCTTGGCATAGCGAACATCGTTTTTCTTCACGTCTTCCAGGCGCTGCAACTTAAGCACGTCGGCCAGGCTCATGACCTGAGGCTTGGTCCAGCGGTGGGCAAGGTGGTCTTCACCGACCATCTTTCGGTGCCGGGCTTAAGACATGGCAACGGACCGGCCGCCGCGGTCACAGCCAGTACAAGATAAGCGCAAGCGAGAGGGAAAATCCGGTGCAAATTCCGAGACATCCTTCCTCCCTTTCCCGAAGACTTTGGGGACGCGAGTCGGCTCATCGCCCGTCAACTATTTGGCATCGGCGGCTAGGTCGAAGCTGACGACGGGCTCGCGGCGCCGTTCTTGAATTCGCCCAGACATTCGCTGAGGCGCGGCAGCAGGGTGAGCGGGAAGCGGATCTGGCGATCCATGTCGTCGGGTTCGTAGATGGTGACGCTGTCGCCCTCCAGAACGATTTCAAGAACGGGAATTCCGCTGCCGTCATTCACCGTTTTCAATTCACCATGCATAAGTGCGTCTCTCTTCCTTCCTGAAACTTGCGAACACATTATTTCCCGGCTCCCCGGGTCGCCGCAATGAAAACTACATAGCTGGCCTGAGGCTTTCATTCCGCCGATCGGCAGGATGACGGAGTACAGCGGTGCGGCCCGTACTTCACACTGCGACGTGATGCCGGTTACTGCGCAGCGAAATGCCTTCTGCTTTGATTACGGTGGCGACGTGGCAACACGGGACGGGCGACAGATCGGCGCTCCAACCAAGAACTTGGTCCCCAAAACTGTTGCGGGCCGATTTTCGCCGGGTACGCCCGGCAGTGACACCCGCCGCACACGTCGACCGCCAATCATGAGTAAGGAGAACAGCATGGCTGACAAGAAAGCGGACCTCGCTGGCCCGGGCATTGGCAATTACCAGGAACTCGAAACAGTGCTGCCGGGAGACTACAGCTCGCTGCTGTCGCCCAAGGAAACGCAGAAAGCAATCTTCGAAGTGAAGCGCTACATCGAAGACAACCTCTGCAAAGAGCTCAACCTGATGATGGTCGAAGTTCCGCTGATCGTCGACGAAGAGAGCGGCGTCAACGACCTGCTCGACCGCGACGGATCGCGCACCCCGATCCAGTTCCACATTACGAACGATCACGACAAGCACCCCATCAACGCGCAGGTGGTGCAGGCCGCCACCAAATGGAAGAGGATGGCGCTGCAGCAGTTCGCCATGAAGCCCGGCGAAGGCCTGTGTACCGACATGCGTGCCGTGCGCAAGGACTATTTCCTCGACCACGATCACAGCGCGTACGTCGATCAGTGGGATTGGGAGCGGGTCATCACGCCCGAGCAGCGCAACCTGGATTTCCTGAAGGCCATCGTCTCGAAGATCTGGAAGGTCATGGTCGGAGCCGAGCGCTACGCGCAGGAGCTCTTCCCGCAGCTGAAGGACGCGCGTTATCCGAATCTGCCTGAGCATCTGGAATTTCTGCACGCCGAAGAGATACTCGACCTGTATCCGGATTTACCCCGCAAGCAGCGGGAGACGGCGATCCTGCAGAAGTATCCGGCGGTATTCATCATCGGCATCGGCTGGATGCTGAAGGACGGCTATCCGCACGAGCTGCGGGCAGCTGACTATGACGACTGGGTGACGCCGACCATCACCAAGAACGGCCACCTGTTCCATGGCTTGAATGGCGACATCCTGGTATGGAACCCGGTGACCAAGCGGCGGCATGAACTGTCGTCGATGGGTATTCGCGTCAACGCGGAATCACTGAAGAAGCAGCTGGAGCTGACGCACCAGATGGACTTCCTGAAGTATCCGTATCACCAGGCCATTGTGAATCATGAGATTCCGCTGAGCGTCGGCGGCGGCATTGGACAGTCACGCACCTTGATGCTGTTGCTGCGGAAAGCGCATCTCGGGGAAGTCAGCGTGACGGTGTGGCCGAAGGTGCTGAAGGATATGTGCGCGAAGAAGAATATTCATGTGCTGAACTAGACTGCTGAAGCGATGGCTGTTTTCAAGGGCACGGAGACATGAGTCCGTGCCCTTTTTATGCCTGGCAGGGCTTAGTGATTGTCGTTGTCGTGATCGTGGTCGTGATGAGCATCGTGACCATAGGCTTCGTGATAGCCCTTGGCGAAGCCGTCGCGGTACGACTCGTTATGCGAGTTCCTGTAGTAAGGGTGGTTTTCCAGGTCGGCGCGCTTGTGATCATTGGCGTCGGCGCGGCCTGAGTTGATGCCGTCCTGATAGCCCTTCTGGTACTGGTTGTTGTGGCCATTTTGCCCGTTGTAGGCATCATTGTCGTGATGATTGTCGTCACGGTCCTGGGCAAGCGCGGATCCCACACCCAGCAATAGCACCGCCGACAGCAGAAGTGCATTCAAAATTTTCATAGTCGCCTCCGGTAAGTAACCTTCGTGTCACTCTGACTCCGAAGTTAGAACCGTCAACGAGGGCCGGAGTTGCCGCATCAGGTTTTGGAACTGAGCCGGTGAGGGGGGCACAGCACAGTCGGGCCGCTAACCGCCCAGCGCTTGAAGGCTGGGCTAAGCTATGCCGAGCCTGGGGGACGGGCGGGTAGTTTGTCTCACGGCGGCCACTCGATCGTGAGTTTTCTAAAAGGATCTCCCGCTCCGGGTTGCCAATTCGCCTGGACAGGCGGCTCGCCACGAGCAGGAGCGTTTTGAGCCACGGCTTATTTCTTATGCTTCACCGCCTCCAGGCACTGGCCATAGAGGTCGAGCAGGTGGCGGGCATAGTCTTCGGCTTTCGAAACTGTATTACCTTGAAAGCCGGCACCGGGGGCACCGATCTTGCCGTAGCCACTGGTGACAGCGATAAATTTCATCATGTCGAGGGCGATATCTTCGTCGCGCCGGCTTCCGGCGGCGCCGCTGACGTTAGGTTCATCCATGAGTGCTGATCTCCGTAGGGCGCCGGGCGCCGCAGAAAAAATCATAACAAACGGCGGCTGGCCCGGGGCACGCCCTAAATTTCCATGGCGACGTGGCGCACGCGTCCGATGATGAGGTGGCCGGGACCGCGTCCCCCAGGAAGGGAGATGAGGCGCACCGGTGAGCTCTCGGTTTCACACAGGGGACGCAGGATGAGATGGCCCGGCGTCACCGTGATGCGCGTGATGCAGGGGCGACCGCCCTCGATCACGCCATACAATTCATCCGACACGGCATGGCGGAGCGGCGGGGCGTTGTAGTGCCGGTCCAGGAGCAGCTGCGCCCCGGGGCGCAGCAGGGGAGCCATGCTGGCGGCGTTCTCTTCGCCGGCAAGCACCACGGCGAAGCGTGTCCAGTCGCGGCGATTGCCCAAGGTTTTCGGCTTCAGGCGGCGCAGGAAGCTTCGCCGGAAACGGACGACGTCCTGGATGTGGTCGGCGCTGAAGCGGGGTATGCGGGCTGCCGTGGCCAGGGTGACCAGCGCGACAGCTTCGCTTTCGGTGCCGGGATGCTCCCCGTCGGAAGGATGACCGATCGCCGGATCGACGCCGGCGAGTTGCAGCACGTCGAGGTGCAGCACGTCGAGCAGCCGGTCCATGGCCTGCAGGCTGAGCCCGCGCTTGCCGTTGAGGAAGTTAGAGAGGTGTGCCTGCTGGAAGCCGGCTTTATGCGCCAGGGATTTTCCGGTCAGTTCGCCGCGCTCGAGGCGCGCCCATATCGCGGCGCGCAACCTCTCCTGAAGGGTTTGAAATCGAGTTTTCATAGTTTGCTAAAAGCTATACCTGTACTTTCGTAATATTCCTATAGCTAATAGTGGTTGACCCTGTATCCCGGGGGATGCGATATTCAGCTTGCCCGAAGTGTCAGAAGTCCGGGCAAGGACGAATGAGCGATGCAGAACAATCAGTGCGAGGGGGAAGACAGTCTCTTCGCCGAATTGCGCCGCAAGGTGCGGGCGGCCGAAGTGGTGTCCTCGTCCTTCGAAAAGCTCCTGGCACGCACGAAATTTACCGGGAGAGTGAGTGTACTTGTGCAGAACGGACGCATTTTGAAATCCGGCTACGAAGAGGGATATTTCACCCGCCGACAAGAAGAGCGGATGTTATCGTAGGCGGCCTGAAGGCAGCCATGTCGCGATCGTAAATTCTAATAGCGGCTGCATGACGGCGAGAGCGCCACTTTCGCACGTAACCAAATAGCCAAAGCAGGTCATCGTAACCGAAACGGGCCCTGTGCTCCTGAACCCTGATCGTTAAGGGGCAGGTCACAGGGCCCGTTCAATTTATAAGGAAATCGCCACCATGACGTACAGCAGTTATGAATTGAAATATTGTGAACGCTGCGGCGGGCTGGGATTGCGCCGCCATCAATCGGAGTTGCCGTACTGCTGTGATTGCGAGCAGATGATGCGGCACTTCCTGCTTCGGCCACCTGCGACGGAGGCCGCGCCGGGAGAGTTGCGACGCATCGTTCATCGCCTGAGACAGCAGGTGCGCGTCCCCGCCGTAGCCGCCCAGGCGGCGCAGGAGGCAGTCCATGCCGGTTGAAAAGCAGGGCGAGCGGCGAGGTTGGAAGGTGCTGCGCAAGGCTCCTCCACAGCAGGCGGTAGCGTTCGATCCTGAACCGGAAACGGTGTGCTATCGGGGTCAGACGCTGGCCATCATCCGTCACTTTTTCGAAATGTCATCGCAGTTCGGGCGGCTGCCGTCGATCCTGGGGCGGGAATTTTTCCGTGCCAAGGTATCGCATCACGCCATCCCCAGCTTCGAAGACCAGGCGCTGTTCTCGCATGATGTCCAGCACTCGCTTATGAAGCTGGGGGCCTCGGAGCTTGAGGTACTCACGCTGGTCGGGCTCTACGACCTGAACCTGGACGAGGCTGCCCGTATGCTGCATTGCAGTGCCGGGTACCTCAGCCAGCGATTTGCCGAGGCGCTGGCGAAACTGACGCAGATCTTTCTCGACTCGGGGATGCTGCTTCGCGAGCATCCTGACCGGCGGCAGGCGCAGATGAAGGGCCGCGAGCCGCCGGCATCAGCGCTTCCGAAGAAGAGGCCCTGCGGCTTAGCGCGACCCGCAACCGCAGTTCAACCCGCGAAGGTGCTGTGCAGCAGTTAGCAGTGCGGGCCGCGGATACAGCGGTGGTGCCCGCGGCCTGCCGTCCGGAGAGCTTGGAAGCATCGACATGGCACCGAAAAATTAACATTGCAAGAATACGGCGCGAGCAGAGCTGCCTATATGTTTCGGAAGGGAAACCCCAATTGCGACACATGGCTCTAAACAAGGTAGTCCCGAACCTCTGCAAGCAAATGGGACCGAGGAGTAGCGGTATGAACAGACTCGCTTTGCTCGCAGCCACGTTGGTTTTGTCGGCAGGTGTCATGCTCGGGCAGAGTTCGCCGACCGCAAGCGACACCGGGCGTCCGAACACTGCGCAAGATCAGGCGCAGCCGAATACACCATCCACTTCAGCCACGCCGGGACATCGCACGACCGGCTCCACCGCAAACCCCGACCGCACCGGCGCGACTCCGGATACCGCTCTGCCAAGTACGACGGTCGACGATCAGCAGCCCGGCAACCGGACAAGCGCGTCGCCAGCTTCGACCATGGGAACCACGGGAAGTACGCCGGGGACCGACCAGAGCAGCGACGGCAATAAGAGCGGAACCACGCCTAATCACACGCAATCGCCGGAGACCCCCGATGACAGTTCAGCGCGACCGCACGACAAGCCTCCGAGCGGCAGCAGCAATCCGAGCTCGTCGGCCAATGGCGCGAGCAGCAACGATATGAGCGGGACTAATCCTAAGTCGGATGACAGCACCAACAGCCCGCATCCCGAGACAACCACGCCGCACATGGCGACGCATTCGCCTGACCCGGGTTCGGAAATGAACCCGGCTTCAATGGAGATTCCGGTCAGTGACCCTGCGCCGACCGACCACGCATCGAGCTATCTGCCACTGGCGGGAGCGATGGGAATGGGAACGTTGGCCGTCGGCATGATGGTGCGGAAGTAGCCTTCTCGTGTTCGTAAAGACCCCAGGTTAGTCCAAAGGATGGGCGAACCTGGGGCACAATTCTTCTGATCTCTCCCGCTTACAATCCACCTCACAAACGCGTTGGCTCTTCTGGGCCCGGCTCGCGCACAGGCTTGTCAGGCTCGAGTACAGGTGTGTCTGGTGGTTCCTTCACCGGAGAAGGAAGGTCTTCTCCTGGCGGAACCGGGATCGGATTGTCGACGTCGCTGCGCAAATCGTGATTGCCGGGGTTCGGTATCTGCATGATTCTCCTATCGGGTCGAACGTGAGCTGCGGGTTGATCGGCTGGATTTGGAAGCGGTGCGCTTAGAACTGCCGCGCTTGGCTGCGGTGCGTGTGCCACTGGATTTGGAAGCGGTGCGCGAGCCGCTGGATCGAGAGCTGCTGCGCGCCTTGCCACCACGTTCCGTAGTGCGATTGCTGCGGGCGCTGGTGCCGCGCGAGGCTCCGCCGCCGCGGGCGGAACGCGACTCGGCGGCGCCGCTGCGTTGGCTGCTGCGTCCTGTGCCGGAAGCACGACCGCGGGCGCTGGACGGTTTCTTTGCCTGCGCGCTGCGTCCGCCTGCCGACTTCTTCGCCGCTGTACGCGAGCCGCCGCCGCTGGTCGAGCGCGAGCTGCGCGAAGAGCCGTTGCCGGAGGTGCTGCTACCCGAGGAGCGCGAGGCACTGGAAGCTGTCGTTTTGCGGGAAGACGCGTTGCCCGATGATGAACTGCCGCGAGAGGACGAACTGCCGCGCGAGGATGAACCGCCGCGAGAGGACGAGCTGCCGCGAGAGGACGATTTCCTGCTTTGCGAGCGGCTGCCGTTCGTACCGCTGCTCTTTGCGCGAGAACGTCCCGAGCGCCCTGATTTCCCGCTCTGTACCTGTTCAGCAGTTTCGCGACTTACGATCTTGTTGAAGTTGCTGCGCTCGCCGTCGGCGGTAGTTACCTGGTACAGCAAGGCGAGTCCACGCTCATCGAACTTGTCGAACCAGTCATCCCAGCTGATTTCTTCCAGCGAGCCGGCGCCGCTATAGCCGGGGAAGTCGAGGCGGAGGATTCCGGGATCGTCGTCGCTTTCGGTGCGGATGACGGCGCTTGGTTTCGCGCCCCGCTCTTCCGCCCAGCGGCGGATCTCATCGTGATCGGTCGTGACCTTGGAAGTTGTGCTTGCCATCTCTGCTCCTTGGCGCAGTGGGTTGCGCTTCCGCGTAGGATGCGGCGGCCGTGGGGAGAGTTTGCGTGCGAAGCGGCGTCACGCGAGCGGGTCGGATGCATGGATCGTGGCGGCTATAGGGGTCCTTCGACTCGTCCCCTTCGGCGCTGCTCAGGGTCGTCGCTCAGGATGACAGCGGCAACGAGCCAGTCACTCACAGCGTTCACCGAACAAAGCACAACGGAATTCCGCTTAGTCCGAGACCAGCGGCTCGGGATTGTGGCCGACGCCGCGAGGGCGCAGCAGACGTGAGCTGACGTCGGCGTCTCCGCCTACAGGCCCGCTGTTGGGATGCTGATTGAAGTCGCGCGCCGCCTGCCGGCCTGCCTGGGTAACGACGGAGCGGGTGAGCGGCGTGCTGCTTTCTTTGCCGGTAAAGCGCTGCGGAAGCCGACTGCCGGTGCCCGGCATGATGCGATTTGCGACTCCAGCAATGTCGGACACCAGCCCCGGCGCGATGCCGTGTGCAATGACGGCCAGCTTGGCTTGTGGAGTGAGGATGATTTCAGCCGCGCCACGCGCTGTCGCGTTGACGATCTTGCGGGCCGCTCGCCGCGCACTCATCGAAACCAGGGGCAGACTGGCGCCCAGGGCAAACCAGCTGTACTCCTTGCGGTGGTCGCCCTTGAAAGTGGCGTTCATGTGCGACCCGGTGCGCAGCAGGCCGGGAACGACGGTGGTGACTTTCAAGTTGTCTTTCGCCAGCTCGGAGCGCAGGCCCTCGCTGAATCCCACGGCAGCGAACTTGGCGCCACAATAAGGAAGAAGATGCGGCACGGCGACCTTGCCGCCGAACGACGTGATATTGACGATGCGGCCGGATCCGCGCTGCACCATTCCGGGATACGCGGCCATGCTGGTATAAACCATTCCCCAGTACATGGTGTCCATCGCGTTCTGGAAATCTTCGACACGTTGCGACTCCAGCGGGCCGACCTCGATCTGGCCGGCGTTGTTGACCAGCACATCGATGCGGCCGAGTTCGTCCTCGGCTTTGCGGATGAAAGCTTCCGCCTGCTCCCGAATTCCGATGTCGCATTGAAAGGCGCAGACTTCGGCGCCGTAGGCATGCAGCCGGTGCTCGGCTTCGTGCAGGATTTCGGCATCGCGGGCGCAGATGGCCAGCTTAGCTCCGCGCTGGGCGAACTCGAGGGCGAGTGCAAAGCCGAGTCCGCGCGAGCCCCCGGTGATGACGACTACGGAGTCACGAAAATTGAAGTCAGGCTGAAAGCGCCGGCGCAACGCGCGCGCTCCGAGAAAAGCTCCTACACCAGCTACGGTACCTGCGGCCGCGATGGTCGCCGCCGATCCAATCACTACATTCTTTGCACGCATGGCAACAACTCTCCTGTTACGATTCGCCGACCTTGACCTGCCCGAAGTTCAACAGGGTGACGATGAGTACGCCGCCCAAAACGTTTCCTGCGGTCGCGGTAGCCCAGCCACTCGAGATAACGAACGAACGGCACCTGGCCGGCAAAGACAGCCGACATGATCTCTCCGCTGCTGGCGATGCAGTGCGCGAAGTGGCCGATACCGACGACGAAAGTCAGAAACCAGATGACCGCGATCTGGCCGATCGTCCAGTGGCTGGCAGTCACCATCCAGGCCACGAGCGCGATGATCCAGCCGCCGATAACGCCGCTCCAGAAGATGTGGCCGAAGCTGCCCTGCGCCGCCATGAGGCCGAGGTGCGTGAGTTCCTGATGAATGTTTTGCGACAGTGCGGGAGTGAGAATCGCCAAGGCAGCGAAGGCGATCGCCCCCAGAATGTTGAAGGTGTAGACCACGGACCAGAGCCGCAAGGTGTCAACGAAATGTTTGCGCTCGCTAAGAATGAGCGCAACGGGATAGAGCGTGTTTTCGGTGAACAGTTGAGCGCGGCCAATGATGACCGCGATGAATCCGAGGGGATAAATAAGGTAGGCGAGGAATTCGCGGGTAGGCACTTCGGGCAACGCGGCCAAGGCCGAGGCAACGCCGAGCCCGGTGAGTCCCATGGCGAGTCCGCCGGCGAAGCCGGAGAAGGCCAGCGCCTGCGGCGAGCGGCGCAGCTCCTCATGAGCGTTGTCCTCGACGTATTGGAATATCTCGCGCGCGGTACGGCGCAAGGATTGATCGCTGGTGACCTGGTCGGTAGTGCTGGCTGACATTCGTGCTCCGTGCTGCAGGTGAGATGCAAACCGCTAAGCCGGAGCAGAAGCTGGAGGCGAGTTCCGGGTCTTCGAATGCGGAAAACTCCGGCGTGCGGCCCGCGCCTCTAAGTCGGTAACAGAACGACTACAAGAGGGTGCCATGAGGATGACGGGAGTTTTTCTTTCGTGTTTGCTCGCCGGGGGAATGGCGGTTGCCCAGAGCAGCAGCGGCGGCACGGTGAACCAGATGAGTGTTGATCCCGAGCAGAACCAGCGCAGGACGGACAACATGGGCACGACCACCGGGCAGCCTAACTCGTCGACTCGCGGGGCTGCGCCAGTTGGCAACCCATCGAACTCGCAGATCGATGGTCAGACCAGCGATCGGGGCGCGAAGGGCGCCAAAGGCAACAAGGCTCCGGGAGGCTCTCCGGCGGCGAACCAGAACAGTGCTTCGACCAACTCCACCGGCGGCATGCGGCGCACCGACAACTCCGATAACGTCGCTGGAAAGCAGCAGACTGCGA
Source organism: uncultured Acidobacteriaceae bacterium (assembly GCA_963771535.1). GTDB lineage: Bacteria > Acidobacteriota > Terriglobia > Terriglobales > Acidobacteriaceae > CAVVDY01. The sequence goes on along the minus strand of CAVYTK010000003.1, from coordinate 849,767 downwards.
CACAAGAAGCAATCGACCGCCAAATCGCAGACGAGTACTACAGGGCCGAAGTAGCTTACGGACGGTGAAGCGGGTCTGCTAATCTGCGCTCGTATGCAGATTGCGATCCAGGTGTTTGCGCGGCGTGTGTGCGCTGCTGGCGGTTGCTGGTGCGGCGTACTACACGCTGTGTGCCTGGGCGGGGCTGCGCTTCCTGGGACATGGCCCGGACGTTGCCAGTTCGTCGCCGCCGGTCAGCATCATGAAATCGCTGAAGGGGGTTGATCCGCATATGCGGGCCGCCTTCCGTTCGCATTGCCTGCTCGACTATCCCGAATACGAAGTGCTGTTTGGAGTAAGCGACCACGACGATCCGGCGGTGGTGCTAGTCAACGAGGTGCAGCAGGAATTTCCGAGTGCGCGGCTGCGTGTGATTCATTGTCCACTGGTACTCGGAACCAATGGCAAGATCAGCAATCTCGCGCAGATGCTGCCGCAAGCCCAGTACGAGCATGTGCTCATTAATGACAGCGACATCCTGGTTAAGCCGGACTTTCTGTGGCGGGTGATGCGCGGCTTCGGCAATGCGCAGGTCGGGGTGGTGACGACGTTGTATCGTGCGGTGGCGGGGCGTAGCGTGTGGTCGATGCTGGAGGCGCTCGGCATCAGCACCGACTTTATGGGTGGCGTGCTAGTGGCGCGCGAGATGGAGGGCGGCATTCGATTTGCCTTGGGAGCCACCATGGCGACGACCAAGACTGCGCTGGCGAAGATCGGCGGATTGGAGTCGCTGGTGGATGTCCTGGCCGACGATTACGAGCTGGGCGTACGGGCGGCGGAGGCGGGATACCGGGTCGAGCTGGCGGACGCGGTGGTAGAGACCGCGGTGCCGGATTACGCGTGGCGCGACTTCTGGCAGCATCAGTTGCGCTGGGCGCGCAACATCAAAGACCGGCGGTTCACGCAGTATTTCGGCCTCATTGTGACATTCGGGCTGGCTTGGGGAGTTTTGGCCGTGCTGCTTGCGCGTGGCGCATGGTGGAGTTGGGCCGCGCTGGCCGTAGTGTTGGCTGCGAGGATTGTCGCGGCGGTCGTCGTGGGAGGGAAAGTGCTGCGTGATCCGCAGGTGGGGCGCGATTGGTGGATGATTCCGCTGCGGGACTTCGTCGGCCTGGCGGTATGGGTTGCGAGCTTCTTCGGCAACACCGTGGTGTGGCGGGGCCAGCGGTTTCGGTTGCACGATGGCAAGCTGGAGCCGAGGTGAATGAGTTGATTTCGTCGACCGGCGCTCGTGAGAACGCCGCGACCTCACATTGTGTTGTAATGCTTCTTCCTTCTAAGTCTGGTTTCGCGGGAGCATTCCATGAGGGTCGGTTCATTGCGGATCGCCACATCCATACTTCTGTTCGCGGTGTTGTCCACGGCGGCATATGCGCAGAAGATCAAGGTCGAGGCCGACAAGAACGTCGACTTCTCGCAGTTCAAAACTTATGCCTGGGATCCCAACCAGCAAGCCACCGCGAGGCCGCTGCTCGCGGCGAATATCAAAGCGGCCATTAACGACGAGCTGGCCAAACGCGGCTTGAAGGAAGTAGCGGCGGACGCGCACCCTGACCTGGTTGTAGCCATGTATGGCGGAGTCGATACCGACATGGGGGTCACCTATTCGGACTTCTACTACGGACCGTACGGCATACCGCCGTTTGGCAGTAGCTTCGTTATGTGGGGCGGGATGCCAGGCACGACGAACACAGCGGTGGTGCACAAAGGCGAGCTGGTGGTGGACCTCATCGATGCCGCGCACAAGAAGCTGGCATGGCGTGGTATCGCAACCCAGAAACTGAGCACGAAACAGATGAAGCTGCTGGAGCAGGTGAACACCGCGGTGGAGAAGATGTTTGCGCAGTATCCGCCGAAGAAGTAGCGACTATGCTCTCGAATGAGTGGTGACTGTGGCGCTGTGGTTCGGCTGTCGGCGTTCCGACCCGGAGGGTCGAAAGAGCTTAGCCCACCGCTTCAGCGGTGGGGGCCAGGACACATCCCCCGGGAGAGTCCCGGAGGGACGACAGAGGGTTGTGCCGTACGTCACAGCCAGGGTTTTCTGATTTCTAATACTCTTCGAGAGATGTCCCACACGTACGTTTGCAATTTCGTTCATTGCGTTTTCAGCACCAAAAACCGAGCCGATCTTATTCGCGACCCGCAGCGCTTGTGGACATACACAGGCGGTCTTGCTCGCACTAAGAGCCTCCCGCTGCTCGCCGCTGGTGGAACCAAAAACCACATTCATTTGCTGATTTCGCTTCCTTCCACCGTCACCGTTGCTGAGGCGATGCAGGTGGTCAAAGGAAGTACATCCCACTGGATGAACGAGAACTTCGGTACCTTCGCGTGGCAGGAGGGTTATGGCGCCTTCAGCGTCAGCCAATCACAACGGCATCTTGTAATGCGATACATCGACCGCCAGGAGCAACATCACAAGAGGTGGAGTTTCGAAGAAGAATTCGTTTCCTTGTTGCGGAAATACGGCGTCTCCTATGACGAGCGGTATGTGTTGGGGTAGCACCTGTCGTCCCTCCGGGACTCTCGTTGGGAATCGTGCGGGTTCCCAGCGCTGAAGCGCTGGGCTAAGCTCTGACGCCCCTCCGGGCCGTACCGCTGAAGAACCTCGGGCTGGTACGGTCGCAAGAAGTTAGCCCAACGCTTCAGCGGTGGGGCCAGAACACATATCGCCCGGGAGAGTTCCGGAGGGCGATAAAACCTACGCTTCCACTCCGGCGGGCTGTGCGTTCTTGCGCGGGCGGCGGTTCTGCTGGAGAATTTTCTTCCGCAGGCGCAGGCTCTTGGGCGTGACCTCACACAGCTCGTCGTCGGCGATGAACTCAATCGCCTGCTCCAGGTTCAGGTTCTTGAACGGGACAAGGCGAATGGCTTCGTCGGCGGTTGAGGAACGCATGTTGGTCAGCTTCTTCTCGCGGACGATGTTCACGTCGAGATCGTTATCGCGTGAGTTCTCGCCGACGACCATGCCCTCGTACACTTCCACGCCGGGGCCAACAAACAGCTCGCCGCGCTCCTGCAATCCCCACAAGGCGTAAGCGGTGGTGAGTCCGTTGCGGTCGGCGACCAGCGCGCCTGTCGGACGATGTGGGATATCGCCCAGCCACTCGGTGTATCCGGCGAAGAGCGAGTTCATGACGATGGTGCCGCGGGTATCGGTGAGCAAGTCGCTGCGCAGGCCGATGAGGCCGCGGCTGGGGACCTTGAATTCCATGCGTACGCGCCCGTAGCCGTGGTTGTGCATCTTCTCCATCTGCGCCTTGCGCATGCCCAGCTTCTCGATGACGACACCCACGAATGCCTCGGGCACATCGATGGTGAGCAGCTCTACGGGCTCCATCAGCCTGCCATCAACGCGCTTGGTAACAATCTCCGGCTTGCCGACGGCGAGCTCGTAACCTTCGCGGCGCATCATCTCGATGAGGATGGCCAGCTGCAGCTCGCCGCGTCCCATGACGCGGAAGGAGTCGGTGCTGTCGGCGTCTTCCACGCGCAGCGAAACGTTGGTGAGCAGCTCTTTTTGCAGACGATCGCGCAGATTGCGCGAGGTGACGTACTGGCCTTCTCTGCCGGCGAAGGGCGAGGTGTTGACCATGAATTGTATGGCGATGGTCGGCTCGTCGATGGTGATGACGGGCAGCGGCGCGGGATTTTCGACATTGGTGATGGTCTCGCCGATGTTGATGCCCTCAACCCCGGCCACGGCGACAATGTCGCCCAGCTCGGTCGACTCGATGTCGGTGCGCTTGAGTCCGGAGAAGGAAAACAGCTTGGTGATCTTGGTTTTGTGCATGGTGCCATCGCGCTTGGCGATGGCCACTTCTTCTCCAAAGCGCAGGGTGCCGTTGAACACGCGCGCAATGGCAATGCGGCCGAGATAATCGCTGTAGTCGAGGTTGGCGACCAGCACCTGTAACGGGCCCTCGGCGTCACCCTTCGGCTCAGGGATGGTGGACACGATGGCTTCGAAGAGCGGCCGCAGGTCTTCGCCGGGCTTAGCGATGTCGGTCGTCGCCGTGCCGATCTTCGCATTGGTGAACAGCACGGGGAAGTCGAGCTGGTCTTCGGCGGCATCGAGATCGATGAACAGATCGTAGACTTCGTTGAGCACTTCCTGGGTGCGGGCGTCAGGGCGATCGATCTTGTTGATAACGAGGATCGGCGGCAGCTTGGCTTCGAGCGCCTTGCTTAGCACGTAGCGCGTCTGCGGCAGCGGACCTTCGCTGGCATCGACCAGCAGCATCACTCCGTCGACCATCTTGAGGGCGCGTTCGACTTCTCCGCCGAAGTCGCTGTGACCTGGGGTGTCGACGATGTTGATCTTTACGAAATCGTTGGGATCGCCGCCGGGATGGTAGACGACGGCCGTGTTCTTGGCCAGGATGGTGATGCCGCGCTCGCGTTCCAGCTCATTGGAATCCATCACGCGCTCGGCATGGGCCTCGTTGGTGCGCCAGGTGCCGCTCTGGTTGAGCATGGCGTCCACCAGCGTGGTCTTGCCGTGATCGACGTGCGCGATGATGGCGATATTACGGATACTCGTACTCAAAACTTAGGTCCTTTCAGCTTGAAACCGCGTGCATTTCGGGGCAGACGGAGAGAACTTTGGAGGTATCTACAGTTTACAGGATGCGGTAAGAAGAAGCTCACCACGGAGGCACGGAGGACACGGAGAAGAGGTTAAAGAAGCGATATGACGGAAACGGCGCGGTACTGACGCGGTAATACTGACGTGTCGCCGAATTGTTGCATTGCGCTCTCGGAATCGCGATAAAGAAATCGGAGCCCACTCCAGCGTCCGTCACTGAATCCAACATTCGCGCGACCTGCGCCTGCGAGATCCCGATGAAAGCTTCTTACCTGCTTGGCCGCATGATCTTCGGCGGCTTCTTTTTGTATAACGGCATTCACCATCTGCAAGAGAGCAAGTCGATGGCACAATACACGGCGGCCAAGGGTGTTCCTGCACCTGAGCTTGCGGTGAAGGCCACGGGCGTCGCACTGATTGCCGGGGGCGCGAGCGTTTTGCTGGGCTTGAAGAAAGAGTGGGGAGCAACGGCGATTGCAGCGTTCCTCGCCGGGGTCTCTCCCGTGATGCACGACTTCTGGAAACAGACCGACCCGGGGCAGAAGCAGAACGACATGATCAGCTTCAGTAAGAATATGGCGCTGCTCGGCGCGTCCTTGATGCTGATGGGTATGGACGACCGGCGCAAGCAGTCGGCATCTGATTGGGGCGAGGCTGACTCAGACGAAAGCTGGCGCCCTGCCCATAAGCATGCGGCATAGATCTCGCGACAACCAAAGCTCAAGCGGGCGCGCTGGGCTGATGAGTTCCGGCGGCCTGCTCGCGTTCTTCCTTGCTCGCGATCGGCTGCACGATATCGAAGACGATTAGAAGCACCAGTAGTCCAACTGGGACGTAGAGCGCGTGCAGCTCCCAGCGGCTCTTGGTCAGCGCGCCGAGAGCTGCTCCCACAACGTAAGACATCCAGATTCCAAGCAGGAAAACGCCGGAAACGGCGTCCTGGTTACGCGGCAGATCTCCCACGATGTGGGAGAGGCGTCCTCCTTGGGCAAGTGCGTCATACATCCAGAAGAAGACCCGGGTAACCGACTCGGCAAACTTGGTCAGACTTCCGGTGACGAAGGTGGTGTAGACGGTCAGCGGGCCCAGGTGGGTCAGGGTTGCGGTCTGCATTCCCATGGCGAAGGCCAGCAGGGCGACCATTCCCAGGTGCAAGGGCGAGTCGAGATTAGCAACGTGACCTTGATGCAAGGGAGGCGCGATGTACATGAACGCCAGCAGAAGCAGGATTTCGATGGCAAAGGTAAACGACGCGATTCGCCGCAAGGCCGGCGCGCGCACTGGTCTCCAGCGCGATGCGGGTCAGGATGAGCGCTGTCACGTAAGCGACAACGGCGGAGCCAAAGCGAAGAATTGTCCAAAAATCCAGCCTGCCGGCCGCCATTCCGATGTGAATGCTGTTGCCGCTCATGTTGGCGGTGAAGACGTGGAACAGGGCGAGCCAGCCGATGGCGTCCACAAACCCGCCCACGCCGGTGAGCAGGAGCGCCGCCGCAATGCGATCGGCGGTGCTGAGGTGAACGGGTTCGGGCATGGAGGAGTCTTGCTGCAACTCAGTTGGATGGCCCGAACGCGCGCGGGGCAGTCAGGCACTGGGCATCTCCTTGAGGCCTGCGTCCATCTCCTGACGAGGGAGTTTATTCATGAAGAGAAACAGAAAAGGAAATCGTGTAGTCGTCATAACTGGTGCGTCCAGCGGCTTTGGACGCGGGGCAGCGCTGCGTTTCGCTAAGGCCGGAGATAACGTCGTTATTGCCGCGCGTCGTGAGAGCCTGCTGGAAGAGGTTGCGCAACAATGTCGCAAAGCGGGAGTGGAAGCCGTCGCAGTCGAGGCCGACGTGAGCAACGCGGCTGACGTTCAGAAGCTGGCGGAGCAGGCTTTGGACAAATTTGACCGCATCGACGTATGGGTGAACAACGCCGGTGTGGGAACCGTGGCGCGCTTCGAAGAGGCTCCACTGGAGGAGCACGAGCAGGTCATCCGCACTAACCTTATGGGCACGATCTACGGTTCGTATGAGGCGCTTGAAACAGTTTCGCGAGCAGGGACGCGGCGTGCTGATCAACCTGGCGTCGTTCGCCGGGAAGGTGGCTCCGCCGTACATGAGCTCGTATGCCGCCTCGAAGTTCGGCATCCGTGGATTGGGCATGGCCCTGCGCGAAGAGTTGGCGCAGAACGGTGAAGACAACATCAAGGTGTCGACCATTATGCCAGTCTCGTTCGACACGCCGTTCTTCGAACATGCAGGGAATCACAGCGGCAAACCGGTGAAGCCGATCGGCTCGGTTTACGACCCGAAAGAAGTGATCGAAACCATCTTCGAGATGTCGATCGACCCTGAGGATGAGGTGGTGGTCGGCACAGAAGGCAAGCTCAGCAGCATCGCTCAGCGGCTCAGCCCCAAGCTGGTCGAGAAGCAGATGGCCAAGCAGACGCAGAAGGCGCAGATGGGGCAGAAGGAGAGCGCAAAAGACAGCTCCGGCAGCCTCTTCCGGCCAATGAAGAAAGGTAACAACGTCTACGGCGGATGGACAAAGGCCAACCAGAGTACCGCTGATTGGGAGGGCGAAGATCGTGAACTCGCCTCCGACGAGGGCAGCTCCGGGGGGAGTACGCTCGGCGTGGTAGCGGGCATCCTGGTGCCCGTGGGTATGGGCGTGGCCTATCTGCTGCGGCAGCGTAAGCAGCGAACGTGATCGCTGGGAACCGGCCGCCTAGCGCAATCGCATCAAGCCTGGTGTGAGATGCACGCTCCTGTCCTGTCGTCCTGAACGCGGGCGGCAGGATGGGCTCACACGCCGCTAAGTCTTCCGGAACTCTCATTGCCGCAGGAACCAGACAGTTCACCCATAGCGCGTAATCCGCTTCTCTTCGGTTCTCGAACAGGGGTATCCTTAAGCCACTGAAACCGATGGCTACGAGTGCGGCGAGCAAGAAATCTGCGAAGAAGGTGACGTCGGCAACGCCGGCGATTCCTGACAAGCTGTACTTTCGCATTGGCGAAGTAGCAGAGCTGTGCCAGCTTCCCGCGTATGTACTTCGGTTTTGGGAGACGGAGTTCCCGCAGCTCAAGCCGGTCAAGGGCAGCACCGGTCAGCGGATGTATCGCCAGCGCGATGTTGAGTTTGTGTTGCGCATCAAGAAGCTGCTTTACGACGAAGGCTTCACCATACCTGGCGCCCGCCAGCAATTGAAGGCCGAAGCCAAGCCCGCCAAACTCCAGGCCGGACTACCCTTCCCGCCGGAACGCCGCGTCGAGAAGCTGAAGAAGGTGCGGCAGGGATTGCAGGAGATCCTGGGGATGTTGTCGAAGTCGCGATAACGGTAAGACGAATGTTGAACCGACGCCTCTCGGTGCGCCACCCTATTCCAAAAATGTAACGCAGACTCCGTTGGGATCGATGGCGCCAAATTCCCTTGTACCCCAAGGTTTGGTTTGAAGCGCGCCGTTGGGGTGAACCTTGCCGCCGCGCGCCTGGTATTCCGCATAAAACGCTTCGAGGCCGTCGATCGCCAGGCGGACCATGGTTTGATCGCCAACCTTCCGAGCCAGCGGCTTGTCGTCCATCTCAGCCAGGTGGAGATGGGCGCCACCGCGATGGATGCCTGCGTACCTTGGCGGAGTGGCGTCGCGAAAGATTTCAGTGAAACAGCAAATTTCCGTCCACCAGCGCAGCGATTCCGCCAGGTCAGCGGCGGGCAGGACGGGGATCGCACTCTTAAAAGCTGGTTCCATGCAGACAGGATAAACCGGACGGCCCGATCGAGAGCCAGGGCCGAACTGCGCAGTTCCCGCCACCCCAGCGTCGTCCGTCACAAACCTCTGTGATTGAGCGCACCGCACCTCCGGTCGTCCATTTTGTATTACCCAGAGGCACGGAGAGTTTCAGCAATATGAAGGACCTTAAGGACGCCGGACACCTTCTTCGACTGGCAGCGCTGTTCGCGGTGGTATTCCTGATTTTCCTCGTGGTGAGAGCTGCGCTGGTGCCGAAGAGCTTCGGCCGGTACGGGCACTATCGCGGCGATGCCCTGGCGGAACTCGCTGCCAAGCCGGTCGCCTACGCCGGTCATCAGGCGTGCGAGAACTGCCATAGCGACATCGTTGAGGTGAAGAGCAAGGGGAAGCATAAAGGCGTGGCCTGCGAATCATGCCACGGGCCGCTGGCCAAGCATGCCGACGATCCCGGTTCGGTGCAGCCGGCTAAGCTGGAGACCACGTCCCTGTGCCCGCGATGCCACACCGCGAACGCAGCGAAGCCTAAGACGTTTCCCCAGGTTGTCCCCGAAGATCACTCCGGCGGAGCAGCGTGCGACAGCTGTCACAAGCCGCACACTCCCGTGATCGAAACCGCGGAGGTGAACCCATGACCATGACACGGCGCCATTTCATCGTGCTTACCGCTGCAGCCGTGGCTGCCTGGGACTCCATCCTTGCCGGAACGCCGGAAGCCGCGGCCGGCTACAACGCCTCCGAGCACTGGTACGGCATGCTGATCAACGTCGAGGAGTGCATCGGCTGTGGCAGCTGTGTACGCGGCTGTCAGAACGAAAATAACGTGCCGGATGGCTACTTCCGTACCTGGGTAGAGCGTTACCAGGTGGCCGATTGGACGGTGGAGAATCCCACGGTCGATTCACCGGACGGAGGCAAGAACGGCTTCCCGGAGACGAAAGATACGCAGGGGAAGAACTTCTTTGTTCCGAAACTTTGCAATCATTGCGCCGATTCGCCGTGCACGCAGGTGTGCCCGGTAGGAGCGACCTTCCATTCGCCGGATGGGGTGGTGCTGGTCGACTCGAAATATTGCCTGGGCTGCCGCTACTGCGTGCAGGCCTGTCCGTACGGCTGCCGCTTTCTAAACCCCGAAACCAACACGGCGGAAAAGTGCAGCCTGTGCTACCACCGGCTGACCAAGGGGCTGACCACCGCCTGCTGCGAAGTCTGTCCCACGGGGGCGCGGCAATTGGTGGACTTCAAGAACCCCAAAGATCCCATTCACGAGTTCTTGAGGACACACAGCGTACAAGTGCTGAAGCCTTACATGGCAACCAAGGCGAAGGTTTATTACTACGGCCTCGATGGCTCGGTGCGATAGGAGAATCCAGTGCACGTTCCGGTCGAAGGATTCATGTATCCCAATGAAGTGGAGCTCCAGTGGAGCGTCCTCATCGTGCTGTATCCGTACATCACCGGATTGGTTGCGGGTGCGTTCATCCTGGCATCGCTGGAGCGCGTCTTCCGGGTAGAAGCGGTGAAGCCCACGTACAGGCTGGCGCTGCTTACGGCGCTGGCTTTCCTCATTGTTGCGCCGCTGCCGCTGCAGCTGCACCTGGGACGGCCGGAGCGCTCGTTCGAAATGTATCTGACGCCGCATCGCTCGTCGGCCATGGCGATGTTCGGCTTTGTCTACTTGTGGTATCTGCTGGGCGTGCTGGTAGTCGAGATATGGCTGGAGTATCGGCGCGACATCGTGCAACTGGCGCAGTCGAGCACGGGTGTGAAGGGCTTGCTCTACAAAATGCTGACGTTAGGTTCTTACAACGTGAGTGAGCGGGCGCTGCAGATCGACGATAAGGTCGGCTGGATTATCACCATCATCGGTATCCCTTCGGCGTTTCTGCTGCACGGCTATGTGGGATTTATCTTCGGGTCGGTGAAGGCCAATCCGTGGTGGTCGACGCCGCTGATGCCGGTTGTGTTCCTGTTCTCGGCCATGGTGTCGGGGATCGCGGTGGTCATGCTGCTCTACATGCTGACCTGCCGAATGCGGCGCCGGCCGATAGACATGCGCTGCGTAGACAGCATCGCGATGTACCTGTTCTATACCTTTGTGATCGACTTTACGCTGGAGATGGTCGATCTCATTCACCGGATCTACGAGTCTGATGAGTCGTTCCGCAGCCTGGACTTCATGGTCCACACGAAACTTTATTTTTCACAGATCGTGCTGCAGATCCTGATTGGCACGGTTACTCCGCTGGCGCTGCTGGCGATCACGCAACTGGTACGGCTTCCGGAGCTGACGCGCAAGCGCATTTACTCAGTCGCCGGGTGCCTGACGATGATCGGGATTTTTGCCATGCGCTGGAACGTCGTCATCGGCGGTCAACTGTTCTCCAAGAGCTTCCTGGGATACACGACCTACAAGATGGGCTTCGTTACGCGAGAAGGGTTGCTGCCGGCGATCCTGCTTTCAATCTTGCCGCTCGCCATACTGTTCGTCCTGATAAAAGTCCTGCCTCCCTGGCAGGAGGAGTCTGGGTTGGCACAGGCGGCGCACGGAGATTAGCACGCAGCCGCTGCTGCTGTGCGTGCGGCGCCGAACTCGTCTCCGCTCCATGTTTGCGTTTACACTAGGCGCTCGTGCGCACCCTGACCCGCTATCTTCATCCTTATCGGTTTCTGGAAATTTTACACAACGAGTGCGGAGCCTCAGTTGGAAGGGTCGCGATCTTCTATTCCAGAAATGCCTCTTAGAGCAACCATGGTGAAAAGACGTTCAGTATCGACGGTTGCACTGGGGGCTGCGATTGCACTTGCGGCGGCTTTGCAGTTTATCAACCTTGGCGCAAAGAGCGTCTGGTCTGATGAAGCCTTCAGCATCTTCCTTGCCAAGCAGAGCTGGCCCGATTTCTGGCATATCGTAAGCACTTCAGAGGCGAATATGTCTCTGTACTATGCGTTACTTCGCGGCTGGATCAGTTTCAGCGATGCGGCATGGTGGGTCAGGCTTTTATCGGCGCTGCTGGGTGTGTTGGCAGTTCCCGTAGTTTATTGGATTGGGAAGGAAGTATTTTCGCAGCGGGCCGGAATATTGGCTGCGCTGTTGCTCGCGATTAATCCATTCACCCTGCGGTATGCACAGGAAGCCCGTAGCTATAGCCTGCTGGTTCTGCTGGTAGCTGTCTCGTTCCTCGCGTTCCTCACCTGCCTGAAGAAGCCCAGTCGCTTCTGGAGCGCTTGCTATGTGCTGTCGACGGCGCTGGCGCTCTACGCTCATTTCTTCGCAGCCTTTGCCGTTCTGGTACAGCTGGTTGCTTTGGCGGCGGTTCCGGCCGACAGACGCAGACTTGCCACAAGGCAACTGTTGCCGCTGGCGATGGTCATCGCTGTCGGTCTGCCGTTGCTATGGTTCGTGCTGTTCAAAGACCGCGGACAACTTGGCTGGGCGCCACCGGTCCAGTGGAGAGACCTGTACGACGTTTTCCGTTTTATGGTGGGCAGCGGGGTCAAGCTTGGCATTGCGGTGGGCGCCTTCGTCATCGCTGTTGCTGGGTGGGCCGCAAGTTGCCGCAAGGGGCGCTGGACAATAAACGAGTGGTCCGTGCTGGTTCTGGTGCTCTGGTTGTTCGTACCCGTCTTGCTGACGCTGCTGGTTTCGGTTTGGAAGCCTATCTACGCTCCCCGGTTCTTGATCTTCTGTGTGCCCGCGGCCCTCTTACTGGTGGCTGGGGGCATTGCCGAAATCCGTTTTGCCTGGGTTCGCTACGCGCTGGTTTTGGCGCTGGTCATAGGCGAAATCGGCCCCATTCGCTCCTACTACGCTGAGCCCGGGCAGGAAGATTGGAAGGGTGTAGTTGGCTTTCTTGCGGAGCATGTCCAGCCTGGCGATATCGCAGTGCTGCCAAACTCCTATTGCGAATTGCCACTGCAGTACGAGCGCGAGCACGCAGGGATTACGCTTCCTGAGCTGAAGGTGGTTCCGTCATCTTCTTTACTGACGGTGACGAGTGGCTCGGGGCATGTGTGGGTGATCACGTGTGCGGCGACTCGAAATATGACTCCGCAACTCGAGCTCGGTGGCTACAAGCTCGAGGCAGAGAAGCGCTTCAAGGGAGTTGAGGTTACCGAGGAAGGTCGAGAAGGGCCGTCCTAGCCAGTCGCTCGTCTCCGCGTGCTTTTGCAGTTAAACTAGGCATTCGTGCGCATTCTCACCCGCTATGTTCTGAAGGAAGTAATCTCGCACGCCTTTCTTGGGCTGGTGCTGTTCACCTTCATCATCTTCATGCGGGACCTGGGACGCCTGCTGGAACTGATTGTGCGCAACAGCGCGCCGCTGCCCAGCGTAGCCGAGATTTTCTTCCTCACCCTTCCGACCACATTCACTGTCACGTTGCCCATGGGCGTTCTGGTCGGAATTCTGATCGGCCTCAGCCGGCTGGCCGCGGACAGCGAAGTGACCGCGATGCGAGCCAGCGGATTTGGCGTGGGGTTGTTCGTGCGTGCGGTGTCGGTGTTCGCCATCGCGGTGTGGGGGCTGGCCATGCTGAACAGCATCTACATTGCTCCCAAGTCGGCGGCGGCGCTGACCAACATGCAGGACCGGCTGAAGTCCTCGCAGGCCTCCTTCGAGATCCAGCCGCGCGTGTTCTACGAGGAGTTTAAGAATACGATCCTCTACGTTGAGGACGCGATTCCGGAGGGGAACCGTTCGTTGTGGAGGGGAGTGTTCATCGCCGACACCACGGACCCGGCGTCGCCCAGGATCACGGTGGCCGATCGTGGGGTGCTGCTGAACGATTCGCCTGACAACCTGCGCTTCCACCTGGAAGACGGCAGCCAGCAGGAGCTGGTGCCCAAGTCGAAGGACCAATACAACATCAGTACCTTCGAGAGCACTGATATGCCGATCAAGGTTCCGGCCTCGGCCGAACGCGGGGCGCGCGACCTGCTGCCGGTAGCACAGTTGAGCCTGCGCGAGTTGCTGTCCAATGCGGCACGCGAGCACAAGGCGGCCGCCGACCTTCCCATGGGGAGCACGCCCGCAGCCCACGAGCTGGCGGTGAAGGCCCGCGACCTGGACCAGATGAAAGCGCGCTACTACGAGATCGAGTTCCATCGTCGCTTTGGTCTGCCGGCTGCATGTCTCGTGTTGGCCATGGTCGGTATTCCGCTCGGCCTTACGGCGCGCAAAGGCGGCAAGAGCACCGGCTTCGTCATGACCATCGCGCTGGTCTTTATTTACTACGTGTTTTCGTTGCTGGGTGTGTCGCTGGCCCGGCAGGGGAAGGTGTCGCCGTGGTTCGGAGTGTGGGCGGGTAACATCCTGTTTTTCCTATGCGGACTGGTGCTGCTGTGGCGTTCGGATCGTATGCCGGGCGAAGTCGGGAACTTCAGCACCTGGTGGGCGTGGATCGGGCGCAAGTGGCAGTCTGTCGGAGCGATGCGTCCGAACCGTTGGCAGCAGGCACAGTCGGCGAACCGCCGCCAGGGCAAGAAGCGTTTCAGCGCGCGCTTCCCGCTGATTCTCGATGACATGATCCTGCGGGACTTCGTCATGTACCTGGCGATGATCCTGGCGACACTGCTAATCCTGGCGCTGGTGTTTACCTTCTTCGAGCTGTTCACCGACATTGTGCGCAACAAGGTATCGGTACTGTTGCTGGCCGAGTATCTGCTGAACCTGAGCCCATCGCTGATCTACCAGATGACCCCTGTAGCCGTGATGCTTGCGGTTCTGATCACGTTCGGGTTGATGCAGAAATCGAGTGAGTTGACGGCGATGAAGGCCACAGGCATCAGCTTGTACCGCGCAACTTTGCCGGTGATTGTGCTGAGCGCTTTGTTTGCTGGTGGATTGTTTCTGTTTGACCAGCTCTATATTCCTCACACTAATAAGCGGCAGGAAATTCTGCGCAACGAGATTAAAGGTAAGCCGGCACAAACTTATTTGCAGGCGAATCGGCAGTGGATTGTCGGGGACAATAACGAAATTTATTACTACCAGCTGTTCGATGCCGATACCGATACTTTTCGGGGCATCTCGATTTTTGAGTTCGATCCAAAGAATTTTCAGCTGACTCGGCGAATTTCGGCAGCACAGGCGCACTGGGAGCCAAACCTGAAGAAGTTTGTCTTTGAAGATGGATGGGTGCGAAGTTTAAAAGGAGCCTCCATCCAGGACTACAAAACCTTTGAAGTAGCTACCTTCAACGAGCTCCATGAAGATCCCGGATACTTCAAAAAAGAAGTACGGCAGTCTTCGGAGATGGATTATAACGAGCTTCGAGACTACATCGACGATTTGCAGCAGAGCGGTTTCGATACGGTTCGCCTGCGGGTGCAGCTGGGGAAGAAAATTTCCTATCCACTTATCACGCTGGTCATGGCGGTACTGGCGATTCCATTCGCCGTGTCGGGCAGGACGGGTGGCGCCTTGGCTGGAGTTGCGATCGCCATCAGCATAGCCGTGGTGTATATCGGTATGGCTGGGCTGTTCGAAGCTATGGGAAACGCCAACCAGTTGCCGGCGATGCTGGCGGCCTGGTCGCCTGACCTGGTGTTCGGACTGGCGGCCGGATACATGCTGCTGCGAGTGCCAACCTAATTCCACGATCCTACCTTCAAATGCCGGTTAGCAGCCCTCCAATCCGCGAGACGCGAAAGCTTCGAAGCCGCACCTTCGGCCGCGATAAGCAAATTCGGCACCTGGGCGGCACTGGCGGCTATCACCGCGCTCGGAGCGTTCCTGCAGCTCCACGCAATCACGGCGAAGAGTCTCTGGCTGGACGAAGGCTCGAGCATCACCATGGCACATCTTGACTGGTTCAATTTTCTCCGCATTCTTTGGCGGCGGGAGATGAACATGGTCGGCTACTACCTGTTGCTTCGCGGCTGGCTTCACTTCGGCGACTCGGTAAGTTACATCCGCGGATTATCGGTAGTGTTCGGCGTTGCGGCTATTCCGGCTATTTTCCTACTTGGCCGGAAAATGAAGAGCACCAGCTTTGGACTGATTAGTGCGCTGCTGCTGAGTATCAATGCCTTCCAGGTACGCTACGCGCAGGAAGTACGAAGCTATAGCCTGCTGGTGTTGCTGCTGATAGTTTCGACCTACTGCTTGATATCGGCGCTGGAGAGCGGCCGCAGGCGAGACTGGAACTGGTACATCGCGGTTAGCTCACTGGCTATTTACGCACATTTCTTTGCCGTGCTGGTCGTGGTCGCGCATTGGGTCGCTGTTCGCCTCATGCTTCGGGTCCCGGATACAGAGTTGCCGGGCGGACAGGCGCAAGCAGTTTCGGCGAGCTGCCCAGCTAACTGCGCTCTGGACAGCTCCGATCTGGATATTCATAGCCACAACCGGAGCCGGCCCGATTGCGTGGATTCCCAGACCTCGCCTGGCCGAATTGGTAGGGCTGGCGATGAAGCTATCCGGCAATGCAGAGATGCCGCTGTTGCTTCTGTACTCTGCCTGCGTCATCATAGGGCTTACTGCTGGAATTATCGCGGTGAGGCGGCGGAGGCCGGATAGTCCGACCTATATAGTCCTGGCAAGCTGGCTACTGGTACCTATAGCCATTGTCCTCGTAGTTTCTATAGCGAGACCGGTATTTGCCCCCAGATACCTGATGATTTCCCTGCCTGCTTGGATAATGCTCGCGGCGGCGGGTATAGACATCCTTCGACCGCGACTATTGGCGGCAGCCGTGACTGTCGCTATCGTGTGGTTCGGCATAGCTGGAGTACGTTCGTATTACAAAATAGATTTCGACATAGGTAGAAACGATATGAGGTCGGCTACGAACTATGTACTGGACCATGCCAAACCTCATGACGGCATCGTCTTCTATGCGTTGTCTACCCGGTTTCCTTACGACTACTACGCGGCGCACAGCAACGCGAAAGCCAAGCCCGAGATCCTATACCCGGGAAACAACTCCGGAGTAGGTTGGCATGATTTCATGGGAGTGCCTTCGGCCGCGCGCGTGCCCGAGTTCACGCAAGGGCATGACCGCATCTGGGTTGTCACGATCCCCATGCCGCCCGACGATCCACGCTTCGCGGCGTTCGAGCGGGCGCTTGATCAGTCCTTCCGGCTGACGGACACGCAGGACTTCCCCTACGTTCACGTGATGCTGTTCGCCAAATAGAGTTCTGCTCGAAAGGCCATGAAGACCAACGCCGCCCGCCTGCTTGATTCTCTCGGTATCCCCTATGAACTGCGTACCTACGAGGTTGATCCTGAGGACCTGGCGGCAGAGACGGTTGCGGCGAAGATCGGACTGCCTCCCGAGCAGGTATTCAAAACGTTGCTGGCGCGCGGCGATCGCCATGGGCCGTGCTTCGCCGTGGTTCCAGGCAATTACGAGCTCGACTACAAGAAGCTGGCAGCGCTGAGTGGAGACCGCAAGGTCGAGCTGGTCGGGTTGAAAGAAGTTCAGCCGCTGACGGGATACATTCGCGGCGGCGTGACCGTGCTTGGGGCGAAGAAGGACTACCCGGTCTTCGCCGACGAGACTATCGAGTTGTGGGATGTGATCTCGATTTCCGCCGGGGTCCGCGGGACCCAGATCCTGATCGCGCCCGCGGACTACCTGCGAGTAACGAAGGCGACAATTGGCAACATCGCGCACGAGAAAGGGGCAAGCTGAGCCGGCGCCCAACCTATCCGGAAGCGTCCATTTTCGCTGTATAATCGAGCTATCGATGCCACGTAAGCGTTTGATCCGCTCTACTACTGTTCTTTGTGTTCGCCGCGATAACAAGGTGGTGATGGCCGGAGACGGCCAGGTCACGCTCGGCGAAGGAATCATTAAGCATTCCGCGCGCAAGATTCGGCGGCTTTACCAGGACAAGATACTGGCAGGTTTTGCCGGCTCGACAGCCGACGCCTTTTCGCTGTTCTCGCGCTTCGAGTCGAAGCTCGAGCAGTATCACGGCAACGTAGGCCGCGCGGCGGTGGAATTGGGCAAGGACTGGCGCACCGACAAGATGCTGCGCCAGCTTGAAGCGCTCCTGCTGGTGGCCGACCAGAGCCAGACCTTTCTGATCAGCGGGCAGGGCGACGTGATCGAGCCTGATTCCGGGATCGCCGCGATCGGCAGCGGAGGCCCCTATGCTACGGCAGCCGCCACGGCGCTTATGGAGCACACGCAGCTGGCGCCACGGGCTATTGCCGAAGAAGCCATGAAGATTGCGGGCAAGATCTGCATCTATACCAACGACCGCATCACCATTGAAGAGCTCTGAGGCGTGGTGGGCTGGCCCTGACCCAACGAAGATCAGATCCCTCGAGGACTGACGTCCTCTCGTGATGACAAATCAAAAACGGACCAAAGCGCCGCTAAGCGTGGATTTCTTCGAAGCACCATCATGCAGATCATAGAAATCTACAAGTCGCTGCAAGGCGAGTCATCCTACTCTGGGATGCCGTGTGTCTTCGTGCGGCTGGCGGGATGCAACTTGCGCTGCGTATGGTGCGACAGTGAGTACACCTTCAAGGGCGGCTCGCGCATGACGCAGGAGCAGGTCGAAGCCGAGGTTCATCGGCTGTCGCCGGGCAAGGGCCTGGTCGAGATCACTGGCGGCGAGCCCATGTTGCAGGAGCGCGAAGCCGTTCCCCTGATGGACGCACTGCTTCGTTCCGGCTACACGGTGCTGCTGGAGACCAGTGGCGAACGGCCGCTGGCGAACGTCCCTTCACAGGTGGTGAAGATTGTGGACGTGAAGTGCCCGGATTCAGGCGAGGGCGGGACTTTTCTGCCGGAGAACCTGAACGCGCTTAGCGAGCGTGATGAGCTGAAGTTTGTCATCGCCAGCCGAAGAGATTATGAGTTCGCCCGGGACTTCATCCTGGAGCTGCCGGCCGGAATTCGGGCCGGTTCGATCATCTTTTCGCCTGCGTTCCGCAAGGATGCGACCGGCAGCCGGAGCGCCGATCACTGCATGGTTGATCCGCGGGACATGGCGGAATGGATCCTGGCCGACGATTTGAATGTGCGCCTGGGATTTCAAATCCACAAGTTTATCTGGGAGCCTTCGCTGAAGGGCGTTTAAACATGGCGACGGCAAACAAAACGGCGGTGGTGGTGCTCAGCGGCGGCATGGATTCGACAGTTTGCGCAGCGCTGTCGGTTCGCGATCACGGGCCTGACGGTACGGCGGCATTGCACATCAGCTATGGCCAGAGGACCGAGGAGCGCGAACAGCAGGCGTTCCGAGCCATTTGCGACCGGCTGGGCATACAGACCCGGCTGATGTTCCGCACCCCGTTCTTTCGTGCGATTGGCGGATCGGCATTGACCGACGAAAAGCTGGACGTTCCCGAGGCCGGACCGGAGATCGGGACTGAGATCCCCGTCACCTACGTGCCCTTCCGCAACGCACATTTTCTTTCTGCGGCTACCAGTTGGGCAGAAGTGCTGGGCGCGGCGCGCATCTATATCGGGGCAGTGCAGCAGGACAGTTCGGGTTATCCCGACTGCCGGCCTGAGTTTTACGAGGCGTTCAACCAGGCGATTCGCACCGGTACAAAAGACGGAGCGATCCGCATTGAGACGCCGCTGATTGGGTTGCGAAAGTCGGAGATTGTGACGCTTGGCCTTGAACTGGGCGCTCCCTTCGATTTAACGTGGTCATGCTATAGCCGGGTGGACCAGGCATGCGGCGTCTGTGAAAGTTGTGTGCTGCGGCTACGGGCTTTCAAAACGGCAGGCGCTCGCGATCCGATTTCGTACCTTTCGCCGACCTCGCTGCAGCAGTAGAGTTGCGATCCACCGAAGCACGAATCCAAAGCTGGCGCGCGGGAACTTTGCAGGGGTTGGTTCCGCGCCGGAGGCAAACATCATGAAGAGATTTCTTACCCTAGTTTCTATCCTCACGATGCTGGTGGGCTTGAGTGTCCTTCCGGCGCTTGCCCAATCGGGCACCGTAAAGGGTTCCGCCAAAGACGAGAATGGCAAGCCCATCGCCGACGCTACGGTCGAGTTAGACAACACTGAGACCGGAGCCAAAATGACGACCAAGGTCAACGGTAAAGGCGAATGGACGGCCTTGGGCGTCAAAGGTGGAACCTATAACGCGATCCTGATCGACAAAGACGGAAAACGCATCGACGCCTTCGGCAAGGTGCCGGTTGCTGCCAACCAGGAGACGACGGTCAACTTCGACCTGAAGAAAGATAAAATGGCCGGGCCGACTCCGGAAGAGCAGAAGAAGATCGACGAAGCCAAAGCCGCCAACGAAAAGATCAAGGGCCTGAACGCGCTGCTGGCCCAGTCGCGCGATCTGGAGAAGGCCGGCAACTACGACCAGGCGATTGCGTTGTTACAGCCCGCGGCCGAGCAGAATCCGACGCAGGACCTGCTCTGGGGCTACCTGGGTGACGCCTATCGCGGCGCCAAGAAATATCCCGAGGCGATTGACGCCTATACCAAGGCGGTTCAGCTCAAGCCCACCAATGGCGGATACATGAGCGGAATGGCCGACGCCTATGCCAAGTCAGGACAGACGGAAAAGGCAGTTCAGGAGTACAACGCCGCCGCCCAGGCTGAGCCTGCCAATGCCGCAACCTACTTCTTCAACGAGGGTGCGGTATTCACCAACACCGGCAAAATCGATGACGCCATAACCGCGTTCGACAAAGTCATCGCCGCCGATCCCAAGAAGGCCGATGCATACTACTGGAAGGGCGTGAACCTGATGGGCAAAGCCACCACCGGCAAGGATGGAAAATTTGTTGCGGCTCCGGGAACGGCCGATGCCTTTCAGAAGTATCTCGAAATCCAGCCTGATGGCGCGAATGCTGAAGCGGCCAAGCAGATGTTGGCCAGCATCGGCGCGTCGGTGGAAACCAGTTACGGCAAGGGCAAGTCTGCTCCTTCGAAGTCTGGGAAGAAGCAGTAGGAAGAGGGTTGATCTTTGAGGGCGGCTGCGGGCCGCCCTTTTTCCATGGAGTGATCAGCCGCGGTAGCGACCTTCGGCGGGCGAATGAAAACAACCGTCGAGAAAATGCGTTTACATCGTAAGTTCCAGCCCAGATATGATGAGAGACGTTGATACAGTCAGGCAGGGCTCTCTGAGAGCTGACAGCGTAGGGCATTTCCGGTTCGGCCTGGGGGAAGGGATATCAATGAAATCCTGCGTTTTACCTGGACGCGGTCGCGAGAGGACCGGCCGGGGCGTTCTCGTGCTGGCTTTACTGGCATTGGCTTGTCCCGCATGGGCAGCGCTCGGTGGTAACGCGGCTTCGGTGCGGCTCGACTCAGTTCACATGCAGGGTAAGGTAAGCAGCACCTCCATGGCGGGTTACAAAGTCGAGCAGATAAGAACGGCGGCCGGGCAAACGGTGCGGGAGTTTATCTCTGACGGCGGCACGGTGTTCGGGATAGCGTGGGAGGGACCTACGACTCCAGACCTGCAGCGCTTGTTGGGCACATATTTCGAGGAGTTCCGCCAGAGCTCGGAACAACGTGAGCACCAGGCTCGCGGACCGCTGCTCATCGAGACCCCCAATCTGGTACTTCAGCAAAGCGGTCATTTACGCGCGTTTCGTGGGCGCGCCTACCTTCCGGCGGCGTTGCCCAGCGGTGTGCAGCCGAGCGAGATCCAATAGCGGGGCCTATGAGGAGACTGGACGTGGGGAAATGGCTGGTTTTGGTGGCAGCGCTGGCAGCAATCGTGCTTCTGTCGTCCTGCAGCGGTACGGCCCCGAGCGTGACCTCGGTGACAGCGACGTGCTCGCCGGCGACGATCACTTCCGGCCAGACCAGCCAATGCGTAGCGCTAGTGAGCGGCAATGGCACCTACAAACAGACTGTAACCTGGACGGCTAGCGCGGGGACAATTTCCTCGACCGGGTTGTTCACCGCGCCCTCGGTTACGTCGCAGTCCCGTCCCACCATCGTCGCAACTTCTACTGAGGACACCACCAAGGCCGGTGCCTACCAGGTAACGGTCAATCCGATTGGCTCCAGCATCAGCGCAGTGAGCGTATCCTGCCTGCCGACCTCGATCCAGTCAGGACAAACCAGTCAATGCTCTGCCGTGGTGAGCGGCACCGGCAGCTTCGACCCGACGGTTACCTGGACGGTGAGTTCGGGCTCGGTATCGAGTTCGGGGGTCGTGACCGCACCGAACGTCCCTACGAACAGCCAAATCATCGTCACCGCAACCTCAGTGCAGGACAGCACTAAGTCCGCACTGACGACCCTGAACGTGAGCCCGGCGGGAACCGTCACCTCTGTGACCGTGAGCTGCGCGTTGACGACGATCCAATCGAATCAGGACAGCCAGTGCACGGCCGTGGTGAATGGCAGCGGAAACTTCAGCTCTGCCGTCTCATGGTCGGCGAGCCCGGGCGCGGTCAATCCGTCCGGCTTGTACGTGGCGCCGACGGTCAGCGCGGCTACCCCGGTTCCAGTTACGGCAACCTCGCAGCAGAATCCCAGCCAGTCGGCCACCACGACCCTCACCGTGAACCCGGTAGCTCCGGGCAATAACGTTGTGGCGGTGACAGTGGACTCAGGACCGGCGAAGTCTTACGTCAATGGCGCGTTTGCCACGGTCAACATCTGTGTTCCGGGAACTGCTACCTGCCAGACCATCGACCATCTGCTGGTGGACACTGGCTCGGCCGGCGTGCGGCTCCTGGCTTCGGGTGCGGCAGGCGGGGAGCTCAGTTTAGCTCTTCCGCAAGTGCTTGCGCCGGACGGCAATCCGCTGCACGAATGCTTTCCTCTTCAGGATGGATTTGCCTGGGGACCGGTTACGCAGGCGGATGTGACCATGGGCGGTGAACAAGCCTCGAACCTTGCGGTTCAGGTGATCGGCGAGGCGGGCGAATCCAGCGTTCCAGCCAGTTGCAGCAACGGAATGACAGACCTGAGTACGTTGTCGGCGCTCGGCGCAAACGGAATCCTGGGTGTCGGCCTCTTCCAGCAGGATTGTGGCACCGCGTGCTCCCAGGGAGTGAACAACGTTTACTATTCCTGCCCAGCCGGCATAGCTTGTAATCCGATCGAGCTTTCTATCACCAGCCAAGTCGCCAACCCGGTACCGTTTGTCGCGGGCGACAACAATGGGGTGCTGCTGCAATTGCCGGCAGTGACTCCGCCGGGAGCTGCCACTGTGAGCGGCATGCTTTTCCTGGGCATCGGAACGCAGGCGAACAATGGAGTTGGTACAGCGACGGCTTACAGCACGGACGCGAATGGCAATTTCGTTGTCACCTACAACGGAGCGAATTATCCCGGTTCGATCAGCAGCGGCTCCAACGCAATCTACTTCCTCAATTCGACGCTGGTGCCGCAGCTGCCCACCTGCGTAGCCAGCCTGACCGAGTACTACTGTCCGGCGTCAACGCAATCGATTATGGCGACTAACGTGGGCCTGAATAACGCCAGTTCGCCAATCACCTTTAGTGTCGACAACGCGCAAGACCTCTTCGCCAATAACCCCGGCTACGCGGCATTTCCCACGCTCGCAGGGCCGTCCAAGGCCGCGGCTCCGGCATTCGACTGGGGGCTTCCGTTCTTTTACGGAAGAAACGTTTTCACCGCGATCCAGCGGGCTAACACCCCGCTTGGGCCAGGGCCGTTCTGGGCGTACTAGAGCAGCTTCGGGATTCTGCCGGGCGAGTACTGGCGATCGAATGCGAGAAGTTGGTGGAGATCGACTGCAACTGGGGCGAGCGGGATTTTTGTCTCCTACAACCGAGTGCATGAGCAGCATGTCGCCGTGAGGGGTTGAGCTACTGTGTTTGACCCTCAAATCCAGCGCCTGTTACACTTTGAGTTCACCCGCCTTCTGGCAATTCCACACAAGGACCATGCGTGCGCAGTTCCACTCGACATCAATTAAAGACGGACGAATTTAGAGAGACTACGGTCACCACCCTGAATTGGGCGTCGGAAAACCGTCCAACGCTAGTCGCAGCGGCGGTGGTGATTGCAGTTATCCTGGCGGCCGTAATCGGCGGGTACACCTACGTCAACTATCGTAACCAAGAGGCCCGGGGCATGTTGGGAGCGGCCATCGATAAGTACAACGCGGCCATTCGTCCTGCGGGCCAGCCCGCCACGCCGGAGATGCTGACCTATGCCTCAGCGGTCGAGCGGGCGAAGGCGGCCAACGCAGAGTTCACCCAGGTGGTGGACAAGTATTCGTTCACCGAGTCCGGCCGCATAGCGCGCTACTTCGAAGGAATCACCCTGCGCGACATGGGCGATACCGCCGGTGCGGAGACGCAGCTCAAAAAAGTCGCGTCAGGCTGGGACAAAAGTATGGCCGGATTGGCGAAGCTGGCACTGGCCAGCCTGTACGCCGACACCAACCAGACGTCCAAAGCGATCGAGACTTATAAAGATTTGATCGATCATCCTTCCAAATCAGTTGGCAAATGGACGCCGCAGTTCGAGTTGGCCGATCTTTACCAGGAAAACAATCAGCCAGAGGACGCGCGCAAGCTGTACCAGGAATTGCAGAAGGAGAGTCCCACCTCTCCCATCGGTCAGGTTGCAACGCAGCGTCTGCAGGCGCTGGGGGCGGCTCCTGGAGCGCCTCCCGCAGCACGGCCAAGCCAGCAGTAGCTGGTAAATGTTTCCTCCAGCAGACCGGTCGCTTAGGCGGCCGGTTTTTGCTGCCTTGGTTTCGCTTGGGAAAGTTGGGGTGGCGACTGCTCTTAGCCTCGACCAGGCGGGAGCACACACTTTCTAGCGCTCCGGCGCACTCACCCGCGATCGCTGATAGAAGAACGAAACCGCGAGCAGCACTACACCCAGAACGATGAATGCAGCGATTCTGTAACCGCGTTGCAGGGTGGCGATGTCGAAGAAGAACACCTTGACGGTGGTGATCGCCAGCAGCACCAGGGCCTGCCAGCGAAGGAATGCCTGGCGCTTCCAGAAGCCGACAACCATTAGCGCCGTTCCGTACAGCATCCACAGAGCCGAATAGGTGAACGACTGCATGGTCTCAACTCCTCGCAGCCTCTCGCCGAATGCCAGTCGCAACTGTGGTTTGAAGTAATCCTGAACTTCGAGACTCAAGGCAAAAAGCGCCAGCAGGTTAATCGCAATTACGGCGCCGCCTGCCAACTGTCGCGATTCCTGGTCTTCGCGACCCAGCAAGACATACACCAGGAATGCGCTCACCGCGATGGTGAGCAGGAAAATGCCGAATCGTGGATTGAACAGCAGCGTCGATTCGTAGCCCGAGTCCGCAACAATCAGTCGTGCCGCAGCCAGTATCAACACGCCGGTGCCGGCCAGGCGAAGCAGCCGTCTCCCGTTTCGAAGCGCAACCCACAACAGAAGCGCGGCTTCAAGGTCCCATGTAAACGTAATCCAGCGGCCATTGAAGGCGATGGGAATGCATGCCGTAAGGAACGCAATGGCCAATCCCAAGTGCAGAGATTCCCAATCGGCGGCGGCGGACCGCACCACGGCACGGCTGAGCGCGAAATAAAACACTGCAATCGCAAATGTCAGCCAAGCCAACAGGTCGGTGTGCCTTACTTCCATCATCAGAAATAGCGCCGTGAAGTAAACAACTCCATTCACGACTACCAATCCTTGCAGCATCAGGCGGAATGAGGCGGCTTTGCTGTCGGCGCGGCCGATGAATGTCGCGCCGGCAAATAAGACGAAGAAGATCGTCGCAAAAACTGTGGTTGTCCCCAGTTGACGGTCAGAGTAGTAAGCCGCAGCCCAACCAGCAAACAGCAGCGCAGTTCCCGCGAAAGCCCCGGGCAGCAGCCGTTTCCATCCCTTTGCCGCCACCACCCAAAAGGTACCCAGGTCCAGCAGCAGCAGGTACGACATCAGCGAGACTTCCTGGTTCTGGTTGGTTGAAATCAGCACGGGAGTAAGGAAGCCTCCCACCAGCGCAAATGCCGACAGCAATTCCGCGTCCTGCCTCAACGCCAGCGCTGCCGATGTCAGCGTCACCAGCACCATGCCTGCGAAGGCCAGCGATGCCGGAACCAGGTGATAAAACTGGAAGGCTGCCCATAGCGAAAGGTAGAGCGCACCGATGCCGATCGCCTTCAGCGAATAGCCAAACGCCGGAAATCCGCGCCGCCGGAAACGTTCGCTCCAGAGCAGCAGTCCGATGCCCAGCCCCAGCCCGATCAGCACGCGCGTGGCGGGGCCGATCCAGTTGTTCTCGAACGCCAGTTTCAGGAAATACGAGAGGCCGACCAGCACCGCGACGATTCCCATCCGGTTCAGCCACTGGCCACCCACAATGCTCTCAAATGAGGACGAAGCTTGGGCTGTAGGAGCCCCGGATTTATAGGGATTGGCTGCCGTAGTAGGTGCACGGAAAGGGACTGTAGGAGCTCCCGGCGGGGTGTCAGGACCGGGCTCTTGCCGCGCAGCCTTCGCGGGTTCCACCTCGTGGAGCGTCGACGTCGCATCTGACGGCGAAGTGCCTTCCAGTTGTGTGGCTACCGGTTGCCGCGCTGGCGCGCCTGGGCTCAGCAACTGTTCCAGGCGATGCACCCGGCTGGTTAGATATGCAAGCTGCTTCTCAATGTTATGTAGGCGTTCATCAGAATCGTGGGCCAAAACCGAGTCACCGTGGCGCCTAAGGGGTACGCGCTCTTCGCCAAGCAGTATAGACCGTCAACCAGAGCACACCTGGCACCCTCCCAGCCAATTGCCGGGCCTACGGCAAACCTAGAGATGTTCGTTGCATCTCTTCTAAGTGGAATCGAACAGCACGACAAATTTGTGAAACGCAGAAGTTAGGAGGAAAGCATGAAGGGATTTCTTTTTGGACTGGGAATGGGCATCGGCTTGGGAATTTTATTTGCTCCCATGAGCGGCGAGGAGACTCGCAACAATCTGGCTGACCGGGCCAATGACTTGGCGAGTTCAGCGCGCGATACTTATGAGCAGAGTCGCGACAAGGTCAACCGTGGCGTGGAATCAATTCGCGGCACCGCCGAGCGCGCCATGGGCCAGGTTCGCGCTGGAGTCAACGAAGGCATGCGTGCCACAGGCACCGAGAGCAGCACCCCCAACACCGGCGCGGTCTAGTACACAGTTGTCACTTACCCGAGGGTCGCTGGCAGCGGCCCGAAGGGCCTACCTTGGCACCCACCGTCAGAATCACAACTGACATCGGATGACAACCAGTCGCTTTCCTTATCCCGACAGCCCCACGCGGCGACGCTCGTCCTGGGAAATGTAGAGCTCAGCAAGATCAAGGTCCGCGGGAGTCGTAATCTTGATGTTCCGCGGAGAGCCCATCACAACGTGGACAGTTCCGCCGCTGCGCTCGATCAATGAGGCTTCGTCAGTGCCGACGAACCCGTCTGCCAGGGCCTCGTCGAAAGCTTTGCGAATCAGCTCGTAACGGAAGCCCTGCGGGGTCTGCGCCATCACCATGCGCTCGCGTGGAACGGTGGCGACCACAACCGCCCCGTCCGCCGTGCGATCAACCTGCTTGACCGTGTCGATGGCAGGAATGCCGGCAATCGCCGCGTCGTACTTCTCCACTCCCTCAATCACGCCAATGATCGTGTCCTGGTCTACGAAAGGCCTCACCGCATCGTGTACCAGCACAATGTCATCGGGAGCCGCATCCAGCGAGTGCAGCGCGTTCGAAACCGAATCCTGCCGGTGCTCGCCGCCTTTCACCACGCGAATCGGCTTGCGGAAATGCTTCGCTGCAACCAGCGACTGGAAACCGGCGGTCTCGTTGGGGCGAAGGGCGACAACAATCTCGTCGACCCTGGTGCATTCGTCGAACTTGCGCAGGGTGTGAATGAGTATGGGGGTGCCTTGCAGCTCGAAGAACTGCTTGCTCTTGGACTTAATGCCACTGGCGGCGGCTGACATGCGCGTCCCCAGCCCTGCCGCGGGGATAACCACAAATACGTTCATTGGGGAACGAAGTATAAACCTGGCAGCTTGGACAGCACAAATGGCGCAGGTCGGCGACCGCCGGTGCCAGGCTGCGCTGTCGGACCGTGCACCGAATCGGCGGGACAGACAATTTGGAGAGTGCTTGCGACCTTCGCGGTTCCCGTTCGCCAAGGCTGTTCGCCGATTCCTGCACTCCAAACGATAAGAATTATCGGTTAACAGCTATTGCTATCCGAAAATCTGTAAAGAGTTGTAAACGCCCGGCCTCGTCATCAGATATTCAACGACGGTACATCTGCGGTTGATTTCCCGAAGATATCAAGGCATCACCGCATTTTTCCCAAGGGGAAATGGGTGAGGAGGAGTATGCGTCAGTTCCTGGCAACAGCCTTGATGGCGGCCATTACGTTTGGACCGCTCGTTACTCCGGAGTTGGCCAACGCCGCTCCGGTGCAGAAAGTGGCGGCTCGCACGCCCGCCACGGCCACACCGATTCAACATCTGGTGGTGATCTTCCAGGAGAACGTCTCCTTCGATCACTACTTTGGTACCTACCCTTACGCCACCAATCCTGCGGGTGAGCCGAAGTTCACTGCGTCACCGGCCACGCCCAGCATCAACGGCTATGGTTACACGCTGCTGAACGCCAATCCGAACCTGAACGCAGCCAATGGCGCCGGCGCCAGCAACCCATTCCGTCTCGATCGCTCACAGGCAGCCACCAATGATCAGGACCACAACTACACGCCCGAGCAGCAGGCCTTTGACGGCGGAGTGATGGACCTCTTCCCGCTCTATACCGGCGTTGCCGGCCCGCCGCCGTCAGCCCCGCCGCAACAAGTGCTGACCAACGCTTTGACCATGGGCTACTACGACGGCAATACCGTTACCGCCCTGTGGAACTACGCTCAGAACTACGCCATGAGCGACAACTCGTACGACACGAATTTCGGCCCCTCGACCCCCGGTGCCATCAATCTCATTGCCGGCCAGACCAACGGCGTAACGCAGGTTGTGGGCAATCCACCGGTGATCTCCGACGGGCACGGCGGCTTTAGCGACTACGGTGATGCCGATCCGATCGGCGATGTCTGCTCCGCCGGCTCCATGTTCCAGATGGGCGGTAAGAACATTGGCGACCTGCTCAGCGCCGCCAATATTTCCTGGGGCTTCTTCGAAGGCGGCTTCGACCTCACTATCGTCAACCCCGACAACAGCACTGGCTGCAAGCGTGACCATACTTCGATGGTCACCAACGTGAAGAAAGCGGATTACATTCCACACCACCAGCCATTCCAGTACTACGCCTCGACCGCCAACTTCCAGCACACCCGTCCGACTTCGGTCCAGATGATCGGACAAAACGGTGATGCCGCTAACCACCAATACGATAGCCATGACTTCTTCGACGCGCTCAATGCCGGCAACTTCCCGGCCGTCAGCTTTCTGAAGGCTCCTGGTTATCAGGACGGCCACGCAGGGTATTCCGACCCTCTCGATGAACAGACGTTCATCGTCGATACCATCAACTTCCTGATGCAGCGTCCCGACTGGAAGACCACCGCGGTCGTGATTCTGTATGACGACTCCGACGGCTGGTACGATCACCAGCTTGGCCAGATCGTGAACAGCTCGCAGAGCTCGGTTGACGCCCTCACCGCTCCCGGTCAGTGCGGAGCTGGTGCGCCTATTCTCTCGGGCATCAGTGCTCCTGGCGCCCAGGGCCGTTGCGGTTACGGACCGCGCCAGCCGCTGCTCGTGGTTTCGCCCTACACCAAGGCCAACTATGTTGACCACACCATGACGGACCAGTCCTCGGTCATTCGTTTCGTGGAAGACAACTGGCTCAGCGGACAGCGTATTGGTCAGGGCTCGTTCGACACCATCGCCAACCCCATCACGTCGCTGTTCAGCTTCGTGTTGCCGAGCACCTGCAACCGCACCCTGCTTCTGGACGACAACACGGGTGAGGTGACGCAGAAGGGTTGCATTTACTAAATCCTTCACAGCCGGTTGCTGTGAAGTTTCGGGCACGTGCGGAGGACACTGCACGTGCCCTTTTCATCTGGCGTTCAAATTCGGTTGATAAACTTATTAACTCTGTGATTACTCGACGTAACTTCCTCAAACAATCCTCCATGATGGCAGCCGGGGCGTACCTGCATGGGCAGCTTCCTTCGGCGATGCCGCACCATCGGGTCGCCAAGCAGCAGGTGGCGTTCGACACCAGTAAGCTGGAGAAATTCGTTGATCCGCTGCCGATTCCCGTAGTTGCGCAAGCCCAGGACAAGCGTCCCAGTCTTGAGGATCAGAAAATCCTGGTGCCTCACTACCGAATGGCAATGCGCCCGGCGGATATCAAGGTGCATCGCGACATGAAGCCGACGCGCTGGTGGAGCTGCGCCTCGTCGGTACCGGGAGCCACCATTGAAGCGCGCAGTGGAGAGCCGCTGTTTGTCGAATGGGCCAACGAACTGCCGCAGCAACATCTCTTCCCCATCGACCACAACTTGCACGGAGCTGAGGCCGATAAGCCGCAGGTACGCACGGTGGTTCACGTGCATGGGGCGAAGGTTCGGCCAGAGCAGGACGGGTACCCGGAGGACTGGGTGGTGCCGGGCAAATCCAACCTTTACTACTACCCCAACCAGCAGGACCCGGCCATGCTCTGGTATCACGACCATGCCATGGGCATCAACCGGTTGAACATTTATGCCGGCCTGCTCGGGTCTTACATTGTCAGAGACAAAGTGGAAGACGAGCTGAACCTGCCCAAGGGGAAATACGAGGTCCCGTTGGTGATTTTCGATCGTGACTTCACGCTCGACCACCAGCTTCTATATCCCATCTCGGGGAATGCCGATGCGCCGTGGGTTCCGGAGGTTTATGGCGAGTCGATACTGGCCAACGGGAAACTCTTTCCATACTCTGATGTCGAGCCGCGCAAGTATCGCTTCCGCCTTCTCAATGGCTCCAACAGCCGCACCTATCGCTTCTCGTTTGGCGATGACGTGCAGTTCCATCTGATCGGGACCGATCAGGGACTGCTGCCTGCTCCTGTGGCCCTGAAGAAACTGGTACTGGCGCCGGCCGAGCGTGCCGATGTGGTCTTCGATTTCAGCGGGCACGCCGGCGAGAAGATCATCTTTAAGAGCGACAGCTTCAGCATTATTCAATTTCGAGTTGCGGCAAACAAGGTTAGCGATCCGAGCTCACTTCCGTCGACGCTGCGTCCAGTTCCAAAGCTGAAGGAATCCGATGCGGTGAAGACCCGAGTGCTGACGTTGAATGAATATGAGAACCCGGTCGGCGAGTCCATGGTTATGCTGTTAAACGGCACCTACTGGCATCAGCCCATCACCGAGAAGCCGGTCATCAATACCAAGGAAATCTGGTCATTCGTCAACCCCACAGATGACGCGCATCCGATTCATATCCACCTGGTCCGCTTCCAGATCCTCGACCGCAAGCAGTACATCCCCGGCTATCCCAGCGATACCGATACCAGGCACCTGCAAACCTTTGGTGACGCCACGCCGCCGGATCCCAGCGAAACCGGATGGAAGGACACCGTTCGCGCTGAGCCTCGCGCGATTACGCGCATCATCATTCCATTCGAAGGCTACACCGGACGTTATGTCTGGCATTGCCACCTGCTGGAACACGAGGACAACGAGATGATGCGGCCTTACGAGGTGGTGGCATCCGCAGAGTAGAACGCGCAGACGTCTGTCACAGTCGATTTTGAAAGGGCACGGCTTTAGCTGTGCCACAGCAGCCCTTCTTCTGACTTTGCGAGCGGACTTCAGTCCGCGAGGAAGTTCCCCAGAACTCGCAGCATTACTGACCTACGCCAGTAGAATTCAAGTGGATGCTGCTCTACTACATCACCAACCGGCGCGCGTTTGCCGGAGACGAAGCTCACCAACGCCTCGCGCTGCTCAAGCGAGTGACTGAAGCTGCCGCTGCAGGCGTCGACTACATTCAGCTACGCGAGAAGGACCTCACACCGCGTGAGTTGGAATCGTTAGCAAAAGATGTGGTTTCCGCCGTGCGGTCCAGCTCAGCCGGTACCCGCATACTGATCAACGGGCGCACCGAGGTTGCGCTCGCCAGTGGTGCTGACGGCGTACAGCTGCCCGGAAACGAGCTTACGGCTTCGGAGGTGCGTACACTCTGGATGCGGGCGACGGATCGAGCTCCCATCATTGGCATCTCGGCGCACTCCATCGACGAGGTTCGTTACGCCGAGGCCCACGGTGCCGATTTCGCGCTGCTTGCGCCAGTCTTTGAGAAGCCCACTACGGAGTTGCCGGGGCTCGGCCTCGCATTACTCTCAGCGGCTTGCCACGGGGCACAGCCTCCTGACAATACCGAGTCTGCCCCCACAAGTTCGTTTCCTGTGCTGGCGCTGGGCGGAGTCAATCTCAGCAATGCTCTTGCTTGTATCCGCGCCGGAGCTTCAGGCGTGGCCGGCATCCGCCTGTTTCAGGAAGGCGACATTCGCAACACGGTGCGCGCACTCAGGCAGATGAGAGCCTAAGCGGCTAGGCAGCCGAGTTCAGCATCGCATCCTCGCCGGCAAAAAAATGCGTATGGCGGTGCACGTCGTGCGCGGCGATGAGCAAGCTGAACCGAACCATATCTCCACATTGATGACAGCGTGGAAATTGCTCCCCAGAGACGCAGGTGACCTCATGATCGTGATGATGGCCGCGATGACTGACTTTGTAGATTCCCGACTTCGGAACCTGTTCGCCTGGACGATGAATCTGAACCGTGTAGTTGGAGCGCATACGATTGTTCCCTTCGATACATCGTCCAAAATCGGGGTTGGCTTGAGAGGTGGCAGAACAACGCAGCAACTCTGGGCAGCTTTGAATGACACGCGCCGTCGCGGCATGCAGCTCAGGAGGCATGTGATCCTTGCGAACAGGACGATGAAGCCGGCGCGCTGCGGCCACCTCTGTCCGCCTGCTCTCATCCATTTCTAAAGCAAAACGCAACTCAGTTAGGATAGTGATCGCAAGGGAGGGCGTGTGTTCTGCACAAATTGCGGTTTTGAGAACCCGGCTCTACATCGCTTCTGTGGAATGTGCGGCACACCGCTGCCGCAGCCTCCAATCACCACGCCGGGCGCACACAGCACGCTGAGCTTCACCCGCGTGCCTGTTGGTGGCCCCCACACGACTCCGGCATCAACCGCACATTTCGACGCAATGGCTCCGACGGCGGTCGAAGAAGCTCCCGCTTCGGGGGTGAGCGCTCCAGAAATCGGCCAGCCGGTTTCGCCGCGAACGCCACCGGCACAGCCATCCGCGACAGCCGTAACCCGGAACTATTTCTCTCAGGCGGAGGAGGCCCAGTCGCTCGATCAGTTCATCGCGGGCTTCCACTACACGCCTCCGGCGGACGAGGACGAAGTCACGATGACCGGAGACAAACCGGTACTCGACACCACGGCCCAATATGACCAGGCCGCACCCGTTAGCGTGGCCGAGGAGCAGATACCCGTGGTCGAGCCGCTGGTGAACGTGGTCGAGCCGCCGGTGAAAGCCATAGACCTCTCGCCAGAGGAACCGGCCATTATTGAAGAGGCGTCGTCGGCCGAGGCTGCAGCCCTGGAACCACCTCCGTTCGCAACCAAGGGGGTGCGGGAGCCGATACCAGACCAGCCCGTTCCAGAGCGTTCAGGTTTCCTGGATCTCTCTGAACCGCCGATGCAAGAGGTCCCCAGCCACCGTGGCTCCAGCATTGTAGGGCCGTCGTTTTTAGGGCTGAGCGACACACCTGGTAACGCTGCCTACGTGTCCGGCGATGGGGCAGCGGGGCGGAGCCACTGGCGGTTGTGGACTGCCGTCATCATTATCACGATCTTCGGCGTCCTGGGAGTTGTTGAGTGGCGCTCCGAGAAGGGACAGAGCGATAACGGCCCGATCGGCATCATGAGGATGCAGATCAACCGGCTCAAAGGGAAGAAGGGCGTCGTCATCACGCCTCCTGCTTCCACCGAAGGAACGGAACCTGCTCCCCCCATCACGACCGCGAATCCGAATGGTTCCGGGCCCGAGATACAGGTAGCTCCGCAGCCGAAGCCGCAGAGCACAACTCCTGCGCCTACCAGCAACGCGCCGGTGGACAAGCCCGCTGCTCCGGGAGCCGCTTCGAATTCTCCGGCGACTACGCCCGCGCAATCGTCGACAGCCGCTCCGGCAGGCACACCTTCCGCCAGCGGAGCGACAGCTCAGCCGAATACGAAGGCGGAGCCGATTAAGCCCCAAGCCACCAGTACGGAACCCGCTAAGGGTTCGGCTGCCTCTGGGGTGCCGAGTGCGGAGACCGCACCAGCTAAGCCCCAGGCAAAGCCGGCCCCCGGGGCAGAGGAACTCGCCAAAGCGGCGAATGCCAGCGATGCCGCAGCGGCTTCTGCGTGGCTGTGGAAATCGGTAGCAAAGGGGAACCCGGACGCGCCGGTTAAGCTGGCCAACATGTACATCAAAGGTGATGGCGTTCCGCAGAGCTGCGAGCAAGCGCTTGTGCTGCTGCGATCGTCTGCCGCTGAGCAAAACGCTGCTGCCCGCAGCCGCCTCGGCTCGCTGTATGCGACCGGCACCTGTGTCCCGCGCAACCGGGTGCGAGCTTACGAATATATGAGTCAGGCGGTTGAGGCCAATCCCAATGCCGCCTGGGCACGCGACTTCAAACAACAGCTGTGGGAACAGATGACCCCGCAGGAACGCGCGCAGGCGCAGACGAATCGGTAGACGACTTATGCCTAATCACGCAACAGGTCCTTTTGAAGTTAAGATCACGCCCCAGACGCTGGCCGACGCGCCGGCGGATTCAGGCCTCGGACGCATGGCACTCAGCAAGCAGTTTCATGGTGAGCTCGAGGCCACCAGTTTGGGCGAGATGCTCACGGCGATGTCGACCGTTCAGGGCTCGGGAGCCTATGTCGCGGTCGAGCGGGTTACCGGTAAGCTGGGCGGCCGCAGCGGAAGCTTCATGCTGCAACACACGGGAGTGATGAATCGCGGCGTGCCTCAATTGACCATCACGATTGTTCCCGACTCCGGGACAGATGAGCTTACAGGGCTGAGCGGCAAACTTGATATCAGGATTGAACCTGGCGGCAAGCACTTCTACGACCTCGACTACGAACTGCCGGAGAAGTAGATTTGAGCGCCCACTCTTTCGCGGGCGCGAAAGAATGGCACATCCACTTTGTTTTATCCCTCGCACCTTCAATAGAAAAGAGAAGGCCCCTCTTTGCCCTTCAACAAAGAGGAGCCCTGTGCGAAAGGAGGAGACAATGAGTTGCGGTGCCCGGGGCACGGTGTTCCAGCGGCGGAACCACTCACATGCCCCGTTTAAGCATCGCTCCCTGCTTGCTAAGTTAAGACGGGCACGCCAAAAAAGGGTTAGCAAAAATCCAGAGCGTCGCGAATCCGCCGCGTGAGGGCCTCTCACCTCGCGTAGCGGTTCTGCTTTTTCTCTTCATGGCGTTCAAGCCCCAGTTGGACTAACCGGCCAATTAGCTCGGGATATTCGATCCCCGACGCTGCCCACAACTTGGGATACATGCTGATCGAAGTGAAGCCCGGCATGGTATTGATTTCGTTGACAAACATTTTGCCGGTGCGCGGGTCCATCAGAAAGTCGACGCGGGCCAGCCCCGAGCAATCGACCGCCTGGAACGCCTGCACCGCCAGCCGCTGCACTTCCTTCTGCTTCGCCCGCGGCAGCTTGGCAGGAATGATCAGCTCTGAGCCTTCGGCCAGGTACTTGGCGTCATAATCGTAAAACTCTTTGATCGGTACAATCTCGCCGGCGACGGATGCTATCGGCTCATCGTTGCCCAGCACCGAGCACTCAATCTCGCGCGCCTTGCCCTTCGCTCCTCCTACGCCCTGCTCAATAACTATTTTGCGATCGAAGCGCGCCGCTTCGTCCATCGCAGCGTCGAGTTCGCTGCGGTCGTGAACCTTGCTGATGCCGACCGATGAGCCGAGATTGGCCGGCTTCACAAACACCGGATATTTCAAAGCAGCTTCGACCTGCTTGCGAACTTTCCTGGGCTCACTTCGCCACGCGTTGCGCAACACCGTCACGTGCTTCACGATCGGCAACCCGGCATCGCGAAACAGCTTCTTCATCACGTCCTTGTCCATGCCCGCTGCGGAGCCCAGAACTCCGGCGCCGACGTAAGCGATATCGGCGAGTTCGAGCAGCCCCTGGATGGTGCCGTCCTCGCCGAAGGTGCCGTGCAGCACGGGGAAGATGATGTCGACGTCGATCGGGCTCGTGGCCGCGTTGATCTCCTGCGCGCTGGTCTCGAACGGTACCAGCGACGAATGATTCGCGCCCGGAATAGGCGGCACGACGACGCCCGTCCCCTTGGCCAGCACGGCGGCCGCGGAGGTCGCTTCGGGGTCTCCGGCGCGCAGATGCCGCGGCTCAGTGGCCGCCGAGGCGTCGCCTTTCAGAAGCCGCTCAGCGTGGGAAGGAGTCAGCCAGCGGCCTTCTTTGGTAATGCCAATGGGCACCACGTCGTACTTCTTTTTGTCGATAGCGTTTAACACCGAGGCCGCTGAAAGCAGCGAGACCTCATGCTCGCCGCTGCGCCCGCCGAACAGTACTCCTACCCGGAGCTTCTTCATAAGTGCAGTGTAAACTCATGCTTTGAAAACAGACGCACAGCGTATTGGCCTGATCGCGGGCAACGGCAAATTCCCTTTCCTCGTTCTCGATGCCGCGCGTTCGCAGGGCATGCAGGTCGTGGTCGCCGCCATCAAAGAAGAGGCCTCGCCCGAGATCGAGCATTGCGGCGCTGCGGCTGTTCACTGGCTCTCGCTGGGCGAGTTGTCGAAGCTGATCGAGACGTTCAAGGCCGAAGGCGTGTCGCGCGCCATCATGGCCGGGCAGGTCAAGCACAAGCGCATCTTCAGCAGCATCAAGCCTGACCGGCGACTGGCACAGCTGTTACTCTCTCTGGCCACGCGCAATACGGATTCCCTGATCGGCGCCGTCGCCAAGGTACTTGCCGATGAAGGCATCACCCTGATGAGTTCGACCTCGCTGCTCGAGCCGCTGCTAGCGACTGAAGGTGTGCTGACGCGCCGTGGCCCGAACGATACTGAGGAGACGAATATCACTTACGGCCGGGCGGTCGCGCATCATTTGTCGCGTTTCGACATTGGGCAGACCGTGGTCATCGCCGAGGCAGCCTGTGTCGCGGTCGAAGCGATGGAAGGCACCGACGCGACCATCCTGCGCGCAGGCGAGATCATGCGCTCGCCTTCCCTGGGCAAGGAGCCTTCAACGCTCAGTCGCTCGCTGACGGTGGTCAAAGTTGCCAAGCCCAACCAGGACATGCGCTTTGACGTTCCCGTGATTGGGTTGCAGACCATCGAAACTATGCAACAGGCCGGCGCTACCTGCCTGGCACTCGACGCCGGGCGATGCCTCATCTTCGACAAGGACACCGTGATCGCCGCCGCCAACGACGCGGACATCTGCATCGTGGCGCATGCGATTGTCAGCCATATCCCGCACCATCACATGTGAGCGCCCAGAGCGTTAGCTCGGTGGAGCGGCGTGCTTTCGGGCACAGCTTCGTCGACGCTGCTTCTTTTGCTAAGCAGTTGTTCTTGCCACGTTCCAACCCCGAAGGGGTGACTCAGCTTAGCCCAGCACCCTTCGACTTCGCTCAGGGCGGGCTATGCGAAGGCGGAGTGCTGGGTGAGGTAGCTAAAACGAGATGAGCCCCGGCCCGGGGCTCCGACACCCGTTGCCCCGTTAACCCCACGTTCCGCTACGCTTCACGCGGGGCTAAACTGAGTCGCGCCTGCGGCGCTGATTTTTCTCGCTGTGCGCGTCGCTGCCAATTACCACGAATGCATTCACGGGCATCATGTGAGAATTGGGGGCTACTGCCGGCCTGGTTTCGTGCTGCGCACTTTGCCACCCGCGTACCAATGCGCGACAATCCCATCATGCCTAGCCAGAACGGCGTACTCCGCGTAGGCGTAGTTGGCGCCGGAGCTTTCGGACGCAACCATGCCCGCGTCTATCGCGAGCTGAGCAGCGATCCCTCCCACCACATCGAGTTTGCCGGTATCGCGGACACCGACTTCGCACGCGCGCAGGTGCTCGCCCGTGAATTCAAGACCCGCGCCTTCCTTTCCGCCGCTGAGCTTATCGCGCAAGGTGTCGACGCGGTCTCGGTCGCTGTGCCCACCGTCCTGCACCTCGCTGTCGGCCGCGAGCTGATGCAGTCCGGCGTCGATGTGCTGATCGAGAAGCCGCTGGCCGCAAGCGTAGCTGAGGCCGACGAACTGATAACCGTGGCTGAGGCCTACGGCCGCATCGCCCAGGCCGGTCACTTGGAGCGATTCAATCCCGCCGTACGCGCGACCTTCCCGCTGCTGACGCAACCCATGTTCTTTGAGGTCCACAGGCTCAGTGTGTTCACGCCGCGGTCGCTCGATGTCGACGTAGTACTCGACCTGATGATCCACGACATCGACATCGTGCTGGCGTTCGCCAAATCAAAGGTGACGGAAATCCGCGCCGTGGGTCTGCCCATTCTTTCGAAGAAGGTCGATATCGCCAACGTTCGCATGGAGTTCGAGTCCGGCTGCGTAGCCAACTTCACCGCCAGCCGAGTCAGCACCGAGCGCGTGCGCAAGCTGCGCTTTTTCCAGCCGCGACAGTATGTCTCGCTCGACTACTCGCGGCAAGACGTGCTGGTTCTCACCGTCGAGGACGAGCTGCCCGAGCCGTTGGGGCTCGATCCGTTCAATCCGGCCAGCGTAGCTGCGAGCGCGTTCCCCGGGATCACTCCGTCCAAGCCTAAAGTCGAGCAGCAGGAGCCGCTGAAGGCCGAGATCAGCAGCTTCCTCGACGCGGTGCGCCGTCGTTCGCAGCCCGAGGTCACCCTCCAGGCTGGACGCGACGCTTTGGCCATCGCTACTCAAATCGTGGAAGCCATTGCGGCGCACAGCGAGCGCGCTCACCTGGCTGAGTTAACGCGCACTGCATAGCGAGCCACCAGCCGCCGCTTGCCACCGATATTCCGGATCGCAAAGAGCATCGAGTCCATCAAAGGTCTGTGTCCCGCCTTCTAAATTCTTCGGCTCCCTTGTTCCCGCGCAGGGCATTGACGGACGCGGTAAGCTAGACCTGCGCTCTTCTCAGCTGTATTCACCTGCATGGCCGATGAACTCATTACGATCGCGGCTTTCCATACCATGGGAGAAGCCAAGCTCGCACAAGGCAAGCTGCACTCCGTGGGAATTTCGGCCCACGTGCGCGACGAGAACATGATCAACCTGCACATTGCGATCGCGCTGGGCGGCATTCGCTTGCAGGTTCCCGACAGCCAGGTGGTGCGCGCGTTGGAAGTGCTGGACGACTTCGACTTCGTTCCCGAGGGCTTGGAGACGGACGAAGACAGCGACGAAACCATCGCCTGCTGCCCGGAATGCGATTCGCTGGAGATTCGCGAGATCGCTGCTGGCGGCCCACGGCAGATTGCGCTCTGGTCAGCCGCCATCCCCTTCCCCGACCTGCAACAGGGCGAGCTGCTTCATCGCTGGAAGTGCCTGGCCTGCGGCTACCAGTGGGAAGCGGCGGAAGAGTAAACGAAAGTTCGAGTCTTGAGTTTCGACGGCGGCGGAGACGAATTCAGCCCAGCGCGGCAGAGGTGGTTGCGAAACTCGCGACGAGGCACGACCGAGGGACAACCACAGGCCCGTCCCGCAGGGACAGCAGATCTAAGCCCAGCATTTCAATGCTGGGTAGGCGTATGCCAAAGATTCCAAGTCCGCTTCAGCGGACGACAGGAGTTCATAACGCGCTGGGAAGCGCGCGCGTGGGTTCCGAATACTCCAATGGTGCCTCGATGAAGGGGATCGACTACGTTGTCAACGAGAAAGGCCAGGTCATCGCGGTACAAGTCGACCTGAAGCAACATGGCGCCGCCTGGGACGAGCTTTGGGACGGTGTCGTCTCGGAGTCGCGGCGGACCGAGAAGAGCATCCCTTACGCGCAATATCGAACCAAACGGGCGACTCGAAAACCTGATCCCTCGCGGACCAAAGTCCACTCGGGATGATCGCATCTCACGGGAGAGTTTTTCGGCACGGCTGAAGCCGTGCCCTGACCCACAGCTCGCCTCAATCGACCCGGGGAAGCCCCGTGCGTTTCCACGTCATTAGCTGTTAACCTTTAGTTATTCCCATGCACTCATCGAGTACGACCGCTGCTTCCGGATTGAACATCACCCCTGAACTCCTGCGCGACCACGGCATCACGCCTGAGGAATACGACAAGATCCTGAAATCGCTGGGGCGCACACCGACGCTCACCGAGCTCGGCATCTTCAGCGTCATGTGGAGCGAGCACTGCTCCTACAAATCCTCGCGCGTACACCTGAAGCGGTTGCCGACGCGCAGCCGGCGCGTGCTGCAAGGCCCGGGCGAGAACGCGGGCATCATCGATATCGGTGACGGCTGGGCCTGCGCCTTCAAGATCGAGTCGCACAACCATCCATCGTTCATCGAGCCATTCCAGGGAGCCACCACCGGCGTTGGCGGAATTCTGCGCGACATCTTCACCATGGGTGCGAGGCCGGTCGCGGTGATGGATTCGCTCAGATTCGGACCCATCAAAAACCCCACCCCGTCCCAACCGACGGGACGGAATGGGGCACCCGGTGTATCGGGGATCGACCAGGCCACGCTGCACAAGAACCACTCCGTCATGGAAGGCGTGGTCAGCGGCGTCGCGTCCTACGGCAACTGCTTTGGCGTGCCCAACCTTGGCGGCGAGACGAAGTTTGAGCCTTGCTACTCGGGCAATCCGCTGGTCAACGCGTTTGCGCTCGGGCTGGTTCGCCGCGACCAGATTTTCTACGCCAAGGCGGCGGGTGAGGGCAATCCCGTCATCTACGTCGGCTCGAAAACCGGCCGCGACGGTATCCACGGCGCGACCATGGCCAGCGAAGAATTCAGCGAGGAGTCGGAAGCCAAGCGTCCCAACGTGCAGGTCGGCGACCCCTTCATGGAGAAGCTGCTGCTTGAGGCCTGCATCGAGGCCATGCAGACCGGCGCGATCGTCGGTATACAGGACATGGGCGCTGCCGGGCTGACCTGCTCCACCTGCGAGATGGGCGCGCGCGGCGCTGTGGGCGTGGAGATCGAACTCGACCTGGTGCCCCAGCGCGACACCGGCATGACCGCCTACGAGATCATGCTCAGCGAGTCGCAGGAGCGCATGTTGCTCGTCGCCGAAAAAGGCCGCGAGGACGAAGTCTTTCGCGTCTTCGAAAAATGGGGACTCGACGCGGTCACCATCGGGCAGGTCATCCCGCAGCCCATGATGCGCGTGCTGGAGCACGGTCACGTGGTCGCCGAGATTCCCAACCAGGCGCTTACTGACGACGCGCCTTTGTACCACCGTCCGCTACAACGATGGGAGCCGCCGGTGTCGCGTGAAGTGCCTGATCGCGTCCAACTGGGGCAGAAGAGCGACTTCACCTCCGAGCTGAAGCAGTTGCTGGCCAGCCCGAACATCTGCTCCAAACGCTGGGTCTATCAGCAGTACGACTCGATGGTGCAAACCAACACGGTAGAAGGCCCGGGCTCTGAGGGCGGTGTCATTCGCATCAAGGGAACGAACCGCGGGTTGGCGATGGCGCTCGACGGCAACAGCCGCTGGTGCTACCTCGATCCCAAGCTGGGAGCCATGCACGCCGTCGCCGAATCCGCCCGCAACGTGGCCTGTACGGGAGCGACTCCGATGGCCGCCACCAACTGTCTGAATTTCGGCAACCCGGAGAAGCCGCAAATCATGTGGCAGTTTTCCCAGACCATCGACGGCATCAGCAAGGCCTGCGAAACCTTGGAGACTCCTATCACCGGCGGCAACGTCAGCTTTTATAACGAGACGCTCGGCGAAGGTATTTATCCCACTCCGGTGATCGGCATTGTCGGCATGCTGGAAGACGTGCACAAGGCCGTCGGCCCGCATTTCAAGGCCGCGGATCGTGCGCTGCTCCTGCTGCGCGCCACCGAGCCGGGCGACACCTTCGATGTCGA
Organism: uncultured Acidobacteriaceae bacterium; assembly: GCA_963771535.1. Classification (GTDB taxonomy): domain Bacteria; phylum Acidobacteriota; class Terriglobia; order Terriglobales; family Acidobacteriaceae; genus CAVVDY01. The sequence continues at coordinate 808,438 of CAVYTK010000003.1, read as the reverse complement.
AGCCGAATTCGGCTCGTCCGAGTACGCCAAGGAAGTGCTGGGCGAGCTCTGGGGCTTCCCTCCGGCCCTTGAGATCGAGCGCGAAGCCGCGCTGCAGAAGGCGATCATCGAGATCATCGACGCCGGCCTGGTCGACTCAGCCAAAGACTGTTCCGAAGGTGGGATAGCCGTTACCCTCGCCGAATCAGGCTTCGAGCATGGAATCGGGGCAACGGTTGACCTTACTTCCGATGGGCTGGTCCCCGAGTTCGTTCTGTTCGGCGAAGACGCCAGCCGGATTTTGGTTTCTTGCGACCCGAATAGTGTGGAACGAATCAAACAAGTGGCGGTAAAATACGCCCTCTCAGCAGAAAACATCGGATCCACCGATTTCCGGCAGTTTGGAAATCCGGATAGACGGCAAGTTGTCCGTGGCTGCGAGCGTGTCCGATCTGAACGGGATTTGGTCTGGTGCTCTGGAGCGCGCGCTGCATGCCGACACCGAAGAGCGACTGGTTCCCGGCGTATTGCAGCGGAGCTGAGGGTAGTGCCCGTTGCATGAGCCGTATGTCGATCGCTGCTGACGCTTGTGACGCGAGTCAGGGCACGACCTCGGTCGTGCCGAAGCAATGGCGATAAATGACGGGGCTTTAAGCCCCTGCGTTCTTCAGGGCACAAACCAAGTCCTTCGGACTAAAAGTCCGCTGGGGATGTTCGAGACGGGGACCGTTGTTGCACGACTGAAGTCGTGCCCTGACGCGATGTACCCACGGCAATGTTTGCGAACAGCTCGCTGTTCGCGGTGTATTCCGTCCCTGGTAGGTGAGCGATGCTGATCGAATCTGACAAACTTCGCGAAGAGTGCGGGGTAGCCGCGATCTACGGCCATCCTGAGGCTTCAAAGCTCGCCTACCTCAGCCTGTATGCGTTGCAGCATCGCGGCCAGGAGTCGGCGGGCATCGCCGCGTCTAACGGCGAGCGGCTTGAGCTGCATAAGAACATGGGGCTGGTGTCAGATATCTTCACCGCTGAAGTTCTCGCACAGCTGCCGGGCTCGCTGGCCATCGGGCATACCCGCTACTCCACGACGGGCGATTCGGCGTTGCTCAACGCGCAACCCATCCGCGTGGAGTGCAGCAAGGGACGCCTCGCCCTGGCGCACAACGGCAACATCACCAACGCGCTAGAAATTCGCGCCAGCTTGGAGGCGCAAGGCTCCATCTTCCAGACCACCAGCGACACCGAAGTTGTCGTGCACCTGATTGCCCGCTCCAGGGAAGAGACGCTTCCGGCGGCGATGGCCGACTCGCTGCGCCGCCTGGAAGGCGCATTTTCGCTGGTGATGCTCACCCCCGACCGCATCTTCGCGGCACGGGATCCGCGCGGCTTCCGCCCGCTGGTGATGGGGCGCATCCCCGGCCAGGAAGCGCATCGTGCCGACACCATCGTGTTTGCCTCCGAGACCTGCGCCTTCGACCTGATCGGCGCGGTCTACGAGCGCGAGGTGAGGCCGGGCGAACTGATCGTGGTCGGACCCGAAGGCGTGCACTCGCGCTTCTATGCCTCGCAGCAGCCCACTTCAAGCTGCATCTTCGAGCACGTATATTTTTCCCGTCCTGACAGCCTGGTATTCGGCAAGGCCGTGCAGCAGACGCGCGACGACATGGGCCGTCAGCTGGCGCGTGAGGCGCCGGTCGATGCCGACATTGTTGTTCCGGTGCCCGACTCGGGCGTGACCGCGGCGATGGGTTTCTCGCACGAGAGCGGCATCCCGCTGCAGTTCGGCTTGATTCGCAACCACTACGTCGGGCGCACTTTCATCGAGCCCGAGCAGCGTGTGCGCGACTTTGGTGTCCGTCTGAAGCTCAATCCGGTGCGTCACGTGCTCGAAGGCAAGCGAGTCGTCCTGATTGACGATTCCATCGTGCGCGGCACTACCAGTCGCAAGATTGTTCGCATGGTGCGCGACGCCGGCGCGAAAGAAGTTCACATGCGCGTTTCGTGTCCGCCAACCGTTTCTTCCTGCTACTACGGCGTGGACACGCCCTCAAAGAACCAGCTCATCGCCGCCAACAAGTCGGTTGACGAGATCCGCGAATACATCGGTGCTGACTCGCTCGCCTATCTGTCGCTGGAAGGCTTGCGCCGCTCCGCCGGCGAAGGCGATGGCCTTACCTACTGCACCGCTTGCTACACCGGCAAATATCCAACCAACGTCGTTGGCGTGGATGAAATTCTGCCGGCGATGGCTGTTGGCGACTAAAAGGGAGAACCCGTCCCGCAAGGGACGGCAGAGGTTAGCCCAGCGCTTCAGCGCTGGGTAGGCGTACATACGAAACCCCCGAGTCCGCTTCAGCGGACGGCAGATCTTCGTTACCGTGCGACAAATCGTGGATGCGCACACCGTACGGTCAATACGTCGGTTTAGAAACCAAGAACTTTTCTCCGTGGTGAATTTCTTCGCCGCTCCATAACCTCACCCAGCGCTGTGCCCGTTGCACTTGCAGCACCCCGAGAAACACGCTCCACGGCCCCACAGCCTCCCGATACTGATGCGCCAGGATGCGGGCCGTCTGATGCAGATGCGTCATGTCATGCGCCGCCCAGGTCGACAGTAAGTTCCCCAGCGTCACCGTGCCCAGCCGCGGATGCTTTCCACGCAACTGCATCTGCTGCTCCGTGAGGCCCAGGGAACGAATCTTCTGCAAATTTCCCGCGCGCAATTCGGCGAACTCATCCAATAATTGCGCCAGCGACTTGCCCTGGCTCTCGCGCTCCTGCGCAAACCGGTCAAAGGGCTCAAACGCGCGGCTCTCCCCAAATTGGAGAATCATCTTCACGCGAGGAATCCAATCGCTCCGCTCGCCGTGAACCAGATGCCCGACTACTTCGTACGCGCTAAATGTTTTCTCGCCTTCATTGGCTGTCGTCCACTCATCGGGCAGCTGACGCAGCAGCGCATCGAGGGTGGCCGGAGTTCGCGCCAGCAATGCCATTGTCATTTCCAGGTTTGTTTCCATAGAAGTCTCCACCTCGCAGCTAATCCGCTGAGTGCAAAGATAAGGCAAATACCTGCAAGTCACCCGAAGGATCAATTGCCCGCGGGGGCCCGCTAGATCACGCGATGGCTGCAACCAATTGAGGTTCTTGCTTTAGCATAGTGGCTGATAGCCGACGGCTGACAGCTGACAGCTACTCGTACCGCAGCGCCTCGATGGGATCGAGATTCGCGGCCTTCCATGCAGGATAGATTCCAAAAACAAGACCGATCATGCCTGACACGATCGTCGCGGTCGCCACCCACTGCACCGACATGGTGGCCGGCAGTGAAGGAAAGAGGATCGGCACCAGCGCGGTGAGCAATCCCCCAATAAGAATGCCGAGGATGCCGCCGGCTCCGGTGAGCGCGATGGCCTCCAGCGTGAATTGCAACAGGATGTCGCGCTTACGCGCGCCTACGGCCTTGCGCACGCCGATCTCGCGGGTGCGCTCCGTCACCGAGACCAGCATGATATTCATCACCCCAACGCCTCCAACGATCAGCGCTACGCTGGAGACGGCGAACATGAAGATGAAGATCCCGCCGGTGAGCTGGTTCCACACGTCGCTTAGCGAATCCTGGCTGAAGACGGCGAAGTTGTCGGGCTGGCTCGGCGACAGGTGGCGCCTTCTGCGCAGCAGCCCGCGCATCTCGTCCATGGCCATCTGCATGTCGTCGTGCGATGTGGCCTTGACGGTGATCCAGTGCTGCTTCAGCTCCGGATGCAGCTTGCGAAAGGTCCCCAGAGGGAAGTAGACGATGTTGTCTTCCGGGTTGGAACCGCTGCCGAACGCGGCCTTTTTCTTCGCGGCCACGCCGATCACGGTAAACAGTTCCCCCTCGATGTTGATTTCTTTGCCGACAGGCTCCTCGCGCCCGAAGAGTTGGTCGGCTGCATCACGGCCGAGGATGATCGCCGGGCTGTGGTGCTCGTCTTCCGTCTGGGTGAACCAGCGTCCCCCGTCGAGCTTGATGTCGTAAACCTTCGCCGCATCCGGAGTGTCGCCCTCGAGCAGCGTGTTCTTAGTTTTGCGGCCTTCGTATTTCACCGAATACGAGCCGGTTCCAAACTGCGGCATCTGCAGCCGAACGCCGGCAGTGACGGCCTTGACGTGAGGCAGGTCCTTCATCGCCATCGCGTCGTCCAGCGTGAGCTCTTTGCGCGTCAGCATTTCAGTGGTGGGCCGGCCAAAGGTAAATGGCTCCATGTGGAAGGCAAAGATAATGTCGGAGCCCAGGTCCGTGACCATTCCTTGAACATTGGAGTTCAATCCGCGCACCACCGACGAGATGACGATAACCATCATGATGCCGATGACGACACCCAGAATCGTCAACCCCGACCGCATCTTGTTTGCGGTGATCGTGTCCCACGCCATGCGGAGGATCTGGCCGTAGTCTTTGCTTTTCATAAAAGAAGTAATTAGCAACTAGCAACTAGCAATTAGCAACTACTCAATTACGAGCTGTTTCTTGGCAGCTTTCCTTCATTGATAGTTAGGCGTCCTTTAGATAAATGAATCGCGAGGTTCAACGCACTTCGTTTGCCACCAGTTGTGCTTCGCTTATACGAATTCAGGTTTCGGATGCACTCCTGTATGGCTAGATTGAGTTTCAACGCGTCTTCAAACGGAACTACCACATTCAACACATGCGTGTCCCGTGAGAGATTTTGGAGACTCGGACTTGTCTGTGCGAAATCGCAACCACCGAAAGAAAAGGTCTTCTCAGCTATGTCGCTCATACACTCTCCTCCGCCATGGTCGCTTAATATTAATTGCTAATTGCTAATTGCTAATTGCTAATTGCTAGTTGCTAGTTGCTAGTTGCTAATTGCTAGAGTTCAAACCTCAACGCCACAATCGGGTCCAGCTTCGCCGCTTTCCGCGCCGGATAAACTCCGAAGAAAATTCCTACGGACGCCGACACGATCAGCCCGGCAGCGACTGCCCAGATCTTAATCGCCGAGGGCATACCGATTGCCAACGTCACGGCTTTGGCGATGCCGATACCGCCGGCCACGCCCAGCAGGCCACCGATCAGCGCCATGGTTCCCGATTCGATGAGGAACTGCAACATAACGTCACGCCGGCGCGCGCCCATCGCTTTACGAATGCCAATCTCGCGGGTGCGCTCGGTGACCGACACCAGCATGATGTTCATGATGACGATTCCACCTACCACCAGCGAAATCGATGCGATCACGATCATGACAATAAAGAACGTACCGCTCAGGCTCGCCCACATGGACATGAAGCTGTCGTTAGTTTCGATGGAGAAGCTGTCTTTGCCGCCAATGCCGTCATGCCGCTGAGCGCGCATGATGACGCGCGTCTGATCGATGGCCTGCTCCATGGGTAGCCCTACGCCATTGGTCTTGGCCCAGACGTTCAGGCTGTTGTGCGTTCCGTAAGCCTTGAACCAAGTGGTGATGGGCATCATTACCCAATTGTCGGCACTCTGGCCAAGCGTCTTGCCCCGCTTGGTTCCGACTCCGATGACCTGGTAGAGATGGCCATCGACGCGAATCTCTTTGCCAATCGGGTCGGTGCCGCTCAGCAGGTTCTCGCGGATATCGGAACCGATCACTACCACTGGAGCCGTGTTGTTGAGGTCGGCATCGTTGATGGTGCGGCCGACGTCAAGGTCCAGGTCGTAGATGCGGGTCATGCCTGGGGTCCAGCCGCGGATCATCGTGTCAGTGCTGCTCTGCGTTCCGTAGACGACCTTGCCATTGAAGTTTCGTACCGAGGCGCCGACGATAGCGCACGCAGTGCAATCCTGCACGATGGCATCGTACTGCTCCATGGTCACGTCTTTGCGCTTATTTCCCTCGATAAACTGATCGGGATCGGTGACTACGTTGCCCATCTTGCTGACGATGAATACGTCCGCGCCGAGATTGAAAATCTTCTCGGCAACATAGCCGTTAATCCCGCTCTCAAAAGTGACCACCGCGATCACGGCGGCGACGCCGATCACGATTCCTAGCAAAGTGAGGAACGACCTCAGCTTATTCGCCCATAGCGAAAGCAGCGCGATACGAATGGCTTCGGAGATATTCATGGGAGCTTGTGCCGGATCTCTCGACAGAGTTTAGCAATTTACTGGTCGGGCTTGTGGAATTCGGGGCCGTACTTAGGATAAAGCGCAGAAAGCAGGGCCAGATGTGTTAGCTGCAGGATTGGGCGTGACGGTATCTAATTCCGCCATCTAGCCTAAAGGTGCCAGTGACGATGACTCAAGTAATCTGACCATTGGTTCTACTTCGCGCCAGGAGGCGTCCTGGCGCGTTCGTGTCATCTCAGGGTACTTGGACGTTTCCCTTGGCCTAGAAACGCCGCAGAAGGCACTCTGTGCGTTTTAGGGGCTGTCAGGGGGCACCTTTAAACGGGCGCAAGCAGCTCTAGATTGAATATGTAGCACCAAAGTGCCCCAAAAATCCGCCCAGCGCTCATTTCTGCCTATAACGCGGCGGTGCAAAATGCGCATTTGTGTGCGCCGATGGGAATGTCACTCAGGCATTGCGGGCATTTCATGGTCGCGGCCTCCGCCGGCTTGTGGAAGCGAGTCATCAGCGCGTTCACCGGAAGGATCACAAAGTAGTACACGGCAGCGGCGATCAGCAGGAACGAGATCAGCGCGTTGAGGAAGTCGCCATAGAGAAACTTCGCGCCGTTCACTTCGACGAAGAAGGCGGAGAAGTCCGGCTTGCCGGCAATGGCTGCTATCAGCGGCGTGAGCAGGTCTTTTACGAATGCCGTCACCACCGCCCCGAAGGCTGCGCCGATAACAACACCCACTGCCAGATCGACAACATTGCCCCGCAAAACAAAATCGCGAAATCCTTTGAACATGGTTCCTCCCGACTTCCGCTTTATGGTGGCGCGTAGGGGATGCGCGTCGTATCGAAACTTTACGACCTGCTTTGTGCAGCAGGCAAGTAGCGACTTGGCATCACGAGCGCGCCGAGCGAAACCATTCCCGCACCGGCTCCTGGCTGAGGTAGTAAATCACCGCCACACGAACCATGATTTGCGCGCCTTCGCGAGCGATGGCGACGGCTCGCCCGTCAACGACCGCGCTGGAAATTGCTGGGACAGCGAAGGCCACTCCGACTGCCGCAAGCAGAACCGTTACTCGCCGCGCCCAGCCGTGTCCCCGCCAGAGGCCGTAGGCGAGGGTAGACATCAGAGTTCCATACAGCAGGAAAGCGACAGGCCCGCTTTGTTCCAAGCCGCCCGGCAGCAAACTCGATCCATAGGAAAGTGGTATGAGGTGCGCCCACAGCAAAGCCGCCAGAGCAAACGCCGCGGCGCCCACCAGAGCCAGCAAAGCCGAGACGGCAGCAACGCCTTGGGGCCGGTCGTGGTCACCCGGTGAGGAGAGTAGAGACTGCATGGGAGCATGGCCAACCAGCCATTCTGCGATTCATCATCATCTCACCTGCGAGCTGCGCACAGCTGGGTGCTTCGCTGCGGAGATTGCCACAATGCCTTGCCGACGTTGCGCGTAGTGACGACATGCCCGTCCGGCTATCCCATTACCTGCAGCCGATTTCATTCGTCGCGCCCAATTCTGTGCCGCCGTTCCCAGACGGCGACGAGAAAATTACAACTTGCGACATCCGGGGTTACAACTTACGCCGTACGAATGGGTTATAACCGCGCAAGAAATCGTATGAAGCGGGTGATGGGCGTCGGTTTCGGCAATCAGATTGCTGCAACTTTCTTATCCGGTCATCCGTCTAATACCAACAACGAGACCCGTAAGGGTCGGAGGTGAGTCGATGATGGCAGAGAAGTTTTCCGTGCCCGAACTAACGGCGCTGCGGAGCGAACTGCTTCAAGGGTTCGACTCTAAGGACTGCGCTGAGCTGCTTCAACTGTTTCTCATGGGTCGCGGCTACGGCGTTTCCGCCGAGGATGCCCGTGCTGCGGTGAGCAAAGTAGGAATGTTGGGCAACACTCTGGAAGCTTTCCAGCGCGAAGTCGAGAACATCGCTCTGGTTAACTAGCGGGTGACAAATCTTATAGGACAGCGAACACGGTGACACAACTTCGCTGGCCGGTAAAAGATCGAGAAGCTGAAGTCAGAAACTGGACGTAACAGCGACGCGAGCAAACAAGAGGCCCGGGCCAAAAGGCTCGGGCTTTTTGCGTTTCGTCATAAAGAGCTAACCACAGAGGCACGGAGACACAGGACACCTCAAGAGCTCACCACGGAGGTCACCGAGGTCACGGAGAAATAAAGGGCCCGGTCCTCTCCGTGCCCTCCGTATTCTTTTCGGTGAACTGCAATTTCTGTGTCTCGGTGTCTCTGTGGTTAATTCGCAGTTCGCGCTATGTCCAGCGCTTCACTTTCACCCCGCCTCGAACCCGCGCTTGTAACACATCCCCGAAGAACATATAAGGATGGATTGGCTCAAGCTCGCCCGCTTCATTCAATTTTTGGCGAAGCTCCGGCGGAATCTCGAAGCTCAACGCCGCGAGGTTGTCCTCGAGCTGCTTGAGCTTGGTGGCGCCGATGATGGTCGAGGTGACGCCAGGTTGAGTGGCAACCCAGTTGAGCGCGACCTGCGCGGGCGACCGGCCCAGTTGCTTCGCAACTTCCTGCAATGCGTCCAGCACTTTCCAGTTCTGCTCGGTGAACTTGTTGAAGACGGGATTATTCGAGTCCTTCAGCACGTGCAGCCGGCTGCCCTGGCTGCTCGACGCACCTTCGCGCGTGTACTTGCCGGTAAGGAATCCGCTGGCTAGCGGGCTCCAGGGGCAGATGCCAAGGCCCAACTCCCGCGCGGCCGGTATATGCTCGCGCTCGATGCTGCGCTCCACCAGCGAGTACTCGAGCTGTAGCGCGATCGGCGGCTCGAGACCGCGCTCCTGCGCCAATGTCACGGCGCGCGCCGCATACCAGGCGGGCACGTCGGAGAATCCGTAGTAGCGAATCTTCCCGGCGCGTACCAGCGTGCTCAGCGTCTCCACCACCTCTTGCACTGGCGTAATCATGTCCCACACATGCATCCAGTAGAGATCGACGAAGTCGGTCTTCAGGCGGCGCAGCGAGCCTTCCAAGGCGCGGTAGATATTCTTGCGGCCGTTGCCGCCGGAGTTGGGATTGCCCTCCTGCGCAGCGAAGGTGAACTTTGTGGCCAGTACCATCTTGTCGCGCAGCTTGGATTCGGCGATGAAGCGGCCGAGCACCTCTTCGCTCTTCCCCTCCGCGTATCCGTCGGCGCAGTCCAGGAAATTTCCGCCCTCTTCCACGTAGCGGTCGAAGATGCGTCGAGATTCTTCATCCGAGGATCCCCAGCGGTCATTGCCGAAGGTCATGGTTCCCAGGCAGAAGGGACTGACGATCAGGCCGCTCCGCCCGAGAGTTGTGTATTCATCCATCTTGCGTTCTGTCATGGTTATTCCGGTTTGATTCCAATGGCGGCCATCATGCGGCCGGTCTTGCCGAACTCAGCGCGGTGCGAAAAGAATCGCGTGGTATCGCAGGCGGTGCAGCCCTCGACCACCTCGATCTGTTTGCGGTCGAGGCCGGCATCCTGCAGCTGACGACGATTGGCTTCCACAAGGTCAAGATGGACTTCTGATGCCGGGTCGCCATGCCCGGGCGCACGCTGATTCAGAAAAAGCAGCGGGTATTTAACATGCAGAGAATTCGAATTGAATACTTCGTGAAAGAGCTCGCGGGCGTAGCTGAACTGCGATTCGAATTCCGCTTCAACTTCCTGTCCCACAACGTAGCAGCAGCTACGAATGCACGGCCCGATGGCGGCGCGGAGATCGCCAGGCTTACTGCCGAAGCGCTGCCGCATTTCGCCGATACCCTTTTCAACTACGCGCGCCGCCGTTCCCCGCCAGCCGGCGTGAAACGCACCGACGGCTCTGCGCCTGGCATCGACCACCAGGATCGGCACACAGTCGGCAGTCTTGACGCACAGAAGCAGGCCGGGCGTGTCGGTGATAATGCCGTCGCCGCTCAGAGGCTGGTGCGAGGCCGCGTCCACGCAGCGCACGATCGAGGAGTGAATCTGCTTCAACTCCACCAGCGGCCACGGTGAGGCTGTAGCATCAACCGCTCCCAGCGCTTGGGCGAAGAGCTCGCGATTTCGGAGTACGTTCGTCTTCTCATCGTCTGCCGTCAGCCCCAGATTCAGGGTCCGCCCCGAATAGCAGGCTGACACTCCACCTCCCCGGGTGCTGAATCCGTGCACCAGCCAAGGGAGCTTGGCGAAGATTGCCGCCTGCAAGATGGTGGGTGACGGGGTGGTACTCTGCATCTTCTTTTTTCTAGACGGGGTCTTTTGCAACGCGGTTTTCGATTGTGCTTTCATGCGATTCGCACTTTCGATATTACCTGTGCCGAGCGACTTCACAGGAGCTCCGTTCAGTGGCGGACTAACCAGCAGCGTTTTACAGCGTCTAAGCATCGAATAGCTGTCAACTTGGGGCTCCCGGATATAATGAAGTTCTTGAGGACACTTGTGAAAGCCGCACGAAAGCGTCTGGACTCGCCGGTTGGGCGATTTCTGCTGGTGCTGAGCTGTGTCCTGGTGTTTACCTTCGCCTTCCACGCAAAAGTGGCTGCCTACCATCATCCCGGGCATCCCGACACTTCTACTGCTTCGAAGCTGTGGCTGACGGGCGAGCCCGATCAGGCACCGGCGCAGGTCTCAGAGCTCAGCGCCCTGTTCTTTCTTCTATGGTTCGTGTTGCTCGCTCATTCACTCGTCCTATATCGGCAGCAGGAACACCGTAGCCGTCCAGTCGCGTCATCACTCAATCAGCTTGATCTGCATCGTTTCTTACGACCGCCCCCCATCTCCTAGCCGTTCAAGACCTTTTCGACGCCAAGATTCTGCAGTTCTTCATAACGGTCTGATAGTGTAACGGCCCTGAGTACCTGGTATGGCTCGCGAGCCGGCTGGGTCTCGTAAGGAAAATTCATGGAAGTACGTCGCAGTCACAAGCTTCTTGTGTTCGGCGCTGCTCTGCTTTGTCTGCTGGTCGCCGTTCTGATTGTTCAGCGAGTGCGGGCAGGTGCGCCTTCGCATACGCATAATGGTCGGGATGTGCTGCCGGCGGCATTCGCAGTCGTTAAACGCGCACCGATTGGAAGCACATTCTCGGTTGCCGGCGAATTCAGCCCCTATCAAGAGATCGAAATCCACGCGAAGGTCGCCGGCTTCATCCGCAAAATTTATGTCGACATCGGTGACAGGGTGAAAACCGGGCAGGTTCTTGCCGTTTTAGAAGTCCCCGAGTTAGTGGCGCAGTTGCAGGGAGCCGGGGCCGGTGTTCGGCACAGTCAACAGGAAGTACAGCGCGCGCAAAACGAGGTCTCGCGCGATGAAGCGCAACATGCCGCTTTGCATGCCAACTGGTTACGGCTGGAAAATGCGTCGAAGGCGCGCCCTGGGCTGATTGCAGAGCAGGAGCTGGACGACGCGCAGTCGAAAGATCAAGCGTCAGAGGCGCAGGTTGACTCGGCCAAATCCGCGCTTGCCGCTGCGCAGCAGCAGCTCGAGATGTCGCAGGCCAATAACAGCCAGGTCTCGGCCATGTCCGATTACACGCGTATCACCGCTCCTTTCGACGGAGTTGTGACCTGGCGCTACGCCGATACCGGGTCGCTGGTCCAGGCCGGCACTTCGAACAACAACTCCGCTCCGGTGGTGAAGCTTGCGGAGGTGAACATTCTTCGCTTGCGCATCCCGGTTCCTGAGTCGTTGGTTCCTTCCGTGCGGATTGGCAAGCCGGCCGACGTGGTGGTACATGCGACGGGCGAGCACTTTACCGGGACGGTAACGCGTTTCACCGATTCGCTCGACCGCAGCACTCGCACTATGCAAGTGGAAATCGACGTACCGAACGACAAATACAAGTTGCAGCCGGGCATGTATGCCGATGTGCGGCTCCAGGTGCAGAACCATCCTGATGCGCTTACGGTTCCCATCCAGGCGGTGCAGCACGAAAACGGCAAGTCGCAGGTGCTGGTGCTCGATCAACACAATCGGGTGCAACCGCGACAGATTGAAACTGGACTGGAAGACCCCTCCCGCGTCGAAGTCCTGTCAGGACTGGCCGAGGGCGATCGCGTAATCGTGGGCAACTTCGGTTCGTTCCAGGCCGGGCAAGTAGTCGAGCCCAAGCTGGCGAAGTTGACCGATTCCAGCGAAGCCGGAGGCAGCGAGTAAATGTCCGGTTTCGCGATTCGCTATCCCTTCTTCATCATCATGATTTGCCTGATCATCGCGGTGGTCGGCGTGACGACCGTCGCGCGCATGCCGGTCGATCTTTTTCCCGACATCAACATTCCGGTCGTTGTGGTCGCCACGTTCTACAACGGCATGCCGCCGGAACAGATCGAATCCAACATCACCAATCCCTTCGAGCGCTTCTTCACGCTGGGCAGCGGCATCGACCACATCGAATCGCGCTCGCTGACGGGCGTGAGCCTGATCCGCGTCTACTTCCAGCCGGGCACCAACGCCGATGCCGCGGTGACCACGATCTCGAATCTTGCCATGGCGCAGTTGCGCCGCCTGCCTCCGGGAACGCTGCCGCCGGTCGTCCTGAAGTTCGACGCGTCCAGTCTGCCGGTCTGCCTGATCACCCTGAAAGGCGAAGGCCTCAACGAGACGCAACTCCACGACATCGGCCAATTCAAGGTGCGCAACCAGATCGCCAACGTGCCCGGCGCTTCGGTCCCGCAGCCCTTCGGCGGCAAGTACCGCCAGATCCAGGTCTACGTCGATCCGGTCAAGCTGGAGGCCCACCAGCTCAGCCTGATGGACGTGGTGCGCTCGGTCAACCAGGCGAACCATCCTTCCCGCGGGAGACGTTCGCATTGGCCCCAAGGACTACAACATCTACACCAACAGCCAGTTGCCAACGACGGAAGAGATCAACCGCCTGCCGCTGAAGATCGAAGGCAATGGCCAAGTCCTGGTGGCCGACGTCGGCTATGCCAAAGACGCGAGCGCGATCCAGACCAACATCGTTCGGGTGGACGGCCAGCACTCCGTGTATCTGCCAATCCTGAAGCAGGGCGGCGACAGCAACACCATCGCGGTTGTCGACGGCATTCGCGAGAAACTCAAAGACCTGCTGGATGTTCCCAAGACCCTGGTCACGAAGGTCGTCTTCGACCAGTCGGTCTTCGTGAAGACGGCGATCAAGAACCTGGGCAATGAAGGCGGCATCGGCCTGGTGCTGACCGCGGTGATGATCCTGATCTTCCTCGGAAATTTGCGCGCAACGCTGGCCGTGATGCTGTCCATCCCGCTGTCGGCGCTTGGCGGCATTCCTGGCGCTCAACGCCGGTGGAGGCTCCATCAACTCGATGGTGCTGGGCGGACTGGCGCTGGCGTTCTCGCGCCTGATCGATAACTCGGTCGTGGTGCTGGAGAACATCTTCCGCCATCTGGAAGATGGGCGAGTCGCCGAAGACGCAGCCGAGAGCGGCGGGCAGGAAGTCGCGCTGCCGGTACTGGCAGCGACGTTTACCACGGCCATCGTCTTCTTCCCCGTCGTCTTCCTTTATGGCGTAAGCCGGTTTCTATTCACGGCGCTCGCGCTGTCGGTGGTGCTGTCGCTGTTCGCCTCCTACGTTGTCGCAATGACCGTCGTGCCGCTGTTCTGCGCGAAGTTCATCAAGAGCGCACACGGCGCGGTCGCACATCACGGTGGCCAAGAACTGGTTTCACTCGCTTCGTCCGCTGGTTCAACCGCAAGTACGACCAGATGCTGATGCACTATGACATCGCGATCGGAAAGGTGTTACGGCGTCCGCCCCCAACCGTGGTGGTTATTCTCGCGGATCTTCGTGCTGAGCCTGGCTCTTTATCCGCTGCTCGGCGTCTCCTTCTTCCCGCGCACCGATCCCGGGCAGTTTGTCATCAACGTGAAGGCACCGACCGGCACGCGAATCGAGCTCACCGACGAATTCATCGCGCGTGTCGAAGACGATATCCGCGAGGTGGTGCCCCAGCACGACCTCGGCATGATTGTCTCCAACATCGGCATCACGCCCGACTTCTCCGCGATCTACACCACCAACTCGGGACAGCATACGGCGTTTGTGCAGGTGAGCCTGAAGGAGGGCCACAGCGTTGGCAGTTTCGAGTACATGGACCGGGTGCGTCGCAAGCTGTCGGACGACTTGCCCGAACTCTCGACGTACTTCCAGGCCGGCGGCCTGGTCGATGCAGTCGTCAACCTCGGGCTGCCTGCGCCGATCGATATGCAAGTAAGCGGCAGCAATCTGAAAGACGCCTACGCCACGGCGCAACGACCTTGCGCGCCAGATTCAACAGCGTTAACGGGGTCAGCGACGTGCTCATCCCGCAGGACCTCGACTACCCGGGCATCGAGCTCAACGTCAACCGCGAGATGGCGGCCAGGCTCGGTGTGTCGTCGAAGGAAGTTATCGACAACGTCATCACGGCGCTAACCTCCAACGGCATGATCGCGCCCAGCTACTGGGTCGATCCCAAGAATGGCAACAACTATCTGCTTACCGTGCAGTATCCCGAAGCGCAGGTGAAGTCGCTGCTTGACCTGAAGCAGATTCCCATCCGGGCCAGCAACAATCTCAACCCCACCGATCTCGAAGCGGTCACCAGACGCAAAGGTCATCAACACCCCGACCGAAGTGGACCACTACCAGTTGCGGCGCGTGATCGACGTCTATGTCGCTCCCTCCAGCACCGATCTCGGCGGGCTTGCGAACCGTGTGGACAAGGTGATCAGCGGCACGCACATACCGGAAGGCGTGCGGGTCACCATGCGCGGCTCGGTCGAAGGCATGCGCCAGTCGTTCAAGAGCTTCGGCATCGGATTGGTGCTCGCCATCGTCCTGGTCTACCTCATCCTGATGGCGCAGTTCGCGTCCTTCATCGACCCGTTCATCATTCTGCTGGCGATCCCGCCGGGCATCACCGGCGTGCTGGTCTTCCTGCTGATCACGGGCACTACGCTGAATGTCATGTCCCTGATGGGCGTCATCATGATGACCGGAATCGTCGTGTCGAACTCCATCCTGATCGTCGAGTTCACGCGCACTTACCGTAAGCAAGGGATGCCGATCGCCGAAGCAGTCGCGCTGGCCTGCCGCGTGCGCCTGCGTCCAGTCCTCATGACTTCGCTGGCTACGATCCTCGGCATGATTCCCATGGCGCTGGCCCTGGAAGCGGGCAGCGAACAGTATGCGCCGCTGGCGCGCGCCATCATCGGCGGCCTCACCATGTCGGTCATCGTCACTGTCTTCGTGGTGCCGGCGGCCTACCTCTGGTCCATCGCAAGGAAGAGCAGCCGCGTACGGAGGTGCAAGCTTGAGACGCAAGACCCTTGGGCTTGTCCTTTGCTCCATCGTCATTCCGGCGGCCACGGTTGCAGGGCAGAACCTGCCTGCTCCATCGTCTGCGCAGCAGGGGACATTGCAGTCCCCCTCTGCGCCCGCTCAAACGCCAGCCCAGAATCCTGCGCCAAGTGCTGTCCCGCAAATTCCCGCGGCAACCCAACCGATTCGTCTGACGGTGCAAGATGCCGAGGCCGAAGCTTTACGCAACAATCCGCAGATCTCGGTGTATCGGCTATTGGCCTTGGCCTCGCAGCAGGTTACCCGTGAGGCCAAGTCGAACTACTATCCCACAACGTATGGCAGCTTGACCGCGGTGGAACCAAAAGAAGGTAGCCGCATCGCTGCCGGGAACTTGAACAACCCGGTCATCTATGAGCGTTTCGCCTACGGTGTGACGTTGGCTCAACTGATCACCGATTTCGGACGCACGAGCAATCTGGTGGCGAGCTCCGCACTGCGGGCCAAGGCCGCGGACATGAACGCCATGGCGACAGCAGCCGAGGTCAGGCTGGCAGTCGATCAAGCTTTTTACAACGCCTTGCAAGCCAATGCCGAGCTGAAGGTCGCCGAGCAGACGGTGAAGGCGCGGCAACTGGTCAGCGATCAAATCACCACGCTGTTCAACAACAAATTGAAATCGCAGCTCGACGTCAGCTTCGCCAACGCCAACCTGGCGGAGGCCAAGCTGTTGCTGCTCGACGCGCAAAGCGTTTATCAAGCCGCCCTGTCATCGCTTTCGGAGGTTCTCGGCTCTCCCGTGCAGGAGCAGTTTGAATTGGTCGACACTACGGCCCCACTCACCGCGCCATCGGATGCGGTGAGTCAGTTGATCGATCAGGCGTTCAGCAATCGCCCGGAGATTGCGGCGCAGGGATACGAAGTGCAGGCGGCGCAGCGCTTTCAGAAGGCCGAGCGCGATTCGCTGCTGCCGGACATTCGCGCGCTGGGAACCGTCGGGCAGGTGCCAACCGGAGCTCCGCAACTGGATACCTGGTACGGCGCCATCGGCGTAAACGTCAACATTCCCGATCTTCAACGGATTCCTTTATCCCGCGCGTTCGAAGGAAGCTTCGCTTCGCGCCCAGGCAGATCAGGAACGCTTGCGTGATCTTAAGAACCGGATCGCCAACGACGTTCGCACTACCTGGCTCAACACGCAAACTGCCTACCAGCGCATTTCCGTTACCCAGCAGTTTGTCGACCAGACAAACCTGGCGGTCGATCTGTCGCAGACGCGCTATAACCTGGGATTGGCATCCATCGTGGAATTGAGCCAGGCACAGCTTCAGCAAACGCAGGCTTTGATTCAGTTTGCCGCGGCCAAGTATCAGTACCAGATACAACAGGCTGTGCTGCGCTTCCAGATCGCCGCGCCGTAGGCAGCGCTGCGCTTCAGCTATTTGAGTGCAACATTCGCAGACGGAACGCCTGAGAGGTCAAAAGTGTATAACGTCTGATCGGCGGTGAAAACCAGCAGGCGCTGCCCGTCGCCGCTGAACGCGGCACTGGAAACGTGCGTGGGAAATTCGAGCAACTGACGGCGCTGCAGGGTCTCCAGATCGTAAACCGCGATAGCGTTGCGATCAGGGAGCACCAGCAGGCGACGGGACTGCGGCGAAATCCTGGGCGCGGTTCCGGTGATGACGGTACGTTGCTTTCCCTCCATGCCATAGACCAGCACGCGATGATTGGCGTCGGCGATCGCTACGTCATTTCCGGAGGCGGTTGTGTCTTTAATCCCGATGGAATATTTGCCGGTGTCGAAAGCAAATCCGCCCTGGGTCTTTCCGGAGCTGAGTTCCACCACTTGCAGGTAATCGATGCCGTTCCTGTCGTGGAAGGCGGCCAGCTTGGCGCTCGCTGTCGGATCCTCTTTCGCCAGGGCCTGCATCTGGGTGGCGCCGTTCCACTGGAAGACGACGGTGTTGTTGTGGGCATCCGCGGTCCAGGAGATGCCGCTTGAGAAATGTCTGCTCCATAGGGAGCGGCCCGTCACCAGTTCGCGAACTTCGATGTCGTACCCGTGCTGGTCGAGCTTGTCAGTAACGAGGTAGGCTCCGACTTCGAAACTCCTCTCGCCTTCTGGAATGGTGCGCGCGGTCTGAATGGCGACGCCGTCGAGCTTAAGCATGGCGACGCTGCGCTCGGTGTCCAGCAACTTAGGAAACACAGTGTAGAACCGAGTGGCGTCGGGAAAGTATCCGCCGCGAAAACCGCGAAGGTGGTAAATGCGCTTGCCGGTCCGCACATCCCACACGGCTCCGCGCGACTTCTGCGAGACGGCCAGCCAGTTCAGGTCGGGAGACACGGCGGCGCTGAACACGGGACCGAGGGGCGCGTCCGACAATTGCGTCTTCTCCAGCGGCTTCAAAGCTACTCAGATTGAAGACCACCACATCGCCGGAGCTTCCTTCGGAGATGAACTGGTCTTGCCACACATCGATGGCATTGTGCCGGGTCATGACCCTGATTTTGCGCTGCTCGAGATCGAAGACGCCGACCTGATTGTCCTTGAGCGGGTGCAGCAGGACATAGTTGCCCTGCGCCACCTTGGAGAAGTGCAGCTTCGCTATCGGCAGGTCCTTATAAACCGGCGCGCCGTCGGGAAAGTGAACTACCGCGCTCTTCTCTTTGAAGCTCGAGTAGCCGATGAGGTCATCGTTCGATAAGAATGTGAAATCGCCGGTGAGCAGATCTTTCACCCCGCCGCCCAGGCTGATCTCGGAGCGGGTCGTCATATTCATGGCGAATGTATTGGTTGGGCTGTAGCGCCACGAAGTAACGGCCGTCGGGGGAGAAGCGTGCCCGGGTGATTTGTGCGAGGAGCGCCGAGGGGTCTCCGTAGCGCATTCCGACAAAAAGGTTGGAGGCCGCACTACGAGAGTAAAGACTCTCCGGTGCCCCGAGGTCGAACCAACCCTTCTTGTGCCAGAAAGAATTTCCCGACGCGGTGTCAAAGAGGTCGTAATCGAAACGGAGCTCCGACTCCTGCAGACTGAGGCAGCCGAGTACGCTTCCATCGGGCGACAAGGCAGTGGCAACGCATCTCTGCTTGACGTAGATTTCGTGGATCTCCGTACGCTTCTGGCTGGCGATGTTCCAGCGTTCAACGCGAGGCGAGGATTCAATGGGCGCGATCTGAAACACGATGGAGCGCGAGTCCGGTGAAAACTGCGCGGCGGAAGCATCGTCGGCGTCGATGCGAAACAACGACTTCAAGGGCGAGCGGCTCAGCACAAAGATGTTGCTGTCGTCCTGGGCGAGCACGTAACTGCCGTCGGGCGAGATGCGAATGTAGTCAAGGTCGGGTCGCAGCCGCTCGATGACCGGCCGCTTGCTGATGAGTCCGGGAAGCGCCTCCTGATGGGTGGCCGTGTACGCCATTACCGAGCTGCGCCAGGCCGCGTAGTTGGGCAGCGGGCCCTGTGCGTGATCGATGCACGCCGCGGGCATGGGAGGGCGATTCTTGATCATTTCGCGAAGGCGTTTGGAATCAGGCTTGGTGCTACCAAAGAGGCCGGACCAGAAATTTCCCGTGTTGCCTTTGGTCTCGGCAAGACGATCGAAGAAATCGACGAACGCCTGGGTTGAGTAGCCGGCACGAGACATAAGGTAAAGCGCAATGCTGTCGGCCTGGACCTGCTCGCGATCCTCCAACTTATCGGCCTTGGAGAGGTCCCCCTGGGGAACGCGCTGGCGGCGGTAGTTGCTGAGGTACTGGTTCCACTTGTCGCTGATGTCACTGCTATTGCCGACCTGGGTTATATGCAGCAGCGCGCGAAACTGCTCGCTCATGGCAATCGCGCTGTGATGCGCCACCATGTGACCCATCTCGTGCGCGAGCACGCCGGCCATTTCGTCTTCGTTGCGGGTCATGGCGATCAGCTTGCGCGACACGTAAATACGGCCCGGAATACTGAACGCGTCCACACTCGCGGAGTCGAACACGATAACTCGGTAGGGCACGCGGTCGGCTAACGGCATCTGCGCGGCCAATCGGCTGAGGATTGACTGCAAGGGTGCGAGTAATGCCGGGTCTTGCGTCTCCTGCACCGACTGCAAAACGCTCGCGGCCATAGCGTCGCCTAGAAAGACCTCCTGCTGGGGGGTGAAGAGATTTGTCCCAGCAATGACAGGGGAAACGGACAGCACAGGACAGGAATCCTGTCCGCAACAGATTGCGCAACAGCAGAAGCAAACAGGGGCCAGCAACATCGGCAACCAACGAAGACGCATGAGACCTCGCTCCGGCTATTGCGGATGGCGCTTCCGCAGCAGCTATCGAGTAAGTGGCTGTATTGTGCCCTGAGGGTATTGCGAATGCAACGACGGATTAGATGCGGGCGACAGAGTGACGAGGCCCGGATGCGCGCGACGGTTGCTGCTCTGCGTTACACTCGCTTCATGAAAGCCGTGGTGGTGACCCGCGTGGGCGGGCCTGAAGTTCTCGAAGTTCGTGACGTCCCCGAACCGCAACCCAAAGCCGGCGAGGTGCTGGTACGCGTCGAGGCGGTTGGCATCAATTTCGCCGACACGCATGCAACGCGCGGCGCCTACCATGGCACGCCCGATCCGCCTTACATTTCGGGGCGCGAATTTGCCGGCATCGTCCAAGGCTCCGGCGAGCGCGTGATGGGCTACGCGCAGTATGGAGCCGCAGCGGAGAAGATCGCAGTCGCGCCGAATATGTTTTGGCCGCAGCCTAAGGGTTGGACTTCGGTCGAATCGGCAGCCTTCCCGGTCAACTTCTTTACCGCGTACCTGGCGTACTGGAAAGCCGGGCTCACACCGGATGCCATGGAGCCGATACACCGCGATGACTCACGGCAGCGGCGAGTGCTGATCCATGCTGTGGCAGGAGGTGTCGGCACGGCAGCGGTTGAGGTAGGCAAGAAGCTTGGCATCGAGATGTACGGAACGTCGTCGTCAGACGAGAAACTGGCGCGAGTGCAGCAGCTGGGGCTGGCGCACGGCATCAACTACAAGCAAGTCGACTATGAGCAGCGGGTTCGTGAACTCACGAACGGCGAAGGCGTGGATGCCGTGTTCGAAATGCTGGGCGGAGAGCATACGGCGAAGAGCCTGCGCTGCTGCCGGTCGTTTGGGCGCGTCATCATTTACGGCACCGCAACCGGCGAACGGCATAAATTCGACGTCGGCGTGATGATGGCGAAGGGCCTCAGCGCACACGGGCTTTGGCTGACTTACCTGGCGAGAGATCACAAGCTCATGAACGACTCACTCGCTGCGATGCAGCCCTGGATTGAGAGCGGCGAATTGCGTCCGCAAGTTGGACACGTGCTTCCCATGGAGCAGGCCGGCGAAGCTCATCGCCTGTTGTTGCAGCGCGCGAATTACGGAAAGATCGTGCTGACGGTACCGTAGAGGAATAGCTTCCTAACATTGCAGAAATGGCTGCGATGCCGTTCGCACTCAAGCCTGTTCGAGTTCGTCTGCGGTCTTCGCCGGAATCTCGAAGCGGCATTCCTTAGGAGTCTTGTCGAAACGCAATCCCTGAAATACGGGGGCGCGCATCTTGATGGTGCCGCTCTCGCCCGAGTGCGTCCACTCGGTAAATTTGATTTCCGCTACCATTTCAGGGCGAACGTAGTGCACGGGGCGCGTGCTTTCCACCTTGCCGAAGAATGGGCTGTGCGCAATCTGCAGCTGCTCGAGCCGCTTCCACATTTCTGCATGCGACTTGCCGGTGAAACCGCTGCCCGCGTGACCGACATGGACGAGGCGGTCCTGATCGTCGTACAGCCCGAGCACCAGGGAACCGAAATTCTCGCGTGAGCCGCGCGGATCGGTGTAGCCGCCGATCACGCACTCCTGCCGGCGGGTGATCTTGATCTTCAGCCAGTCGCGGCTGCGCTTGGCTTCGTAGCAGCTGCGCCGTAGCTTGGCCACGATTCCTTCCAGGCCCTGCTTGGCTGCTGCATTGAACAGGTCGATGCCGCGACTGGGGTAATGCTCGGAGAAACGCAAAGACTCGCTGGACGCGAGGATAGAGGCCAGCAACTCTTTGCGCTTCTCCAAGTCGACGCGCATCAGGTTGTAGCCGTCGAGATACAGCAGGTCGAAGACGTAGTAGACGACGGGAATATCGTCGCGCGTTCGGCGGATGCGGCGTCCGCCCTCGCCTACTCCGGTGCGCTGCTGCATCAGGCTGAACGATGGCCGGCCCTGCTCGTCGAGGGCGACGATCTCGCCGTCGAGGATGGCGGTGCGAGCACGAACGTGTTGCGCAACTTCTTGAAGTTCGGGATAGGCTTTGGTCAGGTCGTTCTGATTGCGCGAGGCGAGACGCAGTCGGCCTGCATCGATGAATGCAGTCGCGCGATAGCCGTCCCACTTGATCTCAAAGAGCCAGTCGTCGTCATTGAACGGCTCGTCAACCAGCGTCGCCAGCATGGGATGGATCACGCTGGGCATCGGCTGCTTCTGGCCCAGGTGCGCTGCGGAATTGCTTACCGGCTCAGGCGCTTCTTCGGTGGCGACTTTTTTTTTACCGCGCTCGAGCGGAGGCGCTCTTCTTCCTGACGACAGCGGCCGTTCGCGATTTTCGCAGAGGCCGCCTTGGTCTTAGTGGTGGTAGCTTTCGCGGGTTTTGAAGCTGCTGAGGTCGCGGATTTCGCTGGAGCTTTGCGCTTGGCCGCGTCGGCCTTCGCGATCGAGTCAGCCAGCCAGTCGTTCTTCTTCGATTGGCCGCCAGTCGCTGCCGGGCGGCTGCTCTTCCACTCGCGCACACCGGCGTCATCGGCAATCTGGTCAAGGGTGCGCTTGGTCAGCACCGAGTAGTCGTAAGCGTCGATGTCGTATGGCTCTTGCACGTAGGCGTCGCGATGCTTGATCAGCAGCCACTCGGTGCCTTTGTTGCCG
Source organism: uncultured Acidobacteriaceae bacterium (assembly GCA_963771535.1). GTDB lineage: Bacteria > Acidobacteriota > Terriglobia > Terriglobales > Acidobacteriaceae > CAVVDY01. The sequence goes on along the minus strand of CAVYTK010000003.1, from coordinate 786,165 downwards.
GGCTTGCGCGAGCGGATGTGAATCAGCGCGAAGCTGCCTTTCAGCTTGTCGCCGTCGAGGCGAAACTTGAAGTCGCCTTTGGCGAGCATGGCGTGGGCATCACCTTCCGGCTCCCATGTGCCCACGTCCCACACCATCACCGTGCCCGCGCCATAGTTGCCCGACGGGATGATTCCCTCGAAATCGAAGTACGAGACGGGATGATCTTCCACCTGCATGGCCAGCCGCTTGTCGGCCGGATCGAGCGATGGACCCTTTCGGCACCGCCCACGACTTCAGCACGCCATCCATCTCCAGGCGAAAGTCATAGTGCAGGCGGGTCGCGCGGTGCTTCTGCACCACGAAGCGATGTCCCTTACCGCGCTCGACCTTTCCGGCGGGTTCGGGCGTATGTTTGAAATCGCGTTTGCGTTTGTATTCTTCGAGAGCCATAAGCAACGTGTGATGTGCGCCCGCGGTTTGTTGCTGCTTCGACAGCGCTGGGCCCACTTTCGAATGCGTGCGATGCCAAGGGAGCCAACGCTGATTTTGTTACAATACACCCACCGCAGAGTGGGCGCTTAACTCAGCGGTAGAGTGCCACCTTCACACGGTGGAAGTCACAGGTTCGAATCCTGTAGCGCCCACCATTTCTTTTCTTCGACTTACCCGGAAAACGCGGCGCGCACTTCATGCACAATAACGCACATAAGCGCTGACCGCCTCTTTGGCGGGCAGAAGCGGAGCCTGGCGCACCATCTCCACCAGCCGATTCTGTGCTCCTCAATTCAGTGCATACGGGGACTCGCGAAGAAGCCCTTACCGACTGCACTGACGTGTCGGCTCCATGGCGCGAAACGCGCCTTGAGAACTGGGTTTAGGACGGAAGCGACTCGGACGAGCTGAGACACCACGGAGATCGATGCAACTGAATCGACGTATCTTGGTAACCCACTAGCGCCAAAGATTCGACCCGCAGATGCACCTCCGGCGTTCCAAGCTGAGGGACGAACCCCTCAATCATCCATACATCTGCTCGATATACAAAGGGAGAAGAGGGTAGGCATTTACTTATGGCCAAGGGGGTTGTCGATGGCCGGACAGTGAAGCATCGTACGGGTAATATGTCAATGCGAGCAGCCGGGTTCACCAGCTCTGGCGGATGCGCACTCTGGAATTGAGGTAGGCAGCTCGTGTGAAGCCTACATTCAATGCCGCGATGCTTGTGCCGGTATGTAGCTTTCCGGAGCAACGACGACTGCCTGAATTAGCCTGCCATTCTCATCTACTATGCGCAGCGGGCTTCCGGAACGTGGGTCAATCAGACTGACGCGCACCGTTCTCGGACTGTTTGGATCGCTGCCGGCTGGCGACTTGTAGGTCACCACGTACCGTACCTTCAGATTCTCCATGAGATCGTCGAAGATCGCCGCCAGATCAATCGTGTTTTCGGGGAAGTAGGCCCGGCCTGCCGTAGCGGTGGCTATCCCCTCCAGGTCACGCTCAGCTTTTTGCCACGCGATGCCCGCTGCAGCACCGCTGGCCGTTGCGTAAGCACGCAGCATCGTCGTGAGTCCCACCACGTAAACCGTAACATCCGTGTCTTTCAGGCTGCTGACCATATCCTGGTAGGTAGCTTTGCTGAACGTGTTTATGCCGGACGACAGCAGGATAATTGCCTTATTGCCCTTGACCAGCTTCATCCGTCCTGCCACGAAGAGGAGGGAGTCGGATAGATCCGATTCCGAAAAGGAAGGATCTTCCAACCCGAGTACTCGCCGGTCCGCAGTGGCGGCATCCTCGAACGTATCGTTGAGGTTATGTACGGTATCACCGTATGTCCACGCCTGAACCCTGTCGACGGGGGTGAGCGTCGACAGCAGTTGGTGGGCGGCGCCCCGGACATCAGTTCCCAGCATCGCGTTCAGGGAAGGAAAGCGGCTGCCATACTCCAGCAGCAATCCCAGCTTCACGGGCGCATGCTCCACATGCACCTCGACGTTTTGCTGCCGAACGCCATTCTCAAAAACGGCGAAGTTGTCGGGGTGAAGGTCGGGAATAAAGTAGCCAGCGGGAGTTTGAACAATGACGTTTAGGGTTACCTTTTGGGTTGCAGGGTCGTAGTAGACCGAAGTCTTCTGCTTGCCTTGCTTATTCTTGAAAAGCGGCGCAGCGGGATGACTCTGGACAGTGGTCTTGCCGGAATCGGCGGAAGGAGCTTCTTGTGCATAAAGACCCGAAGCCGTGGAGACGCAAAACAGGAGAATCGCCAGCTTCGAAATCGACGTTTTTTTATTGAGCATGGAAATCACCTTGTACAACACGAAGCACGGTACGCTGCTCCGTGCTATGAGCCCCGCCAGAGAGATCGCAGATAGGCTGGCGCCGCGGAACCAAACTCCAATCCTAGAGACTCATCAGGTGTGAGGATATTGACTATGCGGAGAGAAGTGGAGTGAATCCGACGGTGTAGTTTGAAGTAGGAGATTTAGGGTAGTCAGAGCTGAATTACAAAGCCTACAGTTAGCTCTACACCAGGCAATTCCAACCAAAGTCTTATTGCTGTTTGAATCGCTCCGAGTAATCGCATCTACGCTCACTCGCTCACGGAAATCGCGACATCGCGCTAATGTTCACAGCGCTCTTCCTCCGCTAGCATCAATCCGATCGCGTTGTACCGCAGGGTCTGCTTCGACCATGCACGATTGAAGACAGCTCTGCACCGGCGCTCAAACGCAACAGCTCAACCCAACAGAAGGAGAATTTATTATGGCAGTCGCAACACTAATTCGAACTGATGAAGAGATTCAGAAAGACGTATTGGCCGAGCTCAAATGGGACGCGCAGGTGCTACCGAACGAGATTGGCGTTTCTGTGAAAGACGGCGTGGTCACTCTCACCGGCTGGGTGGATTCGTACTTGAAGAAGTGGAGCGCTGAAGAAGCTGCGCATCGTGCTCCCGGCGTCAAGGCGGTCGCGAACGACATCGAAGTGCGCTTGGCAAGCGAGCGCACGGATGCTGATATTGCAGCGGCGGCGGTCCATGCACTCGAATGGGACGCTTTTGTGCCGGCAGATGCAGTGAAGGTTACCGTTGCTAAGGGCTGGGTCACGCTGAAGGGCGAGGTCGAGTGGCAGTACCAGAAGAGCGATGCTGAGCGAGTTGTGCGTCGCCTGGCCGGAGTCAGAGGAGTCACAAACCTGATCGCTGTAAAACCCAAGGTGACCGCCTCGGATCTAAAGAAGAAGATCCAGGACGCGCTGGTGCGGGACGCTCAACTCGATGCCGGCAGAATCACGGTGGAAGTCCAGGGCAGCAAGGCCATTTTGAGGGGTACGGTTCGGTCATGGTCCGAAAAGGAAGAAGCAGCGCGCACGGCATGGTCTGCTCCGGGAATAACGGATGTCGACAATCAGATAACCGTGGAGATCTGAAGAGCGCACTAAGGAGATCTCATCGTCCCCCCCGGCGGTTGTAGTTGAGGCGCAGTGTCAGCCTGCCCGGTAGGAGCTTGACTCCGTCATACCCGAGAACCGGGGGCGTGCATCATCTACGTATGTGCCTGAGTTGCGGACAAGCTGCCTGGCTTCATTAACGCAAGAGAAACTCGGAGACCTCTTTAATGCTATCAACCTCTGCGGTGCGCACTACAGTCCTTCCGTCGGGCGAAGCAGTTCCGGTGCTGGGACAAGGCACGTGGGGACTTGCAGAGGGACTGCATTCTCACAAGGAAGAGGTCGCGGCGTTGCAGCTGGGCACTGACCTTGGCATGACCCTGATCGACACCGCAGAGATGTATGGCTCGGGCGCGGCTGAGCGGCTTGTAGGCGAAGCCATCACAGGACGCAGGGACTCAGTGTTCCTTGTCAGCAAGGTCTTGCCCCACCATGCCGACCAGGCGGGAACCGTCGCGGCCTGCGAAAAGAGCCTGCAACGCTTGCGGACAGACCGGCTCGACCTCTACCTGCTTCACTGGCGCGGAAGCATACCACTGCAGAGCACGATCGACGGCTTCGAAGAGCTCATGCAGGCACACAAGATTCGCTATTGGGGCGTGAGCAATTTTGGGATGGCGGACATGGAAGACCTGGGCCGGGTCATTGGCGGCGCCAACGTCGCCACCAACCAGGTGCTTTATAACCTCACGCGGCGTGGTATCGAGCTTGATCTGCTGCCGTGGTGTCGCGAGCGTGAGATCCCGGTTATGGCCTATTCGCCGATTGAACAGGGCCGAATGTTGAGTCATCCGGTGCTGCAACGAATTGCGGCGAAGCACGATGCCACTCCTGCCCAGGTGGGACTGGCGTGGGTACTGCGGCAGGATCGAGTCATCGCAATTCCCCGAGCGGGCAGCGCCGCACATGTGCAGGAGAACCGTGCCGCCCTCGAGGTTAAGCTGGCAGCCGAAGATTTCGAACTGCTCGACCAGGCATTCCCCGCGCCAAGGAAGCGGGTTCCGCTCGAGATGCTCTAGATGGACAGAATTCACTTCGCAGATCTACAGGATGCCTGGGTCGGCCCCAGCATAGTTCCTTCAGCTCTCCTCATTCCGAATGATCCCGATAACTCCAAAGTCTTAGGCGCACCTTGGGCGCCGGTGGAAGACTCGATTACTCCCGTTCACGGAATGCAAACTCGTCAATGCGATGAATTGAGTCCAGCCGTCGTGGCGGCTAGCATCGCAAAGGAATATACCCGCGATGCACGCGAAGTGCGGGCATTTCAATCCTTCTGAGGGTATGCAGATGGCGAAAATCATTGGCATCGATCTTGGCACTACCAATTCAGTCGTTGCGGTCATAGAAGCGGGGGAGCCCAAGGTGATCCCCAATGAAGAAGGCGGCCGCACCACGCCGTCGGTGGTGGCCTTCACCAAGTCGGGAGAGCGGCTTGTGGGCCAGGTGGCGAAGCGCCAGGCGATTACCAACCCCGAGAACACCATCTTCTCCATCAAGCGATTCATGGGCCGCCGCTACGAGGAGGTGCGTGACGAGTTGAAGATGGTGCCCTACAAAGTCGAGGCGGAAGGCGATCACGTTGTTATCGTCGCGCAGGGCAAGAAGTACACCCCGCCGGAAATATCCGCGATGATCCTGCAGAAGCTGAAGAAGTCTGCGGAAGACTACCTGGGCGAGAAGGTCAACGAAGCAGTCATCACCGTACCTGCTTACTTCAACGACGCGCAGCGACAGGCGACAAAAGATGCCGGAAGGATTGCCGGGCTTGACGTGAAGCGCATCATCAATGAGCCCACCGCAGCAGCCCTTGCCTACGGACTGGACAAGAAGAAAGACGAGACCATCGCGGTCTACGACTTCGGAGGAGGGACATTCGATATTTCCATCCTGCGCGTCGGTGAAGGCCTGATCGAAGTCGAGGCCACGAACGGGGACACTCATCTGGGCGGCGACAATATCGATCAGCGCATTGTGGATTGGCTGATTGATGAGTTCCGCAAAGATGAGGGGCTGGACCTGCGCGCTAAGGGCAACGAGATGGCGCTGCAACGTCTGCGTGACGCAGCCGAGCGCGCCAAGATCGAGCTTTCAACCACCATGGAAACGGAGATCAATCTGCCGTTCATTACGGCAGACGCCAACGGCCCCAAGCATCTGGTGAAGAGGCTGACGCGGGCGAAGCTCGAGTCGATGGTTGAGGACCTGATACAGCGGTCGGTGCCGCCCTCTCAGCAATGCATGAAAGACGCCGGTATCGACGCCAGCAAAATTGACGAAGTCGTCCTCGTGGGCGGGCAGACTCGCATGCCGCGCATTCAGCAACTGGTGAAGGAACTGTTCGGGAAAGAGGGGCACAAGGGCGTGAACCCCGACGAGGTGGTGGCGGTCGGCGCGGCAATCCAGGGAGGCGTGCTGCAAGGCGAGGTCAAGGACATGCTCCTGCTCGACGTTACGCCGCTGACGCTTTCGATCGAGACCCAGGGCGGTGTAGCAACGCCGATGATTCCACGCAATACCACGATCCCGACGCGCAAGACGGAGACATTCTCAACCGCCGCCGACAACCAGACTTCGGTGGAGGTGCACGTTCTGCAAGGCGAACGTCCCCTGGCCCGCGACAATCGCACGCTGGGCAAGTTTCATCTCGATGGCATACCGCCGGCGCCGCGTGGTGTTCCGCAGATCGACGTGACGTTTGACATTGATGCGAACGGCATTCTCAACGTAGCCGCCAAAGACGTTGCAACCGGTAAGGACCAGAAGATCCAAATCACATCCTCCTCCGGTCTCAGCAAAGACGATGTCGATCGTATGGCGAGGGAAGCCGAGGCCCACTCCGCGGAAGACAAGGCGAAGCGCGAGGAGATTGAAGCTCGCAACCAGCTTGATGCACTGGTCTACAGCGTGGAGAAGATGCTGCGCGAGAATGGCGACAAAATCGGTGCATCGGAACGCGGCGAAGTGGAGAACGCCATCGCCGATGCCAAGGCGGCGTTGAATTCCGGCGACAAGCAGCAGATGGACCAGGCGCGTGAACGTTTGTCCCAGGCTTCTCATAAGCTCGCAGAACAGATGTACCAGGGGGCGCGTCCACAGAGCGCATCGGGCGCCGGGCCGGGTCCTTCCTCAGGGGATGGACAGGCGCGGAAGAATGAGGGCGTGGTCGACGCCGAATACGTGGACGTCAATGACCGCAAGAGTGCCTGACGAAACATAATCGTGATCGGGTTTCGAGGAGTGCGCTGATGACCAGTTTGGACGTGACATTCGTTTACGGCGTGCCTCCCGGTGAATCGCAAGCGAGAGCGTTAGGTGAGATACGCTGCGTGTACGGGATTCGAAGTCTCACCCTCAACGAGGCAGCCCACCTGATCGAGATTGAATATGATGCGTCGCGGTTGAGCGAGTCCGATATTGCCGCATTGTTGGCAGAAGCGGGATGCGACACTCGGCACTTTGAAAATGGCAATAGCGCTGTCACCACCAAGGGCATGGGTGTCAGATGGTAAATTCCAACAACGAGCTGTGGGTTAGAAGAACGCGACAAACCACCGCCATGCACGACAAAGAAGCCGCGCTGCAGGAACTTGCGTCAGCGGGACGCGAACGAGAATTCTTCGCCCATGTTCTCCCGCTGCTTGATTCGCTGAAGGCATACATAAAGCGTCGCCTGAAAATTGCGTACCTCAGCCTGGAGATCACAACCCCGGTTTACACCAGCGACGACATCGTGGACACAGCCATCCTCAAAGCCTACAAGGAGTACGCTCGCAAGCCGAAGGAACTGACGCTGGAGCAGTGGCTGTATCAGATCGCCAACAACATCCTCGACAGATACATCCAGCGGCGGCATGCGACGGACCGGCGACGGAAGATTCTTGAGCACCTGATACCGGCAGAGCTTCGCACCCTCGCAGAAGTGGAGGACATCACGGCTGATGTGGAAGGCGAAATCTATCTTGCCGAAGACCTCGACTATGGTGAAATACCACCCAGAGATTTCGCCGCACCGGCAGATACTTCCAACCCAGAAGAAATACTGGAGGAACACGAGGAGTTGGAGCAGCTGTTTCGAGCCTTAGCGAAGATTCCCGCTCGGGAGCGAATCGTTTTTGAGCTTTCGGCAGTTGAGGCGTTCAGCGACGAGGAAGTCGCGAGGATCGCCAACGTGCCGCCGGAACAAGTACCGCGAATTGTTCAGGAGGTACGCGCAGAAGTGTTGCGGCAGTTGAAAGGCAAACCAGCAACTGCGCAGTCTCGCGCGGAAACTCAGCTTAAGAGGACCGCGTAGGTTAGCTCTGTCAGCCGCTGGTTACATACCGGTGCACGAAGGTCACAGCCATGGCGCCTTCTCCCACGGCGGAAGCGCAACGCTTCACTGAGCCGTGGCGCACATCGCCGGCGGCGAAGACACCCGGGATGTTCGTTTCCAGGTAATAGGGATCGCGGTCGAGTTTCCAGTTCTCGGGACGATGGCCGTTCCGCTGCAAATCGGGTCCGGTCACCAGGTATCCGCCCTCATCACGAACCACACCGACTTCGTCGGCCCAATCCGTGTGCGGCACGCCGCCAAGACACAGAAAGAGCCAGGTGGTGGCGGCATCCCACTGCTCGCCGGTTGACTTGTTGCGCAGCGTGATGGCATGCAAGATAGTGTCCCCGTGAAGGGCAACGACTTCGGTGCAAAGCAGGACCTTCACCTCCGGAGTTGCCCGGATACGGTCGATCAGGTACTGCGAGACACTATGCTTGAGCGAGTCGTCCCGAACCACCATGCTGACGGTGGAGGCGTAATTCGCCAATTGGACGGCAGCCTGCGCCGCCGAGTTACCGCCTCCGACGATGAATACCTGCTCGCTACGACAGAGCGAGGCTTCGCTCGATCCTGCGCCGTAGTAGAGGCCCGCGCCTTCGAATTCTTTTTCCTTGGGCAGCCCCAGACGGCGGTACTCCACACCGGTGGCGCAGATCGAGGCTCGCGATATGATCCTGGTTCCGTCCTCCAGGTAAACGATGCCCCTGCCCGGCAGGAATTCGCCTCGTACTCCGGCGCGAAGCAGCAGGATCTCAGCTCCGAATCGGGCGGCCTGTTGACGTGCTCGATCGGCCAATTCCCGGCCGCTGATGCCCTGGGGAAATCCCAGATAATTTTCGATCTTGGGACTCGTGCCTGCCTGCCCACCCATTGCGTAGCGTTCCACCAGCACAGTTCTGAGCCCTTCGGAGGCGGCGTAAACGGCGGCGCTGAGTCCGGCCGGGCCGGCGCCGTAAATACTGACGTCGTATTCCGACCGGGAGGGATTGGTGAACCAGCCGAGCTTTTCCGTAAGCTGCCGGAGAGTGGGACATTCCAGCCTGGTACCGTCGGGGAACTCGCAAACCGGCAGTCTGCTGTCTTTTAAGCTGCTGACATTGGCTAAGCCGCGCGCCTGTTCATCACTGTGCAGCTCAATCCATTCGAAGGGGACATCGCTGCGTGATAGGAAGTCACGTATCGAAAACGCCTGCGAGGAGCCTCGCGTTCCATAGATCTTGACCTTCGAATCAGCTTCATCCATTCTGGCCTCGATTAGTTCACGATGCGGACGCCAAGTTCATCCAGATGCGCCATCAGGTCGAGCGGATCCTGATAGACGCGGTAAGCTCCAGCGCGCTCGAGTTCATCCTGCCCATAGCCGCCCGAAAGTACGCCGACCCCCAGTGCCCTGGCGCGCTGTGCGGCGAGAAGGTCCCATACACTGTCGCCCACCACGACGGAGGTATGGATGTCCACACCCAGCCGTTTCGCCGCGGCGAGAAACAAGTCCGGATCGGGCTTGGCATGCGCTACGTCGTCTCGCGTGATGACCGGATCGTCAGGGCCGATGTCGAGAAGGCGAAGCGTCTTGGCGGCGAACTCACCCCGTCCGCTGGTCGCAACAGCCCATCGCACGCCGGCTGCGGTCAAGGCTGTCAGCAATTGTTTTGCGCCAGGCAGAGGCCGCACCTGCGATAGCTGTCTTCCATAAGCCTGCGCATGCAGTCGCTGCAGTTCTTCGGTTTGCTCGGGTGTTACGACCCGGCCGGTTTCCCGCAGCAAAGCAGCAGTAAGCAGTCCACCGCTCATTCCGATGCGACGATGGATGCGCCAGACGGCGAGTTGAATTCCGCAGGACTCCAATGCCTCCCGCCACGCGAGTACATGCTGGTAAACGCTATCCACCAGCGTTCCATCGAGATCGAAAAGGAAGGCCGGAGCGTGCGAAGAACCGTCCAGGTTGGAACCTCCTACTGCTGTTGCCGCATACGCTGCGCAACCCGACGCGGCCCTGAAGCGTCATCCGACTAGCGCGCACAAGCGCCCAGGGCCAGTGGTCTTGAGTGCGGCGTTCGCTACGCAGCTCTTTCACTTGAACTCGAGCTCGAAGTGGTTGCTGTACTTTGCGAGCCGGTTTGGGTTGACGAACCCGCCGTCTGGCCCTGCGCCGAGCCGGAGGTCTGGCCCTGCGATGAGCCGTTGGTCTGAACGGGTATCTGACGTTGATTTTGCTGCGTCTGCTGTATCGGAACCGTGATCCGCAACACGCCGTTCTGAAAATCAGCTTTGGCGTTCTGCACGTCTGCTCCATCCGGCAATGCGATGGCGCGATAGAACCGGCCATAGCGCCGTTCCGTGAGATGGACTCCGCCTTCGTTCTTCTCTTGCTCGACCTTGCGCTCACCCTCGATCGTTAAAAGGCCGTTGTTGACCTCGACTTCGACATCGTTTTCCGAGAGCCCGGGGAGTTCGGCTGAGATGACCAGGTTGCCATCGTTGTAGGAAACCTCCACCGGCGGGGCCCAGGCAGCAAGCCCGGTATCGTTGTTGCCGCTCGATTGAGAAAAGGCGCGATTGATTTCTCGCTGCATCCGTCTGAGCAGCGAGAAGGGGTTTTCATCGAAGAATCCAAAAGGATCCAGCATTGGCGATGGAATAAGAGGTACTCCGCTGCTGCGCCTTGCCAGTTCGTTCCTCTGGCCCGACTGCGTTGCACTTCGTGTAGCTGGGGTTTGGCTCGCTGTCTGTGCTGACATTATCTTCCTCCGTCGGTTCGATTGCTAATGGTGATTGGCGAAACCGAGAAGCTTCCGCTTTCGAGGCCGCCTGGGCTCGCGTTTCAAGAATTTGCCGGAATTTCACGCCTACCTTGCGATGGTATGTCGGCCACCGAAGGCCAACAATTCCTCAATAGGACGAATTCGTAGTGGGATAGTCTGCGCAATCAAGGGTCGTACTATAGTCCAGGTAAGACCTACTACCTTCGCGCTAGGTGAAGAGCTACCCAGCAGTAGGAGCAGAGGCTGAATAACTTTCAAGCTGCTCGGTTACGAGCGACAAGCACCTTTGCCGGACGAAGCAGACGGTCTCCCAGTTTGAAGCCGGCGTGTATCTCCTCCACCACTTCGCCGTCCCGCGCATTCGGAGTCTCCACAACTTCGATGGCCTCATGCAGATTGGGATCGAAGAGTTTGCCCTCGGCCGGAATGCGTGTCAGCCCCAGGCTGCGCATGGCGAGTTCCATCTGCTGCCGGATCAAGTCGATACCGCGGCGAAACTCCTTGGGATCCGGAGCTGGGCTCCGCAACGCCAGCTCGAGGCTGTCCAGCGTTGGTAACAGCGTCTTCAAAGTCTCGCCCACGGCAAGCGTTCGGGCCTCCTGCTGGGCTCGTTCCATGCGCCTGCGCGCATTCTCAAACTCGGCCTGAAGGCGAGCCAGACGGTCGAGCAAGGCCTCGCGTTCCGCCTTCAGCTTGTCGATCTCTGACGGCTCTCCAGGAAGGGAGGGGGCAACCCCATCACCTGAAGATTGCCCCTGCTGCTCCTTCGGCGACTGTGGGAACTCTTGCAGAGGATCCAGATATTCAGCCTCTACTTCGGCATTCTCTCGCGGTTTGTCCATCTCAATCTCTACTCAACTGGTGCGCTCAAGCCGCACGAGGAATCTGTGCAGCTATCGGCAGGCTGTGGACTGCGAGTGCAAGCATTACGTAGGACCATCCGCGGAACACCAACGAAACTCCGACTGCCAGTCCCAGGAACCAAACCCCCGACCACGGCCACTCAGCCCAGAGAAGAATTCCCAATACGAACGTAATTGCGCCATCAAAGACGGCCCATCCCCAGTTGGGAAATTTCAGTCGTATTGCGCTGATGAGCCGGAATAGGCCGATGACGATGAAGAACGACGCGAATAACAACGTCCAGGCCAGCGCCCCGGCGACAGGATGAGTGACCACGAGCAGCCCCACGAACAGCCCAAGGATGCCCGCGACCAGGTGCATAAACACGCCGCCAGACTTGCGCTCGCGAAATGCCTGTATGCACTCGATGATTCCGCTCACCACCAGCAGCCATCCGAGTACAAGAACCGTACCGAGCGTGGCCGCCGGAATGAGAAAGAACGCGATCGTCCCCAGACAGATCATTAGAATTCCCAGCGCTAGTAGCCACCCCCAGCGGTGACGAATGGTTTCGAATTCCAGCAGAAGCGGAGTTGTAGTCATTAGCGTCCTCCATCATGCGTACTTGTACGCAGCCTAATTGGGGCGCCAGCCTGGAGCAATTCATCAGGAGAAGGAACAAGGGTTCCGAGGAATCTCCTAGAGCATGGTTAGTCGTGGGTCAGAGATAACCATACGTCGCTTGTATTAGACGCCCACCGTCTTTATATAAAGCTGAAGTCGTAGCGGGATTTCCTCCTACTGCCGAATTGTCCTCGACCATCGCGCCGACTAGGTTCTATCTAGAAACGCGTCACCGTTTGTGTGACGAAAGGAGCATTCGATGAAGAAGCTATTGTCAGCAGTGGTTGTACTGGTGTTCGCGCTGGCGACGGTCGCCTTGGCTCAAAGCAATGGCAGCCAAAGCAACAGCCAGGCGCAACAGGGAACGTCTCAGCAGAACGCTCATGCCACCTCGGCGGGAACCCAGCACATGTCAGGCACTGTCAGTAAGAACGGAAAGTCGTTCACCGACAGCAGCAATAACCAGACCTACAGGGTCAATAATCCAGATGCTTTATCGGGTCACGAGGGGCAGCCCGTGGGACTCATCGTGCACGTGGATCCTGACAACAACGTTATCCACATTATTCAGGTGGAAGCACAGTAGGCGGCTTGAAATCGGTTAGCCGAAAAGGACCCTGTATTGCACAATCTCAGTGAAACACTCGCGCTCATTGTCTCCGCTTGGTCGGGCTGCGTGGGGCTCGCGTCTGTAAGTTCAGCCGAAGGCGAGAGTCCCTCCGCAGCTCAACCGGGTTGGCCGCAATCGCCCACTCCACACAACCGGACCACGATCGAGGGCGAGCGCCAGGAGGCGGAGCGGCAAGCCAGAAAGATTCTGGACCATGATGCTATAGCCGCGGTCGAGGAAACTGCACAGGCTCTCCAGTACATTGCAGACGGCAAGACCAGAGAAGCGATTCGGGCCGTGGAGCGCACGCTAGGTAAGCTCGATCTCCTAGTGAAGCGCAACGGGCAGTCGAGGTTTCTGCCGGTCGATCTGGAAGCCAGGATCATCGATACTGCGCCGAAGGATAGCGAGGAAATACTGGAGATCGCAAAAGACGCTTCGCTGGCCTTCGACGAAGAAAACTTGCCCGACGCTCGAACTCTGTTGCATGCCCTGATCAGCGAAGTTCGCGTACGTATCCATAACCTGCCGCTGTCAACCTACCTCAAAGCTATGAAAGACGCCGCCAGTTTTCTCCAGCAGGGAAAGAGCGACGAGGCGGCCGCCATCTTGAGCGCTGCACTGAATACACTTGCCGCTGTGGATGAAGTCATTCCCATTCCGCTGATTCTTGCCCGCGACGCCATTAACGATGCGCAAGCCCAGCTCGACAGTCCGGCGGAGGCGCTGCGACATCTGGAAAGCGCGAGAAACGAACTCCTGCGTGCCAGGCTATTGGGTTACGCGAGCCGGGCGCCAGAATACGCCTCGCTGAACGAAGAGATTTCCAAACTCGAAAAGCAGCTAAAGAACAAGGAAGAATCGGGTCGAACGTTTGCAGCCCTGAAAGAAAAGCTCGGCGCCTTCCTCAAGCTCAATCGCGCACCGCGCAGAGTTGAGACGCGCCAAAAACAGGAGAATTGATATGAAACCACGCCGGCACGATGTCGTTGCAATTTGCCTGATGTTTCTGCTTGTCTCTTGCGGCCTTGCTGTCGCGCAGAAAAACACACCAACGCCTGCCGCGGACTTCGCGCAACCAGGCAGCGATCAGACGATGCAAGCCGACAATGCGCTCTCTCCGCAAGATGAGAACCGCCTGATTCGCGAAGTTCGCCACGAGTTGCTCATGCTGCCGTACTACGGCGTATTCGATGATTTGAAGTTTCAGGTCGAGGGGCACACCGTGATCCTGTCGGGATACGTGACCAGCCACGACGCGGTTACAAAAAGCGATGCCGAAAATTCTGTTAAGCATATCGAAGGCGTAGATAAGGTGGTTAACAATATCGAGGTCCTTCCCCCCAGCTCTATGGACGACCGCATCCGCATGGAGACCTACCGGGCAATCTATGGTTACGGCCCGCTGTTCAGGTACGCCAACATGACGATTCCTTCAATTCATATCATTGTGAAGAATGGTCACGTCATGCTGGATGGCGTAGTGGATAGCGAGAGCGATAAAAACCTGGCCGGGATTCGGGCGAAATCGGTGCCGGGAGTGTTTAGCGTAACCAACAATCTGCAGGTATTGAATTCGAATGGCGGAAAGAAAAACAAATGATAGCTAGCATGCCACGCCGCAAGCCTGGCCGGCATTCAGGTTCGGACAGAGCGTAATTCGATCACACCTGATTTCATGCAGCAGGCCGCGGAAGATACGGCTGCCGTTGACCAATGGGATCGACGAAGTAAGGCAGCCTCGCGTTGCAATGAGGACAACATGCCAGGCTCACCTTCCACGGGTGTAGTTCGCTCGCGGCGAAGGTGAAATAACGCAGGCACTCGCCGCACGACAGCACATACCTGCCGGTCGCAGCCTGGGGCAGGCAAACAGGAGTTCTCTGCGGTTCCGGTACCCGCGGTCGGAGGGGCGAGCGGTCCAGCAAATCTCTAATAAACTCCAATAGCTCGGCCTGGCGAGTAGCTCCCTCTTTCAAGGAAAAGGTCCGCCGCCAAACCTGCAGCCTCACAGGCGGTCAAGTCCCCGCTCACCGCGATGGTGGTGACATGCGGAAAGCGCTTACGAATTATTGCCAGCAGTTCGAATCCTGACATCTCGGGCATATGCAGGTCCGACAGAACCAGGTCCGGCGGGAAGCACCTCATTCGGGTAAGCGCCTCAATTCCATTGCCGGCGATTTCAACTCGGTAGTTCTCGCTCCTCAGCAGCGCCCTCCAGGTGGCAAGCAGGACAGGGTTATCGTCAACTGCAAGGATACGAGCCAGGTTACATTCCAGATAACCTCGAATAGCGTTCACAGCCAGGTCCTTTGACTACTTTGTTGTTCTATTTAAAATGCCGGGAGTCAGGCGGCAAGAGCCGGAGCACCCAGGTAAACCAGCCCGCGCTGCACTGCCAGGCGAATCGCTTCGGTGCGCCCGCTGGCTTTGAGCTTTTCCAGAATGTGAGTGACATGCACCTTCACGGTAGCTTCACTGATATTCAGGGACACGCCAATTTCCTTATTGCTCTTTCCGCTGGTGATTGCGACCAGCACTTCCTGCTCGCGCACTGTCAGTTCACGGTCGGCGATCCTCCTCGCCAGCTGAGCGGCTGCCATCTGTGGGATCCACTGTTGCCCTGAACCTACCGCGCGGATGCTCTTCACCAGTTCCTCCGTCGGTGCGTTCTTGAAAACGTATCCCTGGGCGCCGGCGCGCACAGCGCGATACACATCTTCCTCGCTTTGACAGGTGGTAAACATGAGCAGGCGAGCGCCAGGAAGCCGCGTGCGAATCGCGTCGACAGCCTCAATCCCGTCCATCACCGGCATCCGCACCTCCAGCACACCGACATCGGGACGAAGCGCAAGAAACTTTTCGACCGCCTCTTGTCCATTGCACGCCAGCTCCACAATTTTCATATCGTTGCGACCGGACAGCATAGACGCCACCCCGGCCAAGACCACTGGATGATTGTCCGCCACCAGGAGAGTGAGCTTCTCACGCGGTTCGGCAAACAATGGAGGAGCGAAGGCCTGAGGCTGTTCGTACCGCGGGAGTGAAGATCCATTGCCGCCACTCTTCGAAATCGGCACTGCTTCAAGTGACCTCGTCTGCGCCCGCCCCTTCAGCAGTTGTGGAAGCTGGGTACGGAGTGCAGTATTGCGAGAATTCTTCGACATTAAAGTCTCCTTGTATCTGAACCGGCTGAGATAGCGCTTCATCGGCGCGAAACCAGCTCTGCGGACCGCGTGCGATGAGAAGGCTTCTGAATTTGGTAATGGGCGCACAAAGGTCGTTCGCACGCCAGAGAATCCCTGCTGCGCTCTGGCCTAAGCCTCCGTGCCACCCATTGGGAATGAGAATATTGAGCGCATGAGGGGATTACTATTGGCCTTTGGTCGTAATGCCATTTGCTTTTAGGGAAAAGAAACCGGACTTTTTTGCTTTGTGAGAAACAAAGCGGATTTTTATGTTGCAGTATCGCCGGGAGTTGCCAGGCCCAGTTTCCCCGCCATTCGGACCAAGTCGGCTACGGAATCAGCCTTCATCTTGGCCATCACCTGACCACGATGAATCTTGATGGTCTTCTCGCTTGTTCCCAGCTCGGCCGCAATCTGTTTGTTGAGCCGGCCACCGGCCACCAGCGGGAAGACCTGCCGCTCACGCGGGGTGAGCGACCGCAAACGCAGTTGCAACTGGGTGATTTCCGCACGTTTCGCCAACTCCGCGCGGTGCTTGTCGATGCCACGCTGAATGGCATCCAGCAGTTCCTGGTCCCGGAAGGGCTTCGTCAGGAAATCCAGTGCCCCGGCTTTCATGGCGCGCACTGTCATGGGGATGTCGCCATGCCCGGTGATGAAGATGATAGGCAGGCCGACATCCGCTCCGGCGAGCTTATCTTGCAGGTTGAGCCCGCTCAGGTCCGGCAGACGAACGTCGAGGATCACGCAACCCGGCGCCCGCGCGCGCTTGGCGTTTAGAAATTCACTCGCCGACGTAAACGTCTCCACGTCGAGGCCTACGGAGTGAATCAACCTTCTGAGAGCGGCCCGTACATCGGGGTCGTCATCCACGACGAATACCACCGGCCGAGGGTCGGCCATGCTGACCTCTTATGCCACTGCACAGAGCGCGAACTGAAATATTGTACCGCCAGTTGGATTTGGGGCCGCCCAAAGCGTTCCACCATGTGATTCGATTATGGTTCGGGAGATGGCCAATCCCATTCCCATCCCGCCTTGCTTGGTGGTGAAGAATGCATTGAAGATCGCTTCCGACTTGTCGGGAGGCAACCCTACTCCAGAGTCGCATACCGCGACCACAACTTCACCCGAATGAGCGAGGTTGGAGCAAACTACCAGTCTTCGAGGCCTGTCCATTACCGATACCATCGCTTCCATGCCGTTCAACAGGAGATTGATCAGGACCTGCTGAAGTTCGATGCGATCGCCCATAACCGGCGGAATATCAGCCCGCAACTCCGTATAGAGCTTCGCCTGGTATTTGTCCAACTCCCCTCGCACGAGGGGAAGCACTTCGGCTATGACTTCATTGATGGCAAGCCGGCATTTCTCGGAATGCGATTTGCTTAGCAGCCCGCGAATGCGGGAAACGACTTCTGACGCGCGCCGTCCGGAATCCGCAATGTCTTCCACCGCAAGTCGAACCTCTTCCAGGTCTGGCGAGGGAGACGCCAACATCCGCGTGCATGCGCCGGCATTCGCGACAATCGCCGTCAAGGGCTGGTTGATCTCGTGAGCGATGGATGCCGTCAGCTCTCCCATGGAGGCCACGCGAGAGAAGCGAGCCAATTCCGCCTGCGCCTCGCGTAGACCGGCTTCAAAACGCTTGCGTTCAGTTAAGTCGCGGCTAATGGTGGCCAAGCCAATATGCCGGCCGTCGCTCTCTTTCAGCAGAAATATGTGTTGGAGCATGGGGACGATTGCCCCGGTCTTGAAGTTCCGGAAACGTACTTCTCCCTCCCAGGTGCCCGCTTCAAGGGCAGCGTCGAGTCCCGCTCTGAGAAGTTCCCGGTCTTCTTCAAAAGCATAGTCAAGGGGAACTGTCTGCTTGACCTCGTCTTCGTTGAGTCCGACCAGTCGCCTTCCCGCCGGATTCAGGAACAGCGCCTTACCGTTAATCGCTGCGAAGCCGATGAAATCGGGGCTGTTCTCGACCAGGGCGTAAAGGCTGCGCTGTGCTTTTAGATTTTCCGCCGCGACATTCAGACAATTGCGAATGCGGGCAAGCAATTCGACCGCACTGAACGGCTTCATCAGGTAGTCCGTTGCTCCTGCCGAAAGCCCCTCGACGCGTGCCTCCTCACCTGCCCTTGCGGAGAGAAGAATCACTGGGAGGTTGCGGGTGCCCGGATCATCGCGCAAGGCTTTCAACAGACCGAACCCGTCCAGCCGAGGCATCATCACGTCACTCAACACGAGGTCCGGCGCCGAGTGTCGCGCGGCCGCCAATGCGGCTTCGCCGTCGGGCACGAGCTTGACTTCATACTCTGCCGATAACAACCGTTGCACGTATTGCCGTAGATCGGCGTTATCGTCGGCGAACAGGATCCTTCTTCGCTCACCAACCTCGCTAGCCTGGGCAACAGCAGGTTCAGACGGAGCCGCAATGTCGGTATCGGGCAGCCAGCGAAGCGCCTCTTGCACATAGGCGTTGACTCCGACAGTGTGAGATACACTCGCTGGTTCTACACCTCTGGCGTGAAGATGAGCCCTTTCGATGGGAATGGACACCGTAAACTGTGCGCCCTTTCCATAGGTGCTGGCAACATTCACATAGCCACCGTGCAGCTTGGCCAATTCCTGTACCAGGGCCAAGCCGATGCCGGAGCCTTCGAACGTTCTCCCGCGCGCCCCATCAATCCGATGAAATCGCTCGAAGACCCTGGGCAGTTCGTCCTTCGCAATTCCAGTTCCCGTGTCGGCAACAGAAAGTTCCACATGCTGGTTCAGCTTCTTAAGAGCAACGGTGATTTCGCCCTCGAAGGTGAATTTAAAGGCGTTTGAAAGCAGATTGAGGACGATCTTCTCCCACATGCTGCTATCTACGTACACCGGCTCCTCCAATCGAGGACAGTCGATGTTGAGCCGAAGACCGGCTTTCTCGATGGCCGCGCGAAACACGCTTGCCAGCTCCGCGGTGAATGCCGGCAGGTCGACCGGCTCGTAATATGCCTGAGCCCTGCCGGCCTCAATGCGGGAGAAGTCCAAAAGTGCATTCACCAGCTTCAACAGACGCAGGCAATTGCGATGAACCAGTTCCAGTTCATGCCGGGGAATGGTCACCGCTCCGTTGCTACGGGACAGCATCTCCTCGATGGGACCGAGCATGAGCGTGAGCGGGGTGCGGAATTCATGGCTGACGTTGCTGAAGAACTGGGTCTTGGCACGATCAATTTCGGCCAGGGCTTCGGCACGCTTGCGCTCTTCCTCGTAAGCCCGGGCATTAGCAATGGCAGTCGCGATCTGTCCGGATACCAGATCACAGAACCCGCGATAGCGATCATCGAAAGTCAGCCGTGAGCTAACCCCCAGGACCAGGAGTCCGGCAAGTTGATGAGCGATGTTCGACCGTACGGGACAGACCACCGCCAGGCGCGGCGGATCGGACCATGGACCTGGCGGAACATTCGCTAGCTTGCTTCCCAACTCGTCGACGAATTGCACCTGCTCTTGCGACAGTGCCTCCGCCAGTGGCCAGGCCGGTTTGGCTGTAGCCTCCGTCTGCAGATCAACTTCGATCGGACTCTCCGGCTGACCCAGTGCAACCCCCGCAGCGCTCGCCAGGTGGGCCTTCTTTCGATCTTCACTCACCAGGTAGAGCAGCGCGAAGGGCACGTCTTCGCGATGCTGATTCATGGTTTCCGCCGCTATGACGCAGGCCTCCTCGGCGGTTTTGGCCTCAGAGGAGCGAGCACCGAGGTCACGCAGCAACAGCACTCGGCGTTCCCCCACAATTTTTTCCGTGATCTCATTGACCGTGCCGATGACCCCGCCAATTCCGCCCGGTGCGGTTTCGTCCAGGACAGGGCTATAAGCAATGGTCCAGTGCGTCTCCTCCATGAATCCTTTGCGATTGATTTCCAGGAAGATGTCCTCCATCCAGGTCGCCTGGCCACCGCGAAATGGCGCTTCGATCAGGGGGCCAATGATGTGCCAGATTTCGGACCAGCACTCGCTGGCAGCCTGTCCCATGGAGCGAGGGTGCTTACTTCCCAACGCAGGCCAGGAGGCATCGTTGTACATTTGCACAAAGTGCGGACCCCACCAAAGGAAGATCTGGAGGCGGTTCCACAACATCAGCCGCACGATCATCCGCAACGTGGGCGACCACGATTCCACTGCGCCAATTGGGGTCTTGGACCAGTCGATAGAGCGCATCAGCGCGCCCATGTGTCCTCCACCCGCCAAGCAGTCCTCGGCAGAGCTTAGTTGTTCGGATTGGTCGACGAGGTTTTTGTGATCACCCATTGCTCCTCCATATGGGGGCCTGGGATGACGAGCGGCGGAGCAGTTTCGCCTGGTTGCTGTTGAGACTGGCGCTGGCAGATGGGATGAACGGGATGAGGGCCACGGTCTTCAGGGGTGTTGAAAACAGGTGGCCAGTTTCAGGCAAACTTACCCTCCGCACACTGAGCAGGAACGACGGAACCGGACACCGCGCATCTGGAGTTCCTCAACTCTCGTGAGCTAGATGGATATACGCTTTGTTCTCGTGAAACCCGTCAGGCCCCTGCTGATAACGGGAAAGAGTGGCTCATGACTATGATCCTGCTATGAAACCGGAAAGAAAAACTCGGGAGTCGGCAAGCCGGTAGCGCTGTCAATTAAATCTACTTTCCTGTAGAACGCAAGCGTCATTCTGCCCCAACCAGGAAACTAACTCGAATCAGTGATGCGCGCGTCTAGCCTTTATCGTCGCGGACTACCGCCTGAATTACCTCAAGCAGTATTTGCTGATCGAATGGTTTACCTAAGAATGCGGCAGCGCCGGCGCTCAGTGCGTCACTCCGCGACTCTGGATCGTCCTGTGCTGAGACGAAAATGATAGGAGTGTTAGTGCTGGTGTTGCTGTCAAGCAATCTGTCCTGAAGCTCACGCCCGCTTATCCCGGGCAAACGCAAATCCAGAATCAGGCAGTGATGAGTGCGCACCGAGTGTGCTTCCAGAAACTCCTCGGCAGAAGAAAAGCACTCCGCATCAAGTCCAGCCGATCTGACTAATCGTCCAATCGCGCGCTGCACCGATTCTTCGTCGTCCACGATGGCTATTAAAGGCGCCACCTTCCAGGCCCCTTTCGAACGCAGCTTACACAGGGGCAGCTTGTTTGCCTATAGGCTGTTGGTCCTATGCTCCTGGGCGAAAAGGGAAGCTCCAACCTGGGGAATCGAGTTGAGCGCGCGCCGGTGTGAAGACGGCGTTAGCTCCGAGATCACGAATCCTTCGCAGGGCGCGGTGAAGCAAAAAAGCCTCGCCGGCAATCCAAGTCACCGCGTTGCAGACGATGGCCACGGAAGCATGATGAACCCCATTCCGGCCGAGGCAAGGCAATTCCACGCTAATGCTTTCGTATCAAGCGAGATCGCACGACTGACGCGCGTCGCCCCTTACTAAGTGGCGACCACGGTTGTTGGCTGATCTCACGTGTTGCGGGGATTAGCTGTCACCCTTGCAGCCAGGCCCATTCCTAACGAAGCTCCAGATACGTAGGCGACCTGTGGTCCGACGTGATCCGAGTCACACGACGATTACCCACTGGACAGTAGTTTGACTTCAGTGATGACGGTTGTGAACAGGCCAACTCGCACTCTATCTGAGCCGTATGGAATGTGCTTCTCGGGAGTCGGCCAGCATCCGGCAATGGCATCGCCACTCGGCCGTTAAAACGCGCTTCTCGTAGAAGTGCAGTGCTTCTCCCGGAAGTCTGGTTCTGGGAGAACCGACCGGGTTAGGAAGGAGGAACGCGATCGCGAATCGGCATCGACCCAGGGTCGTCAGCCAAGCGGAAAATGACCGAGAACACGGTCGTACGTCTGCACGGTAGGTCGCCGTCGACACTCGAACGAGCTCTCCGGATTGCGATCTCCGTGAATGACACGCAGTGCAAACACAACTCCGCCTTCTACTTTTAGTTGGCGGTGCTCAGTGCCGCATTCTTGCTGTGGCATGGACTTCGAGGCGAACGCCGGCTTCCGCAGCTATGTTAGATCCGTTTTGGGTCCAATTAGAACGCCAGAATTGACTTGGAACAGAAGCTAAATAGTTTGTTATCAATGGAAACCTATGGGCGACTGCAGCCCTGAAAAGGCTGGCGTTGGCGGTTCGTTCCATCGTTGGCCACCACATCGGCGGAAATACCGATGGTTGTGGTCGCCTAAGCATCAGACCCGCGCACCCCAGCACGTAGGCAGCGAACATAAAGAACGCTATTGTGTCCCTGTTCGTGCGTCTTTGTGAAATGCCCTCCACTTGGGCAGAAACCGGCATGGCACTTACAACCCGAAATTCGTTTGGATTACGAAGTGACGCCGTGCCAGAAGATTGCTACCGTCATCTCAACTTGACGTTTGCACCCTTCTCGGACTTGTGGCGTTCCCGTATCCGTACTGTAGCGCGCTTGCCACATCCACACTGGCATTACCGGCCTTCAGAGGCGGCCTAGAGGAAATCATGCCCGTGAGATGGATCGTTCAAGGGCGTGGATCCACTCGGCAAATCGGGGGGCAAACTCACAAACGGATAGTTCCCAATGTGGCGAGGCAGAGGGCTTCAAAGACGCTTGCACAACCAGTTGCACACGTTGCTCCGATCCGTATGCTCTCATCCGAGAACCACGCACGACGCTCACTTTTAGTGTTGACCATGAACAACACACGAGTGTCGTCCGTATTGGCTATCCCACAAAAAACCTCGGCATAGCTTTTCGGGATGGCGTTTCTCACCACCAGGCGAGTGCTGGAGGTTGTGTAAATCCGAAGCGGTTGCCGTCTCAAATGTGCTCTAGAACGTGAATACCGGTGAACTGACCAGATGCGAGTCATTCTTCAAAACTCGCCCGAATGCCACCTAGACAGAGTACGGAGTCAGGGCTTAAACAGGACCTGCGCCTCTTTTTGACAATATCGCCAATCTTCGGGAGTCAACGGAGGTGCCTTTTCGCCCGGCTGCACGGAGGTACATTTTACATAGTCGTCAAAACCAGGACTTGAAAAAATAAAGGTGATCCCAACCACTTCAGAAGAAATGTTCTTCAGGCCGACCCAAGTGTTCGCAGGGACAAATACCAATCCTCCCGCATGCAAGTCACGATTCTGATCGCCCAGCGTGACGTGTACAACTCCGTCATTGATCAGCAGCATTTCGTCCTGTGCAAGATGTTTATGGATCGGCACCGTGCCCCCTACTGGTACTGTCTCCGTGCCAACTACCAGATGTTGAGAGCCATTGATGCCAGGGCTCACCTTCAGGAGCATCTGTGACGCAGGAGTCTGAACAGGACGGGGGCGGCGGATCCACAGTTCGCCTTCCTCCTTTTCCAACAGGAGGGGTTTGGTCTCGGCATTGATGTGCGCGGAAGATTGCGAAGCCTCTTTCTGTGCGTTCGCCAAGCACGTGATGAGTGCCGTTTGCGCCACAAGCGCCAAAGCAGCCGCCAATAGAGTTCTCATGTTGTTTCCCCAGAGAGATCGACGTTATTTGAGTTTCAAGCTGGCACTTGTCGACCCTGGACGCCGGCGTTCACCGGGCTATGTGGCGCATTCCCTGTGAAGGCGCGGACTACCTCCGCAGCAGCCTTCGTTTGCAGATCAACCAGAGACTCCACCGAGTAGAAGCTCATGTGCGGCGTCAATAGGAGATTGGAGCGGCCGAGTAGCGGGGAATGAGACGGAGGTTCCTCGGCAAGAACATCGAGACCAGCGCCAGCGAGTTGACCACGGTCGAGCGCCTGCGCTAAAGCCTTGTCGTCAACGATGGGCCCACGCGCAGTGTTGATAAGACAGGAGCCCGGCTTCATGCGAGCGAATACGTTCTCACTAAATAGGTGATGGGTCTCTGCCGTGAGCGGTACATGAATAGAGACGAAGTCGGACATTGCTACCAAAGTTTCAAAACTTACCTGCTCGACCGCCGCTCTCTCCAGGACCTCGTGCGAAACATACGGATCAAAGGAGACAACTTGCAGCCCGAAAGCCTTCGCTCGGGGAGCGACGAGCTGCGGTATTTGCCCGAACCCTACAAGCCCGAGAATCCTTCCCCGTAAACGATGGACTGGAACCAGTGGCCGTAAATCCCAACCTCCATGATGAACATAGCTGCTGGCAGTGCTGATTTTCCGCGCTAGCCCCAACAGTAGAGCCATCGTGTGGTCTGCCACTTCTTCAAGACAATAGTCAGGCACTCTGGTGACTAGAATTCCCGAAGCGGTCGCCGCATCAACATCAACATTGTCGACTCCTATGCCAAACCGCGATATGATGCGACAACGTTTCATGCGTTTGATCAGGTCACCATTCAATTTAGCGTAGGTTACGAGCACCGCGTCTGCGTCGGCGACGGCACTCGCAATCGCATCAGAGCTGGAGCCTGACAAAACCTGCACGTCAGCATTAATAGCGGCCAGTACTTCGCGGGCCGGATCAAGACTCGGGAAAACATTATCGGTAACGACTACCTTCGGCCCAGACATCGCTAGCCTCTGGCTGCCTCTTCCATGTGCTCCATCAGGGTGAATACCACCGGGCCATTGCCTGACACCAGAACGTTTTCTTCTAACCTGCAGGTTTGCTGAAGGCCTGGGTGTCCCGCAAACGTCTCAATCGCGAAGTACATATTCTCCTTGATTTCGGCAGGGTATTTAAGAGAGTAAGCGCGCGACATCCACATGCCTTCATAGAGCGTAATGCCGATGCTGTGGGCGAATTGTTGCAGGGTGACAGTCTGGTACTTGTCATCGTCATATTCAGGGAAAGCGGAAGCCACATCGGCAGTGGTGTTGCCGGGTCGCAGCTTCTCTATCCCGGCATACATCGAGTCATACACTTCACGATAGAGATCAATTTCCTTTTGGTTCATCTTCGCTGCACACTTGAAGCAGCGCACAAAATCGATAAAGTAGCCGGATGGACCGACCGCGTTGATATCCACAATTACGAGATCGCCCTGGCGAATGATCTTTTCCGTCGCCCAACGCCGGTATGGACTGGTGTTGCCGCCAGACGCAACGATGATGTCATAGATGATTTCGCAACCTCTTTCGAGCATGAATTCATGTACTTTAGCCTCAATTTCCCGTTCGCGTACTCCGGGTTTCAGCCATTCGTACTTGATCTTCCACATGGCAGCGTCGCCAATGCTCGCAGCCTGCTTCAAGAGCTCAATCTCGTCCCGGGTTTTCACGACTCTCGCCGCTGACATCGCGGGCCAGCCGTTCACAATATTCAACTGGTTTGCCTGAAGGGCCTGCATCGAAGGAATATCTATGTTGTCAATACCAATCTGCTCTTTGTCCAAGCCGTGTTCACGCAACACGTCGGCTATACTCTTCGCCATCCTGTCCGCCATCAGCGGCACAGCGCCCTCCGCCCATTGCCAGGTGATAGCCGGCTTAATCCGGCCATCCATCCATGGTAAATCGATTTCTGCACACCGAAGATCTGAACCTGCGGTCTCAAACAAGACGGGCTCGGCTCCTTGTGGAAGCACGACATACCGGATGTTGATGTTGTATTTCCAGTTTCCTTGGTAAGAGCCGGTTACGTACCGGATATTGGCACCCGCAAACAGTACGAGTGCGCCCAAATTGTGAGCATTCATCTGCTCGCGTACTCTCGCCAGCCGCTCCCTCCTCAGGCGGTCAAAGTCTATTCTGTATTGCCAGTCCGCACCCGTTTGCGAGTAAACTCTGCGGGGGTCCCACTCGTGCGGGCTACCGATGAAACTTGTATTCACTCTCGAAGTAGACTCGTGGCCCGACATTACATGTCTCTCCCAAAATATGCTTGAAGTTCTAGCTTCCGAGACGACAAACTCGGCCTCATGAATTGCATTCTTTCTCTCTGTCGCTGGCCTTAATTATTGGCCACTACAACTTAGCGAGCTTTCGCCACCGCAACGACTGAAAACGCTTGCACATCGATTACATAGACTGGCTCATCCGACACAGCTACCAGAGGAACTTAACTCCAAACTGAATCTGCCGTGACGTGGTTGAGGTAGAGTCAATCGCGCCAGCTCCGCTTACTGGCGAGCCATTCGCATTGAATATGTAGCTATTGTCGACCGGTGGAAGGAAGTTCGGATGATTGAGCACATTGAAGATCTCCGCTCGAAGTTGCAGCAGCGACTGCTCAGACACTCGCGACAACTTGATGTTCTTGAATAGAGAGACATCCAAGTCCAGCAATCCCGGCCCGACGATCTGGTTGCGACCCGCATTTCCGAAGAGATTGGCACAGTAGACCTGGCCCGGCGGCGCCGGCCCGACTGCACCTGAGAATTGATTTGAATTACATAGGGGCGCATAGGCGATTGGCGCCGTCGGAGGTGTGAAACAGTTCAGGTTGATATATGCGTCCGTCTTTCCTGAGATGGGGTTGCAATTAGGCACCAGATTCGGATAGTCAATGCCAGTATCACCTGCATTGCGGCCTAGAGGATCGCCCGCGATGAGGGGTGTAAACGGTGCTCCTGTTTGGGCCCTTAATATGCCTCCCAATTGCCATCCGCCAAGTACGTTTGTTTCGAAGCCATTTCCTCGCGGCGTCGGGAGGTAATAGGTAAAGCTGAATGCCAGACTCTGACCTACGTTGAAGTCGCAGAGGCCCCGCTTCGCCGCCGACGAGAAGTACAGATAGTCAGGGAGCGAGTTGACGAACGGATCGCTGAGGGCGGGATTCGATCCAGTGTCGAGACACTTGCCCCAGTTGTAGCTCGCCTGCAGCGCAATGTTGTGACTCAAATGCTGAGTAAGGCCGACCTCTAAGCCATTGAACCAGGCGGTATTATTCCAGAACAAGGGTCGTATCGGCCCAACATTTGGGTTGAGGACGGACCCCGTCTGCGTGCAATTGCCGTTCGCATCCTTGGGAGCGCAGGGCCACATATAGCCGGCGCCAGTCAATGTGGGAAGGGAGTAGTTGATATCATCCGGCGTGTCGGGCAGATGAATGCCGTGATAGCCCACGTACCCGACTGTCAGTACTAGATTCTGGGTGATCTCCCGTTGGACATTAAGGTTCCAGTTCATAGTGTAGCTAGCCTTAGGATTGGGCTGAATGTATCGCACCTGGCCATTCGCCGGACCAACAGTTGTGGACATCACTACCGGGAAATCTCCAGGCTGGAGGTTACTCGCCTTCTCGGGAGAGGCAAAGGGGGCGCTGGCGCCGGTTGAGAATGTGTAAATCCAGTTAATCGGCAACACGTCGAAGATTCCGAAGGCTCCGCGGATCGCTGTCCGCCCATCGTGGAACGGATCCCACGAAAATCCAATACGTGGCTCAAAATTCTTGAGGGTGGCATTATTTGGCCACAATGTGTGGACTGGGGTTATAGAAGGACTTGTCAATGTAGCTAAAGTTTCGAAGCCGTTGTGCGCCTCAGTGGGGAGAGTCGTAGGCTCATAGCGTAGACCCAGATTGACAGTAAGGTATGGCTTAACACGCCAATCGTCTTGAACATAGGCGCCAAACAGCCATTGTCGTGTGCCTACTTCACTAGCGTTAGGTCCAAGTATTAAGAGGTTAGTGGGAGAGTCCTGGAGAAACTGTTGCAGGCCCCCGAACGAGAAATTACCGTTTAGAGCCTGTTCGACGTAATGGTTATATTGTTGCCGCTCTGCCGAAAAACCGAACTTTATAGAGTGTGCCCCCTTGGTCAAGAATGCATCATCGTAGTATTGATATGAGTTTAGTACGTGATGGTTAAGCGATGCACTTCCGAAGGAAGACGTAGAAGTCAGGCCGGGTACCGAGATGATGGGCGCGTTTCTCCCTGGAAGCGTTCCCAAACTGGAATCAGTCGCGATGGGGTTGAGAGCCGCGACACTTTGGTTCAACACTCCGATAGAACGATTGAACCCTATACGGGCAGTATTCACGAAGTTGGAACCGAAAATATGGGTCCATTCCGCTCCGTACAATTGACGATATGAGAGCAGTTGGTTGAGGACGGTTCCCAAAGGGTCTGGCTGGGTCTGAGGTGCATGATCATAAAACCAGAAGCCGTCCAAGCTATCCTTAGATGAAAAGTGTTGGTCGATTCGGACCGTTGCATAGTTCTCAGTTAGATGTAAATTACCGGCGTATGTATAGATTTGTGTGTCACCGTTCGCGGACAAGGGTCCGTTTCCGGCCGGCCAAAAGGGAAAGTATGGCACGACAGCGAGCGAGACGCCTTGCGCGTTTGTCTTTCCCGGTATGTAAGGCAGTTGAGTGGTAGTGCAGGCATTTGGTCCTGAAGCAATGGGGATTGAACATAACGTTCCGTTGAGCGCGGCAGCCGATGGTACATTGTCTCGGAACGTAGCGCTCTGGTCCTGGAAAATGCCCTCGTAGTCGACGAATACGAATGTCTTGTCTTTCCTGATCGGTCCCCCAGCTGCACCACCAACCTGGTTGCGATGGAACGGCGGGATAGGCGTATTCGGGTTGTCAAAATAATTCTTCGCGTCGAAATGGGCGCTTCGAAGAAATCCGTAAACGCTACCATGAAACTGATTGGTGCCGGACTTAGTGATGGCATTGATGACCGCGCCGGAGGTCCGGCCATATTCAGCGGTGTAGTCGGTAGTCATGACCGAGAATTCTTGAATTGCATCCACGCCTAAGTTGACGCCTATGACGCTGCCAGGAGCACCATTACTATAATCATTAGTGTTGATGCCGTTTACCCTATAGCTGTTCTCGTAAGGACTGTGTCCGGAATCAGTCAGCTGGTTACCGAAACCGCGATTTCCACGATTTGTAGTCGCCGAACCAGTGCTTGACTGGGTTTGCACACTCACGACTCCTGGTTCGAGGGTCGCAAGTTGGGTCCAGTCGCGCCCATTGAGGGGCAATTCACGAACCGTCCTCTCCCCCACGACGGCGTCTAGGGTCGAAGACGCCAGTTGAACGTTCTCCGCCGCTCCCGTCACCTCGACTTTCTCGGAACCTTTGCCAATCGCCAGCGCGAGATTTACAACCTGTTGCGAGCCTACCGAGATTACGACATTGGATCCTATTGTTGTTGCAAAGTTTGGAGCGCTGACGGTGACCTGATAGGTGCCGGGCCGTAAGTTGGGCGCGGAATAGAAACCGGCGCTGTCAGTGGTGACATTTCTGACTATTCCGGTGGCTGAATTAGCTATTGCAACACTTGCGCCTGGAATGACGGCGCCAGATGGATCCGTAATGGTTCCCGAGAGTGTTCCACCTGCCACCTGCGCATTGACAGGAAGGATGCAGAGAAGGCTGCATATCAGTGCGACACACTGGACGACTCGAAGGGCCACAGCTTTATAGCTCAAGCAATCCATGAACCATCCTCCTTGACCTGTCGTATATTCGTTGAATTAGCGATTCGCAGCGCGGCATAATTATTGTCTACCTGAATCCATTGCAGCCGCGACCTGGTGCACGATGAAGTTCAACCTACTTAACTAGCTTGAACTTCTGCACTCTTTCTCCCCAGTCAGTCTCTGCCACATAAATATTTCCCTGCGAGTCGACAGTGAGCGTGTGGGCATGATCAAATTCTCCTACCTGGTGTCCGGGGCGCCCGAAGCTGCCGAGGATTGCTCCCGATTTGCGGTCGAGGATGTGTATCTGCTCATTGCGACCGTTGGCAATGTACATATACTTCTGTTCGCGATCAGGGGAGAAACCTATCCACCAGACCGTACCCCAAAGGTCGGGTATCGCCTCTCCGGTGTGAACCAGTATGTTTCTCTTGAAGGCCCCGGACTTATCGAATACCTCGACCCGGTCACCTTGCCGATCGCAGACATATACCAGGCCGTCGTTGCCAATAATCACGCAGTGCACGACCTGCATGAACACTCCTCCCGTGCCCGACTCCACTTCAGCCTTAGTACCTTGGCGGCCCCATTGGCGGAGAAATGTGCCATTTTTGTCGAATACTGCGACGCGAGAATTGCCGTAACCATCGGCGACATAAATGTCGTTGTTCTCAGGATCAACTGCGATGGCAGCAGGAAGAAAAAAACTACTACGACCGGAATTCAGGGCGCGGCCCATGAACCCGCCGCCTCCGGCCTGAATGGTAAGGCTGCCGTCTGAAGTGTCCACCGTCCCACGGGTTCCGATCTGAAGTAGGAGCTTGCCCTCAGGACTATATTTCTGAATGATTCCGTCTTTGTTGCCGGCGACGTATATGTTTCCCTGTTTGTCGACGGTACAGCCGTGGATCGAGCGCGGAACGACCTTGCTATCGCCAAATGAATTTACCAAGTTCCCGGCGGTATCAAACTCAAGGATGGGAGGCGCTTGCTTGGCTGACAGCAGCTCTTTCTCGGTCAGATTCTGGCGGTTGACCACGAAAATATGATCCTGCGAATCCACACAAACCCCGCCGAGCTGGCCGGTTGTCCAGTCGTGGGGTAACGGCTTAGGCCACGTTGGGTCAACCTCGAAGCGGGGCACCTGCTGCGCAGCCATTGGAGCTGGCCAGCCACAACACACTGCAATTAATACCGCACAGAACGACCAACGCAGAATAGTTTTGTTCATAGTCGCATCGTATCCCTGGAATACCGACTTACAACGTAAGTTCCGGACTTGATCTACTCTGCTTGTGGACATTTGCTGCTGACCGTAAGTGCGACACTCTGACTTTGAAGCACGTGACTCGTTTCGATTTTTGAACTATGGCAAACGAACCGCATATTGGACTTTTGTGAGCTATGCTGTCAAATAATATTGTTATATGGTATGCATAATACAAAAGTATGGACTAGTTTGGCCCTGCCAGCGCAGACGTCGCGTCATCCGCAGTTGTGAGGATCTCGAGGGCTGCCAACGCTGCGTTTCGGTATAGCCGCTATACTGGTTCGCGACGCCTGTCGGAGCATGCGGTTCACAACTTCCGACGGTGTAAGTTAACGAAAGGGACACCTGATGCGACGCCTCGGACTCTCGCTTCTTTACCTTAGCCTGGCACTCTGTAATGTCGGATTGGCGCAGACCAATAAATCAATTCTGGGTACGTGGCGGTTAGTGTCGGCTACATCGATACCACTGAAGGGAGCGGTGGATCCTTATACCTTCGGTAAGAATCCCAGCGGCTTTATGACTTTTACCTCGGATGGCAGGATGTCGCTGATGATGGCCGACGACGGTCGGAAACCACTGTCGGTGCTGGATCGCGTTTCTGCACCGTCAGAGGAGAGGGCGCAGGCGTTTGCAACGTTTGTTGCCTACGCCGGAACATACACACTTAGCGGGGATCGGCTCATCTACCATGTCGAGGTGGCATCCATCCAGAATTGGGTAGGTACTGACCTGGTGCGGATAATAGCCTTCCACGATGGCGCGTTGTCAACCAGAACACTGACTACCGTCAAAGGTGGCGTGAAGCAGGTAATTGAATTGATGTGGAAGCGCGTTGAATGAGGTTTGGATAGTGGGGCTGCTGCGAGCCGCATCCGCAAGTCAGAGTGACGTCTACTAGCTGGCCGCGTGCCAACCCCCATCGACAAACAATGTATGGCCAGTAATGAAGTCCGATGCTTGCCCGGCAAGAAACAGAGCCGCGCCCACAAGATCAGAAGGCGCGGCAAATCGGCCCAACTTGATTCGACTCAGCAAATGCTCGGCGCGCTCGGGAGTCTGTTGTAAGGAACTGATGGTGTTGTCACTAAGCGTGGTAGTAGGAGCAAGCGCGTTCACCCGCACTCCTAACGGTGCCCACTCCGTCGAAAGAGCAGCAGTTAGATAGCTTACGCCGGCTTTAGCCATGCCATAGAGGGACTTGCCAACGTCCGTGCTTGTCGACCATGTCGAGCTCAGGTTGATAATTTTCCCGTAGCCGCGGCGGACCATTAGCCGGCCTATGTGCTGCGAGCAGAAGAAAGTCCCTTTCGCGTGGACATTCAGAACTCTATCCCAATCTTCCTCGGTGACATCGAGCGCATCCCTGGTGAATCCAAACCCGGCATTATTTACCAAAACCAAGTCTAGTTTTCTATTTTCAACCAACCTCTCCACCAGGGAGCCGAGCGCACTTATATCCGCAACGCGAGACACGTCGGCGGGAGCGACATAAGCTGTGCCCCCAATAGATCGCACGTCAGCTTGTGCGTCTAAGAGGTTCTTCTCACGTCTCCCGACCAGCACTACCTCAGCTCCGGCCTTGGCGTAGGCTAGGGCAAAACATCGGCCTATGCCTTCGCCTGCTCCCGTGATGACTGCCAAGCGACCGTCGAGCCGCAGATCGGGAACGTCCATCTCTCCGACCGGCTTCATGAGCGCTCATTAGGCCTAGTGCGTCCGGTAGTTTGATCCAAGGGATGAAGATCGTTGACCAGGCGCTCGTCGAATGGATAGGTGGTGTATATGTCTACTCCGTCGGCTGTGACGATATGATCATTCTCAAGGCGAACACCTCCTATTCCTGGCGTTCCCGCATAAGGTTCCAAGTTGAATGCCATCCCCTCTCTCAAGATAACCGGCGAGTCTTTCGAGGCCGGACTGAAATAGGGAGCTTCCCACGGGTTGACACCCGCTCCATGTCCGAGGCTGTCCAGCACATAAGGGTCTGCGGCAGCAAAGACATCCGCATTGGTAGCTCCGGGCCGTACTTTACTTCCAGCATTAAATAACGCGTTGTAGCACTTCTGGTGTAGATCGCGCATCTCTGGAGTGGGCCTGACATTGCCGCATATCCACGTCCGGGTCAGGTCGCCCCAGTAGCCGTTGTATCCAGCCCCGATGTCGATGATCACGAGATCTCCATTGCGGATAATCCTGTCAGAGGTGAACCGACGGTAGGGAGCAGTATATGGCCCCGAACATACAATATTCGAGCATTGCGTCCATTCGCTGCCCATAGCGGTCATGGTGTGCCATGCAACAGCCAGCAACTCGCACTCTTTAACTCCCGGCCGGAGGTGCTCGATCAGCCGGTCCAGAGCAGCCTCTGTAATTGCGTTGGCGATCTTTAGACAGGCTATCTCATCCTGTGTCTTGATCTCTTTGGCACGCATCAGAACGCTCTGGTAACCATCGGCGAATTGAGTAGATGGAAAGGTATCGCGGATCGCCGCTTCCATGTTCAAATCCCAGATGTCGATCCCCACTCGCTTGCCTGCAAGCGAGCCGACGAGTCCTTCCACTTGTTCCGCCCAGCGCTTCATGCCGACCTTTTCACGGAAGTTCGCCCGTGGCCGCACCTGGTCCGCTCCCAGCCAGGGCATGCGAAGACGACAGTGTTCATAGTCCATCGTCCACAGAATAGGTTCGTGGCCACGGGCCAACACGACTACCGCATTTCCCATGATGAAAGCTGGACCCAAATGATGACGGTATCCCGTCAAGTAACGGGCATCCTCAGTTCGAAAAACAAAGAGAGCATCAAGATCAGAGTTGTTCAGCGCTTCCTTAGCGCGTTGTAACCTCTCCCTTAGCATGCGTTGCGGGTCAAAACGAGCTTCCCAATCTACAGGGATCATTCCGACGTCTGACATTTTGTCGCCTCTCATCCGTTCGTGCTTTTGTGTGGGCTATATTTCGATGCCCGCCCGGGGCAGTTGCAACCGAATACTGCGCGTAAGTCCCTGCCGGTAATCGTTGGCTGATGCTCTAGTTCGAATCCAAGCGCCGCGGGCCGGTATCGAAAGGAACTCGTCTGCAACAACAAGATAACCCACGCTTTCAACTCTTATGGTTCTCATACGACAGCTCTATATCTCGTAAAATGGTTTTCATGTTGCCGGCTAAAGCGCTGGGGGTGATTAGTTGGTTCGCGTGGGTTGCCGGATTCGCGGTGCTGGTCGTTGCAGCTCTGGTTCACAGGCCCCCGACCAGCGTGCCAGCCGGGTGCCCCGTTCGCATTGGATTTGTGCGCGCTTATAGCGGGAAGGGAGCCGTATACGGACAGAGCCTCGACCGCGGCGTACAGATGGGGTTCGACGAGATCAATGCTTCAGGTGGAATATGCGGTTGCAAAGTTCAACTGGTTTCGTACGACAGTCAGTCGGTTCCGGCAAATGCATCTGCTCTGACGCGTCGGCTGATTATGAAGGACAAGGTTCCGCTGATCATCGTGTCCTCGCCGAGCACTGAAATTCTCGCGGCTGAGGAGATCACCGAGACATTAGGCGTGCCGCTCTATGCTCCAAGCGCTCCTTCCGCCAAGCTTACCAACCAGGGATTTCGGTGGATCTGGTGTCAAAGTCTAGTCGACACCAGTGCGGCTACGGCACTGGCAAACTACGTAGTCAAAAACGAAGGATTGCTCCGCATTGGAATCGTCTATGAGAATTCAGACTACGCTAAACCGACCGTGCAGAAAGTACTGATACCGTACTTGAGGCAACTGGGTGCGCAGGTCGTTGCCGAAACCGCATTCAACGCGGGTGATGCCGATCTTTCCGCTCAGTTGCTGCGCATTCGCGACGCGGGAGCTGACGGCATTCTTTACTGGGGACATGAAAAAGAAGCGGCTATTCTCACCAAAGAGAACCAGGTAGAGCAGGTACGGCTGCCTTTAGCGGCGAATACCGCAGTGGTTTATCCCGCATATCTGGCGCTACTACCACAAGATATCCAAGCAGCTACCAAGCTGGTCGCTATCGGACAATTTCTGTGGACCGCGAAGGACCCGAAGGAAGAGAACTGGGTGAAAGCCTTCGAGGCACGCTACCATACGGTCCCCGACGTAACTGCCCGAGAAGGATACGACGCAGCTTTCCTGCTGCGGCAAGCACTTTCGTCAGCGCCGGATTTCAGTCCCAAGTCGCTGCAGCATAGCCTGCAGACGGTGCACTATGACGGTATTGGCGGCCCGATATCGTTTGACAGAACTGGGCGTGCGCGGCGTTCTCAAATGATTGTTGCACTCACTCCGAAGAGTGGGCCAGGGTTCCGGGTCGTCACGGATATTCCGGCGGCCGAGGACTGACATATCAGTCGGCCCGGCCGATTGGCTGCGCGCCTTTTCGAGATCGCGAGATGATTTTGGAATAGCAGTATCGTATGAAAATTGTAATCACAGATCATCGGTTCCCTGATGTTGAACAGGAGCGCGCGGCAGTTGAGGGCGAAGGCTGGCAATTAGTGGTGGGTAACGCGACAGCGGAAGCCGATGTGGCTAACTTGTGTAGTGACGCGGACGGCGTTCTTGCTGTGCGAGCCTCGATTTCCAGGCACGTCATCGAGTCGATGTCCCGTTGCCGCGTCATCGTACGCTATGGCATTGGAGTAGAGACCGTCGACATAAATGCTGCCACCGAACATGGCATAGTTGTGGCCAACGTTCCCGACTACTGTGTGGATGAAGTTTCAGACCACGCGCTCACGTTGCTGCTAATGTTAAGCAGACAATCCCTGGCGGCAACTCAACTTGCGAGAAAGCCAACGTGGTCGACCGCGACTATGCCCCCGCTTCACAGATTACGTGGCCAAATCTGTGGCCTATTCGGAGCAGGGAAAATCGGTTCTGCTCTCGCAAGCAAGGTTGAGGGGCTTGGAATGCAGGTGCTTGTCTGCGACCCCTATTTAGACGAAGCCAAAGCGATGGAACTTGGAATGAAGAAGGTTTCGTTTGAAGAGTTGCTCCATAGCTCAGATTACATCTCTATTCATGCTCCACTCACTCCTCAAACCAAACACACATTTGGCGAAGCGGCTCTTGCCAGGATGAAAAAAAGTTCATTCATCATCAACACAGCCCGAGGTGGATTGATTGACGAGATAGCTCTCCTTGCTGCGATCGAGAGCGGGACGATCGCGGGAGCCGGACTAGATGTACTAGAGTCTGAAACAGCGGTTACTCCCCTACGCTCAAGCCTCGTGCAGCATCCAAAGATAATTGTCACTGCCCATACGGCATGGCTTAGCGAAGAGGCACGGGCGACATTGCAAGCCCGAGCCGTCGCGCAGGTTGTTGCTTGTCTTAAAGGGCAGATGCCCTATGGGTGGGTGAATAAGAACATTGGTCAACCCCGGTCGGTTCCGGACTAGTCTCAGACGTTCGGCTCGGAAAACCCAGGGCACCCTGTCAAATCGTGTCAAGTGAGTACTTCGTAGGTCACAACGTTAGTTTCGACCCAAGATAGGCAGTTCGCAGCCAGCCGTTGCTATTCACCTCCTGCGCCGAACCCGCTGCCACGATTCGGCCTTCGCGTAAGACGTAGACTCTGTCGGCGACATCCAGCGCTAGATGAACGGTCTGCTCAACCAGCAGAACTGTAACGCGTGTCTTGATTTTACGGATAGATTCGTACAACGCATCAACCATTCTGGGGGCAAGACCAAGCGAGGGCTCGTCAAGCATAAGTAGTTTCGGACGCGCCATCAAAGCACGTCCAAACGCCAGCATTTGTTGCTCCCCGCCGGAGAGGTTGGAGCCCTTCTCGCGTCCACGTTCCTTAAGGACCGGGAAAAGTTCATAGATATCGTCTAAGTCCGCCATTGAATGTGCCGCAGCCTGCGAATAGCCCCCGATAAGCAGGTTTTCGCGAACCTGCAACTCGGGAAAAATCCTTCGGCCTTCTGGTACCTGCACTATGCCCAGGCCAACGATTTCATGAGGTGGCTTACCGGTGATATCCGTACCCATGAAGTTGATCCGGCCTGAAGTTGGTTTCAGCAGCCCGGAGATACTTCGCAGTGTTGTACTCTTGCCAGCCCCATTACTGCCCAAAAGCGCAACGCACTCTCCTTTTCGAACACTGAGCGAGACGCTGTGTAGAACGCGGGAGCGCCCATATCCTGCGTCGATGTCTGTAACCTCAAGCACGTCCGCTCTCCCGTCCGAAATAGGCTTCTATCACAGCTTCGTGTTCCTGTATCTGCGCCGGAGTGCCTTCTGCAATTTTCAGTCCATGGTCCAGGGCGGCGATGCGGTCGCACAAATTCATCATCAACGTCATGTTGTGTTCAATGATAATTACAGTCGTTCCACCGGTGCGCAACATTTGCAGTAGATCAGAGATCTTGTGAAGCTCCTCAACGCTCAGCCCGGCTGCAGGCTCATCGAGCATTACGACGCGTGGCTGTTGCATTACAGCTCGGGCAACCTCCAGTCGCCGCAGATCGCCGTGAGACAGAGCTTCAGCCCGCTCCATAGCTCGATCCTCGAGGCCAGCCATCGCTAGCAGTTCATGTGCGCGCTTCAAGATTGCACTTCGCTTCTGTCCAACCCCGAGCCATCGTTCAAGCGCTTTGAGACCAAAATGTTCAGCTGCATAGCCGGCGACTAGGACGTTCTCGAGCGTCGTCATTTTTCCGAAAGGTAAGCTGCGCTGAAAAGTTCGGGTGAGGCCCTTGCGAGCAATCCTGACCAGCGACAGCGCAGTGATGTCTTCTCCAAGAAGCAGCACCCTTCCACTCTGCGGCCGCTCAATACCTGAAATAACGTTGAACAGAGTTGTCTTCCCGGCGCCGTTTGGACCAATGATCCCGAAAATCGTGGCCTCTGAAACTTGCAGAGACACTCCACCCAAGGCGATCAAACCGCCAAAACGTTTCTCAAGATGCTGCACTTCAAGGACGGGCATCATCTGATATTTTCCACGATGGAGGTGCTTTTCAGAGCTGCGAAGCTGCGATAAGGGTCTGGTCGCCTGGCTTAAACCTGTTCTGCAAATCGGTGATCAAACCAACAACGCCGAACGGAAGGAACCGAACCAGAAGAATCAAAGCCAATCCAAAAATAATAGGCTGAGCCTTTGGAACGGTACGGAGAGCATCGATTGCAATTGTTGCAAGCAAGGCTCCCACAATGCCGCCGAACACACTACGCAGCCCTCCTAATGTCGCCATTACCAGAAAAGAGATCGATAGCACGAGGCCGAAGTCGTCAGGAGCTACGTAGCGGTTCAGGTGCGCGAATAATCCGCCGCTCAGCCCTGCATAAGCCCCAGCAAGAGCAAAAATAACGGTCTTGATGAGATAGGTATTAATGCCGACCGACTGGGCCGCTAACTCGTTGCCGGCGATAGCTCGCATCATGCTGCCGGCAGGAGATCTCACGAGAGCGAGAGCAGCCCCTATACTAAGGGTCAGGAACAACGCGCCCATTACGTAGAAACGTATCCCGCCGTCGATAGCTATGGGTCCGATATGGGCTCCGGGAATCCCTCCGAGCCCACTCACTCCTCCGGTAAGAGGTTCAATATTTCCGAATACTTGATAGGCGATCAGCCCGAACGCCAGGGTCGTCACTGCTAGATAGAAGCCGCGCAGACGGAGAGCGGCGAATCCTAGAATAGATGCCACGATCCCGGCAACGCAGCAGCCGATCAGCAACGCGATCAAGAATGGCAATCCATGCTTGGTAGCGTTGGCTGCTGTATATGCCCCAATGCCAAAAAAAGCGGCGTGACCAAGAGAGAGCTGACCAGTGTAGCCGATAAATAGAATAAGTCCGGTTGTAGCTATCGCATAGATAAGCGACAGTGTCAGCAGATAAACCCCGTAATCACCGATAATCCCGGTGCATGGAAGAAGCCCAAGAGTCACCACGACAGGCAGAAGCAGTTTATAGTAACCTGGCTGCAGCATTTGAGCCTGCCCGCTCATACCTTTCCCCACGGGGACCGGCTGCTCAAGCCCAATATTCCTCTAGGCAGTACGAGCAAGACAACGATTAATAACGTGAGCGAAATAGTGTCCCGGTAGAGCGAAGAAACATACGCGGTCGCAAGCTGATCGATAACGCCAAGAAGAATGCCTCCCAGCACTGCCCCAGGCAGGCTACCTAATCCCCCGAACACGGCTGCAGTGAATCCCTTGATGCCCATTAGGAGTCCCATGTCATAAACAGCGAACGTAGACGAGGCGAACAGAACTCCCGCAGCAGCAGCCAGCCCGCTACTCAACGCATATACCAACATTTTCATGCGCGCAGTGTTGATGCCCATAAGCGCAGCGGTAGTCTCATCTTGTGCCACTGCTCTCATGGCGATTCCAATGCGGGTAAATCTCAGCAGGAGTTCGAGTGCAGTCATGAGAATAAGGGCACACAGCAGCACACCCAGCTGTTGCATTGTGATTGTGACTGCGCCGATCTGGAACGATTTATCGCCGAAGCCTTTCAGAAACGGTCGTGCGTCAGCCCCGAACAGCAAAAGCCCTGCCTGCCTCAGTACCAGAGACAACCCAATAGTAGCAACAAAAAGGTTCAGCTCTGTTGAGCCGTAGAGTGGACGGATGGCAACGCGTTCGATAGCTGCCCCCGCCATCCCAACTACAACGACAGCGCAAAACAGAGCGACCAGAAAGTATGTCGTCCAGTGGTTGGTAATGAGGACGAGGGCAACAAAGGCTCCAAACATCAGGCTTTCACCGTGAGCAAAGTTCACCAGCCGCATTGCGGCGAACTGCATCGAGAAGCCCAAGGCTGTCAAGGCATACGTCGAACCGAGCGCAACTCCTTGAGCCAGGTGCTGAAGGAAGGTGTTCAGTTGTCAACCCTTTCTCGAGACCGAGACCGCTGTGCTCGAATGGAACAGGTGCGAGAATATAACGCCCGGGCCGGAGAATACCGTCTACTAACCATAGAATCCTGCGATGAGTGCTATACGCCAATGTTATTTGACAATATAACGCAGGCTGCGCGAACATTCTGTTCCATGCCGCGCTGCCAACGCCACCGCCGTTGCAAAAACCTGTTCACCGAACCTAGATGATCCATACTGGGCGCCATTTCCTGCAGATTCCCGGACCGACCAATGTTCCTGATCGCGTTCTTCGCGCCATTGATCGCCCGGTCATCGACCATCGCAGCGATGAATTTGCGGAGCTAGCAATTCAGGTATTGGCAGGTATGCGGAAGGTCTTTCAGACAGAAGGACCAGTCGTGATCTACCCTGCTTCGGGAACGGGAGCTTGGGAAGCCGCACTGGTGAATACTTTGTCGCCCGGAGACTCTATCCTGATATGCGAGACGGGACACTTCTCGCAATTGTGGCGCCAAGTTGCCGAGAAGCTTGGTTTGCAGGTCGACTATCTCCCGGGTGATTGGCGCCGAGGGGTTGATCCAGCCCAGCTTCAAGAGAGCCTATCTGCCGACTATAAACACAAGTTCAAGGCCGTATGCATCGTCCATAACGAGACGTCCACTGGCGTGGTGACACACGTTCCAAACATTAGAGAGGCAATGGATCGTGTCGCGCACCCCGGACTACTAATGGTCGACACAATTTCGTCGCTGGCTTCTATGGACTACCGGCACGAGGAGTGGGGAGTTGATGTCACAGTGGCCGGCTCACAAAAAGGTCTGATGCTGCCACCAGGTCTCAGTATGAACGCCATGTCAAGCAAAGCTCTAGAAGCCAATAAGAATGCCAGATTACCACGCTCTTATTGGGATTGGCAGGAGATGCTGAAGCCGAATCGTAGTGGCTTTTTTCCTTATACACCGGCGACTAGCCTTCTTTTCGGCCTGCGCGAGGCACTGGCCATGTTATTCGAGGAAGGTCTCGCAGCGATTTTCGACCGGCACAGGAAACATGGAGAAGCAACTCGCGCCGCGGTGCGAGCATGGGGCCTGGAGATCTTATGTGAGGATCCTCGTGCGTATTCCGATTCACTAACAGCAGTCTTGATGCCGGATGGTCATGACGCTGATAATCTGCGCAGGATCATTCTCCACAATTTCGACATGTCGCTAGGCGCAGGATTGTCTCGCCTTGCAGGGAAGGTATTCCGGATTGGCCACCTCGGAAGCTTTAATGACCTAATGCTAGCTGGCACGCTGTCGGGTATTGAAATGGGTTTGGACCTGGCAGGAGTTCCACATCAGAGCGGCGGCGTCAGGGCTGCGCTTACGAGTCTTACGGAGCAGGCACGACTGCAAGAATCAAGTTCAAACTCCAGGTAAGAGCGTAGACGAATCGTCTGTGTACGAAGCTTCACCGCAACCAAAGATATAGCTCCTGAGCGAGTATGCGCAGAATCAAAATTCCCGCGACGACTGCTGTACTCGCCCTTCTTTGCCTGATGTATGGCATTACATACGTAGATCGCGTCAACGTCAGCACGGCTGCCCTGGCTTTCAAAAACGATCTCCATCTCTCCAATACACAAGTCGGTCTAGTTTTCTCTGCCTTCGCTTACCCGTACCTGATTTTCACGATGTTCGGAGGTGCGTTGAGCGATCGCTTCGGAGCACGGTTGACTCTCACCGCATCCGCCATCGTTTGGGCCAGCGCAACACTGTTAACCGGAACGACTACTACTCTCGCCACCATGTTACTGGCGCGTGGCCTGCTGGGATTCGGAGAAGGCGCAACATTCCCTATTGCGACTCGTGCCATGTGTGACTGGCTTCCGGCGGAGAAGCGTGCCTTTGCTCAAGGCATTACACATTCCTGTTCGCGGCTAGGTACCGCGATTACTCCTCCTCTAGTCGCTTGGCTGATCGCTCTCATTACCTGGCGTGGTTCATTCTTCGTGCTGGGGACCATTAGCCTAGGGTGGGCTGCTGTGTGGGGCTGGTACTTTCGCGACGATCCCGGTCGGCATCCCTCTATCACTGCCTCCGAACTACAGCTATTGCCGCAGAATGTCGGCCAAGGCAAGGGGGCACGAGCTGTTCCATGGCTTCCTCTGGCGCGCCGCATGCTTCCCGTGACTGCAGTATATTTTTGTTACGGATGGACACTCTGGTTATATCTCGCATGGATGCCCGCATTCTTTTTGCACGAGTTTCATCTCAACGTGAAGAGTTCGGCTTTTTTTGCCGCGGGAGTATTTCTGGCCGGGGTGTTGGGAGATACGCTGGGTGGAATCGTCAGCGATCGCATATTTCGCAACACGAGCGATCACGATAAAGCCCGGCGAAATCTAGTTGTCGGTGGATTTCTTTGTTCCACGGTGGCAATGTCTCTGCTGCTGGTCGTCCGCGATATTTCACTAGCCGCCCTCTGTCTGAGCGTGGCTTTTTTCTGCTCCGAGTTCACCGTCGGCCCCATGTGGGCTATTCCGATGGACATCGCGCCCCAACTCTCCGGCTCGGCCAGCGGTCTTATGAATGTAGGATCGCCTCTCGCAGCCATTATTTCACCTGTTGTGTTTGGCTATATCACTGACCGAACGAGAAACTGGGAGCTGCCTTTCCTGGGAAGCATTGCGGTCTTATTATTCGGATCAGTCCTGGCATTCTGGATGCGACCAGGCGACCCATTTCCGCCGGCGGGTACAACACAATCACCAATCGTAGGTAAGACGGCGGTTATCTAGCGAACCGCGGTCCTTTGGCGAGTCTCGACACGTACATAGTCCTAATTGAGTAAGGAGAGCTGTTATGCGCCTTGTAACGTTTTCGCCAAAGGGATCGGAACATTTCCGAGTCGGTGCCTTGGCAGAGAAGAACGGCGAAGAGTTCGTCGTCGACCTTGAGCGTGCGGGAATATCGCCTGCAAGTGACATGCGGTCGCTGCTGGAGGCTGGACCTTCGCACCTATCATCTCTTGGTAAACAGTTGCCGGGCGCACCTCCCGAGGCATACCTCGAATTTGCGAGTGTTACCTTGGGACCCGTGATCGCAAATCCTAACAAAATAATCTGTATTGGATTAAACTATCGGGACCACGCGGAAGAAACGAAGCTTGCCGTTCCTGAAACTCCTACCGTATTTGCCAAATACTCGAATACCCTAATCGGATCTGGTCAACCGATTATTCTTCCCGCAACTTCGTCCGAAGTGGACTACGAAGCCGAGCTCGCTTTTGTCATTGGCAAACGGGCAAAGCATGTCGACGTAGAGCGGGGTCTAGAGTATGTTGCGGGTTACACGATTCTGAATGACGTGAGCGCCCGAGACTACCAGCTGCGGGTGTCGCAATGGACTATCGGGAAATCCTTTGATACTTTTGCGCCAATTGGCCCGGCGCTGGTCACTCGTGACGAAATCACGAACCCTCATAGCCTCGCAATTCGTCTTTGGCTAGGCGATCAGCTGCTTCAAAACTCGACTACTGCAAACTTAATCTTTCGGATACCCGAGCTGGTTTCCTATTTGAGTTCAGTTATGACCCTTGAGCCAGGCGACGTGGTAGCCACTGGAACACCTGCAGGAGTTGGGTTTACCAGAAAACCGCCAATCTATCTGAAGCATGGCGATACCGTCAGAATCGAGATCGATGGCCTTGGTTCGCTATCGAATCCGGTCAGGCATTCCAGCGAGAAGATAAGGGCAGCCACGTAGTTTCATCGCTTTGGCTTAAGCTGCCTTTCGTTGCTCCAGCACCTGCTTTAACTGATCGAGAAAGTCCTGGCACGCGCTTGAGAGCAAAGTGTCTTTAGTCTGCACAGAATAGAAGTCGAGCCAGAGCTCAGGGTTGTAGAGTGGTTCGGCGATGAGATTTCCACGCCTGACCTCATCTTTAACCGCTACGCTGGCGACGACGGTAGCCCAGTCAGAGCTCCGAATCAGTTCGAAGGTGCCGAGCATGCCGTCAATCTCCAATATCTTGCTCTGTCCCGTCGTCCGAAATCGCACGGCAGATTCCATGACTTGCCGCAAATTGTGCCGCGGCGAAGGCAGAATTAACTTCAGGTCCT
This sequence comes from uncultured Acidobacteriaceae bacterium, assembly GCA_963771535.1. Lineage (GTDB taxonomy): Bacteria > Acidobacteriota > Terriglobia > Terriglobales > Acidobacteriaceae > CAVVDY01. The sequence goes on along the minus strand of CAVYTK010000003.1, from coordinate 742,837 downwards.
CCAATTCGCGGCAACTACGGCGTTGCGGACGTTTCTTCGCCTGCGATTTGCGGTCCGCTCGACGAACCAGAACCAGGCGGTCGCGAAAAAAATGCGTTGTTTCCAGTCCAAGGTGCATGGCAGGCTTGGTAACAATCGCGACTTCGACTTCTCCCGAGATCACCCAGTCTGTGAGCGTGCCGCTATAGGCTTCTGCCAGCCTGACGTCAATGTAAGGATGTTTGGAGAGATACTCCGAGAGCATCCAGGGGATGGCGCCTTTGGACAGCGACGGCGAGATGCCAACATTAATCTCGCTTGCCACGGTGCCCTTCATTTCCAGCACCCGTTGCTTCGCCATTTTTATGCTTCTAAGTACATCCGTGCAGCAGGCGTAGAAGTTTCTGCCGGCGATTGTGGCAGAAACTCCCCGCGCCTTGCGCTCGAACAGGCGATGTCCCAGCATGACTTCGAGGCGCTGAATGTAGACGCTGAGTCCCGGCTGAGTACAGTGCTCGCGCTTGGCGGCCTTGCTGAAACTGCCCTCTTCGTATGCTGCGACAAAGCAGCGAATCTGCTTAAGGTCTAAGGAATCCATGTGCGTTCAAGTACAGCTCTTAACCTTCATGTACAGGAGTGTGGTAAAACAGCCGACGCCGGCAGCAAGCTGCAGCTTTCGGGCATGCGGCAGCCATAATAACTCATTATGCATGCTGTCACAAGATATTATTTGTCCGGATGCGACCCGTGACTTTAAGATGCACGGCGGCAGGACATCGGATCGAAACCGCAGGCTCTGGAGAGCCGTATGTGTTTCAGAGTTGCAGAACTATCGAAGACATTCTCGTTACGGAACAACCATGATCTTTAGCGCCATTCTCGCCATCACGCTTTTCGCTTTTCAAGGCCCGCCACCCGCAACTGCCCCGCTCCTTCTAACCGGCGCTTTTCAAATGCCCGCCAGCGTGGGAGGGCATTTCGATCATCTCGCCCTTGACCTCAAGGGACATCGATTGTTTGCCACTCCCGAAGAATACAAATCAGTTATCGTCTTCGATTATCTGACCGGGAAGATCGTGCGAACCATTGCAGGCATTGGAGTTCCGCACGCGGTACTTTTCCGGCAAGATGTCAATCGGATCTACATCACAGACGGAGAACCGGGCGAACTGAAGATTTACGATGCTAGCAACTATGCCTTGGTCAAGAGTATCAAGCTACGTCCGCACGCGGACTCAGTAGGCTACGATCCCGCAGATCATCTTCTCTACGTTGTAACCGGAGGCAAAGATGCCGGGCAGACATACTCCATCATAAGCATCGCTGATACGACGGCAGAGGCAGTAGTTGGTGAAATGAAAATAGACGGGGACGCCTTGGAAGCCATGGCACTCGAACAGAATGGGCCGAGGCTGTATATCAACAATAAAAGCAAGAATCGTATTGATGTTATCGACCGCCAGAAACGAACTCTCATCGCCAGCTGGCCCATCACGATGGCGCAAAACAATACCTCCATAGCTCTGGATGAACCCAATCATCGTCTCTTCGTAGGTTGCAGAAGCGGCAGCATGGTGGTCTTCGACACTCGTACCGGCAAAGAACTGTTGGCCCTGCCTATGACGAAGGGCGTCGACGACATGGTCTTTGATAAGGCGACTCGTCGCATTTATGCCTCATGCGGTGACGGCCAGGGATCGGTCGACGTGTTTCAGGAGTCGGATGAGGACCACTACAAAGCAATCGCCAAGATAGTTTCGCGACCGCTTGCGAAAACCTCGCTGCTGTCGCCAGAACTGCAGAAATATTTCGTTGCAGCTCCGAAGCAAGGGACAACAAACGCCGCGATTTTGGTTTATGACGTTCATTAGGCTCGGGACGGGCGTTGGGCGTCGATCGTGCTCCAATTCTCTCCTGCAGACGCATCGTTGTGACTCCAGGAAGTTTTCCAGGTAGGTATGAGCAGAGCGGTTGGGGTCGTCGGGCTTGGCATCATGGGTGGAGCGATCGCTCGTAGTCTGGCTGCGGCGAACTATAGAGTTTTGGGCTTCGACCTTGATCACAAGCGCCGCAACGAACTAGCACAGGAAGGTGTACACCCTGCGGAAAGCCTCGCGGAATTGGTTGACTGTACTGACACACTTCTGACGAGCCTGCCTGATAGCGGGGCAGTTCGCGTCACGATGCACGCCATCTCTACCGCTGCCCATGCGCGGAAAACCGTCATTGAAACGAGCACTCTTGCTTTGCGTGACAAACTCGACGTGAAGCAGATCTTGAACCTACGTGACCATGTGGTCTTAGACTGTCCCATCAGCGGCACAGGTGCTCAAGCAAAGACTAAGGATTTGGTTATCTATGCGAGCGGAGATTCGACAAAGATCTCCGAACTGGAGCGGTTCTTCCGGAGTTTCGCCAGGCAGGTATACGATGTCGGCGAGTTCGGGAATGGTACCCGCGTCAAGTTGGTCGCGAACCTGCTGGTGGCTATCCACAATGTTGCCACTGCTGAGGCGATGGTCCTTGCGGCGAGAGCCGGGCTAGACCTGAATAAGACTATTGAGTGGATTAGCGCCGGCAGTGGCTCGTCGAGGATATTTGAAAAACGGGCGCCACTAATGGCAGAGAATAAATATATGCCCGCAACTATGAAGTTATCGGTATGGCAAAAAGACTTGAATATAATTAGCGCTTTTGCCGCCGAGCTACAATCTCCCACGCCTTTGTTGAATGCCGCTCTACCAGTGTACGACGAAGCAATGGCGACCCGGAGCGAGAAAGAGGACACAGCCTCTGTCTGCGCCGTACTCGAAGGGATGGCCGGCGGAATAGTGCGGTAGGTTCTAAGGACATGCTTGCATATGAATAACACCATGAGAGGAATGGTCTTGTCAGCGCCTCGCGAGATCAAATTGCAAGATGTCCATTTGCCTACCTTAAACGTCGACGAGGTGTTGGTTCGTGTAACCCACACCGGCATCTGCGGAACCGATGCCAAAATCTACAGTGGTGCTATTCCGGTCGAGTACCCTCGCATCATGGGCCACGAAGTTGCCGGCGATGTGGTAGATCCCAACGGTCATGGCAGCTTCGAAGTCGGCAGCCGGGTTGTGATCGACCCGATGATCTCGTGCGGCAGGTGTTTCCACTGTCGCAATGGCCAGGCTAACCTCTGCCCCGACGGAGCCGTTCAAGGGAGGGACGCGGACGGCGGATTTGCAGACTTCATCGCCTCCCCGGCGCGTAACCTCTTCAAGCTACCCGAGTCTATTCCCAGTGCCATTGCCCCCTTGATTCAGGTCGCCTCGACGTGTGTACACGCGCAGGCATTGGCGCCACCGCAGCCTGGAGAGTCTGTAGTGATATTGGGCTTAGGGGTAACGGGGCAGATTCACTTGCAACTCGCCAAAGCTCAAGGTGCGGAGCCTGTAATCGGCGTAACCCGAAGTTGGTTCCGGCGACAAGTTGCCATGCAACTTGGGCTAGACATTGCGCTGCAGGGCGGCGATCAGGCGGTGAAAGAAGTGCTCGAAGCTACTGGCGGCCGCGGGGCTGACCTGGTCATTGAGTGCACCGGCGCCACGGCTTCGATTGCGCAAGCCATCCAGATGGCTCGTACGGGTGGCCGGTTGCTCCTGTTCGGTATTACGACTGCGACGGCGGCGAGCCTGCCGTTCTACCAACTCTATTTCAAAGAGTTGGCGGTCTATAACAGTCGCGCTGCAAGGCCCGAAGATTTCAGCGCGGCAGTAGAGCTTGTACGACAAGGAACTATAAAGCTGGAGCCATTGATCACTCACCCGGTTGTGTTCAGCGAGTTGGAGCATGGAATTCAGATGGTGGAGCAGACTACAGAAGACCGGCTTAAGGTGATCGTTGAACATCACTAGTCCCGGCCTCAGCCATCTGAGCTCTCTACCGGCTAGTCTGTTGACGCGGACAGTCCCATTTCTGCTGCTGCAGCAGGGCGGGCTCTGATGCCTAGAGGGTCGCAACCTCATCAAGTCAAAGTTTCAACGGCCAGGGTGAGTCTTACTCCTAATCAAGTGCGCAGTTTTTGGGCAGCTTGGGGAGGCTGGACGATGGATGGCATGGACTCGTTCATCTACTCGCTCGTCTTGGTGCCGGCTCTGAGTGAACTCTTGCCGCGCTCCGGAATTCCCGCGAGTACGGCTAATGTCGGCTTCTACGGTGGACTGTTATTCGCCCTGTTTATGATCGGGTGGGGAATAGCTCTGGTGTGGGGGCCCATCGCAGATCGCTTTGGGCGGGTTCGCACCATGATGTTTAGCATTTTATGTTTTTCCCTGTTCACATTCCTATCCGCTTTTGCCACTGGAGTCTGGTCGCTGGCGATATTCAGGTTCCTGGCGGGAGTTGGAATCGGGGGAGAGTGGTCCATCGGCGCCTCGCTGGTTTCTGAAGATTGGCCGGAAGAACGTCGTACGATGGGCGCGGCCCTGATGCACACGGGATACTACTTCGGGTTCCTGCTTGCCGCCATCGCGAACTATTTTATTGGCAGCCATTTCGGGTGGCGCGCCATGTTCCTCGTTGGGGGAACTCCGGCCCTCATCATCGCATTTATTCGCAACCGCGTCCGTGAACCAGTCCGATGGGAAGAGCGAGTACAGCAACTTGGCCAGAACTGGACGATGCATCGCGCTTTTCTTGCGCTCTTCACTCCTCAATATAGACGTCGAACTCTGTTGAACTCTGTTTATCTGGTCGTGTCATTAATAGGACTATGGGCAGGTTCGGTTTATGTACCGGCAGCGGTAACTTATTTGGCCCAGAGAAGTGGTCACACGGCGGTCGACGGCGCGAAATTAGCGTCCTACTCTACAGCTCTGTTAGGTATAGCGACAGTAGTAACTGCGGTGATTATCCCCTATTTCGCGGACCGGATCGGTCGAAGGATGACGCTAGGCATTCTCTTCGCAATCATGGGTGCTTCCCTGGCGGCCGCTTTCGGTTGGGTATTTTACATGGGAAGCAGTGCACTTGGGTGGTTTATGGTCTGTGCAGCTCTCCTGGGTATTGGAGGGGCGAACTTCGTGGTCTACTCTTTCTGGCTACCTGAACAATATGGTACGGAATGCAGGGCAAGTGCATTTGCTTTCACTACTAACATCGGGCGATTTGCAGCCGCCGGATTCACCTTTCTGGTCGGTGCCGGAGTCCATCACTTCCACACACTAGGCAGACCTGTCGCAGTAACCGCTCTGGCCTTTGTGGTGGGAATCCTTCTGCTCCCCCTCGGTGAGGAAACCAAGGGCAAACCTCTGCCGGTATAGACCTCCCTCACCAAGGGGTGGCTGTTCCGTCAGGTAAGAGCGGAAGGTAAGTGGGATTATCTCGAAGCAACTGCTCAGCAATCTTCCTGGCGGAACCTGCCGACCAGCATGAGCGTTCAGCAGGAGCGAGCGGTGTCGGAGCATAAGCCTCAGGAGAATGAGGCGTCTCACAATCGCTGCTCGGGCTATCGGGTTCGAACTGCCCAACCAAACAACAGCAGTCCGCTAGCGGCAATCCAGCTTCCCGCCACGCGCACGGCTATCCGCGCCCACTGTGCATGCAGACGGACCACAAAAGCGGAAGCCAGCGCGACCAGCACGAAGATTCCAAACACCAGCCCCAGCAGAGCCACAGCAGACGTGGTTGAACTGCCCAGGCCAGTGCCGTTCAGGTATCCGTGGTAAAGGCCGAGCAAGGCAGCGATGGCAGTGGTGGAGCGCAGGGACAAATTGGCATCGCTGGCGAGTAGCGTGCCCATGAGCAGAAACCAGCCGGCGGCGAGAAACGGATGCGATCCAGCAGCCATGGCACTGAGTCCCGCCAGACCACCCGCCAGCCACGCCAGAGGTGTGACAAAGAGTGCGCGTCGTCCGTAGGCTGCGCCTCGCAATCCAGCGAACAGGGCGAGCGCCAGAACTGGGATGAGATCGTCGGGGCTCAGCAAAAAGTGCAGCAAGCCGTCGTAGATCGGTCCCATGCCGGTGGTGTTCAGGTGAGCGTCGGCCGGGAGCGCGCACATGGCGAAGCAGAAGAAGACGAACGCATAGAGCGGCAGGCGAGAGCGGTGAGCCGGATTCATGCCACCGCCTTGTACATGAAGAAGACGCCGCCCATGGCGACCATCGCTCCGGCAAAACGAAGGAGCTTTTGCCCCCACGACCATCGGTGTACCGTTCCGATGCCGATGCCCAGTGCGTGCAGGCATCCGGTGGCAATCACAAAGCCTATGCTGTAGAGCATCGCGCTCTGCCCCGGAGGCAGTTCGGCGCCGTGGGCGTATCCGTGAAAGATGGCGAAGAAGCCGACGAGAATCGCGGCCAGGGTAAGCGGCGGACGCACCTCAAACATCACCGCCGCCCCGAGAAGGATTGCCGATGCCGCGATGCCGTACTCGATACCGGGAAGCGGCATCCCGATCAAGCCGAGCATCCCGCCGAAGGCCATCACCAGAGGGAATGCCACTGGCAAAAGCCATATCGCGGGCGCGCCAAGTTGAGCTCCCCACAAACCCACGGCCACCATGGCCAGCACGTGATCGAGGCCGGAAATGGGATGGCGAAAGCCGGTGATGAAGCCGGTTGCCTCGCCCTTCACCGGATGCGCCAACGCCGCCTGCGCCCAGAACATGAGCGGTATGAGTACGCCGGCAGCGGTTGCCCAGCGGCTGCGAGACGGAGCGGTTTGAGGAACGCGGCGTGGCTTTCTCACCGGGTGCCTCCGAGCAGAATGGCAACGCGCTGTATCGTCCAGAACGCGCCAAGGCTGCCGACGGTGTATCCGGGAAGAGCCTCGACCCAACGCGGCCAACGAACTTCCAGGATGCGGAACGACCTCTCCAACGCCAAGATAAGGCCGATGAAACCCAGCTGCCCGAGTTCAACGCCGACGTTGAAGGTGACCAGCGCCAGCGGCAGTTCGTGACGCGGCAGTCCTGCACTGGTGAGCGCGCTGGCGAAACCGAAACCGTGCAGCAGTCCGAAAGCAAACGCCACCACCCACGGGTGTCGAATGGTGAAGCTGGTTTCTCCGCGCCACGAGCGAACGATCTCCGGCCCGAGGAAGAGGATGCTCAACGCGATGGCCGCATTCAGAGGTACGACGGGAACTTCTGCGTAGCCAAGGGTCGCGATCGCCAAGGTTATGCTGTGGGCAATGGTGAAGGCCGTCACCGTCTTGAGCAGCATCCAGCGATCTTTCACAATCAGCAGCAGGCCGAGTACGAAGAGCATGTGGTCGGCGCCGAAGAGAATGTGGCGGATGCCCTGCACGATGTAGGTATCCATCAGGCCCAAGGTGGACTGATCAGCGGCGAGTTCAACCCACGGTTGCGAGGGATGAACGATGGTCGTCCAGTTGCGCCCGTCTAGCATCTCGACGCGAACCAATACATCGGTAATGGTGGCCTGAAGGCCAGGGAAGTCGATGCGTTTGCCGGCCAAGCCGTGCGGGCTGGCGTCGATCCAGTGGCGCTCAATCAGCGAATCAGCGAGCTCCTGAACGCTCGGCTCTCGGAGCTCCTTCACGTCAGGCGGCAACTGGAGGGCGATCGGCAGGCGCATACCTGCCAGTACCGGAGTGCGCCAGAGGACGGTGTATTGGGCGGGTGCGGTTTCCTTCAGCTCGAGATAGGCTGGGCGAGATTCGTGGGCGGCGGCGCAACCGATGGCGACGAGGGCAAAGGCGAACAGCCAAATCAACCAGCGAAATGAGGAATAACTGCGCAAAATCCTTAGAACCAAACCTTTGTTTTCATCAACTTGAAGCAGGAATCGCCGATAAAATCTTGATTACAAGTGACTTACAGCTAAAATCCTCAAAAGGCTGCACTTAGCGCCCAGCTCACAGGGGCGCTCCTTCGCCTGAGGAACTCGGAACCTGCTTCTTTGGAATGGCCCGCGGAGCCTCTGCTGTCGCGTCTTTCGACGGCGGACCCGGCAACAGCACGGTGTACTTGGAACGCATCTCGGCATAGGCTTTCTGCCAGGCCGTCGCTTTCTGCTCGCCCAACCAGGCCGTTTTCACATCGGGCTCCATCTCTTCAAAGGACGGAACACGGCCGGGAACGACCGTGTCAACGAACACCAGGTGCCATCCATAGCCGGACTGCACCGGCCCTTGCCACGAGCCTGGCTTCAGCTTTTCGAGCGCCACGGCGAACGGTGGCCCGAACTCTTTGGCGATGGCGCTGGGAGCGCGGTCTCCGTAGTAATCCTGAAACATGAACGAGTCGCCGAGCGAAGCAGCAAGCTTCGAGTCTTCGGGCTGCCCGGCAATTTTCGCCAGCGCGTTAGCGGCGTCCTGCTGCGCATTCTTTCCGCGCCGGTCAGGAGAGAAATAAACATGGCGGAAGCTATAGCGACTGGGCAGGGCGAACTTGTCTTTGTTCTTATCGAACCACGCCTTCAGTTCGGTGGTCGAAGGTTCATGGGCTGCCGCGACATCCTCGGCGAGGAACTCCATCTTCTGGGCCATGCGGCGCTTGACGATTTCGTCTTCTTTATCGAGGCCCATGGCAAGACCCTCGCGATAGAGCACTTCTTCTCGGACCTTGTCTTCTACCATGGCCTGAAACTCCTGAGGAGTAGGTTGGCGATGCCACTGCGACTCGAAGTACGTTTCCATGGTGCGCAGTTCGTCAAGGCTGATAGCAATCTGATTGGACGAGTCGCCACCAAGACGCCCGTGATGCAGGTAGGCGTATACCGCAAACAGCGCAAGGCCCAACAGCAGAAAGTGCAGCAGGGGCTCGCGAAGCCAACGACGGAGAACTCCGGCGGACGAACTTCTCTGCGCAGATTCCGGGATGATGTCTTCGTTATCCGCCAGAGCTTCTACAGAAACTTCACTCATGCAACAGCTAACTCCTACGGTTTCGACGGCGAGTACCAGATCGGCGAAGTCCAGGCGCGCTGCTGGTCATAGGTTGGCACCGCGGGATTGGGTGGAAGGTTCAGCTTTGCGGCCCAATACGTCGACCAGCGAGGAGTAGGGATCTCCAACGCGCGGGCATAGTAGGTAGCGTTCGCCGTGGGGTCAAACTCAGGATCGGTCCATTCGCCGATCAGTTCAGTGGCGCCGATAGAGTTGGTATAGGTCGCGGCCTTTACATCGACCGTGTTTCCGACTGCCGGGACCTTGCCGGTCTTGGGATCGGGTTTCCGGTCTCCACTCCATACCGCATCGAAGACTTTTTCGTGGCTCTTGCCGTTTTTGGTCGTGATCTTGATGATCTGAACGCGATCGAGATTGCCGCTCTCGGGATCTTTGACAGCGTGCAGCAGGAACGTCGGCCCGCTGCTTCCGGAAGGAGCCGACAAGTCACCGCCCATGGGAGTGCCATCCGCATAAGCTGTCTTCACCCAGTCTGAATTCTTCGTCAGGTCTTTGGGATACTTCCAGCCGGCGAACATACGCACCTTGATGCGGGTGCCCGAGGTGCCGAAGGTTTCCTTGCGTTTAAAGGCTGCAAAGATAGATTCACGGGTGTTCTCTTCCGCCCAGACGCCGGTCAATCCACCGGAGCCAATCGCGGTTGGCGGCTCACCACTCACCGACTCGGTTGCCAGTACCACCGCGCGGGGGTCGCTGTCCTGATTGCCGTGTGAGCCTACGTAATTGTTCGGCTCGGTGGAGGAGACTCCGGAATGGAAATCGGTACCCGCCTCAATACCATACTTAAAGGGGTTTACGCCCAGCTTCTGCTGCAACTCCTGTCCTACTCCGTAGGCCTGGCGAAGATAGCTGCCAGTCGCTGACTTGGCCTTAATGTTTGTGCCAATCAGGTAGGTGAACATTTCGAAGTTGGCGAATTCGTCGTTGGGGGAGAGGGACGGGCTGGTGTCACTCTGGCCTTTGCCCTGGATGATCTCGGCCAGGGGCTCGTTGGCCATCCGGCGGTCGGCATATTCGCGGGTAAGCGGCTTGCCGGAAAGGTCCTTCCGGTCAAACATCAGTCCGTTGCTGACATTCGCATTGTGCGGGACCGCAATCACTTCCAGGCCTTGTTTGCGCTGCAGTTCCAGGTATTCCCAGAGCTTCTCCGGGTCCTGGGAGTCGAACGACGAGAACGGCATGGCCGGCCCTTTGTTGGCGAAGATCACGCAGCGATGGAGGTTCTGATTTTGCGGCGCCGAGGTCCATTCGAATCCGACGAAGGAAGTGAACTTGCCGGGCTTGTAGTACTTGTCGGCGATGGCGGCGTATTGGTTCCATGCCGAGCTAGTCATCTTGGGATCGGAGAACTCAGGCAGCGGCTTGTTGACTACGGCAGAACCGATAAGCTTCTTGAACGCCTGGCCCGATACCTTCGGATCCGTGCTGGTCATCATGGTGTACCACTCGGTACCAGCGAACGGGCCGTTGGGGTTGGTAGTCTCGCGCACTACCCCGAGATACTCCGCATGATCCGTCACCGCAAGGAAATCCAGCGGAGCATTTCGCTTAACTGACTTGCCCATGTACTCCACGGTCTCGCCCATGGCGTACTTGAACGAGTCTTCCGGCGTCGTTCGCGTACCAAAGGCGAATGCGTCCATGGAGTAGCTGGTATGCAGATGCAGGTCGCCGAAGTAGGCGTTCTTCAAAGGATTTGCGGCAGGGCGTGCATCCGATGGCTGTGCCGCGGCGGGCGCGCTGCTTGCTGTCTCGGCGCTTTTCGTGGGGCCGGTTTCTTTGCTTGTGCAACCCGTCTGATTCGAAAGAAGAACCGCGAGGCCAAACACAACAGTCCACAACTGTTTCAACGGCACACCTCTGGCGAGAATCCCCTCAGCCTAACAGACGGGTAATCGTGGGGATATTCCGCGTAAGTTGTAGCAAATAGCAGCACTACAGCTCCCACGATATGGCCGAACTCGTTCGTTGATTCCGCAGCCACCGGCAAGAAGAAGCATCAGTATCGCGGGGAAAGCGATCCCCGGCCCTAAAAGCAGCCCGACCGGTTCACCCCGTGATGCTTGTGTCCCGGCTCTACATCTCCGCCTTTATTTTGTTCTCCGCCTTGTCCATCACCTGACTAGACATCTTTTCGATCAACTCACGCCGGTGCTCTTCGCGCATCGCCTGGAACTTCTGCTGTTGCTGCTGATCGAGCAGAGGGGTGATCTTTGCGTCTAAGTCATCGCTGATCTGCTTCAACTGTTCCAGCTTATCTAGCGGCTTGAGTGAAGCGTTCTTCTTCAGGGCTTCGAGCTTCGGTAACTCGCCTTTGATGATGGGAGTGATCTGCTGCCGTTGTGGTTGGGTCAGTCCCAGCTCGATGGAGAACTGGTTCAGCATTGCCTTGACCGGATCCAGCACAAATTGCGGCGATGGAATCATCTCGTAGTTGGCATAGCCGAACTCGTTGCTGCGGGCGCCGTAGTAGGAATCACCCAGCTTGTAAATGGTCATCGCGTACGGATCCTGCGCGACCTTGATCGTCAGTTTGCCACCTTCGATCTTGTAGGGCGAGGTATTCGCTTCATATCCACTGCGGATCGGGTTGCCCACGTAGCTGGGCAGAGTGGTGTACTTTCCAATGTGCCAAGCGATACTGTCGCCGTCAACCGTGTAGCTCACGCTAAAGGTGTCGCTGGTGGTGTTGTTGCGCACCCAGAACGCCTTGCCCACGATGAAGGCCTTCAACTGCGCATCGCTCAGTTGGGTTGCGCCCTTCGCCTTAAGATCTGCCACCGTCATGCCGGCGGAAGCATTCTTGCGTGCCTCGGCGGTGGGCGTGTACCAGATGGGCGAACTCCAGGCGCGCTCCTGACCGGTGAGTGGAACCATGTCCGGCGGTGGAACGCCGGCTTTGACTGCCTGGATCAGAGTCCACCGCGGCGTGGGGATTTCCAGGACGCGCGCATAGTAGAACGCATGCAGGCTGGGATCGAATTCGGGATCGCTCCAGACTGTCTTCAGCTCAGTCGAACCGACATCGTTGGTGTAGGTGGCCTTCTCCAAGTCCACCGTACTCTTGATGGCCGGCACACGCCCCGTCCACTTGTCCGGTTTGCGGTCTTCGCCGGACCAGGCCACGTCGAAGACTTTTTCGAAGCTCTGGCCGTTTTTGGTCCAGCCCTTGACGACCTGGATGCGGTCGAGATTGCCTGACGTGGGATCCTTGACTGCCCACACCACAAAGTTCGGAGCTGTTCCTTTACCTGCCTGCGGCATCGGAGGCAGGTCTGCGCCCATGGGAACGCCTTTGCTGTAAGACTGGTGTACCCAGTCGCCGGCGTTCAGGATGTCCTTGGCGTAATCCCATCCACCGAAGAAGCGCACCTTGATATGCGGGCCGCTGACGCCGAAAGTTTCCTTGCGATACATCGCGTCCCAGAGGGATGCACGGGTGTTTTCCTCGGCCCAGACGCCGGTCAGTCCGCCGGGATTCTCCAGGCGAACGTCCAGCGTGCCAAAGGCCAAGACTCCGGCCATGCGCCGGTCTACGGTCCCGTCGATCTGGCCATGACCGCCGTAGAAGTTGTCGTGGCGATAGGGACTGCCGGTGTTGTGCGAATCGGAGCCACCGGCCATGCCGAACTTGTACGGGTTATAGCCGCGGACGTCCTGCATGGTGATGCCGTCCTTCAGCGCCTGGCGCCCATAGCTGCCCTGAATCTTGTCGATGCGGCCAACATTTGCCGGCAAGCCGAGCAGTCCCTCTGACAGTTCGTAACTGGCAAACTCATCGTTGGGAGACAGCAAGGGATGAGTCTCCGACTGTCCCTTGATCTGCTTGATTTCCACCAGGCGCTCGTTGCGGTCGCGCGAGGCTGCCCATGCCGCGTCTATCGGCCGTCCGAAGCTGTCAACATCGACCGGATACATCCACCCGCTGCTCAGATTGGCGTTGTGCGATATGGCGAGCAACTCATTGCCCGCCTGGCGCTGTGCGTCCATCCATTTCCATAGATCTTCGGGATGCCATGAATCGAGCGCGCTATAGGGCATGACCGGGACCTTGGCGCAATCACGGAAGAAGATGTTGCGATGGAGATTGATGTTGTTGTTTTGCGACGTATATTCGTAGGAACAAAATGCCGTGAACTTGCCGGGATGATTATTCTGGTCGGCGATCTTGTTGTTTTCCGCCCAGATCGTGCCCGCGACCTCTGGGCTCATGAAGGCTTTTACCGGAGGCTGGCTCAACATGTTTACCAGGTAGGTAAAGGCCTTCTGAACCTCCGCTTGATCGTTCGGGTCTTTCAGAATAAGCGGTTGCGCCTCGGGCAGCTTACTTACGGCCGATCCCGGCGTGTTCGCTTCCTTCGTCACCCCAACATATTCCGAGTGATCGGTCACACCCATGAAGTCCATAGGCGTGTCGATCTTGATGTCGTAGCCCAGCGGATGCTTGATGGTCTGCCCCTGGGCGTATTTGTAGGCATCATCAGGACCGGTGAGGCGATTGCCCATCAGCCATGCATCCACCGACCAACTGGTGTGGATGTGCTCTTCGCCGAAATAGGCGTTGCGGTCGGGATTTTTCTCGACCCGCTGTTCCGCCGCCGGAGCAGTTTGCGGCCCCTGCTTTGCTTGTTCTGTAGAGTTGGGTTTATTGCAGGAAACCAGCAGGGCAATGGCTGTAAGACACAAAAAAAACCTTAAAGAAATCGATTGCTTCATTTCGAGACGCCTCTCTTCTGGTACTGAAGCTATTCAGGACGCGTTTCCGCCTCAAGCCAAATACAGCAACACAGACTTTCAGAGGGACGGCGGAAGTGTACTCCTGCGATGGTCGGTTGGGGAACTTGCAAAATTGCAAGGGGCCAGACTATCGCGGAAAGGCAGACACTGTGAGGGGGGGACTGCAACGACAACGAAGGCAGTCATGGCATCGGATGGCCAGCCATCGCGCTAGGAACTTCCAATCAGAATCCCGGTAGCGAAGACCAGTACGCCGCCCAGCACTACCTGGAACGTTGCCGACAAAATAGGCGTGTCCATGTAACGGTGCCGGATGTAGCTTATAGCCGCCAACTCAATCGCTACCACGACTACTGCCAACGCGAAGGCGACGTGGAAGTCGGCAATGAGAAACGGCAGGGTGTGGCCGACGCCTCCGAGTGCGGTCATCAGGCCTGTGACCGAACCGCGCAGCATCGGCCTTCCGCGCCCAGTGAGAGAGCCGTCGTCGGACAAGGCCTCCGCAAACGCCATCGAAATGCCGGCTCCAATGGAGGCTGCCATCCCAACCAGGAAAGCGTCCCAGCTGTCCTTGGTGGCAAACGCAGCCGCGAAGACCGGTGCTAGTGTCGAGACCGAGCCGTCCATCAAGCCGGCAAGTCCCGGCTGCACGATCTGCAACACAAAGAGCCGGCGCTGGGCATCGGCTTCCTTCTGCTCGACTGCCGGTGTGATGTCTTGCTGCAAGTTCTGCGCAGCAGTGTAGTGGCGGCGTTCCACTTCCGCCAGGTCTCCCAGCAACTTGCGGATGCCAATGTCGGTGACGTGCGGTATCGCGCGCTCGTAAAATTGGCGCGTCTCGTACTCCATCACCTCGACCTGCTTGCGAACGTCGGCGATGCGCAACGGTCGCGCCAGCCACAAAGGACTCCTCTGGACGAAGCCTTTGACGTCATGCCGACGAATCAGCGGTATGTGTTGGCCAAATCGGCTAGTGTAGATGTCCATCAGGCGGTTGCGATGCTCGGCTTCCTCGGCTCGCATCTCGTCGAACACCTTCGCCGTGTCGGGATAAGTTTCGCGCAGGCCGTCGGCGAAGTCGGCATAAATGCGGGCGTCTTCCTCTTCCAGCGAAATAGCCAGCGCGAGAATCTCGCGCTCAGACAGGTCCCGGAATTTCTTTGCCAAGCGTCCTCCTTGCCAAGGCAGGCGCAGTCACCGCGTTGCCAGCATCGCGTTGTCACCCGCACCAGACAACAATGTAGCAAGGCGAACCCGGTTGCACAGGGTGGATGTGTCATTCGCCCCGTCGGCTCTCGATCCCGGGCGCTCCCATACAATCGACCTGTGCAGACCTGGGAAGCGGTGATTGTCGGGGCGGGCGTGATTGGCCTCTCACTGGCACGGCGATTAAGACGCGAAAATCTGCGGGTGCTGATCATTGACAAGGGCGAGCCCGGTCGCGAGGCTTCGTATGCTGCCGGCGGCATGATCGCTCATTGCGACCCGCACATTCCGGTTGCGCTGAAGCCTTTGGCGGATGCCAGCGCCGCGATGTATCCGCAGTTCGTTGCTGAGCTGCAGGCTGACTCCGGGGAGTCGCCGGACCTGCGCGATGCCGGCACGCTGGCTTTTCTCGACGGAGACGAGCTTCCCGGCTGCGCAGGCGCCCGCCGCGTCGGCCCAGAGGAACTCGCCCAATTAGAGCCCGCGCTCAGTGTGGACGCGCCGGCGTATTGGCTGCCCGAGCGCAGCGTCGATCCGCGGGCCTTGTGCAGCGCTCTGGTCAAAGCAGCGAAACATTGTGGAGTCGACTTCGTTACCGGCTCAGCGGCGATTGCAGTGGAGACGCAAAACGGCCGCGCCGTGGGGGTGAAAACTTCTCACTCGCACTATGCTGCCGGAATTGTGGTGAACTCTGCCGGGGCATGGGCCTCTCAGATTGAGCCTTTCGGATTGCCGACTCGTCCGGCGAAAGGCCAGATGGTTTGCGTCATTCCTGTGCCGGACGAGACGACTCACGGGCCACTGGTTCAGCACGTGGTGCGCACGCCGGACATCTACATCATTCCGCGCAGCGACCGTCGAATCTTGCTGGGCGCCACTCTGGAAGACGCCGGCTTCGACAAGCGGACCGACGCCGATACGGTTGAGAAGCTATATCGAGCTGCCGTGAAGGTGGTCCCCGGGATAGGTAGCATGCGGATTCACGATTCCTGGGCAGGGCTGCGTCCAGCCTCTCCTGACAAGCTGCCGATTTTGGGAGAAACGTCGCTCCGCGGCTACTTCGCTGCCACCGGGCATTACCGTGATGGCATCATGCTGGCTCCGATCACCGCAGTGGTGATGGCCAGAGTCATCCTCGGGCAGGAGAGTGGCTTCGATTTGCGGCCATTCTCGCCGCTTCGCTTCGCGTGAGCACAGAAGGCTAGCTGAAGGCTTTAGCGAAGTCGCTGTCGAATCGGGGACGGAGCGAAATACAATCTGCTCTGCCATGTTTAGTCTTCTGTGTCTTCTACGAGCTGTCGCTCGGCTCTGCCCTGCGGAAGGATGTGCCCATCGCGCATATGAACGATCCTGTCGGCATACGCTGCGGCTTCGGGATTATGGGTGATCATCAGTACGGTTTGCCCCAGCTCTTTATTGGATTGCCGCAGCATCTTCAAAACGATTTCTGAATTCTGGGTGTCGAGGTTTCCTGTCGGCTCATCGGCCAGAACGATGGCCGGCTTGTTGACCAGTGCGCGGGCCAGCGCGACCCGCTGCTGTTCTCCGCCGCTCATCTCTGACGGGCGATGGTTCAGCCGCTTATCGACGCCCAGCAAGTGGGTGATACGCGCGATGTAGGGCCGATCGGCGCTGTGGGTGTGCCCCGAAATGTCGAGCGCGATTTCGATGTTGCCTTCGGCGGTGAGGGTAGGCAGTAGGTTAAATTTCTGGAAAACGAAGCCGATCTTGGTTCTGCGCATGCGGGTGCGCGCAGCATCGGAAAGCTCGGTGAAGTTGATGTTATCGATCATCACCCGGCCTGAATCCGCATGGGTGAGGCCGCCAAGGATGTAGAAGAGCGTAGATTTTCCGCTGCCGGAGGGTCCCACGATGGCGACAAACTCGCCTTGCTCGACGGCCAGCGAAACTCCACGCAGGGCCGGCACATCGATTTTGCCGATGCGGTATGTCTTGCGAACGTCTTCAGCCTGGATCATCGGGGGCATGGCGAATGTTCGATCTTACATGATCGAAGCGGTCGCTTTAGGCGAGACCGGGATGCCGCCAAGCCCAGGCCCGAAACCCCTCTGCTATTCCTTCTCAACGAGGCTTCACGGTACAACTTGACCATGCCTGCGACCGACAAGAAGAAGCACGCTTTGCTGGTGGCGAAAGCTGTGCAATGGCTGCGTACCAAGTATCGGTGCGGGGTCATTCTGTCGGAGCAATACTGCGCTACCGGCGAGGTCCCCGATGTGATCGCGTGGAAAGGCTTCTGCCGTTCGGTGCTGGTGGAGTGCAAGGTCTCACGGGCTGACTTTCTCGCCGATGCCGCGAAGCCTTTTCGTCAAAACCCAGAGGAAGGCCTGGGATGCGAGCGCTTCTACCTGGCTCCAGCGGAGGTGATTCGCCGCGAAGACTTGCCGAAACATTGGGGCCTGCTGGAACTCAGGGCTCGCGAAATTCAGCTCTCCGTTAAGCCGGGCCGCATCGATTTGCGCAGCCCGGTTGCGTTGATGAAGGAGATGAACCTGCTACTCGCCAGCCTGCGCCGCGTGGAACTGCGCATTGAGCCGCAATCGATCACCGACTTCCTGAAATGGAAGAACCGCATGGCCGAGTACAACGGGGGCGAATTGCCGGAAGGAGTGATTCCGCTGGAGTTGGAGAACAATTCGCATCTGACGTAATACTTTCCGGGTTCCCCCCTTGCAAGTTTTCCCTTCGCCTGCCGATGAACTACCCGACTGCCCTGTCTCGCTCGGAGGCGAAATGCGTTCCCTAGTTGCGTTCCTAATCCTCATTACTCTGCTCGCGCTATTCACGTTCGGAGAGGATGCCCAGCCCGTCCTCACGGCCCCGGCGCAGGCTGAGGCGCGCCTGTGGGAGCCGGGCTCCAGTTTCTTCTACATCAATGGAATTGCGTATCGCTATGCGGCGGCCTCGTCCTACGCTGTGGTAGCGGCGGCGACCACCGGCGTCGGCGGCAAGTATCTCGGAATCAAGGTGCACGTGTTCAATCGCAGCCGGCAGTCGATCACGGTGCGGCCGGAGGACATCACCGTGGTAGACGCCGTCGCCAACCGTCGCCTCGCTCCGATTCCGGCAGTCGAGATCGTCAACCGTAAGCGTGGACAGCCCAACTGGATGAAGTTTGCCGGCACCGTAGCCGGTAGCCCTGAACCGGTGAGCGAGCTGGTTAATCCGCAGTGGAACGAACTGGTCCGCGCGCTTCAGCCCGAGGTGACGTCGAGCGCACGTGCGGATTCCACCGCGTCCGTCTACTCCAGTCAGAAAATGCAGGTAGACGGCCCGGATTGCGACACCGCCTGTCAGTTGCGCAATCGCGAGGTGAATTCAAGCCTGTCCGCAGGCTGGCAGCAGAACTTGTCAGAGTCGATCCAGCACACCGCGTTTACGGCGAACACCATCCCGCCGCAATGCGACATCGAAGGAGTGCTGTATTTCCCCATGCCACGGCAGGTGGCAACCGATCCCGCAGCGCGCCGCCGAAGCAAGAGCTACGCCATTACCATTACGGTTCCGGTTGCGGGCGAGCGCTTTAATCTGGATTTCCCTGTGGAGTAAGGCGCACTAGCGACCAAGTGCTGCATCGTGTGCCAAAATCATTTATTGAGCGATGGCACCCGAACGCGACCACTCCTTCACTCCCGAACCATTCCGTCCCCGCGGTCTGTTCCGCGGCGGACACGCGCAGACCATTGCCGGTAATTTCTTGCTTCGACAGAATCTCCTGCCGGCCGCCGACGAACGCTTGTTTGAAGTCGAGCCCGGCATACAAGTGCTATGCCACTGCCACTGGCAGGTTGACCGCGTTTCGGCCATCACGGTGATTGTCGTCCATGGACTTGAAGGCTCCGTCGAGTCGGGATACATGATCGGCACCGGGAGCAAAGCATGGGCTGCCGGGATGAACGTGGTTCGCATGAACATGCGCAACTGCGGCGGCACCGAGCACCTCGGCCCCAGCCTGTACAATTCTGGTATGTCCCACGATGTGGGAGTCGTGGTGAAGACCCTGATCGCCGACGAGCAGCTTCCGGCCATCGCTCTGGTTGGCTATTCTATGGGCGGCAATCTCGTGTTGAAGTTGCTGGGCGAGTGGGGCAGTGACGCTCCGCCCGAGGTAAAGGCTGGGGTTGGCGTTTCACCAGCGATGGACCTGGCGCCCTCGGCCGACGCGCTGCATGACGTGGCCAACCGCATTTACGAGTACAAGTTCCTGCGGGGGCTCCGAAAACGAGTACGGCGGAAGGCGAAGCTCTATCCCACGTTGTATGACCCGAGGTATTTGCGCGGACTGCGCAGTATTCGCGACTTCGACGAGCAGATCACGGCGCGCTACTGTGGATTTACTGGCGCTGACGACTACTACGCTCGCGCGTCGTCGGCAAATGTGCTCGACCGCATCGCTGTGCCCACCCTGGTGCTACATGCTGAGGATGACCCGTTCATTCGCGTGCTCCCGCAGACGCGGGAGAAGCTGCTGAACAACACTCACATCACCTATATCGAAACGGCCTCAGGCGGCCACTGCGCGTTTTTGGCCGAGCCCAACGGCTACGACGGGCGCTGGGCCGAGCGGGAGGCGGTGCGGTTTATACAGGCGAACGGCTAACCGATCGTCGAAGGAACCCTGATCATCGGCCTCGATCTCAAACACTAGCGCGTTCGGCTCTCCGGGATTCGAGCGCGAATCTCTCGAGACGGTCCGCCGCTTCCTCGGCCCCGCCGTATTTTCGCATTGACTCTGCGGTCCTCTTCGCGGCCGAGCGGTAGCTGGGCTCGCTCAACACACGGTTCACCTTGGTACTGAACTCGGCAACATTGATCTGTTTTTCGCCGTCATTGTTGCTTGTCGGCATGACCACTTCACCAGCACCGAGCGCCGCCAAGCGACGGGCATTACTTTCACGTTCCGTGATGGTAGGCACGATCACCGAAGGCGTTCCCACCATCAGGCTTGTCATGACCGAGCCATGCCCTCCGTGGTGCACCATGAGATCAGAGCGGGCAGCCATCGCCGGCCCCGGCAGATAAGCAGCGTGACGGAAGTTGGACGGAAGGGAACCTATTTCGGGAGGAATCTCCTGATATCCAGTGGTAAGCACAATCTGGACGGGAGCGTCGGCGAGCGCAGCCACGGCTGCACGAATAATCACAACCGAGTCAATCGGGGTCGGGCCGTTGCCGTAGCGCGGATTTCCGGAGTAGACCCATATGAGCGGCTTGTCGCGTGGGAGCGAGGTTACCCAGTCAGGAAGAGCCGAGTTCGCATTGTGCCACAGGATCGGGCCCACATAATGGACACTCGCGTTTTGCGGCAATGGGTCTGTTTCCGGCGTACCCACGATCAGGCAGAGATCTCCGGGGAGACGATCGACGCACCGAGCTTCCGGTTTCAGCCCATATTCTGCGGCAACCTTGTTGACCACCGTCGCCGCACTCGGGAGCCCGTCAGGCCGCTCAGCCTCCCACCAGAGAAAGCCTCGACTGGCAGGATGAAAATTGCCCTGCAGTACGGTTGCTAGTGGCGTCTGCGAAGCCCGCGCCGCCAGACATGCAAGCAAATCGAAGGAGTCGACCACGACGTCGGGAGACTGGTCGCGAATAAGATCGACATACAGCGCAGTCATGGCTCGGACATAATCTTCGTCGTTGTAGAAGGCGGCGAACATATGTTCCACATCCCAGGTCGAGCTCACCTGCGCGAGGTCCATGGTGGGCGCTGGTACAGGGCGAGGGGGAACCGGAAGGTTCTTCAACCCGGCGTCTGCAATTAACTTCGCGGGCGCAGGAGCAGGGTTAAACACGGCAACTTGGTGGCCGCGATTCGACAGTATTCGGGCGATCGGAACCAGCCGGGTCGGCAGGCCAAGATCATTCGCCGCCAGCATGGTGAAAAGAAATTTTGCCATTAGCTTTCGGGCCTCTTGTTGCATCACCGGTTATACACCGGCAACGGGCCTCGCAGGTTCTGCCAGACCTGATCGCAGGCGTTCAGCGTCTGTTCGTCCAGCGGGCCTTCTTGGCTGGCCTCAAGATTCTCGTTGAGTTGCGTAAGGCTCGACGCGCCGAGAATCACCACGTCGGTGGGCGTCTGGTGCAGCAGCCAGTTCAGCGCGAGGCTCACGAGCGAGCGCCCGGCACGCCGCGCGATTTCGCGAAGCTCTTCGACGGCCTTGAAGTAGCGCTCGTGCCAGTAGCGGTCCTGGTAGAGTTTGTTGTTGTCGAAGCGCGTTCCCGGCGTGATGGTTTCTTTGCGGTGCTTGCCGGTGAGCAGTCCGCCGGCGAGGGGATTGTAGACGATGGTGGAGACCCCGAACTGCTTGCACATGGCGAGGTATTCCTGCTCAATGCCCCGCGCCAGCAGGTTGTACATCGGTTGCGAAATATACGGAGCAGCCCAGCCGCGTTCCTTCGCCAGCCATAGCATTTCGACCACTTCCCAACTCGCATAGTTTGATGACGCGAGGTAACGCACCTTTCCCTGTTTCACCAGCGAGTTCATCGTCTCCAGCGACTCTTCGATCGGCGTGCCGTGATCGGGCGCGTGCAGGTAGTAGATGTCGAGGTAGTCGGTTTGCAGACGCCGCAGTGATTCGTCAATCGCGCGCAGGATGGCCGCGCGCGTGAGTCCCTGCTGGTCGGGCTCGTCGCCCACCTTGAAGCGAACTTTGCTGGCGATGACCAGCTTGTCGCGCCGGCCCTTGATGGCTTCGCCCAGCATGCTCTCGGCTACACCGGTCTGGTACATGTTGGCGGTGTCGAAGAAGTTGATGCCGGCTTCGATGCAGCGATCAACAAGTTGCGTTGAGCCAGCCTGATCGAGTGGCTTGCCGAGAGTCATGGTGCCAAAGCACAGGCGCGAGACGTTGAGGTCGGTGTGGGGGAGAGTGCGATAGTCCATAATCTTAGGTCGATGCTTCCTTTAGGAAAATAAAAGAGTGCTCATCGGCACGACCAAGGTCGTGCCCTGACTCCGATAATCGGATACCGCAACGTTTCACAGCGGCTTCGACATAGTGATGAAGTGTACCGGCTGCGTCGCCGTCTTGATTACCTCGGCAGATTCGATTCCCGTGGGCACGAAGCCCAACTTGGTATAGATCTCGGACAACTCCGGCCGAACGTTCACGATGCGAATGTCGAGCACATTACAGCCGTGGGCTCGCGCGTAATCTTCCGCTTCTCGCATCATGCGTCGGCCGATGCCGGATTTCTGCTGCCCCGGATCTACGGCGAGTGTTCCTGCGTACGCGCGTTCGCCGGTGACCTTGACGTAGACGCACGCAATCAAGCCAGCGCCCGATTCCAGCAGAAGGAACTCGCCGTGCAGCAACATTTCCACCAAACCGGCGGCATCAATTCGCTCACCCGACTTGAAGAACTTCTCGACCGCAAAGGCGCGATTGATGAGATCAACGATGCCGGGTATGTCGGCCGGAACTGACGTCCTCAGCACGAACTCTTCGGAAGACATCATGTCTACAGCACCGCCGTCTCGTGCAGCAGCTCGCCTTTCGCGAATCGCGCCGCACTGAGCGCCTCGACCTCACTCACCACACTCGTCTTCCCCGTCGTGATCAGGTCGGCCAGGATCTTTCCCGTGGCGGGAGCGTGCATCACGCCGTGGCCGCTGAATCCGTTGGCGCAGAAGAATCCGTCGAGGCCGGCAACCGGCCCGAGAATGCAGTGGTGGTCGGGCGTCATCTCGTAGAGACCAGCCCACGCGCGCTTGGGATTGATGGCCAGGTTCTCGAAGCACGGGACGCGGTCGGCCGCGCGCTCCAGAATCTTCTCGATGAAGCTCGGCTCAAAGCTCGTCCTGAACCCGGGCGTTTCTCCCGGATCATTCCAGGCCAGCAAAAACCCAAGGCTCTCGGGCCGAAAGTGGAAGCCGTTTGTCATGTCGATGACCATCGGGATGGCATGTGAGACGCGATCGAACGGCTCCGTCGGAACCAGCATGCGGCGCAGCGGCTCGACGGGCAGATCGATGCCCGCCATTGCGGCAACGTCGCGCGCCCATGCTCCGGCACAGTTCACGACAGTTTTCGTGCTGACTGGCTCGCGCGAGGTCCCCACTCTGGAAGCCGGAACCGTTGCGCTGAATCGCTGTGACTTCGGTCGAGCGCCACAGCTTCGCGCCACGCTCGCACGCTGCGGTGGTGAAGCCAACCATCACGCTGTTGGGATCGACGAAGCCATCGGTCGCGCAGAAGCTGCCGCCGAGGATGTCGTCGGAGCGTAACTGCGGCACGCGGTCGACGATCTCTGCATGCGTAATCATGTCGACGTTCTTCAGCCCGAGCGATTTCTGCAGCGCTTGATTAGTGTCGCAGATATTCGAGATGCGCAGGCCTGGTGGCCACGAACATATATCCCTGCGGACGATAATCGGCGGGATGGCCGAGCCGCTCTTCAAACTCGGCATAGAAAGGGATGGAGTACAGCGACATCTGGATGTTGGGCTTGGTGGCGAACTGCGCGCGCACTCCGCCCATGCTCTTGCCGGTCGAGCCTTTACCCTGATGCGACTCGCGCTCCACGATAAGAATGTCGCGGCACCCGGCTTCGGTCAGATGCCACGCTATACTCGCGCCAACGATTCCGCCGCCGATAATAACTACGTCTGCTGTTTCCATGGACCCTTTCGCTACCGCCAGCATTGTAATCAGTTGAAGAACCGTCGGCACTGATTTAGCTGTAGAAGCTGTCGATAGCGTGTAAGCATTGCTCGTAAACTACAGTCAGCTCGGAGCGTTCGCCATGCCCACGTCCTCTGTTGTCCAGATTCTCACCGGGTCAATTGCGCCGGTGATTGTCATTTCCGGCATTGGCCTGCTGCTGCTCAGCATCAGCAACCGTTATGGACGGGCGCTTGACCGCGCGCGGGCGCTGCTGAAACAAATCGAACAGGGCGATGCCGCAACCTCGAGTGCGATCCGGCTAGACGAACAGCTTCACAGCACACATCGGCGTGCCAAACTGCTGCGCTCCTCCATGACATACGGCTCGGCCAGCATCTTCTTCGTCTCGCTTACCATCCTGGCGCTGTTTGCGGAGTACATTTTGCGGGTTGGAACCGATTACGTGGCGTTGCCGTGCTTCGCGCTTTGCCTCTTGTGCCTGCTCGTGTCTCTGTACTACTCGATCCGCGACATCACGGTTTCGATGGTGGCGCTCGAGTTGGAGATCAGCAGCGTGCGCGAGGGCCGCGGTGCAACGCGCTAGAGCTATCCTGAAATGCCTCAGAGGCTAAAGCCCCGATGACGTTCCGTGGCATGCGGCACGGCTGAAGCCGTGCCCTTTCAAAAAGTCGACTGGCGAGGGCCTCAGCACTATCCTGCGGTTTCCCCAAGATGCTTTTTCAGAAAGAAGTAAGTCCGCTGGCCGGCGTCGAGCATGTTAAAGCCGTTAAAGCCGTGGTTGGCGTTGGTATAGATTTTCATCTCGTACGGCGCCTGCCGGGCACGATAGAGAGCTTCGATCTTGTGGGCTTCGCTTACCGGCACAACCGTATCGTGATCGCCGTGCAGGATGAGGACCGGCGGCAGTTGCCGCACCTGCTCGGCGAAATGATCGGGCATGCCTCCAAAGAAGTCGACGATCGCCTTCACCCGCGATTGCTGAGATCCCAGGGAAAGTGCGAGGTAGGCGCCCAGCGAAAATCCGACAATCCCAATCCGGCGGCGATCGCTCTGAGGATGGTCCTGGGCGAAGTCGAGTGCGTCGGAGATGGCAATCATCCATTGCGGAAACTTTTCGCGAATCGTGCTCGGGCTTGCCCAGGTGGTTCCGGTGGTTTCGAAGAAGTGCGGAAGAAACACGGCGAATCCGCGGTCGGCCAACATCTGAGGAAACTGCGCGTACCCGGAGTACAAGCCGCTGGAACCATGCAGCGCGAGCACGATGGGGTACTCGCCCGCCTTCGAAGGAACGAAGATATCGATGCCAACCGGCTTGCCGCCGCTCAGATAGGTAGTTTCCAAAGCTGATCCTACAAGGTTGAACTAGGCTTTGGATGCTCTTGCGCTACGGTCGGACGGAAGACGCCGCAAACTCTAAAAGAAAATCCGCCGCCAAGGTCGTTGGTTACGATGACCTTGGCGGCGGAAGGCGAAACGTGTTCTGGTTCAGCGACTACTTTTGAGCAGTGCTCCGAAGCTACCGCAGGGCAGCCTGCTGGCTGCTGACGGAAGGTGTGAACGAAACGCCGCGCAGTACTTCAAGGTTCTTGGCCGCTGCGAAGATGCTGAAGCTCTCGTTAGGCGGAAGCTGGGTAGCGCTGAGCAGGTCGGTGATGGCGACGACACGGTTGGGATCGGCACCCTGGTCGCCGTTTCCGCTCACTGTGGAGGTGACCGCGTAGATGGTTGCTGTCCCGTCACCATTCACGATTCCGGTGATGTTGCGCAGGCCATCGGTTCCAGGAGACCAGGGCAGGTTGGTAGCCGGGTTGTTGCCCGTCGGATAGCCGTCGACGGTGTAGGGGACGCCGAGTTGCAATCCGTTCTGCAGCGTATAGGCCAGGTTCCACTGCTGCTTTACTGAGTCGAAGATCCACTTCTGCAGGCCGGCGGTAGTCTGTGCAGCAGCAACCGTGTACATGCCGTTGGAGTAGGTGTTATCGCCATTGCCTTCGTCGGCGACATAGAGGGTAGTCGCGTTAGCAAACCACACACCGAAGGGGAACGAAGTCTTCGATTTCAGCGCGGTCGGGAAGCCCTTCAGTATGCACATGTTGTTGGGATCAAGGCCCTTGGTCTGCAGGACGTTGGGGTCATACATCATGGGCATGGTGGGCAACGTGGCGTTCGCCGGGGGCAGTCCAACGCCGTTGGAGTCGTTGCAGACTTGCAGAGTTGGGTCGACCCAGTACACGGTGTTGACGCCGTTACCGCCGCTGCCTTTGGTGTAATACACCACATTGTTGAAGATGGTCAGGCCACGGAAATTCGTGTCTTTGCCGATCTTGTCCACCTTGTCGCCGAGCTGGGTGATGTTGAAGCTGGCCAGCGGATCGGGCGGATTGGGCGGTGTCTGCAGGTACTCCGGCGCATCAGAGGGAACCAGGAACTGCGCACCCGCGCCGATGATGACGCCGTTGGGCTGGGGATTGCCTCCATTGCCCGCGTTGCCCGCAAGATAATAGTAGTTCGCGCCATTGCTATTGTTGTAGATAGCAGCGCGGCCGTTGTTGCCGCTGTAGGAATTGGTAAGGGTGAAGCGGAAAGCGCCTTGTGCATCCACCTCAGCTACGCCACGGTAGTTGATCGAAGACACAGGATTGGTCGGGTCGATTACGCCTGGGGTGTTGGAGTTCGAAACATCGAGCACATCAACTGGGGCGTAGTAGCCCATGAACGTCAGCTTGGTTCCGTCGGTTGAAAGGTTCAGCGCAATTTCCGACTTCGACGGGAAACTGGTGACCAGCTGTCCTTGCTTCGAGGGTGTCGGGCTGGGGGAGGAGTCGAGGTTGTTCGGCACCTCCAGATAGTTAACAAACTGCCCGGTCGGCATGTACTGGTCGAGGTAGATTCGCGAACTGATGCCGAAACTGCCGTCCACCATGTCGTTGTTCCAGACCAGAGGGTAAGTGCCGTCGTAAGTGGCATTGCCGGCGCACCCACTGCCGGAGCAGTTGGGCGGCAGAGGCTCGCCCACCCGGACCGTACCTGGGACATTCTCGTAAACGCTGCGGCTGACCACTAGATTTCCGGGGGTGAATACCGAGGCTGTTTTCTGCGCCGGGGCGGTGACGGCGAAACCAGCAAGCACAATCGAAGCTATGGCAAAGCGAGCAGGCAATGCGGACCGATGCCGCTTTTGCACTGAACTAGTTCTCATGGAAGGCTCCTTGGGTGAGGTAGTTGGCTTCAGCGGTCGAAGCCAAACCTTCCAATCTTCCGCGCCCAAGGTTAAGCGGGAATTACAGTTCGATTTCGGGCGGAAGATTCGCTGGGGTGCCTGAAGGATATTTTCCAAAACGCCGCGCGAAAGCTGTTTTCGAATATGGAATTAACCATCAGATGGGTCGCTGAGTGTCTGCTATTCTGCTCGCTGCTCATATGAGCCCGATCCTCACCAGCATTGTGCTCGGCCTGACGGCTGCTGCTGCCAACGTCTTTGGTGGCGCAGTGATCGTGCAAAAGGACTGGGACCGTAGTTACCTGCGCTACTTTGTGGCATTGGGCGCAGGCTTCATGCTGGCGACTTCGATGGTGGAAATGGTTCCTGAAAGCTTGAGCCTGGAACCTCGCTCCGGTGCGTTGCTGATTCTAGTGGGCTATCTGCTGGTCCATTTCTTCGAGCATGCCCTCACGCCGCATTTTCATTATGGCGAGGAAACTCACGCCGAGGAATTTGTGCATTCGCACAAACGTGCATCGGTGCTGCTGGGGCTGATGATCCACACGTTTTTCGACGGCATTGCCATCACTTCCGGTTTTCTGATTTCGTCGTGGCTGGGCTGGATCATCTTTCTGGCGGTGTTCCTGCACAAGATTCCCGAGGGCTTCACCATCACCTCAGTGATGCTGGCCAGCGGATTGAGTAAGCAGAAGTCGTGGCTGGCTTCCGTGTTGCTGGGAGTGGCCACCATCGCAGGTGTTCTCACCATGGCCATCGGCCAGCACGCGGTACGTTATGGCTTGCCGGTGGCCGCCGGCGTGACCATCTACGTCGCCGCTTCAGACCTGATTCCAGAGGTCAATCGCGAGCCGGGAGTAAAAATGGCGCTGGTTGTGTTTGTGGGAGTAGCGGCGCTGTTTGTTCTCGACCGGCTGGTGCATCTCTGAAACTTGCGGCTGGCTCGCCGATTCCAATCTGCATCGTACCCTTGGGTCCACACGGCGTTGCGAGAACAGATTTCAGCGCAGTGCGGCCTTAAGAATTTCTTCGCAGAGACGAGATGATGAGAAAGGCTGAGACGATTTCGAAGTCACTTTCCGTGCTGATGGCGGTCGTCCTACTGGCGACGCAGATGCACGCCGTCGTGGGCGGGCCAGACCTGCCGGACCCTGGGCGCGCAGGGATGACGCGCGAGCAGCAGATCGATGTCGGGTATCAGACGGCAGCCCAGGTTTACAAGCAGATGCCGGTGCTGCCCGACAGCAGTCCAGTGACGCAATACGTGCAGCGGCTGGGGGCGAAGCTGGTGGCGCAAATCCCGCAGCAGTATTCCTGGCCTTATCAATTTCACGTCATCGCACAAAAAGAGATCAATGCCTTTGCGCTGCCCGGCGGACCGATCTTCATCAACCTGGGCACCATCGCCGCTGCGGATAACGAGGCTGAACTCGCGGCTGTGATGGCGCACGAAATGTCTCACGTTTACATGCAGCACTCGGCCAAGCAAGCGGGCAAAACCAACTGGATTGCCGGCCTCGCCGGCCTGGCTGGGGCGGTGCTCGGCTCAGGCGGATTTGTTGGACAGTTGGCCGCGCTGGGGATTGAGATGGGCGCAAACGGCGTCATAATGAAGTATTCGCGGGCCGACGAAGCGCAGGCAGACGCGGTGGGCGCCATCATCATGTACAAGGCGGGCTATAACCCGCAGGCGATGGCCAATTTCTTTCAGAAGCTGGCTGAGCAGGGTGGCAGTGGACCGCAATTCCTAAGCGATCACCCCAATCCGGGAAACCGCGAACAGTCCATCCAAAAGGAAATCGCAAACTGGCCACCCAAACGGTACGACACCGACAATGCTGAGTTTGACCGGGTGAGGCAGGAGGCGGAAGGTCTGAAGAGCTACTCCGCGCAGCAGATTGCAGCGGGCGCAAAATCGGGACAATGGGCTTCACTGAACCAGCGTGATGGCGCGGTGCTTCGTCCACCCTCGGGCGTGGCAGTGAGTCAACCCGCCTCGGCTACAGGCGGCGTTTCGTCGCGGCCCGTTTCGCTGCAAAACGTGCTACCCAGTTCGCGGATGGTGACCACCAATCTCGGCCCTCTCTCTATCGCGCGCCCTTCTAACTGGCAGGTGCTGTCGCCAGGCCAGAACGGGGGCGACCTGATGATTGCTCCGCGGGCCGGCGTCACCGGGAACGCTGTCGGTTATGGAGTCGCGATCAATGGTTTATCGGTGCAGAACCGCGCGATGAGCCTCGACCAAGTGACAGAAGATTTGGAGCGCAACTTTGTAAGCCAGGGAAACATGCAGCTGCTGGGAAATGCGCAGTCCATTTCGGTGGGCGGCGTACAGGGGCGGTCGGTGATGATGCAATCCACCTCGCCGTTCGCCGACGACAATGGCAGGCCGCAGAAAGAACGTGACTGGCTGGTGACAGTCCCCGGAAGTGACGGGTCGATTCTATATATGGTGTTTGTTGCGCCGCAGGCGCAGTTTGACCGCTTCCGGCCGACGTACGAAAGCATGCTCAGTAGCGTGCGATTCTGATACGCGACGATGACCCGGCGGACCGACGATCTACTTGCCGTTGGTGCCGGCCTTCTTCAGGATGTCTTCGGCGAAGAAGTTCTCGATCTTAGCCTCATCGTGAATCACATCGTAGTAGGCAGCCTTTATCAGCTGCTCGCGGCGGTCGCGCAGCTGCTCGCGAATGGCTTGTTGAACCCGCGGATCACTGAGCTCCCGCTGGCCGGCGGCCTCTTTGCCGATCAGCTTCACGATGCGGTAACCGGCGATCTGGCGACTGCCGGGATCATAGACCGGCATGATCTGGGTGAACTGTCCGGGTTTTAACTTCGAGATATTGTCGAAAGTAATCTTGTCGGTCTTGAGAGATGACTCGGGTATGAAGCCCAGGTCGCCGCCGTTCTGCGCGGCGTCGGGCGATTCCGAGTATTTCATCGCGACGGTGGCGAAGTCCTCGCCGCTCTCCAGCCGGTTGTAGATCATCTGAATCTTGCGGCGGGCTTCCTGGTCATTCTGCGCCTTGTCCGGAAGCTTCAGCTGCGGGTTGGGACTAGCAGTCACGACAATCTGCGCCAGGCGGTACTGGGTCTCGATGA
The DNA here is from genome assembly GCA_963771535.1 of uncultured Acidobacteriaceae bacterium. GTDB lineage: Bacteria > Acidobacteriota > Terriglobia > Terriglobales > Acidobacteriaceae > CAVVDY01. The sequence goes on along the minus strand of CAVYTK010000003.1, from coordinate 713,023 downwards.
AATTGAATTCCGCCTTGTGATGTTCGTAGTACGCCTTGATGTCGTCGTCGGTGATGTTGATCTTGGAGACGACTTCGCGGTTCAGTACCTTCTGAATGGTAAGCTGCTGGCGAAACTCGCGCTTCACATCGTCGGCGGTGATGCCGCGTTGTTTGAGCTGCTTGTCCCACTCTTCCTGAGTGTAGGGAGCCTTCGCCTCGGTAATCTTGGCGTTGACTTCGTCGTCCGTAGCAATCAAGCCCAGCTTCTCGGCACGCTGCATCAGGATCTCGTTGTCGATCATGCCATGCAGAATGTTGAGCCGCAGATTGTCGGCCTGCTCGTCGCTGATGGCCTGCGGCGCGTCGGCGGTCTGGTTCTTGTAGTACTTATCGAGTTGATCGCGGGTAATGTTGTGCCCGTTGACCGTGGCCATTACCCCGGGTCCGCCCTTGGGACCTGTACATGCGACCGCCGTCAGCAGAATCAGCGCTGCGAAAGAGCCGAAGGCGAGCCTGCGCCTGTGCGCAAGCAGGGGAAGGCAGCTATGGTTCAAAGAAGTACCGTACCGTGCAATCACTGCGAAAAGGCTTTCTAAGTTGATCATCAGTTTTGTAGCGGCTCCATATCCGCTACTTCGCTGGAGCCGGTGTGCCAGGTTTTGTGTCAGCCGGAGGCTGAACTCCCGCGGCTTTGAGTTGTTCATTCAAAACTGTGCGTACGTCGTCGGCATCCACCGCACCTTCCAGCTTCTGTCCGTTGATAAACATGGTCGGGGTAGCTTCAACGCCCAGGGATTCCGCCTCGCCCATCGAAGCCTTCAAAGCTGTGTCAGGCTGGCTTTTAACGCAAGCCTGAAGGGCGGTGAGATCGGCGCCGTTCTTTTTACCCAGGTCCAAAGTGATGCGATCCAGATCGGCGAACGACTTAGCGAGGTCCTTATCGCCTGTAATTTCCCGCTGGTTCCCGTGGACGTAGTCAGCAAACTCCCAGAAGCTGGCGGGACTTTCCTTGGCCAGGCAGTTGGCATCATTGGCCGCGTGCTTGGCCCAGGGATGCATGGGTAAAGGATAGTCTTTGTAGACGATCTTGATCTTGTCCCCGTACTGGGGAAGGATGTCCTGGGTCAGCGTGGTGTGCATGCGCGAGCAGAAGGGGCATTCGTAATCGTCATAGTTGACGATGGTGACCTTCGCATCGGGATTGCCGCGAACCGGACGTCCCTGCAGGTCCATTTTGCCGGCGCGTTCGGCGTAGACGTCGTGCGACAAGTCCATGCGCGTCATGCGGGCCAGGGTCTTCTCATCTTTGGAGAGAAGGAAGTCGATCTTCTGCTGCTTCCCCCGCCCATTCAGCGTCAGTGTCACGCTGCTGAAACCGGAAATATCGCTGGGACGGATGGGCCCGACGCTGATCGCAATTTCAGGCGGCAGGTCGTACTGCGCCCGCACCTGGTGTTCGATGCGCTGCTGCAACTCGGGCGAAGCCGTTCCGGAAGAAGCGGTTGCGGGCTGCGTAGCATTGTTCGATTGCGCGGAACAGCCGGCGCACACCAACAGAAACAAGAGTACTAATCTCTTCATCAGAAAAAACCAGAAGCCTTTAGCGGAAAACATTCGATGATCGATTATCTCACGGGCCCGGTTGACCCCCGAGCGATTACGCGGGCTTGCGCACTTGCAGTAGCTCGACGGGCAGAATGTCGTTCATCGAGCCGGAACGGAAGCCCTCCAGGTCGAGCGTGACGTACGTGAAGCCCAGCGACTTGAAGATGCGGGTGAATTCTCCGAGCATCTCCGGAACCATGGCGCGTGGCAACTCGGCGAGAGCGATCTCAAGGCGGACAATGTCGCCGTGGTGCCGTACCCGAAACTGTTCAAAGCCAAGCTCGCGCAGGGCCTCTTCGCCCAGCTCTACGACGGCGAGAGCTTCGGGCGTCACCGCGCGCCCGTATTCGATGCGCGACGAAAGGCAAGGTGAAGCCGGCTTGTCCCAGATGCGAAGCCCGGCGTTGCGCGCGAGTTGGCGAACGTCTGACTTGGTCAGGCCAGCCTCAAGCAGCGGCGCAGCGACTCCGTGTTGTTGTGCTGCTCGCTGACCCGGACGATAGTCGCCCTGATCGTCGAGATTAACTCCATAAGCGATCGTCTTGTGTGCCGTCTGCTGGCGGAACCGTTCCATCACGCTGAACAGTTCGTCTTTGCAGTGAAAGCAACGAGCACCATCGTTGCGTACGTAATCGGGATTGCTGAACTCGCTGGTGCTGACGACCTTCAAAGGAATGCCGTTCTCTTCGGCGAAGGCGAGGGCGTCCCGCTTCTGCGAGCGCGCCAGGCTGGGCGACTCGGCCAGTACGGCCAGCATTGCGTCCCCCAGCTCCTGTCGGGCCATCCACGCCAGCAGCCCGGAGTCGACTCCTCCGGAATAGGCGACCAGCACAGAGCCGAGCGAGCGAAGGTGGCTCCGCAACGAGGTAAGTTTTTGCTCGAGTGTGGGCAGCGAGGTCTCGATCATGCGATTGCCTTCATTCTAAGACAGCGCTGCGGCAGTTTAGGTTGCGCTATTGCAGGCGATCCTGTTTCCGAATACTGCCGAAGGTCCCGAAATTAGCCAGGCTAATCGCGAACCGGTAGTAGCTCTCATCGCGCACGCCGAACACCCAGCGACGATAATCGAAACTGACGCCGCAACAATCCCAGTTATAGGTCGCCTGCGCGCCGGCGTACTGCAACATTTTTCCCTGGTAATCGTAGCCAACGAGCGCGGCTCCGTTCATGCCTTTACGAGAGATGTTGCCATAACCGCCTATAAAGACAAACTGGTTGAAGGTGTTTGCCGGAATGGGTTGGCCACCCACAACTATCGACGCCGGAACTTTCAACAGACTTTGACTGACACTTCCATACCACTGGCTCCAGCGCTGGCTGAAAGAGACGGTGCTGGCGTTGACCTGCTTCAGAAGCGGATCGTAGTCGACATCCCATCCTATGCTGGAGAGATTGTCCTGAAATTGCAGCCGTGAGATCAGCGGCGAGTAATGACGCGGCCCGTAGATGAACGCGATGCCGGTGAGGTCGGTTGAACTATCGAATACATTGCGCGCCCCATTTACCACGGCACCGCCGAACGTCGGATCGAAGAAGTACTTCTGGGCGAGCTTCCAGTAGATGACTTGCCTGGCCACTCCCTTTTGATCATCGCAATGGTCTTCTTTGTCTTTGTCCGTTGTCTTTCGATGCCCGTCAGACGATCCGGATGAAAGGTAATGGGGATCGCGGAAACACTTACCGGAAGAATTGGTCTTCTTGGCATAGAGACGATTAACCACCCCGTACTCCATCTCGTTGGTATCCGCCAGAATGTCGCGATAATCGAAGCGAATGATGTCAGCGAAGTTGCTGACTCCCGTTTGATAGCGGTATGCCGCATACGGCTCAAACGTGTGTTTTAAGACGTAGCCGAACGGCTTGTGATCGAAAATCTTTCCCAGCGTGGGCGGGCGCACCTGCATCCCGAAGTTCAGCACATTGCGGTTGATGGCTTGGTTCAGCGCTTGTGGCAGCGAGTTGATCGTGGAGGCAGGTTGCAGCCGCTGGCTATAGATGGTCTCTTCCGCTCCGAGCTCCGGTCGAAACGTCCACCCACGAATAAATTCAGGCAGGCTGATGGTCGGATGCACGTCGCCGCGACCGACTCCTTGCGCAGTTTCGAATCCCAGCTCGTGACGCGAAAGCGCTTCTGCGGCTGCATCATAGCGATACACGAAGCTGGAGCCCGCAATCGGCTTTTCCACTCCGGCAAACTGAAAGCTGGCGAGATGGGCGATGTCGATGACATCATTCGGAGACGTACTTTGATAGTTCTGGTAGCGCGAAATCAGGAGCGCGTTGAAATTGCCGTCGCGGCTGCGGCTGGCGAAGCCCGACGAGCGCACCTCGGAGGTAACGGCCTGGATGAAGTTAGGCGCGAATTCCAGCCGAAACAGATAAGAGCTCAGATAGTCGACCGAGGCCACTCCGCGGTACCCATAAGGAAGCAGCAGGTCACCGTTGAACTTGGCCTCTTCACCGCTTTGGTTGGGCCCATTAGTCGTTTGCTTGGTTACGACCACCCCGAAATACTCGGCAAGCGCGTGCCAGGTGTAGCCGACAGCGCGGTACGACCCATGCTGTGCCCATCCCTTCCTGCTGTAGAGCTCACCGCCGATCTCAGCGTCAGAGCTGCGGTTGATAGCCCAATAGAAACCATCGCCAATGATGGTGCCGCGGGTATTGGACTGTCCGATGACCGGAATGAGAAAGCCGCTCTTGCGTCCCAGGTTGTCGATGGGGTGTTCGGCGTAGGGAAAGTAAAACACGGGAATGTTGCCGATACGAAGTGTTGCGTGATGCATGCGCGCGTCTTCGCCGACTTCCACCATCGCGCTGCTGGCCACGAATCGCCACTTCGGCTTGGGCAGCCGGCACGAGGTGATGTACCCGTGGTGCACCAGGTATTGATCGGGCCCCAGTTTGTCCACCACCTTGCCCGAAAAGAAAAAGGGGGTCGACGAAGTGAGGAACATCATCTTGTTCTTGACCCGAACTCCAGTCGATCCGGTGGCGTCATAGAATGTGCCGGTATCGCGGCTGACGTCGTAGGTTCCGTGAGTGCCGACGATGTGTTCGTTGTGAATGCCACCGTCAAATACGACATGGCCCTTAGCAGCGACAATTCCGGTGGTGGAATCGTAGGTCGCCTCGTCGCAGTGCAGCGTATTGTTGCGGAAACGTAGCACGACGTGGCCGGTTCCGGTCCACGTGTCCTGATTCCAGGTCTGATGATCGGCCTGAATCAGGACCTCTTCCCGTCCCAGCGGAACGTTGACGGCCGGCTTGGGATTAGCTTCCTGTGCCTCACCGCCCGATTGCAATTCCTGGTCCAGAAGTTGCTGCGCATTTTGCGCGTCCTGCTGCTGTACCTTGGCGGCTGAGCTGTCGCCGATCGTCTGGGGAACGATCTCGGCTGCGGACGCCGATGAGCTACTCCGCAACTGACTCGTTACTAGCTGCGGCAACAGAAAGCAATGACAAGCGAAAATGGCCGTGATAAGAAATCGAGTGCGGAGAATCATCAATTCGCCGAGCGTTCCTTCGCCGGTGGATTCGCGGATTAGCCGGAACTTGCACGTTAGCACGCCCTATGGCCTCAGGCAAAACGGCAAACCAAACTGATCTCGCGAGTTTTGAGCCAGCTCGCAGCGGTAGTCGCGCAACGACATGACAGAACAGCCATTACACACGCCGATGGAGGAATCCGCTGCCGTGCCAGACGTCTGGCGCGACGAGGTGCAGGCACGGTTGGAGCGCTATAAGCGCCGCCGCGGACGTCGCATCGAAGGCGCGTTCACCATGCGCTTCCCGTTTCCGCCGGAGGAACCCGCTGCCGACGAAATCGGCGGCGAAGATTCCTCGGAGAATTTTGCGCAAAGCGCACCGCAGGAGGCCGATGCTGCTGTCTCAGTGATTGAGTCAGTTCCACCGCAGCCCGCGGTCGTTGAAGTGGCAACAGACACTTCCGAAAAAACCGAGTTAGAAACAAAGCCCGATGCGGGCGAGTCAGTGCCCGTCCTCCCGGCGACGGCGAGCATTATTGTTCCGTCGCCGGCCCTCGAGGAGGAACCGGTGCGGCTGATCGAGCTGCCGCCACGGCCTCTGCCGCGGCGAAAGGTGATTGCGTTTCCCAGCCCGTCTTATGCCGAGCGAGAGGTTTCACGGCGCATAGCCGACCCGGTACAGCCCGAGCAGTTGCGCATACTCGACGTGCCGGAAGAACTTCAAGCTAGCCCGGGTACACCTTTTCTCGAAGGATTGCTCGATGCTCCAAACGTGGCAGCGCCGAGGGTGAACGCGGAGGCCGCGGAATTGCCTTGTGCCACGGCTCGCGCCTCGAAGCGGGCAGGTGCGGCGTGCATCGACGGGCTGATTACGTTTTCGGGTGTGATGATCTTCGCCGCCGCCGCCGCGCGTTTTCTCCCGGCGCTTCCGCCCCCGAAGTTCCTCATTGCCGGAGCGCTGGCAGTGTTGGTGCTGCTGTGGGCAAGCTACCAGTACTTGTGTTTGGTCTACGGCGGCCGAACTCCGGGGATGAGGGTCACCGGAGTGCACCTGCAAACCTTCAAAGGGCGCTTGCCGGATTTTCGTCAGCGGCAGCTACGCGTGATTGGCCTTTACGTTTCGGTGCTTGCGCTGGGGATGGGCGTACTCTGGTATTTCGTCGACGCGGACTCGCTGTGCTGGCACGATCGCATCAGTCAAACCTTTCCGGCGGCGGCCGACGGGCCTTGAGGCGACGGCGATAGCGTTCAACAACTTGCCACCACGATTGCAATCACATGCAGGGCGCGCCTGGATACTTGGGTTGAGTGTGGCCTTTGTCATCCTGCTCGCTGGCTGCGATTCCGAGCCCCGCAAGACTGACGCGGAGCTGGGCTTGAATCCTCAGCAGGCGCTGGGACGGCGCGTCTACGACACGCGCTGTGCTGAATGCCATTACGCCTACAGCAAGCGAAATTTGCGTGGTCCGAGCCTGCACGGACTGTTCAAAAAGCAGTTCATGGACAACGGAATGCCGGCGAATGACGAGCGCGTGACCGACATCATCCTGATGGGACGGGCCAAGATGCCGGCGTTTCAACAGAAGCTGACACAGCAGCAGTTCGACAATCTGATGGCTTACCTGCACACGCTGTAACCCTTTTGGCGCGAGTACAATCAAATGAGCAATGGCCTCAGCCGCAGAACTGATTCAAATCGAGATGACGCCCCGCACGCCGGCTCCCAAGCCTGACTGGCTGAAGGCGCGCGCGCCCATGGGCGAGAACTATCACGACCTGAAGACGCTGGCGCGCAAGCTCGATCTGCACACGGTCTGCGAGTCGGCGCGCTGCCCCAATATCGGGGAGTGCTGGAACCATCGCACGGCGACATTTATGCTGCTGGGCAACTTGTGTACCCGGCGCTGCGGGTTCTGTGCCGTCCCCAAAGGGCGGCCCATGCCTATTGACTTCGAGGAGCCCGCCCGCGTCGCTGAAGCTGTCGAGAAATTAGGACTGAAGTTTGCCGTCGTCACCAGCGTGAACCGCGACGATGACAACGTTGGCGCAGCTCGCGTGTTTGCCGACACGATTACTGAAATCCGCAACCGCATGCCCGATTGCCGGGTTGAGGTGCTGATCCCCGACTTCCAGGGACACGACGAGCCTCTGCGGATCGTTATGGATGCCCGCCCCGACATCCTGAACCACAACACCGAGACGGTGCCGCGACTGTATCGTGTGGCCCGCTCTGGCGCTCGTTACGAGCGAACGCTGCGATTACTGGAGCGCGCCAAAGAACTAAATCCCGCAATCCCAAGTAAGACCGGCGTCATGGTCGGATTGGGAGAGAGTACGGACGAGTTGCTGCAAGTGTTCCGCGATTTGGCCGCGAAGAATGTCGACATCCTCACCATTGGGCAGTATCTGCGTCCCTCGAAAGATCACCTGCCGGTTGCTCGCCTGTACCATCCCGATGAGTTCGCGTTCCTGAAGACTGAAGCGCTGAAGATGGGCTTCCGTCACGTCGAGTCGGGCCCGCTGGTGCGCTCCAGCTACCATGCCCACGAGCAGGCCGACGCGGGTGCGGCTCAGCACCAGCTGACGTAGCTTTCGAGGAGCTCTGGTGAGCAAGCCGGACCCGGTGCAGCAAGCCTTGGAACGACTCGGCGAGCTGCGGCATGCCGCTCTGACCGATGAAGTTGTCACCGAAATCCGCCGAAATCTGCGCAACCGTTCGAATCTCGTAATCGCTAAGGCAGCCAAGGTAGCGGGCGAACTGCGGGCGACGGCAGTTCTCTCGGACCTTGTAGCCTCCTTCCACAAGTTGATGGTCGACCCCTCACGACTCGACAAGCGCTGTGCCGCGCTGACCGAAATCGTCACTGCACTGTATGAGCTTGATTACGACGACCCTGATCCGTATCTCATCGGGCTTCGGCACATTCAGATGGAAGGCTCATTCGGTCCGCCAGTGGACGCGGCGGCCAAGCTGCGCGGCTTGTGCGCTCAGGGCCTGCTTCGCACCAGGCATGCAAACGCTCTGGACGAAGTCGTGCGGCTGTTGGTGGATCGTGAACCTGACGCTAGATTGGGCGCGGCAAGAGCGCTGGCGACCAACGGAGGCGAGGCCGGCATCCTTCTGCTCAAATTGAAGATTTATACCGGGGATACGGAACCCGAGGTGTTGGGCGAGTGTTTCACCGGCCTGCTTGCCGCCGCGCCTGAACGGTCCGTCAGACTAGTTGCAGAGTATGTCGATTCAGAGGACGATGCCATCGCGGAAGCCGCAATCCTGGCCTTGGGAGAATCGAAGGATGAGCGAGCCTTTGAGGTGCTGAAAGATAAATGGCAGCGCACTGTGGGAGCCGAGCTTCGGCATGTGTTGCTGATCGCCATGGCAAGCTCGCGTCTGGAGACCGCAGTTGCGTACCTGCTCTCAATCGTTGCAGAAGCAAGCCCAGCTACTGCGGTACAGGCAATGGAAGCATTGGGGAGTTACCGATCCAATGAGCGCATCCGATCGTCGCTTGAGAAGATTGTTCAGCAGAGAAACCAGCAGGTAGTCACAGCAGCATTCGCGCGGCACTTTGGGGAGTAGAGCGCTAGCTTAGAGCGCCCGGTGCCACATCATTTACGCAGAAACCCTTGTAACGTTCGCAGGAGCGACTCTGGTGCATCCACCTCAAGCTCCACGCATCCGTCGCGATACTCCCGGCCAAGCACGACCGCTCTCGCATCGATCGCGGCCAGAGCCTTCCCTTCGGATTGGGGAACACGCAGGTAAACCCGGCTGACGGGATCCTGTTCGATCATCTGATCGATGCGCGAGAGCAGGTGGTCCAGGCCCTCGGCTTTTTGCGCGCTGACGTGAATGACGGAATCGGTGTCGATCAGGCTTTCGCGCTTGATCTCACTCAACAGATCGATCTTATTCATCACGTGCAATCGAGGCTTGTTGTTCGCCTCCAGTTCGCGCAGGACATCGTCCACCTGCGCTTCCTGCTCGAGCGCCGCCGGGCTGGTGGCGTCGGATACCTCGATCAGCAACGAGGCGCGCTGCACCTCCTCCAATGTGGCACGGAAAGCAGAGACCAGGGTATGCGGCAGGTTGCGGATGAATCCCACAGTGTCAGACAGCAGCACTTCGCGCCGGGAAGGCAGCTTCAACTGCCGCAATGTGGGATCCAGAGTGGCGAACATGCGCGAACTCTCCAGCACGCCGGCCTTGGTCAGCGCGTTGAAGAGCGTCGATTTCCCCGCATTTGTATAGCCGACGAGTGCAACTGTCGCAATGGGCACCGACTCGCGCCTCTGCCGCTGCTGCCTGCGAATCCGCCGTACGTTTTCCAGTTGCTCCTTGACGTGGCGGACTCGGCGATAGATCTTGCGGCGATCGGTTTCAAGCTGAGTTTCACCCGGTCCGCGGGTGCCGATTCCGCCGCCCAGCTGCGACATCTGCGCACCTCGGCCGGCGAGGCGCGGCAGCATGTATTCCAGCTGCGCCAGTTCGACCTGAAGCTGTCCTTCACGCGTCCGTGCATGGCGGGCGAAGATGTCGAGGATCAGTTGCGTGCGGTCTATCACGCGCACATCGAGTTCACGTTCCAGGTTGCGTTGTTGCGACGGCGTGAGTTCGTGGTCGAAGATCGCCAGCTCGGAGCCGGTCGAAGCCAGCGCGCCCTTCAGCTCCTCGACCTTGCCACTGCCGATGAGCGTAGCCGGCTCGGCGCGTGGCCTGCGCTGCATCATCTCACCGGCGACGACTGCACCTGCGCTCTCGGAAAGTTCGCGCAGCTCAGCCATGGAATCTTCCGCCGAGAAGGTAGTAGCTCCGGCTACGTCAATCGCGGCAGGAGGCACCAGCGCGTTTCGTGCGATGCGGGCATGTGCGGGCACACGGGCGCGCTTCGATGCTGAGGGAAGAGGGTCTGGCGGCCGCATGTCGTCCGAGGTTTTCTCTGCCGACGGCAAGCGTTGCGCAGCGCGGCTGGAAAACTCAATGCCGATCAAGAACGCGCGTTCCGCTTGGGGCAAGCGGTTGTTGCCACGTCCTCCATCCATGGTGCTGCGGGCCGGCAAACAGCTAACCGTTCGACTGACTAGTCTGCACCGGAGCTGGCGGCGGGGGCGCTGCCTCGCCGGCAGGACGGCTGTCATGCCGCTCCATATGCGGAGGTCGCGATATCACCACGGTCGAAATCGCGTGCTTGAAAATCAGCTGCTCCTGGTTGTTGGTTTCGAGCACGACTGAGTACTTATCGAACGACCGGATTCTCCCTGTGAGCTTGACTCCACTGAGCAGGTAAATCGTGATGACCGCTTTGTCTTTACGTGCAGTGTTAAGGAACGAGTCCTGGATGTTTTGTGCCGGTTTGTTATCCATTGTTTGTTTCCTCCCGACCATTCAAACGGCACCAGATCCGCTGTGCCCAGCGTTGCTGGTCCGAAAATACCGCAGGCCCACAACTCAGTACCTCGGGTCACAAGGGGACACACCCAGAGTAACCATACGGCGTCGGAAACGCAATTTCAATGAAATCGTCCTGAGCGTGGGATAGAGTAGCATCCGCAGCCACATTCCCGATCAAATTTGCTGGTAAAGTTCGAGGGTTCGCCTTTTCGGATAATTTATGGAACAGGTTCTCTTTTTGTTCGCTGTACCGTTGCTGGCGCCCGCAGGAGGGGCTGAAGCCGGCCTCATGCTGGCGCGCTGGATTCACCTCGTCGCCGGCGTCATGTGGATTGGCCTGCTCTACTTCTTCGTCCTGGTCAACGGGCAGTTCCTTGGCGAACTCGACCCGGCAACCAGGACGATCGTCATCCCAAAACTGATGCCGCGTGCCATGTTGTGGTTCCGCTGGAGCTCACTGGTCACCGTCCTTGCAGGATTTGGCTATTGGAATTATCTCGTCGTCTCGGACGCCCACGCTGCCGAAAGCGCAGGTCAGCTGGCGGATCCGAACCCGGTCATCATAAGTTTTCTGGTGATTTGGACTGTGGCCTTCGCCATCGAGATGGGCCTGGTGATGTCTCCGCTGCCAGTGTTCAAGACCGTTGTCGGTCTCGGGATGGTGATGGTGCTCGTATTGCCGGCGGCGGCCTACGTTTTCCTTTCGCTCAATCAGAAGGGATGGGAGAGCAACCGCACCCTGTGCATCGGAATAGGCGGTGGGCTGGGTTGGTTCATGATGCTCAATGTCTGGGGCATCGTCTGGCGCATGCAGAAGAAGATCATCCGCTGGAATGCGGCGGCGCTGGCAACCGGCAATTCGCTTCCACCCGACGCCCGCGTAGCAGCGAAAATGGCATCCGCAGTGGCCGGCATCAGCTTCTGGGTTTCATTTCCCATGCTGTTTTTCATGGCCGCCGCGAGCCACTACACGATATTCCGGCAGTGATGGATGCGCGTAGTCGCCCTGTTAGAATTTAGCTTCGTAATGGAGCCATCCACCTCCCAACTGGAAGCGACGACCGCCCGAGAGACACCGATTCCCGCCTTTAGTCTGGCGCGGCAGTACGAATCGATCAGCGAAGAAATCCATGCAGCCGTGGACCATGTGCTGCGCTCACAGCACTTCATCGGCGGGCCCGAACTGGAGCAGTTTGAGGCGGAAGCGGCGCGCTTCCTCGGGATGAGCGCTGTGGTGGGTTGCGCCTCGGGCACCGACGCTTTGTGGCTGGCCCTGCAGGCCGTAAAAGTCGAACCGGGCGACACCGTGCTGACTACGCCATTCAGTTTCTTCGCCTCCGCCAGTTCCATTGCGCGCTGCGGCGCAACGCCGATGTTTGCTGACATCGACCCGGGAACCTTGAACCTCAGTCCTGAAGCAGCGGAGATCGCGCTCAAATCTTCGGCAGAGAAGGTGAAGGCGATCTTGCCGGTCCACCTGTATGGACAGTGTGCCAACATGAGCGCCTTCCATCAGCTAGCGGAAGCGTTTGGTACGACGGTGGTTGAAGATGCGGCCCAGGGCTTCGGAGCCAAGTGGCGCGGCAGAATGGCCGGCAGCATGGGAAAGGCTGCGGCATTCAGCTTTTATCCCACGAAGAACCTCGGCGCCTTCGGCGATGGAGGTTGCGTTGCGACGGACGATCCGGAGATCGCCGGCTACCTGCGACGATTCCGCAATCACGGCAGCCGGCAACGCTACTACCACGAAGAGTTCGGCTGGAATAGCCGGCTGGACGCTGTGCAAGCTGCAATCTTACGCGTGAAGCTGCGGCACCTGGACCAGTGGAACGATCAGCGCCGCGACATCGCGGGCCGATACACCGCTGCATTTGAGTCAGCGGGGCTGAGTGAACCAAGAAGAATCTCTCCCGATAGCGCGCTGCCGATCGCACCCCTGCAAATCGATTCCCGAGGACTCCATATCTTTCACCAGTACGTGGTTCGCGCTTATCGGCGCGATGAACTGCGGGCGTATTTGTCAGCAGCTGGAATTGGAACGGAAATCTACTATCCCGTGCCATTGCACTTGCAGCAGGCCTTCGCATATCTGGGGTATGAAAAGGGCCAGTTCCCTGAGGCGGAGCGCGCGTCCGCCGAGGTCCTGGCCCTTCCCATGTTTCCCGAGTTGCGCGAAGAAGAGCAGCAACGCGTGGTCGCGACCATTTCGAATTTCTACAGTTGATCCGAGTTAGCTGCCCTCAGCGGAACCTACTTCTCTTTCCCCTTGTTCCAATCGATGATGTTGGTGAGTTGCCAGGGATTCTTACGCGCCTCCCACTGCAACTGGCCCTCTTTGTTGATGATCAGCTGAGTCGCGGGCAACAACGTGCCGGAACTCTTTTTGGAATCCGTGTCGTTGATTTCAATTTTGCCGGCAGTGAGATCGTATGCCGTGGACGGCGTGTTCCTATAGGCTTCGCCGAAGGCGATCTTACGGTTGGTTACGAATCGGATAATCCGACCGGTTGCCGTTTTCTCCTGCGAAACGTAGGCCAGACTATAACCCACAGTGCCCGGGGTCTGGATTTGGCCGACCGGCTTCATCTTCTCGAGTGCCTGGTATAGTCCCTGGCTCTGACCCTTTTTGAACGCGTCGACCAAGGTCTGCCTGTCCTCAGGTGTGGAAAAATCGCTGATGACCAACTTCACGTTTCCGATGGCGCCCATCTGCGTACTTGTCCCGCGCGCGGTGGCATCGATCGTCTCCGTCTGCGCTCCGGCAAATACGGGAAGAATCAGGCCAAGCGCGAATACGGCAATGCTTGCAATGGATGTAGTTCCCAGTCTCGAAGGCTTGCTCATGCTAGCTCCCTGCAATCTGAACTGAATTTGAACGACACTAGTTTTGTCGATTGTAGGCGGTGTGGCAAGCTGTTTTTTTGAAAGGCAGGCGTGCGAAGTCAGTGAGCAACAGCGCTAAGCTGGAGAATACTGCTTAGAACTTCGTGGTATCGGCCGACGTCTTTTTGCAGCCTGTCCTCGTCGGCGGTGCCGCGGACCGACGCCGCAGCCATTTTCGACCATCCGAGCCGGAAGGCGGCGTAGGCGGTCTCGTACTGCTTAACGCGCGTCGTGGGGTTGTCGCCGCTAAGGCGCTGGTACTCGGCGAGAAGAAATTCCCTGCAAGCCGGGCTGAGTCGCCATTCAACAGAGATTCCGGCCAGGTCCCACGCGATGTCGGTAGGCCCGGGGAAGAAGTGATCGTCGCCATGGGTTGAGGCGTCGAGCTTGATCCACCGCTCGTCCTCCACCTGCCGCCATTTATACGGCTGCATCCGACTGTCACAGATTGCCGGCCGTTCTACCTCTAGGTTGATATCGGGTGCGAAGCCGAACTCCTGCTCGAGGTTGACCATCGCCATGTGCTCGAGTTGCCGGATGCCATCTTCCGGCACCGTTGCAGGGAAAGCTTCCGCGCGCCATGCGCAATATGCTGCTAAGTGGCTGAGGAGCTGCGAAGAGATATCGGAAATCCTGGGCTGGATCCCGCCCACCAGCGCGTATGTTCCAAAACCTGATTGGTGCCCGAGGTATGGAGCTCCGAAGCCGCGGGCAGCCAGCAGTTGGTCGCGCTGCCGGACGGCCTCGCCATACGGTCCGTGGCCCTCGAATTTATACAGCTTCCGCTGATCACGCGACAGGAACTTCAAACGCTCCATGTGTGGCCACGCTGCCGGCCATGGGCCGCCGTTAGGGATGAAGAGCTCCCGCCAGTCGCCTCCTCCAAGATAGTGCCCGGCGTCTTGCGGCAGGCGTTTCGTCATGCCGCTCGCAATGCTGCGGTAGCGCCGCCAACGTTCAGGCGCGTTATAAGCGCACAGTGATTCCACGTCAGGCTGATGCGAACACAGCAAAACTATACTTTCGTGGCTGACGCCTGCGTTTTCCAGCGCCTCAGCGACAGACAAAAGCGAAGACCCGCTGCGGCCGGGGCCCTCGTCGCAGACGAGGAAGATCGCGCGAGCGGATAGTGCCTGCATGATTCCCTCGCGCTGCGCAGACGTGAACTCAGTCCTTCGGTCGTAGGGGTGACCGGTAGGACGAACGGTGGTGCGGCTGGCGGGAATCCCGCAGGCATTAAGTTGGGCGGCGACGACGGCGCTCAGGGTCGTTCCAATGGTGCGTATGCCGATCACTTGAGCGCAGGAAGAACGCAAGTCTGCGGCAGAGATCAGGTCAGCGAAGTCCAAGGGATGGAGCGCGTAGTAGGCAAATCCCTCGGGTCGCGACCCTGTGATTTCGCCGAGGTCACCAATCGTCGCAAGCGACTGCTGAGCCTCTCGTAGCGCAAGCTCCGACAGCGATGACTTTTCCGGCGCACATAGCAGGTTCGCGAGTTGATCTGTGATGGCACCGGCCAGGTTCGCGTCTTCGGAACCGCCATCGCACAGTGCACACTCCAACTCGCCTGCTAGCAGGAGTGCGTCCACAGCAGCCTGCTCGGACGGCTCTTTGCGCAATTTCGCCAAGGCGGCTTCGAGCTGACGTACAAGCGCATCCCCGGAGACGCGCCTCCGCCCGTCACGATAGACCAACAGGTTCGAAGTAGAAGGTTCGGGCATCAGAAGGCGCCGGAGCTCACGCCTGAAGACATGCCATTGAAAACTCTGGCCGACCTACGCAGCTTTCGAGCCGCCGCTTTCTCGCGTGCCGCTCTGTTTGCCAGGTCCGCGTTTCGAGCCGCGCGGCGAACGAGAAACGTCGCCCTCTTTGTCGATGAAATAGAGAAACTGGTTATCGCGGTCTACGGCGTGTTGGACGAGGACCGTCGATTCGCCCTCACCAGACTTAGCCTTTTGGCAGACATTACCTTCGCCGTCGATGAAGTAGAGGTACTTCTTATAATCGCGTTCCAAGCTGAGTTTTTTGACTTTTTCCGCCATTCGGTTACCTCCGCCACAATTTGGATGGGCCCGGTGGCGCTGCTGCTGCCCGTTGCATCAAGAACTATCGATTCCGACTGGAGGTCAGATCAGCTGGCTGCCTTCTTGTGGTGCTTCTTGTGAGAGGAGCTCTGCTTGGGAGCAGCCCCGCCGTTCTGGTGGCGCTCTTGGGCGGACTTCTGGCGGGCGGCCAGATCGGCGTCGTGCTTAGCTTTTTCTGCCGCTTCTTCCTCGGGAGTGGGAACCCGGCGCACAATAGGCCCGTTCAGCTTGTAGGTGACAGGAACAATCTGCCCAGAGTCGTTCATCTTGCGGATGGTGAAGGTGGGCAGGTCCCCCTCCTTGTCGAAGTTCTGGTGCCCAACCTGGACGGGAAGGTAGCCCTCGAGGTTGCGCTCACGGTAAGCCGTCTCGTACCGGTGCCGCGCCCGGTTGCGGGTGAAGACGCGAACCTGGTTGTAGTCCCAGGCCAAGCCGTCCTTAGGCTCGTTCAGAAGCATCAGATACTGCGGTTCCTGCTTACTCTGGCCGTCCTCGGTCTCTTCCACCGTATTCAGGACGAAATAGCTGGTGATGCGCTGGCCCTCGGCATACTGTGCGACGTCCAGAGGGACATCGAGATCCACCATTCGTAACAACACCCAGCCGACACGTCCCGCGGGACCGCGTACGAGGTACCAGTCTTCCATGATCGGCTTTGGCGCGGGTGGAGGCTCGCCTGGCGCAGCTGGGGTGGAGGCAAGCGATGTCACTTTGGCCGAGACCGGCTTGGGCGACGCGGCGTGACTTGGAGCCTTGCTTGGCGGCGGGGAGGCTTTGCTTTGCTTAGGCTCAGTGTCGGGCTTCAAAGGCTTACTCGCGGGAGCAGGCGCAGGTTTCTTTGCGTTCTTGTCGGTGGTGGCGCGCTTGAGAATCTCGACCTTCGCGCCGTCCGCAAGCTGGTACAGGTGCTCACCGTCGCGCGAGGGCGTCAGGTGCATGTTGAGTTCGGCGCGGGTGGTGCCGTGAGCCTGCGTGGGAATGCCGGAGCTATCCTTCGCCAGCTGCTGGAAGCCGTCGTAGACCTCCTGGGGTATGAGGCTTCGCTCTTCGATCCAGCCTTCCTGTCCCTTGTCCGTCTTCACCCTCAAGAACCTGCGCTGCTTCTCGAGAATTTCGACCCGGTCGCCGTTGTGTACCGTGCCGACTTTGCCGTAGAGGGTGGCCACGCGATCGCGGAGGCTGGTCTCGGCCGCGGAAACATACATGTACTCGTGGTGCTCCAGCTTGGCACGGCTACAGCCCAGCGAAAAAGACAACAACAAAGCGGCGATGGGGGGTACGAACCGGAATCGGAGAGATTGCTTGAGGCTTGGCAATGCAGACTACGCCTTCACTGAAACTATGTCTCACTATAGCTCATCGCCTCTCCGGGTTGGATAGGTCGTTTGCCGCAGATCGAGCGATGAATCAACCGAGACAACTGCCAGCAAAACGAAAAAGCCCGGCCATGGTGGCCGGGCATGAGAGTCGCAATTTATCCGTTACCAGACGCGGCAGGCGTTCTTTCGCACCATCGGCGAATCAGGCTTGCATCCGAAGGCTTTGGCGAAATCCGGTACATTCGAGACCACTCCATTGACGCGATACTTGGGGTCCGAATGCTCGTTGGTGAGCGCTTGCATGCGGGCGGCCTCGGGCGTCATGTTCTCGCACCAGACTTGTCCGTAGCCGAGATAGAAACGCTGGTCGGGGGTGAAGCCGTCCTTGTCCTTCTCGGGGGAGGAGGCCAGCACATCGAGCAACGCCATGTGCGAAATACGAATGCCGCCATTGTCAGCCGTGTTCTCGCCCAGCGTGAGTTTGCCTTTGATGTGCACGTCGTCAACCACGACGAAACCGTCGTATTCGTTGACCAGGCAGCCTTCCAGCTTGTCAAAGCGTTCCTTGTCCTGCGGAGTCCACCAGTCCTTCAGGTTGCCCTGCGCGTCGAACTGGCTGCCTTCGTCGTCGAAGCCATGCGTCAGTTCGTGACCGATCACCGCTCCAATGCCGCCGAAGTTTGTGGATGCATCGGCGTTCTTGTCGTAAAACGGCGGCTGCAGAATTCCGGCGGGGAAGTTGATGTTGTTCTCCAGCGGATTGTAGTAAGCGTTGACGGTGGGCGGCGTCATGCCCCATTCCTGGCGGTCGACTGGCTTGTTGATCTTGTTCAGCTGGCGTTGAAACTCGAACTTGTTGGCGCGAAGAGAATTACCCAGGGCGTCGCCGCGCACGATGTCGAGCGAGCTGTAGTCCCGCCATTTATTCGGATACCCGATCTTGTTGTCGATGTGGGCGAGCTTATCGAGCGCCTGCTTTTTGGTGGCTTCGCTCATCCAGGAAAGCTCGGTGATGTCTTGTTGTAGTGCTGCTTCCAGTTCGTGGACCATCTTCAGCATGGCGGCTTTGGATTCAGGAGGAAAGGTTTCGGCGACGTAAGCCTTCCCCAGCGCCTCGCCCAGATCGTTGTCAGTGAAGGTCACGCAGCGCTTCCAGCGAGGCTTCAACTCTTTCGCGCCACGCAGCGTTTTGTCGAAGAAGTTGAAGTTTTCCTCGACGAAGGCCTTCGGCAGCAGCGGTGCAGCCGAGTGCAGAGTATGCCAGCGCAGATAGGTTTTTATGGTTTCCAAATCGCTGCTGGCAATCACCTGGTTCATGCCCTTGACGAATTCCGGCACCGACACGTCGAGACTGCTGAACTCGGGACTCTTCACGGCCACTAGGTACTCGTTCCACTTAAACGTGGGACTCAGCTCCTGCAACTGCGCCGTGGTCATCTTGTGATAGACCTTGTTGGGGTCGCGGCGTTCCGTGCGATCGAGGGAAGCCTGGGCCAACGCTGTTTCCACCTGCATTACTGTCTTGGCTTCGGCAGCGGCCTTGTCGGGTGAATCGCCCGCGAGTTTGAACATGTTGGCGACGTGCTGCTGGTACTGCTCACGCGTCTGCACCGACTTGGCATCGTCTTTCAAGTAATAATCGCGATCAGGCAAGCCCAACCCGCCCTGGTCGGCACCTGCAATCTCCATCTTCGAATCCTTGGCATCGGGCTCTGAGCCGAAGGCAAACAGCACATTCACTCCCGCGTTGTGCATGTCGCCGATCAGTGCCGGTAGCTGCGACTTATCTTTCAGCGCAGAGATGCGTTCCAACATGGGCTGCAGCGGCTTAGTGCCCTTCTGCTCGATAGCGGACTCGTCCATGCACGAGTAATAGTAGTCACCAATTTTCTGGTCATTCGGGCTGCGCTTGGCAGTATCGGCTGACTGCTTGTCGAGGATGTTCCGCAGAATGGTTTGATTGCGCTCGTGCAACTCATTAAAGCGTCCCCAAGTCGACTGGTCGGGAGGGATGGGATTCTGTTTCAACCAGTTTCCGCAGGCAAAGTGGTAGAAATCGGTGCAGGGATCGACCGACTTGTCGATCGCGTTGAGATCGAAACTCTGCATCTGCTTAGGAACAGCCGACGAAGAGGGATTGTTGGTCTGGGCCTGTGCGCCGGCAACTGCGAACAGTGCTATTCCAAGAAAGCATAGAAGATTTCGCATACGTACCTCTCTCAAAGTGTGAGGCCCCTTCCCAGGAGCCTCGAGATTATTCACAACTCGTCATTCTTTGCTGGACCTACCACACGCGGCAGGCGTTTTGGCTCACCATCGGCTGGCCGGCTTTGCATCCGAAGGCCTGCTCGAAGGCCGCGGAGTTCTGCACCGCGCCGTTGACACGCCACTCGCCAGGCGAATGCGGATCGGTCAGCGCACGCTTGCGCGCTTCCTGGTCGGTGACGTTCTGGCACCAGATCTGGCCGTATGCCAGGAAGAAACGCTGCTGCGGCGTGTAACCATCGATCGCTTTCACCGGAGTCTTTCCGATGATTTCGGTCAAAGCCATGTAAGCCAACTTGAGGCCGCCATTGTCGGCCGTGTTCTCGCCCAGCGTGAGCTTGCCGTTCAGCTTTACCTCGCCCTTGTCGTCCTTCACCGCAACAAAGCTGGAGTACTCATCAGCGGTGCACTTGGCGCGCTGCTCAAACTCCTTGGTGTCTTGCGGCGTCCACCAGTCTTTGAAGTTGCCTTCCGCGTCGTACTTGCGGCCCTGGTCGTCAAAGCCATGCGTCAACTCGTGGCCAATCACCACGCCGATGCCCCCGTAGTTCACGGCGTCATCCATCTCTATGCTGTAAAACGGAGGCTGGAGAATGCCGGCAGGGAAGTTGATATCGTTCATCGGGGGGCGGTAGTAAGCGTTGACGGTCGGCGGCGTCATGCTCCAGTCTTTGCGGTCGGTGGGTTTATCGATCTTCTGAAGAATACGGTGCACCTCGAAGGCAGCAGCACGCCGGGTATTTCCCGGGTAATCGTTGCGCTCAATCACTACGCTGCTGTAGTCACGCCAGGTGTCGGGATAACCAATGTTGTTGACGATGGTGTTCAGTTTCTTGTAGGCCTGCTGCTTGGTGGTGTCCGACATCCAGTCCAGTTGCTGGATATCCTGGTGCATGGCGGTTTCGATCGCCTTCACCATCTTCATGGTGCGCTCTTTGCCCGCAGGTCCAAACGTGCGATCGACGTAGAGTTGCCCGAGCGCCATCCCCAGGCTCCTGTTGGTGGCCCGCACACAACGTTCCCAGCGCGGCTCAATCTCCTTCTGGCCGGACAGGAACTTCCCGTTAAATTGAAAATCTTCGTCGACGAAGGCGTTGCTTAGCGTAGGAGCGTAGTCGTTAACCGTTCGCCAGCGAAGATAGGTCTTCCAGTCGGCGAGCGGCACCGAGTTGAGCTGGTCGTTGACCTGCTTAAAGAAGTTCGGATTCGCTACATTGAGCATGGTGAACTTGGGTGAGCCGTTCTGCGCGAAATATTGCGTCAGGTCGAAGTTCGGAGCCATGCTCTGGGCTTCCGCTGTCTTCATCAGGTGATCGCGGTTCTTGGGGTCGCGAAGCTCGGTGCGATCCATCGATGCTTGCGCCAGTCCGGTTTCCACGGCCAGCACAGTCTTAGCTTCGTTAGCAGCCTGCTCCGGTGAATCTCCGGCGAGTTCAAACATCTTCTGCACGTGCTGCTGATAACGCTGGCGAGTTTCGACCGACTTGGGATCGTCCTTGATGTAGTAGTCGCGGTCGGGAAGCGTGATGCCGCCCTGGTCGATGTAGGCGATGGTCTGATTCGCATCGTGCATATCGGGCTGAGCGTAGAACGAGAACAGCGCCGGCAAGCCATTGCGATGCATTTCCGCCACCTGCTCGATCAACTGTTGCCGGTTATCAATAGCGGCAATGCGTTTCAGCTCCGGCTGGATGGGAGCTGCGCCGGCCTTGTCGATCACCGCCTCATTCATGCAGGAGGCGTAGTAATCGCCGACCTTTTTCTGGATTGGCGAGTTCGGTTTCGTCTGCGCAGCATCTAGGATGTCGCGCAGGATGTAGTAATTGTGTTCCTGCAACTGATCGAAGCGTCCCCAGCGCGACTTATCGGCGGGGATGGCGTTGGTCTTCATCCAGTTGCCGCAGGCGTACTGATAGAAATTATCGCAGGGATTGATCGACTTATCGATTGCTGTCACATCGAAGCCGGGGATCTCCTTGATGGCTCCCGACGTTGCAGAGGTTTGCATTTGAGCGCTGGACAATATGGCACAAAACAAGATGAAGAAGGAAAGGCGGATCCGCATTGGGCCCTCGCAGGAATGAGTCGTCCGGCTGGCGCAACCCCTTGCTCCAGATCCAGACGCGATTTGACAGGCCCGCGGGTGAGCTCAGGCGGGCTGGGCAAACAAACAAATATAAACCTTAGCGGCGAACATTGCTGTGCTGTGAAAGCGTTCGTGGCGGAGTACAGCTTCTGAGGGTGAAGCGCTGGATATCAGTTTTGAAACTCAAAAAAGTTTCAGGTGGATGGTCAGATACTTCTTCGGATCCTTGCGGACGGCTGCAATCAGATCTCGCGTTTCGACCAGCATTTTGTCCGCATTGTTATACAGAGACGGATCGACCAGGATCTTGCCGGCTGAGCCTTCACCTTTGTCGAGGCGATCGATGATATGGTCCAGCCGAGTGACTGTGTCATCTATTTTGGCCGCCAGTTGCTCGTCCTTCGTCAACTTACCGAGCGTGCCTTTGCCGGCATTGACGCCCGCGATCAGGCTGTTGGCTTCTGAAATCGTCTTATTCGCGTTGTCGTACAGCGAAGGGTCTTTGAGGAACTTGCCGACCGTGCCTTGACCGTTGTTTACCTCATCGATGATCTTGTTGATGTTGTCGACCGCCGCGTTCGCCTTGTTATAAAGCTCGTCGCTGTTGATCAGCTTACCGATGCTGCCTTGCGGAGAGTTGAGCTGCGTGGCGAGATTTTGCAGCTGTTTCAGTGTGTCGTCAGCCCGGTTGTAAAGCGAAGGATCGTAGATGATCTTGCCGATCGATCCTTGGCCGTTCTGAATGTAGGAAACGATATCGTCCACCCGCTTCAGCAGCAGGTTAACGTTTTCGATGGTGCCCTGAGTTGCCTTGACCACGTCCTGCAGCTGCGGCACGTCTTTCGTCGGCAGGACATCGCCCGTCTGTAACGGCTTCCCGGTCGCCTGCCGGCAGTCAATGTCGACGAAAACCTCACCCAGCACGCCTGCGGTGTTGAGCGATGCCTGGCAGTCGCCCTTCATCGTGTCTTCGTACTTGGTGGTGATCTTCATCGTGATATCGACCGGCGCGACCTTGTGCTTGGGATCCGTAACCACACGGATACCGCTCACGTTGCCGATGTCGACGCCCTCAAGACGCGCCGGGGCGCCCACCCGCAGGCCGCCTGCGTTATCTACGTACGCATGGACGGTGAGTTTCCGGGTGAACAGGCCGGTGGTGCCCGTCATCACGAAGATTAGGACGGCCAGGGTGATGGTGGCGAAGATGACGGTCAGGCCGACTCGCAGCTGCGACCATCTCACCTGTTTTTCGCTTGGCACAGGTCTAGCGGACGTCCCTTCGGGCCCCGGTCAGTACAGCCGTACCGAAGCGCATTTGTACCCCTAAGAGCATCCCGAATATAACATTGCAGGGTTTGCAGCGTCTCGCGATAAGTATTGGAGCCGAAAGCGGCCAGCGAGTTCGTTCAGCCGGACATCCCGGAAGATAGCTTGGTGTGACAACTTCTATAGGCTCAGCTCAGCTCGAATCATGTTGTCCTCCAGGCTGGAGAACATCTTGAAGCCGAGCTTGACGCATAATGCGCGCATCTCCTTGTTTTCAGGCAGCATGTTCGAGATCAGCTTCCCCACCCGCTCCTCACGGGCGAGCTTGATCAGGCGGCCATAGAGTTCAGTCCCCAATCCCTGGTGCTGGGCCGCATCGATCGCCACCGCAGCCAGTTCGGCTTCATTGAGTCCGTGCAGCTTACTAAGCCGGCCTATCGCCAGAATTTCGGGCTCGCCCTTCTCATTCGGCCGCTCGGCAACCAGCACCATCTCGCGGTCGTAGTCGATGAAGCAAATGCGCGACAGCCGCTCGTGAGCTACGCGTTGGGTCAGCTTCAGCGGCTGGAAGTAGCGGAGATAAACGCTGCGCTCCGAGAGCTTCTCGTGGAACTTGATCAACAGCGGTTCATCTTCAGGACGGATGGGCCGAATGGCGACTTCTTTGCCGTCCTTCATGACCCAGCTGCCGACCAGGTGCTGCGGGTAAGGACGTATCGCCGACCTGGGCAGGTCTTCCTCTTGCAGCTCGAGCCCGTGGATGACGACGCGCGCATCGAGAGCCAGCAGCCGCTCAGGAGAGGCCAGCAACGGGTTGATGTCGATTTCCTTGATCCAGCGCTGCTCGACAATCAATTGGCTAAAGCGGACGAGCAGTTCCTCAAGCCCCGCGATGTCCACCGGAGGCCGACCGCGCACGCCCTTCAGCGCGGTGAAGACCCGGGTCTGCTCCATAAGGCGGCGGGCGAGCGTCGAGTTCAACGGCGGGAGCGCCAAGGCGCGATCCTTGAAGACTTCCACCAGCTGGCCGCCTGTGCCGAAGAGCATCACCGGACCGAATTGCGAATCGAGGCTGCTGCCCACGATCAGCTCATAGCCATTCAGATTGACCATGGGCTGGACCGTCACCCCCTGAAAGTGTTCTGCGCCAACTTTGTCGGTTACGAAAAGCTGAATCAGCCGGAATGCCCTGCCCACTGCTTCGGCATCATGCAGGTTCAGCATCACGCCGCTGACGTCAGTTTTGTGGGTGATGGTCAGTGAGTGGAGCTTGACCACCACGGGGTAGCCGATCTCCGATGCGGCCTTAGTGGCTTCCTGCTCGGTGAGCGCCAGTCGGGTTTCGACTACCGGAATCCCGTATGCCGCCAGCAACTGTTTCGACTCGAACTCGGTGAGCAGCGTGCGGCCCTCGGCTCGCACCTTGGCAATGATCTGCTGGGCAGTTTCTCGTTGCAGACTAGCGTCTGCCTGGTGCTGCAGGGCCGGCGTCTCATACAGACCCTTCAGGTTGTAGGCATAACGCCACATGTAGTTGAAGGCCCGCACTGCGCTGTCGGGGAATTGAAACGTCGGGATGCCCGCCTGGTTCAGTATCTGTTCGCCGGCGGCAACCTCGGCGCCGCCCATCCAACTCGCCAGCACGGGCTTGCCCAACCCTTTCGCGTAAGGCTTCAGCTTCTCCGCGATTTGCGTCGGGTTGGTCATGTCCTGCGGAGTCAGAATCACCAGCATCCCGTCGATGCCCTGATCTTTCGCGGCAATGTCCAGCGATTTGGCATAGCGTTCGGGCTCCGCGTCGCCCAGGATATCGACCGGGTTGTTGTGGCTCCACTGCGGCGGCAGGATGGCGTCGAAGGCGGCCATGGTTTCGGCGGAGAGTTCTGCCAATTCGCCTCCGCCGGCAACCAGTGCGTCGGTGGCAAGTACGCCCGGGCCTCCGGCGTTGGTCACGATTGCCAGCCGCTTACCGCGCGGCCGCGGCTGCTTCGCCAGCACATCGGACATGAAGAAAATATCGGCGATACTGTTGACGCGCAGTACGCCTGAACGGCGGAACGCGGCATCCAAAACCTCATCGCTGCCGGTGAGCGCTCCGGTATGTGAGGCTGCAGCCTTTGCCGCCGCCGCGGTACGCCCAGCCTTTATCACGATGACTGGCTTGGTGAGCGAGACCTCGCGAGCAGACGACAGGAACGAACGGGCGTCGCCCACCGACTCCATGTAAATCACAATGCTGTTGGTGCGCGGATCGCTGCCGAAGTAGTCGATCAAGTCGCCCCAGTTCACATCGAGCATGGATCCGGTAGAAACGAACGCACTGAACCCGACGTTTTCCCGCAGGCTCCAGTCGAGCACCGCCGTGCACAGCGCTCCGCTCTGGCTGAGGAAGGCAACGCTCCCCGGGCGGGCAATGGTGTGCGCAAACGTGGCGTTCAGTCCTTTGAGAGGATTCATCACCCCCAGGCAGTTCGGGCCGATCACCCGCATTTTGCCGCGAATGATGTTGGCGATCCGTTGTTCCAGTTCTTTGCCATGGTCGCCGTGTTCCTTGAAACCGGCCGAGATGATGATGGCTCCGGGGACGCCGAATTCCACCGCTTCACCAATGACGTCGGGAACGGTATCGGCGGGCGTGGTGACCAGCACCAGGTCAACCTTGTCCGGCAGGTCGGCGATCTTGGGGTAGGCCTTGATGCCCAGCACATTGGGTCGCTTGGAGTTGACGGGAAACACGGTTCCGCCGAACGGGCTGCTCAGCAGGTTCCACAGCACCGAGCGTCCCACGCTGCCCGGGCGCTCGGAGGCGCCGATGACGGCAACGCTGCGGGGCGCGAAAATCGGGTCGAGAGGATTACTTTCGGAGCGATAGATGTCGGAAGACGGATCGGCTTTGATCTTGGATTGGGCGAGTTTGGAGACGCTGCTCATGGTTCCTCGGCGTACGCCTGAACGGTTGCGTGCTGCAGACAGTCTAGTGTCGCACTCCGCGCAAGGCTTCCCCTTAGGTCACGTGCAGCCGTGATTTCGGTCACGTCTCGCGCCAAGTGCAACATTCCTAGAGCATTGCAGGTGATACAATTGCGCTTCCCTCAATGATTTTTCCGCGAACGCTCATTCCTGGGATGGATTCCAACCTTTGGCTCAAGCCGTGACCGAGAATCGCCCTATCACTTACGCCGATGCCGGTGTCGACATCGAGCGTGCCAATCGAACCAAGCAGCGCATCAAGTATCTCGCCCAAAAGACCTTTAATCGTGGTGTTTTAAGCGATATCGGTGGATTTGGCGGGCTGTTTTCCATCGACAAACGCAAGTACCGCGATCCGGTGCTGGTCTCGAGCGTGGACGGCGTCGGTACAAAGCTGAAGCTGGCCTTCGAGATGCACCTGCATCACACCGTGGGCGCTGACCTGGTCAACCACTGCGTTAACGACATCGCCGTGCAGGGCGCAGCTCCGATGTTCTTCATGGACTACTTCGCCACCGGCAAGCTCGAAGGCGAGATTGCCGAGAAGGTCATCAGCGGCATTGCCGATGCGTGCAAGCAAAATGGCTGTGCGCTGATTGGCGGCGAAACCGCCGAGATGCCGGGCTTCTACGGAAACGGCGAGTACGATCTAGCCGGGTTCATTGTGGGCGTTGTCGACCGCGACAAGATCATCACCGGCAAAGACGTTAAGCCGGGTGATGTGTTAATTGGCTTGCCTTCCACCGGTCTGCACACCAACGGATACTCCCTGGCCCGGAAGCTTTTCTTCTCGACCGCCCGTTACACGCCCGAGAGCTACGTTAACGAAATCAAGGGCAAGGTTGGCACCGAGCTCATGAAGACGCACAAGAGCTATTGGCCGATCGTCCGCCGCATGGTCGAAGCCGAAGCGGTAACGGCCATGGCGCATATCACGGGCGGAGGTATCACCGAGAATCTGCCGCGCGTGCTGCCCAAGAATTGCTCCGCCATCGTCGAGATTAACTCCTGGCCTGTGCTGCCCATCTTCGAGCATATGCAGGCCATCGGCAACGTCCCGCAGGAAGAGATGCTGCGCACCTTCAACATGGGCATCGGCATGATCCTGGTTGTGCCTGCCGCAAAATTCAAGAAGGTGCAGACCATCCTCGACCGCTGCAGCGAGAAGGGCTACACCATCGGCCGCGTGGTGAAGGGCGACCGCAAGGTCATCTACCAATAGAGTTGTTTGCGCCGCTAAACAGGGATATTCTCAACCTATGGCACCTGCAACAATTCTGACCGGCGAGTGGGCAACGGCTGAGGACACGGCGAGAGAGCTGGGTGTTCCAAAAACAGACCTCAAGAAACTTAAGGACCTTGCCGCGTTAGCACTCAACGGGGGGATTAAGAAGTCTGCTGCGTCCAAGAATAGCGCCCCGACTGTCCGGAGAAACACAAGCATCGTTACGCGTACTTCCCAGACATCCAAGACGCATCGCACGAAGAGCGCCCGAACGGCCACCAAGAAGGCCAGGGTAGCTAAACGTGCCAAAACCTAAAGATTCTGTTTTTCTCAACCTGCCGTACGACAAGGGATTCCAAACCCTGTTTCTTGGCTACATGGCGGGTGTGAGTGCCTTTGGCATGCTTCCTCACGCAACCCTGGAAATCCCTGGTGGTGAACGCCGGTTGGAGCGAATCCGCGGCCTTATTGCTCAATGCCGTTACTCGGTGCATGACCTTTCACGTGTTCAGGTTGACCGTAGAGCGCCAACGACCCCTAGATTTAACATGCCATTCGAACTGGGATTGGCGGTTGCTCATGCCAAGCAAGACTCGCAGCACACGTTCTATGTGTTCGAGGAGAGGAAACACCGGTTGTCGAAATCTCTCTCAGACTTGGACGGCACCGATGTGTATATCCACGGCGCTACCCTGAACGGTCTATTCGGTCAACTGGTAGACGCGTTTGTGCGAGCTGACCGGCAACCTACAGTTGCGCAAATGTGGACGATTTACAGAAAGGTCCGTGCCTCCCTACCCGAGATTCTCAGAATCTCGGGGGCCGACACCGTATTTCGAGCCAGTCCGTTTAGCCGCCTTTCAACATTCGCAAGTGCCGTGGCAGATGACGTAGTAGTCGGAATAGAACCCTAAACTTCTACTCCTCTTCCTCCGCTTCATCTCCACCTGCCGCCTTGGCAGCGGCGATGATCTTCTCCTGCGCCGCCGCGGGTACTACGTCGTAGTGGTTCATCTCCATTGAGAAGCTGCCGCGGCCCTGCGTCATCGACGTCAGATCGGTGCCGTAGGTCAGCATCTCGGCCATAGGAACTTCGGCCTTCACGATCGTCTTTCCGCCCTTGTTGTCCATGCCCTGAATGCGGCCGCGGCGGCTGTTGAGGTCGCCCATTATGGAGCCGGCGAACTCGTCCGGAATCGTGATCTCGACGTTCATGACCGGCTCCAGCAGCGTCGGCTTGGCGAGTTCCATGGCTTTCTTAAACGCGATGCGGCCTGCTGTTTTGAACGACAACTCGTTCGAGTCCACGTCGTGGTACGAGCCGTCGTAGAGCACAACCCTGAAATCAACTACCGGGAAGCCGGCGAGATAGCCGCGCTGCGCAGCTTCGACGATCCCCTTCTCCACCGCTGGTATGTAGTTCTTCGGAATCGAGCCGCCGAAAATCTCGTTGACGAACTCGAAGTTGCCTCCGCGCGGCAACGGCTCCATCTTGATCTTGCAATCGCCAAACTGACCGTGGCCGCCGCTCTGCTTCTTGTGGCGTCCCTGGACGTCGGCGCGCCCGCGAATGGTCTCGCGGTACGGCACCTTCGGCGCCTTCAGGTTGACCTCGGTGTGGTAGCGGTGCTTCAGCTTGGAGACGATCACTTCAATATGCTGCTGCCCGGTTCCAGCAATCAGAAATTCTTTCGTCTGGGCATCGCGGAAGAAGCGCAGCATCGCATCCTCTTCCATCAGCTTGTGAATGCCGTTGCTGAGCTTGTCTTCATCGGCGCGCGTCTTGGGCTCGATGGCAAACGTAATCGCCGGCTCGGCGAACGTCACCTGCGGATACTGAATAGGCGCCACCTTGTCGCCCAGTGTGTCGCCGGTCAGCGTGTCTTTCAGCTTGGCAACAGCACCGATATCGCCCGCATGAAGTTCGGTCACGGGGACGGCGGTCTTGCCCTGCATGACCGCGATGTGTGCCAGCTTCTCGCCGGTGTTGCGGGTAAAGTTTTGCAGCGTGGCATCGTTCTTCAACACCCCGGAGAAGACTTTGAAGAACGAAATGCGTCCCGAGAAGGGGTCGCTGATGGTCTTGAACACGTACGCCGAAACCGGCTCGGCATCGCCGATCTTGCGCACTGCCGGCTCGCCATTGTTTGCGGTAGGCGCAGCTTTCATCTGGCCGCGCTCCACCGCGGTAGGCAGGTAGTCGACGATGAAGTCCAGTACCTCGTCGGTCCCCATATTGCCCAGGCCGGAGGCGAACAACACGGGAAAGATCTTGTCTTCGCGAATGGCGTTGTGCAGACCGGTGATGATGTGCTCGGAGTCGATGGTGCCTTTTTCGAAGAACTCTTCCATCAGGGCGTCGTCGCCTTCGGCCACCGACTCGATCAGTTTCTCGTGCGCGGCTTGCGCCTCGGCCTGCATGTTTTCAGGGATAGGTCCAACCTTGGCTTTGCCGTTGCCGCCCACGTCGTACGTATAAGCCTGCATTTTCACCAGGTCGATAACGCCGGTGAAGTTCTTCTCAGCCCCGATAGGAAGTTGCACCGGAATCACGGTGCGCCCGAAGGCGTTGGTCAGAGATTCCATGGCCCGCGAGAAATCGGCTCGTTCCCGGTCCATACGGGTGCAGACGATGGCGCGAGGCAACAAAAAGCGGTCGGCATACTGCCAGATGCGCTCGGTGACAACCTCGACACCACTCACGGCATCGACCACAACCAGCGCTGACTCGACCGCCGGCAGCACCATCTCGGCTTCATGAATGAACATGTTGAAGCCGGGCGTATCGATGAGGTTGATCTTGGTCTTGCCCCACTCCACCACGGCGGTTGCTGCGGAGAGCGACATGCCGCGCGAAATTTCTTCCTCGTCGTAGTCGGTGACGGTGGTGCCTTCATCGACCCGCCCGAAGCGTTGGGTAGCGCCGGCCGTGAACAGCATGGCGGAGATTAGAGAGGTTTTGCCCGAGTGGGAGTGCCCAATCAGGGCGACGTTCCGGACATTTGCGCCTTCGTAAGTCTTCACGTAAGACTCCTTGGAATTGTGGACGGCCGCCATGCGCGACGACGGGCAGAGAGGGCACAGTTCTGCTGATCGCGATCAGGTCGGCCCACTCCGCACTCTCAGAGGCGATCTTCCCCGGCAGCACGTGGGACGGCGTGCTGAATTCCCCGGGGTTGCCGGTGAGGCCTTAAGGCGGGGCACCATGCCGGCCTGCGCATGGTGAAGCTGTAACAAATTCAGAATCCTAGCACAACGCGTTTTGCTGCCTCAATCTGCCCTCAGGCAGGCCGGCCTCGAGCAGAGTCGTCCAGAGTCTTCGAATTCGGCGATACCCCCGCGACGGTTGCACGTCTATCGATTAGTATTTCAGGATGCTGGCTGGTTTTCGTCTCGCTGCGGTGCCAAGGAAAAGAATGAACAGGAATATTTCTCGCTCGGCTTTATTTGCTTTAGTTGCTGTGCTCGCTCTGAACCTCGCAGCTTTTGCTGGCGACACGTCGGTTTTGCGCCCGCCCAAGGGCTCGAAGGTTGCCCTCATCGTCTTCGAGGACCTGCAGTGTCCCGATTGCGCACGCGCCGCCCCGCTGCTGCACGAAGCCGCCAAGAAGTACAACATCCCGCTGGTTCAGTACGACTTCCCGCTGCCCATGCACAACTGGTCGTTCGACGCTGCGGTCAACGCCCGCTACTTCGACACCAAATCGAAACAACTCGGCGACGAATACCGGCTGTTCATCTTCCAGAACCAGCCGCAGATTACAAAAGACAATCTGCGGGGTATGACCGAGCGATTTGCGGACGATCACAAGGTCCCGCTGCCCTTCGTAGTCGATCCCAATGGCGACCTGGCCGCAAAGGTCAGGGCCGATTTCCAGGTTGGCCAGAGAGTCGGTATCGACCACACTCCCACCATTTACGTGGTCAGCGACACCACTCGCGGGAAACCCTTCGTCGAGGTTGTAGATCGTACGCAGCTTTACCAGTTGATCGACCAGGAGCAGAAGGATGCGGGCGATTCGTCTCCCAGCAAGACGGCGAGCACCAAGTCCGGCACAAAGAAAGGCACCAAGTCGCAGTAAGACGACGAGATTTTGGAACTACTGTCAGAGCCGTCCGCAAATACAAGCAACATGTCCCGAGCTTCGAAACTCCCCAACCAGGGGAGTGTACGTTCCTTGCTGGGCGTCCAGAAGACAACCATGAGTATGACCGGGCTTATCTCCTCTCGCGACCGAATTTTGCTTGCAGCAAAAGACCTTTTTGCCAAAAACGGCTACGAAAACACGAGCACTGTGGCCATTGCCCGCCAGGCGGGGACCAGCGAATCACAGCTGATGAAGCACTTCGGCAGCAAGCAGGGTCTGCTGTTCGCAATCCTTGATCAGGGCTGGACCGCCATTCTGCGTCGCGCCTATGCCCTGACCAGCGCACCGCATCGCTCTCCACAGTCGCTCATCGATGTTCTTGAGTCATACATCGTTGAGTTGGAGCAGGATTCGGCCATGAAGTCCCTGCTGGTGATGGAGTCGCGACGTGCTCGCCGCGAGAATGCCGGCGCCGCGCCCGGCGAAGGCTCCCTGCAGTTCGGGTCGTTAGTCGAGAGCGTGTTAAGGGATTTGAAAAATCAGGGTGCTCTCCGGCACGATCTGAACCTGACCGCCACCAAGGCAGCGCTGTTCGGCATGGTGGAGGGCTTGTTATTTGAAGAAGTCATCAGCACGCGCAACCAACGTGAATCGCTCTACACGGCTGAGGACATTCGTAGAGTTCTGGAAGCGTTCGTGTCGTTCTTGATGAACGAGCAGGTAGTTTCAGCAAGCGAACACCACTCCGCCAATTGGACTCACGCCGACTAGAACTCCAGGTGCATGCGAACGCCCGGTACAGTGACCGGGCCACGGACCTGGTTGTAGCCCGGATTGTTGACGTGTTGCAGATCGAAGGCGAAGAACAACCCTCGCCAGGCGTGTACGGTGTAAAACAACTCTTCGATGTTTTCCCGCCCGTAAGTGAGTCCGCCATCGCCCAGGATGAACCCCAAGCCTCCATCTGCGAGGTATTGCTGGTGGTACGACTTGATGCCACTGGAAACGAATGCGACTCCGGCTCGATCGAGGCTTCGTCGCCAGCGAGTACCGACGAAGTAAGCTCCGATTTCGACGCCCGACTCGTCCTCCGTGTAGGCGAAAGATTCAGTTTTGCCGTCGTTCCATCCCCAGCGCCCAAAAGCGTACATGTCTTTGGCAAATTCCTGTTCGAAATTCACTCCGAAACCGTACTTGATAGTGCCCGGTATGCGTGTCGCAGTTACGTCGGGCGTAGGAGTGAGGCCTTCTTTGTACAGCAGAAGAGAATCGCGATAGTTGCCCATATCCGCATGGTTGATGTAGCTAAGGAAACGAATCTTGGTGTCGCGGTCCTTCAACAGCGCGGGACGAAGCTCAAGTTCGATGTTCTCAGCGCGACTGTTGGCGATGTCCCAGCTGAGTTGTGGGCCGTTGGCGACTTTTGGCATCAGCAACTCGCCGAAGCGTAATCCCCATCTGCGGTCCTCGTAGTCGAGGAGTATGCCCATGGTGTAGCCCCGGGTCTCCGCTGCGTAATCGTAGGCGCCATTGTTGTCGATCACCCAGTTGAGGAACTGGTAATGGCTGTCCGTCCCTCCGATGTTGTAATCGAAGAAATCTACGGTCGAGAATTTCCCTACCCTGATTTCCAGACGTCGGGCCGGTAACTGGGTCTGCAACGTCAAAGGCGAGCGCTCCTGCTCGATCTTCTCCTTCGAGAGAGGGATGATCTGCTGCAGCATGAAGCGGGCGAGATACGGTGCAGTTCCGATGCTTGGGTTACGGACGACATCAAGGTTGGTGAATCCCGCCAGACCCAGGGCGCCGCTGATGCCTCCCCATCCTGCCTCTTCCACGTCAAGATAAACTGCGGTGTTGCGCGTAAGTTCGTAACCTGTGTAGAGAGTGAGCACGCGGGAGATGGCCTCCTCGGACGTGTTCTTCAAACTGTTTGGGCCGCTGTAAAGCGCGTAGAAGTCACCATGGGCCTGGAAGACGAAGTTGGCCTGCCCTGAGATCCACCATTTCGCGCTGTCGGAGTGCTCGAAGAAGGTGTCGCGAGGCTTACTCTCGGTGGGCTCGGCCTGAGCGCCGGCCTGGGGATCGGCTTGCGCCATGAGACCGGGAACGAGCAGACAGCTTACGGCCAATGCCAAAAAGGCGCACCGGATCATGCGGGACTTGCTCATTGTGAAGCACTTAGTATCGCACGCAGCGTTTAACGTTCTGTGAATGGAATGTGCTGCGCAACCTGGTTTGGTGGGAACCGCAGATTGACGCGCTTTCGTGGAGAATCTAGAATCAACATTGGCTGGACGAGGCGTCCAGCCTTTCGCTTGCAGAGCGTCGTCGGGCGTTTCTTCCCCTCGCGCAGAGCGAAAACTTCCCGACCGTTGGCGGTGTAGCTCAGGTGGTTAGAGCGACGGTCTCATAATCCGTAGGTCGTAGGTTCGAGTCCTACCGCCGCCACCAAATACATGAGAATCGCGACGCTTCCTGCTCACAGCATCCGCCGCTGACCCGCTGTCTACCGGGTGCCGGCGAGCGCGCGCAGGAGCTCAGCTGAGGACTTGATGCACGACTCTTCGAGCGGGAAAACAGCTCTCATCACCGGTATCACCGGCCAAGATGGGGCGTACTTGGCAAAACTGCTGCTGGATAAAGGCTATACGGTCTACGGGACTTTCCGTCGTGCGAGTTCCGTCAATTTCTGGCGCATAGCTTCGCTTGGAATTCGAGACCACTCCCGCTTGCATCTCACGGACTTGGATCTGACGGACCTGGGCGCAGGCATTCGGCTGATTCAACAGTCGCAGCCGCAGGAAATCTACAACCTCGCTGCCCAAAGCTTTGTGAAGCTTTCCTTTGATCAGCCGGTGACTACTGCCGAGATCACCGGTCTGGGCGCGGTAAATATCCTCGAAGCCATTCGAATTGTCGACCGCAAAATTCGGTTTTATCAGGCTTCGACGTCTGAGATGTTTGGCAAAGTCGAGACCGTGCCGCAGGACGAGAATACAAGGTTCTATCCTCGCAGTCCTTATGGCGCGGCGAAGCTTTATGCGCACTGGATGACCATAAATTACCGCGAAGCGTATGACATTTTCGGGGTGAGCGGCATCTTGTTCAACCATGAGTCACCGCTGCGCGGTATGGAATTTGTCACCCGAAAAATTACCGATGCTATGGCCCGCCTGAAATTGGGCATGCTGGATGTCGTCGAACTGGGCAATCTGGATGCGCGCCGCGACTGGGGTTATGCTCCCGAATATGTCGAAGGCATGTGGAGGATGCTGCAGCACGATGCCCCTGACGTCTATGTCCTGGCGACGGGAGAAAGTGCGACGGTTCGTGATTTTGCCACGTTGGCGGCAGCAGCCATCGGCATCGAAGTAGTTTGGCAGGGTGAAGCGGCGGAAGAGCGCGGCATTGATCGGAAAACCGGGAAATGTATCTATAAAATTAGCCCAAAGTTTTATCGACCCGCGGAAGTCGACTACTTGCAGGGAAGTGGGGCGAAGGCGGAACGAGTACTCGGCTGGCGTGCCACAACAATGCTCCCGGAACTTTGCCGCCTGATGGTAGAAGCGGACTTGCAGCGTGTGTCTACAGGACAATCACTCTACTGACGATGCCTACTGCTCTGGTCACTGGCGCGGCTGGCTTCACCGGCAAGTACGTCGTGGCCGCATTGGCTCGCCGTGGGTACCGTGTCGTCGGCATCGGCATCGGTGCGCCAACCGGAGACGACTGGATACCCTGCGACCTTACGAACAACGCGGAGACCAGGGACAACCTCAGCGGAATCAATCCTGACGTTGTAGTTCATCTGGCGGCCATAGCCTTCGTCGGCGAAGGTAATCCTGAAGACTTCTACCGGGTTAATGTACTCGGAACCATGAACCTTTTGGAAGCCTTGGAGGCGGCCGGCGGGAGTCTTGCTAAGGTACTCATCCCCAGCAGTGCAAATGTGTATGGCAACAACGCTGCCGAACTAACTGAAGATACCTGTCCCGCACCGGTTAATCACTACGCTGCCAGCAAGCTTGCCATGGAGCACATGGTTAGGACATGGTCTGACCGCCTGCCGATTATCATTACTCGTCCGTTTAACTACACCGGTCCTGGGCAGGATGAGAGGTTCGTTGTGCCCAAAATAGTGAGCCACTACAAACGGCGCGCGAGCACCATTAAGCTAGGCGACATCAGTGTAGAACGGGATTTTTCAGATGTGGAAGACGTTGTGGAAGCCTATATGCGTCTGCTGCAAAGCGATGTACGCTCAGAAACTGTAAACATCTGCAGGGGCTCTACCGTCAGCGTGGCCAGCATTCTCTCCGAGATGAATAGCATTGCAGGCTATGAAATCAAGGTCGAGGTGCAACCAGAGTTGGTGAGGAAGAACGATATCAGGCGTTTGGTGGGCTCTAATCAGAAGCTGAAAAGCCTCACAGGATTTGCGCCTGCTACACCTATTCGGGACATTTTAAAGAGAATGTACGCCGCCTAGTCGTGGCTACTCCTGAACCCGCGCGCTGTTGGTGTTTGGTGCCCTGGACTGGTCTATAACCGCTTAGCGTTGTGTTATAAATCTTCAGGATGAACGAAACGAGGATTGCGGCGTTGCATTCGCAGGAGGGCCCCCCAATCATTTATTACAGCGTGCGGCACGTCCATTCGTCGCACGCCAATGACATCTCTGAACGGACGGGTGCGAGCGATAGTTTCGGAGGTGCGTATAAAATCCGGTTAAGACGGCTCTCGCAACGATAGATTGCCGAGAACCGCTTCTCGACCCTGTCTGAATTTTGTGTAACCCGCCGTCCATCGTTGCAGCGACTGAAAGGCGTCCATCATTGCGCGTCCTAAAGCTCTCTACGGCTCTGCTTTACTCGTCTGCCATTGCATTTCTAGCGACATTACTGGTCGGCTCCTTTAATCCTGGATGTACAAACGTGGATTTGCTGGATATGTGGGGCCAGGCTCACACCGGGGTCTATCATAACTGGCATTCGGTAGCGTTGACCATCATCATGACTTATCTCATTAAGTTGCATGATGGTTTTCAACCCGTCATAGTCCTGCAGACACTCCTATTCACCTTTGGGATATTGCTGGCCATCAGGAAATACGCTGCACCCTTGCTGGGGGTTGCTCTCCTACTCGGGGTCACCCTCTGTCCTCCAATCTTTTACTGGATGGGATTCGTAGGCGTAGATTCCTTTATGGCGTGCTGGCTGATCTTTGCTATTGGCTGTATCTATAGATATAAAGAAGATCACGGCCGTGTATTTTTCTGGCTTGGAATGGCCAGTGTCTATCTTGGATTCGCGGCACGGCACAATGGAGTATTTGCGGCTCTACCGTTGTTGGCATGGCTTTTCATGCCCCGAGAGTGGAATCGCATCGCTGTACTCATCGTAGTTACGGTAGCCACTTTCATCGGGTTTGCGAAGATTACGGACAAAGTATTCCACGTGCAAACTGAATACCCAGAGCAGGCAGGATTTCTTTATGACATGGCGGCATTATCTGTAAAAACCGGGACCATGCTGATCCCGCAGGAGTTTCAAAAGCCCGGTGTGTCCATAACAATGATCCAAAAGCAGCTTGATCCCTACAATGATGGCTGGCTGTTTTGGGGACCCGACCGAGTCCTCCTTTTGACATGGAATTCTACCTACGTAAAAGATCTCGAAGCCGCATGGATAAAAGCCGTGTTGACCCATCCTGCGCCCTATCTTGCGTGGCGTATGGATTTCTTCTCAAAATATATGGGCCTTGGTCCAATAGAACTCGAACCTGTGATCGACACGTGCATCGCTCCTAATGAGTCAGGTTTTGTTCCAGTGGAGAGTCGCCTGCATCGGTGGGCGATGGGAGAAGGGCTATCCATCGGTCAGTCGATTTTGTTCAGACCATACTTGTATTTGGCGATTCTGCTCATTTTCCTTGTGCAGGGGATCTGGCTGAAGCGCTGGGATACAGCCTGGATTGCCGCTTCTGGAATTCTCTACAGCCTTGGCTATTTTGTTTTTGGCCAGACAACCAACTTTCGCCTCGCCTGCTTCACGGTGTTCGTGGCTATGCTTTTGATCGCTAGGGTCGTGGCAGAGCGGCTTGGCAGCAGAATAGCCAAGACCTCTTCAAGGGTTGTGGCGGCCGCAACGTGGCAGCTCGTGGCCTCGGGACTTTTGCTGGTTGCCCTGGTCGAAGTCGTTCATCTTGCCCGTCCACTCGATGGTAAAGCGGTTTTCCTAAACGGAGATTTTGAAACCGGCAGCCTTCAGCCTTGGAAGCCTTACCAGGGCGTGGACGCGAGCGTCGTTCCAGACGCCAAACATGAGGGCAGGTACGGCCTCAAGGAAGCCGACGATGCCGGAAGCGTTTACCATGACGTCAGTGGGTTAGTGCCTGGGAAGGCATACCGCATTGCTGCATGGGTTTCCGCATCACCCGGCGACACGGCCCCGGCGCAGATTGCAACTTATGATTCCGTTGCCAATGTCGCGCGATTTTCGGATTCCGTAATGCCGCAGCCGGCCTGGCAACCGATCGCTATAACGGTTCCCGCCAGCGCGTCAGGCACTCTGCGTATTCACCTGTTTCGACAGCAGGGCACTGGAACGGTCTACTGGGACGACGTTCATATCTACGAAGAAAAGTAAGCCGATCTATTTCGGAATAGGGTGCGCTCACGCGAGTGAGGTGTTCCTCCCGCGCCACAACTATCTCCGGCCGGCACTAGGTGCGGGTCAGCACTTCGTGCCGCACCCTCTCCAGAAGCGGCTTGAGCTGCTGATTGTCTTTAAGCTTGCGGTATACCTTGCGAGCAGCCCGATACGCGAATCCGCGGTTGTCGCCATGCCTGCGCTGCGGCGGAGTATCAGGCAGGTCCACAGTGGGCAGCGGGACATCTAAAGCTTTGCCCAGCGCAGGGTCGCGAGCGTAGATCAGCTCGACGTTGGCAGCAATGAGTTTTCGTAATACCTCATTTGGCCGTCGAAACGCGTCGGATGTCGTGCGCTTCACAGCTTGCATAAACGGTCCGCAATAGTGACTGCATAGTCCTGCCAGTTTAGTATTTTGCGTTCCACCGCTTCCTCCCGAAGTTTCTCCCGCAGGCTGAGATTCGTAGCCAGTTGCTCCAAGGCTTTCGCTATTGAGGGAGGGTCGGTCATGTCAGCCATGACGCAACCGCCGGGTGCTGCCAGCTCGCGCATCACGCCGCCTTCATGGGTGAGACACGGCCTGCCCATCCACAGGCTCTCCAGAATCGGAAGTCCGTAACCTTCCACCAGGGAAGGATAAACCGTAAACGTGCAGCGCCCGAACTCCGACGCCAGGCGTTCGTCGTCCACTGTACCCAGCCACTCAATACTGGCATCCTGTCGCACGGCGGCCTGCACCGCCTCGGCGATCTGGGGAGCGCCCGCGTATCGGTTGCCGATGAGCACAAGACGAAGCCGTAGCTCTGGGCGACTTTGGCGCACGATCTGAAACGCCTCGAGGAAACGCATGTGGTTCTTGCGCGGTTCCAAGGTAGAGACGAACAGGATACGGATCTCGCGATCCTGACCCTCCGGCCGTGCGTCGCGTTGCCGCGGCTGCTCGCCGAATTGGCCGGGCAAATGAATTGCTTCGTGGGTGGGAGGCAGACTGTTTCCGAATTTGCCGAGGTAGCGACTGAACTCACGAAGCGTGAAGTCGGAAATGCTCCAGACCGCGTCGAGGCCAGTTAATGCCTTCAGATAAGCGGGAAAGCCGGCGCAGACATTTTCGTCACATAGCTCGGGGTTGAAGATCGGGATCAAGTCATAAAGGATTGCGGCTGTCTTGAATCCGTGAGAGTTTCCCCATTTCACCCGCGCTTCGGCCTGTCCGTCGAACATCACTTCCGGCAACAACAAAATGGGAGTAGTAGACCGGGAACCGTTGCTGCGGGCAAGCAAGACCTCGGGTGTGACATCCCCTTTCCAAGCAGCCAGCAAACTGAGGCCGTCACGTGGTCCGCCATAGCCTTCCAGGAACTTTGTCCGGGTCCGGTCCAGGAAAGTGAATTCGCCACGATCGCGGCTCCAGGCGGCGAACACCAGTTCGAGACGCTCATCGCGCTGCAATTCGGAGCACAGTCTCCTCACTACCCTGATTACTCCCGGGTTGGCGGGATCGAGCGAAGCATTCGTCACATCAACCAGAACGATTCGCCGTTCGGGTCCATCTCCCTCCAAGGGCCGGCTTACCCTGCGCCCGTGAACAGTGTTGACGATTGCGCGTTCCCACGCCTCGAGGGTGAGCTCCCAGCGGAATCGCTGGCGAAATGCCGCAAAGCGAGGCAATAGTTCCGGTGCACCGCTGCCTTCGAGGAGGGCAACCAGCTTGGCCGCCATCTCCCGGTTGGAATTGCAAAGCAGCCAGGGCTCGGCCACGACTTCCGGGTGTGCACCGATGTTGAAGGCCAATGCCGGGCGGTCGATCCACTGCATCTCGGCCAGGGGAAGATTGAAACCTTCCCAAAGCGATGTGCTGATGCCAGCCGAGCACAGATGCATGATCTCTTGCAGCGTAAGGTCGTCGGGGGCGGCGAGCAATTCGACGTGAGGCGCTAAGTCTCTCGGTACATTGCAGGGCTCGCCGGCATCCAGCAGCAGCAGGCGGGTTGCCGGTGACTTCTCCCGCAGCATGCGAAATATGTCGTAAGCGGCCGCAGAATTCTTATATCCCTTCCCTTCAAATCTCCCCAGGGCAAGCAGCAGACGCTCGCCTTGTTCAACCTGCTTCGTGAGGTGCTGCACCAATTCGCGGCCAGCACCAGTCTGTTGGTCGCCGCCAAAAGTCCCCAGCGACATGTGATCGGCGCCCAGCAGCACCGTCTCAATTCCCTCAGCGCTGCCGCGATCGGGTTCGCTCTGCGTGTTGCGTATGAACTCGCTGATGGGAAGCACGCAATCGATCAGCGGCAAGGTCAGTTGGCGAATGCGTCGAAGTTCGCGCTGCATGGTCACCTGCGGCTCGGGCATGGCATCTTGTGCCACCGCGCCTGCGTCGATAAACATTCCCGAGACATGATGCCTTGCTGCAGCCGCAGCTAGCTGCAAGAAGGGCCAGCCACCTACCACGACCGCATCCGGACGGTACTCGCTCCATCGTTGCACCGTGGCAGCTTCGGCGGCTGCTTCGGTTTGTTCCATGTTGAGGCCTTCGGGCAGGGCGAGCACTGTGATGTCAGGCGATATAGGATCAAGCATCGACCGGTCGCAGCGCAGGCAGACGAATCCAACATCATGCCCGGCCTCAACCAGCTTTCGCGCCAGCAGCACGAGGAAGCGGTCAACCCCGAAGCGCGGCAGCAACCGCTCGTTACATATTTCGATTCGTAATGGGTGCATGGCGAAAGTGGCTTACGATCTCGCTTCCGAAGTCAGGTCGAACGTGTTTATCGGAGCCATCACCGTAGCCGCCGCAGCCGCCTCTTCCGAGCGAAGGGTGAACTGCTGTCTCAGGGATGGAACGGACAATAGTGCGCGCATCGCTGCCAAGGCTTCCAAATAGGTGCGATACAGAATCACTCCCCCGAAGTGACGGGCGAGTCCCTCTGCCCAGGCATTTGCCGGAGCCAGAACCGGCACTCTGCGACGAATCGCAGCATTGACCAGCGGCTCTTCCGGATGACGGTCCCACAGCCACAGCAGCGTGGCCTCGCGCCACACGATTGCGTCCGCCCAGTCCCGCCAGATAAAGCGGGGAGTCGGACGATGTTCCAGGTACTGGTGGGCATGGCTGGTGAGGGCGCCGACTTCGAGCGCAGGCCATCCTGAGCCGCAAACTATTACCGGGTGCCGTGGGGACGGTTGAGGGTGCGGCGCGACGTAAAGCTCCTCCAGGCGGGAGATGGTGTTGTTCTCATCAAACTTCACACGCCGCTCGCGGTTGTGCGCCCCGTGAGTTGCGGCCAATGCAGGATCGACAATGTAGCGCCGCATAGCTTCGGCCAACGCATCAGCGTCGCCGGGCGTTACCAGGAAGCCGGACTGCGATTCGTCAACTAATTCAACATTGCCGCCGGCGCGGGTTGCGATTTGCGCGGTACCCGAAGCGATCGCCTCCAGCATCGTGACCGGCTCGTTTTCCGGCCAGACGGAAGCCAGCAGAGCGACATCGGTTCGACTCATTAACGAAAGCAGTTCGGAGCGAGGGACACGGCCAACGAAGCGCAGGTGAGTGTCCGACTGGAGGGCCTTCTCGACAACCGGGCGAAGATGTCCCTCGCCGGCGATGGTCAGCTGCCAGGGAACTGTGATGCTCGCATCTTGCGAGAGCCGTTTCATTGCTTCCAGCAATATCGGGATCCCCTTATGTTCGCCCAAGTAAGCCGAACAGAGAAACCTGACCATACCGTCAGAAGAAGGCTCCTTAGGAGTTTGAGGCACCGACTCCAAATCAATCCCGTTGGAGATTACGCGAATGCGCTCGGGAGGAAATTCCGCCTCCGAATACGTCCTTCCCAGGTAAGCGCTCGGCGTGACCAGGTAGTCGGCATGACTCAGGCACCAAGCCACATAGTCCCGACGCAGCCGCATGGGCAAAGCCGTCCCGTTTGGTGGCTGGATGGAGGACATGCAGACGGCACACTCGTCGAAGTTGTTACACAGCGCTCCATTCACCCGCAGCCGCGTCTGACGGAAGCAGAATCCCCAGTGATCGTGCAGCGTGACCACGCACAACGCGCCGCCGTCCTTGGCCGCGGGGATCAGGTTCGCTCCCAGGCCCATGACGTTGTGGAAATGGACAATCTCGATGCGATCGGTCTGGATGACTGCCTTCAGGCGGCGGGCCGCAGCGGCCGAGTAGAAGTTTTCGGCTGGATCGAGCGAGTGTATCGCCAGTCGATAGACGGGCAAACCGTCATAGATGTCGAAATTTAGCGTTCCGGCGGGACTGTCTTCCGTCGGCAGGTCGCCCGCGAGCACGGTGACATGATGGCCTCGCGCCGCCAGGGCCTTCGCCTGACGGAACGCGACTATCTCCGCGCCGCCGACGGTACGCGGAGGGAAGAAATTGCTAACCAGCAGTATCCGGGAAGGCATTGCTTTAATGCTACATCAGCATGGAGGCGCCAGAAAGGGGGACAACATTCGCTTCTCGCCATGTTCTCGGCTGCAAAATCGTTTGCAGAAATAAGCCGAAGAATGCGGTCAAGGTGCCGCACCTAACTTCCCATGGGACTGAAACAACGCGCAACCTGAGTCGATTCGGTAAGCACGACGCGGAAGTGTTATGCCAACTAGCCGTTCACGAGCGAAGTGTCCCGGGCAACGAAATGTGCGGCGCGGACCATGGTCACCGCGCCCTGAGAGATTACCGCGGCGCCGGTGCGTGGTTGTGGGTCGAGGTAGGCGAGCGCCAAGCCTCCCCACACTTCGCCCCGGCCGTTTTGGATGGAATGTTCGATGATCTGGCCGGGCACGAAATCGCACTGCACGAAGTGAACATGCGGATTGGCGTTCCAGTCAGCCGCCAGAATTCCTTTGCGGCAGTTCTCATTTCCTGAATCATGGGCGAGGATCACCATGGGTTTTCGCGGCCGATATTGCAATACCAGGTTCAGGTCCCCCCGAACTCCTTCCGCGGAATGGTTCGCGTCGATCAATACATACTCCACGGGTAAGCCAAGCTGTTCAAAGCGAGCGAAAGCCTTGGGGATCAGCTCCTGCGAGTTGCCAATCATCAGTTCGGCGTTCTCGGGGAGGGAAAAACGTTCGCGCACTGCCGGATCGATGTCGATGGCCAGGATACGTTCCGAGAATTGCGCAGCCAGGGAAAGGCTGCCGCCGTAATATACCCCGACCTCCAGCGCTCCGCGAGGGCGGATCCGAGCCAGGACTCCTGTGAGCGCGATACGTTCACTCTCCATCATCTGCCAGTTTTCCCGTATCACGCCCGGGAAAAGCATATCTTCATACAATCGGGTACCTCCTGCAGGGGTTGCGCTGTCCATGATTTCACGCTTGCCGGGGTCTTTCAACCTGGGCGGGTCCGATTGCCACTGATGAGTTGCGGAGTGCCGCATGCCTGGTGCATTTTGTTGAATGCGGTATCTTAGGGAGTCAGCTCGCATGATGATTTGGCCCGTAGCGTGCCATCCTCCTGCGCTGATACGACGGCCTCGGCGCACCCGATGACGAAAGAGACCGCTCGACTTCAGATTTTATGACGCGATTGGAATATTTACGGACGCTGTACCGGGCACTGCTCGGACGCGAACCGGAATCTTCGGGCCTGACCTATTGGGCGAATTTTCTCAAGGATGAAGGCGATCCGAAAGAGGTGCTCGCGCAACTGGTCGAAAGCGAGGAGTACCGCCGCCGCAATCCGGAACAAAGGCCGCGCTCCGATCCTCGCCGAATCGCAGCCGTGGCCAAGCATCTCGCGCCCGGCCAGGCCCTCACCATCGTCGACGTGGGGGCCCAATCCCT
This sequence comes from uncultured Acidobacteriaceae bacterium, assembly GCA_963771535.1. GTDB lineage: Bacteria > Acidobacteriota > Terriglobia > Terriglobales > Acidobacteriaceae > CAVVDY01. The sequence continues at coordinate 669,910 of CAVYTK010000003.1, read as the reverse complement.
TGACTACGAAGACCATGTCTATCAGCCGCTACTCGACTCGGGCATTCCCTGTCGCGTCATAGGTTTCGATCCGCTTGCCGATCGCATACAGGAGCGGGCCGATCGCGAGAAAAGCTACGATCTCACGCTGCTGCCGTACGCGATTGGAGATGGCGGGTCTCACACCTTGTACATCAATAACATTGATGCGACCTCTTCGATGTATCCGTTGAACGAAGAGGTCGTGCGGAGGTTTCAGGACCTGTCGTCGCTCCACACGGTGCGTACGGAAGAGATCGCCACCCGCCGCCTCGACGACGTATTGAGCAGCGACACGGTGGACTTTCTGAAACTCGATATTCAAGGCTACGAGCTGCAGGCGTTGGAGTCAGCGCGGGAGGTCCTGTCGCGCACCGCCGTGGTGCATTGCGAAGTCGAGTTCGTCCCCATCTACGCCGGGCAGCCGCTGTTTGCTGAAGTGCAGAGCTTTATGGTGGAGCAGGGATTTCAACTCGTGGACCTGATCAACCCGGTTCGCTTGCCGTCGATGGTGCAATCAGGGCAGGCCTACGAAGATACCCTGCTGTTTGCCAACGCTATTTTCTTGCGCAAGGGAGAGAGCTCGGATGCGGATCTTTGCCTGCGGCAGGCACTCGTAGCCAGCCTGCTCTATTACAAACATGGGTTAGCGGAATCACTGCTTCAGCAATATGACGACAGCAGGGGGACGCATCTGGCGGAGGTTTTCTCCGGCAGGTCGCATGACCCCGAGAAGCAAAGCCGTGAGGAACTCATAGCCGAGAACGAATCGCTGCGTACCCGGCTTTCCGTTCGTGATACCGATCTGACCGCGGCACAGGCGGAAGTGGCCGAGTTGCGTAGGATACTCGCCGCTGCCGAGTCGCAGATAGCAGCTGCGAACGAACGACTCGAGGACGCGAGAAAAGAAAGTGCCCAGGGACAGCAGAAACTCGCCGCACTGAACGAGGAACTCAGCCGCGCCCAGCAGGCCCATGCTGCCCTGCAGCTCAGATTCGAAGCCGCCCAGCAGCAGACCTTCGGGTTGCGGCGGCAGCTTGCTGAGTCCGAAGCGGCAATTGCTCGTTTGAGCGAGCAGATGTCAGAGCTGGCTGCGGCTTTGCGACGCGATCGGGAAACGGGAAGCGTTGCTGAACAGCAGTTGCAGCAGGTGCTCAATAGCCGGTCCTTCCGCTTGCTGGCGCCTGCACGGCGTCTTCGCGCCATACTGCTTCCGCGCAAGTAAGCGCTAGAGCCGCCGGCGTTACTCCCATCGTTATGCCGCAGAGCGCCAACCGCCGCCTCGCGCGAGCTGCTCGTTACCGAATTTCGCGTAGAATAAGAGGATTGTTGCTTACTGTTAGCCGATCGCGAGCAAGGGTGTGCTGTCAGGTTCGGGTGCGTCCTGAGCTCTCGGTGGCTGCTCACACCGCTCAGTAGCGTCGTGCGCATCGAAGTGCGCCGCTGGTCTTGGAGTTGTCCAAATTGAAAGAACTAGTTATCAACACATACAAATACCGTGAGCTAATCTGGGCGCTGGCACTTAAAGAAATTAAGCTTCGCTACAAACGGTCGTTTTTGGGATTTCTCTGGGCCCTGCTGAACCCGGCTCTGATGATGGTAGTTCTGACTTTGGTTTTCTCCACCATCATGCGGTTCAACGTTCCACATTATGCGATATTTCTGCTGAGCGTGCTGCTGCCGTGGACGTTCTTCTCTCAATCTCTCAGCTATGCCGTGGATTCGATCATCGGTAACGGTGACCTGATCAAGAAGGTTGCGGTTCCCAAGCTGGTTTTCCCAGTCGCGGCAGTCGTATCAAACGTAATCAACCTGCTGTTGTCCTTGATCCCTCTGGCCATCCTTGTACCTTTGCTGCACCACCCGTTTTACTGGACATGGCTTTATCTCCCTGTTCCCATGCTTGCCCTCATCATTTTTACGATGGGCATGACCTTCTTCTTCGCTGCAGCCAATGTGTTCTATCGCGACGTCTCTCACATTGTGCAGGTGGTCTTGTCGGCTTGGTTCTACTTCACGCCAATTATCTACGCCGTCGACATGTTGCCGGAGAAGTATCGATGGGTTTTTAAGCTGAATCCGATCATCTACGTTATTAACGGTTTTCGCTTGGCGGTTTATTACGGCATGCTGCCAAAAGCGCAGTCGGTGCTCGCGTCCTTCGCCTGCGCTTTCATAGCTCTGTTTCTAGGCTTTGCTTTATTTCGCAAGTATCAGGACGATTTTGTTTTCTATGTCTGACCGCCACGTAGCCATCGAAGTTGAAAATGTTACCCAGCGCTTCCGCATCATTCATGAGCGCCCCGATACTCTGCGCGAATTATTCTCAAACTTCCTTCGCCACGAAGTGAGTTACCACAACTTCGATGCCGTGAAAGACGTTTCGCTGAAAGTGTATGGAGGCGAGATGCTGGGCCTGGTCGGACGCAACGGCTCCGGCAAGAGCACGCTCCTCAAAATCATCGCGGGTGTATACAAGCCCACGGCAGGCAGGGTCCATGTCTCCGGAAAGATTGCTCCCTTGATCGAACTGGGTGCGGGCTTCCATGCAGAGCTGACGGGCCGGGAAAACATCCTGATTAACGGCTTGCTGATGGGCTATTCGAAAGACCAGATGGATGAGCGCACGCAACGCATTATCGATTTCGCCGACATAGGCGACTTTATTGATTCACCGGTCAAACAGTATTCCTCCGGCATGTATACCCGTCTGGCTTTTTCGATCGCGACAGAAGTCGACCCCGAAATCTTGATCGTGGATGAGATCCTCTCGGTCGGCGATGCTGGGTTCCAACAAAAGAGCTTCGCGCGCATTCAGGAATTCCGTCAGGCGGGAAAGACCATCCTCTTCGTTTCGCACAGCATGCCCATGGTCAGAATGCACTGCGATCGCGCTGTTCTGTTAGAAAACGGATCGGTCATCGCCGATGGTGACCCCTCGGAAGTGGCTACGCTTTACGAGGACCTGGTCAATCCCCAAGTCGTTGTCGCTCAGTAGGGCATTCCGGCGGGCGCCGGCCGCCCATAGACGGCGATGAGGCCCCACTACCCCCTACAGCTTGGCTGCGACTTGGTGCTTTGCGCGCCGCGTGGCGTAAAGCGGAAAGGCATCTGCCAACTCCAGAACTTCGCGGCGAATGCGCTCCAACACGCCTTTGTCGCTGCGGTTGTGCAGTGCCTCTGAAATCCACTTTCCCACCTGGCGCATCTCCGGCTCTTTCATGCCACGCGTGGTGAGCGCCGGAGTGCCGATACGGATCCCGCTGGGTTTCAGCGGAGGATTGGTGTCGAACGGGATAGCGTTTTTGTTCACCGTGATGCCGGCATCATGCAGCGCGTTCTCCGCTTCGCTGCCCAGCATGCCCTTGGCGAACACGTTGATCAGCATGAGGTGAGTGTCGGTGCCGCCCGAAATGACGTGGAAGCCTTCATCGGCCAGCGCTTGCGCCAGCACCTTGGCATTGGCCACAATCTGCTGCGCGTAGTCTTTGAAGCTGGGCTGGAGCGCCTCGCGGAAGCAGACCGCCTTGGCCGCAATGATGTGCACCAGCGGCCCGCCCTGCATGCCGGGGAAGACGACCTTGTCGATGGCCGCCGCATGCTCCTGCCTCGACAGAATGAGCCCGGCGCGCGGTCCACGCAGCGTCTTGTGAGTGGTGGTGGTGACAATCTGCGCGTGCGGCACCGGCGAAGGATGCGCGCCGCCGGCCACCAGTCCCGCGAAGTGGGCCATGTCGACCAGGTAGATTGCGCCAACCTTGTCGGCGATCTGCCGCATGCGCGCGAAATCGATGATTCGGGGATAGGCGCTGCCGCCGCCAATAATCAGTTGCGGCCGTTCGCGCTCGGCAATCTCTTCCAGTTCGTCGTAGTCGATCGTCTCGGTTTCTCGGGTGACACCGTAGGGAACAATCTTGTAGGTCTTACCGGAAAAATTCAGCGGATGCCCGTGCGTGAGGTGCCCGCCATGCGCGAGGTTCAAACCCAGGATGGTGTCGCCCGGCTTGATGACGGCAGAATAGGCGGCCATGTTGGCGGTCGAGCCGGAATGCGGCTGCACGTTAGCGTGTTCGGCGCCAAACAACTGCTTCGCGCGATCACGCGCCAGATTCTCGACTACGTCGGTGAATTCGCAACCGCCGTAATAGCGTTTGCCGGGATAGCCTTCCGCATATTTGTTAGTAAAGACCGAGCCGGCAGCTTCCAGCACAGCTTCGCTTACGAAGTTCTCGGATGCAATCAGCTCCAGGCCCTCATGCTGCCTGCGCTCTTCGTTTTCGATTGCCTGTGCGACTTCGGGATCAGCTTCCGCCAGCGGCCATTCCATACGATTGGTATTCATAAGTTTGATCTCGACCCGCCATTGTAACGCGAGGAGTGCGCAGCACTATGAACCGTCGGGTGCCCCATTCGGGCCGGGTTTGCCGGGTGAGGATTGTTGCTCAGACCAGCACCGTTGTACCGCAGGCGAAACCCCACCCCGCCAACGGAAGGCGGAATGGGGCACCCGGAAAATCGCACCCATTAACGAAAGCTGGAATGGGACGGTCGCTGCTGCTAGCTCTTCTTCTTCACCAGCTCTGCGTCGATTTGGATCTTGATGTTATCGCCCACCGCGGCTTCGCCACTTTGCAGCAGGTTGTTATAGGTCATACCCCAGTCTTTGCGGTTGATGCTGGTACTGGCAGAGAAACCCCGATGCGAATTGCCGTGCTGATCGGTCATGATCGCGCTGGGCTCATCCATATTGAAAGTCACCTCTTTGGTGACGCCGTGCATAGTGAGGTCGCCGATTAACTTGTAGCCGTCGCCCTGCTTCTCGATGCGCTTGGACTTGAACTCCATCGTCGGATACTTGGCCACGTCGAAGAAGTGATCGCTGCGCAGGTCGTTGTCTCGCATCTGCACACGGGTGTCGACCGAGGCTACATCGATCACCGCGTCCACCGACGACTTGGTGAAGTCTTTTTCGTCCATCTGCGCAGTGCCGCTCACCTTGTCGAAGGTTCCGGTCACGTTCGACAGGCCCATGTGGCGAACGGTGAAGTGCGCCGCTGAATGATTGGGATCGATCGTCCAGGTGGAGGTCTGAGCGACGGCGGTTAACGAGGCAAAAAGCAGAAACAGTACGGCGTTGCGAATTTTCAAAGTATCTCCCAAAGTTGTGTGGTGTGAACTGGCGCTGCGAACTGCGAATTAAAAGGATGTCATGCCAGCTGCTCTGGTCGCAAATTGTCGCCGGGACAGTAGTGCGAGTCATGGCGTGAGCGGCCGTAGTCCCAAGCTCAGGGTCGCCGCTCATTCGGAACGTCCGGATGCGCGATCCTCGATATCTATTGCTCAACCGTGCAGGTGACGTTCATGTCCTTGCAGACCTTCAACACTCCCTGCAGAACGATAGATGTACCGCTCTGGCCATTCTCAACGGCGTTTGACGCAATGATCAATTGAGTAACTTTTGGTCCCAGTGAGGTGGCTTGCAGACTGGCGTTCTGCTGGCCATCGGTAAACTTGATCATCATTTTGGTGGCATCGCTACTGGTGACCGTCACCTTGTCCGAATGGGCCTTCATTGCCTTCAGCGCGGTGTCATAGACTTTGTCGGCCTGGGCCTCGAGGATGACGCTCGCCACGTCATAGCCGCCGTTGTTGCCCGACCGTTGCTGCTCCATGTGCTGCACCCGCCCGGAGACCGCCCGCGCCACCATCACCCATTGCGCCTGGGCGCTTGCTACGGCCATGCCGACCAGCAAAGCCAAGATTGCCCCACCTCGAATCTTCATACCTGCTCCTCAACCCATTTTGCGTTCGTCCAGACACTGTAAGCCGGGAACGCCATTCATGAAAGCGCAAATTGCAAGTAGCGCCCCGCACCTCGCGACACCGCTGGCCTGTACCGCCAAAGTGTCAGGCCAAGCGGTTTTGTTTCTGCACTATTGGTGGTACTCTGAACTCAAAGGTGCAGCCTGATGCAGCGGAATTTGCCCGGTCACGCTACGGGCGTAGAAGGCGAGTGAGCACGCACGAATGTCGAACTCCGCGATGATGTAACGATCCGCACCCCTGCGGCTTACCCGTACGAAGAAGATCACACATCATCAGCGTTCCGGTGATTAAGGCATTCGGTTGAGTGTGTTCGTTCGCCTGCTGTGTAATAAAGGCCTCACCAGCTTAATACTGAAAGAAGCAGTCGCAAATGCCATCTAACGGCTTTCATAGCAACGGCAGCCATAGCTTCGGGAACATGCGTTCGCTGTTCAGCATGTTTTCCAGCGACCTGGCGATCGATCTCGGCACTGCCAATACGCTGGTTTATGCGCGCGGCAAGGGAATTGTAGTCAACGAGCCTTCCATCGTGGCCATCAACAAGAACACGGGCGAAGTCGAAGCCGTCGGCAAAGAAGCCAAAGAGATGCTGGGGCGCACGCCGGGCAACATCGTCGCTATCAAGCCGATGAAGGACGGTGTCATCGCTGACTTCAAAGTCACCGAGAAGATGCTGAACTACTTTATCCAGAAGGCCCACAACCGCAAGATGCTGGTGCATCCGCGCATCGTGATCGGCGTCCCGTCGGAAATTACGCAAGTCGAAAAGCGCGCCGTCATGGACTCGGCCTATCGTGCCAAGGCCAGCGAAGTGCACCTCGTGGAGCAGGCCATGGTCGCGGCCATCGGCGCCGGGTTGCCCATCACCGAGCCCAGCGGCAATATGGTGGTTGATATTGGCGGCGGCACCACCGACATCGCGGTGATCTCCTTGAGTGGCATCGTCTATTCCCGCTCAGTGCGCATGGCCGGCAATCAGATGGACGAGTCCATCATGAATTACATGAAGCGCAAGTACAACCTGCTGATCGGCGAGCGCACGGCTGAGCAGATCAAGGTTGAGATCGGCTCGGCTTACCCGCTGGAAAAGCCGCTGACCATGGAGATCAAGGGCCGCAACTTGATCGAGGGCGTGCCCAAGACCATCACCATCGACGATAGCGAAATCCGAGAAGCCGTGAGCGAATGTGTTTCCACCATCATGAACGCGATTCGCGTAGCCCTGGAACGCACGCCGCCAGAGCTCTCAGCCGATATCAGCGACCGCGGCATTGTTTTGACCGGCGGCGGCGCGCTGCTGAAGAATCTGGACAAGCGCATCCGCGAAGAAACCGGCTTGCCAGTGGCGATTGCCGACGATCCGTTGTGTAGCGTGGTGCTGGGCACGGGAAAGATGTTGAGCGACTTCAAGCTGCTGCGGAAGATATCGATCGACTAGGAATTGCAGGAGATTGCGGCTCGTGCTAAGGTTACATGTAACCGGAGGCATGGATCATGGCAACTCGGACCACATCTCATTCTTCTCGCGACAAAGTCCGTGCTTATCGGAAGCGCCTTCGCGAACAAGGCCTGCGCCCAATCCAGATATGGGTCCCAGACGTGCGCTCTCCCGAGTTCGTGAAAGAGGCAAGGCGTCAGTCGCTGGCTGTGGCGCGAAGTGCGCATGCAAAGAATGATCAGGCATTCGTTGACGCTGCTTCCGATTGGCAGGATTCGGATTGGGAACAGAAGTGAAACGTGGCGAAATTTGGACGCTTGCGGGTGGCAACGAGTATGCCGGTAAGCCGCGTCCAGTGGTCATCGTTCAGGATGACCGTTTCAGCAAGACAGATTCGATCACTGTTTGTCCTTTTACGACTGACGCTACTAACGCCCTCCTCATTCGGATACCGGTCGAACCTAACGATGGCAATGGACTTCGTTTGCCGTGCCGGTTGATGGTGGACAAAATCATGACTGCGCCAAGATTAAAGCTGGGAACGAAGATCGGACGGCTTGCCGATGAACAACTTGTCCAACTCAACCGCGCCATGACGGTGTTTTTAGGCATATCAGCTCCTGCGACCAGATAGGTCGTTCGACGCTGTTCTGCTTGCTATATCAATGAGTCTTGGACCGTTACAAAGTCCGGTGCTGTTATGGAATCTATTCTTGGCCGCTTTCGCAACCTGATCGTTCTGGCGGCCATTCTGTTCGCCCAGATCGTTGGGCTAGCGGTGCAGGTCAAACGGCCGGCGCAGCAAGGCGACACACGCCTCATCCGCGTCTGGGCCGTCTCGGCGATCACGCCCTTCGAGAAAGCCGTCATCGGCACCCAGAATTTCTTCTACAACACCTGGCACAACTACGTGTACCTGCGCGGAGTGCGGCGCGAGAATCGCGAACTGCGCGCCGAGCTCGACCAGATGAAGCTGGAGCAGGTCCGCCTGCGCGAAGACGCCGAAATGGCCCGCCGCATTCAGAGCCTGCTCGCCTTCAAAGAGCAGCACATCGACGCCACAGTAGCGGCCCAGGTGATCGGCACCAGCGGCAGCGATCAGTCGCGCGTGCTCTACATCGATAAAGGTTCGAGCGACGGCATTCGCACCGACATGGCCGTCATCACCCCGAATGGAATCGTCGGCAAAGTTGTGCAGGTCTTTCCCGACTCTTCGCAGGTGCTGCCCATCAACGATCAGCTGAGCGGCGTGGGTGTGGCGCTGAAGGCCTCGCGTCTGCAAGGCATCTTGCGCGGCGCGTCTAACGGCACCACCACGGTGCAATATGTCATGGCCGACGAACGCGTGGTGCCGGGTGAAGAGGTCATCACCAGCGGCGGAGATCGCATCTTCCCCAAGGGCCTGCCGGTTGGCAAGGTGGTCGACGTCTCTCCCGGCAAGGACCTGTTCCTGAACATTCGGGTGCAGCCGTCTGCAAAACTCGAAGGCATCGAGGAGGTACTGGTCGTCACCAAGGTCACCGAGCTGCCACCCGACGTGAAGGACCTGGGTCCGATTCGCGCCTCCGACATTCTGGCGCAGCGACTGCCGACGGTTCCGGACAAGGCCGCTGTGGATGCGGGCGGAAACGCGGTCACTACGCCGGGTGCTGCCGGATCGCCGACCGTGACAACCGGCGCTGCTCCCGGGACTGCGGGCGCCGCGGCTGGTACTCCGCATACGACAACTCCGAGAGCTGCTTCGACACGTCCACCGGGAACGCTGCCCGCAACTTCTAAACCGACCGCCGCCGGCGGTACGGGAACCGCGGCCAACAGTACGCTGACTCGAGCGGGAGCTGGCGCTGCGAAACCGGGTACCGCGAACCCGACATCGGGTGCCGCGACCACCGTGAAGAAACCGGCAGCCGGCACTACCACTCAATCGCCGGCAACGAAAGCAGCTTCCTCGAACACCCAGGCGGGTGCCGACAGCAGCGGTGTCACCAGCAAACCGAAGCCGCGCAAACCGGCCGACGATACCGTGCCGGTACCGAACTCACAACCTTCCACGCCGCCTCAGGCTGCGGATCCGCAGCGATGACGACGCGCACCATGGCATTCCGCGGCAGTCTCACCTCGCGCGATCAGGTGGCGGTTTACGAGTTCGCGTGGCCGGTGGTTGTTTTCGTTCCGCTCGCGGCGATCGCTATCCAGGCGTTCCTGCCGGTTCGAGTTCGTTTCTTTCCTATCCTCGACCTTCCCATGATGGTGGTGATTTTCTTCGCGGTGGCGCGCCGCAATCCCATCAGCGGGTGCCTTACCGGGGCCATCATCGGCCTGCTGCAGGACACGCTGGCCGGGCCGGCCCATCCCATCGGCATGTACGGCATTGCCGATACGGTCATCGGATTTGCCGCCTCATCGATGGGCGTGAAGATCGACGTCGAAAACCACGGCACCCGCTTCCTCATCACCTACATCTTCTTCGTCGCCCATCAGGGCATCTTCTTCGGAGTGGCGCGCGGGCTGTTGCGCCAGACGGTGCAATGGAGCTGGAGCCAGGTGGCGATCTCAGCCCTGGCCAACGCCTTCGTCGGCATCTTCGTGTACAGCTTCCTCGATCGCTTCAAACAGCGGTAAGTTCCGAATTCAGCCCTGACGGACAACCGACCTACGCGATCGTACGGGGCATAAAAAAACGCCGGAGCTTTTGGCCCCGGCGCGGTGCGAATCAGTTGTCAGGTTAGAACAGTTTGCGGCGCAGCATCCCGAGACCACCGAGAATGCCGGTGCCGAGCAGCGCCAAGGAGCTGGGCTCCGGAACGCTGTTGAAATCGAGATTGACGGCCCAGTCGGGAGTAAGCGGTCCACTCCAGGCGGTGGTGAACAGCGAGTTGAAGTCGCCCGAGTTGTTGTTGTAAACGAAGCCGTTCAGGTACTGGTTGGTTCCGCCCTGCGACGCGTAAGCTGTGCCTGAGGACTGTCCGTAGTACTGGGAGACACTCAGGAACATTACGTACTGCTGGCCGGGTGTAACGGTAACATTAGCGTTGTTAACCGTAATCTGCTCGTTTCCGGCGTTGTCGTAGTTAATCGGAGCGCTGGAGTAAAGCAGCGAACCAGCCTGAGTGCCGGTCCAAGTCGCAATATAGGCGCCGGTGAGGATGTTCCCGCCCGTTTGTGGGTCGCCCATGTAGAACGAGAAGCTGGACAGGTTGCTTACGGCGGAAGGCGCGGTGAAAATTTCACCGTACGTGGCCGTGTTGGGGTTGCCAAAGGGATTCCAGTAATCACTGTACCCGTTGAAATTGTTGACGATCGTATCTGCAAAACCGCTCATCGCGACGAGCAGAATAGCCGCCAAGAACAGGGACTTCTTCATGGTGCTCCTCCTAAGATCCAAATCAGTTGAACCGCACACTGGCCAACAAAAAGCCAGCCAAAGGCTAGACTCGCACAGGTGGAAACTTCGTTCGACCGCGTAGCGCAACTAGCATGCGCGAATTAAAGCGCGGCCTTACGGACGCGAAAAGTATACATCGAGTCTGGAACGATGTTGACCGAATAAAACCATATAATTTCTCCGGAAGCGTATTTTTTCAGCTGCCATCTCCACCTTGGTGGTGGTTAGTGAGCGTTTAAGGTTAATAACGGCACAATTTGGCTACTACTTACACCGTAGGTCACTCTACTCGCAGCTTCGACGAACTGGTGAGCGCCCTGGCTGCTCATGGAATTGTTACCCTCGTCGACGTTCGGTCGTTTCCCATGTCGCGGCGATTGCCGCACTTCAATCGTGAAGCTTTGGAGGAGGAACTGCCTAAGCACGGGATTGGTTACGTCTGGATGAAAGAGTTGGGAGGACGCCGAAAGAAAATCCTCAATGACTCTCCCAACCTCGCGCTGCGCAACGACTCGTTTCGCAATTACGCGGATTACATGATGACCAATGAGTTCGCGCAGGCGATCGAGCGCCTGCTGGAGTTTGCCGTGCGTGGCAAGACAGCTTACATGTGTGCAGAGCGAGTGTATTTCCATTGCCATCGCATGCTGATCAGCGACTACCTTACGGCGCACGGACACACCGTGTTGCACATTGATGACGACAAGCGTGCTGCGCGCGAGCATAAGTTGATGCCCGAGGCGCGGCTCCTCGATGGCAAGCTGGTGTATGACATAGGCATGTTGTTGTAGGGAGGGGCTCTTCGAAGGCGCGGAGCGCCGATGAGCTCTTAGCCCACGCGTGAGCCTGGGGAAGGCATGGCCATAGGATTCCTCAGCTGCGGAGCAGCTCTTTTATTCCTGTTGGATCGCGCAAAGAACGCCGTTCCGCGGCTCGCGGTGGTGGAGGGGCACGCCACCCCACCCTTACGCGTGGGGCTAACACCTCCCCGGCGCTCTGCGCCGAACCTCGCCGCATTGCGCGCAGCTCGCCGCTCCCGCTATTCTCAAAACGCATGAAACAGGCCGTCTTTCGCGAACGGAACAAGAATTATTACCGCGTTCTGCATACTCCGATCTGGATCTGGGTGTTCTGGGTGCTGCCCGGTTATCCGCTGACCTATGACCTTTACACTCACGGGCCGGACATTCGCCACTGGGTATGGCTGGCCATCGTCGGTGTCGTCGTATTTTGGCGGGGATACGTCGGCCGCATTCCGGGATGCGAGCAGCGCCCTTACATCCACTATTACGGCGTGCATCAACCCAACCTGCCGTATCGCGTCGTCTGCTACACCTCGGCCTGGATCGACTTGCTTGTTCCTTACACGCTGAACCTGTTCGGGTTGATCATCGCCTCCGTCACTGGCGAGTGGATGCTGCACCAGCTCTATCGCTGGGCCTACTACCCACTGGCGGTGGCGGTTGTGCTCGCCGCGTGGCTCGACTGGGTTCCGCGCGCGCGGCGCAGCACCATCGGCGAAGGCGCCGAGCGAGCCTGGTTCTACGTGGCTATCTGGACGGTGGTGCCGACGCAGGTCATCAACTGGGCGGCGTGGCGGCTGGGCAAGTTCATGGCGCTCGATCCGCTGCCGCTGGCGCGCGTGCGCCTGGCCGTGTGCCTGATGGCGACCATGTTCTTCTTCATGCTGGGATATCTACAGAAATTGCCGCGCACCACGCGCTACTACGAAGGCGTGGCGGCGGCGGGAGTCTAGAAATGCAAGTGGAAGGCATCACACCCGTCTTGAACGTCTCCGATATAGCGGCCAGCATTGCGTGGTTCGAGAAGTGGGGATGGAAGAAGAAGTGGGACTGGGGTACACCGCCCACGTTCGCCGCCGTTGGTTGCGACAATGCAACGATCTTCATGTGCCTGAACGCGCAGGGCGGACGGGGCAAGGGCGCAAACACTACCACGTTCCAGGTCGAAGGGGACGAAGCCGGCGACAAGGGCGTTTGGATGTCCGTCTTCGTGGACGATGTCGACGGAGTCTACCAGCAGTGCGTTGCCGCCGGGCTGGACATCACCCTTCCGCCGACCAATGTCCCTTGGGGCATGCGCGAGATGCACGTGCGCCATCCCGAGGGGCACGTGTTCCGTGTAGGAAAGGCGCTGGAGGAATGAGGCTTGCCGTGGCTCAGCGGACGCCGCTCACCACGTATAAATCCGAGAGCCGCAAACGATAGTCGAAGCCAAAGGTTGCGCCATCGGGGGTGAAGATCGGTGGATCGGGAATGATGCCCGAAAAAGGGACACCGAACAGATCGTGCGAAGCCGTGCGCGAGCCGGTGAATGGGTTCAGCTTGTCGACGTGAAACGATACCCGTTTAGGATCATTCGTCCCTACATAGACTTCGTTACCTTCGGTCCATCCCAGTACGAAGTCTTCGGGGCGAAGACCGGCGATAGGCTTCATATCGCCACCCGAGATCGGGATCAGCACGGGCCCATGCAGCCCCACGGCCGCTTGCCGCCTGCCGTTCACCAGCAGCCACTTGTCATCCGGCGAGACCATCCATCCCACCACACCTTCGGGTGTGATTGCGCGCGGAGCGCCGCCGTTCAAGTCTTGAATCCAGGTGCGGCCGCGATGGTCCTGTTCGCGAGCGCCGTATACCACCTGCTTGCCATCAGACAGGAAACTAGCCGCGATGAGCGGATGAAGATTCGGTGGACTGATGCGGCGGGGTTCGCCGGGCCCAATCGGCAGTAGCCAGATTTCGTTCGTCGGCTCGACAAGTCTCTGTCCCAACGCCCACTGCTTGTCGGGAGAGAGCGCCATTCCATAGCCCTCGCCAATCGCAACCGCGGGCGAGCCATCCACGTCGCGCACGAAGATGGTGTAGTTCTTGGCCGTGCTGCCCTCTTCTTCGAAAAGGATAGTCTTGCCGTCCTTGCTTATATCCCGCAGATAACCGAAATCAAGCCACGAGAGATCGCGCAGGGTTTCTCCATGGTTGCTGGACACAATCATGCCGCGGCGTACCAGCCCCTGCTCGACCAGCAGTTCGCCATCCGCTGCGATGTCCTGGAGATGCAGGCGCCCCGGCACAGACAGCGGCGTACGCGTCTTTCCCGACAAATCAAGGGCGTGAATCTGTCCCGACTCCAGCGGTGAAGTCGTCCACACTTCTTTTCCGGAACGGGTCCAGGCAAGTCCCTGCGCGCTTTCGTAGAGCGGGCTTTCGGCGACTTTTTCCCCTGTGCTACGCAGTATGACAACGTTTCCCCGGTCGTCGCTGTTGTTGCCATGGGTGATGAACGCCAGATAGCGGCCATCGGGGGAGAAGCGCAGATTGTCCATCAGTCGATCGCGGTAGAGAACTTTCCCCACCGGGTATTCCAGCTGGCACTTAACTTCGCCCGGCACCCAGCGCACGATGGCCAGGGCTGTGCCGTCCGGGGTGAAATCTGCAGCCTGCACGTTTTCGATTTCGGGCTTGGGAGCACCAGAGACATCGCTGGTTCGGGCCAGGTTTCCCGGCTCGAGCAAGGTTGAGAGTTCGACAGGATTCAGCGCGACCGCGAGTTCTCCCCGCTTCGAAACCGCCAACAGGCGGGCATTGCGAATTCCCAGCGCATGTCCGCCCACACCGTCGGCCTGGACGGTGTAGATCTCCGACTGTGGCCCATCCCAGGCGGCGGTGTAGATCACGTTCTTGCTGTCCGGCGTGAAGCGGGCATCGCCGTTCAAAGCGCCGCGCCGGTAGGTCAGCTGGTGAAAGTCGACATTTCCTGCCGGTCGCAGTACGGAAGACGATTTCCAGCCGAGCGCTGCGGCTGCAATGGCCAGCGCGGCGATGGCTGCCAGATATCCCCAGTGGCGGCGCTGCTTCACCGCCGCCGTCGAGACGCTGCCGGAGCCAGTCAGCGTCGACAGCGATTCCAGGTCGAAAGCGAGATCGCGGGCCGATTGAAAACGCTGCTCGGGAGATTTTTCCAGGCAATGGCGAACGATGCGGTCAATCCCAGGAGGAATCTGGCGACCCGACTCGATCAGCTCCGGCGGGTCTTCTTTCAGGATGGCCGTCATCGTCTCCGCCGTGGTTTCGCGCTGAAAGGCGCGCCGGCCGCAGAGCATTTCGTAGAACACTGCGCCGAAGCTGAAGATGTCCGTGCGGCAGTCTACCTGCGCGCCCCGCACCTGTTCGGGCGACATGTAGCCTGCGGTGCCGACCACCGTACCGACATCGGTTGCAGGAGCCGCGGCCGTCATGGTGACCAAGGCTGTCTGTGATCCGGCGACCGACGACTTCACCGTCTTCGCCAGTCCAAAGTCGAGGATCTTCACCCGGCCTTCACGACTAACAAAAACGTTGTCGGGCTTCAGGTCGCGGTGCGCGATGTCTTTGTCGTGCGCGGCCGCCAGGCCGTGCGCAATCTGGATGGCGTAATCGACGGCTTTACGATGCGAAGGAATGCCGCGTCGCAACACTTCGCGCAAGCTCTCGCCTTCCAGCAACTCCGAAACCAGGTACTCAGTGTCGCCCTGTCGGCCGATGTCGTAAATGGCCAGGATGTTGGGATGGTTCAGTGCGGCAACGGCCCGAGCTTCCTGCTCGAAGCGGCGAAGGCGTTCCGGATCAGCGGCAAACGATGGAGGTAATACCTTGACGGCCACGTCGCGGCCCAGCCGGGTGTCGCGCGCGCGATAGACCTCGCCCATGCCGCCGGCGCCAAGGCTGGAGAGGATTTCGTAAGGGCCAAGTTTCGTGCCAGGGGTAAGGGGCATCGTCCGGCGCAATTATAGCCAATGTTCTCCGCCAAATTTCCTTGGCAGCTATTACAAGTTCTTCGGACTGGCGTAAGGGCTGGCTATAAACTTGGCCACTAGCGTTTCGGCGTGCCAGGAGGCAGAACGTGCTCTTCGGATTGCGATTGTTGATCGCCGTTGCCGTCCTTTGCGCTGCTCAATCCATCGCACAGGAGACGCACGATCATCCGGCGCCCGAAAAGCTGGGCCGGGTATCTTTCCCCGTATCCTGCCTGGCCGCCGTCCAGCCGGAGTTTAATCGTGCTGTGGCGCTGCTTCACTCGTTCGCTTACAGCGCTGCGCGAGAGGCGTTTCAGGATGTTGCGGAGCGTGACCCTCAATGTGCAATGGCGCACTGGGGCATCGCGATGACGTACTACCACCAGCTCTGGGAGCCTCCGATGCCGGGTGATGCCGCGACACGGGGTCAGCAGGAAATCGAACGTGCCCAGCAGATAGGAGCGGCGACGGATCGCGAGAGGGGATTTATACACGCAGCGGGCGTGGCGTATCAAAATGCGAGCACGGTGCCCTATCCCACCCGGGCCTTGAAATATGAAGAAGCCATGGCCGCGCTTGCTGCACAGAACAACGACGTCGAGGTGCAGGTTTTCTATGCACTGTCGCTGTTGGCCAACGCGCCTCCCACTGATAAGAACCATGTTCGGCAGAAGAAGGCGGCGGAGATACTCGAGCCGCTGTATGCGAAGTACCCCGACCACCCCGGCATACCCCACTACCTGATTCATGCCTACGACAACGCAGAGCTTGCACAAAGAGGCTTGCCGTACGGCGCGTGCCTACGCGAAGATCGCGCCGTCGGCTCCGCATGCGCTGCACATGCCAAGTCACATCTTTACGCGACTCGGTCTTTGGGACGATTCCATTGCGTCGAACATCGCGTCCAGTGACGCGGCGCGCAAGACGGGTGACATTGGCGAGCAGTTGCATGCCATGGACTATCTGGTCTACGCCTACCTGCAGAGTGGACGGGATGGAGATGCGGCCAGTGTGATCGCGCAACTCAAGGCTATGCCGGGCCTGAATGTCAGTTCGTTCAAGGTGGGATATGCCGCGACCGCTATGCCTATCCGCTACGTCGTGGAAAGGGGCCAATGGGCCGCGGCTGCCCAGATCGTTCCTCCTCCAGCATCCGCTCCCCCACACGTAATCGCGATTGCGGTTTGGGCGCGAGGGCTAGGGTTGGCGCGCAGCGGTCATCCCGCGGAGGCGGCCGGCACAACCAAGGAGCTGCAGCGTTTGGAAGACTGTCTTCGCGAATCAGGCAACACGTACTGGGCGGCTCAGGTCGGAATCATGAAGCGTGAAATCATGGCGTGGACGTCACAGGCACAGGGAAAGCAACCGGATGCTGTCACGCTGTTGCGCGCAGCAGCTGACGAAGAAGATTCCATGGAGAAGCTTCCGGTAACTCCGGGGCCGATTATTCCCGCGCGCGAGCAACTGGGGGACTTGCTGCTGGAGCAGGGGCATCCAGAGCAGGCAGCAAGAGAGTTTCAGGCTGCGCTCACTAGTTCGCCTGGGCGGCGGGGCTCGTTGCAGGGTGCATCAGAGGCGGCGGATCGGCTGCATGCCGTTAAAACGAATTAGGCATCTCGAAATCAAGAAAATGGCGGCGTGACCACACAGTTGCCGAAAGCATAAACCCACCGTTCAAATCGGCAGCTTTGTCTGGCCGTTCTTGTCGAAATGCGAAGGCTAACTTAACAACAGTAACTACTGGTGTCGTTTCACGTGCTAACGTGAAAGTTTTTGCAGCTCGAAGGAGGAGAATCCGTGGCTTCGTCTGCCAAACTTCAACTCGTTGTCGCCGTTTTGTTCGTACTCAGTCTGAGCATCTTCTGCAGCGCACAACCAGTATCTGCATCGCAGCCCGGTGCCAACGGTGTCACAGCAGCGGATTCCCAGGCGCAAGGTGAGCCGGGCTCCGAGCAAGCCTCGGGCCTGCAGCAAACGCGAGAGCCGGTCTCCGCCGATGCGGGACCGCAAAAAGCCGACGACCAGGGGCGCACCCGGCTGCCGATGCTGGTCCGCAAGAGCGTGAGCTTTCGCGAGATCGGCCCGGCGATTTCCGGCGGACGCGTTCCTGCGGTGGCGGGCGTCCCTCATAATCCCGATCTTTACTACGTAGGAACTGCGGCTGGCGGAGTCTTTCGCACCCGCGATGGCGGCATCACCTGGAAGGCGCTCTTCCAGCATGAAAGTGTGGCATCGATCGGAGCCCTGGCTGTCGATCCGCAGAACTCGGAAGTCTTGTGGGCCGGAACCGGCGAAGGCAATGTGCGTAATCAGGTGTCGTTCGGCAACGGAATTTACAAGTCCACGGACGCCGGCGACCACTGGAAGCACATGGGGCTCGATAACAGTTTGCAAATCTCCCGCATCGCCATCGACCCTCACCATCCCGACACCGTTGTAGTGGCGGTGATGGGAAATCCCTGGGCCGACAATGAAGAGCGCGGCGTTTTTCGCACCACGGACGGCGGTGTCACTTGGAAGAAGGTACTGTACCTCGGGCCGGGTGTCGGCGTCGCCGATCTGGCGATGAGTGCTCAGAACCCGCAGGTGCTCTATGCGGCGGCCTACCGTTACCGGCGCACCCCGTGGAGCTATTCAGGCGGCGGCCCCGAGGATGCGATTTACAAGTCGACCGACCAGGGCCAAACCTGGAAGCGGCTGAGCGGACACGGACTGCCCAGCGGACCCGTCGGGCGCATCGGACTGGCGGTTGCCCCCAGCTCGCCCGACACGGTTTACGCCACCATTGGAACGAAAGAAGGAGTACTGTGGCGCTCCAACGATGCCGGTGAGCACTGGCAAATGGTGAGCCAGGACCAGGAGGTGAACGTCCGCCCGTTTTATTTCTCCAGCCTCGCGGTTGACCCGCGTAACCCGGAGCATGTCTTTGCGCTGTCCAATGAACTGATGGAGTCGAAAGATGGCGGCCGTCACTTCGGTCGCATCGCGCGGCACATCCATGGCGATCATCACGCCATCTGGATCGATCCCGAGGGCACGGGGCGGATGATCGAAGGCAATGACGGTGGCATCGCTTTGTCCCGCGATAACGGAGAGCATTGGGACTTCATTCATAACGTTGCCATCGCGCAGTTCTATCACGTGAGCGCCGACGAGCGGTTGCCCTACATGGTTTGCGGTGGATTGCAGGACAACAGCGCCTGGTGTGGCCCCTCGCGCAGCAAAGACCGCTCGGGAATCCTCGACCGGCAGTGGTTCGATCTGAACGGCGGCGACGGCATGTACGCCATCCCGGCGGCCGATAACCCGAACCTCATTTACAACAGCACACAGAACCAGGCGCTGATGGTCTTTGATCGCCTGGCCGAGCAGGTGCATGACATCGAGCCATACCCACGCGACGTCGTCGGTGGAGGAGTGGCCCAGGAGAAGTATCGCTTCGCCTGGAACGCCGGATTCGCAGTCTCGCCGCAGGATCCGAAGACCATCTACGCCGGCGGCAATGTGGTCTTCAAAAGTGAGGACCGTGGGCGCACATGGAAACCGATCAGCCCCGACCTGACGCGCAACGACAAGAGCAAGCAGCAGTCGTCCGGCGGTCCGGTAATCCAGGACAACTCGGGCGCCGAGATTTATGACGCCATCATTCGCATTACGCCCTCAACCAAAGATGCGAAGGTGCTCTGGGTCGGCACCGACGACGGACAGGTGCAGTACACGCGTAATGGCGGCTCCAGTTGGACCGACGTAACCTCGCATATTCCGGGCCTGCAACCCTGGGGGAGAGTGGAATCCATCGACCTGTCGCCGAACGATGATGGCGATGCGGTGATCGCCGTCGATCGCCACTACAACGGAGACTTTAAACCGTACGTCTACCGCACGACGGACTGGGGCGCGACCTGGCACTCGCTCGCCGGAAACCTGCCGCAGGTGTATGCCCACGTGGCTTATCGCGATCGCCGCAATCCCCACATGTACTACGCCGGCCTCGAGAACGGCTTGTATGTGAGTTGGGATGATGGCGCGCATTGGTATCTGTTTGGGCTGGGGCTGCCCAATGCTCCGGTGTACGACTTGGCGTACCAGGCGAGAGAGAACGATCTGGTGGTGGGCACGCATGGACGTGGCGTGTGGATCCTCGATGACCTGACGCCAT
Source organism: uncultured Acidobacteriaceae bacterium (assembly GCA_963771535.1). Classification (GTDB taxonomy): domain Bacteria; phylum Acidobacteriota; class Terriglobia; order Terriglobales; family Acidobacteriaceae; genus CAVVDY01. Next base: position 650,289 of record CAVYTK010000003.1, on the reverse strand, counting down.
TTCAGCAGTCTGCCAACGCACAGGGAACTTTCCACCTCTTCCCGGTGCCATCGGCTTTCCGCTTCTGGCCATGGTCGCAGGTCGAGGGGTTAGGCGACGGCGCGTTCTATGGGAAGAATCCATCCTACGGAGCACAGATCAGCTACTTCCTGGCCAAAAAGGTGAACGAGCCCGGGCAGTTGGTGATCACCGACTCGCAGGGCCACGTCGTACGCACTATGAAAGGCATGCACCAGTTGGAGCCGGGCGAGAAGCCTCCTGACGAGGAAGAGGCCAGTGAAACCGAGACATCGATGGCGAATGCCCAACCGCTGCAGCGGACCGAAGCGTTGCCGCAGCGCCCGGCGCCCTCAAGCCAGACGCAGCAACAGGTGACACCGGAAAAAGCCGAAGCGGAGCCGGGGCAGCCGAAGGAAGTTCCCTGGGTGCCCACCGAACCGGGTCTACAGCGGATGTATTGGGACCTCCGTGCAGATGGTCCGGTGCGCTGGGAGAGCGCTAAGGGGAGCCTCAAAGGTCCGGAGTCCGGCGCCCTGCTTCCTCCCGGCGAATATACCGCGACCATGACGGTCGGGGGCGTCACCGCCAAGGAGCAGTTCAAGGTGGTCAACGATCCGGCCTCAAAGGCCACGCAGGCCGACCTCGAAGCCAACTACCAATTCACCCAGGGCATCCTGCACCAGGTGTCGCAACTCGACGCTGCCCTGAATCGGCTGGATGCAATCACGGCGCAGGTGAACGCTTTGGAAACGGTGGCCAAGGATACTCAGGAAGAAGCCGCCGTGAAGTCCGCGATTGCAAATTTCAAGCAGCAGATCAAACAAGTCAAAGGACAGATCACCAGCAATCCGCAGGCAGGTGAGTCGATTTTGCGGATGCCAGGAAAAATCCGTGAGCACCTGTTTTCCCTCAGCGAGACTCTGCGTGGCTCTGACGATCCGCCCACGGCGGCCATGCTGGAGCAGCGGCAAATGCTGGCCCCCGAATACAGGGCAGCAATCCAGGCCTTCAACCAGTTTGAGCAGTCGGAGGTGCCGGCCTTCAACAGCAAGATGGAGCAGTTGAAGATGACCGGAGTGGTGGCAGGTAAGCCGCTCGAACCGTAGCCTTCCCGAGTTGCGGCCAAAAAAGAAAGGCGACCGATATTCCGGTCGCCTTCTTCGAACTTCCGCTCGACTACACAGCCTGAACGTTCTCAGCCTGCCAGCCCTTGGGCCCTTTAACTACGCTGAACTGAACGGCCTGGCCTTCCTGCAGGGAGCGGAAGCCGCCCGCCTGAATTGCCGAGTAGTGGACGAATACGTCCTCGCCATTCTGACGGCTGATAAAGCCGTAGCCCTTCGCGTCATTGAACCACTTTACTGTTCCTTGTTCCATGGTGATGCAATTCCTTCTAATTTGGTGTAGCTGCAATTGGATCGGGTGTGATGCAGGCAGGGAAAGCTGCAAGGCAGGAACTGCTGCGTAACAACGTCGATCAATCGAGCAGGAACATCATAGCAACGAATAGTCAATTCCCCAAACATTTTCGCCCATATGCCCCAGGGACACGCATGATAAGGCATTGTGCTTGTGGCTCTTAAGCCGGTTAGTCGTACGACTTTCACGCCCGCTTGGCTACTAGCTTTCCCCTTTCGCTGTTGGCCGAACCTCACGGGAAATCCCGCTGGCCAAGAGCCAGAAGTAAAGAGCTAAAAGCCAAGAGATATTCCGGTAGCTGATAATACGAAATAATGATTGTTGGAACCGGAATTGATATCGCCGAGGTCGCGCGCATAGCCGCGTCCATCGAGCGTTTTGGCCGCCGCTTTACGGAGCGCATCTTCACCCCGGACGAAATCCGCTATTGCGAGGCGAAGGCCAACAAGGCGGAACGCTATGCCGCGCGCTTTGCTGCCAAAGAGGCCGGCATGAAAGCCATCGGCACGGGATGGCGGCACGGCGTCACCTGGCAGGATATCGAGGTGCGTCGCGCTCCGGGTGGTCGGCCGACCCTGGTCTTCAGCGGAAAGGCGGCCGAATTTTTCGACATCCTGGGCGCCACGCGGGCGCATCTTTCGTTGACCCATACCGCTGAGCTCGCCATGGCGCAGGTGATTCTCGACAACAGCAACTAGCAACTAGGAATTGGCGATTAGCTAAGAAGTTCTCACTGTCTCCCACTCATTCGGGTTTTCGAACGAGTGGGAGAACAGTGGGAGAACAATGTGCATTTCCTGGAGGACCAGACTCACGCCCGGGTAAGTGCCGCCACTTCCTACGCTTTAATGAATTCCAGAAGGTCGGCGTTGATTTGTTCTGCATGCGTGGCCGGCATGCCGTGCGGAAAGCCAGGATAGGTCTTGAGCGTCCCGTGCTTCAGCAGTTTCACTGCCTTGGCGCCGCTGGCTTCGAAAGGGCAGATTTGGTCGTCCAAGCCGTGCATCACTAGCACCGGAATGTCGATGCTCTTCAAGTCGTCGAAGAAGTCCGTTTCCGAAAGCACCCGAACGCACTCGTAATGGGCTTGCGCGCTGCCCATCATTCCCTGCCGCCACCAGTTGTCACGGATGCCCTGGGAAATAGTCGCTCCGGGACGATTGAAGCCGTAGAAAGGCATGGTGATGTCCTCATAAAACTGTGCCCGATGGTAGGCGGTGCCGTCGCGCAATTGGTTGAAGACTTCCATCGGCAGGCCATCGGGATTCTTGTCGGACTTCAGAAGCATGGGCGGAATGGAGCTGATCAGCACCGCTTTCGCGACGCGTCCCTTGCCATATTTCGCGACATAGCGCGTGACTTCGCCTCCGCCGGTCGAGTGGCCGATGTGAACGGCGTCTTTCAGGTCGAGCGCCTTGGTGATTTCGGAGACGTCGGCCGCGTAGGTATCCATGTCGTGACCTTTCGCGGTCTGCGTGGAGCGGCCGTGCCCGCGCCGATCGTGAGCAATGACCCGGTAGCCGTGGGCCAGGAAAAACATCATCTGCGTGTCCCAATCATCAGCCGAAAGTGGCCAGCCGTGGTGGAAGAAGAGCGGCTGGCCGCTTCCCCAATCCTTGAAATAAATCTCGGTGCCGTCTTTTACTTTGATGGTATCCATCGATTGTCTCCTTATTGTCGGTTGCGGCAGTGTTTCTGGTGGGCAAGTGAAAACAGGTGAAGACTGCGACAGCGTGGCCGAACAGCCGAGATGCATTCTTCAGGGAAGCGACGTCGGACAACAGCTCCTGTCCGCGGTGCCTTGAACGATTCCGAAAGGGCCCTTTGCCAGCGTTGAAAGTCTTGGCCTAGATATGCTGTCCGCCCGCGGACGGTATTCTCGCATAACGGTTTGAACCCCGTCTTGCCCGATAGATGATTTCTTCTCCAAAATCAGCCGCAACACGCGATTCTGCCTTCGCGCATGTCAGCATCATTTTCAAACGGCTGTTTCGTGCTGATTTGTTGTGATTCGCAACGAATCTGCTTGAACGCCGTGAAAAACATTCCACTTCGTTATCAAACTGCGCCAGCCTGTTGCATAACCTTCGCCTCGCGTTGTTATAATCACACGCTTGGGTGATGGTCGTCACACACTGCTGAGACACTTCAGCGCGCTGCACGAACGACGGGCCGTTTCGGGTTGCGGCTCCTGACCCACAAATTGGAAAGCTGTAATGGCACAAATCTTTCATCGTAGTGCGAATACGCTAGCGAGAGTGTCGATCATCGCGGGGGTTGTGATCGTGTCGCTGCTGCTGTTTGTGGCGCTGGAGGTCCAACGCTCGCCCTGGGCCACCTGGCAAGGCATCGAGCAGGTGCAGCCGGTGCCGTTCAGCCATCAGCACCACAATGCCGGACTCGGTATCGATTGCCGCTACTGCCACACCTCGGTCGAGACCTCGAGCTACGCGGGCATTCCTCCGACCAAGACCTGCATGAACTGCCACCAGCAGATCTGGACCAACGCGCCCATGCTGGAACCGATCCGCGAAAGCTATCGCACCGGCAAGTCGATTGAATGGGTCAAGGTGAATTACCTGCCCGACTACGTTTACTTCAATCACAGCATGCATGTAGCCAAGGGCGTCGGCTGCTACAGCTGTCACGGGGCGGTGAACAAGATGCCGCTGATGTACCAGGAATCGTCGATGCGCATGGAGTGGTGCCTGAGCTGCCATCGCGAGCCGGAAAAATTCCTGCGGCCGAAAGACCAGGTATTCAACATGAATTATGAGCAGCCCAGTTCGATGCATCCAGTGAAGCTGGCCGACGGCAGCATGTATACCGATCAAATGGCGCTGGGCAATGCCTTGAAGCAGCAGTACCACGTGCGCACGGTGCAGGACATTACGAGTTGCAACACGTGTCACCGTTAAGACGATTAAGAATTTCGAAACCGACGAACAATGGATAACGAGAGCAAAACGAAAGCCGAGGCGGTCTGTCCCAGCAAGTTGCAGCTGGCGGATGTGAAGGACAAGCTGGCGCGCGCCAAGAGTGGTCCGCAGTACTGGCGCAGCCTGGACGAACTCGCCCAGACCGACGGCTTCTATGAAATGCTGCATCGCGAGTTTCCCCGGCAGGCTTCGGTCTGGCCGGAGGGAGCTTCGCGCCGCGACTTCCTGAAGCTGATGAGCGCCTCGATGGCGCTGGCCGGCTTGTCGGCCTGCGTCAAGCAGCCACTCGAGCCGATCGTTCCTTATGTGCGACAGCCGCACCAACTCGTCCTAGGCAAGCCGCTGTTCTTTGCCAGCACCATGCCCTTCGCCGGCTACGGCCTGCCGGTGTTGGTGGAAAGCCACGAAGGCCGCCCCACCAAGATCGAAGGCAATCCCGAGCATCCCGCGTCCAAGGGCGGCACTGACGTTTTCATGCAGGCGTCGATCCTCGACATGTACGATCCTGACCGCTCGCAGAACGTAACCTTCGAGGGCAACATCCGCAGTTGGAATGCTTACGTTCAGGCCATCCAGGGTCCTTTGAATTCGCAACGCGCACTGCAAGGCAGCGGTTTGCGCATCCTGACCCGCACCATGTCTTCGCCGACATTCGCGTCGCAGATGAACGACGTGATGAAGGCGTATCCCCAGGCGAAGTGGATTCAGTACGATCCGGTGGGGCGCGACAACGTGCGTGCCGGCGCCCAGATGGCGTTCGGGCAGTACGTCGATACCCGCTACCAGCTCGACAAGGCCGACGTGATACTCGCCCTCGACGGCGACTTCCTCTCCAGCGGCTATCCGGGCTTTCTGTTATATGCGCGCCAGTTTGCTTCGCGCCGCAATCCCGAGCTGAAAGAAAAGATGTCGCGCTTCTATTCGGTGCAGAGCACGCCGACCAATACCAGTGGCAAGGCGGACAACTCGCTGCCGGTGCGCGCCTCGGAAGTGGAGCAGATCGCTCGCGCCATTGCCGCCGGAATCGGCATGGGAGCCATGAGCGGCGGCCAGGCGGCAGCGGGTCCGCAAAAGCAGTTTGTGGATGCCGTAGTGAAAGATCTGAGGGCGCATCACGGTGCCGTGGTCGTGATAGCTGGCGACAACCAGCCGGCATCGGTACACGCGCTGGCGCATGCCATGAACCAGGCGCTGGGCGCGGTGGGCAACACCGTCGTCTACACCGAACCGATCGAAGCCAAGCCATCCGACCAGCTCGCCGACTTGAAGCAGCTGGTCAGCGACATGAACTCCGGCAACGTTGACCTGCTGATGATCATCGGCGGCAACCCGGTCTACAACGCTCCCCAGGACCTGAAGTTCGCTGACGCGATGAACAAGGTTCCTTTGCGCGTGGCCAACAGCCTCTATAAGGACGAGACCTCGCAGCTCTGCCACTGGCACGTCAACGGTACGCATTATCTCGAGCAGTGGGGCGACGCGCGCGCCATCGATGGAACGGTCAGCCTCATCCAGCCGTTGATTGCCCCGCTCTACGACGGACACAGCGAATACGAGTTTCTACAAGCGGTAACGGGCGGGCAAGCGGAGTCGGGCTTCGACATTGTGCAGCGCTACTGGCGCGGCCAGATGAAGACCAGCGACTTTGACGCCGACTGGCGCAAGGCGCTGTACAACGGATTCATCGCCAACACCACGGCGGCTGCGAAGAACGTCAGCGCCAAGGCTGAGGCCGTCTCCGGCAACCCGATCGCACTCTCCGGCGACACAGTTGAAATCATCTTCCGCCGCGATCCCATGGTCTACGACGGAACATACTCCAACAACGCGTGGCTTCAGGAAACACCCAAGCCGCCAACCCAGGTTTGCTGGGACAACGCCATCCTGATGAGCGTTGCGACTGCAGAAAAGCTGAAGCTTGAAACCCAGGACGTAATCGAAATCGAAGTTCAGGGCAGCAAGCTGAAGGGCGGCATCTGGCGCACGCCGGGTCATCCCGACAACTGCATCACCGTCTCGCTTGGCTACGGCCGCACCAAGGCGGGCCAGATCGGCAATGATGTGGGCTTCAACGCCTACGAGCTGCGTTTCAGCGACGGCATGTACGCGGCCGCCGGCAAGATCAGGAAGACCGGCGAGAACTATGTGTTTGCCAATCCGCAGGGCTTCCAGTACATCGACTACTCTGACCTGCCGGGATGGGCTGAGAACCTGAAGTCGCGCCACGTGGTTCGCTCCGCGACGCTTGAGGACTTCATCAACAATCCCAACTTCGCGCACGAAGATGAGAGCGAGAAGTCGATACCGCCGGAGCTCACCCTCTATCCGAATTACAAGTACACGGAAGCGCGCTGGGGCATGGCCATCGACATGAACGCTTGCGTCGGCTGCAAGACATGCGTGGTCGCCTGCCAGGCGGAGAACAACATTCCCATCGTCGGCAAGGAGCAGGTGAAGCGCGGCCGCATCATGCACTGGCTGCGCGTCGATTCGTACTACGAGGGCGGCACGGTCAATCCGACGACGTTCTTCCAGCCGGTGCCGTGCATGCAATGCGAGAACGCGCCCTGCGAAGTGGTTTGCCCGGTAGGCGCCACGGTTCACAGCACCGAAGGCCTGAACGACATGGTGTACAACCGCTGCGTCGGCACTCGCTACTGCTCCAACAACTGTCCTTACAAGGTGCGCCGCTTCAACTTCCTGCTGTGGCAGGACTGGGACACAGAGCAGTACAAGCTCATGCGCAATCCTGAGGTCAGCGTGCGCAGCCGCGGCGTCATGGAAAAGTGCACCTATTGCATTCAGCGCATCAGCTACGGACGTTACGCGGCGGAAAAAGAGAACCGCCCCATTCGCGACGGCGAAGTCATCACTGCCTGCCAGCAGGCATGCCCGGCCGATGCCATCGTCTTTGGCGACTTGAGCGATCCGAACGCCCGGGTGTCGAAGCTGAAGGCCAATCAGCGTAACTATGGGCTGCTGGAAGATTTGAATACGCGTCCTCGCACCACTTACCTTGCTGTGGTGCGCAACCCGAACCCTGAACTCGAGCAGTCGGAGCGCAGTTAGATGCAGCAGGGACCAGAAGAAAAAACCGTTTTGCTTGACCCCTGGCCGGAAGAACCGCCGGTTATAGGCCCGGGACAAACCTTCGACACCGTCACTGACACCATCAGCGACGCGGTGCTGAAGCGGCCCATCGGCTATGGCTGGATGTTCGGAGTCGCGGTCGCCGGGTTCTTCACCATGATCCTGCTGATGGCGGTGACCTGGCTGTTCATCCGCGGCGTCGGAATCTGGGGCATTCAGATTCCCAGCGCTTGGGGCTTCGCCATTGTCAACTTCGTCTGGTGGATCGGCATCGGCCACGCCGGAACACTGATCTCTGCCATTCTTTTGCTGCTGAAGCAAAGCTGGCGCAACTCGATCAATCGCTTCGCCGAAGCCATGACGCTGTTCGCCGTAGCCTGCGCCGGCATGTTCCCGGTGCTGCACCTTGGCCGTCCATGGCTGGCCTACTGGCTCTTCCCTTATCCCAACAGCATGGGCGTGTGGCCGCAGTTCCGCAGTCCGCTGGTGTGGGACGTCTTTGCGGTTTCGACGTACGCCACGATCTCGGCTGTGTTCTGGTTCGTCGGCCTGGTTCCCGACTTCGCGACCATGCGCGAGAAGGCCGAGTCGATGTGGGCCAAGCGCATCTATGGAATTCTCTCCCTCGGCTGGCGCGGTTCGGCCCGCCACTGGAAGCGTTACGAAGCTGTCTACCTGCTGCTCGCCGGATTGGCCACGCCGCTGGTGCTCTCCGTGCATACCGTCGTGAGCTTCGACTTCGCGATCGCCATCGTTCCCGGATGGCACACCACCATCTTCCCGCCTTATTTCGTGGCGGGCGCGATCTATTCCGGATTCGCCATGGTGCTGGTGCTGGCAATTCCCATTCGCCACTACTATCACCTGGAGGACTACATCACGATGCGTCACCTGCAGAACTCGGCAAAGGTGATGCTGGCGACCGGGCTGATCGTGGCGTATGGATACTTCTTCGAAACCTTCATCGGTCTGTACAGCGGATCGACCTACGAGAAGTTCATGCTGGAGAACCGCTGGGCTGGACCGTACGCGCTCTTCTACTGGCTGCTGATCCTGTTCAACATCCTGATCCCGCAGCTGCTGTGGTTCCCCAAGATTCGCTCGAACATCTTCGCGCTGTTCGCCATCTCGCTGGATATCCTGATCGGCATGTGGCTGGAGCGCTTCGTCATCGTCATCACCAGCTTGAGCCGCGATTACCTGCCGTCGTCGTGGGGACATTACGTGGCCACCCGCTGGGACTACATGACGTTCTTTGGCACGTGCGGCTTCTTTGCTTTAGCCATGTACCTGTTCATCCGAATCATGCCTGCGATCTCGATGTTTGAAATGCGCATGCTGCTGCCTGAGGCGGCGGTGGCCGAGCCGGCGGAGGTCAGCAAATGAACCATTCAGCGATGACTCCCGCGCTCTACGGCCTGGTGGCGGAGTTCGACACGCCCACCGATATGGTGGTTGCGGCCAAGGCGGCATATGCTGCCGGATACCGCAAGATGGACGCCTACAGTCCGTATCCGGTGGAAGAAGCAAGCGAGGCTATCGGCTTTCACAAGACCCGCGTGCCGCTGATCGTTCTGATGGGCGGCATCCTCGGCGGATTGTCAGGCTATGCATTGCAGTACTGGATCAACGTCATCGACTATCCGCTGAACATCGGCGGCCGGCCTTTTCATTCGTGGCCAGCGTTCATCGTGCCCACGTTTGAGTTGACGGTGCTGTTCGCCGGATTGTCGGGCGTCTTCGGCATGTTCGCGCTCAACGGGCTGCCTATGCCGTATCACCCGCTGTTTAATGTCGAGCGCTTTGGCGCTGTCACGCGCGACAAGTTTTTCGTGTGTATCGAGGCGGCCGATCCCAAGTTCGATTTGGTGAATACGCAACAGTTTCTGATGGCGCTCAAGCCTCTGTCCATCTCGGAGGTGCCGCATTAATCGGCGAATCAATTTCCGTGCTAACGGCCGCGCGATCGGTTTCGGATTGTTGGCCTGCGCAGCAGCGCTGTCGCTGGTGGGTTGCCGCCTCGATATGCAGGTGCAGCCGTATTACCGCCCGCTGGCTCAGAGCAACTTCTTTGCCGATAAGCGTGCGGCGCGCCCCATCATTGAGGGCACCGTGGCGCGCGGCGAGTTGGATTCCGACACCTACTTCCAGACCGGCAAAATCGGCAGCGTGCCCGGCGACTTCATGCCCTTCCCGGCGACGGCTGAGGTGCTGGCCCGCGGACAGCAGCGCTACAACATTTATTGCTCGCCCTGCCACTCCGAGGTCGGCGACGGCAATGGCATGATCGTGCAGCGCGGCTACCAGCGTCCGCCGTCGTACCACATTGAGCGCTTGCGCAAGGCTCCTATCGGCCACTTCTTCGACGTCATCACCAACGGCTACGGCAAGATGCCGGACTACGCGGTGCAGGTGGAGCCGCGCGATCGCTGGGCGATTGCCGCCTACATCCGCGCCCTGCAACTGAGCCAGGGAGCCACCAAGGCCGATGTGCCTGCGGGTGAGCAGATCGCTTCGCAGCCGCCTGCGGGAGTGCGAATCATGCCGCCTTACGACACGCACTCCGGAACCACTATGCCAACGCCGGACGCCACCCCCAGTGCAGCGCCTGCTTCGGCGGGAGGGCCGACCTCACGATGAGCCGAGAAATCCTGCAGGTTGAACGGTTGAACTTCACGGCCCCGGCTGAGGCCGCCGGATGGCAGCAGCGCGCGCTCATGCTGGGCGTGATCGGCGCAATCGCCTGCGTCGATCGGAGGCTTCCTCCAGCTCGACGTCTTCATGCGCGGCTACCTCATCGCCTACATGTTCTGGACCGGCTTGAGCCTGGGCTGCATGGCTCTGCTCATGGTGCAGTACCTGTCGGGCGGACTGTGGGGGCTGGTCATCCGCCGCTTCCTCGAAGCCGGAGCGAAAGTACTGCCGCTGATGTTCGTGCTGTTCCTTCCCATCCTGATCTTCCGCCTGCACCTTTACCGCTGGATGCTGGAGCCGATGCGGGAGAACCACTGGTATCTGAACACGCCGGCGTGGATCATGCGCTACGTGTTGTACTTCGCGATCTGGCTGCTGCTGACGTACACGCTTACCGGGTGGAGCAAGCGCCTCGACCAGTCGTATACGGTGTATCCCCGCTTCGAGGCGCTGAGCGGCGCCGGCTGCGTTTTGTTTGCGCTTACCACTTCGTTTGCCGCCGTGGATTGGGTGATGTGTCTCGACCCGCATTGGGGATCGACCATCTATGGCCTGATCTTCCTGGTCGGACAGGGGCTGTCGGCGCTGTGCTTCAGCATCATCATGCTGACGCTGGTTACCCGTTACGAACCTTACGCGAGCCTGGTGAAGCCGATGCAGTTCCACGACATTGGAAAGCTGACGCTGGCCTTTGTCATGCTCTTTGCCTACTTCTCGTTCTCCCAGTGGCTCATCATCTGGTCGGGCAATCTGCCCGACGAGATCAGCTGGTACCTGCAGCGCATTCGCGGCGGCTGGGGATTCGTGATCCTGGCCATCGTGCTGTTCCACTTCGCGCTGCCCTTTGCCATGTTGCTGTCGCGCGAGCGCAAACGCGCCGGAAGCCGCCTGATCGGGCTGGCCATCCTGCTGATGTTCATGCGCGTGGTCGATATCTACTGGTACGTTGTCCCGAACTTCAAGGACGTTGCGTACTTCAGCATCTGGTACGTCATCGCGCCTATCAGTCTGGGCGGACTGTGGCTGGCGTACTTCTTCTACAACCTGCGGCAGCGGCCGTTGCTACCGGCATACGATCCGCAGATGCCGTTGTTCCTGAATCAAAAACATGAGCACTAATCACAACGACGGCGACATCCTGCGCAATCCGTCGGTCGACTACGACCGCACAGACCTGAGTGCGCGCGGAATCCTGCTATTCCTCGCCGGTCTGCTGGTGGCCGGAATTTTCATCGAGCTGGTGATATGGGGAATGTTCCGCTTCCTGTCGCACAGCACATTGTTCGCGCAGGGTAATCCCAGTCCGCTGGTACAGATGCAGAAAGCAGCGCCTGCAGGAGATCCCGGCGCGCGCTTGCAGAACACCTTGCATGTGAATACGGGTTTGTTTCCCCAACCGCGTTTGCAGACCAACGATGTCCTCGAGATGCAGTCTTTGCTGCAACAGGAGAATAAGACGCTGTATCCGGCGCAGCCTTTTGAAGACAGCACCGGAACGGTTCATATTCCGATCGACCAGGCCATGGCGATGATTGTCGAACGTGGCTTGCCGGTGAAGCCTAATGCGCCGCCGCGGGATTTCAATGAGCAGACCGAGGCGGGGAATCCGAGCTACACGCAGAAGGAGAGTCAGACGCAGAGCGTTGCCCGCAGGCGGAGCATCGCACGGCGTGAAGCCCGGCCCGAACGCGAATCAACGACCGAACGGGAAGCCGCAGCAATAGCCGCGTAGCGGCGAAAGGTGAAAGCCCCGTCCTTCAGGGCGGGGGGACAAAAGGTGGGAGCCCCGTCCTTTAGGACGGGGAGTAGACGCAGATTGAAAAATCCGCGAGTCCCTTCAGGGACCACATGCCTTAGCCCAGCGTTTTAACGCTGGGTAGGCGGACGAGGCCCCCGTCCTTAAGCAATGGGGTAGATGGCAACCAAATGGCTGTACGCAACATATTCAAATTCGCGCTCCTCGTAGCACTTCTCGCGACCGGCATGGCCTTCGCGCAGCCCCCCTCGACCTTCATGCGGGGCGCGAGCCAGCCTCCGTCGCAGGCAGCGCCGCCCGAACTCGAGGGCGTAGGCATAACGCAACGTCTCGACCAGCAGATTCCGCTGGACCTGACCTTCAAGGACGAGGCCGGTAAGACGGTGGCGCTGGGCGACTACTTCCAGAACGGCCGCCCGGTGATTTTGAACCTGGTGTATTACACCTGCCCCATGTTGTGTGGCGAGGAGCTGATCGGCGAGTCGAGCGCGCTGTCGGTGATCAAATTCATCCCGGGCAAGGAATACGAGCTGGTTTCGGTGAGCATCAATCCCGACGAAACCCCGCAGCAGGCCACCGAGAAGAAGAAGATTTATATCGATCGGATGAACGAGCACCTGACGCCGAAGACGAACGGCGACAGCTGGCACTTCTTAACCGGGCAGCAACCTGAGATTGAGAAGCTGGCGCAGGCCGTGGGCTTTCATTACCGTCGCGACCCCAAGACCGGCCAGTATCTGCACTCAACGGCGATCATGATTGTGACGCCGCATGGCAAACTCGCCCAGTATTACTACGGCGTGGAGTATTCGCCCCGGGACATCCGCCTGGGCTTGATCGAGGCTTCGCGCAACAAGATTGGAAACCTGGTGGATGCGGTTGAAATCTACTGCTGCCGCTACGATCCGAATACCGGACGCTACGGCGCAATCATCAGCAGGATTCTCAGCATTGCAGGCGCCGCGACCGTGGTGCTGCTTGGCGGCTTCGTGTTCATGATGATTCGCATGGATAAGAACCGCTCACATAAGGGAACGGAACAGGCCTGATCGACATGTGGAAGAACTTCCCATTGTTTCCCGAACGCGCCTCGGCCCTGGCAGGGCAGGTGGACGGACTCTACTTCTTTTTGGTCGCCGTATCGGCCTTCTTTACGGTGCTGATCTTCGCTACCATCTTTGTATTTGCCATCAAGTATCGGCGCGAGAACAATCCCGCACCCCACGCAAATCGAAGGCTCGCTGCCGCTGGAGTTGACCTGGACGCTGATCCCGCTGGGCATCTGCATGATCTTTTTCGCCTGGGGCTCGCTGATTTACTTCCAGGAAGGCCGCCCGCCGAAGGGCGCGATGGAGGTCTACGCCGTCGGTAAGCAGTGGATGTGGAAGTTCGAGCATGAGACCGGCCAGCGTGAAATCAACCAGCTGCACGTGCCCATCGATCGCGACGTGCGGATGATCATGAGCTCGCAGGACGTGATTCACAGCTTCTTCGTGCCTGCCTTCCGCATCAAGCAGGACGTGCTTCCTGGCCGCTATACGAGCACCTGGTTTCATCCCACCAAGGTTGGAACTTACCACCTGTTCTGTGCCGAATATTGCGGCACCCAGCATTCGGGGATGATTGGCGAAGTTGTGGTCATGGATCCTTCCGCTTACCAGGCGTGGCTGGTAGCCGGCGGTTCGGCGGGCGCGCTCTCGGAAAGCGGCCAGCAGGTCTTTCAGCAGATGGGATGCGCTACCTGCCACCGCTCCGACACTCAGGGACGCGGGCCCAACCTGGCCGGCATCTTCGGCAAGCAGGTCACCCTCGATGACGGACGCACGGTGTTGGCCGACGAGAACTATATTCGCGAGTCCATCCTGAATCCGGCGGCCAAGGTGACGGCAGGTTTCAAGCCCATCATGCCGACCTACCAGGGCCAGGTTTCGGAAGAGACGCTGATGGAATTGGTGTCCTACATAAAATCATTGTCGCAACCGCAGTCCAGCACAACATCAACCAAAGAAGCCGCTGAAACTGGTAACAGGGAGTAGCGAGGTACCCAAGAGGGTCTGAAATGGCGACCGCAGTACAACCCGTTGTTGAGCGCGAGAATTATCTCAATTCGAATTACGGCATCAAGTCGTGGCTGCTCACCACAGACCACAAGCGCATTGCGCTGCTCTACCTGATGTCGATCACCGCCATGTTCTGGCTCGGCGGCTTCTTTGCCATGATGATCCGCCTCGAGCTGCTCACCCCGGCGGGCGATCTGTTGACCTCCGACACCTACAACAAGATGTTCACCATGCATGGCATCACCATGGTGTTCTTCTTCCTGATTCCATCGGTGCCTGCGGTAATCGGAAATTTTGTCATTCCTTTGATGGTTGGGGCCAAGGACCTGGCCTTTCCCAAGCTGAACCTCGCCAGCTGGTACATCTATATGGTCGGCGCCTGCCTGGCGCTGTATGGATTTCTGTTTGGCGGCATCGACACTGGTTGGACCTTCTACACCCCGTTCAGCACCAGCTACTCGAACACCCACGTCGTCACCGTCGCGCTCGGGATCTTTGTCGTCGGCTTCTCGTCGATCTTCACCGGCCTGAATTTCATCGTGACCATTCACCGCATGCGCGCTCCCGGACTCACTTGGAACCGCCTGCCGTTGTTCATATGGTCCAACTACGCTGCCAGCCTCATCATGGTGCTGGGCACACCGGTGATCGCGATTACGCTGCTGCTGGTCGCCTTCGAGCGCATGTTCCACATAGGCGTTTTCAATCCTGCGCTGGGTGGCGATCCGCTGCTCTTCCAGCACTTGTTCTGGTTCTACTCGCACCCGGCCGTGTACATCATGATTCTGCCGGGCATGGGCGTCATCAGCGAAGTAGTCACCTGCTTCTCGCGTAAGCGCGCTTTCGGCTACGAGTTCATCGCCCTGGCCTCCATCGCGATTGCAGTGCTCGGCTTCCTGGTCTGGGCGCACCACATGTTCGTCGCCGGAATTTCCATGTATGCGGCGCTGGTGTTCTCCCTGTTGAGCTACTTCGTCGCCATTCCCTCGGCGGTGAAGGTGTTCAACTGGACAGCCACCATGTACAAGGGCTCAGTCCGCTTTGAAACTCCCATGCTATACGCCTGGGGCTTTATCGGACTGTTTACCATCGGCGGCCTCACCGGCGTGTTCCTGGCATCGCTGGGAATCGATGTTCACGTTACAGATACCTACTTCGTGGTCGCGCACTTCCACTACGTCATGGTGGGCGGCATGGTGCTCGCCTACATGGCCGGATTGCACTTCTGGTGGCCGAAGATTACGGGAAGGATGTATCCCGAAGCGCCGGCCAAGCTGTCAGCACTGCTGGTCTTCGTAGGGTTCAACCTGACGTTCTTCCCCCAGTTCATTCTCGGCTACATGGGCATGCCGCGGCGTTATCACGCCTATCCGCCTGAGTTTCAGGTGCTGAACGTTCTGTCAACGGCGGGAGCTTCGGTGCTCGCGATCGGCTACGTTCTGCCCATGATTTACTTCCTCTGGTCGCTGCGTTACGGCAAGCCCGCAGGTCCAAATCCGTGGAATGCCGTCGGACTGGAGTGGATGACGCCGTCGCCGCCGCCGACCTTCAACTTTGACGAGACGCCGGTCGTAACCTGGGAGGCTTACGACTACGAGCACCAGCCGCAAGAGGAGATCTCCGTTGGCCACTAGCACCGAGCTCAAGGCCGCTGAACATTCCTTTCAGCACCACTTCGCCTCCATGGTGCAGCAGCGCGACACTGCTACCTTCGGCATGTGGATGTTCCTGCTCACCGAAATCATGTTCTTCGGTGGGCTTTTCACTTCGTACCTCGTCTATCGCCACGCGTATTACACGGCCTTTGTCGAAGGCAGCCAAAAGATGAACATCGTCCTCGGCGCGGTCAACACAGCGGTGCTGATTTGCAGCTCGCTGTCGATGGCCATGGGCGTCCGCGCGGCGCAGATGGGGAACAAGAAGCTGATGGTCATCCTGCTGCTCATCACCATCGTGTTTGGCTTCGGGTTCCTCGGCATCAAGGGCGTCGAGTACCACGAGCACTGGGAGAATCACGAATTCCCCGGACCGAACTTTCATTTCGAAACCGGCGATCCGGCGCATCCGGCAACCGATCCCCTGCACACCGAAATTTACTTCGGGCTGTACTGGGTGATGACCGGACTCCACGCGCTGCACATGATTATCGGTATCGGGCTCGTGACTTGGCTTGTAGTGGCGGGCATGCGCGGAGCCTTCAGTCCCGTCTACTATAGTCCGGTGGAGAACGTCGGACTCTACTGGCACTTTGTCGACTTAGTGTGGATTTATCTATTCCCGCTTTTGTACCTGATCAGTCATAAGCATAGTTAACGAGGAAAAGATGGCGCAGCCGCAACAACACGACGACGAATATACCCACGTAGTACCAGCGTCGCTCTACATCGGTATCTGGGCCACGCTGATGGTGCTGACGCTGACTACCGTACTTGCTTCGTTCGCTGAGCTTGGGCCATTCAATATCGTGGTCGCGTTGCTGATCGCGACCATTAAAGGCACGTTGGTCGTACTGTTCTTCATGCACCTGCGCTATAGCCCTAAGCTGACCATCGCCGCGGTGATCGCGTCGGTCTTCTTCCTTTTCATCATGTTCTCGCTGACCATGACGGACTACATCTCACGCGCCTGGTCAACCTACGGCGGGCATTGATGAAGTTGTCAGTTGTCGGTTGTCAGGAAGAAGTTGTCCGTCGTCTGTAGTCACAGGTTGGGTATCAGGTATCAGGCGTCAGATATCGCTCCGAACAGATGCGGCGCGAGCGATAGGCACGGGTTAAACGAGTTAGTCGCCCTGATGAGGATCAAGCGGGTGCCCCATTTCGGGCCGATTTTGCCCGGGTGGGGCTTTTCGTTGCGGCCAAGCGGGTTGAGGGTACGCGGAAACAAACGGGTGTCGAACGATCCCCTGACACCGGACAACCGACCAAATGCCAATTTCCTACTGATTCACCGCGTAATACCCATGCCGCGCATGCACCATCATCTTCCTGGAGTTCTGTACCTCGACTTGCAACGCGTGGTAGCCGGGTAACTCGTCCGCTGGCCGGAACGAAACGTAGTACTGGGTGCGTAATTCCTGCTCCAGCGTGCCGAAGATCACGTCTGCCTCGCGCGCATTGTTGGCGACAAAGAATCTACCACCGGTCTCCTCCGCCAGCTTCTGCAGTATCCCGTCGCCCCGATAGGCACGCTTCTGCAAGTGGATATTGAGCGTGTAGATCTGAATCTCGCTACGCTGGGCCGCGGCAATTACATCATTCAGCCCGTGGCGGCTGCCGGTGTCTTCGCCATCGGAGATCACCACCATCACGCGATGTACCGGCCCGCTCTCCGAGGCCTTCCACTGGCTGGTGCAGCCTGAGTAAACCGCGTCGAAGAAGTCCGTTGACTCTCCCGGCGCCTGGGCATGCTTCACTGCCCCGATCAGGTCGGCAACTTCGCTGGTCGGGTTCTGAAAAATCTGTACCGTATCGCCGAATGCCATAACGAAAGCGCGGTCCGTTCCCGGCCGTACGACTCGATTCAGGAAAGTCAGGGCAACCGATTTTTCCGGCTGCATGGCGCGTTTCATCGAGTCACTTACATCCAGCAGCAGCCCCACCCGCAGCGGCAGGTCGCTCATCTTCTCAAAATGTTTAATGTGATCAACCGGCACATGGTCGTCGAGGATGCGCAGATCGGATAACGACAGGTCGGAAATCAGCCGGCCGCGTTCGTCGGCCACGGTGAATTGCAGACGAACTTCGGGAACGTTTCTGGTAATGGTGTAGGCCCCGTCTGCTGCTAACCTTGACGAGCCTGCTGAACTTGATAAGGCGGGCGCGCCTGCCTTGCCCGCAAGGCCGCTGGGCATTCGTCCCGATGTGCCGTACTCGGCCACCCCGGGCACGTCGTAAGTCGCTGAAGCGCTGAGATAATCGAAGCCACCCGAGACCCAATACCCCACTCCGGCCAACATGGCCCCGCTGGTGGCGAACAGAATACCGGCGATCAGGGTGGAACGCTGCACAAAGGAGCTATCGGCTATGCAGCCCAGCGTCTTGAGGCTGGCGCGCCAGCAGGCCGCCAACCCAAGACCGGCAACCACAGGAAGCTTCCGCATGCATGCACCCCCAAAGTGCCATACCCAGGGTCAGGCGGCAGGTGCATGAAAGATGCAGGGCTTCCGGGCTAAGGTTGCACAACTCTGTTTCATCACCCTTTAACAAGATCTGAATAATCTATTGGCGAGATGCTTACACACGAGAGAGAAAATTCTGGTGTCAGCTACAATTCAGCCGTGAAGCAAACTATCTTCGCGGTGGAAGATGACACCGACATTTCCCGCCTGGTTCGCCATCACCTGGAAGGCGCGGGATACGTAGTTCGCACGTTTACTTCGGCGTCGGGAGTAGTCGCCGAGGCGGAGAAACAGCCGCCCTCTTTATTCCTTCTCGACATCATGATTCCGGGCGGAGACGGCCTGGAACTGTGTCGCCGCATACGCCAGACAGGCTCGATCGCGATGGTGCCGGTGATTTTCCTCACCGCCCGCATCAGCGAATCGGACAAAGTCATAGGGCTGGAACTGGGGGCCGACGACTATATTCCCAAGCCGTTCAGCCCGCGTGAGCTGGTGGCGCGCATCCGCGCTGTGCTTCGCCGCTTCGAGCGGCCGCTGGCGCCGGCGATCGTGAAGGCCGGTGACATCGAGATCGACAGCGGCGGTATGACGCTGCTGGTCCGCGGCGTTCTGACCCAGACGACCGCGACCGAGTTCCGGCTCTTGGAATACCTGGCCCGCCATCCGGGACGCGTGTTCACCCGCGACCAGCTGCTTGACGCAGTTTGGCGGGACACGCACTACGTCACTCCCCGGTCGGTTGACGTGTATGTGCGTCGCATCCGTGAGAAGATCGAAGCGAATCCGGATGAGCCGCGCTACCTTAAAACCGTGCGCGGAGCCGGGTATCGTTTCGAGGTTCCTAAACCGTGAAGAGTCGCATTTTCGTCAAGCTGTTCGCAGCGGCCCTGCTAATTATTGCCGTCTGCGCCTTGACGATGAATGTTCTGATTCAAAAAGCCTGGATCGACATGTTGCGCAGCGAGATTGAAACCTCGCTGCGGCAAAAAACCCTGCTCTTCGCCTCCCGTATCGAAGGCACACAGCCGGCGTCCATTCCCAAAGTCACGGCTGACACTGCCTCCCTGCTCGGCGCCCGGGCGACCGTCATCGATGGCTCCGGCCACGTTCTGGCCGACTCGGAAGCCGATGCCGAATCGATGGAGAACCACGCCACCCGGCCGGAATTTCTCGCGGCGTTGCAGGGCAAAATCGGCAGTGACATTCGCACCAGTCACACCCTCGGCATCCCGTTCCTTTATGTTGCCGCCCCGATTCCCGGAGGAGCGGTGCGCATGGCGTATCCCCTGACCGTGCTGCAACAGGCCGACCGCCAGGTGCGGAACGCCTTGCTGAAAAGCTCGGCTGTCGCCGTGTTGATCGCGGCCCTGTTCGCGTTTGTCGCAACTCAATCTCTGGGCCGGCGGCTTAGCCGCATCACCGAGTTTGCCGAGCGGGTTGCAGCCGGCGATCTCTCGGCCCGAATCCAGGAAGATGCTTCTGACGAAATTGCCCACGTGGCCACCGCCCTCGACAAGACGGCGCGCAAGTTGGAAGACGGATTCCGCTCGGTGGAGAACAGCCGCCAGACTTTGGAGACCTTGCTGAACTCCATGCAGGAGGCGGTCATCGCCGTCTCGCCCGACGGCAAGGTGTTATGGGCGAACCAGCGTATGGAGCGCCTGTTGCCCAGCGGCATACGCCTGGGCGAACCACTGGTGCAATCAGCCCGCGACCCCGAGATTCTGCGCGCCGTGCAGCATGCGCTGGATACCCGTGACGTAACCATTGCCCGCGCCGCCAAGATCTTCTCCGGACGGGTCTTCGATTTGACGGCGGCGCCCATGCCGGGTGGGGGCGCCGTTGCCGTGCTGCACGACCAGACTGAGATTGAACGGGTGGAGAAGACGCGGCGCGACTTTATTGCCAATGTCTCGCACGAGTTGCGTACCCCTCTCACTTCGATTCAGGGCTACGCGGAGACCCTGCTGGATGGCAGCGGCATTGACGGAACCTCGCGGGACTTCCTCGAGATCATTCGCAAGAACGCCAACCGTATGGCGCGTCTCACCGAAGACCTGCTGGTGCTTGCCCGGGTGGAGTCAGGCGAGCGCAACTTCGCTTACGAAATCACTTCGCCCCAGGAACTGCTGGCCGATGTTCAGCAGACCTTCGGGGACATGTGCGCCGGTCGTGGCGTGGAGTTGTCGGTTATCAACACCGCGTCCGACTTGGTCTTCGTGGACCGCGACGCCATTCACCAGGTCTTCGCCAACCTGGTGGAGAATGCAATGAAGTATGGCCATGCCGGGAAGAAGATCATGGTTGGCGCCTGCGAAACCGGAGAAGGCGTTCAATTTTTTGTGCGCGACTTCGGCGAAGGTATCCCCAGCGAACATCTGCCCCGCCTGTTTGAACGCTTTTATCGCGTCGACAAGGCCCGTTCGCGCGAGACCAGCGGCACCGGACTTGGCCTGGCCATTGTCAAGCATGTGGTTCGGGCGCATGGCGGATCCATCAAGGCGGAGAGCGAGCTGAACCATGGCGCTACCTTCTACTTCACCCTGCCCCGCCAGCAAGTCGCCGCCGAGCGCCTCAGCATCGCGTAAGAAGATGATTTAAAAGGGCACGGCTTCAGCCGTGCCGATAGCCGCCTCCCTTACTCTTGCGTGTCATCCCGAGCGCAGCCGAGGGACCTGCAGTTCGTTTCCTGGCCGCGAACTCCACCCCGCTTTGACGTTGCGTCACACCAAGCCGCAGAATGGCAGTGGTGAGAGCGCTCCCCAATCTGCGTATTATCGCGTTGGCACTGATCGCCCTGGTCCTGATCGGCATTGCCGGTTTTCACTTCATCGAGGGCTGGACATGGTTTGAGGGCTTCTACATGGTCCTCACCACCATCACCACTATTGGATACGGGGAGCTGCATCCGCTCTCCCATGTTGGCCGGTTCTTCAACACGTTCATCATTATTGCCGGCGTAGGTCTGCTGCTGCTCCTCACCGGGGGAGCGGCGCAAGCGTTGTTAGAATTCGAGTTGCAGACGGTCTTTGGCAGGAGGCGCATGGAGCGCGACATCAGCCGTTTGTCAGGTCACTACATCATCTGTGGCGCAGGGCGTGTGGGCCGCAGCGTAGCGCGTGAACTGGCACGCAAGCCCGAGCCTTTCGTCATGATTGACACCGACGAAGCCAAGCTCAATCGCTATAGCGACGAGGGCTGGCTCTTTCAGGTTGGCGACGCCACCCATGAGCAGGTCTTGCGGCAGGTGCGCATCGAACACGCTAAGGGCCTGGTCGCGGCCACCACCACCGATGCCATAAACATCTATGTCATCCTGACCGCGCGGGGGATGAACGCCAACCTCAAGATCATCGCCCGTGCCAGCGAAGAGGACGCCGAGAAACACCTGCTCACCGCCGGTGCCGATTCCGTCGTGCTGCCTTATACCTTTGCCGGATACCGTATCGCCCAGACGTTCATGCGTCCGCACGTCGTAGATTTTTTCGATACCGCGATGAACCGGCAGCGCCCGCTTGAGATTGAAGAAATCCTGGTGGAGGCTGGCGCGCCAATCGTCGGCATGACCTTGGAAGCTTCGCGCATTCGCCAGGAGCTCGGCGTGATCGTGCTCGCCATAAAAGGGGAAAGCTCAGAGATGACCTTTAATCCTCCGCCCGATGCCATGATTCATGCGCGAGATCATTTGATCGCCATGGGCGACTTGCATGGCTTGCAACGGCTCGAGCGTTTGGCCACGGAGCCGGAATGAAGATCACCACAGCAGCCGAGATGCGCGAGATTGATCGCGTGACAACGGCGCAGTACGGCGTGCCCGCGCTCCGTTTGATGGAGAACGCCGGAAGCGGAGTGGCGCACTTCGTTCTGGAGCGCTATCCCTTGGCGCCGCGCGTGACCGTGGTGTGCGGCAAAGGCAACAACGGGGGCGATGGCTTCGTGGTCGCGCGGGTGTTACATGATGCTGGTCGCGTGGTCGAGGTCGTGCTGATGGGCAGCACGCAGGAGCTGAAGGGCGACGCCGCTGTCATGTTCCAGAAGTTGCCGGTGCGGCCGGCTTCGGTGCAGAGTTCCCGGCAACTATCGGCAGAGACTTCGCGAAGCCTGGCGAACTGCGACCTGATTGTCGATGCCATCCTCGGTACCGGCTTCAAGCCGCCGGTGAAAGGCCTCTACGCGGAAGCCATCGCAGCCATCAATCAAAGCGGCAAGCCAGTCGTTGCAGTCGATATCCCTTCGGGAGCGGAATCGGATTCAATGCAGCCGCAGTTCGGTGAAGGCATTGTGCGCGCCGATGCCATCGTGACCTTCACCGCTCCGCGTCCCGCGCATGTTTTGGGCGAGCTTACGCGCGGGCCCATCGTCGTTGTCCCCATCGGCAGCCCCGACGAGGCGATTGTCTCGTCGTTGAATCTGGACGTGACGGTCGCCCGCGATCTGTCGCGGCTGCTGGCGCCCCGTCCTATCGATTCGAACAAGGGCGTGTACGGCCATGCTCTCGTTGTCGGCGGATCGCTGGGCAAGTCGGGGGCGGCGGCCATGGCAGCCATGGCAGTGCTGCGCGCGGGCGCAGGTCTGAGCACGGTGGCCGTTCCTCGCGGCGTGCTGCCAAGTGTTGCTTCGTTCGCTGCGGAGCTGATGACCGAGCCGCTTCCCGAAACCAAAGCCGGTGCGATCGATACTGCGGCGTTGCATCAGGCTGCCGAGCTGGCAAGCGCGATGACCGTTGTCGCTGTCGGGCCCGGCATCGGCCGCGCACCGGAGACCTTCGACTTCGTGCATCAGCTGGTGAAGCAGGTGAAGTGTCCGATGGTGATTGACGCCGATGGCCTGAACTCTTTCCAAGGTAAGACCGAGTTGCTCGACGGAAGTCATCGGCCGCTGGTACTCACGCCGCATCCGGGAGAGATGTCGCGGCTCACCGGGCTGCCGATCAAGGCGATCCAGTCCGACCGGCTGACTGTCGCGCGCAACTTCGCCCGCGAACACCATCTGGTGCTGGTGCTGAAGGGAAGCAACACCATCGTCGCGCTGCCTGACGGGCAGGCTTGGGTAAATCCGACGGGCAATCCCGGCATGGCGACGGGCGGCACGGGGGACATCCTGACCGGCATGGTCGCGGGCGTGATCGCCCAGATGCCCGACGACGTGGCCCGAGCCGCGGTCGCAGCCGTCTACCTGCACGGCCTGGCCGGAGACGTGGCAGCCGAGACCATGGGGGAGCACTCGCTGACCGCGACCGACTTGCTGACCGCCTTACCGGAAGCTTTTCGCCGCGCAACGCAATGGGCAGAGGAGAGGATGGCGCGGATTAGGGAATGAGCCTTCTTTGGTGTGTCATCCTGAGCGAGGAGTGAAGCAACGAGTCGAAGGACCTCTATCTTAACCACGAAGCTCGGACTAAAGCGGCTATAACACAAGCGTTATACAGCACAGCTGAAGCCGTTCCCTTACAAAACTGTTTGCATGACGACTGGCGATTACATCACGCACTCGGCGGAAGAGACCATCGCGCTTGGCCGCGACCTTGCTCCCACATTGCGGGACATGCACATGGTCATCCTGCGCGGTGATTTAGGCGCGGGCAAGACGACGCTGGTGAAGGGCATCGCCGAAGGCCTCCACGCCGCGTCGCGTGACGACATCACCAGCCCGACGTTTACGCTCATCCACGAGTTTCGCGGGCCCGAGGTCACGCTCTACCACGTCGACCTCTATCGCATCGAGACTGAACGCGAACTGCTAACCCTCGGCCTCGACGAACTCTTCGCCGAGCCCGGCAACCTGGTGCTGCTGGAGTGGGGCGAGAAGTTCCCGCGCTTCCAGCACGAGCGTGACGCAGAGATTGCCATCGAGCGCACGGGCGAGCAGGAGAGGAAGATCAGGATAATCACGCAGAATTTGTCGACTACGGGAATCCCGTAGTATGATGAGACTCAAGTTCGAATGGCACGCGGCCAAGGCCCGTTCAATTGGCTTCGGCACGGCGTTAGCTTTGAGCTTGCGACATCGGTCTTCAAAGATCCGTTCGCGATCGAAGGCATCGACGAACGCCAGGAGTATGGAGAGCCGCGCTTCGTAGTCTTGGGAATGGCGGAAGGGCAGCTGCTACTCTTTGTCGCCTATACCGAGCGCGAAGATCGGATCCGCATCATCTCTGCCCGGAGGGCGACTCAGCATGAAGAAGAAGATTATTTCCGTCAAAACAGCTAAGCCTCTCCGTGCAATGAGCAAGGAGAGCGTGGAGCAAGCGGCGCTCGCCGACCCCGACGCGCAACCGCTCACTTTCGCCGACCTGAACCGCATGAAGAGGACACCACGAGCGAAGATCATTCGCCGGGCTCTGCAACTGACGCAAGAGGAGTTTGCAATCCGGTATCACATACCCCTCGGCACTTTGCGGGATTGGGAGCAGGGGAGGGCAGAACCGGACCAACCAACCCAAGCCTATCTCAGGCTGATCGCGCTCGACCCCCGAGGCGTGCATAGGACTTTGAATCGGAGATCGGCTTAGCCCCTCCTCCCCAAAACACGCTAAAATAAGCAATTGGGCTGGCCCCGCCGATTTGCGGTTGCCGGCCGGAGAGCATGTACGAAGTCACTGTCGACGACACCTTTTCTTCCGGACATTACCTGCGCAACTACAAGGGTAAGTGCGAGCGTCCGCACGGCCATAACTATCGCGTGCGTGTAACCTTGAGCGGCGCCGAACTGGACCACGCCGGCCTGCTGCTTGACTTCAAAGACCTGAAAGACGTCCTGCGGCCGGTGGTGAACTATCTCGACCACCAGATGATGAACGAGCTGGAGCCGTTCACCGTCATCAACCCCTCGGCCGAAAACATTGCAAAATATTTTTTCGACCAGACCAACCTGCATCTGAAGGGCGTGACCAGTGGCCGCGTGCGGGTGAAGGACGTCACCATCTGGGAGACCGACACCACCACCGCGCGCTACAGCGAATGATCGCGTCTTTCGCCCGCGGGGCGCGTCCATATCAGCAAGAGATTTTTCGACCGGCACGTTTGATCCGCACTGAGGTGCACTGAAATTGGCTATCTATTTACCGGCAACTGTTGACGAAGAAAATGTCGCACTCGATGAACTTACGCCGCGCGAAATCGTGCGCGAGCTCGACAAGTATGTGGTCGGCCAGCACGAGGCCAAGCGCGCGGTCGCGATCGCGTTGCGCAATCGCATGCGCCGCCAGAAGCTGACACCCGAGCTGGCGGAAGAAGTCATCCCCAAAAATATCATCATGATGGGACCGACCGGCGTAGGTAAAACAGAGATCGCTCGCCGTCTGGCGAAGCTGGCGAACTCGCCGTTCATGAAGGTGGAGGCATCGAAGTTTACCGAGGTCGGCTACGTGGGCCGCGATGTCGAATCGATGGTGCGTGACCTGGTGGAAATCTCCATCGACATGGTGCGCGAAGAGAAGCTGGAGGACGTGGCAGACAAGTCGGAGCTGAATGCCGAAGAGCGCCTGCTCGACCTGCTGCTGCCCTCGATGCCGACGCAGGTCCCTCCGCGCCAGCCCGCCGCCGACGGCACCATCGGATTCAGCATCGGCAGCGAGCCGCTGCTGGCCGGCGAGCCCGGATCGCGCACCCGCGAGAAGCTGCGCCAGCAACTCCGCGAAGGCAAGCTCGACGAGCGCATGGTCGAGCTCGACGTGCGCGAGAAGTCGTTCCCCGCATTCGAGATCATTACCAACCAGGGCGTGGAAGAGATGGACGTCAACATGAAAGACATGTTGCCCAACATCTTCGGCCAGCGCACCAAGAAGCGAAAGATGAAGGTCAGCGAGGCCTTCGAATACCTCATCCAGGAAGAGGAGCAGCGGCTGGTCGATATGGACCAGGTGCAGCGCATTGCGGTCGAGCGCGTGGAGAACTCGGGCATCATCTTCCTCGACGAGATCGACAAGATTGCCGGCCGCGAAGGCGGCCACGGGCCTGACGTTTCGCGCGAAGGCGTGCAGCGCGACATCCTGCCTATCGTGGAAGGCACCACGGTCAACACCCGCTACGGCATGGTGCGCACCGATCACATCCTGTTCATCGCCGCCGGAGCGTTCCACGTCTCCAAGCCCAGCGACCTGATTCCTGAGTTGCAGGGCCGCTTCCCGATTCGCGTGGAGTTGCAATCGCTCACCTGCGATGACTTCATCAAGATCCTGACGGAGCCGAAGTCGTCGCTGACCAAGCAATACATCGCGCTACTCGACACCGAAGGCGTGAAGCTGGAGTTCACGGAAGAGGCGTTACAGCAAGTCGCGGAGTTTGCCTTCAAGGTGAACGAAGGCACGGAGAACATCGGCGCGCGCCGCCTGCACACCATCATGGAGCGCGTGCTCGACAAGATCAGCTTTGACGCTCCGGACCTGCAGGAAAAGAACGTGACGGTCGATGGCGACTACGTGCGCAACGCCCTGACGGATATCGTGAAGGACCAGGATCTGTCACGGTACATATTGTAGGACAAGCCTTCGGCACGGCTGAAGCCGTGCCCCTTCAAAACATCGTACGCAGCTCGGCACGGCAAAAGCCGTGCCTTTTGCCGGCATGAAGGCCGGCACTCCCCGAGATGGGTCCTGCGGCTGATGGCGAAAAAGCAGGTCCTTCGCTGCGCTCAGGATGACAATAATTTACCGTGGTTCGCTGCTCAGGATGACAATGATTTGGGTGATCTTTCCCGAACCGCTTCCGCCAACTCGCCCAGCAACTGGTGAGTTTCCCGCCAGCCAATGCAGGCGTCGGTGATGCTTTGTCCGTATACCAACGGCTTGCCCTCCACGAGCTTCTGCGCGCCCTCGACCAAGTTGCTCTCCAGCATGAGACCGATGATGTTGCCGTTGCCGCTGCGAACCTGTCCTGCGACGTCGCGACACACGGCTGCCTGCCGAGTGTAATCCTTGCCGCTGTTGGCGTGGCTGCAATCGATCATCACGCGCGGATTGAGGCCGGCTTCCTGCAACTGCGCCGTTACGTTGGCCACCGACGTGGCGTCGTAGTTCACAGACTTTCTTCCTCCGCGCAGAATCACGTGGCAATCAGGGTTTCCCGTGGTGACGAAGATGGCGGACTGCCCGCTCTTGGTGTGTCCCAGGAAGGTATGCGGATGCGCGGCCGACATTAGCGCCTCGATCGCAATCTGCACGTCACCCGAGGTAGCGTTCTTGAATCCGACGGGGCACGACAGACCGGATACGAGTTGGCGATGTACCTGGCTCTCGGTAGTACGGGCGCCAATGGCTCCCCAGCTCACCAGCGAAACCAGATACTGCGGCGTCATGACGTCGAGAAATTCGGTCCCGGCGGGAACGCCCATTTCAGCGAGATCGAGCAGAAGATGGCGCGCCTGACGCAAGCCGTCGTTGATCTTGTAGGACTGATCGAGATAGGGATCATTAATGAGGCCCTTCCATCCCACGGTGGTGCGCGGCTTCTCGAAGTACACGCGCATGACCAGCAGCAGTTCGCGCCCGAATTCGGGAATGGCACTCTTCAGCCGCTCGGCGTAATCCCGTGCGGCCGTTGTGTCGTGAATGGAGCAGGGGCCGACGACCACAAGCAATCGCGAACCGCGCCCGGCAAGAATGTCGCAGATCGCGGTGCGGGCATCATGGACGGTGGCCGCTGCCTTCTCGGTTACGGGCAGCTCCTCTTCCAGAAAGACGGGTGGCAGGACGACCCTGGTCCAACGGATGCGGAGGTCGTCGGTGCGGTGGAGCGTCATGCATCCAGCATAACGAACATTTCAGCAGGAACGAAAAGTGGCGCCGTCCTGGGGACGACGCCAGCTGTTTTACAGTGGATTCCGCAAGCTATTCTTACTTGCCGCCGAAGGTGAAGTTCACGCCTGCCACATACTTGAAGTTGTTCTGGCTGGCGGAAGCGTTGGCAATGTGGTTCGATCCGAAGTGGGTGTAAAGATAATCCACCTCAACGGGACGGAACTGGATCGACTTGGTGATTGGAATGTCGAGGCCGCCGCCGAACTCCATCGCAAAACCATTATTGTTGCCGCTACCCGATCCGCAACCGTTTTCCAGCTTGCAGATGTTGGCATCGAGGTTGGTATGGGCTGCACCAAACAAAGCTTCTCCGAAGGGTTGAAACTTGCCGGAATGCTTCTTGATCTGCGGGCCGAACATGTAGCTGAACAGGTTGCCGCTCACGTTACCCAGAACTTGCCCGTTCTGTACGAGCTTTTGGCCGGTGCCCTGAGTGTAGCCCATGAAGTCAGCTTTAATGCCGATGACAGGAGTGACGTTGTAAACAAAACCACCGCCCCCGCCGAAAACGTTGAAGCTCGTCAGGAGGGCCTGATTGGGGTGGACGTTAACAAACGAAAAGCCTACCGGAACTTCAAACTTCGGATATTCCTGCGCCGCTGCTCCCAGCGTGAAGAAAACTACGAAAGCCGATACTGCCAACAAAATCTTGCTACGCAAAGGTGTTCCCTCTCTCTTCAGTTGATTTTCATGACCACAAAGTCATGCTGATTGGTCAGGGCGCAGTACGCCCTGTTGCTCAAACCGTAACAACATTGAAGTCTTATTACACCTGGGAGAATTCACAGGTATGCGCTGACAAAACTGCCAGTATGGATTCGGGTACTTCGTGGAAAGCGACGCGATATGGCGTTTTACTTGTTGCCGAAGGTCCAGCCCAGTCCTGTGCTGGTGCCGTAGTCGCTGCCGGAGAAGGTGGGCGGAGGCTGATTGTCCCAGTTGCCATAGAAGGAAATGTTCCAGGTGAAATTGCTCCAGAATTTCATCCAATAGGTCGCATTCAAAGTGTTGTAGACGCGTCCCGGGCGGTTAATCGCCGGAAACACGCTCGCGGTAATCGTCAGGTTGGTCTTGTTGAATTTGAACAGGTCGGCAGATACGCCGAGCATGCCGGCGGAGGTGTTCTGCGAAGGCTGAGAGAAGGCGGTCTGCGTGTATCGCGTGTTCTGATAGGCGAAGCCGCCGAAGACGCCGATGCGCGCATGGTTGGTGTTCTTCAGATAACGGCCTATGCCTCCGCCGATGTTGGACTGCAGCGCGATGTCCTGCTCGGTGCTTTGCAGCAGCGAACCCACCCCGGTGTAAAACCAGTTGTTCCACCGCATCAGGTGGCGATAGTAGAGCATCCCGTCATTGCGGGTTGAGGTGGTGGCCCCGGTGTTTGCGGTTAGTGATGAGGTGAAAGATCCGCCGGCCGACCACCGTTCGCGGGGATAAGAAACGTCCGAGCTGAGCGAGTACTGGGTGTTGCTGTTGGCCTTCGAGAAAATGAGGCCGGAGTCGATTTCCCCATTGAAGCGTCGCCAGAAATTGGTATCGGTCTGGTCGATCTGTACTACGTCCCGGCGCCGCAGTTCGGTTTTCTGGTCCGGACTCTCCACCACTTCTATGTAGACGGGGCGTGCCTCTTCGGTTTCTGCCGTGGAAAGGGTTCCGATGTAGGAATTGCCCGGCCCGGTTTTCACCAGGAACAGTTGCTTACTTTCGAGATGGTTCACCTTCAGCCAATCGACTTCGGTCGTGCCCTTGATGTAATCAAAGCTGACGTAAAGCACGCCGGCCTGAAGGCCTTTGATTTGGCAGGTGAGGCGATCGCCGTTGTTCATCACCAACACGTCAGATTTATCCCGCGCTTTGAGCGGGGTAGCGGGGAGCAATGCAAGGAGCACGATCACAGCAGCAATCTTCATATCGTTCCTTATTAAATCAGGCGCGTGTTCCAGATGGTTTGGAGATTTGCGCATTCTGCTACTGACATTGGAGTGGCCTCTGGTGGAACTCGAACAGTCATCCCACTTTAGTTGCAGATGACAGCTGACCTGATAAAAATTCTGGGTGCATTACTAAGGCTTCTTCCAGGTGGCAAGCTTACCCCCGCAGTTCTATAGTCGGAGCGGTGGCGAGGCGCCGCTGAAGCCCGGTCGGCAAGGAACGGGAATAAAGTGACCCGCAATTGAGGTACTGGAGCTCGGCGATTCCGAGATTCGTCGAAACTTGATGATGAGAATGCTCGCTGAATATTTGCTGCGGAGTGTAAGATGAAACGTAACCAAGTACTTACAACATGAATCTCTTATGCTAGCTGGCGTGTAGTTCTGCCCGATGGCAAAGTGAGTGCGGATTTCGCCCATGTCCCTCACTTTCGGTTACAAATCCATGCCTGCTTGCAAGGCACACCCACTTCGGTTAAGTAAGTGACTCGATATTTGCAGGAAACATCAGGTTTCAACGCAAAGGAGAACAATATGAAAAACAGCGCAACTACGCGGAAGCGCAATTTTAGCACTGCTAGCGGTCATCCTGCTTGTAAGTTTCAGCACGGTTGCCTTTGCCGGCGACAAGGTGAAGGTCGAAGGAATCATCAAGGGACGCACCGGCAATACCATGAATTTACAGACTTCGGATTCTCCGAAGCTCATCGTCGTGCTTACCGACCAGACCCAGGTTGCCCAGGTGCAGGGCGCCCTGAAGGCACGCCGCAAACAGATGTCGATGGCGGCGCTGATTCCCGGCCTTGCGGTCAAGGTCGAGGGAAACTACAACGATCAGAATCAACTGGTGGCAACCTCCGTCCTGTTTAAGGGTGACGATCTGGAACAGGCGCAGGCCATTCAGGCCGGCGTGCACGAGACCCAGAAGCAGTCCGAGGCTAATCAGGCGGAGTTGCAGAAGCAGGCGGACGCCCTGGCGACACAGAACGCCGCTTTGAAAGAGCAGCAGTCCGCGCTGGAGAAACAGCAGAAGGAGATCGCTGCTAACAAAGCCCAAATCGAGGCCACCAGCGCGCGCTTTGGCCAGCTTGATGACTATTACATCCTCGATGAAGTTACCGTGTATTTCGCTAATGGGCAGGTAAAGGTCGATCCCAAGTACAATGCGCCGTTGCTGGCGTTGGTGCAGAAGGCCATGACCTACAACGGCTACAACGTCCAGGTAAAGGGCTATGCTTCGTCGGTTGGCAGCGCCGCCCTGAATCAGAAGTTAAGCGAAGATCGCGCCAACAACGTCACCAACATCCTGCTGCAGCAGGGACATGTTCCGTTGACCAACATGCTCGCTCCAGGAGCGATGGGTGAGAGCCGGCAGGTCGGCAGCGATAAGACGGCCGAGGGCCAAGCGGAAAACCGTCGCGTGGTCGTCCGCGCGCTATTGAACAAGGGCATCGCCGGGACTGAATTGCCGTTGCCCAGCACAAAGTAAGTAGCCCCACCTCGCGGGAAACTAGAAGCCGGGACAGCAGCGATGCTGTCTCGGCCTCGCAAAGCTCAATCTGGCTTGATGCTCCTTCCCCTGGTGCCAGTGGAGCAAGTTTCCCGTCTCGGCCGCGACCGCCGCTCGGCTTGTTCCGGCGAGATGACTATGTCACCGTTTCGATAGAAAGGCTTAACGCTCTCATGAAGTCTCCATGTCGCAGCCTGCTGGCGCTCTTGGTTGTATGTCTGATGCCGATCGTTGTCCTGCCGCAAAATGCTCCCACTCCCGGCGGCCGGCCCAAGTTGGGGCTGGTGTTCGAGGGAGGTGGTGCGCTTGGACTGGCACACATTGGCGTCATTCAGTATCTGGAAGAGCACCGCATCCCGGTAAGTTACATAGCAGGCACCAGCATGGGCGGACTGGTGGGTGGCGTTTATGCAACCGGTCGCAACGCGGCCGAGGTGCGCGATGTAGTGAAGGGCATCAATTGGGATCAGGTGATCGCTGGACAGACTCCTTATAGCGATCTTTCGTTTCGCCGCAAGCAAGATGCCCGCGAGTATCCCAGCACCCTGGAATTCGGTTTGCACAAAGGATTGCAATTCCCCTCGGGATTCAATTCCGGCCAGCAGGTAGATTTGATCCTGGACCGCATCTCGTTGCCGTATTCGGCGAT
This sequence comes from uncultured Acidobacteriaceae bacterium, assembly GCA_963771535.1. Lineage (GTDB taxonomy): Bacteria > Acidobacteriota > Terriglobia > Terriglobales > Acidobacteriaceae > CAVVDY01. Next base: position 618,322 of record CAVYTK010000003.1, on the reverse strand, counting down.
GAAAAGCTTCAACGATTTGCCAATCCCGTTCGCCTGTGTAGCCACAGACCTGGTGGAAGGCCGCGAACATATATTTCGCAGTGGCCCGCTGGAGTTGGCTCTGCGTTCCACCATGTCTTTGCCGGGTATCTTCACTCCGGTGCACTATGACGGTCATATCTATGTCGACGGCGGCTTGATGAACAACTTTCCCGTGAGTGTAGCGAAAGAGATGGGAGCGGACATCATCGTGGGAAGTTACCTCGAAACCGAACCACTCAAGCCCGATGCTGCGCTCTCCAGTTTCGGTGTGTTGGGGCAGGCGATCTCGGTGATGATCGCTGCCAACGAGCGGGAAGCGCTCAAGACCGCCGACATCGTTATCAAGGTTCCGCTGCTGAAGTACACGGCGATGAGCTATGACGATGCGGATGCCATCATCAAGGCGGGCTACGATGCGGCGGCAGCGAATGCTGAAAAACTTGCGCCGCTGTCGGTAGACGAGGCTTCGTGGAGGAAATACCTTGATGAGCGCGATGCCCGTCGCAACCGGGCGGCAACAACCCCGCGGTTTGTGGAGGTCACGGGTGTAGCCCCGACCGTAGCTGCATCGATGGCCCGCGACATGAACAGCTTCATCGGAAAGCCGATCGACACCGCAGCGCTGGATAAGCAGCTCCTGGAGTTCAACGGTCTGGGGGCATTCTCCAGCTTGACCTACACAGTGGTCGAGAAGGACGGGCAAACCGGTCTTCAGGTTCAAGCCCAGGAGAAGCCCTATTCCCCACCGATCGTGCGTCCGCTGATCGTGATCAACGGGTCTGACTATAACGAAGTCTTCTTCAGTATTGGCGCCAGGGCCACGTTCCTGAACTTCGGCGGATATCGCCGTGAACTACGCGCCGATGTGACAGTCGGTTCGCAATACCAGCTTTTTACCGAGTATTACCGGCCTTTCACCGCGCTCAGCAACTGGTTTATGGCTCCCCGAATCGATCTGAACAGCCTTCAGTATCCACTGTACGACGGGAACACTCTGCTCTCGATCTACCGGGACCGGCAGGCACTCGGAGGCTTCGACGTGGGATATGCCTTCGGACGCACTGGGGAGTTTCGATTAGGATATGAGGGCGGCTACGAGCGCCTTTCGCCCCAAGTCGGTAAGAGCACGGTTTTTCCGACCGTCGATGGTGGAACCGGAGATATCAGGCTTCAGTACACGTTCAACACGCTCAACGAACCCGTGGTTCCTCGTAAGGGCGAAGGCATTAAGTTTGATACCAGGTACTACAACGCTAATCCGGGAGCGCCCGAGGGCTTCCCCCTCTCCGAGCTGCAAGTCCAGAACTTCTTTCAGCTCAATCAGCCTTCAAGTGTCTTCCTGAACGCGTATGGGGGAACCAGCTATGGCTATAAGACCGGAATTCCGGCCTTCAATCTTGGCGGACCAACCCGGTGGGCTGCATACGGGCAGAACGAGCTGCTCACCGACCAGTACTTCCTTTTCCAGCTAGGCTATATCAGGACGCTGAAGAAGCTACCGCCGCTCCTCGGCAGCACCATAGACTTGCTGGGCGAATTCGAGATCGGAAAGACCTACAAGCTGCCCTCGCCCCTTGCTCCCAATCCGCCCTATCTTCCCGGCGATATCGTTGGCGGCCTGATCGTGAACACCATCTTTGGACCGGTGGAGATAGGCGGCGCTGTCGGCAACTACGGCCACGCCAAATTCTTCTTCCAGGTCGGCAGAATTTTCTAGTAGAAGGCCGGCGACGTGGCTGTGCGCCCAGTACACAGAGTTCTTTCATGCAACGAGGTATAGCTATGCCCTCTCGACCAGCCGCAGGTGTGACGCTCCTGCTCGTTCTCTGTTCTGCACTGCTCGCTAGTTTCGCGGGCGCGCAAACCCTCTCGAATGCCCCCAGTGCGCAGAAAGCTAAAACCCAGGCCGCCAAAACCATCGAAGGCGAGTGGCCGCGCACCATGACCAGCGGCTCCGACACGTTCCTGGTTTATCAGCCGCAGGTAGATAAGTGGGAGGGCAACCGCATTGAGCTGTACTCAGCGGTGGAGTTGAAGACAGGCAAGGACGGCGCGCCCACCTACGGCGTCGTCTGGTTTAACGCGCGCACAGAAGTCGACAAGATCAACCGGCTGGTGACGCTCGACGACGTCCAGCTCACGAAGGTGAAGTTCCCGGTCGCGCATGATAAGGAAGCTGTGCTCAGTGTGCTGATGCAACAGAAGCTGCCGGGAGCAACCAAGACCATCTCGCTGGATCGGCTGGAAGCGGCCCTTGAGGCGGACGACGAACCGGTCAAAGGGGTTGAGGTCAGGAATGATCCGCCGAAAATCATTTTCTCAACCAGGGACTCGGTCCTGGTGTTGATTGATGGGCCGGCGCAGTTGCGCGATGTTCAGGGAACGAAGCTGCAGCGGGTGATCAATACCAAGGCCGTCCTGCTATTCGAAAACGATAAGAAGACGTACTACCTGCGCGTGACCGACTGGTGGTTGCAGGCGCCGCAGCTGGAAGGTCCGTGGACTTACGCCAAGAAGCTGCCGGATGACATGAAGAAGGCGGAAGAGTACATCGTCAACCAAACCGGGGCACAGACTCTTCAGACCCAGCAGCAGTCGGGGACGGCTTCGCAGACTCAACCGGCAAAAGCCCAGCCTTCGCTGAAAGAGGCAGGGAAGAATGCGTCGATTCCAAATGTATATGTTGCCTTCGGCCCGACGGAGTTGATAGAGACGCGCGGCGAACCAGTCTACAAGGCTATTCCCGGCACTGGCTTGGAGTACGTCGAAAACACCAACGGCGATATCTTCCGGCTAGCTGGTCAGTACTACGTTCTGGTTTCCGGGCGCTGGTTCAAGGGAGCGGCACTGGATGGCGCATGGACCTTCGTCAGCAAAGCAGAAATGCCGCCGAATTTTGCGAAAATCCCCCTGGATAGTGCTAAGTCAACGGTCCTGGCTTCGGTGCCGGGAACTCCGCAGGCAACGGAAGGGCTGATCGCAAACTCAATTCCGCAGACTGCGACCATTACGCGCTCTGAAGCCAAGCTGACGGTGGTCTATGACGGAGAGGCGACTTTCGTGCCCGTCGAGGGTACGTCGATGTCGTACGCGAAGAATACTTCGGTACCGGTGATCAGGGTTTCTGACAGCAATTACTACTGCGTCGAAGCCGGGGTCTGGTTCAAAGGACCTACACCGCAAGGGCCGTGGCGGGTTGCCGACACCGTGCCCGCGGAAATTTACACCATTCCTCCGAGTTCGCCGATTTACTACGTCACCTACGTGAAGGTGTATGGATCCTCACCCGAGGTAGTCTATGTCGGATATACACCCGGCTACTATGGGACGGTAGTTTCCTCCAGCTCAACTACAGTGGTTTACGGCACCGGATGGTATTACGCCCCGTATATCGGACCTACTGTGTGGTATGGCTGGCCTTATACCTATGGAGTGGGTGCTGGATTTACCTACACCACGACGACAGGGTGGAGCTTCGGATTCGGCTATGGCTATGCATACTATCCCTGGTACTACCCGTGGTGGGGACCTATGGGCTACTACGGATACGGCTGGTATCCCTACTATGGTTGGGGAGCGTGGGGCGGAGCCGCCGTGGCCAACGTCTATGGCGTTTGGGGCAACACGGCTTACTCGCGCACAGGGGCTGCGTGGGCGAATCCCTACACCGGCAACTACGGCGCGGCTACCCGCGGCGCATACCACAACAACCAGACAGGGCGTTCAACCGTCGCCGGGCGCGGCACGAACACGAATATTTACACGGGCAACACGGCTGGATATCGCGGCGCAGCGACCTACAACCCGAATACGGGGATCGTCGCCGGCGGTGGCGCGGGGTACGCAGGCAACATCTACAACGGCCAGGGTACAGCTGGACGCGGCGGCTTCGCCTATAACACCAACACCAATGCAGGCGTTGCGGCGGGAAAGAACAATGTCTACGCCGGCAAGGATGGCACAGTGTACCGCTACAACCGGAACAGCGGCGACTGGTCGAGCAACAGCGGCAGCGGATGGCAATCAACCACCAAGCCGGATGCCAATATCCAGCGTCAGCAGCAGATGCGTACGCAAGGCGCGCAGAGAAGCCAGACCTTCAACTCAGGTGGCGGGAGAACGGGTGGCGCCAGGATGGGCGGCGGCGGCCGGCGACGTTAGATATGAACTGACGTCAGGCCTGCGCTCCGGGTCTTGAAAATTGCCGCGCCCATCAGTGATGAGCGCGGCATTTGTTTTGGTAAGCGGCCTGTAAAGTATTTTGGCTGCTAGTCGCTTGTGCCCCCCTCGGGAGCGGTCAGCGCCTGCATCACCTTATCGAGATTGAAGCTACCGGGCTTCTGGCGGGGCGGAAATTCTCGGAAGCTCTGCAACCACTGCCCCACAAACCCACCGGCGGGAGCGATGGCAAACATGTGCTCGAGATACCAGCGTTGATATCCCATCGCGTCCTCTTGTTGTGCCCTTTCAAAGGGATCCATGCGTAAATTGGTGAGCGACGGAGCCCGAAGGGGTGTGAAGGGTTGTTGCCACACCTGAAGACCCTCGGCCCCCTGTTCGAGGAAGGTGACCTTCCAGTTGCCATAGCGAAGAGCGGCAACACTGCCGTCGTCCGTCCAGTAAATGAATTCCTTGCGTGGCCAGGCGGCTTCGCCACGCAGAGCGGGCCCGAGGTCGTAACCGTCAAGGTGGACCTTGTAGGTCATGTTGCCAACTTGTTTGCCCTTGAGCAGTTCCTCTTTGACATTGGGATCACCCGCGGCCGCGAGCAGCGTGGTCAGCATGTCTTCATGCGCGCCGATATCGTTGACCACTGTGCCAGGCTTGATGACGCCCGGCCAGCGCATAACGGTAGGCACACGGTAGCCGCCTTCCCAGTTGGTGTTCTTTTCGCCGCGGAACATGGTGGTGCCACCGTCAGGCCAGGTAAAGGTTTCGGCGCCATTGTCGGTGGAGTACATCACGATAGTGTTGTCTTCAATGCCCAGCTTCTTCAGTTCCTCGAGCAATTGGCCCACCATAGCATCATGTTCGACCATGCCATCCGCATAGATGCCGAGGCCGGTCTTGCCTACGGACGAAGGCTTGAGGTGGGTGAAGATGTGCATGCGGGTGCTGTTCCACCACACGAAGAAAGGTTTGTTTTCTTTCACCGACTTATCCATGAAAGCGATGGCTGCAGTGGTGACCTCTTCGTCGACCGTCTCCATACGCTGCTTGGTCAGCGGGCCGGTGTCCTCGATTTTGCCGCCCGCATAGCTGTGAATCACGCCGCGCGGACCGTACTTTTTAGCGAACTCGGGATTCTTCGGGTAGTCCGGACTTTCCGGTTCTTCTTCCGCATTCAAGTGGTACAAGTTGCCATAGAACTCATCGAAGCCATGATTAGTGGGTAGCATTTCGTCAAGATCGCCAAGATGGTTCTTGCCGAATTGTCCAGTCGTGTAGCCCAAAGGCTTAAGCAATTCGGCGAGGGTCGGGTCTTGCTTTTGTAGTCCTTCTTTAGCCCCAGGTAGTCCGACCTTGGTCAGCCCCGTCCGGATGGGAGACTGGCCGGTAATAAAGGCCGCGCGGCCAGCGGTGCAACTCTGCTGTCCATACCAGTCGGTGAACAAGGCGCCTTCTTTGGCTATGCTATCGATGTTGGGAGTTCGATATCCCATCATGCCCATGTTGTAGGCACTGATATTGAAGCCGCCAATGTCATCACCCCAGATCACCAGGATGTTGGGTTTCTTATGCTGTGCTTGGGCCTGAGCCTGCGCGGCTTGCGGGCATACAGCACACCCTGCAGCCAGCAGCCATAAGGACACGAGCCACGGAAGTCGATGATTACGGATGCTCTTCATGCTTGTTGCTTCTCCTCTTGCAAACCTTCGCCTGAACTTTTCGGCTAACTTACAAACCAAAGGGAGAGCACACCTCGCGATGCGCTCTCCCGCGTTTCTGCGGATTCGTCAGTTCTCCCCCCCGAGAGGCTGTCTTGCCCGGCAGAAAATCAATCTGGTTTGGTGCAATATTTCCCCATGGTGCAACTTCCAGAGCCGCAATCCTGAAGGTCAGGATTGTTATCCGATTGGTTGCCGGACTCATGCAATGCAGCACACTAGTGACAGGCGCTGCCTCTCAATCGTGCGCACGGCATTATGCTGCCTGCAACCCGGCATCTGGATGAATTGAGTAAAAGGATCGTAGGGCACTATAAGTGATGCGTCCAATGCTTTTTTAACATCAGCCTGATAACCTGTGCGCATGGACTTTGACTTGCGCCTGCTGCGCTGTGCTATCGCCCTGGCCGAGCATCACAATTTTGCTCGTGCGGCGAAGTCGGTGCATTTGTCACAGCCGGCGCTGTCGCGCGCCATTCAGGAATTAGAACAGCGTGCGGGCACCCGGCTGTTTGACCGCACCAGCCTGGGAGTTGAGCCCACCGATGCCGGCCTGTTGTTCCTCGATCGCGCTCGCGATGTGATATCGCGAGCATCTGACCTGGGTCGTGAGATGGATTTGCTGAAGGGCCTCGAGAAGGGGGAGTTGCGAATTGGCTGTGGCACCTATCCTTCTCTAATGTATGTCGATCGCGCATTGGCAAGATTTATCGATGCGCATCCCTCGGTGAGTGTCAGCGTGGCCACGGAGAATTGGGCCAACCTGATACCGTTGCTGCGCAAACGAGAGCTTGACCTGGCGGTGATTGATGCGACCGCGGCGGAGAGCGATTCCGAACTGAAGGTGACGAAGTTGTTGTATCACCAGGGTTACCTGGTGTTGCGAGCCGGCCATCCGCTCCTGGGATTAAAATCTTCGGAGCAGGTTAGCGAAAGCTGGAATTATCCCTTCGTCACCACCTCGCGATTTCCCAAAGAAATGTTTCGTGGACTGGCAGAGGTGATGCTGGGACAGGGGAAGGCCCCCGGGTTGAACACGAAGGCGTTGATGTCGGTATCCTGCGAATCGCTGCACATGATGAAGAGCATCGCGAAAGGCTCGAATGCAGTGGCCCTGCTGCCGCTGAACCTGGTGGCCGAAGAAGTCGAGCGTGGAGAACTGGTGGCAATACCAGCTGCCCCCTGGGTGCGAGGGAATTTCGGAGTGGTCTACCTTGCGCAGAGGAGTCTCTCGCCTGTGGCCGCGACCTTTGTCCGCCTGGTGCAGGAAGCGGACGCGGAACTGCTTGCCTGGGAAGAGAAAGTATCCCGGCGGATTTTCCGGCGTGGCGTGGCAAAAGCCGCGGCGCGCTAACAAAACTTGTAAGTTCACAAATCGCAGGCCCCGCGTTTTTTGAACTCCTGCGACCAGTGATACTTTCGATAGGAAAGCCTTGAAGATTGCAACCACCGCCGGCCAGCGGTGGAGGAGGATCCCGTGGCATCGTCAGAATCCGCTTCCCCATTTGACTACATCCAGGTCACCGAACAACACAGACTGAATGAAGCGCGTGAGCAGGGCGTTCCCTGGAAGAAGTGGGGACCATATCTGAGCGAGCGCCAATGGGGCACGGTGCGTGAGGACTACAGCAAAGACGGCAATGCGTGGGACTACTTCTCGCACGACCAGTCCCGCTCGCGCGCCTACCGCTGGGGTGAAGATGGGTTGGCCGGACTCTCCGACGATAAGCAACAGCTTTGCTTTGCGCTGGCGCTGTGGAACGGTCGCGACGCCATCTTGAAGGAACGGCTGTTCGGCTTGACCAACAGCGAGAGCAACCACGGCGAAGACGTCAAGGAATACTACTTCTACATCGACAGCACCCCCACGCACTCCTACATGAAGTATCTGTACAAATATCCTCAGGGCGAATACCCCTATGGAAAATTGGTGGAAACGAGCAAGCGGCGCTCCCGTGACGAGATGGAGTACGAGCTGCTTGACACCGGGATATTCGACGATGACCGCTACTTCGATGTGTTCGTAGAGTATGCCAAGGGCGATCCGGAAGATGTGCTGATCAAGATCTCCGTTTTCAATCGTGGCCCCGAAGCAGCAACGCTGCATGTGCTTCCCACATTGTGGTACAGGAACGTATGGACATGGGACGCCGATTGCACAAAGCCAGTACTACGACAGAGTGGGAGTACGGGCGTGCTGGCCTCGCATCCCAAGCTTGGCGATTACGCGTTGCAGTGTGAAGGCGCCGACGAGCTGCTGTTCACCGAAAACGAAACCAATGCCAGCCGCCTTTGGGGTCAGCCGAATCCCACACCCTATGTGAAAGATGCGTTTCATGAGTACGTGATCCGCGGGAACAAAGACGCCGTAAATCCTGCCAAGCAAGGGACCAAGGCCGCGGCGCACTACGTACTCGATGTGCCGCCGGGGCAATCGCGGGTGTTGCGTCTGCGACTCAGCGTAAAACCCGCGGCCGACGGATTCAGCGACTTCGACCAGGTATTCGACTCGCGGGTCGATGACGCTAACGAATTTTACAACCGAATTACGCCGCTCACTCTGAGCGAAGATGAACGCCGGGTACACCGCCAGGCGCTGGCGGGAATGCTCTGGTCTAAGCAGTATTACTATTTCGATCTTGACCGCTGGCTCACCGAACACGACTCCCATCCCCTGACCAGCGATAACAAGGGAGGTGCGCGGAACACAGAGTGGTTCCACATGCTGAACAGCGATGTGATCTCGATGCCCGACAAGTGGGAGTATCCCTGGTATGCGGCGTGGGACCTGGCATTTCACACCATTGCGCTGTCGCTGGTGGATTTCGACTTTGCCAAAGAGCAGCTCCTGCTCATGTTGCGCAACCTCTACGCTCATCCCAACGGTCAGATTCCGGCTTACGAATGGAACTTCAGCGACGTGAATCCGCCGGTACACGCCTGGGCGACGTTGTTTCTCTACCGCATTGAAACCGAACTTGGCCGTGCCGACCTGCGTTTCCTGGAGCGCTCGTTCCAAGGGCTGATGCTCAACTTCAACTGGTGGGTCAACCGCAAGGATCCCGATGGACGCAATGTATTTGCCGGGGGATTCCTCGGGCTCGACAACATCGGCGTCTTCGATCGCAGTGCGCCGCTGCCTACCGGCGGCCACTTGGACCAGGCCGACGGCACCGCTTGGATGGCGTTCTACTGCCTGTGCATGCTGGAAATTGCGATGATCCTCACCGCGTACGACCGTGCCATGTACGAGGAAATCGCTTATCGCTTCCTGGAACATTTCATCTGGATTACCTATGCCATGGATCGCATCGGTGAGAATCATGACGAGATGTGGGATTCGGCCGACGGATTTTTCTACGATCTGCTGCACTTACCCAACGGCGATTCCATGCGGCTGAAAATCCGCTCACTAGTAGGATTGCTGCCTTTATGTGCGGCCAGCATATTCGAGCAGGGCACTCTGCTGGGGCATCCCAGGATGGTAGAGCTGATCGAGCTATTCAAGAAGCGGCATCCCGAGGTGCTACAGAAGATCTCGGTTTCCAATGACAGCTTCATTGGTTATAACGGGCGCCGGATGACGTCGGTCTGTAATAAAGAGAAGCTGGAGCGCATTCTTCACTACATGCTCGACGAGAATGAGTTTTTCAGTCCGTATGGCATCCGGTCTCTGTCGAAATATCACCTCGATCATCCCTTTGTGTTTGATCTTGCCGGACACGAATACAAAGTGCAATACCTTCCGGCCGAGTCAAACACCGCGATGTTCGGAGGTAATTCCAACTGGCGCGGACCTGTCTGGATGCCGGTCAACATTCTCATCGCCCGCGGCCTGCTTGTGATGTATTCGTTTTACGGCGAGGACTTCAAGGTTGAGTGCCCCACCGGCTCAGGAAAATACATGACGCTGTTCGAAGTTGCGAGCGAACTAAGCAGGCGATTGCAAAGTATTTTCGTTCGTGGCGCCGATGGCAAGCGACCAGTGTATGGTGGAGCGAAAAAGTTTCAGGAAGACCCTTACTGGAAGGACTATATTCTGTTCTACGAATATTTCCACGGCGACAACGGCGCCGGGTTGGGTGCAAGCCATCAGACGGGATGGACGGGAACCATCGCCCGCGTTCTGGACCTGTTTGCGCGCCTGACGCCTCAGGATCTACTGCGTGCGCCACAGAAAGTGGTGGCTGAGATGACGCGTGCGCAAGTTGCAGGACAGTAATTCGAGACCAGGGTAGTGGCGAATCTACTTCGCCGGGAAAGGCTCGCTTGCGTCGGTTGCTGCGTAACCTCTTGTTTGTACTGGCTACCATCGTTGCCGTTCTGCTTACCGCCTGGGCGGCTGCCGCACTCTACTTCGACTCGCCTTATCCGGCGCTGCGCCCGGTTCTGGCTATTGTCTACCTGGTGGTGATCGTCGGGGCGCTGCTCCTGTTGCGCGCCCATCACGCGGGGCTGCTCATTGCGTTCGCAGGCTTCGGCATCGTTGTTTTCTGGTGGCTGAGCCTGAAGCCCACCAACACCAGCGACTGGCAGCCCGACAACGCCCAGACGGCCTACGCCGACATCAACGGAGACCAGGTCACGATTCACAACTTCCGCAACTGTGATTACCGTACAGAAACCGATTACACCTGCCAGTGGGAGACCCGCTTCTACAACCTAAGCAACCTGCGTGGCGGCGATATCTTCATTACCTGGTGGGGCTCTCCGTGGATCGCGCATCCGATTGCGAGCTTCGACTTCGGCGACCAGGGTCATGTCGCCATGTCGATCGAAACTCGCGACGTCATGGGGCAAAGTTATTCGGCCATCCGCGGATTCTTTCGCCAATACGCCCTCACTTACATCGCTACCGACGAGCGCGACGTCATTCGCCTGCGCACCGACTACCGCAAGGACGAAGAGGTCTACCTGTTTCGCACCACCCTGACACCGGCGTGGTCGCGCAAGCTTTTTCTCCAATACCTGCAACGCGCTAATGAGTTGCACCGCCAGCCGGAGTGGTACAACGCGATAACCAACAATTGCACGACCAATATCGCGGTATCAGCCGATGACGCCCATGAAATCCCGTTGCGCCTCGATTACCGCATACTGCTCAACGGCAAGATGGACGAAATGATGTATGAGCACGGCAGGCTGGTCACGGGTGGACTGACGCTGCCCGAACTGAAAGCCCAGGCCCACATTAATGCCGCAGCCAAAGCCGCCGGTGCGAGTCCGGATTTCTCCAGCATCATTCGCCAGGGCCGGGTAGGGTTTACCGAAAAACCCGCGGTAGCTGCTTCCGGTCAGTGAGATTCAGGAAAGTTCACGAGCTCCGCCCCAGCTCACGAGAGCTGCCTGGCGACCGGCAGAAACAAGGCATCGCCAGTGACCCACGGTACATCGTATGTAGAAGTTGAGTGAGAAGGAGTAAGCTTTACGCTTAATCGTATGAAGCATGTTTGGATATTGTCAGTGGTTGCCTTAGTGTCGCTGCCACCCTTTGCCCTGGCGCAGCGGGAGTATGGTGGAGGTGCCGCTGGCGTCCGGGGAGGTCAAGGCGGATGGACCGGCACCGTGAGCGTCGGTCGCGGACCACTAAGAGGCCGTGGCTCTGCGGGCCCGTGCGGCTTCGGCAACTGCTTCGGACGGTACGGATTCCGCCAGGGTGAATATGCAGGCTATGGAGGTTACGGGGGGTACGGGGGATACGCTGGTTACTGGCCGGGATATTACGCTCCCTACTTTGCCGACGACGAATTCTGGTCGCTACAGGAAGCTCCATCTCAGCCGCCGCCTCCCCCGGCTACAACGCCTTCTGTGATTGTCATGCAGGCTCCCCAGGCGCAGCAGCAACGTGCACCCGCGGAATCCCCCAAGCTCATCGAGGTACCCCTAACCCCGGACACGCACGACAAGACTGCGAATGCCGCACCTGCTTCTCCTGCAATCTTCATTTTGGCGAATGGCGAGCGTTTGCAGGCCACGCAATACACGCTTACCTACGATTCACTCCAATTGCGGGAGGGCGGGCGTGTCCGTGTGATCCCGCTGAGTGCGGTGAACCTGAATGCGACCGTCGCCGCCAATCGCCAGCAGGGACTTGATCTGCAGATTCCCGCGAACCGGCAACAGATCACCCTCGGCTTCTAGCTCGCGTTGTTGACTCGGTTCATGGGATAAGGTCTCGCTGTCGACGCAAGCCTCCACCATACGGCAGTGCGCGGCTCGCTGAAATGAAAGCACAAGGTTGGCCGCGCGGGCTCGAGATTCTCAGGCAATATCGTCAGCAAAAATCGTGTTTGGTGCCGGGAGGGGGGGTCGAACCCCCACGAGGTGATAAGCCTCGGCGGATTTTGAGTCCGCTGCGTCTGCCAGTTCCGCCATCCCGGCTTGGGTAAACAGGTAGGTGGCAAAATTAGTATCGCACAGCCTGCGCGGGGAAACCCTACCCCGCCAAAGGACGGTGGAATGGGGCGCCCGCCCGCAACCAGTCAGGCGCTTGTGTACCCAGTCAGCAACCTCGATGTCCTTGCGCCTCCTCTGTCCTACTGCATATACTTTGTAGGTTTGCCCGCCGAATGAGTGGTGCCCGGGCTAATGGGCTGCGCCGCCGACCACTCTTGCCCGCAAGCACCCAATTTCTGGAGATTGCATGGAAACCTCACTAATGCTGGAACAGGAAAAGAATCCGTGGGAGCAACAAGCTGCTCGCTTCAATCAGGCGGCTGAAAAGCTGCACCTCGACGAAGGCTTGTGGAAAGTACTGCAACAGCCCAATCGCGAGATCATTGTTCATATCCCGGTCGCGCTGGACACCGGGCGAATCGAGGTCTTTACCGGATACCGGGTGCAGCATTCGATCGCGCGCGGCCCCGCAAAAGGCGGCGTGCGCTACTCGCCCGACGTAACCCTCGACGAGGTGCGCGCTCTGGCGAGTTGGATGACCTGGAAGTGCGCGGTGGTGAACATCCCCTTCGGTGGCGCCAAGGGCGGCATCATCTGTGATCCCAAAAATATGTCGATGGGCGAACTGGAACGCCTTACCCGCCGCTATACGGCCGAGCTCATCGAGTTCATCGGGCCGGAAAAAGATGTGCCCGCTCCCGATGTCAACACCAACGAGCAAACCATGGCCTGGATGATGGACACCTATTCCATGCACATGCGTCAGACCGTTACCGCGGTGGTCACCGGCAAGCCGCTCAGCATGGGCGGCTCGCGGGGACGTCGCGAAGCAACCGGCCGCGGCGTGATGATTATCTGCGATGAGTCGATTAAGCATCTCGGCATGGTTCGCGAGAACACGCGCGTGATCATTCAGGGATTCGGCAACGTCGGTTCCAATGCGGCCATCCTGATGCACCAGGCGGGATACAAGATCGTCGGTATCGGCGAGTGGGACGGCGGCCTGCACAACGCCAAGGGTATCGACATTCCAGCACTGTGGGAGTATCGCCAGAAGGAAGGCAGCATCCACGGCTTCAAGGGCGCAGAGAAGGCCAAGACCGAGGACCTGCTGGTCACCGACTGCGACATCCTGATTCCAGCAGCGACGGAGAACGTTATCACCTCCGCCAACGCCGACAAGGTGAAAGCCAAGGTGCTGGTGGAAGGCGCGAACGGCCCGACTACGGCGGCGGCGGACGACATCCTGGCCGACAAACACGTGTTCGTTATGCCTGACATTCTGGCCAATGCCGGCGGCGTTACCGCGTCGTACTTCGAATGGGTGCAGGACCGCCAGGGCTACTTCTGGAAGGAAGCGGTGGTGAACGAGCAGTTGAAGGACATCATGGTTTCGTCGTTTGAAGACGTGGTTCGTTACGCGGAAACGCATCACGTGAACAACCGCATTGCGGCCTATATGCTTGCGATTGATCGCGTGGCGTTTACGATTAAGCAACGCGGATTCTACGCCTGATTACTGACTCGTAATAACAGCCGAGAGCGGCCCTACTACGGAAGGGCCGTTTTCTTTTTGCTGGCAGAATAATTTTTCAGGAACCGAGCAGAATCAGAAAGGGAACAGGAGCATAATGGTGGAAAGGCGCTCTCGCGCAGTTTTGCACGGTTCCTGAGGATGACATGCTTCGCCTGCTCTGCATTCTTCGGCTTCTTGCGGTAATCGTGGTCAGTCCCATCATTCTGCTTGGCATCGTCATTGCCAGCCTGCTGCATCCGGTCGAGACGTTCTCGCGTCCCCTGCAACGGCCGCTGCGGTTGCTGATGAACACCGGCGACTGGGTGAAGGGCCTGCCGGTCGGATACAGCTATTGGGAGCGCTATCAGGCGCCTGCCATGCTGGACGAGATTGCGGTTCATTACGAAGACAGCGCGTCCTGAGTGCAAACCCGGCCGTTCCCAGTCTGCATCTCACGTGCATTCCACGGTTGCTTTGCGTCTTGCGGCTGAACGATAATCGAAGCGGCGGCGCGAGCTGGCTTCCTGCCACTCTGTTTTGTGAACCTTCCGAACTACATCACGTTGACCCGCATCTGCAGCATCCCGGTGCTCATCTGGGTGCTTACCAGCAACTACTTCAATTCCACGAACGGCGAGCGAGAGCTGATCGCCTCGTTCATCTTTATCGCTGCGTCGATCACCGATGCCATCGACGGATACCTGGCCCGCAAGCGCGAGCAGGTCACGACCATGGGAATGCTGCTGGACCCGGTCGCCGACAAGCTGCTGATTGCCGCCGCGTTCATCACGCTGGTGCAATTCAATCCGCGGATCGTGCCGGCGTGGATGGCCGTCATCATCATCGGGCGCGAGTTCCTGGTCAGCGGCTTGCGTTCCATTGCGGCCTCCGAGGGCTTCACTATCCAGGCCAGCGACCTGGGCAAGGCGAAGATGCTGGTGCAGATTGTTTCTGTCGTAGCCGCCATCATCGACCACCACTGGACCCACCTGCCCTGGTATTTCCTCAGCCTGCCGGTTCATCCCATCGCGCTCGCATTCATTTGGATCATGGTGGGCCTGTCGCTGATCTCAGCTGCCGATTACTTCATCGCCTTCTGGAGCAAGATCGACCGCAGTGCGGTCAAGCGCCGTCGCCGGCGATCGTTCGTCCTCAGCCGGCGCAGGAAGCGCAACGATGTTCCCGCCGTCTGACGGTTCGCCAGCGTCAATGATCAGCGAGGCTGCCGAGTACTCGCCGCAAGAGCGGCGGATTTTGCTTAACCTTGCGCACCGGTCCATTGAGTCAGCGCTTGCCGAACAGGCAATCGACACCACCGCTCCCACGCAACATTTGGCCGAATCGCGCGGCGCGTTCACCACGCTTCATCTTTTCGGAAAGCTGCGCGGCTGCATCGGATATGTTCTGCCCAGCGGATCGCTTTGCGAAACCGTTGCCGAGACCGCGCGGGCGGCGGCGTTCGAAGATCCGCGATTTAAGCCGGTGACCGAGGATGAAGCCCCTCACCTGGCAATCGAAATCAGCGTATTGTCGGTACCCGAGCGGATTCGGCCGGAAGACGTGAAGGTCGGCAAACATGGCCTGATTGTCACCGCGGGAATGCGTCGCGGTCTGCTGCTGCCGCAGGTTCCACTGCAATGGAATTGGGACCGCGAGACCTTCCTGACACAGACCTGTCTCAAGGCGGGCCTGCCTGCCGATGCATGGCAGCGCGGAGCCGAAGTCCAGGCGTTTACCGCCGAGGTGTTTGGGGAAGAATAGGCTAGCGTTCTACGTGGTGGTCGTGTGGGGATGCTGTTTGTTCCACTTCTTAGCGGCCTTGTTCTGCTGTTTCGCCAGTTTCTTCTGCTGCTTGGCCTGTTTTTTGTTGGCCTTTTCAGCAGCCTTCTGTGCCTGCTTCTGCTGGTGCGTGGTGTTTTGGGTGGTCTTGGCGAAGGCCGGCGCTGGGCCCAGCATGAGCAAGAGCAAAATTGTCGAAGCAAGTATCTGTTTCAAAATGCACCTGTTATCGCCGTCAGTTTACGCCATCGGCCAAGCTGCAGGAAACTGAAAAACTCGCAGTCCGACCGTTTCCCTATCTTCCCATCCGGTTCACGAAGTAAAGGACGAGCGATAGGATCACACTTACTATGATCGACGTCATCAGCGGGAAGTAGACGGTGGTGTTCTTGCCGCGCCAGGTGAAGTCTCCCGGGAGGCGGCCGACCGGCAGGTTTAATCTTCCGGCCACCACGAACAGGAACCCCAGCACCAGCAGGAAGCCGCCGATCCAGACCAGCATCTTTCCCAAATCAGCCACAGCCCCTACTTTACGCTTCGGCAGTTGCGTCCGGCCATGCCTCAAGACCCAGGCTTCGTCACCCCACGGGCCTTCGACGTGTTCTGCTCAACTCTATGCTTCACGATTCGTTCGATCAGATGGTAGGGAATCGGCTGATCGAGAGGAAATCGCAGGTTGCCCTTTTCTCCGGCGTAGATGGAGATCGCTTCCTCCAGCCTCGCGTCGCCCCTCACCGGCGGATATAACCCGATATGTTTCTTGAAGGCGGCGAAGTACACCAGAATGCCGTGTAACGCGAACGCCGGCATCTTGTAGCTGATCGTCTCCTGCGCGTCGGGCGCAGCCTGCCTGATCGTCAGCCTGATCTTTTCGAGAATCGCCTGCACCTCGGGCGCAGAGGATGCGATGTACTCGTCAATGTTCTGCGGCGTGTGCCGACGGATTGGCATGTCACCTCCGCTCGCCACGGAAGAAAATTCCGCAGACGATCATGACGGCAATGATAAAGAATTCAATGCCGCCTCCAAAGACACAGCTCACACGCGCCAACATAGGACAGTAACAATTCTGATGTGAACTGTGCCACGTTTTCTGTTCTGATATGCTTTCGAGTTTGCGTCTTTAACCCAACACCCGGCAGGTCTGATTGAGCGTGAAACCGATGATGCTGGTCCACGGCGGCGCCTGGGCCATTCCTGACGACGCTGTCGAAGCGCACCTGCGCGGGGTGCGAGCGGCAGCTGATGCCGGATGGAAGGTGCTGTGCGCGGGCGGGAGCTGTATTGACGCTGTCGAGGCCGCTGTCGTCATCATGGAAGACGACGAGACCTTCGACGCCGGGCGCGGTTCCTTTCTCAACATGGACGGCCGGGTGCAACTCGATGCCTGCATCATGGAAGGCGCAACGCTTCGTGCCGGTGGCGTTGGCTGCGTCGAGCACATTCGCAATCCCATCCGCGCGGCCAAGAAAATCCTCAGCGAAAGCCCGCACGTCTACTTCGTCGCCAACGGAGCCGAGCGCTTTGCCCAGGAGCACGGTATCGACCTAATTTCCAACGACGAACTTGTCATCGAGCGCGAGGTGCAGCGCCTGAGCGAGGCCAAGAAGCAAAGCTACCTGAAGATGCCCGAGGAGTTTGGCGCTGCCTCGCAGTATCACGATACGGTCGGAGCGGTTGCGCTGGACGCGCAGGGCCACATCGCTGCTGGTACCTCAACCGGCGGCACGCTCAACAAGGCTCCCGGACGGGTTGGAGACTCCTCGCTGATCGGTTGCGGCTGCTACGCCGACGACCGTAGCGCAGCTGTGTCAACCACGGGCTGGGGCGAGCCCATGATGAAGCTGGTGCTGAGCAAATGGACTGCGGACCGGGTAGAGGAAGGTCTGCCGCCGCAGGAGGCCGCCGAGCGCGCGCTGGCCTATCTCAAGAAGCGCCTCAACGGCCATGGCGGCATGATTGTGGTCGACGGCCAGGGACGCTACGGGCTGGCGCACAACACTCCTCGCATGGCGTGGGCTGTGGCCTCGGAAGAACGCACTGCCTCGGGCATCAACCTTGGCCTGCACGAATGATGCGCATACAGCGGGGAGTCGACCCATCGTTGTTGGCGGCGTCACCGTTGCCCGACACCGATTCCGCCGCAAAAGAAACGACCGCCTGAGCGGCGGCCGTGAATTTCGATTCCTTCTGAGTTAAACGAGTTTGCGGCGCAGGCCGCCCAGCAGTCCTACCACACCGGTACCAAGCGTTATCAGGGTCGAGGGTTCGGGTACATCGCTGACCTGCATCTGGTATCCGCCATTATCGTCGGTAAAGATGCCACTCTGGTTGGCGAAGTACTGCCCGTCAACTCCGAAACCGCTGGTGTCCACCGACCATGACCAGCCGGCAGTGCTGTTATTCGAAGTCACCCCAATCCAATAGCGCGTGTTGGGATCAAGCACCTGCGGCTGCGCCAGGGTGAAGAAGTAATCCTGCAAAGAGTTGGTGAGCGTGCTGTCGAGCACCGTCGCGATCGTGTAGATCGGGTTTCCGGGGCTGATATTGTTGTCGGCCAGCAACTGGATGGTGAACGAGCCGCTGGGAGCGCCTAGGTCCTCCAACTTCAGGCCGATTCCGGCGAAGCTAAAGCTGCTCGCACCGGTAGAGAACGAACCCGCCAGCGGGCCGAAGCTGTTAATCGAATCGACCCCATTACTCGGGGAACTGAGATTGTCGAAGACAACCGATGCTCCGGCCGCACAGCTCAGAGCCAACACAAGAAGCAGTGGAAGCAAGCGCCTCATGCGCACTCCTCCTTTCAAAACCAACCATACCTGGAGATGGAGAACCGCCGGCAGCATCCCGCACCATGCTTTTGCCAGGCAATTGTCCTTAGGATGATGGCACGAGAAGCCCGGCAATACAAATCAAATGACCCGCGCCATGCCATCTGCCTTCCCGGAATGGCCTCGGCTCGGGGTACGGCTGTTTTGCCCGCACGAGCTAAGTGCATGAGCACAGGTAAGTTGTGGCTGCACCCACCGCGCCCAGACATCGGCGCCGCTCAGATCTGCTGAATCACCAGTTCGCCTTCGCCGGTCTGCTTGTGCGCGCGCAAAGTGGTCTTGCCGGCGGTGAAGTGAGCGATGGCATCGGCTCGCACGCGGTATTGTCCAGGACCGGGAGTTGAACCGAAGGGAATCTCCTGCTCCGCTTGCGGGTCGATGGTGAAGTGCTGATAACCCAGCGCGGTGGCGCGTCCATACTGATTCACCGCGACCACGATCACCGTGAGGTTCGCCGGCTCATCCGTGTGATTAGCGACGACGATGGACCCGGCAATCCAGGTGCCGCTCACGTTCGGGGGACGCTTCCACTCCACCGTGAGCCCGGCGACCACCACCAGCGTGAACTCGCGCTGCACGTGACTGGGCGGAGCGTTAACATCTGACAGCGTCAGAGTGAAGCGATATTCTCCGGCGGCGCTGGGAGTTCCCGTGATCCTTCCACTGTGCTGGTGCAGATGCAGACCCGGCGGAAACTGGCTGCCTTGCGCCAGTTGCCACAGGTAGGGATTGACGCCACCGTGCGCCTGCAACGTGATCTCATACGGAATGCCGGCTTCGGCGGTAGGCAGCGATGGCGTGGCGATGGTCAGCGGCTCGATCTGCCAGGCCAACGCTCGGCCGGCAATCAGCAGGAACGCAATGGCCAACCAGCCGAGGATGAGGGCAAAGTGAGAGCGCGAGCGAAGCATCGTCCCGTCATTATCCACGACAAAAGGCGATCTGCGTTAGCTTGTTGCGGCGGCAGGGAAGGCGATTACGAATGTTATAATCCGACTTGCCACGGTGGGTGTAGTTCAGTGGTAGAACTCCGGACTGTGGCTCCGGCTGTCGAGGGTTCGAGTCCCTCCACCCACCCCATCCTTCGCCCTTATCTCTCCGCCATTTTGGCTTCTCCCAGCGGAAGCGGCGCAACATCCAGCCAGCGGTCGCCGTTGCCTTTCACGAAGGTGATGGAGTCGATGCGGATCTTGCGGCCCTCTTTGAAATTCTCCCACCGGTGGCGCGCAATTTCCAGGACCTGCTCGGCCTCGGGCTGCGTGTCCGCCTTCACGATGGTCAGGTGCGGCATGTACGGCCAAGGCTCGCAGAACTCCAGGCCGTTGACGTTGAACTGGTCGTGCAACTCACGCATGCGGTAAGCGCCATAAGCCACGCGGATGAATACCGTCGGAGTGGCCGGGATGAAGCTCTCCACATCACCCATGGTGATCTCAAAGGGCTGGGCCCCAGCGCATACCTCCTGCAGGATTTCGATGGCTTGTTCTTCGCTGCCCATCAGCGGGCGCGGTGGAAGGATGGTGATGTGGGCATCGGCGTGGGTGTGGGAGGGATGAAACTCCCGGCGCAGTTCTTCTACGAATATCCCCACTGGATTGCGTACGTACGCAACAGCGGCGTACTGAAGCCCAAACATGCGAACTGATTATACCTGCGAACGGAAGCCGCTGAACCGCGTCATTCTGCGCAGCGTGGGTGAACGTCTGATGACACGGCGAACATTTGATGAAACCAGCTGTGGTGCGTGGGGTTACGCTGGTTGGGCCGGGAGAGTTGGGGTGCGCAGAGTTAGGCCGGTTTGCCTGAGGTGAAACCGAGGTACGCCGGTTGATTGCAATGTTGATTGCTATAATGAAGGCTCCGTCGGGGCGTAGCGCAGCCTGGTAGCGCACCTGCCTTGGGCGCAGGGGGTCGGAGGTTCGAATCCTCTCGCCCCGACCAACCGCTAAACCGCCGCAAAGAATGCCCCCATCCGGGCATTTGCAAGCCACTCGCATTCGCAGATAAACTGCTGCAACCCTTTCCGGGATGCTCTCATGCACGACACCTTGCTCGCGGCGCTCCAGAGCTGGACCAATTTCTACGTCATCGTCGGCTCCTCGGCCGGCGCCTTGACCGGGTTGCAATTCGTGGTCCTCGCGCTTGTCGCACAAGCCAGGGCCCGGACCTCGATCTCCGACATACGCGCGTTTGGTTCACCGACGGTGGTCCACTTCTGCGCGGTGCTTTTTATCTCGGCGACGGTGACGGCTCCGTGGCCCTGGGTGGCCGGCCCCTCGCTGAATCTCGCGCTGTGTGGCGCTGCCGGTGTGGTGTACATCCTCAACGCTATCCGCCACGCCCGTCGTCCCACGGGCTACCAGCCCGATGCGGAAGACTGGTTCTGGTACGGCGCAGTTCCGCTGGTTTCCTACTTGGCGCTGCTCCTGACTGGACTGTTGCTGCGCGCGCATACCGAGGGCTTTCTCTTCCTGCTCGCCGGAGTTGCCCTGGTGCTCCTCTACACCGGGATTCGCAATTCATGGGACACCGTCACCTACATCGCGGTTACGGGGATACCGCAAGCATCCGGACACACTGAATCCTCCACGCCTGCGTCCATTGATTAGGATTGCTCTATGTGCAGAAACATCAAGCCGCTCTTCAACTTCGATCCTCCGGTAACCCCCGAAGAGGTGCAGGCCGCATCGTTGCAATTTGTGCGCAAGATCAGCGGCTTCAGTAAGCCATCCAAAGCGAATGATGCTGCCTTCCATCAGGCGATCGACGAAATCACGGCGGCTTCGATGCGCCTGCTCAGTTCGCTGGAGACCACCGCCACTCCCAAGAACCGCGAAGAAGAAGCTGCCAAAGCCAAGACCCGAGCGGCGGAACGGTTTTCGGCGTAGACGGGACTCGTGAGGTCGCATACATAGGGGGCGCCCGTAGTGATTGCGCTCTTCGGAACACGCGGCCATTTAACTCATCTAGGTATGAGGCTTGCGGATATATCTGACAACTGCGGTGGATAGGGAATCGGCAGGGCAGTTGGAAGAGGTCTTCCAACCGCCGCTTTGGCGGGCTCAGGAGTAGCTAGGCGACCGGCTGGTTAGTACGGAACTGCTGTTCCAGACTTTCCATCTGATCTTTCAGGTGGAGCTTCAGCTTCTTCAGGCGCACTTCTTCGATCTTCTCTTCTTCCGAAAGATATTTCTTCTGAATGAGCGAATCGAGTTGCTGCGCGTACTGCGAGTGTTCACTGGCCAGGCGACGGAACTCGTCGTTGCTGGCAAGAAGCTGTTCACGTACCTGTGCTGCCATTCAGCGGACCTCCGAAGGATGATGCGAGGAAAAAACTAGCACACGACCTTTGCTGCTTCAAGCAGATTGTAATCCAACCGTAACCCGTTGTATTTACTGGCGTAACATGCACCGGAACTGGTGCGCTGCGTCCGTGAGCCGGTTTGTGGCAGGCGGCGACGGGACTCAGGTACTCACCCTACATCATCTCCGAGCAGACCGAAACGGGCTCCGCTGACGGCGGTATTCAAAACGAGTACTTCACGCTAGCTGCCGGTTGCACATCGAACTTCAGCTTGCCGAGCCTACGCCGCAGCCGTCTTTCTAAGCGGAGATTGAGCATACTTTGCGAGTAAGTCGGCACAATCTCTATAAATCGCCATGTACCCCGCGTCACGCAAGTGCTTCTCCGGGAAGCCTCCGCTCAGAACTCCAATGCTGTGGATCCCGATCTTGCCGGCGGCTTCGGCATCGTACGGCGAGTCGCCGATGACCATTGTCTCGGCCGCGCTAATGCCGCGCAGTTTCGCCATCGATGCCTGAAAGATATCGGGATAAGGTTTCGAGCGCGGCACGTCGTCCGATGAGGTTTCTTTGTTGATCAGATCATCGATCTGCGCTACGCGTTTGTAAAATTCCACCTCATCGCCTTTGGCTGAAGAGGCGAGTATGACTTGCTTCCCATCATCAAGAATTCGCTGCACCAGTTCACGGACGCGGGGAAAAGGCCGGACTGATTGCATGTATTTCGTCTTCCAGATTTGCGAGCGGTCTTCCTCTAGTTGCTCACCGTACTGTTTCTGCTGTTCGGGAGTGAGGAACACAGGTATAAGCTGATCGCCGCCTTTGCCGATTTGCTGATGAACGTCTTCGAGCCGAACATCGTGCCCGTACTTGCGCAGTGCCTCCTGCCAGGCTCGGGCGTGCAAGTCGACGGAATCCACCAGCGTGCCATCAATATCGAAGATCACGGCTTTGACCACAGTTGCTCCTTTGCGAATGAAAGAAAACACCGGCGCGAAGCCGGTGTTAGTTGCAAATTTTCGATTGACGTCAGGCCACTTTCTTTTTCTTGGGTGGCGGGACTTTGGCTCCGGAGCGGCGTGCTTCCGATAAACCGATGGCGATCGCCTGCTTGGGATTCGTGACCTTCTTTCCGCTGCCGCTCTTCAGCTTGCCCCGCTTGAACTCGTGCATCTCCTGCTCTACATTCTTTTGTGCCTTCGGACCGTACTTACGGCCGCTGCTCGACGACTTCTTTTTCGACGAGCTGCCGGAACTCTTGGAACGCAATGAGCTCCGATGGGAACCTGACGATTTGCTGCCCCTCTTCTTCGCTGCCGACCGCGATTTACCCGAGCGCGACGATGAGCTCGACTTGCTGCGCGATGAGCTTTTCTTTCGTGCTGTTGCCATAGGGTTTAGCCTCCTCGATATTCAGACGCCAAGCCAGATGGTTCAGGTTGTGCAGGGGCTTTGGACCCCGTGGTAAGCCGGCTCCGGTTTCGGTTGTCTGAAACCGTAATTTTCATTAAGCACCGCTTGTCATCGCAGGCGCGATGATTGTCTAATTACCGTCTGAGATTTGTATGACACAAACCCAAACTGCACACGTTCCGGATGCGACCGATCTTCCGCAGCTGCCATTGGCCGATTGGAAAGATACGCAAGCCACGCTGCACATGTGGATGCAGGTGATCGGCAAGATCCAGCTCGAGCTGACGCCGCTGGTCAACCATTGGTGGAACGTCACGTTCCTGCTGTCGGCGCGGGGGATACACACGCAAGCCATGCGCCACTCCGGCGGGACGCTCGAGATACTGTTCGACTTCATCGATCACAATCTGGTGATTACGACCAACCACGGCGAGACGCGCGTGTTGCCGCTGCGCCCGCAGACGGTGGCCGACTTCTACCGTGAAGTGATGCAGACGCTCGACGAACTGGGCGTGAAGGTGAAGATCTGGCCGGTTCCGGTAGAGCTCGCCGATCCCGTTCCGTTTGAGAAGGACACGGTGCACCGCTCCTACGATCGCGAGGCGGTGGCGCGCTTTTGGCGCATCTTCTCGTGGGCCGACGCGGTGCTTCAGGAATTTCGCGCAGCCTTCATCGGCAAGTCGAGTCCGGTCCACTTCTTCTGGGGAAGCTTCGATCTGGCGGTCACGCGCTTTTCAGGACGCCGTGCGCCTGAGCGCCCCGATGCCGATCGCATCACCCGTGAAGCCTATTCGCACGAGGTGAGCAGCGCGGGCCTTTGGCCAGGCGGAGGGCCGATCAGCGCGCCTGCATTCTACGTCTACGCAGCGCCTGAACCGGCCGGCTTCGCCGAGCAGAAGGTAAGACCTTCGCAGGCGTTCTACCACCCGGAGATGAGGGAGTTCCTGTTGATGTACGACGATGTCAGACAGGCAGCGTCTCCGCGCGATGCGCTGATGGAATTTCTGCAGAGCACGTACGAGGCAGGCGCGAACCTGGCACACTGGGATCGCGAAGCACTGGAAAGATAGCAGCCAGCTTTGACCCAGCCTGAAGAAGCCGGTGCCAGAAGGGAATTGACGCTATTTATCTTCGCTCAGCTCCACCCCAAACTTTTTCGCGGCAGCTTCGATCCTCTTCCACGCTTCACTGCGATCTTCTTCGCTCACTCCCTCGACCTGGTTGAACCGCGCTGCTGCGTTACGCACATGCGAAGCGTTTTCCAGCGGCTCTTTGCGTTGCTTAGGAAAAGCGAACTGTGTGTTCGGCAGCTCATCACGTTGCGGTTTGCTCAATTTTGACATGGGTCCTTCCTCCCTAGAAAACCTTCTTCCAGCTAACTCATTGGAGTGCGGAGCACGTAGCCGGGTTGGACAAAGCCCTCAGTCCGACAGCAGGATCTGAAACAACTTGGCGGAAGTACGAGGCAACTCGCTTCTCCCGCTCGGCTATGATTGAAGGAATATGGCAAACGGGCGCAGCTCACTCGTCGACCTGACCTTTACTCTTGCACGGCTCGTCATCGGATCTCTCTTCTGCTGCCATGGTGCGCAAAAGCTCTTTGGCGTGTTGGGAGGAACTCCCCAGCTCGGACACACGAAGATGATGATCGCCGGCATCATCGAGTTCGGCGGAGGGCTGCTGATCGCCTTGGGGTTATTCGCCCGCTGTGGCCGCGTTCATCGCCTCTGGCGAAATGGCCGTAGCTTACTTCACCGTGCATGCGCCGCACGGCTTCTGGCCCATCATCAACAAGGGCGAGCTTGCGGTGGCCTATTGCTTCTTCTTTCCTCTTCGTGGCGGCGCATGGCGCCGGGCCGTATAGCCTCGATCGCCTGCTTCGACACAAAGACTGAGCTGAGCTGATCCGACGCCTGCTATTTCGCCGGGTGCGGCTTTTCTCCGGTCCACGTCCAGGCGCTGATCTTCCACGCGCCGGCTTGCGAGCTCAGGACAAAGGTCATCTGTCCTTTCTCCACCGTGGGCTTGCCGTTCTGCTTGTACAGATAAGTCGTGGGAACGATGACGTAGGCTACATCGCCCTCCACCTCCGTGCGAGTAGGTGCGCCATACTTGACTTGCCCATCCGACACACCGGTAGCTTGCGCGTGCTTGTCATAGTCGGCAGCCCATGCTTGCGCAGCATTAGGGCCATACCAGCGATGGGGAGCAAACTCATCCACGATCATGATGTCGCCCTTCGCATAGGCGGCATAGGCTAACTTCGTGTCGCCCGTATTGAATCCATCGATAAACTGATGGATCGGGGTGGTCACGTCTGCCGCAGCAGCGGTCAACGTGGGCACCGCCAGGGCGCTCAGCACAAATATAAGCATCAGCTTTCTCACTTGCTCTCCTCGCTTCTTCAACTCTGAATGGTGGGAATTGTATCGGAGGCGGCGGGGTGAGAAGAAATTGCTGCGATGGTGGGGCAGTGAACTCGCGAGCGGTTTCGCGACTCTCAGTAGAGGTGACCTTCCCGCCTGCCAGGCAGCTAGCACATCTCTGGAACCGTTTACGGGGGACCTACTGGTTTGTACCCGCTTTGCTGATTGCCGGGTGCATGGGATTGGCGTACCTCATGCTGTCGCTCGACCAGATGCGCAGCGCGGAGAACCTTGGCCACTTGTCCTGGGTGTACACCCGTGATCCGGCGGGAGCGCGCGACTTACTTTCGGTGGTTTCGCAGTCGGTGATTACCGTTGCAGGCGTAGTGTTCTCGGTGACCGTGGTCGCACTCACCATGGCCACCAGCCAGTTCGGAACACGCGTACTGAAGAGCTTCGCGCGCGACACCGGCAATCAAACGGTGCTGGGTACTCTGCTCGGAACGTTCCTGTATGGAATCCTGGTCATGCGCCGCGTAGAGAGCTCGAACGGGCATACCTATGTGCCCAGTATTTCCGTGGCTTTCGGCATCCTGCTGGCCGCCCTGTGCGTGGTGATGCTGGTGTACTTCATTCATCACGTGATCAGCGGAATACAGGCGGAGAACGTGGTGGCTGCGGTGACCCGCGACCTTTATGACACCATTGACACGTTGTTCCCCGACGAATTCAAAAGCTCGGCCGACGATACCCTTTCGCTCAAGGAATCGGAGCTGCTACGAAGCCGTGGGCAAGAGGTCCGAGGGCAACACGAAGGTTTTCTCCGTGCGGTGCGTAACAGCGAACTTGTGACACTGGCGCAGCGCAACGATGCTGTGCTCCGCCTGTGCGTAACGCCTGGCGACTTCATCGCTCCAAGCACGGTGGTTGCCGAGCTGTGGCAACGGCCGGGCGCGCAGTCCTTGGGTTCAAAAATCATCGACTCCTTCTCGATCGGAGAGCAACGCAGTTACGAAGAAGACGCGGGTTTCGGGCTGCAACAGATTAGCCTGATCGCGGTGCGGTCTCTCTCGCCCGCCATCAACGCAATCGGAACCGCCCTGGATGCCATCGAGCGACTGGTTGCCAGTCTGGTGCGCCTGGGCGGTCGCAAGCTACCTTCACGCTATGTTCGCGATGATCGCAATCATCTGCGGTTGGTCATACCTGGCTTGGATTTTCAGGCGTTAACCGATGACCTGCTGGATCCTATTCGTCATGCTGCAGCAACGAATCCGACGGTTGTAATGGACGTCATGCGGCGCCTGAGTTGGGCGGATTCAGTGATCAAGCAGCCCGAACTACGGCGTGCGCTTCGCGTACACATCGAGCGCTTTCTTGCTACCGAAAGGTTGTTTCCGCAAGAGCTCGATCGCGTGCGGCTGCGGGAGTTGTACCGCGACATCCATAAGGATGCAGCTTGATTCGCCGCTCGCACCGCGTGAGGAACTAGCGATCGAATCCCTGCCAGCTAGTGAAGATTTCCGCGCCGAAGGCGGCTGCCATGGATGCGACCTGTGGCCCCGGGTCGCCATAGATTTCCATGCGGGCGGGAGTCGCCACCTGTACCACCAGAGGAACGAGTTGTTGCACGGCGGGGCCGGCGAAGTGGGCGGTAATGGCGGAAACGTCGGCGTAGCCTTCGACCAGGCGACAGCGGCTACGGTCAGCGCTCAGCACAAAATGATAGGCGAGGGTGCCAGGTTCCTGCTCACTGACTGCCACCATTTTTTTTACGATAGTTTCGAAGTCAGCGAACTTACCTTCGTGGATATCGAAATCAACCAGCAATCGAATGCGGCTCGTGCTCATGTGTGTCTCCGTTTGTACAGATTCGGCGGAACGAGCATAATAGCGGACGCTGCCGAGGAAAGCACCCTAATCGGCGGCAGGTCTTACTTCGCGCAGGGCGAGAGTTTGACCCATTGCCCGGGATTGACCTGCACGCTGTTGACGTACACCGTCCAATGCAGGTGAGGGCCGCTGGAGCGGCCGGTGGTTCCGACGTAGCCTAAGACGTCTCCCTGCTTGACGGCTGCTCCGGGTTCAACCGCCAGCTTAGACATGTGCATGTAGAGAGTTTCGACTCCCTGCCCGTGATCGAGTCCCACGGTGTTGCCCAGCACGGTGACCAGTTGCGCCAGCTTCACCGTGCCATCGGCAGCGGCGCGCACCGGAGTCCCTGCGGGCGAGCGCAGGTCGACTCCTCCGTGATATTCACCGGTGGGCTTATGATTGCGAAAGCGGCGAACACCGAAGGGCGACACCATGCAGCCCTCTACCGGCTCGATAAAACGATCCTGCCAGTAGCGTGTGTCGGTAAGGTTCTGACGGAAGCCCTTCAGCAGTTGGACCTCTTCGGGCGAATTGTGCAGGTTTGCGATGCCGGGCGCGAGGTCGACGTTCTGCGTGGCAAAATGCGCATCGGTGACCGTGAGCTTGGGGCCTTGTTGCGCGCTTTGCGAAGGGGAGGACAGCGCAATCTCCGCCGGGCCCGGCGCTTGATTCGCCGATATGGGCATCAGGCCCAGCCACTCACCACTTGCCTGCTTGAACAGCGGAACGCTCTTGTCGCCCATGCGCGCCGACGTGACTTCGGTGCTGCAAGTCAGGCGGACGACATTTCCCTGGAGCGGATTGTTGGGCGAAAGGTGACAGGCCTCCGCTGCTATCGCGGAGGCCGAAAGCCACAAAAGGAATGCAAGGTTGAGAAAAGCGAGGCGAAACACCTGAACAGTATACGAGTGCTCCGGAGTTAATCGCCCAGGATAAACTCGGTCATGTCAGGTGCAGTCGCAGCGGCGCCGGGAAACTGCGTGAGCCCGAGCGACTGCATCATGAACCGCAAGGTGCTGGGGTGCTGGTAAAGCTGCACGGGAAATTCCGACTTCTGCGGCGGATAAGCTTTGCGCACGTCGGGACCGATCGCCATCCAGACCACGTGCCCGCCGCCGAAATTGCTGTCGCTGGTCTCGGCTTCGTCAAAGGCGATGATGAGCAGCCCGCCTCCGGGAGTGTTGAAGTCAGGACTGTTCAGCAACTGCGGGATATTGGTTGATAGCCAGGTATCGGCTTGTGCCAGCGTCCCGTTGTGCGCGTCATTGTTGAGGTTAGGGACGATAAACCCATAGTTCGGCAGGTCGTGGTTCGCGATGTCCGTTGCCAACTGTGTAAAAGGAACCAGATTGTTCATCTGCGTCTGGTTGCCGCGAACGTCGGAGAAATACGAACACGGATTGTGGCGCGCCGCGTACAGTCCGGTATCGCCTCCGATGTAGCCCACGTTCGGGATGCTTTCGGAATATTCTTTCCAAGTCTTGCCGTTTGCGATCAGATCGCGCACCACATTGTCGACGCTTACCGTGCCGAGATAGCCGTCGTTGTTGGTGATGATCTGGCCCGTCGTGAGCATGAAGTAATTGCCGATTGACGGATGAGTGTTAGCGAAGTAGCCCATCGCTACCGAATTGTTGGTGATGAGGCTGTTCAGGTATGGCATCTGCTGATTGCCGACCACGCTGTTCCAGCCATGGTTCTCTTCCATGACAATGAAGACGTGGTTGACCTGAACATTAGGCTGCTTCGAGTTGAGTGACGCCTGCGCAGCCAGGAAATTCGCACTGAACAGCAACAGAGAAAGCCCCAAGACCGAGCGTTTGGTCATCTTCCCTACCTTCTACTATTGATATAGTGTCCGGAATTATACACAGCCGATATTCACGGCGGAGTGTTTTCTAAGCGGCAAGTTCGTGAATTCCGACTATGACCCCAAGGTAGGAAACCACGATTTAGGGAACAGAGCGCTACTCCTAAACTGGCAGCTCGGTCGCCGGGGGAAAGTGATGCTGCTGACGCCCGACGTTGCCGTCGTACTTCTTCGTGGTCTTGAACAGTTCGAACCGTCCGTCGGCGGCGTAGGGTTTGGCCTGAGTGCGAATGGATGCCATGTCTTTGTCGGACAGCGAACTGGAATCCACGCGCGATGGCGAGGTTTTGCTTCAGCACCTCCATGGAGTCGACGCCGCTGATGGTAGAAGCCACCGGCAAACTCATGGCATACCTCAGGGCCTCTTCCGGCGTGACCACGCCGTGCGTGATGATTTCGCCGCTTCCGCCCATGCTCTTCATGCCCAGCACGGCGACGCCGCGCTTTTGCGCCTCAGGAAGTACGCGCTGTTCGAAGCTGCGAAAAGTCGCGTCAAGACAGTTCAGCGGCATCTGAACCGTGTCAAAGGGGAAATCGTGCGACAGCATTCGGAGATGGATGCTGGGGTCCTTGTGGCCGGTAAATCCAATGGCGCGCACTTTACCCTGCTGCTTGGCCAATAGCAGGGCTTCGGCAGCGCCGCCCGGGCGGAAGATCAGCTCAGGATCGTTCTCGTAAATGACCTCGTGGATCTGCCACAGATCGAGATGGTCGGTTTGAAGGCGGCGCAGCGATTCTTCCAGTTGCTGCATGGCAACATCTTTGCCGCGCCCGTGGGTACAGACTTTGCTCATCACGATGGCTTGCTGCCGCTTGCCCTTGAGCGCCTGGCCCAGAACCTCTTCGCTGTGGCCCTCGTGGTAGTCCCACGCATTGTCGAAAAAGTTGACGCCGGCATCCATCGCCTTGGCGACGATTTCGTTCGCCTCCTGCTGATTCTTGGTCGATCCCAAGTGATATCCGCCTAGCGCAATGGCCGATACGGTAATGCCGGTTTTGCCCAATGGGCGATGAGGCACAGGCTCGCCTGCGCTTCTTTGTTGGTTGCCGCCTGCCGGTGCTGCTTCCTGGCTTTGCAACGTCACACCTCGCGTCAGCGTGGCCGCTCCGAGCACGGCCGCTCCCTTGATCAATGTACGACGCTTTGCGTCGTGGCCCTGGCCCATGAGTCACCCAGCTTTACTGATTTCGGGAAATGGATGCCCGGTATTCTGGGTGGCATTCATCATCTCTTTCACTTCTGCCTGCTGCATGTCGAGCGGGAAATGGTGTGCCAATCGCGCCTCAGGATTATCGAATTTGAGAGACAGCTTGTAGAGTTCGAAGTGTCCGTCAGCCGCCTGCGAACTCAGCCGGTCGCGAAGCGCTTGCATCTCCTGCTGCGACATGGGCTGGAATCCCTGCGCCACCGCAAGGTTCTGGCGGAGAACGTCGAGGCCCTCCATGCCGGTGATGGTCACCGTCACGGGCAGGCTCATTGCATAGCGCAGCGCCTCTTGTGCGGAAAGTACGCCCTGCTTCACTGGGTCGCCGTGCCCGCAGATTGGCTTCATCCCCAAAGCCGCGATGCCGCGCTGGTTGAGTTCGGGTAGCACTTGTTTTTCGAAACTGTGAAACTGCGCGTCGAAGGCATTCAGCGGCATCTGTACCGAATCGAACGGGAAACCGGTGTTCAGCATGGCGAGGTGAATCTGCGGATCTTTGTGTCCGGTGAAACCAACGAATCGAACCTTGCCCTGTTCCTTGGCTTTACGCAGGGCTTCGGCGGCGCCGTTGGGTCGAATGAACAGCTCAGGATCGTTTTCGAAGGAGACACCGTGAACCTGCCACAGGTCGAGATGATCGGTCTGCAGGCGTTTGAGCGACTGGTGCAGCATGCTCATCGCCATATCCGCGTCGCGCCCGTGGGTGCAAACCTTGGTCATGAGAAAGACCTTGTCGCGACGGCCTTTTAGGCCCTTGCCCATCCAGTCCTCGGACTTGCCGCGATGGTATTCCCAGCAGTTGTCGAAGAAGGTGATGCCGCCGTCGACGGCTTGCTGAACGATCTGCACCGCCGTCTGCTCGTCCGGCGCGTCGCCCAGGTGGTGGCCGCCAAAGCCCAGTGCCGAGACTCTGACGTCGGACTTTCCGAACTGCCGAAGCGGGATGGAAGAACTTGTGTTTGCTTTCGCCATTCTGAAATGCCGTCGCCGTCAAAGCGGCTGGATTCTGCTAGTAGATGCAGCCGGGATACAAAGGTTGGCAGCACCCGACATGGCGAGCCAACCGACTGCTATTGCAACTTCGATCGTGTTCTGCAACCACCGCGACGGAGATTTTTACTGCACGCCGATGCTGACGTGCGACAAAACTGCATCTTCCATCCGCAGCATTTTGTTCTTCGGGTGCGAGCCGCCCGGCAGGTGATTGTCCTGCTTGGCGACATATCGTCCGATCAAATACCCGAATGCGCCGCCCGTCACAACGTCAGACGGAAAATGTTGGCCTCCCGTGACCCTTGCCGTGCTGACCGTCGTCGCCATTCCATACATCAAGAGGGCAACGGGCCATTTGGGATATTCATGTGCTATGACCGATGCCAACGTCCAGGTGAAGGTCGAGTGTCCTGAAGGAAACGAGCCGCTGCTGAAATTGCCGGAGAAGAAGCTGCCGTCTCCGCGTCCGCTATAAGGGCGTTCGCGGTTGAACATAACTTTCATCGCGTAATACAGGATTGCACTATCGGCGGCGCCGCGGGCCGCAGCTACGCCGGTGTCCTTGGCGTGCTCATTGTCCGTCACCAACCCGGTCACGAAGATGCCGCCGGCGCCGGCGACCGTCGAGTACAGTAACGCGTTGGAGATGCTGATGCTCGAATCGTGCCATGCGGGGTTGACCTGGTGCGCAACCGAGACGTCAGTCGAAATCAAAGCGGCGGCCGCCGCACCGATCCCGATATCCCAGGGGATGCTCTTCTTGTGAAACGGCGCCTTTATAAAGGTTAGCTCGTCTTTACCGACCGTTACCACGCCGCGGCCCAATTCCCCCGCAAAGGAGCTGGATTGAACATCGGCCGAAGTGGACGGAGCGTCGGGCAATGCGACTCCCAGTGCGGGGCTGATCGCGCCGGTGTTCAACGTTGCCGGCTGCTGCGCCGAGACGCCGGATGCCCAAGTGAGGCATAGGACAAATACACAGCTAACGCGCAATGCAGATGTGGAACGCTTGGAAATCGAGCGAGTGAAGTGTACGTAAGTTTGCGACATTCGTTGCACCACCCCCGAACGGCAAAGTGAGTTTAGATTCAGCCTCCCCGCCTGCGGTCGCCACCATAAACCCTGTCAGTCTACTTTTGTTGCCGGATTGTCCCGAGTACCTGAAGGCGGGAATCTGCATCTCACTACGGACGCATGATTGCGCATTCAGGAGATAACAACATGAAGAAGATTGCTACTGTTCTTGCTGCCGGAGCGCTAAGCCTCGGTCTCAGCGTGGGAATCGCCGCAGCCCAGGAATCCGCGAGTCAGGACATGAAGGACGCCGGGCACGAAACCAAGCAGGGAGCCAAGGACGTTGGCCATGGCACCGCAACGGCGGCCAAAGGCGTTGCCCACGGCACCACAACCGCAGCCAAGAAAACCGGCTCAGCGACAAAGAACACCACAAAGAAGGTGGTGCATAAGGGCGCCGAGAAGACCGATGAGGGCGCGACCAAGGTCGAGGGCAAGACGGAGCCCCAGCCCTAGCAGTTCTAGAACGGGAGTGGGGCCCTGGCAAACGATCCCGGCGCCCCGCTCCTAGGCCTGCCCTCCGCCCTAACCGCTATCTAAGCCCCACCCACGCAAATTTCTTCCCAGCCGATTAGCCGTCAGTAGCTTTGGCGGCCAAAATCAAGCAATTCGCCCGGCTGAAACCGCCTTTTTTCAATTGTGCGCTGTGACCAAGCCCTTGTGACATATGCCACAGACGGGATGGTCACGGCCCAGCAGAATCGAAGAGGAGGCGACCCGTGTTTCCAATCGTAGAAGCGCGCCCGTTGGCGCGAGGTATCAAGCTGTTTGTTATCAAAGCGCCGCGCATCGCGCGCAAACAGAAGCCCGGCCAGTTTGTCATCGTCCGCTTGAATGACAGTGGCGAGCGGGTTCCGCTGACCATTGCTGATGCCGATTCCAAAGCTGGCACTGTCACCATCGTGGTTCAGGCGATTGGCAAGACAACCATGCTGCTCAGCATGCTGGAGGCAGGCGACTCCATCCTCGACGTCGTCGGGCCGCTCGGCAAGCCTTCAGAGATCGAGAACTTCGGCACGGCCGTCGTAGTCAGCGGCAGCGTGGGGACGGCGATGGCATATCCCACTGCTCGTGAGCTGAAGCGCGCCGGCAACAAGGTGATTTCGATCGTCGGTGCTCGCAGCAAAGACCTGCTCTGTCTCGAGCAGGAGGTGCGCGAAGTCAGCGACGAGACTTACATCGTGACCGATGACGGCTCCTATGGGGACAAAGGCCTGGTCACCGACAAGCTCAGGCAGTTGCTTGCGGAGCGCGAGCTGAACTATGTGCTTGCAGTCGGGCCCATTCCGATGATGCGCGCGGTCGCCAATGTGACCGCTCCCAAGCAGATCAAGACTATGGTCAGCCTGAACTCGATCATGGTGGATGGAACCGGAATGTGCGGTGGCTGCCGTGTGCTGGTCGACAACAAGAGCGAGTTCGCCTGCGTTGACGGGCCGGAGTTCGATGCCAGCCGGGTCAACTTTGAAGTGTTGATGCAGCGCAACAATATGTATCGCGAGCAGGAAAAACAGAGTATCGAAAAATTGCAAGCCGATCCGCAAGCCGAGCTCAACAAGGTGCGCGAGAACATCTGCGCCCACGAAGCTTGCGCGGCTGAAGCCGCTGGAGTGAAGGAATGAGCAACAATTCCCTACCCAATAAAGAGCGCGTGAAATTGCCTCGTCAGCGCATGCCTGAGCAGGACGCGCAGGTGCGGGCAGCTAACTTCCTCGAAGTGAACACCGGTTTCACCCCCGAGCAGGCCCACCAGGAATCCTTGCGCTGTATCGAATGCAATAAGCCCGGCTGCATGAGCAAGTGTCCGGTGGCGGTGGACGTCCGTGCGGTGATGGACTTCATCGTCAAAGGCGACTACCTGGGTGCCGCCGCGAAAGTACGCGAAGACAACGCACTACCGGCAATCACCGGACGCGTGTGCCCGGTCGAAGATCAGTGCGAGTCAGGATGCGTGCTTGGCAAGAAGGGCGAGCCCATCGGCATCGCCTATCTCGAGCGCTTTGTCGCGGACTGGGAGCGCAGCTCAGGACAATTTGGGTTGCCTAAGAGCAAGCCGGCGACGGGCAAGAAAGTTGCGATTGTCGGGAGCGGGCCTTCGGGCCTGGCGTGCGCCGGCGATCTCATCCAGATGGGTCATCAGGTACACGTGTTCGAAGCGCTGCACGAGCTCGGCGGCGTGTTGGTCTACGGTATTCCTGAATTCCGCTTGCCGAAAGATATTGTCGCCTTCGAGATCGAAACCCTGCGCAAACGCGGCGTGGTCTTCGAAACCAATGTCGTGGTCGGCAAGACGGTCACCATCGACGAACTTACCCAGGAGGAAGGCTTCAACGCCGTCTTCATCGGTACCGGCGCCGGGCTGCCGCGATTTCTAAATATTCCCGGCGAGCACTTCAACGGCATCTATTCGGCGAATGAATTTCTCACGCGCGTGAACCTGATGCGCTCCTATCGTTTCCCCGACTACGACGAGCCGCTCTATCCTTGCGAAGGTCGCGACGTGGTGGTTGTAGGTGGCGGCAATACCGCGATGGATGCCATCCGTAGCGCACTGCGCCTGGGCGCGAAAACCGCAAGTATTCTGTATCGCCGCACCGAAGTCGAGATGCCGGCCCGCGTGGAAGAAGTCCATCACGCGCATGACGAGGGAGTCCACTTCGAGATGCTGGTCAACCCGGTGGAATTCCTGGGCGACGAAAAAGGGAACCTCACAGGTGCCCGGTGTATTCGCATGGAACTGGGCGAGCCCGACGACTCTGGCCGTCGCAGTCCGGTGCCGATCGCAGGCTCGGAGTTCGTGCACCCTTGCCAAGTGGCGATCATTGCGGCGGGAACCACGGCCAACCCTCTGATCCAGTCGACCACACCGGGATTAGCGACGACGAAGCGCGGGTACATCCTGGCCAACGACGACACGCTGGCGACCTCGAAGGCGGGAGTGTTCGCTGGGGGCGACATCGTCACCGGCGGCGCGACAGTGATCCTGGCCATGGGCGCGGGACGCAAAGCAGCGAAGGCGATCAACGAATACCTGGTGGGACCGACTGTCCAGACGGTGCAGATCGCGGCGGCAACTACGACGGCGTAAGAGATTTCGGTTCCCGAGTGGCCCCCGGCATTTATGCGCGGGGGAAACGCTCCTGTTTCAAAGGAGGGCTTGGCGGGTCGCCTTTGTGCCTCAGAAGTTCCCACCTAAGTCACTTGCCAACCGTAATAGAATCGCGCATTCTTGCGCCCATTTTTTCTCCATGGTAGCGGCTCGCGATTCTCTCTCCGCAGCCTACAACCTGCGTGATAGCGGTTGTTTCGAAACTTTCATGGCAAAGAATGAGAACCGTTGCTGGCCGGGATACGAACCGGTGCCTGGCAAGAAGCAGCACGAGCAAGGAAGCTGCCGTCCGAAAGCGAAGTCGAAGCTCAAAGCCGCTGAAAAAGAATTCCGCGCAAGACGACGAAAACAACTCGACCAGTGGGAAGCCGAGCATGCGCACACTCGCAAGAGCGCCTCGCAACACCTGCGCGCTCCGGGAGCAAAGAAGAAGACGGCTGCACGTCCAAAGAGAAAAACGTCTGCATCGCGATAGGGGACTCACACCACCAGCCCGGCTGAGCTGCCGACCCACTCCAGGTTTTTGTTGTGGTCGACGCCCATCATCATGCCGCGGCCCATGCGGACCAGCGGCAGTACCGGAGTAAGTTCGCCGCCGTCGGGCCACACATACATCATGCGGACTTCCATCTGCGTCGCGCCATGCGGCGTCTGGATTACCGGCTCAAAGCGCATTCGTTCCTGCAAGATGTAGTCATGCCGCTGACCGGCGGGAATTGCCTCGATATCAGCTTCGGTGGGCGCGAACTTGATGCCCGAGCCGGCAAAGGAATACAGCGGCTTCAGCAGGTAATTCTCATTGTCAATCGGAACCACTGGATTCTGGTCGACAAACCACGTCTTCGGCACGCAGCGATGCTGTAGATAAGGAATCGAAAATTTGCTGATACGGAAGTACCAGTTGGGGTGCCCGGCCCACTCGACGTCTAACTCGTCGCGCAAATCGAAAGGCAGCGTAATGTTCTTGCGCTCGAGTTCATCGACGATAGTTCGATTGTAGATGCGGCGAACTTCGACTTCGCGGCCATCTTTGCTGTAGTAGAGCCGTTTCCCGCGCTTCTTCAGCGTCATGACATCCACGACCGCAATCCCCAGCTTGCGTCGGGTGATGTTGAAGTCGGGCAGCGTCTTTTGATGCTCCGGATCGATCTCCATCAGGATAACGTTTTCAGGATCGTGATCGGCAACGATGAGCTTGCGAATCAGTTCCCAGTAGGAATCGTGGTTGTAGCCCGACAGGTAAATGCCTAGATCTTTATTCAACCCGTACGACTCGACGTACTGCTCAGCCATTGCCGGCTGATAACCATAGAGCGACGGAAAGCCCTGTAACTCCACCAGCTTGGGCTCAAGTTCCCCGCCGCGCTCGCGCACCAGTCCGAAATCGACTGCCACCCACATGGGCAGTGGCGATTCATTCGCGACGTTGTACTTTGGCGGAACGCTCACGTCCGATAGCTTGCGGTAATTGGGGTTGTTTACTAGTTGCGAAACCAGCTCACGTCCGTAGTCTGACATTTGATCGACAAGCGGCCTGGGAACGAAGCAAGGAGTTTCGCAGACGCGATACTCAATATGCGTCTCCGAAATTTTGTCGAGCGACTGCACAAGCTGCTGGTACCTGGCGGGATCGAAATTCCGGTTGAACTCCTCGCGCAGCGCGGGAATCATGCTTAGGCCTCGATGAGGAATTCGCCCTTCTGCATGATTTGCTGCCCGTCGACCCAGATATCAAAATGCGTGCCCACTACATCGATGTGCGTGCTGGAATACCAGTTTGCGCCGGTGTGAAATCCGTAAGGATTGCCGAAGGCGATGTGCAAGCCGGGAAATTTTTCGTCCTGCAGAATCTGCCCGATGACGTGCTTTAAGCCCAGGTTGGTGCCGATGGCGAACTCGCCGACCAGGTCGCTGTTCTCATCCGTGTGGGTATAGGCCCAGAATTCCTGCTCCAGCTCTTTGTTCTCGCTGAAAACTTCTGTAATGCGGTTTTTCTTCATCTGGATGGTGAGCGGCTGGTTTCCCAAGTCCTGATACTTCTCGCAGAGATAATCGCCGACCACGCCATCCACCACGTAGGTTCCGTTCACTTCGCCAGGAGTGGTGAACACTTCGCCGCCTGGAAGATTGCCCCATTTATCGGGGCTGATAATACCGCTGGTCTTGACCCACTTATAGTCGTGGTTCATGTCGGCGGTAAGGTCGGTGCCGGCCGGATTCCTGGCGGTGATTTTCTCGGCGCGCGTGACGATATCGATCACTTTCTTGCTGAGGGCGTCAACCTGATTGAAGTCGGCGCGCATACCCTCAAGCATGATCTGGCGGTTGATATTGACCATGTGCGCGTGGCGCATGCGACGGCGGTTCACAATGTCGGTCATCTCCATGCGCGACTTCAGCTCGTTGCGCTGTACCTTAACGGCGAAGATGCTGACCTGGCTGGTCTCCATGTCTTCCGCGATCTCGGCCGGCAATCCGCTGAGAGGCCGCGGGGCAAGGTCTTCCAATACGTAGGTATTAAATGGGGAGCCCACGGCCGCCAGTTCGCGCACGATGCTGGCAGCGATGTCGCGAGTCTCGTTATCGGTAATGACGGTGACCTTCTCCGACGGCTGGATGCGCAGGCAGGTGTTCACCGCGTTGTAAGCGCCAGGGGAGAGTTCCTGATCGAATGGAGTCTGGGTGAGGTCGGTAGCAGTCTGGTTCAAACCATAACCTTTCGACGAAAGAATTACACGAACAGCGGGTGCAACGGCTCGGAATTGGGATTGTACTCTTCTATTCTCGGGCTTAAATCCCGCACTGGTGTGATGCGGACCCAGCCCGACATCCGCTATTTCCTCGCCGCGGTAGTCTCAAATACCCCTACGCGGGTCTCGGCGACAATGTAATCAACCACTTTCTTCAGATCGCCGGTTTCGTTGAAGACTTTTAGCTGGCGATCGGCCCCCGTCCCCATCTCCAGCATCTCGTGGATATAGTCGATGTCCTGCCGCGATCCGAGCTCGTCCACGTCATCCCGGACGAGGTCAAGATACTCCAGCATGAGATCCCTCGAGCGAAACTTCTTCTTCTTTACCGAAGTCGATCAGCTTGCCTTGGATACCATAGCGCGAGGCGCGGAACTTGTTCTCCATGATCAGCGCGCGGCCGTAGATCCGGTAGCTCTTATTCGACGCATGCAGCTTGTACAGCATCGACATGGTCGCCTGGATCAGCGCAGCAATCGCCAGGGTTTCGTCGAGCCGCATGGGAATATCGCAAACCCGAACTTCAAGGGTATTGAAGAATGGATGCGGCCGGATGTCCCACCAGATCTTTTTGCCGTTATCGATGCAATGCGTCTTAACGAGCAGGTTGACGAACGTCTCGTACTCAGCCCAGTTGGCGAAGACGTCGGGGATGGCAGTACGGGGAAAGCGTTCGAACACTTTGCAACGGTAAGACTTGTATCCCGTCTGCATGCCCATCCAGAAAGGCGAGTTGGTGGACAACGCCAGAATGTGCGGCAGGAAATACCGCATCGAGTTCATGATGTGAATCGCGGTATTGCGGTCTTCGATACCAATGTGAACGTGCAGCCCGAATACCAGATTGGCGCGCGCCAGCAACTGCATGTCTTCCACTACCTGGCGATAGCGCTCGTCAGGGTAGATTTCCTGCGTCTTCCAGTCGGAGAAGGGATGCGTGCTGGCGGAGGCGAGCAACATGCCATGCTCACCGGCAAGAGTGATCACCTCGCGGCGCAACTCCAGGATATTTTGCCGCGCTTCCTTGATGTCCTTGCAGACCCGGGTCCCCACTTCGATGACCGACTGGTGCATCTCGGGCTTAATCGCTTCACTGAGCGCCAGCTTACCCTTAGACAGAATCTCCGACGCGATGTGCGAACGAAGATCGCGAGTTTCGGGATCGATGGTCTGATATTCCTCTTCGATGCCAATACTCAGGCTCGGCCGATTCATGACAATTAGCCCCTTCCCGCAGGTTTGGCCAGCTCTTTTTTCCCAGGTTCGCCGCTGAGGAAGCTGCTCCAGCGATACTCGCGCACTTCACCGGTGTGCGCTTTCGCCTTGCGAATTGCCAGCTCCGACACGGCATTCACGATCCAGTCGAAGTTTGCCTGCCCTACCGAGTTCACATCCGCATCAGGCGCCGGATTCATGAAGTCAATTGCGTACGGGATGCCGTCTTCGCAGGCGAACTCGACGGTGTTCAGGTCGTAGCCCAGCGCCCGGCAAAGCGTCAGGCAGTCACGCTCGACCCGTTGCAGCAGCTTCGCATCTACAGGCGGCGGATTCTTAACGTAGCGCTCATGGAAGGGTGCGGAAGGATCGTACTGCATGATGTGCACCTTCTCCTGCCCCACCACGTAGCAGCGGAAATATTCTTTGAACTTCACGCCGCGCTGCAAGGTCATGCAGAGATCGCGCGTCTGGTCGTACGCGGCGAAGAACTCTTCCGGCGAGTTCACCTTGTACACGTCGCGCCAGCCGCCGCCGTCAAACGGCTTCAGAAACGCCGGGAAACCTACGTAGCTGAAGATGCTGTCCCAGGGCAAGGGAAATTGCAGGTTGCGCATCGAACGATCGGTAGTGCCGACCGGATGCTCCTTGTGCGGCAGCAGCACGGTTTTGGGAATGGCAACGCCCAGCTTGTCGCCCAACGCGAAGTTGAAGAACTTGTCGTCAGCGCTCCACCAGAACGGATTGTTGATGACGATGGTGCCGCTCAGGGCCGCGTTCTTCAGATAGGCGCGATAGAAAGGAATGTCGTGTGAGATGCGATCGACGATCACGTGGTACGGCGAGGGCTCGGCCATACGCACTTCGCCTATCTGCGCGAGCTCGGCCTGGATTCCCGATTCGCCCATGGAGTTGATCTTCTCAACCAAAGCTGGCGGGAAGGTGGTCTCCATCCCGAAGATGACTCCGATTTTCTTCACGGCAGCTCCTGAAACTTGGAATGACTGCTTTCGGACGACATAACCTGTGCTTTCCTTGATGCCTAAACAGAGTGCGGAGGTCGTCCCCAGAGCAGCGATGGTCGGGCTGAAACCAGCCTTTATTGTAGAAGAATATTGCGGGATTGGGGAACTGAGGCAAACGGCCAACGACCGGCAACTGCCTCGGAAACCGCATTGACAATGGAATACGTACTGCCTAAGCTGTCCGCATGGAAGTAAACCTCTCACCGGAAACCGAAGCCACACTGAGAGACCTTGCATCTCGCAGCGGTCGCACGCCGGATGCCCTTCTGCAGGACGCGGTTGCGAGTTATTTAGATGAACTGGCGAACACTCGGGAGATGCTTGATCATCGCTACGACCAACTCGAACGGGGAGAGGTCGAACTGATCGACGGCGAGCAGGCCCACGCTCGCCTGAGAGCGAAAACCGAGCTACAGCGCAAGCGTCGGGCATGAATCAGGGCTAGGGACTCCATCCGCAGGCCTATTCAGATCTTGACGAAATTCGCGATTACATCGCCCAAGACAACCCAGATGCCGCCGATCGCATGATCGACGAAATCTTCGATTGTTTCGAACGCCTGGCACAGTTTCCCGGTCTCGGACACGCGCGTCCGGATCTTACCTCTCGAGGGCTGCGTTTCGTAGCCGTCCGTAGCTATCTGATCGCATATGCGCCGGAGCATAAACCGTTGCGGATTATCGCCGTGCTACACGGACGCCGGAATCCACGGCTCATTGCCGATGTCTTGCGTGGCCGGAGCTGATATTAGCCCTACTCCAAATACGTCCTAGCCATCGGCCGCCAGTCCGGCCAGTCGTGGTAGCTGCGATCGCCCCAGACATACAGCTCGTGCCGGATGCCGCTTGCGCGCATGATGCTAGCCATGTGCTCGTTGTCCTGCCAGCACATGTCCCACTCGCCGGTAGCGAGCACGGTACGGATGTGGTTGTACTTCCAACCATCGGTGCAGTTGGCCAGATAATCGACCGGGTTGTTGAAGTACACATCCTCGCTGTACCAGCCATTCATATAGCGCCGAATGTCGAATGCGCCGGCCATGGTGACGCAGCCGGTCACCATCTCCGGATGGCGCATGGCGAAGTTCAATGCGTGGAAAGCGCCGAAGCTGCACCCGGTGACAATCGTCCGCGGCGTCCAGTTCTTGTTCCACATCAGCGGGAACACATCATTGATGATGTAGTTCTCGTATTGCAAGTGGCGCTGGATCTTCCAGTAGGGATGCGCGCCCTTGTTGTACCAACTCTCCAGGTCGATGCCGTCGACGCAGTAGAGCTGTAGCTGCCCGTTATCCAGGCGGTCGGCCAGGCTGGCAACCATCTTATTGTCTTCGTATTCAAAGTACCGACCCATCGAAGTTGGGAATACCAGCACCTTGGTTCCGGCGTGGCCGAAACTGAGCAGTTCCATGTCGCGATGCAGGTCCTTCGACCACCATCTGTGATATTCACGATGCAAGTTGAGAGCCTCGGTAAGAGTTTTTGC
Source organism: uncultured Acidobacteriaceae bacterium (assembly GCA_963771535.1). Lineage (GTDB taxonomy): Bacteria > Acidobacteriota > Terriglobia > Terriglobales > Acidobacteriaceae > CAVVDY01. The sequence goes on along the minus strand of CAVYTK010000003.1, from coordinate 576,208 downwards.
TGTAACGAAAGTCGCGTCTGCTAATCTAAGACACCGTTTTGAACTAAGGTGTCGCGAAAATTACCAAACCTTGGCTCGCGAACCCGGCGGCGTAGCCGTCCAGCGCAGGGTTCAGTTATTGCCCAGGAAAACAACAATATTACAGGAATGGCCACAGACCCGATCATCTCCGACCCCAGCGCTGCGATGATGCAGGCCTTCGCGGCGGCGAGCGACCTCAAGTCGCGCCTCTTCAAGCATGAACAGTTCGAGTCGGCTCTGGTCGACGACAAGCATGATTTCATCGTCTACGTGCCGCCCACGTATGCCGTAGAGCAGGAGCGCATGTTTCCCGTGCTGTTCATGCAGGACGGGCAGAACCTGTTCGACCCTGAGACCTCGTTCATCAAGGGCAATTACTGGCGCCTGGGTGAGACCGCCGACGAGCTGATCATGGCAGGTAAAATCGAGCCGCTGGTGATGGTCGGAATCTATAACACCGGCGAGCACCGCATCGACGAGTACACGCCGGTGGAAGACCGTCGCCTGGGCGGAGGCCATGCCGACGCTTACGGACAGATGCTGGTCGAAGAGTTGCGCCCATTCGTTGCGCAGAAATATCGCGTAATCATATCCGGGGCGGACTGTGGAATGGGAGGCTCATCCCTCGGCGGCCTGGTTTCCATGTATCTGGGGCTTCGCTATCCGCACATATTTGGCAAGCTGGCCATCATGTCGCCTTCCGTGTGGTGGCATGGCCGCGCCCTTCTGAAAACCGTCTCGCAATTACGGCATAACACCGGACCAGCGCATCTGGCTCGACATCGGCACCAATGAAAGCCAGCGGGCGCTTCCCGACGTCCGTCTGCTGAAGAACGCGCTCGAGCAGAAGGGCTGGCGAGAAGGCGAAAGCCTGGGCTATATGGAGGCCGAAGGCGCGGATCACAGCGAAGGAGCCTGGGCACAGCGTGTCGCGCCGATGCTGCAGTTCCTCTTTCCGCGGCAACCCTGATTGGGCAGCCAAGCCTTCCCGAGGCAACAGCGGACGCACGCTCTCATCTGACTCAGGAGACCGCAATTCTCAGGAGAGCGCATGAGCGATAGCAAAGAGATAGCTCGCGGAGTTATCCGCATTCCCACCGGCATCAGCAACGCCTATATCGTGGGCGACGCCGATCATTGGACTTTGATCGATACCGGCACCGAAGGTTACGCCGACAAGATTACCCAGGTTGCCGAACGGCGCTTTGGCTCGCGGGCGAGGCCTGACGCCATCCTGCTGACGCATGGGCACTTCGACCATTCGGGCTCGGCTCCAGCGTTGACCCGCCAGTGGGACGTCCGGGCGTACGCTCACCGAATGGAGCTTCCGTATCTGACAGGGCAATCCAAGTATCCGCCCCCTGACCCTACGGTCGGCGGCTTCATGTCACAGGTAATTCGGTTCTTCCCCAACAAGAGTTACGACCTGGGTGACTCGGTGAAAGAGCTCAACCTAGAGCAGCCGCAGTCCCTGACCGGGTGGCGCGTCATTGAAACGCCGGGCCACACGCCGGGTCACGTCTCTTTCTATCGTGAAGAAGACGGCGTGCTGATTGCCGGCGATGCCTTCTGCACCATCGATCAGGACAACCTGATTGGAATGCTGAGCAAGAAGCCGCAAGTGAGTCGGCCTCCTGCCTACTACACCATCAACTGGGAGCAGGCCCATGAGTCAGTTCGCAAACTGGCGCAAATTATCGCCCCGGCTGCTGGCCGCAGGACATGGCGAGCCTATGGGTGGAGAAGAAGCGCAGCGGCAATTGCGCGAGTTGGCCGAAAATTTCCCCGCGCCCACCTATGGCCGCTACGTGAAGCAGCCCCCGGTGGTCAACGAGTACGGAGTAGCACTGATGCCGCCGCCCGTCGCCGATCCGGTGAAACGGGTTGCCGTGGGAGCTATCGTGGCCGGCACCTTGGCGGCGGTCGCACTCATCCTCATGCGCCGGCGCAGTGATCGTGTGCCCGACGAGAACGAGTGGGCATCCTCACCGCGAAAGAACTGGCGTTCGTCACCCGACTGGCGCTCTCAGCTGAACCGGGATGACGACAGCGAATCGCAGGTCGAAAGCGCTGCCCAGGACTCTTCCGCGCGGTGGGCTTGGCGCAAGCCCGCATAGCCGACCCACCGCTTTCACCAGCCCCGGCCTGCTCCGGGGCTGTTCTTCCCTATACCTAACCAGCGCTGGGAAGATTGCGAAGAGAGTCCGGCTGGAGTTCGCCACATATGATTTGGACTGGCGGGATAAAGCAGCGAACTTCATGGCCCATCGTTGAAGGATGATGAATGGCAGATACAAGGAAACTGATCGAGCAGGCGTACTCCGCATTCAACAAGCGAGACATCGACGGCGCGTCAGCACTGATGACGGACGACGTGAGCTGGCCCAAGGCTTCGGAGGGCGGCAAGGTCGTCGGAAAAGAAGAGATCCGCGCTTACTGGACTCGACAGTGGAGTGAGTTCGATCCCTATGTCGAACCGCTTGCGATGACCCAGGAAGATGGAAGCAAGATCCGCGTACGGGTCCGCCAGTTGGTAAAGAGTGTTCAAGGGGATGTTCTTTCGGATAGTGAGGTTATTCCACGTGTTCACCCTGAAGAGCTGGCTCATCGCAGCTATGGACCTCGGAGATGAGGCCGCTTCTGGCCCCTCTGCCGCATTCGCACACCGACCTTAACTGGGCTGTCCGATGTTGGAGCGTGGAGAGTAGGACCAAGTGAGAGTCGATAGACGGGTCAGCAGTGCCGGGCAGTTCGGCAAACGACATTGGGCTACGGTAGCGAGACCACGTCTGCCGCCCAGTGGTTTGTACTGCGCGGCGCGGACACGTAACTCAAGACTTCGCGGTTACAATTGGCGGCAGCGGGGCTCGATTCCGCACCGTGTAACCGGAGGTTTCTCATGCGATTCGACTGGATGACCAAACTCCTTCTCCTGACCATCATTGTGCTTCTGGCCGTGCTCCTGTTTCGGCCCGTCGTCCAACCGCAACCCGTGTTCGCGCAGGACGCTGCAGCCTACCCCTTCCAGATCATGCAGGGGCTGGTAAATCTTCGAAAATCCGACGGCACCCAGACGTGGGGAAAAGTTGCCGTGGATATGCGCACCGGTGATGTCTGGGGATTTCCTATGCCTGCCCAGAACACTCCTTATCCCGTGTATGGGCCGAGCGACACGCCCCGAGTTTCGCATCCCATGTACTTAGGGAAGATGGCGCTCAGCGAAGCGACTCGCTAAAGGCGGCGCAACCTTTGCCCGGCGATGCTGTTGAATTTAGAAAGGACAAAGTTCGCTCGAATGAAGCAGTGGTGCCGCGCGCTCGGCAGTCGTGTATTCCTGTTGTTAATGGTGCTCGCGTTCAGCACCGCGGCTGGTGCCGTGGCGCCGAACGCCAAAAGCGTCAACCTCAATATCAGCGGCGACAAGCAGTGGACTGACACCGGCATGGACGTCAACCCGGGAGACAAGCTTCACATCACCGCCAAGGGAACGATCGCACTGCCCGATATAAGCAGCATTGGCCCAGACGGCGCCCAGCGGGGGTGGAAGGATACGCTTCGCGCCTTGATGGTCCCTAGCGTGGGACGAGGCGCGCTGGTGGGGCAGATCGGTAATGATCCGGCGGCTACACCTTTCTTCATCGGAGCTGACGGCAATGTCACTGTTCCGGTGGCCGGGCGGCTTTACCTTGGTATCAATCAGGGTGGCGACTCGCAGTTCAGTGGCAAGTTCGATGTCCACGTTGAACGCACTTCAGTAGCAGCGGCCAAGGCGGCTGGCGCTGCCGACTCCACTTACGATTTTCGCCCTCTGATTTCGCTGCTCGACAAAGACCTGCCCTATCGCGTGAACGATCAGCCCGGCGAGGCAGCCAATCCGGGCGACCTGGTAAACCTGGTGCTTCTCGGCAATGAGGACCAGATCACCTCCGCCTTGAAAGCTGCCGGGTGGGTAATGGCCGACAAGACCACAGGCGATGCGGTATTAGGAGCATTGGCAGCGACGTTGAACAAAGAAGTTTACGTTGCGCTTCCTATGAGCACGTTGTATCTCTTCGGACGTCCACAGGACTTCGGCTACGCCCGCGCCCAGGCGCTCCAGGTGGCACAGGAGCGCGACCACTTTCGCTTATGGCGGGCGCCATTCAAAGGTCCGCAAGGGCAGATTCTGTGGGCAGGCGCCGGAACGCACGACATCGGCATAGAGCGCGACCAGCGCACAGAAGACGGAATTACCCACAAAATCGACCCCGACATCGATAAGGAACGCGACTTCATCGGCGCGACACTGCAGCAGGCGGGGTGGGTGCAGGCCATGACCTACATGGACCGTGCGAATCCGATCAAGCAGGCGTTCACCGCGACCGGCGGCGAAATCAGGTCGGACGGCAAGACGTTGGTAATTGTGCTGAAGCCGGCGGAGCCAGCGAAATAGCACTCCGCATCTCGAGCCGGTGAAGCGGCTCCTATCGAAACAAGCTGGCCACGTGAGGAGTCTGCGTCAGTCCCAATGACCAATTGACCGCTCCGATGAAAAAGTTGGGAAAGACGCCGATGCCCACGGTCGCGACCCCAGTAATGGTCAACGCCAGTCGCATGCCCGGACCCAGACTCACCGGCTCAGCATCCATGGCCGGCTTGATCAGCACGGCGTTCGCTATCCGGATGTAATAGTAGAGCGCGATCACCGAGTAGAGAACTCCGACGGATGCAAGCACGTAGTGCCCGGTCTGGATAAGCGCAAGGAAGATAAAGTATTTGCCCCAGAAGCCCGCCAGCGGAGGAATGCCTGCCAGCGACAGCAGGAAGACCAGCATCAGTATGGCTTCAGTCGGAGCTTTGAAGTAGAGCCCCGACAAATCGTCGATCTGATCGCCGATGATGTTGCGTCGCCGCAGCGATGTAATCACTGCGAACGCGCCCAGGTTCATAAAGGTGTAAACCAGCAGGTAAATGAGGATGGCGACGATGCCGGTGGAATTGTTTGTGCCATCGCTGGCTACCAATCCCAGCAGCATGTAACCAACGTGAGCGATCGAGGAATACGCCAGCAGACGCTTGGTGTTGGTCTGGGTGATCGCCGCCAGGTTGCCGCCCGTCATGGTCGCGACGGAGACGAAAATCAGAAGCGGCACGTACATGGTGCGCAGTGGGTAAAGCCCGGCGAGAAAAATTCGCAGCAGCATGGCCCAGCCTGCGGCCTTGACGGCGACGGACATGAATCCAGTCACGCTGGTCGGTGCGCCTTCATAGGCATCGGGCGCCCACTGATGGAAGGGCACAGCCGCGATTTTGAAGAGCAGACCCGTCGCGGTCGCGAGCAACGCGAAGGCCACAACTGGATCGTTGGGCCGCGTCGCCATGTTCTGCTGCAGTCGCTGCGCGATCTGTCCCAGGTTGGTGCTGCCGGTCACCCCGTAAAACAGCGACAAGCCGTAAGCGAAAATGCCGGAAGAGAAAGCTCCCAGCAGCAGATACTTCAAGGCCGCTTCGTTCGATCGCTTGTCGCGCCGCAGAAAGCCGACCAGCACGTAGGTCGAAATTGCCATCAGTTCCAGGCCGATAAACAGCAGCACGATGTCGTAGCCCGCTGCCATGCACATCATGCCGACTACCGAGAGCAGCAGCAGGGCATAAAACTCACCGTGACTCTCGCGCTCGACCTCGAGATAGCGAACCGACATCAACACCGCGATCGCCGCACCAGCTAGAAACAAATAAAAGAAGTAGATGGCGAAGCGATCCATCATCAGCGATCCGACGAATCCGGTAAACGCAACGTTTTCGCCCTTGGCCTCGGCAACCCGATAGGCGTAGTGCAGCTTGCCGACGGCTGCGGCGGAGAAACCTATGCCGCAGAGAGCGGTGATCGGGTTCAGCCGCTTCCAGTCCTTCGGAAGCCACAGGTCGATCAGCAGGATGGCGAGCGCGAACAGCGTCAGCATGACCATCGGCAGCGCCACTACGTAATCCGCTCGCGAGAAGTATTGGGTGATGGAAGGGTTCACTGGGTTCACCTTACTGCCCGCCCGTTGCGGATGCAGCGGTCAACTTCGCCTGGGTTGCGGCCGCACCCGCCTGAATGTGCGCCGCGGGACTTGCCTCGCTTGTCGCCGGAGCGTTGACCTCGGGAGCTTGCGGCTGCGCAGGATTGGCTTCGGGCTGTGCCGGTACAACGGGCTGCCCGGCTACTACCGGCTTCTGCAGCCCGGGATAATCCGGCCTCACCGTCGCGACCAGATTGTTCACCGGGGTTGAGAGAATCTGGAAGAGCGGCTTGGGATAGAGGCCGATCGCGAAGGCCAGCACAACCAACGGAACAAATGTCGCCAGCTCGCGTGCGGACAAATCTTTCAAATGCGCGTTCTTGGGATTGTTGTTGCTTCCGAAGAACACCCGCTGATAGAGCCACAGCAGATATGCCGCCGCCAGAATCACGCCCGGAACCGCCCATGCCGCCCACAGCTTGTTCTCCATGAACGTGCCTTGCAGGATGGTGAATTCACCCACGAAGCCATTCAGCAGCGGCAAGCCCATCGAAGACATGAACATGATGAGCGTGATCGTCGCGTAAACCGGCATGATGTTCGAGATGCCGCCATACTCAGCGATCTCACGCGTGTGCCGCCGCTCGTACAGAATGCCGACAATCAAGAACAACGCTCCGGTGGAGATGCCGTGGTTGATCTGCTGAATCACTGAGCCGCTCAAGCCGAGCGGGGTGCATGCGAAGATGCCCAGCGTGCAGAAACCCAGATGGCTGACCGAGGAATACGCCACCAGCTTCTTCATGTCCTTCTGCACCAGCGAGACCAGCGCGCCATAGACGATGCCGATGATCGATAGCGTGATCAGCAGCCCGCGTACCCAATGCGTCATTGCCACGCCGGGGAAGAACGGCAGCGAAAAACGAATGAAGCCATACGTTCCCATCTTCAGCAGGACGCCTGCCAGGATGACCGAACCTGCTGTCGGCGCTTCGACGTGCGCATCAGGCAGCCAGGTGTGGAAGGGGAACATCGGGACCTTGATGGCGAATCCCAGGAAGAACGCGAAGAACAGCCATATTGCCGCCGGGCCGGCGATCTTCGGAGCCGTCTGGTAGAGCTCGGTGATGGAGAAGGTGTAGATGCCGGTGAGCGTGTGGTGATGGAAGTACAGGAACAGGATGCCCAGCAGCATCAGCACCGAGCCGAACAGCGTGTACAGGAAGAACTTGATCGCGGCGTAAAGCTTGCGCGGTCCGCCCCAGATGCCGATCAACAAGTACATCGGCACCAGCATGGCTTCCCAGAAAACGAAGAACAGGAAGAAGTCATTGGACATGAAGACGCCGAGCATGCCGGTCTGCAGCACCAGGAACCAGATGTAGTATTCCTTGACGCGGTCCTGGATGGCCTCCCACGACGACAGGATGGAGATCGCACCCAGCAGCGTGGTCAGCATGATCAGTAGGAACGAGATGCCATCGATGCCCAGCACGTAGCCGGCGCCAATCGTAGGGATCCAGTTGTTGGGCGTGCCCTCAACAAACTGGAAGCCGGCACGGTCCTTCAACGCCCAGAACCACGGGATGAGCGGCAACGATACTGCGAAGCCGAGCATGGCGAAGATGTTGGCCATCCAGCGGATGGCATTCTTGTTCTCCTTCGGCACAAACAGCAGAAGGAGGGCGCCAACCAGCGGTGTGAACAGTACGATCGAAAGTATGTGGTTGTACATTTTTAAGAAGCTCTTCGCGTTCCAGCTGTCAGCTTTCAGCCGTCAGCTAAATCAAAATCTTGTCATCCTGAGCGCAGGTCGCTGCTTTTGCGACCGGAGTCGAAGGACCCCTATAGCGCCCGGCACGGCCTACCAGCGCACGACGTAATACACGACGAAACCTACCAGCCCGCCGACCATGACCAGCGCGTACCACTGCACCAGTCCCCATTGAATGACGCGCACCGGGTACGAGGCCATGCGGGTCACGATGGCCACACCGTTGACCAACAGGCCGTCGATGATCCACTTGTCCCACCAGGTCGAAACCGTTCCGCTCTCGCGAGTGGACCAGCCAACGCCATTCACCGTGCCATCGATTACATCGAGCATCAAACTTCCACAGCACTTCGCCGAGTCCCAAGGCCCCGAGACGAACGCCCGCAATCTTGTCGCGTCCGGTAACGAACCAGTTGTAGAACTCGTCAATGTAGTACTTGCGAAACAGTGTCTTGTAGAAGCGCGGCGAAATCTCCTGGATCGGCTCTTTGTAGCCCTTGTCGGCTTTCTCGTAGGCGCGTCGCGCCAGCCACCAGCCCAGCACCGCCGCACCGACCGAGGCGAACATCAGCACGTATTCCAGCGGATCGGTATGTTCGACCTGCTTCTCACCGGCGGCAACCTGCGCCGCCTTGCCGCCTTGTTCCATGACTCCGGCTGACTGGGCAAACACCGGCTCCAGGAACTTCTCGAAGCGATTCGACCCGCCAAGACTGTGTGGCATTCCGAGCCAGCCCGCTCCGACGGCGCAGATCGCCAGAATTACCAGCGGAATCGTCATCGATTTCGGCGACTCGTGGATGTGGTGCTCCACCTCGTGCGACATGCGCGGCTTGCCCCAGAACGTCAGGTACATCAGCCGAAACATGTAGAACGACGTCATCAGGGCGGTGAGGAAAGCGATGTACCACAGGTAACGATAGGCGCCCGCCTCGCGCGACCATGTCTCCCAGAGAATCGCGTCCTTGGAGAAGAAGCCTGCGAAACCGGGGATTCCCGCGATGGCCAGAGTGCCGACCAGCATGGTTCCGAAGGTGGTTTTGATCTTGTGGCGCAGGCCGCCCATGTGCTGCATGTCCTGCTCACCGCTCATGGCGTGAATCACCGAGCCCGAACCCAGGAACAGGAGTGCCTTGAAGAAGGCGTGGGTGAATACGTGAAACACACCGGCGGCGAACGCGCCCACGCCGAGCGCTAGGAACATGTATCCCAACTGCGAAACCGTGGAGTAGGCCAGCACGCGCTTAATGTCGTTTTGTACCAGCCCGATAGTCGCGGCGAAAATTGCCGTCAGCGCGCCCACGATGGCGACCGTCTTCATTGCATTGGGCGCGAGCACGAACAGCGCATTCGACCGCGCCACCATGTATACGCCCGCGGTGACCATGGTCGCAGCGTGGATAAGTGCCGACACCGGAGTCGGACCCTCCATCGCGTCCGGCAACCAGACATGCAACGGAAATTGTGCCGACTTACCGCAAGCGCCGACGAACAAAAACAGGCAAGCCGCGGTAATCCACTTGTCGCCGATCAGGAAGTTCCCGCTGCGCGCCAGCAGATTTACCTGCGTGTACTGCACCGTGCCGAAGTACCACGCGATGGTAAACAGGCCGAGCAGGAATCCGGCGTCACCTACGCGATTGGTGATGAAAGCCTTGTTGGCCGCGGTCGAGGCCGAGTGCCGCTGGAAATAAAACCCGATCAGCAAATACGAGCACAGGCCCACGCCCTCCCAGCCAACGAACATCAAGGCGTAGTTGTTGGCCAGGATGAGCGTCAGCATGGAAAACATGAACAGGTTCAAGTAGCCGAAGAAGCGGTAGTAGCCGCCCTCATGCGCCATGTAGCCGATCGAATAGATATGGATCAGCATGCCCACGCCGGTGACAAACAGCAGCCAGATGGCCGAAAGCGGATCGAGCAGGAACCCGGCGTCGGTGTGGAATTGCGCGGGCGTTCCGCTTGCGGTGACGTAGCTCAGGCTGTTGTTGCCGGTGCCCAGCCAGGTGTACATGATTTTTTCGAATGGCTGGCTGTGGTGAGCAGCGGCATAATCGGTGTACTGCCAGACCGCCGCGCACGAGAACGCGAACGCCAGGACGACCATGCCAACGCAAATGCCGTTGACCATGGATTTCTGAACGCGCCGTCCGAAAAAGAACATGCACGCTGCGCCCACGGCGGGAAACAGCGGTATCAACCAGATGTGGTCAAGAAAGAACATTTTTGAGCTCTCAGCTGTTCAAGCCGCCAGCTACCAGCCGCCAGCCATCAGCTACAACAAAACCTTGTCATCCTGAGCGGAGCGAAAGACGTGCTTTTCTACCGTCCCTACGGGACTATCGCTCTTTTAACCTACCTACCCAGCGCTGAAGCGCTGGGCTTTCATCTTTTGTCCGGCAGAGCCGGACCCCGGTTCCGCAGCTTCAACCGTTATCGCAAGCGATCGAGCAGCTAGTTTTAGCTAATTGCTAGTTGCTAGCTGCTAATTGCTTTCTCACCACCGCAACAAATCGATTTCGTCCACGTTCACCGTCTCCTTGTTGCGGAAGAAGGCGATGATGATGCCCAGTCCAACCGCAGCTTCGGCCGCAGCATCGGTGATTACGAAAATCGCGAAAATCTGGCCGTGCAGCCCGTAGAGCCGCGAGAACGCCACCAGGTTCAGGTTCACAGCGTTGAGAATCAGCTCAATCGACATCAGGATGATGATCACGTTACGGCGCGTCAGCACCCCGATGGTGCCGATCATGAACAGCCCCGCCGCCAATACCAGGTAATGCAGTGTGGTGATCTCGCCCATTTCAGATCCTCTTCTTCGCCATGACCACCGCGCCTACGATGGCCACCAGCAACAGCAGCGACGCAATTTCAAACGGCAGCATGTAGTTGCCGTAGAGCCAGATTCCGACTTGCTGCGTGTTCTGCCCTTCCGGCAATCCGGCAAACGTCTTGGGGAAGATGTCGTATCCGCGGTGAACTACAAACAGCAGCAGCCCGCCCAACACCATGGCGGCGATGGTGCCCACCATCCACTGCTTGTTCCACTGGTATTCGCGGATGTTCTTCTCCAGGTTCACCAGCATGATGACGAACAGGAAGAGCACCATGATGCCGCCGGCGTAGAGCACAATCTGCACGCCGGCTACAAACGGCGCATACAGCATCAGGTACAGCCCCGCCAGCGAAAGCAGCGTCACGATCAGCGACAGCGCGGCATGCACCGGGTTGCGACGCGTGATCACGGCGATGGCCGACACGGTTGCCGTGATTGCCAGCAGGTAGAAGAAGAACGATGTCGCTACAGGAGTCATTTCGCGTACCTCACCGGCTCCTGCCCGCGCTCAAGTGCCGCCTGATCAAGCACCATGCCTTCGCGGCTGTACAGCGCCATCTCGTAATCCTGCGTGAGTTCGAGCGCGTCAGTCGAGCAGGCTTCGGCGCACAAGCCGCAGAACATGCAGCGGCTCAGGTCATAAGTCCACAGGACCGGAAACTTGCGCTTGGTCACCGGGTTGCGATCGCCCTTAATGACGATCAACTGCTCAGGGCAGGCCAGCGCGCACAGATTGCACACAATGCACAACGACTCATCGTTGTCGGGGTTCACCTTCAGCCGCGGTTGCCCACGAAAGCGTTCGTAAACTTCAGGACGCTCCAGTGGATACTGCTCGGTGACGCGCTCCGTTCCCGACTGGTTGCGGAAGGTCACGCCCATGCCCTTGATCAGGTCAACCAGAAAAATCTTGCGCAGTAGTGGAGTCAAGCTCAATGTGTCACCCCCGTTAGCGCCGCCCACAGTTCCTGCCGGACGCCGACGATCGCAGTCACGATCAGCACTCCCAAGGCTACGGGCAGCAGCACCTTCCAGCCCACTCGCATGAGCTGATCGAAGCGATAGCGCGGAAACGTTCCGCGATACCAGATGTACAGGTACATAAAGCATGCAATTTTGGCGACAAACCAGAACACGTCCTGCGCGCGCTCGCGCACACCTGGGACCAGCAGCAACAAGCCAACGAAGGCCAGCAATGCCCCGAAGATTCCCAGACCGATGGTCTGGATTTTGAATTGCGGGATCTTCGGCATGCGCACGGTTCCCAGGAAGCACATCGCAGCCAAGCCAAGAAACGCCAGGCCCGGCACAAACGAAAACGCCATGTCCCATGTCGGCCCGCTGAGCCAGTTGGGAAACGGCCGCATCCAGCCACCTATCCAGAGCGTGACGGCGATGGAAGAAACTGCCAGCATGGCGGCGTATTCGGCGAGGAAGAACAACGACCAGCGGAAGCCGCTGTATTCGGTCATGAAGCCGGCGACGAGTTCGGACTCAGCTTCCGGAAGATCGAATGGCGCGCGATTGGTTTCCGCGACCATGGCGATGGCGAAGACGATGAACGCGATCAGGCCGAGGGGGAACATTTTGAAGATGAACCAGGCGTGCTGGTCGGCTTGCGCCTGCACGATACCGATCATGCTCAGGGTTCCGACTCCGCTGTCGCCGAGGCTTGTCATCAGCACAGCCGAGATAATCGCCAGGCCCATGGCTACTTCATAGGAGACCATCTGCGCGCCTGAGCGCAACGCGCCCATCAGCGGATAGTGCGAGTTCGACGCCCATCCGCCCATGATGACGCCGAGCACGCCGAGAGACGACACTCCCAGCATGAAGAGGATGCCGATGTTCATATCGGTCACGGCGTGGGTGCGACCGAAGGGCACGACGATGAACACGGTGAACGCCGTCATCATGACGAATACCGGCGCGATCCAGAAGACGACTTTGTCGGCGCCTTCGGGGATGATGTCTTCCTTAATCAGCAGCTTCAAGGCGTCGGCGAAGGGCTGCAGCAATCCGTGCGGCCCAACGCGCATGGGGCCGAGGCGAATCTGCATGTGCGCCAGGATCTTGCGCTCCAGCCAGTTCATGGCAATCACGGCCAGCGACACGCCCGCGGTAATCGCCAGCACGTAGATGGTGGCCCAGAAGATGCTTCCGGCTTCACCCGGAGTGACACTCGAATTGAGGTAGTTCTTGATTGCGTCCAACATATAAGCAACTAGTAATTAGCAACTAGTGATTAGTAACTAGTAATTAGTAAAGACCCCGACTACTTCTTCCTGACCACTACCAACTTCTTCCTGACAACTGACCACTACCCACTTCTTTCTGACAACTGACAACCGCCACCTGACAACTTCACCGATCCACCTCTCCCAGCACAATGTCGAGGGTCCCGATCACGGCGACCACGTCGGCGATCAGCATGCCGCGAACCATCTTGTCGAGTGCCTGCAGATTCACAAACGACGGAGGCCGCACCCGAAGGCGGTAGGGCTGGGTTGAGCCATCGCTAACGATGTAGTATCCAAGCTCACCCTTGGGCGCCTCGATGGAGTGGTAAACCTCGCCCGGCGCCGGCTTGATCACCTTGGGAACCTTGGCCATGATGGGCCCGCTGGGAACATCTTCAATGGCCTGCTGCAAAATGCGCACCGATTGCCGCATCTCCTGAATACGCACCAGGTAACGATCGTAAGTGTCGCCGTTCACGCCCGTAGGGATATCGAACTCGTACTTGCCGTAGGCCTCGTACGGCTGCTTTTTGCGCAGGTCCCATTCGGCGCCGCTGGCGCGCAGCACCGGCCCGGTCACGCCCAAGGCGATGCAATCCTCTGCATTCAGAATGCCGACGCCCTTGGTGCGCGATACCCAGATGCGATTGGTGGTGAGCAGCTCTTCGTATTCGTCGAGCTTGGGCACGAACTTCTCGCAGAAGACCTTTACGTCCTGCTCGAAGCCTTCATACGTCTCGTAAATGCATCCGCCAATGCGGAAGGCGTGCGTCGTGAGGCGCGCACCGCAATATTTTTCGAAAATCTTCAGAATCTCTTCGCGATCGCGGAATGCGTAGAACACCGGCGTGAGCGCGCCGATATCCAGCGCGTGCGTTCCCAGCCACACCTGGTGGCTGGCAATACGGCACAATTCCGTAAGCACCACGCGGATGTACTGCGCGCGCGTCGGCGCCTCGACCGCCAAAAGTTTTTCAACCGCTTCGCAGTATCCCAGTCCGTTCGACACCGCAGCCACGTAATCCATGCGGTCGACGTAGGGATTGAACATGGTGTAGGTGCGGTTCTCGGCGATCTTCTCCACTCCGCGATGCAGGTAGCCGATGATGCATTCGGTGCCGAGCACCTTCTCGCCATCAAGCTTCAAGATGACGCGCAGCACACCGTGCGTCGACGGATGCTGAGGTCCCATGTTGAGGACCATTTCGGTGGTGTCGAGAAATGTGTCCTGCTTGGTGTCGAGGTCGAGCAGGTCGGGGCGGTTAAAGCTGCCGTTGCTCATTGTCCACTCTCGATGCCCAGGTTGATCTGCACCCACTCTTTGTCCTGCAGCAGGATGTCGTAATCCTTGCGCAGCGGGTGGCCTTTCCATCCGTCGGGCAGCAGAATGCGCTTCAGGTCGGGGTGGCCGTCGAAGACGATGCCAAACATGTCGAAGACTTCGCGTTCCAGCCAGTTCGCAGTGGGCCAGAGATTAACAGCCGACTGCAGATGCTGGCCTTCGGCGATGTGGGCCTTGATGCGCACCCGCTCGTTGTGCTGGAACGAATAGAGGATGTAAATAATGTCGAACGGCTGGTCGCGCTTTGGCCAGTGCACCGCGGTGATATCGACGCAGTAGTCGTATTGCTCATCGTCGCGCATGCAGCGTAGGACTTCGAACACGATGCCGCTGTCAACTAGCAGATACTTCTGCCCTAAATAGGTGTTCGCCTCACGAATGCCGGAGCCGTATTGCTTCTTCAGCTTCGAGGCCAGATCGGAGGTCCAGGGCTCAAGCTGCGGCCCCGCAGGCTTAGCCGGAGCTGCGGGCTTAGCTGCGGCCGGGGCTGCGGGCTTCGCGTCGGATGCCGGCGCCGTTGGAGTTGGAACGTCGGGGTCCAGCGGTTTAGCAGACGCTGCCGCGGAGGCGCTTTCGGGCTTTGCTGCTGGAGCTTCCGACTTCGCCGCAGGTGCTTTTGGCGCGGGGGGTTCTGCACCCCCTGCCCGGGGGGAGACTGTTTCGGGCCCTTTGTTTTCCTCGGGCATTCAATGCCTCTCTGGCAGGGTACTCACTGCCATCAGACCGGGCGCCATGTGTTGCATCACCCGGGTCGAGCTGAGCTTGCTGGTGTACTTAGAAGTTGTAGCAGTTTCAGCGGCTCAGCATGACGTGCGAGGGTCACGCCCATCTGTGATTCCAGTCACAAAGGAACGCAACTTTCCACATTTCTTGGGCTTTCTTGAGTGACGCGGTGGACGCGGGCAATCCTACATTAGCTACTAAGGACTGGCAATCGAGGAATAACGCCGATCGGTCAACTGGCAGACTGCAGTCCTAAGCGCGTGCCCGCACTGCCTACGGATGTTGACTTGGGGGCGGGGCCTGCGGGGTGTTGAAGCCTCCCTGCTGCTGCTGGTTGACACCAAAACCGCCGTTCTGTTGTCCGAACGGACTCTGCTGCTGATTCTGCTGGTTCAACTGCCCGGCTGGGGTTCCCACGTTGGACGTCGTCAGGGTGCTCGGCGAATACGGCCCTTTCAGCAGTACGTTAGCCTGGTCCATCACCGGGTTGTAGATGAACTGCCATTCGTCGTACGTCTTCTTCTTGTTATAAATCCGGATGGTCGGGTCCTTGCTCTTGCTGGCCACGCCCATAATCGCGCCGGCTCCAAAGTTCTGGCCTCCGACCGACTGGGTATTGCCCAGTACTGAGGTCGCTCCGTTTGGGTTTGAAGAGCTGGATGCCGTCCCTCCAAGGGTGCCGGCACCGGGGCTCGTGGCGGAAGAGGAGCTTATTCCCGGGGAAACGTCGTTGGTCGATCCGCCGCCGACGGCCTGTTGGCCCGTACTGCCGCCGGGCCCTGACTGCGAGAAAATGCCGTTCTGGTTTACCGCTGACTGAGCGTTAGCGCTGCCAAAACCAGAGCTGGAACTTCCGAAGCTGCTTGAACTGTTCGTATTCGACGACCCAAAGCTCGAGCCACTTGAGCCAAAGGGCGACGAATTTGCCTGCCCGGCGGGTGACCCCAGGGCCTGACCGGCTCCACTAGCCAGCGAGGCGGCGGATACGCCCGGGCCCCCGGCTCCGACCAGCGATGCCGCCACATCGTTGTAGTGCAGCAGCGTCCACTTGCCGTCTTTGCTCAGCGGGTCTTTGTAGCGCTTGCGGAGAAAGCGGATGTTGTTGGTACTCTCCAACTGCTCAATGGTCGTGGGATATTGCCCGGACTTCTTGTAGTACTTTTTGATGGCGCGCGCGTACTCGGTGCCGCGATGGATCATCTCCTCTTCGCGGTCGCGCTTCAGCTGCTGCACCATGCGCGGCGCTTCGTAAGTGGCGACGATAATCATCATCGCCATCATCAGCAGGATGGCCAGTAACAGGGCGCCGGAGTCGCGCACACGGCGGCGGCTGGGAACAAACTTCGTGTTGGGAAGAATCGACATCAGAAACAAGTAATTAATAGTTGGTAATTAGTGATAGTGCAGGAGCGTCCGGCAAATCGGCTTCTTGCCAGAAAACATCAGTGCGATAACTTACCCTCCATCAACCAATTATTAGTCGCCGATTGCTAATCACTATTGCTAGTTGCTAATTACTAGTTACCAGTTACTTCTCTCACCCTTGTTGCAGGTACAGCGTCTGCCGGTTGTTGGTCAGCACGTCTTCCACGTCTACCGAGTTGTTATTGATCTTTAGAATCTTGTAGCGCCGGTTGACGATGTCGCCTTCCTTGGCCACAAAGATATCTTCGCCCGAGCTGAGGAAAATCCGTTTTGATTCCCCATTCTTGCGCTGTGCATAACCGTACAACTTCAGATTGATGGGCGGCGGTGGCGGCGGCGCCGGAGGCGTTACCTTTGCTGGATCTACGATCGGCTTAGGTATCTCCGTTGGCGGCGGAGCCTGCGAACGGAAGATGTCGCGCCCGGAGCCTTTGTAGGTCACGTCTTCGCTGGACTTCAGCAGATCGAAGCGCAGCGTTGGATCCAGGGTCTGTGCCAGCAGCGGGTGAGGCTTTGCACGTTCGGCAGCAGGAATGCGCTTCCCCCCGGTCGTGCTGCCGGCAGCAGGAGCCTTCGCCGGAACCGAAGCGGTGTTGGCCTGGGGCAGGGGAGTATCTTCGCCGCCGCCACTGAATGCCCGCACCAGCATGAAGATGGCGAGCGCCGCCAGTACTGCGGCCGCAATCGTCTTCGCCTTGTTCTCGGTGCCTATCTTCACGACGGCAAAACTCCCGTGCGCAAATACGTTTCCAGCTTCAACTGCAGCCGGACATTTGCCTGCTGCTCGCCCAGCGCTACTCCGTCGATGAGAAAGAAAATCTTGTCGCGCTCCAGCGCGTTGATGAACTTCACTTCCTGCAGGTAGTCGCCTGAAAGCGTGATTTCGACGTTCAGCTTGCGCAAGCCTTCGACCACCGCATCCTTGTCGTCGTACTTCACCGCCGAGACATGTACTCCGGTCTCGTGCTCCACCTTGCCGAGCTCCTCCGCAACGGTGGAGTACTGAGCCGGAAAGCGGCTGGCATAGAAGCCGTCGATATCGACCGATGCCTGCTTGAGCTTGTTGTCCATACCGCGAGTGGGCAGCACATCCTGGCGCTTCGCCAGGACTTCCGCCTGCAACTGCTGATACTCGCGCTCGCGCGCCTGCCGGGAGCGACCCGCCGGCGAAAAGATGTACACCAGGCAGGCAACAATCAGCAGCGCCAGCACGGCAATTACCGGCATCGATGCTCTGCGGACATCACGAATCGTCGCCATTAATGCTGCCTCTGCTGGTTCTGCGCTGTGTCAATCGGAAATGGTGATGCTGCTTTCCCTGGGGAAGAAGCGGGCAATGGTGCTCTGCCGGTCGACGGAGAGGCTGACGGTGTTTTGCTTGCCGATTTTGCCGGAGCCGTATTCTTTTGCTCCTCTGGTTTTTCTTCGTCCGCCTCGGCGCCACCTATCTGAGGCACGTACACGGCAGCAATATCGAACTGAATGTTGCCCGGCCCGGCGCCCTGGTCGGAGGCGTTGGTCGTCACGTTCTCCGCCACAATCTGCGGCACGCGGAAGTGGCTCGACTTCTCCATGCGCTTTACCAGCTCGACCGCGCGATCACGCGAGTCGGTCGCCACCACCATGTGCACCAGCAATTCGTTGTTGGGAGTGTAGTCGGGCTTGATGGAAACTACGTGAATGTTGGGCGGCATAATGCGTTCCATCTCCGAGAAGATGCGCGTCCAGGAAAGCGATTTACGCGCGAACAGCTCGTTGAGGAATTGCGACTGATCGGCGATGCCGCGGTTTGCCGGCTTGTTCAGGATCGCCTGGGCCTGCGCCTTCTCGTTGTTCAGCTCGCTGAGTTCCTGTTGTGCCTGCTTGATCTTGGCGTCGATATCGCGGGTGTGCGACCGCTGATAGAGGATGTAGCCCACCAGCGCGACCGCGATCACCGCCATCAGCACCATCAGGGAGCGAACGCGCTGCAGATATTGGCGTACCGCCTCGTAGCGCTCGGTTGCGAGATTGATGTTGATGCGCATCAGGAAACTAACGCTCCCGCTACCCCGGCCAGCGCCGAACGCGATACGTTGCTGGCGGCTGCGCCCGCGAGCGACGGCGAAACCAGTTCTTCCACTCGGATGGCCCGCTCTTCGAAAGCCGCCTGCAAGGCCTGCGCAGACTGCACTCCCGAAACCAGCAGCCGATCGATCGACACGTTGTAACGGTCTTCAAAGTAAACCAGCGAGGTGTTGACATCGTCGATCAGCGATTCGCCGGTCACGGCAGCGCCGCCGTTCTCCAGCGCGCGATAGAGCAGCAACTGGTTCTGGTCCACGATGGCAAAGGTTGTGGTGCCACTCTCCACCTTGATCACCATGGCAGGAGCTGCGGCGTCCACCGCGCCCAACGCGGCAATCATCGAGGGCACGACGGTGCCCGGGTTGTAGCCGGCTTCGCGCACCGCCGATTCATACTCTTCAATCACACTGCGCGGCGTTACGGCGGCAATCACGCGAACTCCGCTGCCCGCGGCCTGCCGATCAAACGACACTGCCGATTGATCGATATCGAAGGGCAGCGATTTCTTCAACCGGAAGCGCACCACGCCTTCGGCATCCTCCGATTTCTCGGGAAGAGTATCGAAGTCAAGCAGCATGATGCGCGTAGTCGCGTCGGGGATAATCAGCACCACATCGCGCGAGCGCCCGCCGACCACTTTTAGCGCTTCACCCAAGGCATTGACCACGGACTGCCGGGCAGTCAGATTGGCCTGCTGTAAGCCGGGGGCGAGCGCGCCCGCCGGCAGCGCCTGGGCCGTGGCCGACTCCAGGGCAGCCTGCCTCTCGGCAGCACGTGCCGCCACCACTCGCTCCACGGTGATTTCGCAGGCGACCCGCGGCCGGGGAATGTTGTTGTTCGCCATCGTTAGCGGGCCGTCTCGATGAACGTGACCTTGTTGATCTCCTTCAGCGTGGTCAGGCCTCGCTTCACTCTATCAAGCGCCGATTCGCGAAGGAAATGCATACCCTCTTCCCGGGCGGCGCGGCGGATTTCGCTGCTCGGCCGCTTGGCCAGAATCATCTCGCGCACGTTATCGGTCAGCTCGAGCAGTTCGTGGATCGCAGTTCTTCCTTTGAAGCCGGTGCCCGAGCACTCGATGCATCCTTCGCCTTCGTAGAACGGCACATCTCGCCATTCCGCGGGATTCATACCGCTGGCCTCGAGCTCCTCATCGGTGTAATACACCTCGTTTCTTGCAGAACTCGCAGATGAGACGCACCAGTCGTTGCGCCAGAATGCAGTTCAGCGACGAAACAAAGTTGTAAGCCTCGACGCCCATGTTCAGGAAGCGTCCGATGCACGTCGACCACGTTATTGGCGTGCACCGTGGTGAACACCAGGTGGCCGGTAAGCGCGGCGTTGATGCCGATCTGCGCGGTTTCGGTGTCGCGGATTTCGCCCACCATGATCTTATCGGGATCGTGACGCAGAATCGAACGCAGGCCGCGGGCAAAAGTCAGGCCCTTCTTTTCGTTGACGGGAATCTGCGTGATGCCGGCGATCTGGTATTCGACCGGATCTTCAATCGTGATCAGCTTGTCTTCGTCGCTCTTGATCTCGTTCAGCGCGGCGTAAAGTGTCGTCGTCTTGCCGGAGCCGGTAGGCCCGGTGACCAGCACCATCCCGTAAGGCTCTTTGATATAGCGGCGGAATTTGTGCAGATCGTCTTCACTGAAGCCGACTACATCGAGCGTGAGCTTGTGAAACTTCTCGCTCATCGATTCTTTGTCGAGCACACGAAGCACGGCATCTTCGCCGTGAATCGAAGGCATGATGGAGACACGGAAATCGATGGAGCGCGCGTTGTAGCGCACCCGGAAGCGGCCGTCCTGCGGCACGCGGCGTTCGGAGATGTCGAGCTCACTCATGACCTTGATACGCGAAATGATGGTCGAGTGATGCTCTTTGGCGATGGGGTTCATCGCCTGCTGCAATACGCCGTCAATACGGTACTTGACGATGACCGAGTCATCCCGCGTCTCGATGTGAATATCGCTGGCTCGCCGTTGCAGTGCGGTGAAGATGGTGGTCTCGACCAGCCGGATGATCGGGCTGATATCGGTCTCGCCGGTCAGCTTCTCGATCGAAATCGTCTCGTCGGAGTTCTCGTCCTCGCGGATGACATCGAGTGCGAAGCTCTCGCCGGCTTCTTCCAGAACGCGCTGCGACTGCTCGCTCTTTTTCAGAACATCGCTGATCTGCGACAGCGTCGCGACCCGCGTGATGATGCGCCGTCCCAGGTGCCCGCGGATCTCGTCCAGCAACGGAAGATCGCTTGGATCGGCGATGGCGATCACCAGCAGTCCGTCCTGCGTCTCCTGCAGAGGAACGAAGTTGTAGCGGAACATGAGGTCCACTTTGATTTTGCGGAACAGCTCATGCTGAATGTGAAAACTCTTCAGATCGACGAACTCGCAGCGATAGCGGCGCGCCAGTTCCTCGGCATGGGCCATCTCATCGCCCACCGTGAGCACGCTGCCGTTACCGCCGTTTACGAATATTGATTTTTTGTCTGCCATTTTGAAACCAGTTGTCAGTTGTCAGTTCGCAGTTGTCAGGTCTTGCCTTCAGGTTCCAGTTGCAAGTCTGACAACCGACAACCGACAACTGCCCTAGTGAATCGCTCCCGCTCCCAGGCTGAAGATGGGAAGATAAAGCGAAATCAACACGAAGGCTACGACCACGCCCATCACGATCAGGATGATCGGCTCAATCAGAGCCATCGCCGTTGCCAGCGCGGTCTGCACATCTTCTTCATAGAATTCCGCAACCGAGTTGAGCATTGCCGGCAGCGCGCCGGTTGACTCGCCCACCTCGATCATCTCCACCGACATCTCCGGAAAAATCTTCTGCGCCTCAAGGCTGCGCGCCAGCGCCTGTCCCTCGCGCACACGGCCGGTGGCTCCGTCGATGCCATGCGCAATCAGGCGGCTGGTCATCGACTCGCTCGATGTTTCCAGCGCCGGAACCAGCGGCAACCCACCGGAGAGCAGGGTTGAAAGCATGCGCGAGAAAATCGCCACCTGATACTTCAGCCAGATATCTGCCGACCAGCGGAATGCGAAGCTTCACCCGGTCCATCTGCGTTGCACCGGCATCGCTCTTCATCCATCGCCACATGAAAAATCCGGCAATGATCAAGCCAACGCCACATACGGCGCATATTGCTGCGCGTGCGTACCGATCGCGAGCATGATCATGGTCATGCCAGGCAACGGTGTATCGAGCTGCCGGTATAGATTCGCGAACTGCGGCACTACATAAGTGATGAGGAAGATCATCATCACCACCAGCATGGCAACCAGCAGCACGGGATAGACCAGCGACGCGGTCAGCTTCTTACGGAAACTTACCGCCAGCCTCTGGAACGCAATGTAGCGCCCCATCACCTCTTCCAGGTTGCCGCTCTTCTCACCCGCCAAGATCGTGGTGGTGTAGACCTTGGGAAATGCCCGCTGTGCCTCGAACGCCTGCGAGAGCAACTCGCCTCCGCGTACCCGGTCGCGAACGTTTTGCAGCAGCGAGCGGAAATACAGGTTGCGCTGCCGCTTCATCAGAAGCTCGAGCGCCTGGATGATGGGCAATCCGGCGTGAATCAGCGTAAGAAACTGCTGATTGAAGATCAGGAACTGCTCGGACTTGATCTTGCGGCGGCGTGGCAGCCCGCCTTCGCCCGCCAGCAGCCCTCGCGGCTTGACCGAGTAGACCAGGTAGCCCTGCTGGGCAAAGCGGTCGCGGATCTCGCCTTCCGAGCCGCCCTGCTCTATCTGCTCCAGCAGGTGCCCTCGTTCATCGGCTAATCTGACGGTATATTCGGCCATGCAGTATCAACAATCCTCAGGACTTACGCTTAGTCTAGCATCGTTACAAGTTGTCAGTTGCCGGCGCTCAGTTGTCAGAAAGACGCTGCAAGAGCCGGTTGTAGCGATCGGTTTGCGTCCTCAGTTATCGCCAAACTTTGCGTCCTCAGTTATCGCCAAACAAAGTCTGGGGCCTGCTGCAAATCTTGGCGCATTCACACTTGATCGGTCCGCTCCGAAGGGAGATTCGGCTCAGCCCAAGGTCCCCTTCTACTGGAGACCCGATCTCCCCTCACCGGCAACAGGGAACAAACGGCGTCTTTCTGACAACCGACACCTGATCACTGGAAACTGCCTTCCACCACCTCGACTCCCGGCGGCGGCGTGAAGTGGAACTTGGCGTCTGGTAGTTCGACGTTCTCGCGCTGCTGAAGAAAGCGGAATTCCGTGACCGAGCCGTCCAGCTCCTCTACTACGATGCGCTGGATGTAGCCGGTGGGCGTCACCTCAACCAGAGTTCGTGCTACGCGGTCGCGCAGGCCTTTCGGAACTCCTTGGAGCACAACGTCACCCGAATTCATCGGCTTTTCATCTTGCGCGATGCGCAGATCGTCGAATTCCTTCTCCAGCTTGGTCTTACCGAGCAGATAGCGCAGCGGAGAGCGTAAGTCATCCAGCTGCTTCACCGGCATGCGTCGCACCTGGTTTTCGCCCGGAACGTAGAACCACGCCGTGCTGCCGTCGGTGAGGAACATCTTGGGACGCGGCTCGCTGTAATCCCAGCGCATGCGGCCCGGCTTCTTCAGCAGGAGCGTCCCGCTCTCAGTGCGTGTGGCCCCGGAACCAGAGTAGGTCTCGGTGAATTGCGCTTCGAGCGTGTGCAGGTGGTTGTAGCGCGCGTCAACCGCGTCGGCGAGGGAGTGAATATCCTCGGCAGCAAGAGCCGGAGACCCGAGCGAGACCGACAAAATTAAAGCAAACAACTGGAGCTTACTCAAACTCAATCGCGATAAACCTCGCGTCTATGCCCGACTTTAACCACCAACACGACGAGGCGCGCATCTTGAATCTCGCAAATGAGCCGGTAGTCTCCTACTCGGTATCTCCACAGTTTCCGAATCGCTGGCCCTGAAGAGCCTGCCCGACTCCGCGAGGATCATCCATGTTGGCCAGTCGCCCGAATACGAAGTTTAGAATCCGCTTTCTCGGTTGGGAGTCGAGGTCATCTAAGTCATGTTCAGCATGGGAGGAAAACTCAACCTTCCATGCCATATCGTTTCATTACGTCTTCAAGCGGGATTGTCTTCTCTTTCCCAGAGCGGATTCGCTCAAGAATGCGTTCCGCATCGTACACATCTTCCAAGTCCTCGAGATACCTCAGGATCGCCTCACGAGCGTAGAAAGTCTTCGTGCGCCCGGTGCGCTTGGCAAGCCGCGCCAGCCTCTTTTCGATTGAATCAGGAAGACGTATGGCTAACATGTTGACCTCCGTTCGCTGCTATACAAGTATAGCAGCGGAGATACCTCGCCGGGTATCAAGCCTACTGAATCACCGGACTGGTGGCGTCTGCCGGCGAGGAGCCGTTGTAGTGAATCTCGCCCGACTCATCGGAGAAGAAACGCCGCTGCCCGGTGCTGCCCACCTGGTCCGGGACGGCGGTGATGGTGTAGGAGCGAATCGCGCCATTCACCTTTTCGCCCGGAGTATAGGTGAAGGTGTAGCCGCTCTTGCGTCCACTGGCCAAGTTGGCATCGATGGTCTGCTCGCCGCCGCTCTGCGCCGTACCTCCCAGCATGGCCAGGTCGGCCGTAAAGCCCTGGTCGGGATGGCTGCTGGAATAAATCATCTCGCCGGCGTTAATCGCCTTAATGCTGGCGATGGCCGAAGCCTCGTGCGCGGGAATCTGCGCCTTAGTGATTTTCGGAATCGTGAACGCGGCGATGATAAGAATAATGGTGACGACGATCAGCAGTTCGATCAGGGTGAATCCGCGATCTCGATTACGTCTGCGCATAGGAAACTCCTCTCGCGGGATGACAGGCAAATTATTGAGCAGGGACATAGCAATGTCAAAGACGCTAACACCGCTTCGCCAGTGAGGCACAGAGGACACGGAGCTTTCACGTTCACTCGTCCCGATTGCGAAGAATGGAAAAATTGGCAAAGAGTCACACCTTTTCCAAGGGTTCGACTCCGGATGTGAGGCTAACGTGAGCGATATTCGGAGGTCCTTTCGGGTGAACCGCTCCTCTACGACCTTCATGACGACAGAGCGATCTCCGATGGCGGGCAATTGGGGAGTCGATGAGGGTGTGGTGCGGCCTTATATCTTTGCCTGCGCACCCAGGCAGACAGCAGGTCCTTCGCTTCGCGAAGGATGACAAGACGAAAATGTGGCCGCTACGTTCAAAGTTTGCGCGCTTACGCTCTGCCCGTCTTCTGGTCGCTGAAGACTTGGCCGTCGCGGATGTGAATCACGCGATGCGCATACTCGGCGATATCGTGCTCGTGGGTGACGAGGACGATGGTGTTGCCTTGCTCGTGCAGGCGATCGAAGAGCGCCATGATCTCGACGCCGGTCTGCGAGTCGAGGTTGCCGGTGGGCTCGTCAGCAAGCAGAATTGACGGACGGTTCACCAGGGCGCGCGCGATGGCAACACGCTGACGCTGTCCGCCGGAAAGTTCGTTTGGCTTGTGGTTCATGCGGCCATCCATACCGACTGAGCGCAGCGACTCCTTGGCGCGCTCCAGCCGCTCTTCGGACGGGATGCCGGCGTAGATCAGCGGCAGTTCGACATTGTGCAGCGAGGTAGCGCGGGCCAGCAGGTTGAAGGTCTGGAAGACGAAGCCAATCTCTTTGTTGCGAATGCGGGCCAACTCGTCGTCGTCGAGTTCGCTGACCAGCTGCCCGTTGAGCCAATAGCTGCCTTTGCTCGGTGTATCGAGGCAGCCGATGAGGTTCATCAGCGTCGATTTGCCGGAACCGGACGGGCCCATGATGGCGACGTATTCGTTGCGTTGAATCTTGATGCTGACGCCGCGCAGGGCCTGCACCTGCTGCTCCGAGCCCATGTCGTAGGTCTTCCACAGATCTTCGGTGCTGATGATGCACTGCTCGGGAGGCGCCACCATCGCTTCGTCACGCAGGGTCGCCAGTTCCGTTGCCATTCTCTTCTCCTCGTTGCGCGCGTCTTGGCTGCGGCGCGCGTCTTGCAGGTCACTCATCGTCAATTCGCTCTCAGGGCGGTCGCGCCGGATTACGATTCGTCCTTTTTCACCGGGGTGTTATCTACTTTGACGCTCGCACCGTTCTTAAGTGTGCGCAAGGTCTTGTAACTTCCGGTAACGATCTCGTCCCCCTCTTGCAAGCCGCCGGTGACCTCAATATCGGTGGTGCCGGCAATTCCGGTAGTCACTGGTACGAAGACGGCGTCCTTTTTGTTCTTCAGCACGAAAACGCCCTGCAATTCTTCCTTCGGATCGCCCTTATCTGTGGTCTTCTGGCTGGCCTGGACGACTTTGTCCTTCTTCTTCTTGCCCTTGTCATCTTCCAGGTCGGCACGCTGCCGGACGGTGAGCGCCTGGATGGGAATCGCCAACGCCGCGTTGCGGGTAGCCGTAGTGATCCGCGCGGTGGTGGACAAGCCGGGCAGCAGGTTCTCCGGCGGATTCTGCAGCGTCACAACAACCTTAAAATCCTTGGCTTCCTGGCTGCTTGAGGTCGATTGCGCAGTGGAAACACCGGTCGAGCGGATCACGGCGTTGTCGCCGATCTGCGTCACTTCTCCCTTGAACTTCTGCTTGGGAAAGGCGTCGATGGTGATCTCCGCCGGCTGCCCCATCTTCACGTTCACGATGTCGGTTTCATCGACCATGACCTCGGCGGTGATGATGGAAGTGTCGGCAATCGTCATAAGCGTGCTGCCAGGGGCGTTCTGAATGCCGATGACCACGGTCTCGCCTTCACGAACCGGAAGGTTTGTGATGACTCCGTCGAAAGGCGCGCTGTATTCGGTCTTGCTGAGAACGTCGGTGACGCGGGTGAGGTTGGCGGCGTTCTGCTTGATGTGCATGTTGGCCGAGTCCTGCTGGGCACGGGCCTGGGCCAGTTTGGCTTTCGCCTGGTTCAACTGCGCCGATGCGGTATCGAAAGCGGCCTTCTTGGTGTCGTAATCGGATTTCGCAATGAGCTGCTGCTCATACAGCGACTTGTTGCGGTTGTAGTCCAGCTGTGCGCGTTCGTACTCGGCTTCCGCCTGGTGCAGTTCGGCGACGCCGGTATTCACCGCTGCCTGTGCGGCCACAAAATCCGTCTGCGAAGAATTGACCGCGGCCTTGGTAGCGTTGACATCCGCCTCCGGCTGCACGTTCTCGATGGTGGCCAGCATCTGGCCAGTCTTCACGCGGTCGCCTTCCTTCACGTAAAGGTGGGTGATCTTGCCGAAGGCGTTGGCGCCAATGTTGACGTAGACCTTGGGTTTAATTTCGCCGGAAGCAGTCACCACGGCAGTCAAATCTTCTTTAACCACCTTGCCCGTCTGCACCGCTACCACGCCGCTGCGGCTCTGCTGCAGCGAGAAGCCTACGATCGCGGCCAGGATCACAATTCCGCCGACAATGAGCGCGATTTTTTTCCAGTTCTTCATGAGTCCTCAATCGGGACCGCAGCTAAGGCGCACTTATCTGTGAGCTTATTTACGGAGTAAGACGGAGAAAAGTTCCTAACGAGAGCCGACAGCGCGTTAAGCAAACATGTGACTCAAGGTTCGCTTGGCGGCGCGTTAGCTGCACAACCTCTTCCGGAGTACTCCAGATTATAGCCGTTCAGCAGCTCTGGCGGGTGGCAGTGAGGAGCTTATAAACCAGAGCTGAACAGAACTTTAGCCGGTTTGGCGGGTTGGAGTGAACAAGTCGGGGGCGTTTATGGGATTCTCTCCCCCATATCCTTGCTTTCACACCTGCGAAAACTTACAATTTACGCACCCCACGTGTGGCCGCAGGAGTTTGGTAGGACCAATGAAGTTTTCGTTTTCCCGCATTTTTCTCAGCTCGTTAGCTGGCGCCTTCTGGCTGGCAACTGCAGTAGCTGCGCAGAATCCCAATAGCGTTCAAAGCAACGGCAATAATGCTCAACCGGCGGCAGCGACCACCGCAGCCAACACCACTCCCGTAAGCACGCCCGCGGCACAGACGCCGGTCACCACCAACAAGGCGAAAAAGGTCACGGACGATCACGACGCCAATGTTGACCTCTCTGCCCCGGACGCAACACCTGCCCCGGCAGCGACATCAGCTCCGGCCGCCACCTCAACGCCGGCTGCGACATCAACTCCGTCTGCCACGCAGGCTGATCCGCTGAAACGCGACCTGACTCCGCAACAGAAGAAAGCGAACGCGAAGAAACTCAAGGTTGAGTTGGGCTCGACCTATAAGAAGTGGCTGAACGAAGACGTGCGCTGGATCATTTCGCCGGAAGAGTTGACTGCCTTCAAGGCGCTGTCGAACGACGAAGAGCGCGACGCCTTCATCGAGCAGTTCTGGCAGCGGCGAGATCCTACGCCGGATACGGAAGAGAACGAATTCAAGGAAGAGCATTACCGCCGCATCGCTTATGCCAACGAGCACTTCTCCGCGGGACGTGCGGGATGGCGCACTGATCGCGGCCGTATCTACATCGTCTTCGGTCCGCCCGACGAGATCGAGTCGCATCCTTCCGGCGGAACCTACGACCGTCCGATGGAAGAGGGTGGTGGCGAAACCTCGACTTATCCCTTCGAGCGGTGGCGGTATCGCTACATGGAAGGGTTAGCGATGGGGAACAAGCAGGAAGTGTGGATCGAGTTTGTCGACACCTGTATGTGCGGCGACTACCACATGACCATCGACCCCAACGAAAAGGACGCGCTGTTGCACGTTCCGGGCGCCGGATTGACCCAGTACGAGCAGATGGGCCTGGCCAGCAAAAGCGATCGGATCGGCGGCTTCGGCGCCATGCCGCAGGGACCTCTAGCCGGTCAGCAGAACACGCAGACCTTCGACCGCCTTGAGCAGTGGGCCGCCCTGAACCAGGCTCCGAAGGTGAAGTTCAAGGACCTGGAAGAGGTCGTCAGCCACAAGATCAATGTCAACCTGATGCCGTTCGACGTCAGAACCGATTTCGTCAAGATCACTGACGACACGGTGCTCACGCCGGTGATCGTCTCTGTAAAGAACAAGGACATCACGTTCGTAAATAAGGACGGCATCCAGCGCGGTACGGCCAACATCTTCGGGCGCGTCACGACCCTGACCGGCCACATTGTCCAGACTTTCGAAGACACCGTACAGGTCGATGTTCCGCCAGAGTTGCTGCCCAAGACGCAGGAGCACTCCTCGCTTTACTGGAAAGCCCTGCCGCTGCGGCCGGGGCGCTATCGCTTTGACGTGGTGGTGAAAGACGTTAACGGCGACCGCGTCGGCACCTGGACGCACGGCGTAGTGGTTCCGGAGTACACGGAAGACAAGCTGGCTTCTTCTTCTCTGATCCTGGCGGACCACCTGGAGAAGGTTCCGGCCAAGAGCGTTGGCGCCGGTAATTTCGTGATCGGCCAAACCAAGCTGGCTTACCCGCACATCGAACCAGCAAACGGTCAGCCGGCCAGCTTCAAGCGCGACCAGGCGATGAACCTGTGGATGCAGGTGTACAATTTACAGTTCGACGAGAAGACCAAGAAGCCGTCCGCCAAGTTCGATTACGACGTCATCAACCTGGCAGATAACAAATCGGTTCTGCACGCCAGCGAGTCCAGTGACACCATGTTGAACGTGGGCGAGCAGGTGACTTTGGAGAAGCGGCTGGCGTTGAACACGCTTGAGCCGGGGCAGTACCGCTTGACGGTCAAGGTGGATGACAACATTTCCAAGCAACAGATAGCGCCGTCGGTTCGCTTCACTGTTGAGTAACTTGGAGAGGGAGCGCGGCCTTAGTTTTCGGGCCGCTCGCGTTTTGATCCCGGAACGCTCTGTGGGGGTTAGGATGACCCGTACAACAGGCTGGGTACTCGGTTGCGTACTGGTGCTGTGCCTCGCCGCCAGCGCGGCGGTAACGCCAGGGTCAATTTCCGGGTTTGTGAAGGATTCAGCGGGCGTCCCGCAAATGGGCGCCGCGGTGGAGGTCTACGGGACTGCCACCGGTCAACATCAGCTTGCCTACACCGACGAGACCGGACACTTCAGCCTCAGCGGGCTGCTGCCCGGATCCTATGACCTGCGCGCCTCAGCTCCTTCTTTCCTGCCAACTCTGCGCGAGGACGTCGCGCTCTCAGCCGGAACCGCGAAAGTTCTCAACATCACGCTTACCACTCTGTTCGAAGCGGTGAAGATGTTGCCGCCGGCCAAGCGCAGCGGCAGCGAAGACGACAGCTGGAAGTGGACTCTGCGCTCGACTGCGAACCGTCCGATCCTGCGGTTCGACGAGGGCGCACCCGTAGTGGTCGAGTCCGCGCAACAGGAGAAGGCCTTCACCGGTGGCTTGGCGTTCGTAGCCGGAGGAACCAACGGCGGCTACGGCAGCGGCTCCGACCTGGGCACCGCATTTAACCTGGAGCGCTCCATCTTCTCCGGGTCTACCGTCGGCTTCAACGGCACCTTGGGTTACGGGACGGGAATTCCCGACGGCATCCTGCAGGTTTCCTACCGGCGGCAAAGCGATCAGCCGGACATGGGCCCGCAAATGGCACTGAGCATCCGGCGGTTCGCCGCGCCGCAAAATGGTATTCATTTCGGCTCGCTACAAGCCGTCTCCTTCTCTTATTCCAACGGATTCTCCATCGGCGAACTGCTCGACGTAAGAGTCGGCAGCGAGGTACAGGCGATCCAGTTCATGGGGCGGGCAAACGCCGTCAGGCCCTACGGCACGCTGGACGTTCACCTCACGCGCGACACGATTCTGGAATACAAGTACACCACCAGCGAACCGAACCAGGGTGGGATGAGCGTGGATGGCGGGCCCAGCGGAATCGTGCAAGACGGGCCACGCATGACCATGTACAACAACGACCCGCTGCTGGAGAACGCCCACCACCACGAGATGTCTCTGTCGCAGCGCTTCGGCGACAACAACATGGTGCAGCTGGCTTATTACCGCGACCGGATTAAAGATCCTGAGTTGCTGGGCGTAGGCGAAATTGGAAGCGACGCTGGCTACTTCCTGCCGGACATGTATTCGGGCACCTTCAGCTTCACTGGAGACGCGCTGCAAACGCAAGGCATGCGCCTGGTCTACGAACGAAAGCTCGGCGACTCGCTGACCGCGACCTTTGACTATGCCTGGGGTGGCGTTCTTGAGCTGGACCAGCCGGGAGTGGATTGGTCGCAGGTTCATGACAACCTGAACCGGGCATGGCGGCACTCGGCGGCGCTGAAGCTGAACGGCAAGATTAACCGGTCGCACACTACTTGGATGGCCTCTTACCGCTACATCAGCGGGCAGGCGGTCACCCCGGTAGACATGTTCAATGCGTCGGCGGGACAGACGGAGCCGTTCTTCAACCTGTTCGTCCGCCAGCCAATTCCGCATTCGCACTTCTTCCCCGGCGGCCACATGGAAGCGATAGTTGACCTGCGCAATCTGCTGGCCCAGGGCTACGTGCCCATGATCGGCCCGGATGGCAATACGGTGTACCTGGTGCAGTCCGCGCGCAGTGTACGTGGCGGCGTGTCGTTCACCTTCTAGGCACTTCCCCTGAACCCGATTTCACACTTCCACTAAGGCTTTCCCCGGAGCGTGCATCGCGTTATAACGACTTGGGTTACGTCTGTTTTTTCAATCTTCGCCAAGCCAATCAGACTACAATAAGGCAGAGCTCCTCATGGGTATCTCCTCCGCCGCGCTGCCGTCGCATGATGGAATTGGTGCATCTCAAGGGCAGAGTAGATGCCCCTCGAGAAGGCTTCACAGTTGCAATGTATTGAAACCGATAACCTGTTAGGGCGGGCAGTAAACTCCGGATGTTAGGCCGCAAGGACAAAGTTTCGGAAGGTCGCCTCACGGCTGTACAGTACGTGCTGCTGGGGGTGTTTCTGCTTCTCGCCTTCGGACTGTGGCGGCTGCAGATTGCACACACCGATTACTACGCATCGCTGGCCGAACAAAACCGCATTAAGCAGGTGCCGATTCTGGCGCCGCGCGGCAAGATCCTCGACCGCGAAGGCCGCATCATTGTCGACAATTACCCGTCGTTTTCCGTGCTGCTGTTGCGCGACCAGAAGCGCGACCTGAACGCCGACGCCGACCTTATCGCCACCGGCCTGCATATCCCTCCGGATGAGCTGCGCCTGCGTCTGAAGCGCATGGCTGCGGTTCCCGGCTATCAGCCGATGTTTCTGAAGGACGACATCACGCCCGACGAGCTGGCCTTCATCGAGTCGCATCGCGGTGAGTTGCCCGAGCTCGACATCATCAACGTGCATCGCCGCCTGTATCCCCGCAACGGATTCATGGCGCACGTGATCGGGTATGTCGGACAGGTCAGCGAAGACATGCTGCAACAGCCGCAATGGGAGCTCTACAATCCCGGCGACATCGTCGGCATGTCAGGGCTCGAGGCCTACTACAACGACATTCTGATGGGCAAGAACGGCTCGCGGCAGGTGCTGGTCAACAGCCGCGGCAAGGAAGTGGGAACGCTCAGCGATGTGCCCGCGGTTCCCGGCAAGCAACTGCGCACCACTATCGATCTCGACTTGCAGATCGCTGCTGAAGAAGCGCTCGAGGGCAAGCCGGGAGCCATCGTCGCCATGGATCCACGCAACGGCGAGATTCTTGCGATGGTCAGCCGTCCGGCATTCGATCCCAACGAATTTGCCGTGAAGATCACGCGCGATGAATGGAACCGGCTGATCACCGATCCAGGTAAGCCGCTGCTCAACAAAGCCATCCAGGCGCAACTCGCGCCCGGCTCGGTGTTCAAGACCATCATGGCCACGGCGGGACTGCAGGAAGGGATTGCGCAGGACCTCGTCGTCAATTGCGGCGGCGGCAAAACATTTTATGGCCGCTTCTTCAAATGCTGGATTGCCGCTAATCACGGCTCCCACGGCAGTGTGACGATCCAGAAGGCCATTTACCAGTCGTGCGATTCGTACTTCTACACCTTGGCGGAGAAGCTCGGCATCAGCAAGATCGCCAAGTGGGCCACCATGCTCGGACTTGGCCAGAAGACGGGCATTGATCTGCCGCAGGAAGTTTCCGGCGTGATGCCGTCGGAGCAGTGGAAGATCAAGAACTTCAAGCAGAAGTGGTATGCGGGCGAAACCATTTCTGTCGGCATCGGCCAGGGAGCGGTCGCGACCACTCCCATTCAGCTGGCGCGCGCCGTGGGTGCGATCACCACCGATGGCTCGCTTCGACGGCCGCACCTGGCTTTTCCTGATCAGTTCCCCCCTGGGTTTAAGCAGGTCGCCAGCTACAGCGAGGAGACGA
Source organism: uncultured Acidobacteriaceae bacterium (assembly GCA_963771535.1). Classification (GTDB taxonomy): domain Bacteria; phylum Acidobacteriota; class Terriglobia; order Terriglobales; family Acidobacteriaceae; genus CAVVDY01. The sequence goes on along the minus strand of CAVYTK010000003.1, from coordinate 543,551 downwards.
AGATTCCGATCGATGAGAAGAACTGGGTGACGATTACCGACGCCATGGCCGAGGTTGTCTCCCCTATCGGAACCGCCGGGCGTGCAGCGGTCAAGGGCATCGACATCGCGGGAAAGACCGGCAGCGCGCAAACTGTCTCCAATGACCTGAAGAAAAAAATGAGCGCGAAAGAGAAGACCGAGTTCAAGGATAACGGCTGGTTTGTCGGAGTGACGCCGCGGCGCAATCCTGAGATCGTTGTGGCCTGCCTCTTCGAGGGCGGCGAACACGGCGCGCTGGCAGCGGTAGTCGCCACCAAGGTGATCAAGGCGTACGTCGAGAAGCAGCGCAATCGCCAGACGCTGGTGGCCAAGGCCAATGCTGCACCGCAGCCGGAAGGTACCAAGGCCGAGGTCGCTGCTATCTGGCATGAGGGCGATCCGAATAGCAGCACCGCTCCGACCGATAAGTTGGGAGCCGGACACTTCACTGTCGATGCTACCGGCAAGGTCAAACCGGTGGCGGCCGCCCCGGGCATGACGCCGGCCAAGATCGCGGAAAGCCGCGACGTGCAGACAACCGAACCGCACCCCGAGATGGCAGCACCGGAAGCCGATTCTGGTGCTCAGCCGGCCGAGCCATCGTTGCGCAGCGAAGGCGAACAGCTTGTGCCTGATCCGAATCAGAAGAAACCCGCGCCCAGGTCGCAGACGGCTCCGGTGAATCCGCCCGTGCAACCGGCAACTGGCCCTGTGCCTCCGGCCGCCGTGCTCATGGAGGAAAACCAGCCGTGAGCCGCTACGTTTCCTTCCGCGATTTCGACTGGGTGCTGCTGGTACTGGTGCTGCTGATCTGCGGCTTGGGCGTGCTGGAGATCTACAGCGCCACCCTGGGCACGAAGTTCATGGGAGTGCATCTCAAGCAGGTCTACTGGATCATCGGCGGCGTGGCACTCATGTTCATGATGAGCCTGTTCAACTATCACGCCCTGATCGCGCGTGTACCGCTGCTCTACATCATCTCCATTGCCTCGCTGGTGGTTGTAGATGTCTTTGGCAAAAAGTACCTCGGCGCACGGCGCTGGGTGCAGATCGGGTCCTTCCACTTTCAGCCGTCGGAGTGGGTGAAGCTGGTGCTCATCCTGGCGATGGCAAAGTATTTCTCCGACAACGTCAAGGGCGACGCCGATGGCCAGGACCTGGTAAAAGCAGGCGCTCTGGTCGGCGTTCCGATGCTGATGGTGCTGGCCCAGCCCGACCTCGGCACCGCGCTCACCTACATGCCGATCGCGATCATGGGCCTCTTCCTGGGAGGCATGAAGCTGCGCCACGGCCTCGTCGTACTGGCCATTGCCGGGATGCTGGCTCCCGTAGGCTGGCACTTCCTCAAGCCCTATCAGCGCGACCGCCTGACCAGCTTCATGCAACCTGAAGCGGATTCGCAGGGCAAGGGCTACCAGGTTATTCAGTCGCTGGTCGCCGTCGGCTCAGGCGGGATCCTGGGCAAGGGAACGGCGCAGGGCAGCCAGACCCAAGGCCAGTTTCTTCCCGTGCCTCATACCGACTTCATCTTTGCGGCCTTTGCCGAGGAGCACGGCTTCATAGGCGCGATGGCCGTTCTGCTGCTATACTTTATCGTGCTGATGCGTCTGATTCAAAACGCTCAGACGGCTCCTGACCGGGCTGGAGCTTTCGTAGTCATGGGGGTGGTCGCGGTTCTCGCGTTCCACATCCTGGTCAACGTTGGCATGGTAGTTGGTTTTATGCCGGTCACGGGTATCCCTCTACCCTTAATGAGTTACGGGGGATCGTCGGTACTGTTCATGTTCCTTGCACTGGGTATTGTGATGAACATTCGTATGCGCCGGTTCGTGAACTGAAGATTCGTGGATGGATTGTAGGTCGTGAATTGAGGCCTTGAAAGGGCACGGCTTCAGCCGTGTCGCAGTAGCAGACAGAAGGACGGGGGCTTTAGCCCCTGGATAGGGCTGGGCCTTCAGGCCAGTGTCGAGAAGCAGATACGCAAGCGGCTTTAGCCGCAGGGACGATAGGTCCCAGGCAGAGAAACGGTCTCACTCGCCGGAAGCGTTCCAGGAACAAGGGAATGACCTTCGAATGGGTGACAACAAGATTACGAACGCCCTCGCGATAAGAGGGTAATCACCGGTCGCTTGGAAAGGGACCGGACAGGGATTGCAAGGTTCGTTGTTGTAGGCGGGAAACGGCCCCACCAGAGATTGCAGCCGGCGTCGAGTGACCCGGTTGAGATCCCCAGTCTGGGAGTGAGGCCACAAACCTTCAGCAACGCGCCACGGTTACTCGGTGCATAAGATTCCACCAAAAGCAGTAACGCGAATCAGGTCCAGGGACCACCTCGGCATCAGCCCAGGTGGGCGTAGAAGTTTACTTCGGACCTAGTCACCGAGATCCATCCTTCCTGTCCGATTCCCGGCTCAACGCGCCGGTGAACCGGAGTATTCATGAACAAAGAACTGTATGTGTCTTCCACGCCCCACGAAACCCGTGTGGCGTTAACCGAAGACGACCAGCTCGCCGAAGTATTCTTCGAGCGGGAAAACGAATACACGCTTGCCGGCTCCATCTACAAGGGCCGCGTGACCCGCGTGCTCCCCGGCATGCAATCCGCATTCGTCGACATTGGCCTGGAGCGCGATGCCTTCCTCTACGTCTCCGATTTCCTTGAGGTCGGCGGCGAAGAAGGCGACGAGGAATTCGACAATATACCTGCTGGCCATGGCATGCTCGATCTCAGGCCGCAGGAACAGCAGACCGCTGCCCCCGCTGCCGCGCCGGTTGACGAAGAAGAGGACGTCGAAGCGGTCGTCGAGGATTTCACCCCTCCGAACGGAAATGGCGAGACGGAAGCCGAAGGCGAAAGCACCGCAGCCGCGTCGGACGGAGATGAGTCTGGCGAGGGCGCACGCCCCTGGCGTGGACGCCGCCGCCGCCGTGGTGGACGTCGCGGGCATGAGGAAGAGCGGACCGAGAAGCCTTCGTCGCGTCCCGAGCCTGCCGTCGAACAACCGCGAGCCGCTGCTCCCCGCCCCGCAGCTCCAGCCGAGCCCGCAGAGCGCGATTTCGGGCCGCCACCGGGATACACCCCCATCATTCTGCCGGGTGAATCGATTTCCAAATATCGTGGTCGCGGCCGGCAAGTAGAAGAGCAGCCTGCGCCTCTCGCGTCTGCCGCACCGCCGCCCGCGCACGCCTCTGCTCAGGCGGAAGATTGGGGCGACGAGCCGCCAACTCTTCCGGTTTTCGCTGAGACTTTCGCTCAGGATGAAGATGAGCATCAGGACGAGCCTACGCACCACGCCTCGGCCACTGAGAGTGACACCAGTGAGCTCAAGCATGGCCACGTCGCCACCGAGCCCGAGCAGCTCGAATGGGCTGCTGCCGGCAAGCATCGCCCGGCGCAAGACAGCGAACCGACTGTTTCAACTGTTTCCGCCCTTTCCGTTCCTGCCGAACCGGAGATGGCCTCTCCAAGTACCGAAGAGAATCACGATTACGATCACGACGAATCCGAGACGGTGTTCGAAGTCGCCGAGCGGCTTGATGAGGATGACTACGAAGTTCAGGAATCGACCCGGCCGGCTTTCTCACCGACGCCAGTAAAGTCGGATCACCACTCCACTTCCCACACTGCCGAAGCAAATCACTTTTCCTACGACAACGAATCGTCTCCCGTAGACTTCCAGGCCGAGCAGACGGTCTCCCACATTCAGCCCGACGAGGCTGAGACGCGCGAGCACGCCGCGGCTTTCCCCGACTACGCGCCGGCGCCGTCAAGCGCGCCACAGGGTCGCACCCTCGAGCACGAGACCTTGGAAGATGAAGAGATGGAATTCCATCCCGTTCCCGAAGACATTGAAGCCTTGAGTGAGGCTGCGGCAGATTCCGATCTCGACCTGGTCGAAGAAACGCTCGATGCCGGCAATGGCTACAACGACCGCTGGCTTCCCAAGATCGCCGACGTTGACGAAGAAGAGGTCTTGGCTGCCGAAATGCGCGGCGAGACCTACGAGGCTTCTCAGGCGAACGAGGATGAAAACGGCGAGGACGAAGACGAGGAAGAGACCAACGGCCGCGCCGAGTTACGTGCCGCAACGCCGACCATGGGCTATCAGCAACGGCAGCAGCAGACCGAGCGTCCCGGCTACGACCGCCGTGGCCAGCGTGGCCGCCGCCCCAACAGCCGCCGCAACAACGTGCGCACGCGTCCTCACTCGAATCGTCAGCAGCCACTGATCACCGACCTGCTGAAAGAAGGCCAGGAAGTGCTGGTGCAGATTGCCAAGGAGCCCATCAACAAAAAGGGCGCCCGCATCACCAGCCACATCGCGCTGCCCGGCCGTTTCCTGGTCTACATGCCGACGGTGAATCACGTCGGCGTGTCGCGCAAGATCGGTTCCGAGGAAGAGCGCCAGCGCCTGAAGCGCATCGTCACCAGCGAGCGCGAGAACGGCTTGGGCGGCTTTATCGTGCGCACTGCGGCGGCCAACATCAAGGAAGACGATCTGCGCGCCGACATCCGCTTCCTGAAACACCTGTGGGCCGAAATCAAGAACCGCGCCGAAACCGGCAAGGCCCCCGCGCTGATCTATCACGACCTCAACCTGGTGGAGCGCGTTCTGCGCGACCAGGTCAATGCCGAGTTCTCGCAGATCTGGGTCGACACCGAAGACGAGTACGAGCGCGTCATTCGCTTCGCCAATCGCTTCCAGCCTGGGCTGGTGCGGCGCATCAAGCTGTACACCAAAGACGCTCCGCTGTTTGAGCAGTTCGGCATTCAGGATGAGATCGACAAGTCGCTGAAGTCGAAGGTGTGGCTGAAGAGCGGCGGCTACATCGTCATCAACCAGACCGAAGCACTGGTCGCCATCGACATCAACACCGGCAAGTTTGTCGGCAAGACGCAACGGCTGGAAGACACCATCGTGAAGACGAACATCGATGCCATTCGCGAGATTGTGCGGCAAATCCGGCTGCGCGACTTGGGCGGCATCATCGTTATCGACTTCATCGACATGGATGAGCGTAAGAATCGCCAGAAGGTGATGCAGGCCTTGGAAGAAGCCCTGCGCTCCGATCGCGCGCCGTCCAAAGTTCTTCAGTTCAATGACTTTGGATTGGTCGCCATCACCCGTAAGCGGGTCAAGCAATCGCTGGAACGCACCCTGGGCGAGCCTTGCCCGTATTGCACCGGCGCGGGCTTTGTGAAGTCAGTTACCACCATATGCAACGACATCTATGTCGAGATGCGCAAGATGATTAAGGAACACGATCGCAAGGACGTGACCCTGCGGGTGAATCCGGAGGTCGCCAAAGCGTTGAAGGCGACCAACGGCAAGCTGATCGGCGAGATGGAAGAGCTGATCGGCAAGACTGTGATCGTGAAGGGCGATCCGCTGCTGCACCAGGAGAACTTCGACATTCACTAGGGTAGTTGCCGGTCGGGTAGTGCGGGCCTTTAGGCCCGCGTACCGGCGAGCTTTGAAAGGGCACGGCTGCAGCCGTGCCGAGGCGATAACCGATAAGACCGGGTGCCCCATTCCGCCATCCTTTGGCGGGGTGGGGTTTTTGTTCTATGAGGGTGTTCCATCTTTTCCCATACCTTGGAAAAAGGGGTGAAGGTGTTCCCTTCACCGATCCTTCAGTGACATGTAAACGTGACCCGACGGACACTTCCACCTTTCTTCTTTACACCCGCCTCCTGTCCCGCATAACATGCGGTGCGCCCTTTCCGGTTTGCAAGCCCACCGAGAATCCCGGGGCGAACCACGTCTTATGAGGAGAGTATGAAGCTACAGAAAACCACACTGATGTTATTGTTCTGCGCATTGACCTTGCCACTCGGCGCGCAACTCGCGAATGCCCAGGCCCAGCCCACAGCTCAGAAGCAGGAAGCTATGGCCAAGCTGGAGAAGATGTCGGCTGAGCTGCAACTCAGTCCGCAGCAGAAGCAGCAGATGTTGCCCATCGTGATGGAGGAAGGCAAGAAGATGCAAGCCATCAAGGCAAACACATCGCTGGGCGGCATGCAGAAGATGATGCAGATGAAGCAGGTCGGCAGCGACATGGATGCCAAGGTGCAGCCCATTCTTTCTCCGCAGCAGTATCAGAAATATGAGCAGATACGGGCGCAGCAACGGGAAGAGATGATGCAGAAGATGCGCAGCGGCCAGATGTAGAGCGGCTACCGCGGCGCTTCAGCGCCGGTTGCGTGGATCAGAAACTAAAGGGTGGAAGTCCGATGCATCTGCATTGAACTTCCACCCTGTTTTTATGCTGGTTTTAGCGTGGAACCCGAAGGTTACCAGGTTACGAAAATCTGCTTTACCGCAACGCGACCGACGCTCTCTCCTGCGCGCGCTGGCTCACCCGATTGCTTAGAGTGTAGCCCATTCCGAAGAACACGGCGCTGAACAGCAGATCGGAAACCGCGGTATTGCGGAAGAACGGCACACCAGCGGCCATGCAAGCCACGAGTCCATTCCAGGTTGCCGGATACATCTCACGAGAAACCGTCCAGACTGCAAAGTTGCTGACCAAGAAGAACGATACCGACGCGAACAGCGAGGCGCCCACCACCCGCAGTACTGACGAGTTCCGTGCCAGCAGTCCGCCGAACAGCATGATGCCCAGGTACCACGCCCAGGTGACCGTCTGGTCCCAGCCCAGCGCGTAGCTGTACACGAACTTGTTGAGATAGATGTCACAACGCGATGAGCAATGCCAACGGCATGATCAACTGTTTCCGCGGCATGCGCGCGCCAAAAAACAGCAACGCAGCCGCAACCGGCGTGAAATGGAACGGCATTGGCATGGCCCGGGCATGAACCAGAACCGCGAAAACTACAAAGAGATAAGCCAAGATATTCATTGCGTGTCCTAAGGCGACTGGCGATGTTTGATCTTTGATTCTGTACGCTAACGGCAGTCGAGTCAACTTTGATTGTCGCATAGTGCAAAGCGGCTTGCACGCGATGAAACACGCGGTTGCCGCGAATGAGATTGCTAACTTACCTCGACCCGCGGCGGGGCCGATCGGACTTCATCCCTTGCGCCTCGACTTGCAAATTCGGGCTCAGAAGAACGAAGCCGCTCAGCGCCGTCCGTCCGGGATAGGCATATCGCAAGTCGACGAAGTCGACCAGGAAGCCATTGGGATCCTCCAGCTTCTGCGTCTCGACCACAGGAAACGCCGCCCAATCGAGATACACCTGCCCAAAATATGATTCTTTCGCTGCCTGGGTAACCGCTGTTTCTTCCGGCTTGTAGAAGGTGCGCGCCTCGTTGTGCGGATCGACTGCGGGTGGACTCGAACTCACCGGCAGCGTTTGCAGAAAGTCCGGCGTCTCGACCACCCCGTGCCAGCGATACGGGTTGATCATGTAGGGATAGGCCGCAACCCTGGTCGCCGAGCTGCCGTCGTAGGTGACGGCGCTCATTGTGGCCAAGGCGCGGCGATGCTGAAAGTCGCGATATCCATATAGAGCGACGATGCAGGCGAGAGCAAAAATCGCGCCGCCGCGTCCGCCCGGGCCTTTGCTGCGCGCGCCTACTTCCTGATTCACCAGCCGCAGCAACGCCGGCACGCCGAGACCAAGCAGCAACAGCACCAGCATCACCGGCTCGATGATGTACACGATGTCCCACGAGTACCAGCGATAGTTGAACGGCTCAAACAGCCGGATGCCGTACGCCGTGGTGTAGTCGAGCAGCAGGTGACTAAGCCCGGCCAGCAGCGCCAGCCAATACAGCAGCGTCCAGCGCACAGGCGGATACCCGGCGCGCGGCTTGCGTTTCCCCAGCCACCAGCGATGCAGCAGGTAGACGCCGCCCACCGTTGCCGCGGCCATGAATGGTACTCCGACGAACGAGTGCGTGATGCCGCGATGATGCTGTAGCGCCGCGATTGGGCCCTTGAGACCCCATACCACGTCGATGTCGGCGGCTTCGGCCGCCAACAGCATGGTCAGCGTGGCGTACGCAGTTTTGCGATTGAATCCGGTGCGCCCCATACAAGCGCCCGTCAACATGTGAGTGACTGGGTCCAAGAGATAATTGAAAGGGCACGACCCTAACAGGCTGCTGAAAAACTCCCGATCGGGCCGTTTTGAAAGGGCACAGCTTCAGCTGTGCCACGGAAACCCACTCCTTCTATCGTTCCAAGCGGACTTCAGTCCGCGAGGAATCTGCCTTTAAAAGGCTTTAGCCCCTGTGCCTCAGTTCACTCGCTCTTCGTGGTCGGTCTTTCCTGACAGCAGGTCGATGGCGTGCGGCAGGACGTCGGCAACCGCGGCCAGAGACTCAAGCGCGCCGCTCGGGCTCCCGGCAGATTCAGCACCAGCGAGCGCTCATACACGCCGCACACCCCTCGGCTCAGGATCGCTGTCGGCGTCGCCGCCAATCCAGCGGAGCGCATTTTTTCCGCCACCCCGTCGAGCAGCTTCGAGCAGACGGCGCGCGTCGCCTCCGGCGTGACATCCTTCTCGGCGATGCCGGTACCCCCGGTGGTCACAACCAACTGGGCCATGTAACAAAGGGCCTTCAACGACTCTTCGATCAGGTCCTGCACGTCGGACACGATGCCGGTCGAAACGACTTCGAATCCTCGTACCCGAAGTTCCTCGGCTACGGCGGGACCGGAACGGTCCTCGCGCGTGCCCTCAGTTACCGAATCGCTGACCGTCAAAACAGCAGCAGTAATCATCGTTTCTCTCCCGAAGCTGGTTTGCGCCGATAGTCGCCGCTCTTTCCCCCAGACTTGCTCTGCAACGCGACCTCGCGAATCTCAATACCTTTATCCAGCGCCTTACACATGTCATACACTGTCAGAGCTGCGACCGAAGCCGCAACCATCGCTTCCATCTCAACGCCGGTCACCGCCGTGGTTCGTGCCAGCGAGCGAATCTCAATCCCACATTGTGTGACTTCACATGAAACATCGATCTTGCTGAGCGCAATCGGATGACACATAGGGATGAGCTCCGAAGTGCGTTTCGCCGCTTGAATACCGGCGATTCGAGCCACTTCCAGCGGATCGCCTTTGTGATTCTGCGGCAGCGCGCGCAAGACTGTTTTGCTCATCGCCACAAAAGCTCGCGCTTCGGCCTCCCGCAACGTGGGACTCTTGGCCGAAACGTCTACCATCGACGCCCTTCCCGCGGCATTGTAGTGCGACAGCTTCTTCGGACTTTTCTCTCGCTTGCCCATTTCAGAACGGCAGGACCGTGATGCTCTCCCGCGCTTCAAAGTGCTCCTTGTCAGGAGGTACCACAATGTAGCAGTTCGCGCCCGCCATGGCGTTCAGATCGCCCGAGCCCTGCCACTTCAAAAGTTCAACTTCCGGCTGCTCGTGTTTTCCATTGAGCCGGCCGGGCAGAAACCGTGTCAGCCCCGGCTTCACTTGGAGCTCCGACTTCAATCGCGCTTGGGCGAACAGCGGAGATTGCTGTCGCGCTCCAGCCAGCGCATCGAGCACCGGCCTGGCGAAGAGTTGGAACGTCACCATGGTCGAGGCCGGATTGCCGGGCAGTCCGAAGAAGGGAGTCGTCTTCTGCGCTGACTTCAATTCTCCGAAAACCACCGGCTTACCTGGCTGAATCAACGCCCCGTCAAAGAAAAACTGCGCTCCCAGCTTTTCCAGTGCCTTCTCTACCAGATCATACTTGCCCATCGACACTCCGCCGCTCAGCAGCAACAGGTCGCACTCCGCTCCCTTGCGAATCAGCGCTTGCAGGTCCGCGGCCTCATCGCGCGCCACCGGCAGTATCACCGCGTCCCCGCCAGCCTGCTGCACCTGTGCCGCCAGCGAGTAGCTGTTGGAGTTGCGAATCTCGTTGGGCCCGGGAGCGAAGTTGATATCGACCAGCTCGTCGCCCGTCGCCAGCACGGCAACTCTCGGCCGCCGATGCACCGCCACTTCAGCTCGACCCACAGCCGCGGCAATGGCCACGATCGGATGAGTAACCCGGGTGCCGCGCGCAACCATTACGTCGCCCTTGCGCGCCTCCGAACCGGCGGCAACCACGTTCTCGCCCGCCGCGACGCTCCTCTTTGCGGTCACGGTATCGCCGCTCCGTTCCGTGTACTCGACCATCACCACGGCATCAGCACCGGACGGCACGGGGGCTCCCGTCATAATCTCGACCGCGTCGCCGCGCTGAAGCTCGACCGAGCTCTGCTCCACGCTGGCGCCTGCCTTCAGCTCTCCAACGCAACACACCTCCGCCGGAACTTGTGCCACATCTTTAGAACGTACGGCATAGCCATCGCGCGTCGATCGCGGAAACGGCGGAAAGTCGCGATCGGCCGCCAGGTCCTCTGCCAGCGCCAACCCCAGGCTGTCGAGCAGCGACACCAATTCCGGCTCGCTGGCAGAAAGTCCTGAAGCATGTTGCTGAACAGTAGCAAGTGCTTCGCTGAAAAGGAGAACTGGCATGGATGACGATTCGCCATTCAGTCTACCGCAGCGCGGAAGCTACCCTCTCGAATCTCTGACCGCAAGGCTGCGTGCTCTCCGTGCTACGCTGAACCATAATTTCCTGGTCGCCGACGCTTAATGTTTGCGCCAATGGCTGGTATGCTGCATTAGGACGAGGGCCCCCGCCATGAAGCAGTTCTACATTAAGGATTGCGGTCAGCAGGAAAATCAAACCATCACGTCGCACTTCGTGGTGGCTTCCAAGCAGGTTAAAGCCAAGAAGAATGGTGAGGTCTACCTCTCTCTGGTGCTGGCCGACCGCAGCGGTCAGTTGCAAGCCAACATGTGGGACAACGTCTCCGACGCGCTCGATGGCTTCGAGCAGGACGACTTTGTCAAAGCCAAGGGCATGATCCACAAGTATAACGGCCGTTGGCAGATGACCATTCACAAGATGCGCCGCCTCGATGACACAGAGATCGACTACTCCGACTACATCGCCAAGACCTCCAAGGACATCGACCAGCTGTGGGCTACCTTGGGCCAATTTGTTGAGAGCTTCGAGAATCCCTGGCTTAAGCAGTTGCTCCAGTCGTTTATGAATGACGAGGCGCTGGCGACGGCTTACAAATGCGCGCCGGCTGCCAAAACCCTGCACCATGCCTTCGTCGGCGGCCTACTCGACCACGTGGTCTCGCTGTTCACCATGTGCGACCTCGCGACCCGCAACTATCGGGATGTGAACCGCGACCTGCTGCTCACCGGAGCCTTCCTGCACGACGTGGGGAAGGTCCACGAGCTTGCCTATCAGCGAGCGATCACCTACACCACCAAGGGACAGCTGCTGGGCCACATGATCATCGAACTGGAGATGCTGCACGAAAAATTGGAGCACATCCCCGGTTTCCCCGAAGAGCTGAAGATCCTGATCGAGCACCTCATCATCAGCCATCATGGACAGTACGAGTTCGGCTCGCCCAAGCTGCCGATGTTTCCTGAAGCGCTCATGCTCCACTATCTCGACGACCTTGACTCGAAGATGGAGGCAATGCGTGCCCAGTTCGCGCGTGAAGCCGAGCTCCCCGGCGCGTGGACCAGCTATAACCCGTCGCTGGGGCGGCCTCTGTTGAACAGCAAGAAGTTTTTGGACCCCAAGCCTCAGCCCGAGGGTGCACCCGAGCCACAACCTCAGGCCGCCGCCGCAGCAGCCGGCTCAGAATCAGGCGATGGGTTCGCCTCTGTCCCTGACAGCGTTGAGGTGGCTGACCCGCATTCGGGTGGCGTGATTCAGATGGAACTAGGTGCCTCGCAGGATGCGAATTCGGAGGAACCGGCTTCTCCGCTGGAAGCGCTGCAGCAGCATTTCGCCGCGCGCAAGGTTACGGCCATCGATCGTAAGGGGAACTAAAGGGGTTGGGGTAGTGCTGGGCTTCAGACCAGCGTGTGACGATGAATTGCGCGCACGCTATTCCGGCGTCCGCTTGCCCTTGATGGAAAACCGCGCCGGCGCGTCGATCTGCTGGAACTTGGCGCGCTTGCTGTCCACGCGGTAATCCGACCCTTCCATCTCCACTTTCTTGCACATCTCATGCAGCCGCGAACGCATGCGCTCGCCGATGCGGTCGCCTAACGTCTCACGCCGGGCCGCACGCTCCGCCGCCATCTGGCTGCGAGAGTTCTCATCCGACGCATTCCCCTGCTCCGCTGCGTCAGGATAGTTGGTGGTAATGATGGTCGTGCGATTTTCGTTATAGCGACTGTTCAGGATGTAATTGACCGTGTCAAAGACCCACTCCGTGCTGCGGACGGCACCAAGCTCATCCAGCACCAGCACCTCAGCGTCGAACACCGGGCGAAGGATTTGCATCTCGGTGACCTGAACTGCGGCGTTATAAGAGTTCTGGATCGACTTCAGCAGCTCGCGGTAATCGCAGAACAGGCAGTGAATCCCCTTCTCGCGGGCCAACGCCTTGATGATGCCGACGGACAGGTGGGTCTTGCCCACGCCCACCGAGCCGACCAGCAGCAGCCCCGTCTTGTCGGTCGGATACTCCTCGACAAATCGCCCTGCCAGGAACTTCGCCGCCCCAATGCTCTTCTGCGATTTGTCTTCGGGATCGTATCTGAAATTGTCGAGCTCGCAATGCTCATAGCGCACCGGGATGTGCGCCGCGGTCAGCAGGCGCTCGCCGCGGTCGCGCACACGGCACTGGCATCGCACCACCTCGCGCTCATGGTCGAGCTGCCGGATCTGCCATCCGGTACCGTTGCAGATCGCGCATGTTTCCCTCGCGCCCGTCATTTCAGACCGCCAACTCCAAACGTTAGCCCTAATTCTCTCATCAGCGCTTACCCAGGATCACCAGCGTCACGCCGAGGCAGACCAGCAGGATACCGGCCCAGCGGGCGCGATTCAATCGCTCGCCGAGGAAGATCGCGCCACCCACGCCACCCGCCACGTAGCTCAACGCCGTGACCGGCACCACGAAGCTTACGTTCTCCACCGACAAGATGCCCAGCAGCGCGAAGAACGCTATCGTCATCAGCCCCAGGCCGAACCAGATCCACTTGATGCGCATCACCCGTCCGGCCACCTGCAGCAGCGCGCCGGGACGGAAGTCGTGCACCTCGCCGGCCTCTTTCATGGCGCGGGAGATACACAGCTCACCCGAGGTGCCGGCAACCACGATCAGGAAAAAACAGACAAAGCGCAGCACCGTTAACTGGTCCTCGTGGTGTTTGGCGATGTGCGTCCAACGACAAAAACTCCCAGGCAGATCACCGCGATCCCCAGCCAGCGGAGCGGCGAAACCGTCTCGTGCAGCATGACCACTCCCAAAAGTGCAACCACCGCGTACGCCATGGCCGACGCCGGTTGCACATAGCTGTAATCCGCCCACGACAGCACCAGCGAATAGGCAACGAAGAAGGCGATCTGGCTCGCGATACCCATCCAGATGTACGGGCAGCTGAGTACTTTTCCCAGCGTCGCCAAGGCCTCCGGCAGCGACGAGATCACAACCGGTCCCATGCTCTTCATACCCTTGGCAAGCAGGGCGCCGCCCAATGGTCCTGCCAGGACCATGATCAGGATCATCAACCGGGTTTTAAGGCGAAGTTGTTTCTCGCGGAGGTGCGCTTCCATGGAGGTCTCTTTCATCCTAAATGAAAGTCACTGGGTTCACGGAACAGGCTCGCCCGGCTGATCGGGCAGAGAAGAAGCCTGGCCACGGATTCACACCGATGAACACGGATCACGGATTGGGGGTTCGGAATATCCGGGAGTGAAGCCTTCGCGCATTGTGGCCTAGCTCAGTCCGAACTGGCGCCGCCACAATTTCCATAGCGGGCTCGTCGTCACCAAGCAATCTGACTCTCGTCACCTTGGAGCTGTTCTGATCCGTGGCGATCCGCGCGAATCTGTGGCCCTTCTTTCTTTCCCGCTGCTGCAACAGCGGCCTCAGCTGTTGCCGACTTGGGTTACGCCCATCGGAAGCCTACAATCGCAGGTACTTAGCGTTCTAAACTTCTAGCATCCGGAGGTGTCCGGTGGATCTGTTCGTAATCGTTCCGGTCGTTATCGTTGTTCTTTACATTCTGAACTCAGTCAAGATCCTGGCGGAATACGAGCGAGGAGTGATCTTCCGCCTCGGTCGCCTCATCGCGGCGAAAGGTCCAGGGGTGATTCTTGTCTTTGCGCCGATCGATCGCATTGTGCGGGTTTCGCTGCGCCAGGAAGCGCTGGAAGTTCCGCCACAGGACATCATCACCCGCGACAACGTCACGCTAAAGGTGAATGCCGTCATTTTTCTGCGCGTGGTCGATCCCAATAAGGCCGTGGTAGCGGTGACGAACTATATGTACCAGACCTCGCAGTTTGCCCAGACCACGCTGCGTTCGGTGCTGGGTGAGGTGGACCTCGATGAATTACTGGCGCATCGCGACAAGATCAACCTGCGCCTGCAATCGATTCTCGATCAGCACACCGATCCCTGGGGCGTGAAGGTCAGCAACGTGGAAGTGAAGCAGGTTGACCTGCCGGAGACCATGACCCGGGCCATGGCCAAGCAAGCCGAGGCGGAGCGCGAGAAGCGGTCGAAGATCATTCACGCCGAAGGCGAGTTTGCCGCGGCGCAGCGCCTGATCGATGCCGCTCACTTGCTGGCCAGCGAGCCGGTCAGCATTCAGTTGCGATACTTGCAAACATTGACTGAGATCGGCGTGGAAAAGAATACGACCATCATCTTCCCCGTGCCGGTGGATCTGCTGGCAGGATTGAACAAGCTGGTGCAGGTCGACTCGGCGAAGATGCAGAACACTCCGGTGGTGCGAAGCGAATAGGAGGCTAGCGGGCCAATGGCAGCTGAAGATAAAGAAATTACTTTAGGGGCGGGCAAGCTGCTGGGGCTGTTTTTTATGCTGGCGGCTACCTGCGGAATCTTCTTCGCTGTCGGCTATTCGCTGGGGAAGACCTCGGCCCGTGAGCAGGCGCTGCAAAGTCAGTCGGCACAAACCGCTTCTGCCGATCCCGATGTCGCCACCCCCAAAGCCGAAGCCAAACCTGTCGCCGCGGTGAACCCTTCGTCCCCCGAGGGCGGGCCAACAGCTAAACAGCAGCCGCCTACCCTGACGTTCTTCAACTCGGTAAAGGAAGGCGCGGGCGACGACGCGAAATCGGATAAGGCGATCAAATCTGCTGAAGCAGCGGCAACCGGCGCAACGGCGAACAGCGCGCAAAAGAAGGGACGTGAGACGCCGCCTTCATCGCCGCAAGCCACGGAAAAGCCGTCCACGATCGCTAGGGCGGAGTCCCCGGCGACCTCTGCCGGACTGCCGCAAGCCAGCCCTTCGGGCACCTACCTGGTGCAGATCGCCGCAGTGACCCATGAAGAGGACGCCGCTGCCCTGGCTGGGGCGTTGCGCAAGAAGAGCTATGCCGCGGCGGTGGTAGCCAGCCCTAATGGCAAAGACAAGCTCTTCCACGTGGTCTTAGGTCCCTACGCCAGCCTGCAGGACGCCGAAGCAATGAAGCTGAAGTTGCAAGGCGAGGGCTACAGTCCGATCGTCAAGCGGTAGAGCGCGGCTTTTGGCTTCTAGCTCTTGGCTATTCGCTTTTCGCTCGGAATTGCCACTCCAGAACGGTTCGCTTGTAGCTCCCATTATTCTTGCATCCCCGACCTGAAGAGTTCCGAGGTTGCGGAAACGCGCGCCCCGGCCCTTCCGGCCAACGGCCAACAGCCGACAGCCGCTTCCCTAATACGCCATCAGAAAATAGGTGCCGTAATGACTGCCGTCGCGGAAGAGGATGCGCGCCCGGTAGGTCACCGGCACATCGTTGGTGTTGCGAAACTCGAAGTCAATAACGTCCCCCACCTGTAGAGTCGCGTCAATGTCGAATGCCGCTCCCGCAGCACTCACATTGGTGCAGGTACCTTCAATCGAGGTACGCGCCCCGCAGACGTAGGTAATCCGCACCGGCACGCATACCTGCAGGCGACATTCGGAGCGTCGCTCCAGGGCATGAAGGGAGGGTTCCGAAGCGGTGTCGGACTGCGAGGCGTGAAGGCTCATAAAGCCTTCATCGGCAGCTTACCGCCGATACATCAGCGCGGCAGATTCCAGGGTTGGAAGAGACACGACAAAGGGTTAAGTGTTCGACAAGTTGCACCTCTGTTTGCGCTTGTCTCGTAGAGGCGGTGACCGGCCGCCCTCGATTCTCACGACAGCGTCAGCGATGCGAAGGTTCTGAGTGCCAAAAAAAAGAGGCTGCCCTTTCGGACAGCCTCCAAGTTTTGCAAATCGCTCGGCCTTTCGGCCTAGCTGTCAAACTAGTTCGACGGAGTGCAGTTGTCGAACTTCAGCTTGGCGACGCGGGTGCTCCAGTGGAAGGAGGCGGTCGAAGCGTAATACTCACCCGTGGTCGCGAAGGTGCAGCCATCGTTCGACAAGCTCATGTTGTAGTAGTCACCCCAACGGTTTGAGGTGTCCGTCTGGGCGCCGGTTCCATAGTTGAGCACAGTCTCCGCGCCCATCTGGCCCAGCGGATCGCTGGCAGCGCGACCGGTGAAGGCGATGTTCGGGAAGAGAGTGGAACTCGTCAGGGTATAGGACATCGCGATGTTGCCGCTCTTGTCCCGGGCCAACGAACTCATGAAACGGTTGCTGCCGTCAGGAGCATACGTGCCCTGCTGGAATACGGTCGGGGTGGTGGTGGAAATTCCGGAATGGAATTCATACCAGCGCACAGCCGCGACGCCATTGTTGGCAACCGCGTGACTGACCAGCCAGTCCTGCTGGCGGTTGTCTTTGATGGTCCTCTGCGGAGTGGCAGCAGGCAGGATGCGATACGCCAGGCGATACATCAGACGATCGCTGAGCGTGTCGATCACGTTGCCACCCGGTTCAGCAGCGGTGCCCGGAGCATTCGAGTAGGTTGCGACGGCAATCTTGCAGGCGCCGTTGATGCAGCTGAAGGTGGAGTTCGCCGGGTTTACCGGATCGAAGTGGAACGGATAGTAGTAGATGTTGGAATCGGAGCTGAAGTTATCGATGCTGCCGACGAAGATGGGATCGATTCCATTCGGGGCGGCATTGGCGTCGTCCACGTCAGCCGGCAACATGCTGTCGTCAAACAGCGTTCCGTTCGAGCTGTCAAGGAAGCAGACACCCTTCGCCGTCGGATCGCCCGCCAGCATCTTCACGCGGTCATAAGCGCAAGGCATCGCACCGGCATAGGACTGCAGGTTCGGGAAATCGTTGTGCGAGACGTAGTAGCCGTTGGGCCAAACGCCGACTTTCGGATAATCCGGGAAGTCAACCGAGTTGTTGTAGGTCGGAAATTCGTAGGTGTAATACGCACCCGTTGCATCCGCGGTCTGCGAGATGGCGAAGCAATCATAGTAGGGAGCGCTGAAGCGCGGCTGGTACAACACCCAGCGATGGGCAATCTTGTCCCACTGGGCGACGATGTCGCCGCTGTTGGTGGAGGCGCAGTGCGGCAGGCCGGCGTACAGAACGTTGCCGTTCACATAGTGCTGGCCGTTGAACAGGAGGTTGTTGCCCTGCAGATCGAACACGGCGAACTGGGTGTTGACCCACTGCACAATCTGGGTGTCGCCAATGGACAGGTTGCCGTCGGTCGGGGCATCGGGAACGCTGTACCCGAAGAAGCCGATACCTACACCCAGCCAATCGAGCTGATCGACAGGGATCGTGGCTGGCCCGTTAGAATTCTGCGCAATCGGGTCATGGATGGAGGCGAAATTGGTGCTCTTCTGAAACTTCTGATAAAGCGCGGCCTTCGGTTGCTGAACCGGAGGAGCCTGGTGGTATCCGAACTGCATTGTGGTGGGCTGGTTCTTGACCAGGTCGCGCAACGGCGGGGTAATCGCGAAAGACGCCTTGCTAACCTGTGGGTTTCTTAGCACGTTGTCGCTCTGGGCTGACATGCTGACAACGCAAGTCAGACAAACAATGGCAGCGAGCAACGAGATTGAACTTTTCCTCATTGATGTTGTCCTCTCCTCGGTTTTTCAATGCTTAAACGCAACTGGATTTCTATGTGCCGAAGCAACGGTAGTACAGAGACTCAGCAGGGTTCCATATGTATCACCTCATCTATGCCCGGGTCAACTATCGAGTTCGTAGAACGGAAAATTTATTTGCGCCAGGGCGAAATGCATGAAGACAAATGTGCGCTGGTCAACTTTTGGCCGCTCTACTCCTGCTTAGGTGAAGCGTTTTGGCGCGAGTTTTTCTCCCCGATACAAAGCCGGCACGAATGCGAAACTTTGGCGAAACACTAGTTAACTAATTAGTAGACTTTGCAAACATGTTTTCGAGTTACGAGGCCTTACTTCCGTAACCAACATGGCAACGCGGCAGGGAAGCCCCGCACTGTAAAAGGTCTCACCCGACAGCGTGCTAAACTCGCCTTTAGTCTGCATAAGACCTTCATTTATCTTTCCCAATAAGAAGTCGGGCCAGGAGATATCATTGCCCATTCGTCGCTATGCCCCCGGTTTTTGCCGGGTTTTTCAAGCCGCCTGTGTGCTTCTGCTCTGTACCTTGATCACCTCCGGCTCCTTCCTCTGGGCTCAAAACCAAAACACGGAAGTGCGCAATGCCGGAGGAGGTAACAAGGAGGTGCTGGTACGCAACGCTGCCGGGCAAGTGGTAGAAACCCGGACCGTCGATGCCAATGGCAACGTACGTTCCCGCAATACGGTCGACTATCACCCTGGGCAGTACGCTCCCAATACAGCCACAACTTCGTACTACCCTGACGGCAAATCGGTTGAGAACGTAATCAAGGTTGCCTACGACAACAGCGCCAACTTCCTCAGCGAACTGGTCGAGCAATACGAACAGTCGGGCAAGCACATCAGCGGTCACAAGATTGTTCACGACCCGGTTACAGGCATGTTTCGTTGCTGGAATTGGAATGCCGGGTCGCAGAAATACGACCGCATTGTGTGCCCTTCTGGAGAAGAAAGCGGAGAGAAGCAGCCACCGTTGAAACGATTGTCGCAAGACGAAGCGGTCAAACTCTTTGAGGCGGCGCGCACGGCCGCTGTGGCTAAGCGAAAATCCGAGCGCATGAGTCCGAAGAACCTGGTCCAGCCTCCGGTGACGCCGCAGGACACTAGCTTCGCCATCGTGCTTCCCGCGGCGTTGCAGCCCGGCAAGCAGGTTTCGGGAAGCCTGGTGGAGAAAGCGCACTACATCAGCCTGCGGCCTGAGCTCATCGTCGAGCCGGTCACACTGCCGCTGGTTCCGGGTGGCAATGCCCGGAAGCTCAGCGGATGGAGCGTGGAAGTTGCAGGCTCGCAGCCCCAGCGTGCCGACAGGCCGTTCAGCTTCACGGTTCCCGGCGGCCCATCGGCGATCACGCTGAAAATCTACCCTGAAGGACAGCCCGCGCAGGCAATCACCAAAGCGATTCCAATTCCCAAGTCTCTGCCGCCCAGCAGCAAGCCCAAGTCGGGCTACGTGGCCCAGGCGGTTTGCGTGATTGGCGACGTTTGCCCGGTCGGCGGCAACTTTGACGGCAATGCAACCACGGCACTGGCGTCCTTCGACGATAAGCCAGCGACGATCGTGGCCGAGACCACCGACATGGTATTCGTGGGTGTTCCAGAAGATCTGCTGTACGGAGTGCGGCAGTTGCTTTTCAACGAGGGCAATGAGCTACTGGCGTTTCCCGTGGTCGCCGTACAAATGCAAATCGTATCCGATGGCGCGGTGCTTGACGATTTCGAACGTGAGGTGAAGCAGGGCGATCACAAGCTCATCTTCGCGGGTGCGGTGGGAGTGCAGAGTCTTCCGGATGACGATTGGACGCCCGGCATGTTCCCTAAGACCAACCTAGAGTGGGCCCGCCGTTTCGTTCCGAGCTTCGATGTCCCGCACGAGAGCCACGCGGAGCGCGAAGAGCGCGAGATGATGGAGAAACTCGAGCGCCAGCAGAAGGGCGAGCAGGCTGCGGCGAACGAAAAAGAAGAGAAGCTGGGGTACATCGTTTTCTTTCTGAAGAACACGACTCCCGATGTCGGCACCTGGCGCGATTCGAAAGCCGAGTCGTTCGCGCTGCCTTTGAATCCTGAATCATTCTCGCAGGGTGATTACCGTTATAAGTTCGTGATCGATGCGGGCAAGACTGGCACCTCGCGCATGGCAGCTGCCCTTATACCCTTCGTCGCTCCGGTGCAGGGACAGAAGTTCACAGTGTCTCCCGCCTTTTCAAAGCCATGATTTCGTTGTTTAGAAACTTATCCTTCCTTAAGCGGCTGGGTGGTTCGGGCTTTCTGGTTTTGCTGATGTTGACTGCCCCGGCATTCAGCCAATCCGCGGCTTCGCGCGGCAGCATCAGCGGCACCGTAACCGATCCTCATGGCGATGTTATTCCCGGCGCAACGGTCACCATTCGCAACGGCGACCTCGGCGCCGAGCGAGTGGTTACCACCAATGACGAGGGGCGCTTTGTCACTCCGCTGCTACCGTCGGGGCCGTATTTGATAAAGGTTGTCGCTACTGGGTTCGAGCTGAAGAAGCCGCTTCGCGTCGCGTTGGGCGTGGGAAGCAGCGTGCAGGTGAAGGTCGCCATGGCGCTTCCCGCGACTTCGCAAAGCGTGACCGTCACCGGACGCGCCCCCAGCGTCGAAGGCAATACCACGCAGCCCGTCGCCAATCGCACCGAGCCGGTGGTGAGTAATTCGCTGGCCGGACTTACCGTCACCTACCTGCCGAACCGTGACCGCGATTTCAGCCAGTTTGCGCAGCTGGCCGCGGGCGTCGAACCTTCTCCCGACTATTCCGGAGTGGTCGTCGCCGGTCAGCGTCCCGATGCCACGGCGGCCGCCATCGACGGAGTCGATTTCCATGACCCGCTGCAAGGCGGCCAACGCGGGACCCGCGATACCTCGTTCTTCTTCCCGCAGACGGTAGTGCGCGAGTTTCAGATTGTTCGCGCCGGCGCCACCGCCGAAGTCGGCGATACCAATGCGGGCTTCATCAACGTGGTGACCAAGGAAGGCAGCAACAAGCTACACGGCGAGACGTTCTACATTGGCCGTCCCTCGGCCCTGAGTTCGGCTGACACCTTTGGCCATTCGCTCAACAACGCGCAGAACGAGTTCGGCGGCTCCATCGGCGGACCGATCAAGAAGGACAAGGCGTTCTTCTACGTTGGCGCCGAGCAGGACTACCTCAACACGCCGTACTGGACGGAGTTCGCGCCCCTGGCGCCGGGAACCTTCGTTCCCAGCGCGCTCACCGCTTTGCAACAGCAGACTGTCGGGCACAGCGATCCCACGGCGCTGTTCGCGCGCACGGATTTCGTGCTGAACAACAACAACACACTGAACCTGCAATTCAACTACAACCGCCTGAATGCCAGCGGACTGGATGAAGGCTCAACCCGCAGCATCGCGTCCGCGGATAACAACATCAATCTCACAGGCGACAGCTACTGGGCACGCGGCACCCTCAACACCCTCTTCGGCTCGACCATCGTGAACCAGGTGCTGGTGCAGTGGGCGCAAGACAGTCGCAATCTCACCCCCAACTCCAGCCTGCCGGAATACGTCATCGACGGCTTCGGTATCCTTGGCGGCAATAGCGTTTATCCCGACGTGTATCGCTCCGACAGCACCCGCTTCGGCGATGATCTGGCGATCGTCCGCGGCAAGCTGCAGCTGCATCTCGGCGGCGATTTTGGCTACGATCCGGGACGCCAGCAGCGTGAGGCCGCGCTCAACGCGCAATTTGATTACAACTCGCTGACTGCATTTCTCACCAACGACATTCGCCGCTATCAGCAGACCTTCATCACCGGCAACGACGTTTACAGAGGAGCCGTACGCGAGCTGGGCATGTACGTGAACGCGAAGTTCGCGGTGACGAACGACCTCACTATTACCGCAGGTCTGCGCTGGGACGCCCAGTGGAATCCGCAGCCCTCAAATCCCAATCCGGCGATACCTCTGACCACGCATATCCCGAGCGACCTGAACCAGTGGCAGCCGCGACTTGGAATTGCCTGGTCGGCCGATAGCAAGACGGTGCTGCGCGCCTCCGCCGGATTGTATGACGCGCCGACTCCCGCGACCTACTTCCAACGCGTGTTCACCGACAACGGCTTGAACACCACGGTCGTAGACAGCTATTACAATCCACAGTTGCTGCAACTGTTCGTCGATAGCAAGCCGCTGGCGTTTCCGGTGGTGCCGGAAGGTTTGACCACGCCGGCAGGGCTTGTGTTCGGCATCGATCCCAACTTTCGCAATCCGCGTTCCTTCCAGGTCTCGGGCAGTGTCGAGCGGCAAATCAATGCCAAGACCACGCTGACTGCGGGGTACGTCCACAACGGCACGTGGGACTTGCAGACAGCGGTCAACCAGAACCTCTTCGCGCCAACCTACGACGATACGGGCATGCCGATCTTTCCCGCCACGCGTCCCGATCCCACCGTCGGCCAGTTGCTGGTGAACCGCTCTTCGGCACATTCCTCGTACAACGCAATGCAGTTGACGGCAGGCTTCCAGTTGCCGCACCGCTCGCAGTTGAATGCGAACTACACGCTGGCGCGCGCTCGCGACAACGATTCGAACCTCGGGCCCTATACCATCAGCTCGCCGCTCGATCCGCTCAACCTCGCGACCAATGCGGCGTACTCCAGCTTCGACGTGCGCAATAGCTTCAATCTCAGCGCCATCACCAATCTGAAGTACGGCTTCAAGATCAACCCGATTCTGCAATGGCGCTCGGGCTTTCCCTACAACCCCATCATTGGCTACGACACCCAGAACGATGGCAATGATTACAACGATCGCGCCATCGTCGACGGCCTGGCTGCACCGCGCAATATCTTCCGCCAGCCGTCGTTCTTCAACCTCGACCTGCGCTTCGTGAAAGACATCACGTTGAAGGGTGAAGGGCGGCATCTCGATTTATTCATGGATATCTTCAACATCACCGGCGCGGGCAATCGTAACTATGGGGCGGAGTCGGTGAGCCTGTTTGGAACGCCCACTGCCCCTGTCTATTCGGCGGGCCAGGCGTTGTTCGCTCCGGACACCAATCACTTCGGCAGCACCCGCCAGGTGCAGTTCACGGTGAGGCTCACGGCGTTCTAGGCAATGCGTCAGGGACCACCATTTCCAATATTGGAAACAGTTTCTATATTCTGCAACTGTGTTTTTCACTACTACCGCTGGTAGTACTGCGCTCCCCTTGTCTAGGCTCGAAAGTTTGGGGGGGACTGTCGAACGTGCCAATACGTCTGTCTAAATCATTCAGCCCGCTGTTAGTGGCTATTTTCCTGCTCGCTGCCCTGTCCGGGGCAGTGGCGCAAACCATTGATCTCTCGGCGGTTACCGGCCGAGTACTCGACCCGCAAAGTAAATCCATCGCGGGCGCCGAGGTCACGCTCAGCAATCCGAGTACGGGCCTTACCAAATCGGTGAAGACCGATTCGAACGGCGATTATCGATTCGCAGGCTTACCTATTACCGATAGCTATTCAGTGAAAGCGGCTGCCACCGGCTTTCAAAATGCCGAGCAGAACAGTATTGTGCTGCGGGCCAACCAGGCCGCGGTGGTGAACTTCACCATGACGGTTTCGGGAGCTCAAACCCAGGTGACGGTGTATGGTACGCCCGGCTCGGTGACGGTCGACTCCGACCAGGTGACCACCCGCTTCGACGTCCAGAAGATTGAGAACACGCCGATTCTGAACCGTAAGATCACCGCCATCCCGCTGCTCGATTCGGCGGTGCGGCAGTCGCAGACCACGGGCGACTTGTTCATCAACGAGGTGCTGTTCGTCATCAACGGCGGCGGGCGCCGTCAGACCACCTACGATCTCGACAACACGGATGCCAACGACAGTTGGGGACGGCAGACCATGTTTGCCGCCATACCATTCTCCGCGGTGCAGGAGATGAACGTAGATAAGAATTCCATCTCCTCGGAATACGGCCGCAATGCCGGCGCAGCCGTGGACGTGGTGACCAAGTCGGGTTCCAACGACTGGCATGGCGACTTCATCGGCATGGGCCGGCCGCAGTTCTCCGAAGCCAAGCAGCCGTTGGCCGCTGTCCCGGCATTCAACACGCTGGCACAAGGCAGCGCCATGGTCTCTGGCCCGATTGTGAAGGACAAGACATTTTTCCTCGGCTCTTACGAGTACACCAATCAGAACCGCGACGCCGTAATCACCTCGCCGCTTGATCCGGGAGCTATCTACTCCGGCACCTTCGCCCAGAACCTGATGTTCGCGCGTTTGGATCACCAGTTCTCAGCCAACAACCTGTTTACCTTGCGTGGCAACTTCGATCGCTTCACCGATACCAATCCGCAGGACGCGGTCAGCGGCGTGAGCCTGCCCACTACGGCGCGCACCTTTGCACGCTATACCTACCAGGCGGCAGCCATCGACACAGCAACCTTATCGCCAAACCTGGTGAACGAAGCCCGCTTCGAATTCCTTCTCGGTTCGCCGATTACGCAGTTCCTGCCGGTTACACAAGCTCCGCAGGAGTTCGTTTCCGGCGTATATACCAACGGCGAGTCGCGCATTGCCAACCTGAGCAATCACCAGTACCAATGGGCCGATACCCTCAACTGGACCAAGGGCAAGCACCAGATCAGCACGGGATTCGACGTGGTGTATTCCTCGTCGGGCGGCTACGGCACGGAGTTCGGCAGCGGTTACCTGGATGGCCGCTTCCAGATCAATTCCGCCTATGCCAAGATTCCTATCGCAACCTTGCTGACCTATAACCCGGGCGCACCGCCTCCGGGATCGGGTTCAAAGGCGCCGCCCCTCGCGAGCAGCTTTACCCAGTCCTTCGGCGACGCTACTTATAACGAAAAGGAGACTCTGGCCGGGTTATTCGTACAGGACAACTGGAGAGTCACGCCGAAGCTGACGGTGAATCTCGGCCTGCGCTATGACTTGCAGACGCTTACCCAGGGAAACACGAACTTTTCGCCTCGCGCCGGCTTTGCTTACACTCTGTACGGCGGCGACAATCCCACGGTAATCCGCGGAGGCTATGGAATCTATTACACCGAGCTGCCGGCGAACATCGTGGCGAACTCCAGCATCAACGGGCCGGCGGGTGTCTTTACTTACACGGTGCAGCCGGGGCAATTCGGATTCCCGACCACCTTCAATCCCATCACCAGCATTCCTCCGGGCACCGTCCTTCCGGCTCGCGACATTCAAATACTTGCAGGACAGTGCGACTATCTCAACCAGTTCCTGCCGGTTTCGCAGCTCCACTTCTGCCCCAATAAGCTGCTGAATCCCTATACCCAGCAGTGGGACTTCGGTGTGGAACACCAATTCGCCCGTAACTGGGTGCTGTCGATGGACTACATCGGCTCGCATACCATCCACATCAACCAGCCCATCGACCTGAATTCGCCGTCGGCCTTCGTGCGCACTGCACCTGGACAGGTTCGCAGCGCAGCTGCGGCCAATGCCACGCGTCCCATCGTTCCGGTCAACGGCGGCTACCGTCAGGTGCTGGCCTACACCAGCTTGGGTACGTCCTTCTATGATGGGCTGCAAGTTCAGATGAAGAAACAGTTCTCCACCCACTTCGCGTTACTGGCCAGCTATACCTGGTCGCACACCATCGATACCGTTGAGTGGGACGGCACCGCGCAGAACCCGAACGACTACAGCTGCCCGGTGACCTGCGAAAAGGCGCGCAGCCAGCTCAACCAGCCAAACCGCGCATCCATCAGCGGAACCTACCTGTTCCCTTACGGCTTCACCCTCGGCGGCTATGCGTTTCTCGGATCAGGCTATCCCTACAACGCTCTCACCGGCGTAGACAACAACGGCGACGGCAACAACTCTGATCGTCCGGTGATCAACGGCGGGGTGGTTTCCCGCAACTGGGCGACGGCGCCTCCTATCTACAACCTGGCGGCCTCGTTGCAGAAGAACTTCAAACTGAAGGAGCGCCTGGGGCTGAATGTGCGTGCGGAGGTCTACAACTTCCTGAACACGCCGATCTACTACAGCCGCAATGGCACCTATGGAAACGCGGCTCTGCCAGCGGCGACGTTCTCCACCCCGGTGGGCGGCATCGCCAACGTCGGCGCTCCCAGGCAGATGCAATTCCTGGCACAGTTCGTCTTCTAACTTTCGTCCTGGGACAGCGGCGGACAGCAAAGCCGCAGGCGATTCGTGAGAGAGGCATTTTGGCGAGTGAGAATTCTACTCACTCGCCGTTTTTATTTCTCGCCTAAAGTTCGTTTAAAAAAAAGCAGCAACTTATATGTGCGCGGTGCAACCCATCCGTTGACGGAAAATCGAAGCTTGCATGCTGCCTTTTTTCCTGAAGGGCTACTGGTGATGCACCCAGCGTGGCTACATGGGCTGTCGTGGGTGATGGTGGTGCTCGGCCTGGCATCGTGCGGGTTCGTGGCCTGGGACCTATCGCGCCGGCAGCCGCAAAAGATGACGGTCATGGTTTATGTCTGGCCGATCAACGCGCTCTGGGGCGGCCTATTCGGCATCTGGGCCTATTGGAAGATTGGGCGCATGCCCGCGCGGGGAGAGCAGCAAGGGTCGTCGAAGGCTGGTGAGGACTCGGGTGATTCAGGCAAGCCGCAACGCGCGTTCTGGCAGAAGATTGTGGCGGCGGCGTTTCACTGCGGAGCCGGTTGTTCCCTCGCCGACCTCGTCGGCCCGTTCCTGTTTCTGCAGCTGCCGTTCGTTGTGTTTGGCAGCAAAGTCTTTGGCGAATGGACGCTCGACTACCTGCTGGCACTCTTGATCGGCGTCGCCTTCCAGTACGCGGCGCTGGCGCCCATGATGGGGCGGCACGGCCCGCATGTCTGGTGGCGCGCGCTGAAAGTGGACTTCGTCTCGCTCACCGCCTGGCAGGTCGGCATGTATGGTTGGATGGCGCTGGTCATCTTCGTCTGGATCGGAGAGCTTCATCCCAAGGAAATCGAGTTTTGGTTCATGATGCAGATCGCCATGGCCTGCGGATTCCTGACCGCCTATCCCATGAACTGGTGGCTGGTGAAGGCAGGCATCAAGGAAGCGATGTAGCGGGGATGTCTGGGTTTGTCATCGCGAGCGCCTTCTTGATTTGTCATCACGAGCGCAGCGAGGGATCTGCTCTCCTTCCCCGGCCGAAGAGGGTTATTTCTGGAATAGCGCCTGTGCCCTCGACCCCGGCAATTTGTGACGTACGTCATTGATGGCCAACTAGCGCCGGGGTATAGTGGCGTGTTCTGATAACTCCGGGCTGGCCGCTCGGAAAACAAGCAGGTTTAAGTTCATGCCGCAAAATTACGTACCCATCTTCATATTCGCTGTTGTCGCCTTTCTGGTCGGCGCGGGCACGCTTCTCATCGCGTCGCTGGTGCGGCCGAAGAACCCGTTCGAAACCAAGCTGATGCCCTACGAATGCGGGATCACGCCCTTCGACAACGCGCGCGGCCGCTACACCGTCCGCTTCTATATCGTGGCTATCCTGTTCGTGGTCTTCGACGTGGAGACCATCTTCCTGTTCCCCTGGGCGGTGCAGTTCAAGATGCTCGGCCTCTTCGGCTTGCTGGAGATGGGCGTCTTCCTCGGTATCCTCATCGTGGGTTACATCTGGATATGGAAGAAGGGCGCGCTGGAGTGGGTGTAGGGCCGGGGTAGTGCGGCGCTTCAGCGCCGCGTTAAAGCGCCATTCCCCTCGTTTGTAGCGCCGGCTGAAGCCGGGTCTCGTACCAAGTCTGCTGGCCAGATCAATGATGGCAAAACGCGATGCGATCTAGTGGTGGGAAAAATCTACTACGAGCGCAACGAACCACGACACCGCGATCAGAGCCCACCATAACCTTCCGCTCCGTTCCTTGTTCCGTAAGAGCAGCACGCCCCAAACGGCATCCGTGAGGAAAAAGACCCCAAGCACCGGCAGTGCCAGAGCCCACACGAACGGCTCGCCACTGACAGGAACCGCTCCATGCTCCTGCGGTATTCTCCAGCTGCGAGATGCAAGTACGAGGTAGACTGCGATCCCAACCGCGTTGGCGAACATGAGCGCGAAGGTTAGATCTCACATGGGTTGCGCCTGCGCCTTGGACTATGGACCTGACTGGGGACACTTCAGCGAAAAAGAGTTGCAGGTGTGGAGGAAGAGTCGTGACGATTTCCACCAGTTCGCGGACTACCTGCGAGAGGCTTTAGGCACTGCCACAACGATCGAAATCTACATTGGTGAGGAGTATTGGTTTCCTCCACTTACTCGTCGCGGCACGACGATAGACGAAATGTCCGGGGAGCGCTTCGAGTTCAACGAACGGGAGTACCTGATATTACGAAGTTCTTAGCGGAAAGGTCAGCGTGGAGTGGACGGCGACCTCTCTACGCGGCTACCCATGTTCGACGCGCGCCTTTATGTCTGCGTATGCCGCCTCGATGAGTCCGTGCAGTGCTGCGGAGTCGATGGGCTCGCCTGGACGTAGTTTCACATGGCGCATGAACTTGCCGATACCTTGCAGCAAGCGAGCCGGATCGGGCAGCGTTGAGCCCTGGAAGAATCCCACGTTGACGTGCGACGTGAACACGTTGACGTAGCCGAAGGCCGCGTCTCCTAGACACGCAGTCGGACAGCCGTCATGCATTACTTCGCAGAATTCGTCTCCGCAATTGCGCATCACCTCGAACCATTGGCGAGCGATGTCTCCCAGTTCGCCGTTGTGCTGTTGCAACCACGCATCGATCGCGGGATCGCGCGCGACGCCGCCGTTCAAGCGAAACAGTTCTGCTCTCATCATGGCTGGGCGTCCCGCAGAGCGGGACAGCAGAGGATAGTCCAGCGCTTCAGCGCTGGGAAGAGGTTATTAAGGAAATTGTGAGTCCGCTTTTAAGCGGACGGCAGACTGAATTCAGGCTCGGCCAGCCGCCGGTAAGGAGCGGGTGCCCGTT
The DNA here is from genome assembly GCA_963771535.1 of uncultured Acidobacteriaceae bacterium. Lineage (GTDB taxonomy): Bacteria > Acidobacteriota > Terriglobia > Terriglobales > Acidobacteriaceae > CAVVDY01. The sequence continues at coordinate 514,669 of CAVYTK010000003.1, read as the reverse complement.
CGGGCGGGTTAGCCGGGTGGGGATTGTCCGGGTTGGAATTCCGGCCCTTAGTTAGTAAACGAAAGGCCCCACCCCGCCAAAGGAGGGCGGAATGGGGCACCCGATTCGTAGACTCTGATCTCAGAACGCCGCAATCCCTGTAATGTGTTCGCCAATAATCAAGGTGTGGATATCGTGCGTGCCTTCGTAGGTCTTTACTGATTCCAGGTTGGCCATGTGGCGGAAGATGGGATATTCGTCTGCGATGCCGTTGCCGCCCAGGATGTCGCGTCCCATGCGGGCGCACTCCAGCGCCATCCAGACGTTGTTACGCTTCAGCATAGAGATATGGTAGGGCTTTACCCTGCCCGCATCTTTTAACTTACCGACTTGTAGCGCGAGTAGTTGGGCTTTAGTAATTTCGCTGATCATCCATACCAATTTCTCCTGCACCAGCTGATGCCCGGCGATCGGCATGTCGCGGAACTGCTTGCGGAACTGCGCGTATTGCAGCGAGCAGTCATAGCAGGCCATGGCTGCGCCAATCACTCCCCAGCCAATGCCGTAGCGTGCCTGGTTCAGACAGCTCAGCGGAGAACCCAGCCCCTTCGACTTGGGCAGCAGGCAGTCGGCGGGAATACGCACGTCGATCAACGACAAGCTGGAAGTGACGGAGGCGCGCAGCGAGAACTTGCCATGCACGTCGGCGGCTTTGAATCCCGGTGTGTCGGTGGGCACGATGAAGCCGCGAATGCGGTCGTCTTCGTCCTCGACCTTGGCCCAGATGATGGCGATCTCGGCGATGGACCCCGAGGTGATCCACATCTTCTCGCCGTTAAGGATGTAGCTGTCGCCGTCTTTCTTCGCGCGCGTGCGCATGGCTCCGGGGTTGGAGCCAGCGTCAGGCTCGGTGAGGCCGAAGCAGCCGAGGATTTCTCCCTTGGCCATCCCGGGCAGGTACTTCTGCTTCTGCTCCTCGCTGCCGAAGGCGTAGATGGGGTACATGCACAGCGCCGACTGCACGCTGACGAAGGAGCGCACGCCGCTGTCGCCGCGCTCCAGCTCCTGCGTCATCAGGCCGTACTCGACTGCCGACATGCCGGCGCAGCCGTAGCCTTCGAGGCTGGCTCCGTAGAAGCCGAGCTCGCCCATGGGCTTGATGAGCTCTTTGGGAAACCGGCCCTCGCGGTTGCACTGCTCGATGATGGGGACGAGGTTCTCTTCGATGAACTTGCGGGTGTTGTCGCGCACCAGCCGCTCGTCGTCGGTGAGCAGCGTGTCGAACTCGATGAAGTCAACGCCTTTGAATTTGATGGCCATGATTGTGTGCCTTTTTGATCCCAAGCGGACGTCAGCCGCGGGGACGTGCTTTGTGCCGTCCCTAAAGGGACTCCTATCTTTAAAACTGTGCCGCCCAGCACTCCGGCTTCGCCTGCGTGCTGGGCTAAACTGATTCGCCCCGTTCGGGGCTGGAGTCTTGGCGGTGCGATCTGTCTCGCAAACCGGGGCGCAATTGAAAGTCCACAATTCTGAACGGCAAATATACGAACCTAACAGGCGGAGAAGTACAGGGTCAAACAAGCACACAGACGGGAGAGAGCCTTTAGAGTGGAGCGGTGGAGAGAGATCGCCGAGCAGTTGCGAGGCGGAGCAGGCGCTCCGCCTCTGGTTGCGGACGGTTGATTATCCTTTCATGCGGCGGCGAAGGTTGCCGCATACCGCTAATGCGCTGCCTCCCAGCAGCACCAGAGTTGAGGGCTCTGGCGTCGCCGTGATGCTGGCGTCGTCCACGTAGGTCGTGATACTCGGTGAAGAGCCCCATATGGAGAAGCCCGAGAGTGTTTTCCCTGCGTCGACGTCGCTGGTAACCGTCTCCAAAGTCCACGTGTTTTGCGGGGCAAAGACGACGAATTCCTCGTCCGAATTGTCGGTGTAGAAGAAGTCGATCGCGCTGGCCGGAGCACTCGTGTAAATCCAAAAGGAGACATTGGTAATCTGTGAGCCCGCGGTAGGGGTGAAATCCTGCCGCAACTCGAAATTGCCGATGTCCATTGCGCTGTAGGTTCCGTTGTGTGGATTGCTATTGGTAACCGCCCAAGGAGAGCAGGTACCACTGTTGCAAAAGTCTCTCGCGTTATACCAGGGAGAAAGCACGCCGCTTTCAAAGCCTCCATTCTGCAGAAGCTCCGTATCAGCTAGTGCGACACCGGCAAACAAAACGAGAAAGAGCAAGGCAAGCAGAGGCCTTTTCAAAGCATCCTCCTTGTGATTCGGGCCGACTTTCTCTTTCGCATAGACAGGCTGTCCATGCAGTTTTCGGACTCGACATGAGCCTTTTCCCTGGGTTCAGTTCCTGTTGGAAAACTGTTCCTGGAAAAGGCAGAGTAGGTGTCGGACTATAGCCCGGTGACTACTGGGGTGTCAATCGCACTGAAGTGCGGCGTATCCAAAAGCTGGAGCTTATTTTTGAGCTTCCCGCTGACAGGCTCTTCTTCGGTGAACGTCGACAGGAGCCCCCATTCTCGAGGGCATCGGAAGGGTGTTACCGTGGTTGCGCGAGAGGTTACGAATGGCTGACAAGACGAAGCATCTGGCGCATGTAAAGCAGTTGATGAAGACCATGTGGACCTCGGCCGACTTCGGGCAGATCGCCAAGCACATGGAAAACGATGCCGAGGAGTTTGTGGCGCGCCTGCACCTGAAAACCGGAATGCGGGTGCTCGACGTCGGCTGCGGCACCGGCAACCAGGCGATTCCGGCGGCGCGCATAGGAGCACAGGTGGCGGCGGTCGATATCGCTCCCAACCTGCTGGCGCAAGCTGCCGAGCGGGCGAAGCAGGAAGGCCTTAACATCGACTTTCGCGAAGCTGACGCCGAGGCGCTGCCGTTTGCGGACGGCGAGTTCGATGTGGTGATGTCGATGTTTGCGGCGATGTTCGCTCCGCGGCCGGAGATGGTGGTCGCGGAAGCGTTGCGCGTATGCCGTCCCGGTGGGCTGATCGCCATGGGCAACTGGACGCGCGACAGCCTTGTAGCCAGGCAGAACGTGATCATGGCGCGGTTTGTGCCACCGCCACCGGGTTCGAGCAATCCTTTCGACTGGGGCGACGAGTCGATCGTGCAAGAGCGCTTCGGTGATCGCGCCGAGGTGACGTGTACGCGGCGACCATTCATCTTCGATCTGCCGTTCGGGCCTGAGGAAGCGGAGGATTACTTCCGCCGCCACCTGGGACCGATCAAGACGGTCATGAGTCGGCTCGACGACACCGGGAAGCAGCATTTGATGGAAGAGCTAAGGAAGCTCTGGGTGGATGAAAATCAGGGCGGCGCGAGTCAGACGGTTATTCCGAGCGAGTATTTAGAGGTGCACGCGCGCCGGAAGTAGACGAGCTGCGAGCTACGAGCTTTCGAGTTGCGAGCAACAGACCACAGGCCCGCATGCTTAGGGCGTGGGTCTGAGACAGCCATCAATTCATGTAAACTAAAGGTGCTACCCGGCACGTAGAGAGTGGCGCCTCGTGCGCCCGCCTGCAGTCGAAGCCGTCCGGTAACGCCCACCCTGGCAGAACAAGCTGGAAAGGGCACCCAGAAAGAAGGGTACTGGGACGTGAGCTTGAGACATGTGCATCTCGCGCTGGCCGTGCAATTCTGCGTCGGCCTTCACGTTGCGCCCCCTCAAGTCGAAATTGTGCCCGCGAACTGCAGGAGAATTCTGCAATCATCAGGAGAAGATTAAGTAATGGCAAAGATCGCAAAAACTGCTGACCGCAAGAAGGTCATGGATACGACTAAGAGCACGGATTGCCCCAAGTGCGGCAAGCCGACACGTATTGTGAAGCGGGTAAAAGACCGCGAGCGCGATATCCCGGGCGGGATTTACATCTCGTGCTCGGCGTGCGAGTTTTACGAGAAGCTGTAGCAGGAGCGGGCTGAAGGCCCCCGAGTTATCAGGTGAGGGGCTTCAACGCATCTGAAGCTACGCACGTTCGGTAAGCTGGCCCTTGCTTTGAACCCAGATTTCCCTTTAAGTCTGGCTCTTTCGGGAGGCTCAATGATCGCGCTGCTGGTCGCCTTCTACAACTACACCTACTACATGGCTCCGGCGTACGGGTACGGCATTGGATGGGGGACGCTCGCCCTCATCAACGCCGGCCTGGCACAGGGCAAGAACCGCAGCGGACTGCTGTGGTTCCTGCTGTCGCTGCTGTTGGGGCCGATCGCGACCTTCATCATCGTGCTGCTGCCGCGGGGGTAGGAAACCAACGGGCTAAGAACCCAATCGTATTTTGTAACGGTGTGGGCGCTGGCATGAAACCAGCACTACCCAAACTACTGCTGTGGCGGCCGGCCGCCCATCGCGCCCATGCCGCTGATGTCCATCTTGTGAAAACCGGCAGGTACCTGGAAGAGACTTGGGTCCTGCGGGCCTTCCTTAATGTTGGTCAGCTGCCAGCTGGTGCCGCCGCTTACCGTCTTGATGGGGAAGTGCAGCGAATTGTCGATCCAGACATCGGAGACATTTCCATCCTTGTGGGTGACCTGCCAATGCTCGGTGCTGCGGCCGTTGACGGTTTCCGTTCCGAGATTTTTGCAGGTCGAACCGGGATCGCTGGCGCAGGGATTCTTCGGGTCGTAGGGATGAACGTCGGAGGTGTTGGGCCCGCGATGCATGGGGTTATCGCCGGCCCGGTGCTCCATATACATATGCTGCTGCGGCATGATGATGTCGGTCGTCTGGGTGGCGAAGGTCGTAATGATGTTCGCTCCTCCCTCTGCACTTTGCATATCCATGCGCATGGCCTGTTGATCTACGTAGAGCTTGCCTGACATGTCGCGGTTTGCAGGGCCGGCCTGCATGGACGAAATTTGCATGTCGGCAGAAAAAGGTGTCAGGTGCGGGACCTGAGCGACCAGCGACGAGGCCAGCCAGAGTAAGGTGCCGAGGAGCAGACTGCGGTGGGCAAGTTTCACGTTGGTTCTCCTTGTGTCAGCCGGTTGCACAACAAATTCCCGTCAAGTGTAACCTGAACTCCAGGCTGCGCCTCAGCTTGTGGGAGTCCGCTTGGCCTCGGTGTGCGGGACGCCCGACAACCTCAAGGGCAGCCGGTTCCACCCTGGAACAGGTGATTCGCACGTCGCCCCAACGGTGGATATGGCGCTGCAGTTCGGCTATATTCGCTAACAGCTTTCAATATCGATTCGCAGCAGGAGAACGCATGGGCGCAACCGGAATGTGGAAACGCACGCTCGACAACACGACGAGCAGCGATCCCATGGTCCTGGTGGTGGTAGAAGGCACTGAGCGCCGTACCCTGCTGCTCGACCACTTCCCTTTCACCGTGGGCCGCCGCACCGACCGGGACCTGGTCCTGGCCGATCCCCGCGTATCGCGCGAGCACGCCCAGTTTATCCGCGAAGTCGACGGCATTTATATCGTGGATCAGAGCAGCCGCCAGGGAACGTTTGTCAACAACGAGAAGATTTCCCGCCACAAGCTGGTGCGCAATGACCGCGTCGAATTTGGTGTGCGTGGTGCGGCGTTTGTGATGTACAACCCCGATCGCTCGCCGTCGAGCATCGGGCAGCAAGTTCTCAGCCAGCTTTCCACGTGGAAGCCCGCCGTCGGCGCAGGCTCCGAACTGGAGATGCTGAACGTATTCCTGGAAACGGCGCGCAAGCTGAATAACGTTGGCGTGCTGGAAGACGTGTTGCAGACTTTGCTGGAAGCCTCCCTACGGCTCACCCAGGCGGAGCGTGGCTTTGTGTTTCTGCGGGAAGGCGAGGCTGGTGAACTGAAACTGGCCGCGGGCCGCGAACGCAATGGCGAAGTGATTATGGATGACAGCACCATTTCGCGATCGGTGCTGCGCGAAGCCATGAAGAGCGCCTCCGACTTCCTGGTCACTGACACGGAAGACACCGGCAAGCTCGCCGGGCGCGACAGCATCGTGGCGCAAAACCTGAAGAGCGTGATTTGCATTCCTCTGCGCAAGTCCAACATCCAGGAGAAAACCAAGGAAGACACCAAGTCCGACGGCGCCGAGTTGCAAGGCGTGCTCTACCTGGATTCGCACTTCCTGTCAGGCAAGCTGTCGACGGTCAATCACGACATCCTGAAGACCATCGCCAACGGGGCCGCGACACTGGTGGCAAATGCCGCACTGGTGCAGGCGGAAGATGCGGCCAAGCGCTATCGGCAGGAGATGTCGATCGCGGCAGACATTCAGCAAAGGCTGATGTCGGTGACTATTCCCGACGTGCCCTACGCGAAAGTCGAGGCGGTTAGCTACGCCTGCAAAGATATTGGAGGCGACTTCTTCGATCTGGTCTATACCGCCGATGCGCTGTCGCTGATTGTGGCCGACGTTTCCGGCAAAGGAATCGCCGCCGCCGTCGTCGCTTCAATTTTGCAGGGCATGCTGTATTCGCAACTGGCGCGCGACTCGTCGCTGCCGGAAATGATCGCCGCGGTAAACCGTTTTTTATGCGAAAAAGTCGGCGGTCAAAAGTACGCTACGCTGGTCATAGCCCGGCTGCGGCCCAATGGTGAGATGGAACTAATCAACTGTGGGCATGTTCCGCCGCTCATCATCTCCAAAGGCAAAGTGGAAAAAGTCGAGGCTGGGAACTTGCCTGTAGGATTGATAGCCGGCGCCGAGTTCACGGCTACCAAGCTGACGCTTGCGCCCGGCGACCGCTTGAGCGTGGTCACTGATGGCGTGACAGAAGCCGAGGACGCGACCGGCGAATTCTTCGGCAACGATCGACTGGAAGACTGTTGCAACAACGGCTTTGCTGCCGTCGAGCAGGCAGTTACGGACTTCCGCGGCGCCACTCCGCTAAGCGACGATTGCACCATCACCGAGCTGACTTACCGCGGCTAGGCGTTCCCCCTAGTCATTGCTTGTAAGTAGGCTGCGCAAAGTTCAACGCGTCGCTACACGCACCCGATGTAAGGCTCCCTGCTGTTAATGCCACAGGCAATCTTTAATTAAACCCAGAGGGCAAAGATTGCATTAGTGCTTCTGCAAGCAATTTGTTCCCATATGCTGTTGGATAACCGTTAGGTCGCTATCGTTGGTAAGGCCATCGAAGTTGAAGTCATACCAGCTCGATCCCCCACCGTTCAGTACAGAGAAGTACTGCCACCACTTAACATCTACATCGTCGACAACTTTGTCTTCGTTGCCGTCGCCGGGGCATGGCGTTTCTGAAGCCAGGGTTGTCTGTAGATCAGTCAGCAGCTGGTTGTAGCTGATCAACTGTTCCTGGTTAAGTCCCTTGGGGCAGGTGTGCGCCGCCGTCGCTTCCGAGCAGAGGGCCTCGGTGAAGTTGTCCAACTGGGGATTCTGCGGGTTTTCGTTGATTTGGTAGAACTCTGTAAGGGTGGAATCGCCGTTGTTGCAATTGGGCTGAGCCTTCTGAATCAACTTATATTTCTCGTCTCGGGTGGCCCATTGCGAATCGGGAAGAAACTGGATTCCGTTGGGATACTGGGCAAGACGCGCGCTCTGTACGGCGCAGCACGATGAATACTGTTGGGGCGCCCCCGGTCCAAACCAGTCTCCGCCTTCCGATTCACAAAGGCCCTGGTTGACGAAAAGTTCTACGCAGGTCGGGGGATCAGTGACCACGATAACGCAAGGTGGCGGCGGCACATTATTGATGTGGATGTTGTTCGACGCCTCGGTAAAGTTGCTGGTGCGGATACTCGGCTGGTTAGGGTTAATAAGGTAAGGCAGCATGGCTTGAGAGTCCAAAGTGTGTGACTTGGGAACTACCTGGTGAACGTCAATGCCGGCGATTTCTCCAAACAGCTGGAACAGATCAGCGATGTTGATCATCGAGGTGACCTCGCGGTCTGCACCCACGACCAGGGGGCCGGAGACAATGAGTGGCACCCAGACGCCAGTCTGATATACCCAACCCTTCGACCGCGAAGGATCGAAGGGGCCCTTTACTCCCGGCGCGTAGGTACCGTTGTCTCCAACAATGACGACCATCGTGTCGGTCTTCTGGGGGTCGTAGACCAAGCTGCCATCGGCTGCGCGGGTTGCCAGACCCGTCCGGACCATGACGTCCCCTATCTTCGTATCCATTGCCTCTAACATCTGGTTGCTCAAGACACGGGTGTAGATTTCGTCTTGCGGAGCATTACCCGTGCACTTGTAGTTGCTGCTGTCCGGCGAGTCGCCCGGCAGCAGGGAGGTGGGAGATTGCTGGTAGGGCGAGTGAATGTTGGCATAAGCGACCGTCGCCATCCACGATTGATGAAGAGCTTTTTCTGAATTGATCCAGTCCACAGCAGCGTCGGTAGTGGCGTTGGAAACATAGCCTCGTGTCCGCGGATCGGTCAGCGGCGGCTTTATGACAGTTCCATCCGGCTCGTTATACACCCGGTTCCAGACGTAGTAAGCATTTGCCTGTTCGAAATCGAGTGGGGTTGGCGGAGCATAGGAGCAATTTTGATTGGGAATAAACAGGCCGCCCTGTTCCATACAACTGCGCCCCGGAGTGGGGTGGGTCTGGCTCTTAGCGATTACCGAGCAGGAATGGTCAGCGAACTGGCAGGCTCCGGTATCCGCGCCGCCGTAGGCGGCATTGGTGACATAGCCGCAAGTGAAGGGACTGGTGCCGGCGGGGAATTGTCCACCGATGGTGGTGTCGATGGGATGCGGCGCGCCTTCGAGGAAGCCATCGAAGTAATCCCATCCCAGCGAGTGGGGTGTGGCATCTCCGAAGGGATTATAGGTAGCTGCGGCAAGATGGAATTTGCCGAATAGTCCGCTCTTATAGTTGGCGGACTTGAGCACTTTCGGAGTGGTCGCTTCAAAAGGCGAAACCTGAGAGTTTGCCAGATCATCACTCAAGATTGCGTTGAAGACATTAGTACGGAACGGGTAACGCCCCTCAAAGAATATGGCGCGGCTGGGTGAACATTCCGGCATGGACCATGCATTTCTGAACCGTACGCCAGCATGAGCGATGGCGTCTATATTGGGGGTACTGGGAGGAGTGGCCCCTCCATATCCAAAAATTTTCATCTGATCGATGCCTACATCGTCCATGATGATGAAGAGGATATTAGGACGCGGTGTGCCCGGAGCAGCACCGGAGTGAGAACCGAATGGCGCCGGCATGGGTTTCGGCAAACCAGGACTCGCGGTCTGCGCACAGCAGATTCCCGCCAGCAGCAAGACCGTCATCAAAAGCCCACCGCAAATATCCTTCATTTTTTCTCCTCCAAATGCATTCGATCTCCGAAGTCGGAAGATCATCACTCTTGCCCTGACACGCCGACCAACATCCGATACTGTTGCTCCGTCCCCAAGTCGAAGGACTGCATCCCCAGGTACGAACGCCCCGGGCGCCTGAAGAAGCAGACTTAAGTTGCTGTCCGGGTACGAGTGAAGAGCTTCGCGCGAAGCGCGGGACTAGTCAGCGGTTGAGGGTAACCGCACGTTGGTATACAGCACTTACTAAGACTACGCACATCATGGCCAGCTGATGCAAAGCCCAAGAAGCCGAGCCTTGCTCGCTGCACGCTGCCTATCCGCCAAACCGCTCAAGGGCAACCATCGAGGAAGGCTCCGGCTGGCGTTCTCCATCGAACCTACAAACCTAGTGTATCGAAGCTTAGCCCCTGGGACTGTGGCTGTCTGTATAAGATCGAACACCGGCGCGATCCACACGACTTTATTCCGTAGGGGGGTGGGTGTGCCTAAGGCAATTTCAGCCTCTACGCGACTCATTCGAACATCCGGTTGCGAACCTCTGGATTGCTTTCTTGGCCCACGGTTAAGTTGCGCTAATCCGTTTTGGTAATGCTCCTGCACATACCGCCGATGTAGCCTGCAGCGCCCGAGTATTCACTCCGGCCACAGACAGCGGAGCACTATGCCAACAGCCATCGAAGGAATGGACGAAATTATCAAGGAGTTTCTGGTCGAGAGCACCGAAGGTCTCGATCTGCTAGACCGGGACCTGGTGGCACTGGAGCGGGAGCCCGCTTCGCGCGAGTTGCTGGGCGGAGTCTTTCGCGCCGTCCACACGGTAAAAGGTACCAGCGGCGTGCTGGGATATCCCAAGCTGGAAAAGGTGGCGCATGTAGGTGAGAGCCTGCTGAGCCGCATGCGTGACGGCAAGCTGGTGCTGAATCCGGATATCACCAGCGGTCTGCTGGCGATGGTGGATGCACTACGCCGACTGCTGAACGAGATTGAGCAGCATGGCAATGAAGGCGCCGAAGACTATGGCGGCGTTGTCCGGCAACTGGAGGCGCTGCTGGCGGAATCGCAGTCGCCGGTGTCATCGCCGGTCTCGGCAGCGACGCCGATGCCATCGCCTGAGCCCGCTCCGGCAGGGCTTCCGCCCGCGCAGTCCGTGGCGGCAACGGAAGCCTCTACCGAATCGAGTCCCGAAGCGCGCCTGCCATCGAGTTCGCCGAATCCCGTTCCGCAGGCGGTGGCCACGGCGGAAGCAGCGAGAGAGCCGGCGGTATCAGGCAGCAACATCCGGGTGGATGTCGGGCTGCTCGACAAGATGATGAACCTGGTGGGCGAGCTGGTGCTGGCGCGCAACCAGATCTTGCAGTGCAGTTCCTCCCAGAGCGATGCCAGCTTTTTCAACGCAGCGCAGCGGCTGAACCTCATTACCACCGAGTTGCAGGAAGGGGTGATGAAGACCCGCATGCAGCCCATCGGGAACGTCTGGAGCCGCTTCCCCCGCCTGGTACGCGACCTGGCTCTCCAATGCGGCAAGCAGGTGTCGATTGAAATGGAGGGCTCGGAAACCGAGCTCGACAAAACCATCATCGAGGCCATTAAAGATCCTCTGACCCACATTCTGCGTAACTCCCTGGACCATGGAATTGAGAAGCCGGAACAGAGAGTTCGCGCCGGCAAGCCGCCGGCAGGATGCCTGCACCTGCGCGCTTATCACGAGGGTGGGCAGGTCAATATCGAGATTGTGGACGATGGCGCCGGCGTCGACCTGGAGCGGGTGAAACAGCGGGCAGTTCAGCGCGGAATTGTGGGAGCACAACAAGCCGACCGCATGTCAGACCGGGAGCTCACGAACCTGGTATTCCTGCCGGGATTTTCCACCGCGGAAAAAGTCAGTAATGTGTCCGGCCGCGGCGTCGGCATGGACGTCGTCAAAACCAACATCGAGAAGATCGGCGGGACGGTCGATCTGCAGTCGGTCACCGGTCACGGCACCACCCTGAAGATAAAAATTCCACTGACCCTGGCGATCATTCCTGCCCTGGTGATCTCCAGCGCCGGCGAACGCTTTGCTATCCCGCAGGTGAGCCTGCTCGAACTGGTGCGTCTGGACGGTTCCCAGGGAGCCAGCGGGATCGAACACATCCAGGGAGTTCCCGTGCACCGGTTGCGCGGACGTTTGCTGCCGCTGGTGTTTCTCAATCGCGAACTGGGACTGGAAACAGGAAGCGACCGGCAGGGCTCCGGCCAGGCCGACAATATCGTTGTTCTGCAGGCCGACGGCCGCCAGTTCGGGCTGGTGGTGGACGACATCAACGACACCGAAGAGATTGTGGTCAAGCCGCTGGGCAAGCAGTTGAAAGGGCTTTCGGCATTTGCCGGAGCAACCATCATGGGGGATGGACAGGTGGCGTTGATTCTCGATGTGCTGGGCATTGCGCAGATGGCCAGCGTCGTCACCGAAGTGCACGAGCAAAACGGGGCCGGAACGAATTCGCAGGAAACGGCAGCCCATCGCGCGCGGCAAAGCTGGTTGCTCTTCCGCAGCGGCCAAGGCGGGCGCTTCGCACTACCGCTATCGGCGGTCGCTCGGCTGGAAGAGTTTTCGCTCAACCGGGTGGAGCATTCCGGCAGCGACGAGGTGGTGCAGTATCGCGGCGAGATCATGCCCCTGGTACGCGTGTCGCGCCTGTTGCACGAAGAAGGAGTGGGTGGTGACCCGCTGCAGGTGGTGGTGTTCAACGCCAATGGCCGCAGCCTTGGGCTGGTGGTGGACCGCATCGAGGACATCACGGATGAGGCGATCCAGGTGCGGGACGAGGAACGCAAGGGGTTCCTGCTGGGGTCCGCCGTAATTCAGCAGAAAGTCACCGACATCGTCGATGCCCAGCAGGTAGTGGCGTACGCAGCCCAGTTTGCCGCCACGCCAGCGATAGCGGGAGGAAACTGACCATGGTCGAACAGCAATTCTGCACGTTTTATCTGGGTGGCCTGTCGTTTGGAATCGAGGTCGAAAAGGTGCAGGAGGTAATCCGGCACCAGAGCATGACGCGGGTGCCGCTGGCTCCCAAGCTGATCGGTGGCCTGATCAATCTGCGAGGCCAGATCGTGACCGCCATCGATCTGCGATTGCGCCTCGGATTACCGGAGCGCGGTGCCGGTGAGCTGCCTATGAACGTGGTGGCGCGGTCGGAAGACGGTATCGTCAGCCTCCTGGTGGACGAGATCGGCGACGTGGTGGAGGTTTCCGAATCTGCGTTCGAACCACCGCCAGACACCTTGCAGGGTCAGGCACGCGAGCTGGTACGGGGAGTTTACAAGCTGAAAGACCGGCTGCTGCACGCGTTGCAGCTCGACCGTGTGATCCGGGTACAAGACGTATGCGTCACGCGCGACAGCAAGCCATGGCAAGAGACGGCGCCATGCGCCGGATAGCCACAAGGGCACGGTCCGCCGTGTTTCAGAAAAAGCATCGGAAGGAGCGGTAACAATGTTGAACAAGTTTTCCCTGAAGAGCAAGTTAATCGGCGGCTTTCTGGTAGTTGCCGCCCTGTGCGCTTTCCTCGGTATATTTGCCATCACCAGGTTGCGCGACACGGACGCAGCCTACAGCACAACTTTAGACGACACCAGCAAGAATCTCACCACCGTGGCGGAGGTGCAGAGCGCGTTCCTGGGGGTTCGAGTGGAGCTCATGCGGGCGTTTGCCTTCGACAGTCCGGAAAGCCGGACGGACCTACGCCTGAAATCAGAAGAAGCCACGCAAAGAATACAGAAGGCGTTGGCTGCATACGAAGAGACGATCAAGACCGATGAGCCCAAGTACATAGAAGAGGATCGGAGGCTGTTCGCCGAGGTGCGGCAGGACGTGAACGCCTATCAGGAAAAGGTCTGTGAACCGGGGTTGCGGTTGCTGGCGCAGAATGAACGCGCGCGCGCTACCGAGATGCTGCGCGTCGACGGAGCCAAATACGGAGAAGCGCTGCAAGGTAGTGTAGAGAAGCTGCGCGACTTTAACCTCAAGCTCACCACAACCAGCTCCGACGAGCTCACCGCCAATTCCAGCCACGCTGTTTATGTCATGGTCGGGGTGGTTGTGCTGGTGGTGGCGCTGGCGATTTGCATCGGTATTCTGCTCAGCCTTTCGATAACACGCCCCATGAACCAGCTCAAAGCCGTGGCGGAACAACTGGCGCTAGGGGATGTAAACCAAAACATTGCTTATGAATCGCAGGACGAGATAGGTGCGCTGGCAAACTCGTTTCGCACCATGGCCAAGACCATCAAGGACCACGCTGCCGCTGCCGCTGCTATCGCGGATGGCGACTTGAAGGTAGCGGTTCACAGCCGCTCGGAGAAAGATGTTTTGGGCAAGAGCCTTGAGTTGTGCCTGGTGAATGTTCGCACCCTGCACACCGAACTGGAAGGCTTGACCCAGGCTTCACGCGACGGCAAGCTGACGCAGAGGGCCCAAACCGACAAGCTGAAGGGTGGCTTTGGCGACTTACTGCTGGGTGTCAACAGTATGCTCGACGCCATTCTTCTCCCCATTGAGGAAGGCAACCGCGTGCTGCGGCAGATTCGCGGCGGCAATCTACGCGAGCGCGTCGACATCGAGTGCAAGGGCGATCACCAGAAGATGAAAGATGCGATCAATGGCGTTCACGACTGGCTGAAGGGACTGGTCGAGTACGTGACCCGGATCGCCAATGGCGACATGACGGCGAAGATGGATAAGGCCTCAGAACAGGACCAGATTCACGAGTGGCTGGTGCTGCTCAAAGGCAATATCGTGCAATTGCAGTCGGAGTTGGGACGGCTCATCACGGCCGCGAAAGACGGTGACCTGGTTATGCGGGGCGACCCCGACAAGTTCAAGGGAGCCTACTCCGAACTGATGATCTCGGTCAACGACATGTTCGAGGTCTTCCGCTCGACCATGGAAACGGTGGGCCGCATGAGCGATCCGCTGAGCCAAGCGGCGGCGGAGTTGAGCCGAGTGTCGCAGGAGGTGGGCTCGAGCGCCGAGCAGACAGCATCGCAGGCGAACATGGTATCGGCAGGCTCCGAGCAGGTCAGCCGCAACATCCAGACGGTGGCCACCGCCGCCGATGAGATGAGCGCCAGCATACGGGAGATCGCCAAGAACACTGCGGACTCCACCAAGGTCGCGACGGCGGCGGTGCGCTCGGCGGAAGAGACCAACCTCACCATCGGTAAACTTGGACAGAGCAGCGCCGAGATTGGCCAGGTGATCAAGGTCATCACGTCGATCGCGCAGCAGACCAATCTGCTGGCGCTCAACGCCACCATCGAAGCCGCCCGCGCCGGTGAAGCCGGCAAAGGCTTCGCCGTGGTCGCCAACGAAGTAAAGGAACTGGCCAAGGAGACAGCCAAGGCGACCGAGGACATCAGCCGCAAGATCGAAGCGATCCAGACCGACACCACCGGCGCGGTGACAGCCATCGAGCAGATCGCGGTCGGTCATCGGGCAGATCAACGATATTCAGAACACAGTCGCCAGCGCGGTCGAGGAGCAGAGCGTGACCACCAACGAGATCACGCGCAACCTGACCGAGGCCGCCAAAGGGGGAGCCGACATCAGCCGCAGCATTGCGGGAGTTGCCGAGGCCGCCCGTACCACGACGGGAGGCGCAGGCCAAACCCAGAAGTCGGCCGAATCGCTGGAGAAGCTGGCGGAAGAGCTGCAGTCGCTGATGGGGCGCTTCCGTTACGATGCTGGCAATGGAAGGGTGAGCTCTGCCGCCGCATTACGCGCGCGAAACCTGCACCACGAACTCGCAGGCGCTTCCATCCAGTAAAGGGCCTGGAAGCGTCGACGGCGGTCGCCTGAATAGCGGCCGCCGTTTGCTTTTCTTTCAGGAAGAAACGACAGATTCACCACCGAGGTCACGGAGTTCGCCGAGTTTCACAGAGGTGGTCTAGAAGATCTCTCGGATTTCCCGGCGGTGCCCCTATTTCTTCTTACCTGTGCTTCTCCTGGTTTCCTCCGTATCCTCTGTGCTCTCGGTGGTGAGCTCCGTCTTACTGGAAGCTGATACCCTTGCACGCCTGATCTCTTCCAGCCTCGCCGCGATCCGTGCCTCGACGCCTTGGTCGGTCGGATGGTAGTAGACCCTGTCCTTCAAGTTGTCAGGCAGACACTGCATGTCGGCTACTTTGGATTCCAGATTGTGGGCATACTGGTAACCCTCGCCGTAGCCGAAGGCTTTCATCAACCTAGTAGGGGCATTGCGCAGGTGGAGCGGAACGGGATCCTGCGAGGTATTTTCCACGTCTTGCTGCACTGCACCATACGCGGTGTAGAGGGCATTCGATTTCGGGGCCGCGCACAAGTACACCACCGCCTGCGCCAGCGCCAGGTTGCCCTCCGGCATTCCGAGGAAGTGAACCGCATCGCGGGCAGCCAGCGTAATCTCCAGTGCCCGGGGATCGGCGAGTCCGATATCTTCGCTGGCCATGCGCACTACGCGCCGCGCAATGTACATGGCATCCTCCCCGGCTTCGATCATGCGGGCCAGCCAGTAGAGAGCCGCATCAGGATCGCTGTTGCGCACGCTTTTGTGCAACGCCGAGATGAGGTTGTAGTGCTCTTCCCCCGACTTGTCGTACTTGAGCACGCGCTTCTGCAGAGCGTCGGCGACAATCTCACTGGTGATCCGCGACGGTTCGCCTTCGGTTTTCAATTCGCGCGCGAGAGTTGCCGCGACTTCGAGAGCGTTATAAGCACTGCGGGCGTCGCCGCTGGAATACGCGGCCATCTTTTGCAGAGCATCCGAGTCGGCAACCAGATTCAGCTCGCCCAAACCCCTCTCTGTATCGGATAACGCGCGCTGCAGAAGCATGACGATCTGGTCTTCGCTGAGCGAGCGCAAGAGGTAAACCCGGCAACGGGAGAGCAGTGCCGAAATCACCTCGAACGACGGGTTCTCGGTGGTGGCTCCGATCAGGCGAATGCTGCCTTTCTCCACATAGGGTAGAAACGCATCCTGCTGCGCCTTGTTGAAGCGGTGTACCTCGTCCACGAAGACGATGGTTCGAGTGCCATACTGGCGCGCCCGCTCGGCATCGGCCATCACCTGCTTGATTTCCTTGATGCCCGCCAACACCGCTGAGAACTCGATGAAGTCGGCATGGGTCATGCGGGCGATGATTTTCGCCAGCGTGGTCTTGCCAACGCCTGGCGGTCCCCAGAAGATGAGCGAGCCGGTATCGTCGCGCTCGATCTGGACACGCAGAGCTTTGCCCGGTCCGAGAATGTGCTCCTGACCGACAAATTCGTCGAGCGTGCGCGGACGCATGCGGTCGGCAAGCGGACGCGACTTGTCGACAGGCTCGTTCGCAGGCGGGATGTTTTGAAACAGGTTCATGGCACTGCTGGCAAAAGGCTCACCACGGAGGCACGGAGATCACGGAGTCTCTAGAGCACTTTGCGAAGAATCCGTTGGCGGGTACAGGTGCGCAGAAGGCTCATCTCTCAATTTTAGACCCGCATTTCTCCGTGACCTCTGTTTCTCCGTGGTGAAACTCTTACTTCCTCTGCCGCCGCGCCTCATACAACAGCACCGATGTTGCGATGGCGGCATTCAACGATTCCACCTTGTCCGAATGCGGTATGGTCACCACCTCGTCGGACTGCGCGAGTACATGCTTGGGAACGCCGGCGCCTTCATTGCCGACGATTAGAGCGATAGGACGCGTGAGGTTAGCATCCGCGATCGGCGTGCCCTTATGCGATGAACTCGCAAGCACCATGATGCTGCGCGCCTTGAGCTCTGCTATGACGGCGGCTAACTTCGCGTTGGCCACGGGCAGACGAAACAGCGATCCCGTCGAAGCGCGTACCGATTTCCAATTCCAGGCGCTTACCGTGCCTTCAGAAAGGATCAAACCCGTCGCTCCAAAGGCCTCGCCGGCGCGGGCGATGGTTCCCAGATTCCCCGGATCTTGCAGGCCTGCGGCCACAACCAATAACGCCGGAGTTGATTTCAGCACGTCTGCCAAAGATTGCTGATGCACGCGCACCATGGCTGCGACTCCTTGTGGGGATTCGCTGGGCACAGCACTGGAAAACACGTCGTCAGGCAGCAGCAAGACCTGCGTTTGTTTGGGCAACTGCGGCAGCAGCTTGTGGGCACGCTCCCGGGCTGACTCCGCGAAAAAAGCGGTGGAGATTCGGAGGCCGGAGCGGATCGCCTCCTCCACCAGGTGCATGCCTTCTACCGCCGTGTCGCCAGTCTCACTCGGTGAGGCCTCGTGAAACAGCCGGCGAAGCTCTTTCACGGCGGCGTTGCTGCGGCTGCTGATGGGGCGAAGCCGGGTGTCTGCGGCGGATTCCAATGGCGAGCTCATGAGTTCCGATACCGGAAGCAATCCTACAACCTGAACGCTTCTCTGGGCCGAAAGCGTGTCCGGCATGATAATCTGCTGCCTTGCTGGTCGCCTGGGCGATCCGTTACGTATCGCACCGCGAAACCATTCAGAACTGGACGAGGTTCGGTTGCGCCCCGAAATTGTAAAAATCAATCCTAAGAGCCCGGAAGCATCGCTGGTAACGTATGCCGCTGAGAAGATACGCTCGGGCGTCGTCCTCGGTATGCCTACCGATACGTTTTATGGTCTGGCTGCCGATCCTTTCAACTTGCACGCCGTGGACCGCATATACGAAATCAAGACCCGGTCCCGGCACAAGCCTCTTTCTCTGCTCACGGAATCGATTGATCAGGCGGCTGAACTTGCGTGGCCGGTTCCGGAAACGTTTTATCTGCTCGCCCGGCGCTTCTGGCCCGGACCGCTGACCATCATCGTCAAAGCCGATCCCAAGGTGCCGCTGAAAGTGACGGCCAACACCGGCAATGTTGCACTGCGTGTGCCCTCAGCGGAGGTGCCGCTCGCCATCATCCGTGCTGCCGGGCACCCGATTACAGCGACCTCGGCCAACCTGCATGGCGAAGCGGAATGCACCACGGCGCAAGCCGTACGGGACCAGCTTGGCGACTGCCTGCCCGTCATCATCGACGGCGGCCAATCACCTCGCGACATCGCTTCCACCATTGTCGATCTCACCAGCGACGACGGCCATTGGCGCATTCTGCGGCAAGGCGCGATTGCCTACGACGACATCGCAGAATTGCTGGGGCAGGAGTAGTCGCCACGGGAGCCTTTGCTTCCAAATCACACCCCTTTCGCTGGTTTGTAGCCATCGTTCTCCTTGCTCTGGCCGGCGCGTTTCTCTACCTCACCGCCCTCGTCATCCAGGAAGGCTCGATCGATGAGCCGCATAAGGCAGATTGCATCCTGGTATTCGGAGCAGCCGAGTATTACGGCAGACCATCCCCGGTATTTCGCGCCCGCCTCGACCACGCCTATCAACTCTTTCGAGAAGGCATGGCGCCACTGATCATCACTACGGGAGGAGCGGGCGACCCAAAGTTCAGTGAAGGCCAGGTAGGGCGCGACTACTTGTTGTCCCTGGGAGTTCCTGAGGTCGACCTCATTGCTGAGACGCAGGCCGACAACACGGATGAATCGACCCAGCGGGCCTCGGTGATCATGCGCCGCAATGGCTTGGACAGCGTTCTACTCGTGAGCGACGCGTATCACATGTTCCGCGCCAAACGCATGATGCAGAGGCAGGGCTTCACCGCCTACATCTCACCTCGCCCCGAGTCCGTGCCTAAGACGATGTGGGGACGTTTTGTGGCCGCCGGCCGCGAGGCGTTCAGCTATGTGTTGTACCGGGCGCACGTAAGGTAAGAAGCGGCTCTTCGATTTTCGCTTTCCCGCTTCGATATCGAGGCGACCACCCATGCCAAGGCTAGTAGTCAGAAGCCAAGAGCCAACAGCCAAGAGCCGCCTTTCTAATACACTTCATCCAGCAGTTCGATGACGTGGGCCACGCGAGCCTTCATGCCGACGCGCTCGATGCCTGCCCGGTATTGCAACATGCATCCGACGTTTGCGGTGGCGATGACTTCGGGCGAGACGCTGGCGATGAAGCCCATCTTCTCGTCGAGGATCTTCATCGAGATTTCGTTCTGCACCACGTTGTAAACTCCGGCGCTGCCACAACAGCTGTCGGGACGAGGCGACTCGACCAGGTTTGCCCCGACGTGCTTCAGCAGTTGCCGGGGTGCGGCGCGTACCCCCTGGGCATGAGCCAGGTGACAGGGATCCTGATAGGTCACTCGCGCGTCGAGTTTGCGCTTTGGCTGGCGCAGCCCCAGTTCGGCAAGATATTCGTTCACATCTTTCGTCTTAGCGGTGAACTCCGCCGCACGGCCGGCGTAAGTTGCGTCTTCCTGCAACAGTGCAGCGTATTCTTTCATGCTCGACCCGCATCCCGCGGCGTTGGTAACGATGGCGTCGAACTCCGGGCTGAGCATGGCATCGATGTTGCGCCGAGCCAGCGCGCGTCCCCCATCCAGCAGGCCGGCGTGGAGATGCAGCGCGCCACAGCAACCCTGGTGCGGTGGAATATGAACCTCGACCCCGTTTTTTGTCAGCACACGGACGGTGGCGCGGTTCAGTTCCGCAAACGCCACGCTGGCAACGCAGCCGATCAGTAGCGCAACCCGCCCGCGCCGTTCGCCCTCCGCCGGATAAACCTCTCCCAGATCTCTGAATGAGAAGCTGCTCTCAATGCGAGGGGAGAGGGCGTCGAGGTCGGAAACGCCAAGCAACCTCAGCAGCCCGGTGGCGCGAGCCAGCGATTGCAGCCCCGACCGCTGGTAGAAGCGCACCACCCGGGCATGCCCGGCGAGACGCGAAAACGACGGCAGAATACCGTTGTAGAAATGGTCGCGTACCGTTCGCTGCAGCCAAGGGCGGCGATAGTTCTCCTGGATCTGCAGCCGGGCACGTTCGAGCAACGAACCGTAGGCAACGCCCGAGGGACAGGCGGACTGACAGTTCAGGCACCCCAGGCAACGATCGATGTGAGTTGCGAAGGAGTCACCGAGCGCCAGCTTGCCGGCATCGACCTGCACAATCTGATAAATGCGGCCGCGGGGCGAATCCATCTCCGTGCCCAGCACGCGATAGGTCGGACACTGGTCGAGACACAGCCCGCAATGAATGCACTTCGAGTAGACCTCCCACGTGGGCTTCTCGTGCGGGGAGAAGTTCGAACGCTGCGCTTCCGTTGGCTCAGTGAGAACGGTCAGAAGAGTTCCCTTCCGCGCAAGACGTTGTTGGGATCGAGCGCCTGCTTCACTGCCCGCATGCTGCCCAGTACCGGCAGTTGTTGCCAATCATCGTGAAACTGTACCGACGCTGGAAGCCGCTGCCGCAGGGAATTAGTTTGCGTCAGTTGCTCGGTTTCGGAATTGGACGAGTCCAAGTGCACCAGGAGATGTCCGATACCGCAGCGGCCGATGTAGGCAGCGTTCGCGATTGCCGGGTCGGACGCATCTTCCAAGACCTGCAGCACCGACCCCAACTCCGCCGGGGGCGCAAACAGCGAAAACTGACGACTTGCGGTGGATGGCGAAGGCGCGTCCAGCTTTGGATTGGCGATGACCGGGAATTCGGAGAGCACCCGCCACATCGCGCTCTCGTTCTCCGCCTCCAGCTCCAGAGTAACTGCCGATCCCAACTCTTTGCGATAGCGCGCTAACACCGCATCACTGCCCGCAGCGCGCAGGCAGACCACCCAGGCGTCTTCGGTCATATCAGGGCGCATCATCTTGCGCGCGCGCGGTGAGACCAGTTCAAGACACATGGGCGCGAGCGGCGAGTGGACCACCAGGTCGCGAAACTTCAAGGCCTCTTGCCAGGTATTGAATTCAGCCAGGAACGTAAGCGTTTGCCGTGGTGCTGGAAACAGCTTGAAACTTGCCGAGGTGATTACCGCGAGCGTCCCGAAGCTGCCGATCAGCAGCTTCATCAGATCGTAGCCGGCTACGTTTTTCACTACGCGTCCGCCGCCCTTCGCCTTGCGGCCATCGCCGGTCACGAATCGGATCCCGATACAAAAATCGCGCACTGATCCGTAACCGTGACGCATGGGACCGTGGCTGGCACCTGCAAGCAGCCCACCGATGGTCGCGCGCTCGGCAGATGGAGGATCGGCGGCAAGCATGAGGCGGTGCGCTCCGACCATGGCGTTCATCTGCGCCACTGTCATGCCGGCGCCCACGCCGCAGGTTAAGTCAGCCGGATCGTAGTGTTCGACGTCATTCAGCCGGTCGGTGTGGAGCAGCACGTCGGCTGTAGCAGACATTTCGGAACCGCCGCCCATCGGCGCTACCGTGAACCCGCGCTGATTGGCCAGCGTCAGTACGGCTTCGACTTCGTCAGCAGAGACGGGCGACGCAGCAATTGCCGTCGCCGGATCGTTGCCCGCGGTATTCGTGCGAGGAGCACGCTCGACGACGTGGTCTTCGCCACAGATCGCTCTCAATTCGCGTACGAGATCGAGCGAGACCCCGGTGGCGCTCACATTCCCTCCTGCACCAGGATGGGGTTGAAAGCAGGGCCGCGAGTTTCCACGCAGGTCCGGGTCGTTGGGAAGACCTTGGCCGGGTTCAGCAGAGAATTAGGGTTGAAGGCATTCCGCAGGCTCAACATCACGTCGAGATCGTTCTGGCTGAAGAGCAGCGCCATCAAATCGCGTTTCTCAATTCCGACGCCGTGCTCGCCGGTAATGGAGCCACCTGCATCGATACAGTATTGAAGAATTTCGCGGCCGGCCTCTTCGACCATGTGTAGCTGCCCGGGTATGCGGGCGTCGAACAGTATCAGCGGGTGCAGGTTGCCGTCGCCGGCATGGAAGATGTTGCCGATGCGCAGTCCGTATTTTTTTGAGACCTCTCCGATAAACTGAAGCACCGCCGGAATCTGGGTTCGCGGCACCACTCCATCCTGGGTGTAGAACGACGAACTCACGCGGCCCAGCGCTCCGAAGGCATTCTTGCGGCCCTTCCACAGCAACGCCCGCTCGGTTTCGTCTTTAGCGCGTCGCACCTCGCGCGCACGCTGCTCGAGGCAAACCTGGCGCACCACTTCGGCCTGCTCCTCGACCAGTTCCGACAAACCATCCAACTCGATCAGCAGCACGGCCCCGGCATCCAGCGGATAGCCGGCATGGCAGAAGGCCTCGATGGTCTGCAACGTCCAGCCATCTAGCATCTCCAGCGCCGCCGGAGTGACGCCGGCAGCGGTGATCGCGGCAACCGTCTTTGCCCCGTCATCAATGCTTTCAAAAACAGCGAGCAGCGTGGCGATTCGTTCGGGTCGTCGCAACAGCTTCACGGTGGCGGCAGTAATAATGCCCAGTGTGCCTTCGGAGCCGACAAAGAAGCCGGTCAGATCGTAGCCGGCGCTCTCGGCCGCCTTGCCTCCGAAGTGAACAATCTCACCATCGGGCAGGACGACTTCCAGACCGGTAACGTGGTTGACGGTCACACCGTACATCAGGGTGTGCGGACCGCCGGAATTCTCGGCGACGTTTCCGCCGATGGTGCAGGCCTTTTGGCTGGACGGATCGGGAGCGAAGTAGAGCCCGAGATGTGCCACGCTGTCAGATAGCGTCTGGTTGACCACTCCCGGCTGAACCACAGCCCGCATGTTCTCCACATCGACTTCCAGGATGCGGTTCATGCGCGAGAAAACAATCAGGATGCCGCCCTCGACGGGGATGGCGCCTCCGCTCAGGCCGGTGCCTGCACCTCGGGGAACGATGGGCACACCTTCGGCAGCGGCGACTTTGATAATGCGCGACACCTGCTCGGTGTTTTGGGGGAAGACGACGGCGTCGGGGGTGCTGGTTCGCACCCCCCCGTCGTACTCATAGAGCAGAAGATCTTCGGGGCGGTCGAGGACGAATTCCCGGCCCGCTATGGCCCGTAATTGATCAGCAAGCGCGTAACTGTGCTGAACGCCCATGAAAGATGGAAAAACAGGAGTCTATCATGGGTCGCCAGCGCAAATCAGTGCTTACGCGGTTGTTCGTGAACCAGTGATAAGGCGAATGATGAGCGTCAGTATGACCGCTCCGATCACGGCGACGATGATGGTGTAAATCATCCCGCCACTACCGGCGAATCCGACTGCCCGCATGATCCAGCCGCCGACGAGGGCACCAATGATGCCCACCACGATGTCCATCAGAGCTCCGTATCCGGAGCCTTTCATCAGCTTGCCAGTAAGCCAGCCCGCGATCAGGCCAACGATAATCCACCACAGAATGTACACATAGCCTCCACGTACTAGGGTTGTGCCCTTAGTCGGTGATGAGATGCGGCGGCTACTGACAAGTGTTGGAATAGCTCTGGAAAATACCGGTGCTCTGCACGAAGTTTCTCGTGAGCTCTGGCGGGCGTACAGATTCTGCGACAACCTATCTCATTGCATCTTCTACTTCATTGAGCCAATCGGGTCGCTTCAGCAGCTCTCGTGGCTTGGGACCATCAGCAGCTCCCACAATTCCATCCTGTTCCATGAGGTCGATCAGGTGGGCGGCGCGACCATAGCCAATACGCAAGCGCCGCTGCAACAGCGAGGTGGACGCTTTGCCGTACTCCAGCACAATGCGCACGGCATCCATGAAAAGCTCGTCGTTGTCATTGCCACCGGCGCCGCTGCTGCCACCATCCGAGGACGAACTGTCTTCCTCGTCGCGCGGCGGAGCGAGGAAATTCTCCTGGTATTGCGCCAGTGCCTGCGACTTCCAGAACTCAACCGCGGCTGCAATCTCCTTCTCGGTCACGAAAGGAGCATGGACACGGTGGACCCGGGCCGAGCCATTGGGCAGATACAACATGTCTCCCCGGCCCAGCAGCGCCTCGGCGCCGTTGGCATCGAGGATGGTGCGTGAGTCGATCTTGGTGGCGACGCGGAAGGACATGCGCGCCGGGAAATTGGCCTTGATGAGTCCCGTGATGACATCGACCGACGGGCGCTGCGTCGCGAGCACAAGATGAATTCCAACCGCGCGAGCCATTTGCGCCAGCCGGGTGATGGAGGCTTCCACGTTTTGCCCATCGAGCATCATCAGGTCGGCCAGCTCATCGATGATGATGACGATGAAGGGCAGCGGCTTGGCTTCGCTACCTTCATCGAAGAGGCTGGGGGTGTTCTCTTCGAACAGTCGGTTGTACTGATCGATATTACGGACACCCTTCTCGGCCAGTACTTTCAGGCGGCGCTCCATCTCGCGAACCGCATTGCGCAGAGCGTTCGAAGCCAGCTTCGGCTCGGTGATGATTGGCGTGAGCAGATGCGGGATGCCCTCGTAATTGCCCAGTTCCAGTCGCTTGGGATCGACCAGGATCAGCTTCACCTCGTCCGGCGTCGCCTTGTACAACACCGACATGATGAAGGCGTTGATGGCCACGCTCTTGCCTGAGCCGGTCGACCCGGCGATCAGCAGGTGAGGCATGGCGTTGAGGTCGGCGGTAACGATGCGGCCGTTGATGTCTTTGCCCAGCGCCAGTGTCAGCTTCGATTTGGAGCCGAGAAACTCGCGTGCCTCCACCACCTCGCGCAGCCAGATGGTCTCGCGCTCGTGGTTTGGCACCTGAATGCCGACCGTTGATTTGCCTGCCATGCGCTCGATGAGGATGCTCTCGGCCCGCAGCGCCAGGCAGAGGTCATCGCTCAGTCCGGTGACCCGGCTGTACTTGATGCCGGCCTCCGGTTTGAATTCGAAGGTCGTCACTACCGGGCCGGGATTGATTTGCGAAACCGTGCCGCGCACGTCGAACTCGCCGCACTTTTCCTGAAGCACCTGCGCGAGCCGTTTCAGCTCCTCTTCGTTGACCGCGTTCCGTTCGTCGGCGCGGTGCAGCAGAGTAGTCGAGGGCAGCTTGTATCCGCCAGCCACTCGCGGCATCGTGGTCTTGCCATGCGGCACGCTGTCAGCCCGCGGCCCAACCGCGATGGGTTCAGCGGGATGAGAGCTCTCGGCAATTGCTTCCTGTTCAAACGGAGCAGGCACGGCCAGCGGCTGCGTGTGCGGCGCTCCGGTCTCGAACATGCGATCGATGCCGGTACGAACATTCTCACCGCGCGTCGGTGGTGCAACCGGTGGCGGCGCAATCACCTGCTCTTGAGCGAGAACCGCAGCCGGCTGTTCGCTAACTCTGCGTGGCACCAGCTGCGCCGTTACCACCGGCTTGGCAGTCGCCGCGCCTGCGCGTTTCTTCTCCAGATCACGTGCGGCGCGGCGGCGTGCCCGCTCGGCACGCCAATCGGCAAAGCGGTCAAGCGCAGCATAAACAAACGACAAGCGGGTCTTCGACCAAATCTGAATTGAGCCGAATGAGAACGCAGTCGACAAGTACAGCGCCACGGCAATCGCAGCCACGCATACCAGGTACGCGCCGACAACATTCAAGTAGTGAATCAGCGCATCGGCGACGATGCGTCCCAGCAAGCCTTCCGCGGGCACTGCACTCTGCCACTTGAAATGCCAGGGAAGCAATCCGATGAAACCCGCCGCGAATACCACGAGGCACGCGGCGCCGGCGGTCTTCGCAATGGGCGAGGTGATCGGCCGCGAGCGCAGCCAGCGCAATGCGTAAATCACCAGGAACACCGGAATCAGGAAGATGGAAACGCCGAAGATCTGGAGCGCCAGATCGCTAACGATTGCGCCGACCGGCCCGATCCAGTTGTGCGCGGGATGCGACGCCGGAGGAGTGGCCGCTGTGTTCCACGAGGGATCAAGCGGTGAGTACGAAATCAGTGAGAGGACAAGGAGAGTCGCGGAGACCAACGCCAGGAACCCGACGAGCTCATTGAGCCGCCGGTTGCTGGTTGGCGTAAACGCGTGAGACACAAATGTCATGCTGGCCGACGGCCGTCTCGCCGGGCCACGTCGTTTCGGGTTGGTCATGCTGCCTTGATCGGAGCCCAGGCAAACATCACCCCGCGAGCGGTTGAACCCGTGACGCGTGGACCTGAAAGCTGCCATTTGCGGGCCGCGCGCGATACCGATGGCGAACGGCTTACTGCCAGAGCACCATGATTATGCCAAATGCAGATAGCAATCCGGGCAGAAATGCCGCGCGAGAGGTTATCGAACTGAATGCCCCTACTACGCTCCGAGATTCCGGCACTCGGGTGCGGAGGAATTGAGAGCGGCCACTTTCCGGGCATAGATACTGATGCCCGGTGTAGCGCTCAGCCCGTGGAGGAAGATGCTCAGCACCACAGTAGCCATCACGGCAGCTCGAATCGCAGCTTCGCCGGGTAGATGAAGCTCCTGCTCCAGGTACACCAGTCCCAGGACGATCGACGCCAACCCCCGCGGGCCGAACCAGCCCATGAAGATAACGGAGGATGGGCTGAGGTGTGTCCCAATAAGCGCAGCGGCGACCGGCAACATCCGCACTAACGTCAGACTCAGGACGGCATAAATCCAACTGGCTGGCGTGAGTTGCGACCAGTCGCGTACTACGACCATGCCGAACAAAAAGAACACCGCGAGATTAAACATCTGCCCCCACTCCTCGGCGAACTCGACGCTGTGCTTTCCCGCCTCTTTGAACGGTATCTGTATGGCGAGGCCCGCTACGAACGACGCGATAAACATGCTGGCGTCCACCATTTCCGCCAGCAACAGGCAAAGCAGGGGCAAAGTGACGACGGCGATCTGTTGAAATGATTCGGCCAGCCAACCTCGGCGAGTGGCGGTGCGCAGCAACCAGCCGCCGATCAGGCCAACCGCGATCCCTACAACCACTCCCAACCCCAGTTGCTCTCCCATAAACTGCACCAAGCTGGCCGCGCCGCCTTCAATTTTGGCCGCCGCAATCGCCATGAAGAACAACAGGAACGGCACCGACAGCCCGTCATTGAGTCCGGCTTCAACGTTGAGCGCCTGACGAATCCGCATGGGCACAAGCGGACTGGTCACGACGACCTGGCCGAGGCCGGCGTCGGTCGGGGCAAGAATCGCGGACAGAATGCCTGCCTCCCAAATCGACAGGCTGGGAAACACCAGTCGGGCGACAATGCCGCCCAGAAGTACGGTCAGAAGCATTCCCGTGCTCAGCAGGCGACCGGGCACAGTTCCGATACTTCGTAACACCGTGAGATCGGTTTGACTGGCGTCGGTAAATAACAGCAGCACCAAACCTAACTCAGCCAGCCGGAGGAACACATTGGGGGTCATACCAGCCGCCGCAACCCGCATCCAGTGCGACGACAGCACCATTCCCGCAGCGGTGAAAAGAATAGGAGCGGTGATCGGTGTCTGCGACGCCCTCTTCGACAGAAGGCCATACCCGAAAAGAAGGAAGACGAAGATAACGGCCGTAGTCATGTTGGTCCTTGCGTTCTAGTCCAGCAACAAGTGAAGGAGAGTTCTTCCCAGTGTCCGGCCCAATCCTCACATTGACGACTAACTATCGACTGTGACGTGTTTCACAAGGGCATGTGATTGCACCCAGCCAAAGGGTCGATCGCAGCGCTGCCGAGTGAAAGGGTCACCAGCATCGCGGCAAGCGGCTAACCCGTCGCTCCCTAAGCCTGGGTTTTTTCTGGGCCGGGACCGTCGGCGGCGTTATGGGGCCTCCATTGATGGACGCGGCTCACGACAACGAAGAAATACCCGGTGGACAAGCCGCACATGAGGACGCCCACCAGGCTTTCGACTGGGCCGAGCATTCTCCATGGCTGAGCCAGCACCACGTCGCCGTACCCAAGGGTGGTGTAGGTGACTCCGGAAAAGTAGAACGCCGTTTCGGCATTGGGCAGGCACCCGCGCCACAGATAAAACAAGCTCCAGATCGAAATCTCTGTCAGATGGAGCATGATTAGCCAGCAGATAATGCGGAGCAGCCGGCGGATGACCGGCCAAATGTTGTTTGGCGGCAGTGTGTACAAACTCGTCAAGTGCCGGAGCAGCACCGCGATACCGCTGGCATGCAGGCCCACCGTAAGCACCATCAGAACGCACACGCTAAGAATTACTGAGAGCATTCGGCTGTGTCTCTTTGCTGCTTTGGACCTCTCCGCGTTACCAACGGGCCGACGATAACCCAACCCATCCTACTCCCGCCATCACTCCGCGGATGGAAGTTCTTGCCAGGATCTGGGTGATGCCATTCACCTCCGACCGCGTCATCGCCGGGTGCCACTCAGCGGTCTGTTGGGATCATTGGGATCGACGGCGATTGAACCTCCGCCACACCAGAGTCCCCCTCGACCAGGTCCTTTTCGCAATTTCAGATAAGCACCCTAACTATGTGACGTCGTACTCATTCAAAACGGAGAAATGAGTAGGGCACCGAGTCGTTGTAAACTCATCTCCGCGCAAGCATGTCTCGCAGGTCCATCGTAAGGATATTGATATGAAGACCACCGCTCTGTTCTGTTTAGGACTGCTCCTGATATTCGGCACAATGCTCCCGGCCCAACAAATCGGCCCGTGCCTCGGGTTGTCGGTGGGTGCGCACGTAAACTGGCCGCAGTTTCACTCCGACGTCTGCCATACGGGTTACAACGCGAGTGAATTTATTTTGAGCCCCACCAATGTCGGGAAGCTGGTTCTAGATTGGCAGTACGAGACATTCGGCTACATCACTTCTTCGCCAGCGGTGGCTAGTGGCACAGTGTTCGTCGGGTCCTTTGACGGCTCTGTCTATGCGCTGAATGCCTCAACCGGCGCCAAGCTGTGGAGCTACGCCACCGGCGGCAGCGTGGAGTCGTCGCCCGCCGTCGCGAACGGGGTGGTCTATGTCGGTTCCTGGGACGAAAACGTCTATGCGCTGGACGCCTCGACCGGCGCTAAGCTGTGGAGCTACGCCACCGGTAATGAGTTGCGTTCCTCGCCCGCAGTGGCCAATGGGGCGGTCTATATTGGCTCCGAGGACGGTAAATTCTACGCATTCAATGCCTCGACCGGCGCGGAACTGTGGCGTTACACCACTGGCGTGGGTCTGTATTCAACGCCGGCAGTGGCCAACGGGGTGGTCTATTTCGGCTCTCTCGATGGCATCATCTATGCACTGAACGCCTCGACCGGGGCTAGGCTCTGGAGCTACAACACCGGCTTGCGCGGTCTTGTGCAGTCCTCGCCTGCGGTGGCGAATGGACTGGTCTATGTCGGCTGCGACGACGGGAATCTCTATGCACTGAACGCCTCGACCGGCGCTAAGCTCTGGAGCTACACCACCGGTAGCGGTGTATGGTCTTCGCCCGCGGTGGCGAACGGAATGGTCTATGTCGGGTCCTTTGACCACAACGTGTATGCGCTGGACGCCTCGGCGGGCACTAAGCTGTGGAGCTACGACACTGGCTATGCTGTGCAATCCTCGCCCGCGGTGGCCAATGGGGTGGTTTATGTCGGCTCCGATGGCGGTGACATTTATGCACTGAATGCCTCCACCGGCGATGAGCTTTGGATCTATGACCTCGGCACCCAGGTGTGGTCCTCTCCGGCAGTGGCCAATGGGGTAGTCTACGTTGGCGGCCCCGACTACTACCTGCTCGCCTTCCATCTGCCAGGCCAATGACAACTTAGCTTTTGTGTACGCGGCTCGACAGGCATGCCCTCGAATTACTGCCTGGGATACGCGTGGTAGCCATAGCGCGGCTGCGTCTTCACCACGCGAAAGTCCGTCGGCATGATCTTCCAAAGCGTCCTCAGCTGGTCGGATGGCCAGCGCGGGTCTCCCGTCGCCGCTATGTACATGTCACCACCGCGATCCATCAGAATCATGCCGTAGTTCTTCAGGGCGTGGATTATGCTCCGCGCTATCGGCGGATAGCCTGACTCATCGAAGTCTGCGCGCAGCACAAAGCGCGTTCCCATGCCTACAGCCCGCCGGTCCGACGTTCCATTCGAGGTAATCGGCATGGTGGCCGGAGGCGTGAACCACACATCCATCAAGTTTGGAAAATGCCTGGGCGACAGCGTGAATCCCAAGGCGTGGTTCACCTGGTCGGCAGCGGCTTCGTCATAGGTGAGCAATGACGCCATCCACGAGGTCCCAGCGGCATTCGCGCTAGGTACAAGCCATGGCCCTTGCTTGTCTCCGCCATACAGGTCCCACCTTGAGACGACCTGCGCTTGCCATTGTCCGTTGACGAAGTTCAAGCCTTCCGCCTCCCAGCTGACTCCGCGGGCGCGATCGATAACAATTCCGTGGTAGTCTGCGGCGCCGGGGTTTTGGCCCTTCTGCGTCCAGGCGACGTTCAATGGAAATGGCGCCTGGCAGACGCGACCTTGGCAAAAACCAGAGGCTTGCGGAGTGACGGGTGCTGTTAGAAGCACCGGCACCATGGGCTGAGACGTGCTGTCCACCACGATGTATGGCACTTCGGGATCGACGAACAGCCGCGCTTTGCCAATGGATTTCAGGATGTCCGCGCTTTTTCGGTCCGTGGGCACGGAGTCGGCGCGAGTGTTCCACAGCGAGTTGGCAGAGAACGGCCGGAATCCACACAATTGTCCGTTAAGGCCAAGGGTCCATTGGCAGGCCTGCGCCTGAGCGAACAAAGAGGCTCCCATGGTGAGGAGCGCGGCGAAAATAACCAACACCTTGGTCACAGTTTGTTCTTTTGCCACAACTAGGAACCCGGTCACAGCACCTGCGTTGCTGAGTCTACCGTGAAACCTGCTCCCCGGACTTCCACTCGGAACGAGGGCGCCGCGCATCCCCACTTACCCGTGTTCCGAGCCCTGGGTCCGGGGAATATTAGCGCGCTGGAGTTCGTAAAGGGTATATAGTGTCGGCTGCTGGAAGCCAAAAACGCAGATTCCGGACGAGACCAACCAGCGCCACTCCAACTCGTAACCTGAGAACCGGAGGTGCCTGATGCGATTCATCATCCCCTCTCGCAGAGCCGGCGCCTCAACCCCACCCAGGAGCATGTCATGAAATCGAAGACCCTCTTCTATTTGCTAGTGCTCACACTTTTCACATCGCTCATACCAGCGGTGCACGCTCAAACCTACACCAGGCTCTATTCCTTCGCCGGCCACACAGACGGTAAACAGCCCAAAACCGGAGTGATAGTAAAAGGCAACGTCCTCTATGGGACAACAGCTGCCCCCTGTGGCACCGTGTATCAGTTGGCCAACACCGGCTCTAATTGGCTCTTCTCTCCGGTTGCGGCTCTTCCCAACAATTGCAGTCCGCGCGCCAGAGTTGTCTTCGGACCAGACGGCCATCTTTACGGCACTTCTGAGGCCGGAGGACAGTCCGGCGGTGGCACCGTTTTCAAACTGACACCTCCTCTCGGGCCCTGTAAGACGGTGGCGTGCTACTGGAACGTAAACGATCTCCATGACTTCAATCCCGATACCGAGGGATACGATCCCGGATCTGGAGACCTCATCTGGGACCAGCAGGGGAATATCTATGGCACGACGGAGTACAGTGCGTCCGGCGGCGGGACAGTTTGGGAGCTGACGCCTTCAGGAAACGGTTGGACCGAGAATATTCTCTACACATTCTCCAGCTCCGATGGTCTTGACGGAGCTCTTCCTGTTGGTGGTCTTGTCCTCGACAGCAAAGGGAACCTGTTTGGTACCACCATACAAGGCGGCTCAAACAACCTAGGCGTCATCTTCGAACTGACCAACATTCCGGGCGTAGGGTGGACGGAACAGGTTCTCTACAATTTCCAGGGCGCCGGCGATGGAGCGAATCCCTTTGTAGGGTTGACATTGGATTCCGGCGGCAATATCTACGGTACGACCGCTGGCCCCAGCAACGGCGGTGGAACCGTATTCGAGCTCTCGCCCTCAGGCAATAGCTGGGTATTCACGATTCTCTACAGCCTTCCTGCCGGCGACCACCCTTATGGAGGCGTGGTGTTTGGCCCGGACGGAGGTCTTTATGGCACTTTCATTACCAGTGGGTTCCAGGGAGGAAGCGTTTTCAAGTTGACGAACACCCAAAATGGCTGGCAATACAGTTCGCTGCATGATTTCGGGGTTTACGAGTATCCCGAGTGTACTGTGACCTTCGACGCGCAAGGAAACCTCTACGGAACCACCGCCGGAGGCGGAGCGTACGGCGACGGCACCGTCTGGATGGTCACTCCGTAGGGAAAGTATCGAGCAGGTTGTCACGGCGCTAGTAAGTAATACGGTTCTGAGAAAGCTCGCTGATTTCTGAGGCATCTGGCTGGCGCCTTGGGCGCGACATAAGAAAGCCCACCGCTTCAGCGGTGGGGAAGTCGGGCAGACCGCCCCCCCCTAATCCCGTAGGGGAGGACCGAAGAGAGCCCAGCGTTTCAAGGCTGGGTGAGCTCGCCGATCTTTTGGGGGCCTGGCTGGCGCCTTGGGCGCGACATAAGAAAGCCTACCGCTTCAGCGGTGGGAGGAGTCGAGCAGACCGCCCCCCCAATCCCGTTGGCGCGACAGAAGAGAGCCCGGGCTACGGCGCATCCCGATCTCTTGCTAGGATGTGGGCGATGTCCTCAACCACTTGCTGCCGCGTCCTCGCCTTCGCCGCGTGCCTCGTGGCACCTCTTTCGGCGCAGGCGCAATGGCAGATGCAGGACTCGCACTCCACTGCCAGCTTGCGCGGCATTCATGCGGTCAACGACTCGGTGGCGTGGGCCAGCGGAACCGACGGCACGATTCTACGCACGCTGGACGGCGGCAAGCACTGGCAACGCTGTGCTACTCCAGCAGGCGCCGAGAAACTCGACTTTCGCGGGGTGTGGGCGTGGAGCGAAAACAAGGCGACCATCCTGTCGTCAGGACCGGGCGATTTGTCGCGCGTGTATCTCACCACCGATGCTTGTGCGCACTGGACGGAACAAATCGGCAACCGAGACAAGGACGGATTCTGGGACGCTCTCGTGTACCAGTCGGCTTCTGGTTCACCGGCAGACACGGGAGTCTTGATGGGCGATCCGGTGAATGGGCGCTTCGCGACCTTCACCTCGGTTCCGCAACGCGGTTGGTCGCCGGACGAGAGCTCATGCACAGCCCGTGCCGGCGAAGCGGGATTCGCGGCAAGCAATTCGTCTGTCGTAGTCTTCGGGGCGCAACGCTATATGATTGTGACGGGCGGCAAAGGCGGCCCTCGCGCGCTGCTGTCTTCGCTGCTGGCGTACAACGACAGTAAGAAAGAATGCCTGGCCGTCGAACTTCCGCTCGCCGCAGGGAGCGACAGTACGGGCGCCTTCTCCGTTGCCTTTCGTGATCCGAAGAACGGAATCGTGGTCGGAGGCGATTACAAGAAGCCCGACGACGCTACAGGCACTGCGGCGTGGAGCGCCGATGGTGGACGTCATTGGACTGCGGCCGCCAAACCGCCTCACGGTTATCGCTCCGCCGTGGCGTGGTATCCCGAAGCCAAAGTCTGGATCGCGGTCGGAACCAACGGCTCGGACATTTCCCGCGACGACGGTAAGACTTGGGAGCGGCTCGATGACGGAAAGTGGAATGCCGTCTCGCCGCCGTTTGCAGTAGGACCGGGAGGACGAGTCCGGCGGATTCAAGGGGACTTGCTCCAATCCAAATAGCATCAACCCTGCGACGCTGTCAGCCATCAGCTATCAGCCGTCAGCTATCACCTAATGCAAGAAGGGAATGCCTTGTCCGAGTTTTGGCCTTAGCTGAGAGCTGACAGCTGAGAGCTAAATGGCCGAACCTACGCTACTCCCGCTGGCTGGGTTCCTGATAAATGCCGATCACATTGCCGCCGGGATCGCGAAACCTTGCCGTGATCTCCGGAGCATCGGCGCCGATGACCTGCACGATTTCGCCACCGTTCGCGACAATCGCCTTCACGGTTTCCTCAGCGTGGTCCACCATGATGTAAAAGAGCAGCCCGGGCGTCGGGCTGGGAGGGCGGCCAACGATCCAGGTCCCGCTCACTTGGCCAGCGGCATCGTCGAATGCGGTACTACCGTCGCTGCGCTTGCGAAATTTCCATCCAAAAACGCGCTGGTAGAACTGAGCCGATTGTTCGACGTTGTTGGCCGGTATCTCGACGTAACAAATCTTGCCATTACCGTACGTTGGAGTCATGCAGAGTCCTAACTTCGGTGGCGTTACGCGGTGCTGGGAGTTTACCGAAGCTTCACCTTTGAGTGTTGGGAGAACGGCACTCAACCGGCGACGTCTCCAGAAGCCTCCCAGAAGTTGTAGTCGCGAACCAGAGCTACTACAGAAATCAAAATAAGGGCGGATGACGCGAGTCATTGTCCGTTGCAAATAAAGCAGTTAATTTCTACGAGAGGTGGCCGCTCACGTGCAACCATTAAAAATAGTTTGGGTTGCGGCCAACTTCGGGGTTGCCGGCGCTCAAAGGCGTAATCGCCTGCTTGCACTCAGGGCTTGGGGGTCCTGGGAAATCGCGTGAGGCTCGGTTGGTTCATTGCGTACCGCCGGGCCTCGCTAGCGTCTGCTTGCATCTCTGTCTGCTTTTCCTGCTAGCCTTCCATCGAGTTCCACAATCCACGATATTCGTTTTTCGCAACGCTGCAACTCTGCCGCGACCGACTCCTGCCCTACTTAGAAGGCATGGTGTAGTACCCGGTTCGTGAGCGCACCTGGAGATCCGCCGCATTGGGATAGTCGGGGGTGTTCGGAACCACCTTGATTTCAATCTTGCGAAACTCTGAGCTGGAGAGGCGGGGCGTGGGATAGTAGCCAATCAGGTATTGCGTACGAAGCTCTTCGCTGATGCGGCGAAAGGCACCGTCCAGTTGCTCGAGACCACTGGCATAGTAGTACTTCCCGCCGGTATCGCGTGAGAGCTGAATCAGCGCGTGCTCGCCGCCAGTGTCCCGGCCCGCGCTATTCTCAATCGGCACGACGATGATGCTGTACACGATCGCTTCCGCCTGCTGCGCCTCGCGCACGGCTTCCTGGTAACTTACTTTGCTCATGGTGTCACCGCCATCGGTGATTACCACCATGACCTTGCGACCGCGGCGCTGCATAAGAGCGTCCGAGCCGAGATAAAGCATGTCATACAAAGCGGTCGCAGCCCCGGTTCGCACGCGGCTGATGCCTTTGTCGATAGCGCGCAGATCCGAGGTGAAAGGCGTGAGTTGGTCGACAATCTCGCTGAATTCAAACAGCGAAATACCATCAATGGGCCGCAGAATGGTCTTGGCGAAACGTCGCGCCGATTCGAGTTCAAGCTTCTGATCGGACTTGGTGCTCAGGCTGGTATCGATGGCCAGCACGATCGAGAGCGGCAACTCCGACTCGCGGGCAAACATGGCGATCTTCTGTGGTACTCCGTCCTCGAATAGCCGGAAATCGTCCTGCTTCAATGTTGCTACAGGCGCGCCTGCACTGTCGGTGACTGTCGCAAAGACGTTGACCAGCTTTACGTTGACCCTAAAGGTAGTGGAGGAATCGTCTGCGCTTGGCCCGTCCGGATCCGCGGCTGTGGTTTGGGCGGGCTGAGAAGCGGGCGCGGCTGCGGAGTTCGCGGCATTCGCCGGCGGCGCTGCAGCGCACGTCTGCGCGGCCGCTGACGACCCAACGATCAACAGGGTCGCAAGCAACAGAAGCACGGGTTTCCGGATCGGGACGGTTCTAGAAGGTAAGCGCATTCCTGCGGAGTAAACCCAATTCTTGCTACTTTGACGTGTCCTGCGGCGAAACGGAGATTTGCGGCGGAAACGGCTCGCCATCGGCCCACACCGCACCGTCTTCGAAATACTCTTTCTTCCAGATCGGCACGGTCTTCTTAAGAGTATCAATGATCCAGCGCGTGGCGTCGAATGCAGCCGCCCGATGCGCCGACGCAACTACGATCAGCACGCTGCTCTCGCCGATCTCGAGCCGGCCCAACCGGTGTGCGATGCGCGCGTCTCGGATGGGAAAGTTGGCCAGCGCCGCTT
The DNA here is from genome assembly GCA_963771535.1 of uncultured Acidobacteriaceae bacterium. Taxonomy (GTDB): domain Bacteria; phylum Acidobacteriota; class Terriglobia; order Terriglobales; family Acidobacteriaceae; genus CAVVDY01. Next base: position 478,667 of record CAVYTK010000003.1, on the reverse strand, counting down.
GCGCCAGCTTCTCCAGTTCGGCCGCTGCCATCGGCTCGTAAGCGCTGTACTCGAGATACAGGGTGCGCCGGCCGCGAGAGTGATTACGCACAATGCCGTCGAAGACGACCACCGCGCCGTCTTCGGGTGCTTGGATCTCTCTGGTAACGGTCTCGTAATTAATAGACTCATGAACGATCCGCGTGCGTACCTGCGAGCGCTCGGACCGATCAGTGGAGGCCCCGGATCCTCCGCTGACCGGCGGCAGCAAAGCGACCTCGTCGCCTTCGTGCAGCGGTGAGTCGAGTTTCGCATACTCGTAGTTGATGGAAAGCGCGATCGAACCGGCGAATGAGGCCAGCCCAGGTACGCGCTGCTGAAGCTGCGAGTAGAGATCGGCCAAGCGCACGGACTCGTTCAATTCAACCGCCTCCTGCTCTGTGCCCGCCATCTCGCGCAATATGCCGAAGTAGAGAACCTTCACCCGCATGCAGGAAGGATAACAAGATCGCGGCACGGTTTCCGGAAGCCCTCTGTTATTGCAACCGGCCCAGCAACTCAACTGCATTCAATGGGCTTCTGGGATCCTCTTCATGCTTGAAGAAGACATAAGCCTCGCGACTCTCGGTAAGCACCCGCTCAACTCGGGTAGCGATGTTCGCCAGGTCTTCGGCTGAATAGCTCGTCTCGCGCAAACGAAAGTAGGTGTAGCTCGCGGTGTGGACCTCAGGAGTGGTCAGCTTCTCCGTCTCGGAGATGCAGAGTGCCGCGTTGTTCTCCCGCAGCGCGGCATACACCTCTTCGCTGAACCACGACTCGTGACGGAACTCAAATGCCGATCGGAAGTTCCTGGGCAGCAGCGCGAGGAACTGACGAAGCAGTCCGGCATCGCACTTCAGGTTCGGCGGAAGTTGGAACAATATCGGGCCCAACTGAGTTCCGAAAGGCTGCAACTGTAAAAGAAATCGCTGCACCGGCTCCTCAGCGTCTTTCAGGCGCCGCACGTGCGTGATGTATTGATTGGCTTTGAGTGCGAACCGGAAGTTGGGGCCCACGGCCGCCATCCAGCCCAGAGCCGTTTTCTCCTGGAGGCGCATGCGAAAGGTGAAGTTCACCTCGACCGCATTCAACTGTGTCGCGTAGTAGTTTAGAAAGTTCTTAGAGGCGACGTTCTTGGGATAGAAGTCAGGCTTCCAGATCGAGTACGACCATCCCGAGGTGCCGACGTACGCGGTGGGTTGCTGGGTTGCGTTCGTCGTGGTGTGCGCGGTTTCAGCAGTCATGGGGGTCGGGCTCAGGCGTCAGGTATCAGGTATCAGAGTTTATCGCAGAAACGTTTTCTGATAGCTGATACGCAAAACCTGACACCCGTCTTTCTGACAACTGACCACCGACAACTGACAACTGGTTCCTCACGCTCCTTGCCGCGTGATCTCCTGCACCGGAACTCCGGCGCTCATGCCTTGCGCCATGATGAGCTCGCGGGCTGCGTCGCGGATCTTCGGCAGGTACAACGCGTAAACACCGGCTCCCGCGATACAAGCAAGCCCACCCAATGCGACCGTGTAAGGCGCTCCGATATGGTGTGCGAGAGCCCCTGCAAAAAACCCGCCAAACGGGGCCATACCCATGAACATCATGGAGTAGACCGACATCACGCGACCGCGCATGTTGTCGGGCACCATTGACTGCACCAGCGTGTTCGAGGACGCCATCTGCACCATCATGCAGAAGCCGACCGGGATGAGCAGCAGCGCCGAGAGCCAGAAGACGCGAGAGAAAGAAAAAGCAATGAGTGCTACGCCGAAGCCGGTGGCGCAGATTGCGATGAGCTTGCCCAGTCCCTTCACTCCTACGCGTGCCGCTAGACTCACGGCCCCGAGCAGCGCACCTACACCGGTCGCGCCCATCAGGATACCGAGCGCCTTGGCGCCGCCGTGCAGGATCTGCGCCGCAAAAATCGGCATCAGCACGGCGTAGGGCATGCCCACCAGGCTGACTAGTCCCAACATGAGCAAGATGGTGCGAATGGGAGTTGCGTTCTTAACGAACTTGAAGCCGTTGATGATTTCTTCCAGCGGCGAGGTTCCGCCAATGCGCTCGACGCGCGCGGGCAGTTTCATCAGCAGCAATCCGGTGATGACGGCGATGTAGCTCAGGCTGTTGGCCATGAAGCACCAGCCTTCGCCTACGGCCGCGACCACGATGCCGGCGACGGCCGGACCGATGATGCGAGCGCCATTGAACATCGAGGAATTCAGCGCGATAGCGTTGAGCAGGTCTTCGCGGCCTACCATTTCAATCAGGAAGGCCTGGCGCGCTGGAATGTCGAATGCGTTGATCACACCACCGGCCGCGGCCAGCGCCATGATCTCCCAAACCTGTATGCGATGGGTGAGGGTGAGCACCGCCAGGATAAAGGCCACGACCATAGAGAGAGCTTGCGTGGTGATGATGATGCGGTGGCGGTTATAGCGGTCGGCGACGATGCCGCCGATGGGAGCGAACAGAAATACCGGAATCTGATTACAGAACGCAACTGTGCCCAGCAGCAAGGCCGAACCGGTAAGCCGATAGACCAGCCAGGATTCGGCAACCGTATCCATCCAGGTGCCGACGAGCGAAATCAGCTGGCCGGAAAAGAAAAGCTGAAAATTGCGATGCCGCAGCGCGCGCGTAGCGACTGCCAGCTTGGATTTCCTGGAACCCGGCGCTGTGAATTCGCGCTTCTCCTCCTGCAATTCTGAGCGGAGTGCCTCAAGCCCAGAATTCGCCCGGTCCGTTTTCTCCATAAGAGTTTGATGCTGGCGCGACGCCGTTTGACTAAGCAGCTAACTCCAGATTACAGGATGCAGAGGGATAGAATTTTGTGCTGAGCGTGGCGCGGCAAGTCCGGAGAGGTCGTGGCAAACGCATGACCGGATAACGAGATCCCGAGCAAGCTGCGGCTTTAATCCCGCGAAGCGGGACGACTCAGCTTAGCCCAGTAGCGGAGCGCGCGGAGTGCTGGGTGTTCCGAAGTTGGTTGCACGAGCCCCAGGCCGGGGCTATCGCGCCGCTGCGATGCGCTCGGCGTGCAGTTGCTGCAAGGCGTAGACCGTGACCTCGCCGCGCTGTAAGGCTGCAATGCCATCGCAAGCGGCGCGAGCGGCGGACAGAGTAGTGATGGTGGGAATGCGAGCGGTTACCGCGGCGCGGCGAATGGCTTTTTCGTCAAACCAGGGCTCGATGCCATGTGGCGTATTCACGATGAGGTGAATGCGCTCACCTTTGATCAAGTCAACGACGTTGGGCCGGCCTTCTTTGACTTTGTACACGCGCTCGACTTGCAGGCCTGCGTCTTCAATCAGCTTTGCCGTGCCGTGAGTGGCGACCAGGCTGAAGCCCAGCTCGACGAAGCGCGCGGCAACGTCGGCGATGAAAGGCTTGTCGCGATCGTTGGCGCTGAGGAAGACGCGGCCTGAGGTGGGCAGCCCGGTTCCGGCGGCAAGCTGCGCCTTGGCAAACGCTTCTCCGAAGTTGTCAGCTACGCCCATTACTTCGCCGGTGGACTTCATCTCCGGCCCAAGCACGGTATCGACACCGGGGAACTTGCCCCAGGGGAAGACCGGCGACTTCACATAGAAGAAGCTTCCAGTATCGAGGTCGGAGACGCGGTCGATGTTCTCCGGCAAAAATTCGCGCAGCTTGCGGCCCGTCATCAGGCGAGCGGCAATTTTCGCCACCGGAACGCCGGTCGCCTTCGATACGTAAGGAACGGTTCGCGAGGCGCGGGGATTCACCTCGATGACGAACACCTTGTCGCGCTGAATGGCATACTGCACGTTCATCAAACCGATGACGTTCAGAGCGCGAGCCAGCCGGAAGGTGTAATCGCGAATCGTCTTCAGCACTTGCTGCGGAAGGTCCACCGATGGCAATACGCAAGAAGAGTCGCCGGAGTGGATGCCGGCCTCTTCGATGTGCTGCATGATTCCGGCGATGACCACGTCCTTGCCGTCGCTGAGCGCGTCGACGTCGACTTCGGTCGCCGATTCCAGGAAGTGGTCGATGAGCACCGGACGGTCCTGCGAATACTCGACTGCCTCGCGCATGTACTGCTCAACCGAAGCGTCGTCGTAGCAGATCATCATGGCGCGACCGCCCAGCACGTACGAGGGCCGCACCAGCACGGGATAACCAATTTGCTTCGCGTTGGCCACGGCTTCTTCGACACTGGCCGCGGTTGCGCCCGGCGGCTGCGGGATATCGAGTTCTTGCAGCAGCTTGCCGAAATGCTTGCGATCTTCGGCAAGGTCAATATTCTCGGGCGAGGTTCCGATGATGGGCACGCCCGCAGCCTTGAGTCGCAACGCGAGGTTCAAAGGCGTCTGTCCGCCGAACTGCACGATGACGCCGATCTGCGCTCCACCGGAAGCTTCGTGCTCGTAAACCGCCATCACGTCTTCGAAGGTCAGCGGCTCAAAGTAGAGACGGTCGCTAGTGTCGTAGTCGGTCGAGACAGTCTCTGGATTGCAGTTGACCATGATGGTCTCGAAGCCGTCATCACGCAGTGCAAACGCCGCATGGCAGCAGCAATAGTCAAACTCGATGCCCTGACCGATGCGGTTCGGCCCGCTGCCGAGGATCATAACTTTTTTGCGATCGGTCGGCGGGGCCTCGTCTTCTTCTTCGTAGGTCGAGTACAGGTATGGCGTGAAGCTTTCGAACTCGCCGGCGCAGGTGTCAACGCGCTTGTATACCGGGGTCACGCCGTGCTGCTTGCGCAGCTGATGAACCTTTTCGGAAGAGGCGCGGCCTTCCTCGATCTGCATGGACATTGCCAGGCGCGAGTCGGAGAAGCCCATCCGCTTCAGGCTGCGCAACTCGGTCTTCTCAAATAGCCCAAGACCGCCCTTGCTGAGTCGCGCCTGCTCATCGGCGATTTCCTTGAGCTGATGCAGGAACCAGGCATCGATCTCGGTCATCTGCTGGATCTCGCGCACGCTCATGCCCTGCTCGAGCGCGTAGCGCACGTATTGCAAGCGCTCAGGATGAGGCGTAACCAGGCGCTTGGTTAGAATGCGGGGCTCGATCTTCTCCGCGCTGATGCTCTTGCCGGTCTCCAGAGAACGAATGCCCTTCAGCAGCGCCTGCTTGAAGGTGCGCCCAATGGCCATCACTTCGCCGACCGACTTCATCTGCGGGCCCAGCGATTCGTCAGCCCCGGGAAATTTCTCGAACTGCCACTTGGGAATCTTGACCACCACGTAGTCGAGCGTCGGCTCAAAACAGGCGGGCGTTTTGCGCGTTATGTCGTTGGTGATTTCGTCGAGGGTGTAGCCCACGGCGAGTTTGGCAGCGATCTTGGCGATGGGGAAACCGGTGGCTTTTGACGCCAGCGCCGAGGAGCGCGAGACGCGAGGGTTCATCTCGATAACAACCATGCGCCCATTGTGCGGATCCACGGCGAACTGAATGTTCGAACCGCCGGTCTCAACTCCAATTTCGCGAATGACAGCAATTGCCGCATCACGCATGGCCTGGTATTCGCGATCGGTGAGCGTCTGCGCCGGTGCGACCGTGATGGAGTCGCCGGTGTGCACGCCCATGGGATCGAAGTTCTCGATCGAGCAGACAACGATCACGTTGTCGTGGACGTCGCGCATCAGTTCGAGCTCGTATTCTTTCCAGCCGAGTACCGATTCTTCAAGCAGGACTTCGTGAACGGGCGACAGATCGAGTCCGCGGGCGAGCAATTCAAGCAGTTCTTCGCGGTTGTAGGCGATACCGCCACCGGTTCCGCCCAGCGTAAACGACGGTCGCAGGATTACCGGGAAGCCAATTTTGCTGCTGAAGTCGATGCCGTCTTTCAGATTGTTGACCAAGCTCGATTTTGGAACTTCAAGGCCGATGCGCGTCATCGCGTCTTTGAACAGCAGCCGGTCTTCGCCCTTCTTGATCGCGTCAAGCTGTGCGCCAATCAACTGCGCACCGTGCTTCTCGAGGATTCCGTTGTCGGCCAATTCAACTGCGAGGTTGAGCGCGGTCTGTCCTCCGACCGTTGGCAGAACAGCGAAAATGCCGGGGCGTCCACTCTCGCGAAGCATCTCGGCTTCAACGCGGAGGATTTCGTCCAAATAGGTGCGGGTGAGCGGCTCGATGTAGGTGCGGTCGGCCATCTCGGGGTCAGTCATGATCGTCGCCGGGTTGGAGTTGACGAGCACGACTTCATAGCCTTCGGCCTTGAGCGCTTTGCAGGCCTGCGCGCCTGAGTAGTCGAACTCGGCCGATTGCCCGATGACGATGGGCCCCGAGCCGATAATCAAAATCTTCGCGATGTCGTTGCGGCGTGGCATGGCTAAGACTTACTCCCCTTCCACTCCTCCATCATTTTCACAAAATCCTTAAACAGGTAGTGCGAGTCATGAGGACCGGGCGCGGCTTCCGGGTGGTACTGCACGCTGAAGAGCGGCAGCGAGCGGTGGCGCAGGCCTTCCAGCGTATTGTCGTTCAGATCGATGTGCGTCAGGTCTACTTCGCTCTGCTTCAGCGAATCGGGATCGACGGCGAAGTTGTGATTGTGCGCCGTGATTTCGATCTTGCCGGTCGCCATCTGCTTCACCGGATGGTTGCCGCCGTGATGTCCGAAGCGCAGCTTATAAGTCTTGCCGCCGAGCGCGAGGCCGATGAGTTGATGCCCAAGGCAAATGCCGAAGATGGGTACCTTGCCCATCATGCGGCGAATGTTCTCCTGCGCATACGTCACCGGCTCGGGATCGCCCGGCCCATTCGACAGGAACACGCCGTCGGGCTTCATCGCCAGTACGTCCTCGGCGCTGGTCATCGCCGGAACCACGGTTACGCGGCAACACTCGCCTACGAGTCGGCGCAGAATGTTGTGCTTGATGCCGTAGTCGTAAGCAACGACGTGATGCTTCGGCGGAGCGTCCTTCACCCCGACCACTTCGGTCGGCTCGTAAGAGCGTAAGCCCTCTTCCCACTCGTAAACCCGCGGGGTAGTAACTTCCTTCGCCAGGTCTGTGCCATCCATCTTAGGAATTGCGCGCGCCTTCGCGACCAACTTTTCAGGATCGCTCTCCAGCGTGGAAACCACTCCGCGCATGACACCGTTATCGCGGAGGTGCCGCACCAGCGCGCGGGTGTCGATCTCCCCCAGCACTGGAATCTTGTAGCGCTCGAGATACTCCTCGGCAACTTCTTGCGAGCGCCAGCTGGAGCTGACGCGTGAAAACTCGCGCACGATCAGGCCCTCGATATAGGGGCGCGTGGCCTCGTTATCGTCGGAGTTGGTTCCGTAATTGCCGATTTCAGGATTGGTGAGAACTACAATCTGCCCGGCGTAGGAGGGATCGGTAAAGATTTCCTGGTAGCCGGTGATGGAGGTGTTGAAAACAACTTCGCCGTAGCATTCGCCTTTTGCGCCGTAGCCTTTGCCGTGGAAGAGCCGTCCATCTTCCAGCGCAAGGATTGCTTGCATTGTTACTCCGGGGAGTGGATTTTATCGATTTTAGCAGAGAGTCAGGGCTGCTTGCCGTTTGCCGGGCTCGCGGACATTCCCGGTCGTGAGTGCCGTCAAGGCGCTTTACCGCAGCTTGCCCAGCTTGTCGAAAGGCCAATAGCCGAACACGGCTTTACCGTAGATGTATTGTTCCCCGACCGGGCCGAAATCGCGGCTGTCGTTTGACAGGTTGCGGTGGTCGCCCAGCATGAAATAGGAATTCCTGGGCACCACGGTTTCGGGATAGGAGCGAGCATCCCAGTAGTCCTCCGGAACGTAAGGCTCGGCAATGCGCTCGTCGTTTACGTAAACCACGCCATCGTCAATGCGGACCCGGTCGCCCGCGACGGCGATCACCCGCTTTATGTAGCTCTTCGAGACATCGCGCGGATAGCGGAACACCACGACGTCACCGCGATTGATCGCCTCCAGCTTGTAGACGAACTTGTTGATGAAGACGCGCTCCTGGTCGGCCAGCGTAGGCATCATGCTGGTGCCTTCGACTTTCACCGGCTGATACAGGAAGACAATGAACAGTATGGAGACGATCAGGGAGATTGCAATGTCTCGCACCCAGGTGGTGAGGACGGAATTGGCTGCCTTCGACGGAGGGGCAATGGGCGCAAGCAAGGGGACGTCATTAGCAAACGTCGCGGGCTGGTTCTGATTTTCTTCCATCACCTGTATGTTAGACGCCCGCCATCGACCAGCGTTAATCTGTCAGCAATTGCGTAGGCAAGCGACATTCGCTTGCTCGTTCCTTCCCAAGCAGGGAGCCGGGCCGCCGTCCGCGAGTTGACCGGTTTCAATATAGAATAGCGCGCAGAGGTTTGAAGATGCGGAAACTCGCCTTGCTCGCCGGTGTCTCGGCACTGGCTATTGTCGCATTCGCCCAGGGAGACCATGTTCCTGCGTACAACATAGCGCCGCCGAAGGCGGGAGAGGTGTTGCCCATCCTGCCGCCGGATCAGCGAGTTGGTGAACTGTTCAAGACCCCGTACCAGGTTCGTGCCTACGAAATGGCGGCCAAGATCCCCGGCGTTCTCAATCAGCTGCCTTGCTACTGCTATTGCGAACGAATCGGACACAAGAGTTTGCATACTTGTTTCGAGAGCGATCATGGAGCGCACTGCGGCATCTGCATGAAAGAGGCGGTCTACGCCTACCAGCAGACAAAGCTGAAGAAAACGCCGGCACAGATTCGCGCTGGGATTATCAAGGGTGATTGGAAGTCCATCGACCTCGAGGCGCTAGACAAGATGGACTAGCCATCGTCCACCTCCCACTTAGGTAGGTTGACGGGGGGAGCGATTGGGGGTAAAAATCTCCATCTAATCAGAAGTTCGATGGCTCTCCAGGCTGTGCTCGATGGGTCCTTTCATGGGACCCGCCCGACTGGAAACGACTGAATGAACAAGAAACCCGCAGCAGCCCCCAATCGGGCTCCTGCTAACCCGAGGTTTACGGCCCAACTAGCATCTATGAAGGGTTCAGACAAGTCCGGTATGAGTAAGCCGACAAAGGTATCCGAGGATCCACGGTTCACCCAGGCCGTACAGAACTACGAAGCCGGCCTGAAGGCGATGCAGACCCACAAGTATGATCGGGCCAAAGTATGTTTCGAAAAAGTAATGAGCGGGGCGAGCCCGGAGCTTGCCGATCGTGCCGCCGTGCACCTGAACACCTGCAACCAGCACCTCACGCGCCCTGCCAACCAGTTCAAAACGCCGGAAGAACGGTATGACTATGCGATATCGCTCATGAACATGGGCGACTACAGTACGGCGCGGGAAAATTTCGAAGACCTGGTCAGCAAGTACCCGCAGCACGACTACATCTGGTATGGCATGGCCGCTTTAAATTGCCTCATGCAGCACTTCCCCGAATCCATCACCAGCCTCAACGAAGCCATCCGGCTGAATCCGTCCAATCGCTTCCAGGCGCGCAACGACTCCGATTTCAAGGGTCTCGCTGACGACCCGCGGTTCACCGAGCTGCTTTATCCTGATACCAGCGCGGAAATGTCTTCCGATTCGTCGAACTGGCACTTCTAGTCGCATACACCGCTACTCATGCAGATCGCACGCCAGCTCGAAGGCTCCCGAGCGCTCCGGGTTGTCGCCCTGGGCGGCGGCAACGGGCTTTCTACTCTGCTTCACGGGTTGAAGCAGTACGTATGCTTGCGAGGCGAGACTGAGTTTGATCCCGACCTGCCTTTCATTGCCCAGTTGGGGGCGATCGTTGCAGTCAGCGACGACGGGGGCTCCAGCGGACGGCTCCGCAAAGAGCTCAACATGCCTGCCCCTGGTGACGTGCGCAACTGCATCGTCGCCCTGGCGGAAGATGAGGCGCTGCTGTCAAAGCTTTTCAAATATCGTTTCAAAGCCGGCGAAGGTTTGGAGGGGCACAGCTTCGGCAATCTTTTCCTCTCAGCGCTCGCCGAAGTGACAGGAGATTTCAGCAAAGCCGTGGAACTCTCCGCCGCCATCCTGGCCACGCGCGGCAACATTTACCCGGCTACGACCAGCAACGCTCAGCTGTATGCAGTGATGAACGACGGCTCGATGGTTCGCGGAGAGACCAGCATCACCGCCAGCAAGCAACGCATCGTCGAGCTGCGCATGGCTCCTGCCAATGCCAAGTCGCTGCCGGCGACGCTGGAGGCGATCGAGCAGGCAGACCTGATCACTGTAGGGCCGGGATCGCTGTTCACCAGCCTCGTTCCCAACCTGCTGGTGCGCGATCTGTCGAAAGCCATCCAAACTTCACGGGCAACAAAGGTTTTCGTCTGCAATCTGATGACGCAGGCCAACGAGAGTCTGGACCTGTCCGCTTCCGACCACATCCGCGCGCTCTACAAACACGCCCGGCATCAGTTCTTCGAATACGCGCTGGTCAACAGCACGCCGGCATCGGGACCGCTCAGGCAGAAGTACGCTGAGAAGCTCCAGTGTCCCATTGAGGCCGACTTGCAGCAGATCGAAAAACTTGGCGTGAAGCCAATCCTCGGCGACTACCTGGTGGAAGAGATGCGCGACGATGGGCTGATTGCCCGTCACAACACGGTCAACGTAGCGCGCGACCTGATGCGGCTTATGATGGAAGTTCGCGAAACTTCTATCGTCACCTCGCGAGCGAATTCGTAATCTCCCGATCGAGAACGGAACATCATGGCAAACCAGAGCTCTGCCTCTTCCGCCACAAACCCGGCTGACGACCAGCCTGACTTCATGTTCGCCGTCGCCATTCTTGCCGCCGGCAAAGGCACTCGTCTTAAATCGCGGCACCCTAAGGTGTTGCATGAGATCGGTGGACGCCCGTTGTTGGCGCATGTAGTAGCGGCCGCCCGGCGGGTGGTTGCGTCACAAAACATTTTTGCCATCATTGGGCACGAGGCAGACCGGGTTGAAGCGGCATTGCGTTCTGCCGGCATCAACTTCGTTCGCCAGACAGAGCAGCTTGGCACCGGCCACGCCATCATGCAGGCCCGCAGCGCATTGCGGGGGTTCACCCACGTGCTCGTGCTGTCGGGCGATGTGCCGCTCATTCGAGCGGAAACCATCGAGCAGCTTCGCAACTTCCACATCGCCAACGACGCCGCGATGACTGTGCTCACCACGCGCCCTGAAGACCCCACCGGATATGGGCGGGTGTTTCGGCGGACGCTGCGTGGGCAGCCAACGGACGAGCTGGAACGCATCGTCGAGCAGAAGTCCCTGCGCGACGACGAGGGCCAGCAAGGTGAGGTCAATTCCGGAATCTACGCCTTTGCTACGAAGCCGCTCTTCCAGCACATCGACCAATTGAAGACCGAGAACTCCGCGCGCGAGTTTTACCTCACCGACATGGCAGCAATTCTTGGCGACGCCGGGGAGAAGGTGCTGGCCATGGAGGCTGATGATTCCAACGAAGTGTTGGGCGTCAATACACGCATGGAACTCGCCGAGCTCGATGCCAAACTCCGCGCCCGCAAGGCGCACGCGCTTATGGCCGCGGGCACTACAATCTTTCGGCCGGAGACTTGCGATATCGACGACGATGTGCAAATCGGCAGCGACACGGTCATCGAGCCTTTCGTGCAGATTATCGGCAAGACGAAAATTGGGTCCGACTGCCGCATTCGTTCGTACTCCATCATCACCAATTGCGAGATCGGCGACGGGGTGATCGTGAAGCCGGGCTGCATCATGGAAGATTCGGTGGTGCGCAAGGGAGGGCTCATCGGGCCGTACTCGCACCTGCGCCCCGGGAGCGACATCGGCGAAGGCGCGCATGTCGGCAACTTCGTCGAGACTAAGAAGACCAGGCTCGGCAAAGGATCAAAGGCTAACCATCTCAGTTATCTCGGCGACGCTGAAATCGGAGAAGGCGTGAACGTCGGCGCCGGCACCATCACCTGCAACTACGACGGCGTAAACAAGCACGGCACGGTAGTTGAAGACGGCGTTTTCATCGGTAGTGACTCCACCCTGGTCGCGCCGGTGCACCTTGGCAAGGGAGCGTACGTGGGAGCGGCGTCGTGCATAACGGAAGATGTTCCGGCGGATGCCCTGGCTGTCGGGCGCGGTCGTCAGGTGAACAAAGAAGGTTGGGCGACCGAGCGGCGCAAGCAGGTAAAGAAATAGTCGGAGTAGTGGGTGCCCCATTCCGGCTTCTGTTGCCGGGGTGGGGCTTTTCGAAACCGGTGCTGCTCGGCTCGCACGACACCCTCCCATAGATTCGCGTCATCCTATCTCTCGTCATTTACAAGGAGACGACACTGTGGCCGATAATCCCAACCAAAACACCACGCCTGAATTTCGTACCGATAATCCCAGCGTCAACCCTGAAACTCACAAAGTAAATCCGTCAGCTCCCACCGTCGGCACCGAGGGATGGGGCAACACCACCGACGAGCGGCGTACGCTCTCCGGCACAGAGCCTGAGGCGACCCAGCCCGGTCAGGTCAGGCGCGATCCGGGAACGGACCAGGCCGAGCTCTCGCGGCGCAGCGGCGCGACCGCAACCTCGATGAACGCCACTCACCAGGGCCATGACCGCACCTATCGTTGCGCGGATGCGGGCAACGCCGATTGCCGTTGGGAAACTTCCGGCACCTCTGATGAGGAAATCATGGAGCAGGCCCGCGAGCACGCGCAGTCGCAGCACGGATGGAATGACTGGACCGACGCCCTGCGCACCCGGGTTCGTGACGCTATCCGCGAACGCCGCGCGGCGTGAGTGCGAGGGAGAACGGTCGGATGTTCCATTCGGAGTTATTGCCGGAGTGGGGATCCATTCCGAGAGCCGTGGTCTGCAATTGAAAAATCCCCACCCGGGCAAACCCAGCCCAATGGGGCACCCTGTCATGAAACAAAAAGGGAGGCTTTGGGGCCTCCCTTCAATGCGTACGTAGAAACCTTACTGTGCGGGCGCTTCCTCCGACGCAGGTTTGGTTTTCTTCTCGCTGTGCGGCACCGTGATCGAATTGGCGAGGCGGAAGGTCACGACGGTCTCAGCCGGGATCTGCAAGTCCTTGTTCCCGGTAAACGCGGCTCCGGCAGTACCGGCACCAGCGCCGACCAGACCTCCAATGAGAGCGCCCTTGCCCCCGCCGGCAATACCGCCTATCAGCGCGCCGGCGCCGGTTCCACCGCCGACTGCTACCGCGGTCCGTTTACCCTTTCCTTTCACCGTCTGGCTGAAGGTTGAGGTCGCGATCTCCCTCGGAACTCCGCGAACATCGATTGAGTTCAACGTGATGGACAGAACGCCTTCGCCCTTGAACTTGCCAGGAGACTTGGAATCGACGACAGTTCCGCTCACGCCGGCTCCGGCCGGAATGGCCACTTCGCCGTGTACCACCACAGACTTTGCGAGCACACCATTGAACGGCTGTCCGGTCTGTGCGCTCTTGGTGTCAAGCGTGGAGCCAAGCCGCACCAGCAGCGAGGTGCCCGCCGGGACAACCAGCGGTGGCGGCGGTGGTGGTGGCGGCTCTTCTTTCGCGGTTTCGACTGGCGGCGCCGGCTGGGCCGTCCCGTTGGCAGGAGCATTAGCCGAGCTTGGCGATGATTCCGTCGTGCCCGGCTGACTCATCTGCCCGCCAGGAGTGCCCGAAGGGGTCGTCTGCGCCGTCTGTGAGGTTTGGTCGGCTGCTGTCGGCGGGGTCTGCGCCGCCTGGTCCTTTTTGCTGTTGCATCCCGCCATTCCAAGGACGAGGAATGCGCTTAGAACGACGCCGAAAATCCGAGATCTCATGTCTGCTCCTTTGGGATACCGCCGAATGGGGGACCTCGGCAGAGAGGATTGCCTTACAACCTGCTTCTTGGCTTGTAAGGTTATCAGCCAAAAGAGGTTGCATAAAGAAAAATCTCGAGACCGTGCGCCTTGATCTAGTCCGCGGCAGCTTCCGCAATCACCGTTGCGGTTCTTCGCTCGCCGAACGGCGCAGTGCGATGTAGCCCACAACTCCCGCGATCAGCGAAGCCCCCAGCACCGCCGCCTTGGCCTCGGTGAGCAAAGCGGCATTATCGAACGCCAACGAGCTGATGAAGATCGAGACGGTGAAGCCGATGCCCGCCAGCATTCCTACCGCGCTGACCACTCGCCAATTCACATGATTGGGCAGGCTCGCTATTCCCATCTTCACCGCCAGCCAGGAAAACGCGAAAATCCCCAAAGGCTTGCCCAGTACCAGACCGAAGAAAACTCCCCACGCGACATGGCTGCGCAGCAGTTGACCGAGTCCGCCGGACGAAAACTCCACGCCCGCGTTGGCCAGCGCGAACAGCGGCAGAACCAGAAACGAAACCCAATCGTTCAGCTTTCGCGTGAGCCGTTCTGACGGTGCTTCGGTGGCGCTCACCACCTGTTCCAAAACCCCGAGCATGCGCGTGGCTTTGGCAGTGTCGTTCGCTGCCAGTGCCTCGCGGTAATTCTTCACAATGTCAGTACCAATATTTTCGAACTCGGCAAAGCTCAAGCGCGGCGTGGTGGGCACCATAAATCCGAGGATCACACCGGCGATGGTCGCGTGAATTCCCGAACGCAGGATCGCAACCCAGAACAACACTCCCAGAACCGCATACAGCATGGGCCGCTGAATGCCCAGGCGATACACGAGGTAGATGATGACCAGCAGCAGCGCACCGACAACCAGGGATTGCACACGCAGCGTCTCGGTGTAGAAGACCGCGATGACGGCGATGGCTCCGATGTCGTCCGCAATGGCGAGCGAAAGCAAGAACACCTTCAGCTCCGCCGGAACGCCTTTCACCACTGCCAGCACGCCGAGCGAGAAGGCGATGTCGGTCGCCATGGGGATGCCCCAGCCGTGCGCACCTTCCTGGCGGAAGTTGATGCCGGCATAAATCAAAGCCGGGACGATCATTCCGCCGAGCGCAGCAAAGATCGGCAGCGACGCGCGGCGTATGTCCGACAACTCGCCGTGCACGATCTCGTGCTTGATCTCCATTCCTACCAGGAAGAAGAAGATCGCCATTAGCGCATCGTTAATCCAGGCATGAACGGGCAATTGCAGCCGCCCCAGTCGCAACTCTAGGTCCCAGACATGGTGATAGGATTCATGCCAGGGCGAATTCGCCCACACCAGCGCGGCGACCGCAGCCAGCAGCAGCAAAATGCTGCTCACGCCTTGTATGTGAATGAACTGCTGGACGGGCACGATCACGGCGCGCGTGACCAGGGATTCGCGGATCCTGGCCTCAAGGCCGCCGGCAGTGCGCGGAGGAATTCCTGTGTGCTGGCTCATCCGCGCTCAAGTTTACCCGTTGAAGATTAAAAACACAGCCAGTAATCGCCTTAGAAAAACAGACGCTTAGCGGATGGCGCCTGTTTTCCCGACCGCTCTGCGCAGCAATCCGATTTGCCCACCGTGATAGCTCTCGTGCAGAGCCAGGCGACCCAGCGCGTTACCCACGTTGCCGACCAGGGGAGGCCGGCGTAGCGCCTCGGGAATGGGCGCATCCAGCGCTTCTTGCGAAACACTGGCGAGTGCCGCGAGCAGCCGCTGCTGCGAATCTTCGAGCAGGGTCCGCAGGGCTTCCAGATCAACATGCGACTCGTCGGGACCGAGAGGCTCGGTTCCGCGGCCGTAACGATCCAGGCGTTGATCGCGACTGTAATCGGAAATTCCAGCCAGCTTCAAGATCCCTGAGCGCGCCGACACCACATGTCCCAGTACCCAGTTGATGCAGTTACCGGCCGGCTGTCCACCGACCAGGCTCTCTTCGTGGGTCAGGCCATCGAGATTGCGCTTAATCATGCCGTACGTGAACTCGTACAGGTTGGTCAGGTCAGCTGAGGTCATGGTTTGATTCCTCTTCTGGTTTGCAGATCTGTATTTTTGCGCTTCAGTGCCGGAAGTGCCGCACCCCGGTGAGCACCATCGCCAGCCCCAGCTTGTTCGCGGTGTCGATCACTTCTTTGTCCTTTACCGAGCCGCCCGGCTGAATGATGGCCGTCGCGCCCGCTTCGGCGATGACTTCCACTCCGTCGGGGAAGGGAAAGAATGCATCCGACGCTGCGACCGAGCCTTGAATGCCGAGCACCGACTTCATGGCGCCAATGCGTGCCGAATCCACCCGGCTCATCTGACCTGCTCCGACTCCCGTGGTCTGGCCGTTGCGCGCGTAGAGAATGGCGTTCGACTTCACGTGCTTGCAAATCTTCCAGGCAAACAGCAGGTCGCGCATCTCTGCCTCGGTCGGCTTGCGCTCGCTCACTACCTTCAGGTCGTCCTCCGTCAGCGGACGCATATCGTTGTCCTGCAGCAACACGCCGCCGGAAACGTTCTTTAACGTCCACCTCTGTTCCATGGGAGCAACCTCCACCAGGCGCAGGTTCTTCTTGCCGGCGAAGATTTCACGGGCGGCGTCGTCAAACTTTGGCGCGGCGATCACCTCCAGAAACAGCTTCGCCATCTCCGTGGCGGTTTCTGCGTCGATCGGGCGGTTCACGCCAATCACCCCGCCAAACGCCGACACCGGATCGCACTCCAGCGCGCGGCGATACGCTTCCGCAAGCGTTTCCGCTACGGCCGTGCCGCAGGGATTGGTGTGCTTGATGATGGCGCACACCGGCTGCTCAAATTCCTGCGCCAAGTCCCATGCCGCTTGCAGATCGACGATGTTGTTGTAGCTGAGCTCCTTGCCCTGCAGTTGCTTGCCATTGGCAACGCCCTTGCCCGATCCGTCGCTGTACAACGCAGCCTTCTGGTGCGGATTCTCTCCGTAACGCAGATCGAAAGCTTTGCGAAACGAGAGGCGCAGAGTGTGCGGGGAATTCCTGCTCGTTGAGCTGAAGCTTTCCCTCAGGTGACGCAACTCGCTCCAGCGTGGAAGCAATCGCCGAATCATAAGCCGCGGTGGTCGCGAACGCCTTCTGCGCCAGGCGCCACTTGGTCGCAAGCGAAAGCTCTCCCCCGCTGCTCTGCATCTCCTGCGCGATGGCATCGTAGTCGTCAGGCGAGGTCACGATGGCCACGTCCTGAAAATTTTTCGCCGCCGAGCGCACCATCGATGGTCCACCAATGTCGATGTTCTCGATCAGCTCATGAAAACCCACGCCCGGCTTGGAAGCGGTCTTCTCAAAGGCATACAGGTTGACCACCACCATGTCGATGGGCATAATTCCGTGTTCTGCCACCGCCTGTTGATGTTGCTGATTGTCGCGAATGTTGAGTATTCCGCCATGCACCTTGGGGTGCAGGGTCTTCACCCTTCCATCCAGCATCTCGGGGAACCCCGTCAGCTCCGAGATGTCCTTTACCGGAACACCCGCATCCCGCAGCAGCTTGGCCGTGCCTCCGGTGGAGATCAGCTCTACCCCGAGTTGATGCAGTTTCCGGGCAAAGTCCTGCAGCCCGGCCTTATCGGTAACACTTAGAATTGCGCGCTGTATCCTGCCCATCGTTCCCTCGTCAGACGGGATTTGTACTCACCTTGCAGCCCGTCGAGTAAATATTGCATCTCCTTAACAGGATAGCCGAAGGCTTCCCTTCGCATGAGAAGCTCGCGCTTCCGGCGCCCGCTTCGGCATCTAAGTTCGTCTACCTATGCAGAACCAGATCGCAATTGTTATCGCTGATGATCACGGTGTCCTACGTGAATCCCTGACGGCATTGCTCCACTCCCAACCTGACTTCAACGTAGTGGGCTCGGCCGCCAATGGCGACGAAGCGTTGCGTCTGGTACAGGAGCACCGTCCTCACGTGCTGGTTCTCGACCTATTCATGCCGCACAGTGATGGCTTCGAGGTGCTTCGCACGCTCGACCGCGCCGGTGATCGCGTGGCTTCCGTAGTGTTGACCGGATCGGAAAGCCAGAATGACTACGTACAGGTGGTCAGGCTGGGTGCGCGCGGCTTGGTTTTGAAGGGTGATAGTCCGCAGAAGCTTTTCAGTGCTATCCGCACGGTCGCTGAAGGAGAGCTGGCGTTCTCCGATGACGTGGCGCGCAGCGTGTTGAACGCCATGGTCGCCGACCCGCAACCGAAGCCGACCTCAATGGCGAGGCTGTCAGAACGTGAGCGGCAAATTTCCTTCATGGTGGCGCGCGGCATGAAGAACCGTGACATCGCCCGCGAACTGAATATTAGCGAGAACACGGTGAAACGCCATCTGCAGAGCATCTTCTCCAAGACGGGCGCGCACGACCGGTTGGAACTGGCAGTCTTGGCCCTTGCCGAAGTCAGCAAAGCCGCCTAAGTAACAGGCGGCTCTGCTCCTTCAAATTGAAATCGTGATTATTTCCCCGCGCCAGCTGCCATCTTCTTGATCATGGCCAGCACCAGCTTACGGTCGCTGTCGTTCAGGCTGGGAGAATAGCGGCGGATCTGGGTCAGGAAACGAACTTCGTCTTCCGCCAGTTGTGGCCCCGCTTTAGCTCCATTGTCCCCCGCGCCATTATGAAAAAACTGTGCCAGGGGCAGGTCCATCGCAGTAGCAATCTTGGCGAGGGTATCGAGTGACGGGACTGTGTGTCCATTTTCGACCCGCGACAGATAACAGCGCAACAGACCGGTGCGCTTTTCGATATCTCCCTGGGACATTCCTTTTTGCAGGCGGTAATTCCGAATCGTTTCGCCGATATTCATCGCACTGCTCAACCTTTGATGTTAGAAGTGGCAATTGGGGGTGACTGCATAGTAATCAGAGTATCTGTTGATTGGCAAGCCTTTTAAGCACATCTGACGCAATATTTCTCCCGTTACCTGTCGCAACGAAACCGGTAATCGATACCGATAAGTTACTAACGTGTAGAACGCCCCCCACCATCCGGGTAAGGCTTCTATAACTTCAGTTCCATGTACGTCAGACCCGGCACTGCATTCACAACTTCGGGAACGACAGCGAACTTGAATCGTTCGTAGAGTGCAACCGCTGCCTGCATGGTCGGCGGATGAGTGTCCAAGCGCAAACGCTGATACCCCCGCTTACCCGCTTCCTCGATGATAGCTTGCACCAGCAGAACGCCGACCTTGTGCCCCCGGAAATCGTGGCGCACATACAGACGCTTCATCTCGCAGGCTCCCTCGAGCTGAGGGTAAGGGCGAAGCCCGACACACCCCGCCGGCTGACCCTCGAATGTAGCCAGCAGCAAAGCACCACCTGGCATAGAGTAGGTTCCCGGCAGGCTCTCGACCTCCTGCTGGAAGCAAACCGTTCGGATCTGCGGCGGCAACTCGGAGTGATACTCCTGAAACATCAAGCGTACCGCCTGCACTTGGTCTTCAGTCTGAACTTGTAGGATCTCTGCCATACAAAGCTCAACCCATCACAACGAGAGCTTGGCACGCACCTGCATTACCTCTCCTGGTTTGTCCCGGCCAGCTTCGAGCGGTAGATCAATGGCTGAGAAACAGGACGACCCTGGGGTACAGTGGATGCGAGCACTGAATTTACGGTATTCAGCAGGAAGGGCGCTCCTCCGCCGTCTTCCTGGGGTTGACCATCCGGTCCGTACAGATAAAATCCACTCTCGGCTCCGTGACCGCCTCCGAAAGTTACAGCCACGTAACCGTAAGCGTCAGCCGTGATGGCGCTGACGTTGATCGGCGGGGAGAATCCTCCAATTTGTGCCGTGCTCAAATCGGCTTTGCTTACCCTGACTGCGGTGGAACTTTGATTGGTTCCCAGGAAGATGTATCCCGAGTTGGCAGCCATCGAGCAAGCCGAACCCGTTCCCCCGGTTTGCGTGGGCAACGGCAGCTTCGCGAGTTGCGTTACAACGCCGGTGTCATAAGAGGCCGTGACCGTGTCTGTTCTCTTAAACACAACCAGCGCGACACTATTGGATGAGGTGCCTGTATCCAGAACATAGATATACCGAAGAACCGTGATCGGGCCGATCAGGGTTGGACTGCTCACCAAGATCGCGCAAGCTTGGTTGAAAGGTCCCAGAGCACCGGAACCATAACAGCCCTCGGTCTTTTGAGTGGAACCACAAGTAGACCAAAAGAATTGCGTCGCTGTGGAATTCAGCTCATAGGTAGTGAATAGTGTGCTGTCGGGAAGCGATGCGGCTTGTTGCGCCTGCGCACCAACCGCGAGTAAGGCGGCGCACAGTAAAAACAGAAGGCAGTGTTGACCACCGATGTGACGCATCGTGGAACTCCTTTGTTTCAGGGAATCCCTTCCCAACAGTAGAAAATGATTCCGGTCGGGCAAGTTCCGGAAAGTACGTTCTGCCTTCTGCCGAAAGACAATCCTTATTTCTTGTCCGGGGATCTTCGGCCATCTGTAAAACTGTGACCGGAGCTAGAGGGGCATTCTTTCTCCAACAGGCGGAGACCAGGTCAACCCATCAAAATGCCGCCATTGACTTTCAGCACCTCGCCGGTGATGTATCCCGCTTCTTCCGACGCGAGAAACTTCACCGCACTGGCTACGTCCAGATCAGTTCCGGCGCGGCCCAGGGGCACGCTCTTCATCATGCCTTCCTTCAATTCGTCGGAGAGGACTGAAGTCATGGCAGTCTGAATCCAGCCGGGCGCAACGGCGTTCACCGTGATATTGCGCGACGCCACCTCGCGCGCCACGGCCATGGTAAGTCCGATCAGCCCCGCCTTGGCCGACGCATAGTTTGATTGGCCCGCCTGCCCAATCTGCCCGAAGATGCTGGTGATGTTAATAATCCGCCCCCAGCGCTGCTTGAGCATCGAGCTGATCACGGCCTGGGTGAGCAGGAAGGGCGCAGTCAGGTTGGTATTGATCACGTCATCCCAGTCGGCACGTTTCATGCGCATCACCAGTTGATCGCGAGTGATACCGGCGTTATTGACCAGAATGTCGACTTTGCCGAAATGCGCGACGACGGCTTTCACGCCTGACTTGATCTCATCTTCGCTGGCGACGTCCATCTTGAACACCGCTGATTCACCGCCAGCCGTCGCGATCTCCCCCGCTACCTGCTGTAACTTGTCTTCGCTGCGGGCGCACAGTGCCACCTTCGCGCCCGACGCGGCGAGCACCATAGCGCAGGCCCGACCGATCCCCTGCGAAGCGCCCGTCACCAGCGCAATCCGGCCTTCTACCCCTGGCATTAGATCTCCTCTTACTGATCTTCACTGACTTCAGCAGGATTATACGGGCGCGGCCTATCCGACCTGCACCCGTTCTTCTTCGGGAGGCACTTCAATCGGATGTCGCGGGATCTCATCGCGGAATAGATAACGCAACATGGGAGGAGGCAACATCGTGGTAACGGCGGTCATAAAGATGACGATGGCATACGCCCGCTGGGAGACCATGTTCATCTGCAATCCGATCAGCGCTACGATGAGCGCGACCTCGCCCCGCGGCGTCATCCCGACGCCCACCTTCAACGCGCACCTCCAGCCTTCGTGCAGCACGGCCGCGCCGCAACCGACGACCTTGGTAATCAGCGCCAGCAGCGAAATCACCAACGCCACCAGGATCACATCTTTGCTGAAGACGTGAATGTTGAGCCGTGCTCCCATGGTGAAAAAGAAAAATGGAGAAAGAAACTCGTTGATGCCGTGCACCCGCGGTTTCAGGTTCCACTCAGGCGAGTAGTCGGAGAAGATGAGCCCCGCAAAGAATGCGCCGATGATCGCCGCCATGCCGATCTTGGTGGCCGCCACCGACAGCAGCATGCAGATAGACAGCGCCAGCACCAGCGGAGCGTCGCGGGTTGAAAGCCGTTGCAAGCCGGGCTTCATGCGTCGAATCACGTTGGGGCCGACATAAATCATGAATGCGGCGAAGCCCACGGCCTCCGCCAGCACCACCCCAAGGTGCAGCCAGCGAATGCCGTTACCGCTCGCCAGGCTGACCACGACGGCCAGCAGAACCATGCCCAGGATGTCGTCGAACACTGCCGCGCCAAGAATGATTTGCGCGGCGCGACTGCGCAACACTCCCAGGTCTTGCAGCACGCGCGCGGTAATGCCCACGCTGGTCGCAACCATGGCAGCAGCCACGAAAGCGGACTCGTGCGTCGTCTCGCCGGTGATCTTCATGAACGCAAAGCCGGCGGCAAAGGGCAACAAAATGCCGGCAATGGCGACATTGATAGAAGTGCGTCCCAGCCGAATGAGGTCGCTGGGACTGGTTTCCAGCCCGACGGTGAACAGCAGAAAGATGGCGCCGATTTCGGCGATCGAGATGATGCTGGGGCTGGGATCGATGATTCGCGCAGCGTACGGCCCAAGCACGATGCCGGCGAGAATCTCTCCCAACACAGCCGGCATCAGCAGCCGCTCAAACACTTCTCCGAACACCTTCGCCCAAACAAAGATGGTGAACAGCTGAAGCAGCAGTGTGTCGGTACCGTTATTCATTCGGGCGTGGCGCGAACGACAGAAGTACGAGACCTCAAGTGCTACTAATTGTTGCTCCAACAGGCGAGGCGCAGCCACGGAATTCCAGAGTGTCTGCTGCTTTTCTCAGTGCTCGAGCCACTTGCGAATTTTGCGGCGTCACTCTGGATTCGTGCCATCGTATGGGGTAATGCCTTGGATCGTTCCGAATCGCTTTCGCGCTGCCACCGGTGTGCTTCTCGCAGCGACCGCTGCTTATGGCCTCGCAAGGCTGTTTTCTGGACACGACTTGAAGGTGTTTCTCCCGCTGTGGTTCATCGCCGTGCTGGTTGTGCTCGGCTTGCGCTATGGCATAGCGGTGGGAGTGATCGGCTCGCTGCTCTCAGCAGCCATCTTTGCGACTACGCTGTTCAGCCCGGTCGGAAGTTTCCGGATCAGCGATCAAGTGGCGCGTCAGAACCTGGCGTGGATGGTGCTGGCAGGCGTCGCGCTATCGTATCTGTTTGCGCCGTCCGATTCGGCGCGCAGGAAGTCGTGAGAAGGCCCTCCCACGCAACGGGATCGTCGCTCCTGATCGAAGCTCAATAGTCCGTGAATAGTGGGCCGGCGAGCACACAATAAAAAAGCCGCGGATTTGTCCGCGGCCTCTTCACAACTGAGCGGGTTCTGTTTACGCCTTCTGGCCCTGCGCCTTCAGCACTTCGATCGCCTTGTTCAGCTGATCGTCAGGCTGATTGGCCTTCTGCTTCTCCTGGACTTGGTCGTCCTGCGCGTTATCGTCTTCGTCCGGAACCGCAAAGTCATCGCTGTTGTCAGCCACCAGCACGTTAGGCGTGATGGCGGTATCTTCCAGCGCCTTGCCGGAAGGCGAGTAGTACTTTGCGACCGAAAGAATCAGCGCCGAGCCGTCCGGCATCTCGATCACCTTCTGGATCGCGCCCGACCCAAAGGTCTTGTCGCCGACAACATCCCCGCGTGCGTTCTCCATGATGGCCGAAGCCACGATCTCCGCCGGGCCCGCCGTTCCGCGATTCACCAGCACCACCAGCGGCAGATTGCTGACCATCGCCTTCTGCGGATCGGCGTTGAACGTCTGCTTGGGATACTTCTGCCCTTGCAGGTAGGTGATGGTCCCGTGGTTCAGGAAGAGGTTCGCGGTCGCGATGCCTTCGTCCTCTTCGCCGCCGCCGGAGTTGCGCAGGTCAAGCACGATCTTCTTCGCGCCGTCTTTCTCGAGCTGCTTCAGCTTGGCCGCAACGTCCTGCGAGCGCCCCTTAGGGAAGTCGTCAATCTTGATGTAGCCGATGCCCGCGTCAAGCATCTTGTCGGACACCGGCGGATCGGTCACCATGGCACGGGTGATGGCCGTCTGCACCGGCTGCGCTTTCCGCGGACGCACCACGGAAACGTTGATGACCGAGCCAGGTTGGCCCGCCAATATGCCATCGATCTCCGCCAGCGACATATCGCGGGTCGTCTTGCCCTCGATCGCCTCAATGATGTCACCCGAGTTCACGCCCGCCTTGTCGGCCGGCCCGCCTGGGATAACCGCGATCACAGCAGCGTAGCCGTAACGCTTCGAAAGCGGAGGCGCCGATGGTGGCTTTGCCTTCGCCCTTGCGCTGCTTGTAATCCTTGTACTCCTGGGGATCGAGGTAGCTGGAATCAGCGTCGAGCGACTCCAGCAGCCCGTGCAGGGCACCGCTGGTGACCTTCGAGATGTTGGGATCCTCCACATATTCGGTGCGAATGCGCGAAAGCACCTCGCTGTAGACCCCGAGCTGCCGGTAGGAATCGTCGCTGTTGTTAGTGCTGGCTTTGACTCCCAATCCGCCGGCCACGACGAAGGTGGCTACCAGAAAGGAAACGCTGAGGAGAACGGCTTTAGTGGTCTTTGACATCGTTTACGCTACGCGATTGCTGCTGGAGGGACGGGTCATTCCGGTGAGATACGGCCCGAGGACTCGACCCTCATTATACCTGTGTTCGATGCGAGCTCCCGCCCGGCGATTCGCTAAAAATCGCGGCCTCAGACCGAAGATGAAGGTTGGACGTGGCGAGCGGGAATACGAAAGCTGGTGTGGCACCGATTCAACGCTGATAAGTACGGCTTTAACAGCCCGAAGCCGTCCTCAAGTTGTCATCCTGAGCGGGGAGCGCAGCGACGAGTCGAAGGACCCCTATCGGCCTGTCGCAATGGACTCGGGTGGGCCGAGCTTGCGCCACAGTTCCTCCACCTGCCGCTCGGTCTCTTCCAGTGGACCCGAATTGTCGATCACATAGTCCGCGCGCTTCGCCTTCTCGTCATCACTGAACTGTGCGGCGCTACGCCGCTCCACCTCGCGCCGCGCGGCTTCCAGCGAAATGCCGGCCCGATGAGCGTAGTGCTCGACCTTCTGCTCGAACGAGCAGGTAACGACGATGATTTTGTCAAAATGGTCCGCCGCGCCCGCTTCGATCAGCAGAGCAGCTTCGAGTATGGCGATCCCGCCAGGATCTTCCGCCTCGCGTTCTGCCAGCCAGCGGTTCTGGGATTCGATGACCGCAGGATGAACAATGGCGTTCAGCTCGACAATGCGATCGGGAAACGCTTTATTCGCCAGCGCAGATCGATCGATCAAGCCATTACTGCGCAGGATATCTTCGCCAAACGCGTGTACCACAGCGTCGTACACCGGAGCGCCCGGTAGATAGAGCTGATGGGCCAGTGTGTCGGCCTGGAGGAAGTGCGCCCCGCGAGCCGCCAGCATGGCGCCGACGGTCGATTTGCCGCACGCCACTCCGCCGGTGAGGCCTACCCGCAGCATCGCGCAGTCGCAGCTTCGAAGGTATGGTTCAGCACTGGGGCATTCATCGGGCGAGTAGCCCAACGCAGTATATACGGGGCACTGGCCGGGAGCTCACGACAGCCGAAGCAGCAAAAAGGGAGCCATTTTCCGGCTCCCTTCCTACGCTTCAGATGAGCTCGCGCCTAGCGGTGGGGCTCAGGAGTAGTGGTGGTCGTCCCCATATTTGAGTTCGGGTTGGTGGTTCCCATGTTCGAGTTGGGATTGGTCGCCGTACCCGGAGTGGTGTTGATACCCTGCGTGCCGGTGGTTCCAGTGCCGCTACCCGCACCCACAGCTCCGTTATTACCCTCCGGAGTGGTAGTTGTACCCGACGTTCCCGTGGTCGATTGCGGCGTAGCAGTTGTGGCGCCCGGCGTCCCGGTAGTTCCAGGAGTGGTGCCCACAGTTGAACCCGGCGTACCCGCTGTACCAGTGCCCATGGTGCCGGCGGTGCCGGCTTGTCCGGTAGTGCCCATCGTGCCGGTCTGGCCGCCCATGCTGCCGGTCGCCGAACCAGGAGTACCTGCGGTGCCTGTGCCTACCGCACCCGTCGTGCCGGTCTGTCCGGCGCCAGTTGAAGCTCCCGCGCCTGTACCTGCGGCAGCCCCGGCTCCGCCAGCGCCTGCTCCTGCGCCGCCTCCGCCCGCCTGCGCGTAGGCGAAGCAGCCTGAAAGCAGCAGCGTGCCTGTCATCAACATCAGTTTCCGTGTCATATGTGTCACCCTTTGCGAGAAATCAAAACTCGTCGCACTCATTCCGATGGGAAATGAGTATAGGTGAGATGTCTTAATCACAGAGCAAATCGAGAGCAGGAGGTAGGAGCGGGCATCAGGTGTCAGGCATCAGGAAGAGGCCGTCAGCCGTCAGCTCTCAGCTGTCAGCTAAAACGTGAGCAGGAAGCTTCCAGCCGCCAGCTACCAGCCGCCAGCCAGAATCGCGTGTGCCCTCATTTCGGCGAAGCTGCGCGCGTTGGCCAATGGAAGGTTCGAGTGCTCCAGGATTGCCAACGCGAAGATTGCTACCAAGGGATGTTTACAATCTCAGCAGAGAAGCTCAGACTTAGCTGATGGCTGATGGCTGATGGCTGATGGCTGTGGCTGGTAACTGGCAACTTCTTTCTGACAACTGACAACCGGCAACTGACAACTTTCCCATGTCCTTCCTACGCTTCCTCATGCTGCTCTCGCTCGTCGTCTGGGTCGGCGGACTCATCTTCTTCGCCTTCGTCCTCGCGCCGACCGTCTTTCATCCCGGCATCCTTCCTGCGCGGCAGCTAGCCGGCAACGTGGTGAACCGCAGCCTCGGAATCATGCACTGGATGGGCCTCATTTGCGGCTTCGTCTTCGCAGCGACATCGATGATCGACGCGCGCGTGGTTGACGGCGCGGCCCAGCCGTTCGCGCTGCGCAACCTGATCATCTACGCCATGATCCTGCTGACGCTCGTCGCTATGTTCGGCATCGCCTCGCGCATGGCCGTCCTGCGCAACGACATGGGTTTCATCGACAACGTCCCCCACGACGATGCCCGCCGTCTCGAATTCAATCGCCTGCATGTCTGGTCTACGCGGGTGGAGGGTGCGGTGATGCTGCTGGGATTGGTGCTGGTGTACATGACAGCCCGGCGGATGGGATAGGGAGGCTGTCAGCTGTCAGCTCTCAGCCTCAGCCGGGCTCGTTGCAAACGTTTGCGTAGTTGTCCGGAGCTTCTATACGATTGCCGATGTCGTTATGAACACCAACACCTCAGGATTTTCTGCCACAAACCTCCCCTTGTCCCCGGCAAGCGTCAAGGAACTGTACCCAAACTCCTGGCTCTCGGAACTCATCCGAAATGGTCAAGTGTTTTGCCCAAAATGCCGGCAGGCTTTACGTTCCGCGGATCAAGCGCTGATTTGCACATCATGTGAACACTCCTACCCGGTCGTGGAAGACGTTGCGGATCTGTTTTTGAAACAAGCTTCTGTCGATAGGCCAAGGATTGAGCCCTATGTAAAAGCACTCATGTCCAGATATGCGCTGCCAGAAAGCGAACACACCGCGGTCCAGCGTCTGGTCGAGGAATCGCTGACGTCCCCGGGAAGCGACGGGGTTGCGGCCGAGGTAGACCTCTTTACTGATCGATTTGCACTTTTCAACTCAGACCTCAGGCTTACGGTCGTACGGCACTACATTTCCGAACCGCTGCCCGCGAATTCGCTGATCCACCGTAGCTTTCGCATCAGAAACGACGGCGATTTCCCGTGGGTACCGTCGGCCGAGAATGGTCTCAACCTCTCTTACCACCTTCTTCGCTCCGACGGCAGCATGGCGCTCTACAACGGTGAGCGAACCATTCTGCCCGTCGAGATTCCAACCTCACGCGAAATCACGGTACCAGTTAAGATCCGCACGCCGGCTGAGCCGGGACGTTACATCCTGCGCCTCGTACTGGTGCGCGAGATGGTGCGCTGGGGCGATGAGGGTGCCGTTGACGTCCCGATTACGGTGGCGCGTCTCGCGGCTCCTAAAACGAAATCTCCCAAACTGCCGGAGTTTACCGGTCCCGCGGACAGCGAAATTGCGGTCCAACTGATTGAGGAGTTCGTGCACCGCGGTTGGAGAACGCCGGACGACGAGAAATCGCTGGATTTCATGGAAATTGGCGGAGGAAACTCCCCTGAGTCGTTAATGATCGTCCGGCGGTGCACAGCCAGGAATCCCCGCGTGCTGAACATCGATGTCAGCGCCAGCCTGCTGCGGCTTGGTGCATTGCATTTGCGCCACAACGACCCCAGCGGATACCGGCACGTTTCGTTTGTTGCCGGCGACGCCAACCACATGCCTCTCGCCGACGGGATTGCCGACGCGGTGCTGCTGTGCCGCACCTTGCACCACTTCGCAGACCCGGTCCATCTGCTCAAGGTCTGTCACCAGAAGTTGAAGGCGAACGGCTTCCTCGCTTTGATGTGCGAGCCGGTGGGATCAGCCTATGACGCTGCCACCTCGCGCCTGATGGCCGCCGGGGTTAACGAGCAGGTGTTTGCCCTCGAAGACTATTACACGATGTTCCGTGAGGCCGGCTTCCGGGTAGCCGATCTGCGCTGTGACTGGGGATTTTCACTGAAGGCGATTCTGCTGAAGAACAGCAATTAACCCCGTGTAGAAACATTGCCTTGTCATCGCCCACGCTGCGAAGGCCCAACTGTCTGCTGGGGGACCGGCAGTCTGCTGAGGACCGAGCTGCAGCGTGTTGCCCCGTCCCAATCCGACACCCGACACACGATCCTGGACGCCCCCAACTGGCGGCTGGCGGCTGGAAGCTGGTAGCTTCAATACAGAATGAAAACCGGAATCATCGGCCTGCCGCAGGTAGGCAAAACCTCGCTCTTCGTCATGCTCACCGGGCAGGACGTCTCGCAACGTTCTGGCAATCCGCGCGAGGCGCACCTCGGTGTCACCAAGGTTCCTGACGACCGGCTCGACCGCCTGGCCGCGCTCTACAACCCTAAGAAGTTGGTGCACGCCAGCGTCGAATACGCCGACGTCGCCGCGCTCAGCCAGGAGGCGCTCAAAGAAACCGCCTTCGCCGCCAACCTGCGCAATGTCGATGCGCTGGCTCACGTGGTGCGCGTTTTCGACGATCCGTCAATTCCGCACGTCGGCGCGGTCGATCCCCTGCGCGACATCAAGAACATCGACTTCGACCTGATCGTCACCGACCTCGGTCAGGTGGAGAAGCGCCTCGAGCGCCTGGAAAAAGACCTGAAAAAGATGCGCACGCCTGAGTTGGAGAAAGAAGACGAGCTGCTCAAGCGCGCCAAGATTCATCTCGAAACCGAGCGTCCGCTGCGCGAGATGGAGATGACCGCCGACGATAAGAAACGGGTCCGCGGATTCATGTTCCTCAGCGAGAAGCCGATTCTCTATGTGCTCAACATTGGCGAGAGCACCACGTTGGAGAAAGACCTCGAAGCCGCTATCGAGAAGTACGGCCTGTCAGAAATCGTGACCCGCCCCAACACTGGAGCAATCGCTGTCTGCGCCAAGGTCGAAGCCGAGTTGGCGGAGATGAGTCCTGAAGACGCCGCCGAATTTCTCTCCAGCTACGGACTGAAAGAGAGTGGCCTGGTCCGCCTTATCCGCAAGAGCTATGAGCTGCTTGGGCTCATCTCGTTCTTCACCGTCGGCGAAGACGAGTGCCGCGCCTGGACGGTCGAGCGCAACTCAAAAGCTGTCGACGCTGCCGGCGCGATTCATACCGATCTGTCGCATCACTTCATCCGCGCCGAGACTATTCACTGGGATGCCTTGCTTGAAGCCGGCTCCGAAGCGAATGCCCGTGCCAAGGGAACCCTGCGACTCGAAGGCAAAGAGTACATCGTGAAAGACGGGGACGTGATGCACATCAGGCATAGCGGCTAGAGCGCGCGAGCCGCGAGCGGCAAGTAGGCTGGTCAGCGACCAGCAATAAGGTATGTCCACAGGTTGTCAAATCATTCGAAGTTGAGTTGCTCCCTCCAGAATGCGTGATACACTTCTGCCCCAAAACGGCAGGGGGTATCAGCATGACGACACAGCAGCAAATCGCTCTCGGAATCAGTTATCGAGTGAGAACCGCCCCGCTTGTTCTATTGTTGTTGGCGGTTCTCACCCTTGTTCCCATTGCGGCGGCGCAAACCCTGCGCATCATTCACAACTTCACGGACGCACCGGATGGAACCAATCCCTCAGGACGATTGAGCATCGATCGCTCCGGAGCGCTGTATGGCACCACCGAAAACGGCGGGACCGGGTATGACGGTGGTCAAGGGATCGTATACAGGATGTCGTCGCGTGGAGAAACTTGGACAATCGACCGCATTTACACCTTCACGACCGAATCCGACGGCATTAATCCCTCGGGAGTCCAGTTTGGCCCAGATGGAGTGCTCTATGGAACCTCCACCAATGGTGGCTCGGTTTACAGCTTGCGTCCTTTGGCTACCGTTTCCGCGACAGTGCGTTCGGCCTGGAACATCGATTGGCTCTACAGTTTCGCGGGTTTCGACTACACCCATGGTGACGTGGCCTTTGATGAAGCGGGCAATATTTATGGCGTGACGCGGACGGGAGGCAGCAACGGCTGCAATAACAATCGCGGCTGCGGATTGGTGTACAAACTGACGCGGGCCGGGAATGTGTGGTCGATGTCCACTCTATACGTCTTCCAGGGAGGCACGGACGGCGCATACCCCAATGGGGTGAGCTTCGACTCTGCCCGCAACCTGATCGGCACCACCGTCAAGGGAGGAAGCAATCAGGCAGGAGTGATCTTCGAGTTGACGCCAGCGGGCGACAGCTGGAGCGAAAGCGTTCTATACAATTTCGACTGCAACAGCAATGCAGGCTGCGAGCCCGCTGCCGGTCTCACCGCTGATTCAGCCGGGAACTTCTACGGCAGCACAGTTGCCAGTGACGGCTACAGCGGCGTGATTTTTGAGCTTTCGAAATCTATTAACGTATGGACATATAGCGTCCTGGCCAAGATTCCGGCCAAGTATTCTGGGGGTCCGTATGCTCCCCTGACCCTGGATGCACAGGGGAATCTGTACGGCACCGTTGCCGATGTTGGAATGCGCAACCCGGGAGCGGTTTTTGAGTTGACGCTCAACGCCGGCAGCTGGACGTTCACTTCGTTGCACGACTTCACCGGGCCTCCCGACGGCAACGTGCCCATGAGCACGGTCACGATTGCGCCCAACGGAAAGCTCTACGGAACTACCTATAACGGCGGCAACTGCTGCGGAGGCCTTGGCGCAGGAGCGGTCTGGGAGATCACGCGGTAATCGCTGGCTTCTGAACTTTGTAGCGGAGATCTTTGCGCTTCAGCGACGGGGGTTGGACTTTTTCGCGCGCCTCACGCTTCCGACGTAAAATCTTGCGCAAGCCAATTCGTACGGGTGATGAGCCGTTGTCACCTGCGTCCAACTCATGTGCGTAGGAGTGTTGCATGCGAACCTATCTGATCGCGATATTTCTTGGGATTAGTTTTGTGGCCCAGGCGCAACAACCAGCGAAGCCGGATGCAACTTTGAAATCGGTTCTCCTGCAGGAGTTGCGCGAGACTCATAACGAGAAAGCCTGGTTTGTCTCAGAGAAAGAAGCGGTTGCGGGGCTCACGGGCGAGCAGGCCGCGTGGAGCGACGGCAAGAATCACTCCGTCGGTCAACTGGTGCAGCACCTGAACTTTTGGAACTCCGCCAGCTTGGCGAGGCTCAAACATCAGCCGGCGCCCAAGGGCGATGATAACGATGCGACTTTTAATTTCGATCCAAAGCAATGGGACGCGGCGCAGAAGGAATTCGATCGCGTCATGGGAGAGCTGGAGCAGTTCGTGCAATCGGCGGACGACGCGACTCTGGCGAAAATTGCTCCCAATGTTGCCCGTATCGCGCAGCACAACGCCTACCACCTCGGCGAGATGGTGACCTCACGCAAGAAGCAGGGCACCTGGAATCCTGAAAGCGGAGTCAAGTAGAAGCTGCCTGCTAGCTGCTCTTCCGCGCCAGCGCTCGTTTGATCGTCTCGTCCAGCGCGGCCTTCGCCTTGGCGTATTCTTCCGGGCTGACTTTCCCCTGCTGGCGGTCGATCTCCAACTGGAACAGCTCTTCCTTCATGGCCTCCAGCAACATGGTCGAGCGATCGCCCATCACCGGAGCATCGATGCGCGGGCCCTCGGCCACTGCGGCATGCGGCCGTTGGTTCGTCTTTGAGACGATGTAGAAGCCGCCCATCACCAGCACAACGGCGAATGCGCCAAGAATCAGCGCGCGATAGTTGTGCAGCGGGTCGGGAGCGTCGATCGGCGCGCCCAGTCCACCGCCGGGACGATTGTCGCGTCCCGCGGCCTGACCTCCGCCCATCGCACCGCCGTCAGCAGCCCCGCCACTGGCCCCGCCGCCACCACCGCCTGTGCCGCCCGCGCCGGCATCTTCCTGTCCATCCTGCGGAAAGACACCCGCGCCCGCGATCCGGTACGACAGGTCCTGCCCGGGCTTGACGTTGGTCGCCACCATGATGGTTGAGCCTGACTGGTCAGGCATGTTCTGGAACGTTTTCGCGTCTTTGGCCGAGAAGGTCATGCCCTTCGGCAGCATCACGACGAAATGTTGCACGTTGGCCAACGGCTTTGGTGAAAAGCTGGCCTCGCCGTTGTAGGGCATATCGTAAGAAATTTGAAACTGCGTTTCGCCTGGCTTCAGCGCATAGCCGAACGCGTAAGTGTTCTTCGCTCCGGTAGCGGTCGCAGGACTGGAAATCGGCTGCCCGCCCGGGCCTTTCGCCTCGCCGCCATCCAGCCTGGCCCCCGGTGGCAGCACAAATTCGAAGGTGCGATCTGCATCCAGAGTTCGTGGCGGATTCGACACGTTCTGGATCGCGAACAGCGTGATCACCTGCAGCTGCTTGCCATCGCTCTGCACGCGATCCACCTCAACCGTCTGGTTCAGCGGCTCGACTTTCTTCGCCGAATCGTAAACCGTGACCTCGGCCGTCGTCTTGCCGGGCATCAACGGGCCACCTTTCGGGAAATAGTTCACCCCGCCATGGGTCACGCGAACCATGTGCGGCGCCTGGTCCGTGGGAGCGGGAAACGAGAACTTGCCCTGGGCATCAGCCTTGGTAGAGCCGATCTCGTCCATCCCTTGCGACAACGAGAGCAGCGACACGTCGGCACCCGCCGCCGGCTTGCCCGTGGTTCCGTTGGTGACCGTGCCGGTGATGGATTGGCCGAGGGCTATTGCAGATAGAGCAACGAGGGTGATCAGCAATAGAAAGCACCGCGTCAGGGCACGACCTTGGTCGTGCCGACACAACGCCCCTTTTTGCCCTCCTGAGCCTGCTTTGGCCGGCGGCACCAAAACAGATCCCTCGCGGGCTGAAGCCCACTCGGGAATACAAAGGAGAAAGAGTGACTTTCGGCGCGACTGAAGTCGTGCCCTGACACGAAGCATCGAGAGCCCAACCTTCATGCCTTACCCCGCACGGAGGGGGCCTTGCGCGCCTCAATCGTTCCCATCTCTGCGAGGATGGCCGCGGCTTCATCTTCGAGCGCGGCGCGCTGCATGGCATAATCCTCTTCGCCCAGCTTTCCAGCCTTGTACTCGAAGTTCAGGTCGCGCAGATTTTCGTACGTCGCTTCCTTGCGCTCGGCGAGATAGGTGAGCCGCGTTTTGGCTTCGCCCTGCTCCGCCTCATCGGGCCGATAGAAGATGTAAAAGAAGAGGGCCGCCGCGAACAGCGCGCACCCAAACAGGATGAACGCGGTCTGCGTTCCTTCAGCCGCTGCAAACATTGCGAACGTCAAAATTCGGTCTCCTGCCGCGCCTTGTGGCGTAGCGCATCCAGTTCTTTCTGCGCGAGCTTAGGATGTGCTACTGGCTGCGCTACCGCGCGCGACTTCCAAAGTCGAACCAGCCATACGGCTAATGCAGTGGCGAAAAAGAACACCGCAAACGGCGTAATCCACGCGACCATGTTGAAGCCGCTCGAAGTGGGCGCCGCCAGCACCGTGTTGCCGTATTTCTGCACAAAGCTTTGCAGCACCAGCGAATCACTATCGCCGCGCTCGAGGCCGGCAGTCAACTCGTTGCGCATGCGGTCGGAATACTGACAGCCCACGTGGTTGCATTCCAACAAAACCTGGTTGCACCCGCACACGCACATGAGCTGATGTCCAAGCTTGTTGAAGCGCGCATCGGCGTCCGCGCCCAGGAACAGCATGGCCACGGTCGCGATGAGCGCGAGTTGCGCAACGCGGCGTAAGAGTTTCGAGTTTTGCGTTCTGGGTATCACAGACTCAGTTTCGACTGTCCATCTTCGAATTACGATTTACCAATTTTGACTTGTCATCACGAGCGAAGCGAGGGATCTGCTCTCGTACCGCCCCGGCACGGGCTCTGGTCGTGTTTGCGAATCGCTGCCAGCTTTCCTGCGCTCGGCTCGCATTGGTTCGACCTCTTTCTTACAACTGACCAGCGACAACTGACAACCTTCTTCAATCTCCACCAACTCCCACCGCTCCTTCGCGCACCGCCTCTGCCGCCTCGCGCTCCTTCTTATCCAACACCAATTTCTTGGGCTTGGCATTCGGCAGCAGCGCAATGATGGTCCCGATCAGCACCACGTGTACGCCGATCCAGATCCACAACACCAGCGGATTCACGTGCGCCTTGATGATCGGCTTGCCGGTCTCGGGATTCTTGCCGGTATAGACCAGGTACAAGTCCTCGTTCAGGCGTGAACGGTTGGCCACGATGGTCGAAGTCTGCTCGCTCGCCTTGTAGAAGCGGCGCTCAGGAAACATGGTGGTGAGCTTCTTGCCGTTCTTGTAGACATCGAGCACGGCCCACTCGCTGCTGTAATTCGGCTTGTCATCCTGCGTGTACGACTGGCAGACCAGCGTGTAATGGCCGATCTGCATCTTGTCGCCGAAGCCCATCTCCTGCTCTTTGTCCATATTGAACGGTAGGCCGGCAAATCCCAGGACGATCAGCAGCACGCCAAAGTGCACAATGTATCCGCCATAGCGGCGCGTGTTGCGGCGAGTAATCTGCACCATGCCGTTCAGAACGTTGGTATGCTGCTGGCGGGCGATGACGCGTCCGCCGCGCCAGAACTCACCCGTAACCGTAGCCGCCACAAACATCGACAGAGCAATCGCCATCAGCGAATAGAAGTACGCGCTGTCTTGCCACGGCTTCATGCCGCCGACCAGCAGCACAGCGACGGTCAGCAGGGCCAGCGCCGTGGGCCAAATGAAGTTTCGCCGCAGCCTGTCTAGCGATGTTTGCCGCCAGGCCAGCAGCGGGCCAATGCCGGTTAGGAAGACCAGGAAGATTCCGATCGGCACGTTCACCCGATTGAAAAACGGAGGCCCGACCGTGACCTTGCTGCCCGTCACCCACTCCGACAGGACGGGAAACAGCGTGCCCCACAACACGGCGAAGCACGAAACCAGCAGCACCAGGTTGTTGAACAGGAAGCTCGACTCGCGCGACACCAGCGACTCCAGCTCGATGCTCGCTCCGCAGCGTGTCGCGATTGCGCACGAAGAAGAAAACGCAAGTTGCGAAACTGATTGCCAGGAACCACACGAACCAGATGCCGATGCCCGACTGCGCGAAGGCATGTACCGAGCTCACTACGCCACTGCGCGTGAGGAATGTGCCGAAGATGGCCAGCAGGAACGTGGTGAAGATCAGCCACATGTTCCACATCTTCATCATGCCGCGCTTCTCCTGCATCATCACCGAATGCAGGAACGCGGTCATCGTCAGCCACGGCAGCAGCGAGGCGTTCTCCACCGGGTCCCATCCCCAGTAGCCGCCCCAGCCCAGAACTTCATACGCCCAGTGCGCGCCCAGAAAAATTCCGCAGGTGAGGAACAGCCAGGTCACCATGGTCCAGCGGCGCGTGATGTGGATCCACTTCTCGCCGGGATACTTCATGATCAGCGCGCCCAGCGCGAAGGCGAATGGCGCCGTCACGCCGACGTAGCCGAGATACAGCATCGGCGGATGGATGACCATCTCGGGATACTGCAATAGCGGATTCAATCCGTTGCCGTCCGGAGGAATGTTGCCCACGACTAACCCGAACGGATGCGCGGCGAAATTTATCAGCAGCAGGAAGAACACCTGCACCGCCGCGACGATGACCGACGCGTGCGCCGTCAGTTGCGGATCGACCTTGTAGCGCATCCGCATCACCAGGCCGTAACTCGCCAGCAGCCATGCCCACAGCAGCAGCGAGCCTTCCTGTCCCGACCACAGGGCGGCAAATTTGTAGGCGCCCGGCAGATCGCGGTTGCTATGGTGCAGGATGTAGGCGACCGAGAAGTCGTTGCCGAACGCCGCCATGACCAGCGCGATCGCGGCGACCGTTACGGCCACCCAGCAGGCGATGCCGGCGCGCCGCGCGGTTTCTCCCAAGGCGTCGTCTTTGCGATAGAGGGCCAGCGCACCCGCAATGAAAGAGTAAGCGGCCAGCGCCAGGCCCAGCAGGAGCGCGAAACTTCCAATTTGTGGCATGAGAACTTGTTACCTTATTGTTCCAGAGGCTGCCGTGAGCGGCAACCAAGGCCATCCCTGATTGTTGCAGTGATTTTACTCGCAATAGAAAGCCCCGCCCGAGCTTTCTCACCGGCGGAGCCTACCACTTTGTTTGTATCGTCAGTTTTTTACCCGATTTAACTCATCGTTGCCGAAGCTCGTGTCCCGCGGCGTGAGCCGAGCATCAGACCGATCCAGCAGCTCAGAGGCCAGGTCAGCAGCCACGATAGCCAATACCAATGGGGCCAACCTGTGTTCCAGTTGGGAATGGTGGCAGCCAAGCCCATCACTTCTCCGATGATGAAGAACCAGAGTACGTGTCGCTCGGCGCGGCCCGGGGCAAATCGTGCGCAAATCCCAGCGCAGAAGATCGAAATCACTATAAATAACGCCGTGCTCGCACATAACGCTGGCGTCGAAGGAATGGCACCCTTAACGAATTGGCCGGGAAAGATCCGCGAAAGCAATGGATCCGTTGCAATCACCAATACAACCGACAACAGATAACTGCCAACCACCACAGCGATGGACTTCCACATAGGCGACGTCCCTCACGAAATGCAGGAAGAAAGCACATCCACAAACGGTCGAGGTCGAAAGCGACTTCTCCCTGGGGATAATACGATCTGGAGCCTAATCCCCTGCTACCCTGACGTCCTCGGCCGACATCTGCTGCACCCGGCTGTGATGGCGGCCATACCCGAAGTAAATCGCCATGCCGATCACCAGCCAGACGAACAGCCGAATCCATGTGTCTAAAGGCAAGCTGGCCATCAGGGCGAACGAAATGATGATGCCGAGAATCGGCACCAGCGGTACCAGCGGAGTCTTGAACGGCCGGTGCAAGTCAGGACGGCGGACACGCAGCACCCACACGCCAGCGCACACGATAACGAACGCCAGCAGCGTCCCAATGCTCACCAGTTCGCCGAGAATGCCAATGGGCACCAAGGCAGCGAAGATGGCTACGAAAATTCCCACTGTGATCGACGAAACGTAGGGCGTGCGGAACTTCTTATGCACCCTGCCCGCCCACGGCGGCAGCAAGCCATCCCGCGACATGGAGAAGAACACTCGCGACTGTCCCAGCAACATCACCAGCATCACGCTGCCCAGTCCGGCAATCGCTCCCAGCTTCACCAGGATCGAGCCCCAGCGCACGCCGGTCGCATCGATTCCTACCGCCACCGGGTCGGCCACGTTTAATGCCGAGTAAGGAACGATTCCCGTCAACAGGCCGGAGACCAGGATGTACAGAATCGTACAGATGACCAGCGATCCCAGGATGCCGAGCGGCATGTCCTTCTGCGGATTTTTCGCTTCCTGCGCCGCCGTTGAAACCGCGTCGAATCCAATGTAGGCGAAGAAAATCACTCCCGCCGCACGCGCAATGCCCGACCATCCATACTCGCCAAACGAGCCTTGGTTAGGCGGGATGAAAGGATGCCAATTTGCCGCTGCCAGCGATGGGTGCCTGGCTACATATGCGCCGGCGATGGCGATAAAGATGAGGACGATGGTGACTTTCACAATCACGATGGCCGAATTGAAGTTCGCCGACTCCTGAATTCCGATGACGAGAATTGCGGTGATGAAGCAGATGGCGAGGAAGGCAACCAGGTTGAACACGCCCGTTACGTGCGGCAGCGTGGAAGCATCGATGCCGTTCTGCTTCAGGATCGGGTCCATGGTGGTCAGCAGTTCCCATCGGCCCTGGTACTGCACCAACACGTTCGGTATCCAGTGATCGCCTACATGGGTGTAAGGAGTGGCGGTCAGCTGCGGTGGAATATGAATGCCGAAATCCTGCAGAAAGCTGACGAAGTAGCCGCTCCAGCCGGAGGCCACCGTGCTCGCACCGAAGGCGTATTCAAGCACCAGGTCCCAGCCAATGATCCAGGCGAAAATCTCGCCCAAGGTCGCGTAGCCGTAGGTGTATGCCGAGCCCGCAATCGGAATCAGCGAGGCGAACTCTGAATAGCACAGCCCGGCAAACACGCAGCCGGTACCGGCAAGAATGAACGACAGCACGATAGCGGGGCCGGCATACTGCGCCGCGGCTGAGCCGGTGAGAACGAAAATTCCCGCGCCGATAATCGCGCCGATGCCCAGGGTAATAAGGTTCAGAGGACCCAACGCCCGCTTCAGACTATGCTCGCTGGTATCGGACGCTTCCTCCATCAGCATGCCCAGCGGCTTACATTTCAAAAGGTTCGCCATTCAGCTTGTCTCTCCCCTTCGCGCTCCAACGACATCAAACTTCGGCAGTCGCTTCTCGATTGCGCCTCGACCATAGGAAGTACACGGGAATACCCAGCAGGACGATGATCAATCCCGGCCATGTGTACTGAGGCTTGTAGCGCAACAACACTATATCAATGAACACGGCCATCAAAATGTAAACCGCAGGCAGTACCGGATATCCAATCGCGCGATAGGGACGCGGCTCGTCAGGCCGCTTGATGCGAAGGACGAACAACCCGGCGATGGTCAGGATGTAGAACACCAGCACGGCAAAGATGATGTAGTCGAGCAGTTGGCCGTAGCTGCCGGATATGCACAGGACACAAGTCCAGATGCACTGTACGAACAACGAATGCGCGGGCGTGCGGTACTTGGGATGCAACTCGCCGGCGCGGCGGAAGAATAGACCATCGCGCGCCATCGCGTAGTAAACCCGGGCTCCTGCGAGGATCAGGCCGTTGTCGCAGCCGAAGCACGAGATGAGAATGCCAATGGCCATGATCTTCGCGCCCGCCGAGCCGAAAATCTGCTGCATCACCGCGGTGGCGACGCGATCTTCCGAAGCGTGCTGAATGCCGCGCGCCAGGATCGTCGCGCCGTGCGGATCGCCTTGCAGCGGCAGCACGGTCAAGTAGACGACGTTCGCCAGCACATAAAGAAGGATGACCGCGCCCGTGCCCAGCGCCAGCGAGAGCGGTAGATTGCGCTGCGGATTCTTTACCTCGCCGGCGGTGAAGGTCACGTTGTTCCACGCGTCTGACGAGAACAGTGACCCGACCTGCGAGACCGCGAGGATAGTCAGCATTCCGACCATTGCGATGGGCCCGTCGATTCCGACTTGCACCGGATGCAGCGCGCTCCATCCCGCATTGCGCCAGAAGTTCGGACCAAAGTTCGCGGCTATCGCAGCAGCGTTGCGTCCTACGAACAGCCCCAGCAGGACAAGTCCAAGTAGCGCCGCGGTTTTAGCAAAGGTGAAGACGTTCTGCACCATCGCGCCCGTGCGCACGCCGAAGATGTTCAACACCGATAGAAAGATGACGATGATGATGGCCGCGAGATTCTGCGTGTTCAGCCCGACATCCATGTTGCCCAGCACCATGGGCCCCAGTGGAATCGGCGGCACCCTCCACAGATGCAGGATCCAATGCGTCGAGGAAACCGAGGGGAAGAAGACGCCGAGAAATTTGCCGAAGGCCACGCCGACGGCGGCAATGGTTCCGGTCTGGATGACGAGGAAAAGCGTCCAGCCGTAGAGAAATCCCCAGAGCGGCCCCAGCGATTCGCGCAGGTAAACGTATTGTCCGCCGGCGCGCGGCATCATCGCCGCCAGCTCACCGTAGGCCAGCGCTCCGGTGATGGTCATGAATCCGGTGACCAGCCACGCACCAATCAGCAGCGCGGGCGAGTCGGTCATGCGGGCAATGTCGGCCGAGACGATGAAGATGCCCGAGCCGATCATGGAGCCCATCACCAGCGTGGTCGCGCTGGTCAGCCCCATGCCTTTTACAAACTCGCTGTCGGTGTTCGGCGCGGTGGTAATGGGTTTGGTATGAGTGCTCAAAGAACCTCGGAATGCGTGGAATTGTCGGCCTGCAGCCTCATTCAGTTTGTCATCCTGAGCGGAGTGAGGTCGCCGGCGGCGACCGAACGCAGTCGAAGGACCCCTACCCCCACCACAGCTGTTGACCAAAACGTCGGGCAGCCTGGGACGTTTCGCATGAATTTACACCATCAGCCGCAGAAATTCTTCTGCCGCTTCTCGCGGCGACTGCAGCAAGTCGGAAATCACTGCTACCGAATCCGCTCCGGCTTTCATCACCGACGCGACATTCGCCCGCGTGATGCCGCCAATAGCGACCAGCGGCTTGCCCGTCGCGGCGCGTGCGGCGCGCAAGCCAGCAAGCCCCACCGCCGGATCCGGATTCAGTTTCGTGCTGGTGGAGAAGATCGGCCCGTAGGCGATATAGTCCGCCGGACCAGCATCGGCTGCTTGCAACTGCTCAAGATTGTGAGTGGAGACGCCGACGATCCGATCCGGCCCAACCACAGTCCGCGCGCCTTCCGGCGAGAGATCGTCCTGCCCGACATGCACTCCGTCGAAATCCTGCGGCAAGGCACAGGTCGGCACGATCGTTCATGATGAGCTTAACTTTCTCGCTCCAGTGCGCGCCGCAACTCGCGCGCATGGCTCAGCATGGTGCGCGACGTCGCCATCTTTGTTGCGGTACTGAATGAGTTCGACGCCGCCGGCCGCCAGTTCGCGAGCGAACTCAACGATCGCCGACGTGTTGCGCGCCGAGCGATCGAAGCACCCCACATCCACAATCGCGTACAGCCGGGGAAGTTTGCCGCTTAGTTCAGCGCACCTTGCGGCTTACTTCGTGGCGGCTTCGTGCCGCGTCAGGAAGCGTTCCATGAACTTGGTGTCGATGTCGCCGGCCCGGAAGTCGGGGTCGGCCATGATGCGCTTGTGCAACGGAATGCTGGTGAAGATGCCCTCCACCACGAACATGTCGAGCGCACGCGCCATGCGGGCAATCGCCTCTTCGCGATCGCGTCCACGAGCGATGAGTTTCGCAATCAACGAATCGTAATACGGAGGAATCACGCCTTCGGCATACGCCGCCGTATCGACGCGAATGCCCGTGCCGCCGGGAAGATTGAGCGCCGTAATCTTGCCCGCCGATGGCGTGAACTTCTCTGGATGCTCGGCATTGATGCGGCACTCGATAGCGTGTCCGCGGAAATAGACTTTGTGCTGGATGACCTCATCCAACTTCTCGCCCGCAGCGATGCGAATCTGCGATTTCACCAGGTCAACGTCGGTCGTCATCTCCGTCACCGGATGCTCGACCTGGATGCGCGTATTCATCTCGATGAAGTACAGCTCGCCGTCTTCGTCGCGCAGAAACTCGATCGTACCGGCATTCATGTAGCCGATCTCGGACAAGGACTTCACCAGGATGCCGCCGATGCGGTCGCGCAGCTCCTGGGTGACAACCACCGACGGCGCCTCTTCCACCAGCTTCTGATGGCGGCGCTGAATGCTGCACTCGCGCTCGCCCAGGCTCATCACGTGGCCATGCTCATCGGCCAGCACCTGGAACTCGATGTGCCGCGGGCGCTCGATGAATTTCTCCATGTAGAGATCGCCGTTGCCGAAAGCCGCTGCCGCTTCCGATTGCGCGCCGTGGAAGAGATTCGGCAGCTCGTCATCCGAGCGGATGATTCTCATGCCGCGACCGCCTCCGCCCGCCGAGGCTTTGACGATCACGGGATAGCCGATGGTGCGCGCCCACTCCGCCGCCTCGCCTGCCGAGTCGATGATGCCATCGGAGCCCGGCAAAATCGGCACGCCAACTTTCTTCATCGCAGCGCGGGCCTTTTCCTTCTCGCCCATCATGCGCGTCACTTCCGGCGGAGGCCCGATGAACTTGATGCCGCACGCCTGCACCACCTCCGCAAAGTTCGCGTTCTCGCTCAGCAACCCATAGCCGGGATGGATGGCGTCGACGTTAGCGATTTCCGCGGCGCTGATAACAGCGGGGACGTTGAGGTAGCTGTCGCTCAGCCGCGGCGGCCCAATACAAATGGCCTCGTCGGCAAAACGCACATGCAGCGAGTTGCGATCGGCCTCGCTGTAGATAGCGACGGCCTTGATACCCAGTTCCTTGCAGGCGCAGATGACGCGCAGGGCTATCTCGCCGCGATTCGCAATGAGGATCTTCTTGAACATGAAATAAGTTTTTAGCTCTTGCGAATCCCGAACAGCGGCATGCCGTACTCGACCGGCGCGCCATTGCTGACCAGCATTTTCACGATCACGCCAGAAGCGTCGGCTTCGATTTCATTCATCAGCTTCATGGCTTCAATGATGCACAGCACTTGGCCCTCTTTGACCGTATCGCCGACCGCGACGAACGGCGGCGCGCCAGGCGAGGGCGCTCCGTAAAACGTGCCGACCATCGGCGATTTCAGGATGTGCAGATTGGCGTCGTCCGACGCTGCCGCTGGCGCTGCCGGCTGGCTCGGCTGCGCCGCCGCTGCCGACGATGGCGCCGCGATGGGCGCTGCCATGGGTGCAACCGGCACAGGCGCTACCGGCGCCGCCTGCATCATGGGCGCAGGCGCCGTGCCACGCTTCACGTGGAGCTTCAGGTCGCCGCGTTCCATCTCGAACTCGGCAATATCTTTCTCCACCAGAAACTCGATGAGCTCTCGCAGTTCTTTCTGATTCATGCAATTCCTTCTTTGAAGGGGTGCGTACGTCGCGACCACCCGCCGTGAACGCGCGCCATTTCGAAACCGCCATCCCACGCGGGGACCGCCTCAGACTTCGACTAATTCCTTGCTCACCGGGGTCAGCACTTCGGCCCCGCCCGCGGTAACTACCACCATATCTTCTATTCGAATGCCGCCCTTTTCGGGCACATAAATACCGGGCTCAATCGTAATGACCATGCCCGGTTCCAACCGCTCTGTCTGGCCCCTGCCGAGTCGCGGCGGCTCATGAATTTCCAGGCCGACGCCGTGTCCCGTGGAGTGCGTGAAGTAGCGGTCGAGCTTTGCCTTGCGCAATACCGAGCGCGCCGCTTCGTCTACCTCGCCGGCAGCCACACCCGGACGCACGGCGGCAATGCCCGCCAATTGCGCCTCCAGTACGGCTGCGTACCACTCCCGCTCAATGCGGCCGGCACGCCCCACGTGCACCGTGCGGGTCATGTCGGAACAATAATCGCGCAGTATAACACCCGAATCGAGGACGACGAATCCTCGCTTCGGTATAGCAGCACTCGATGCGCGCCCATGCGGCAGTGCGCCGCGCTTTCCCGCCGCAACGATAGTCTCGAACGACATCGCATCGGCGCCGCCGCGACGTGCAGCGTATTCGAGTTTCGCCTGCAACTTCCGTTTCCGCCACCCCGGGCTTCAACGATCGCAAAGCTTCGGTGTAAACCTTGGCGCCGAGTTGAACCGCGGCCCTGATCAGCTTCAACTCTTCCGCATCTTTGATAATGCGCTGCCGCATGACGAGGCCTGCGGTCGGCTTCCAGCGGATACGCTTGGGCGTGAGCTCGCGCATTTGCTCGGCGGCCGCGACGGTCGTAGTGTCGGCTTCAAATCCGATAGCTGCCGACCTCAGCTTGGCAATCGCAGCGGCGGCATCTTTGATCAACGCGCCTTTGGAGATGACGACGCGCGTGCCCTTCACTTCTTCACGGGCTTGCAACGTATACCGGCCGTCGGTGAAGAAAGTCTTGCGTCCCGCGAGCAGCAGCAGCAAACCGTTGCTGCCGCTGTATCCGCACAAATAGCGCAGGTTGGCGGGATGAGTGACGACGAAGCCGTCGAGGCGCTCCGCTGCGAGAGTCTGCTGGAACTTCTTTTGCCGGCCGAGATAGTCCATCAGAAGAATTGTAAGCGGAGCGAATGAATCCTTACGCCGGCCTCCGCCCGCCCTCATTGTTCTTGGCATCGCACGCATTCACCCTTATCCTGCTGAGACGCTGGTTTCCCGTTCCCTGAGACTCATGCAGAATCCATCACCAACCGCTTTCGACTCGCCGCGCGCCTGGATCGTTGCGTGTGCGGCGTTTGTCGCCAGCTTCGTTGCCTATGGTTTTCTCTACGCTTTTGGCGTGTTCCTCAAGCCAATGGGAACAGCGCTGGGAGTCAACCATGCTCTGATGGCCACGCTCTTCTCGGGCATGAGCCTCTCCGGATATTTGCTTGGTCCGCTCACCGGCGACTGGGCCGATCACGTTGGACCGCGCAAGGTCATGATGACGGGCG
The DNA here is from genome assembly GCA_963771535.1 of uncultured Acidobacteriaceae bacterium. Taxonomy (GTDB): domain Bacteria; phylum Acidobacteriota; class Terriglobia; order Terriglobales; family Acidobacteriaceae; genus CAVVDY01. The sequence goes on along the minus strand of CAVYTK010000003.1, from coordinate 434,464 downwards.
CTTTGATTTTTACCGGGGGAGTCATCGCCACCGCCCACGCCCACAGCTTCGCGGTTGCCCTCCCCAGCCTCGGCCTGGGAGTTGGCGCCGGGCTCGCTTCGGTCTACGTTCCTTCGCTCGCTGCCGTCGGCGAATGGTTCAAGCGAGAGCGTGACGTCGCACTCGGCATCGCCGTCAGCGGAATCGGTGTCGGCACTCTGGTTGCCGCGCCGTTGAGCGCGTGGCTCATCCGCGAGCATGGTTGGCGTTCCACGCTGACCATCCTGGGCGCGGCCGGCGGCTCCCTACTGTTTGTCAGCGCGCTGTTCATGTTCAAGCCGCCCGTCAAGGTAGAAAGCAAGAAGGGCAGTCGTGCGGTTTGGGCGAAGGTTAAGAGTCGTCCTTTTCTGCTGGTCTTTCTCTCTCGCATGCTCACCGGCATTCCGGTGTTCGTCACCATGGTCTACCTGCCGGCATTAGCAACCAAGGAAGGGGTCGGCAGCGTGTCAGCGGCTGCGCTGGTCGGCTATATCGGAGCGGGAAGTCTGTTGTCGCGGCTGGGTCTGAATGCGGCGGCAGAGAAGATTGGCGCCATCATTCCGTTTCAGTTCAGTTGCGTCTGTGTCGCGGTGGCGTGCGTCATCTGGATGTTTGCCTTCTCGTATCCGGCGCTGGTTGTCTTTGTCGTAGTCATGGGCATCTCGTACGGAGGAGTAGCGTCGCTCACGCCGGCCGTGGCGATTCAGATCTTCGGCCTGGAAAACATCGGCGAGTTGCTCGGCTTCCTGCTTCTGTCCTACGGTGTGGCAGCGGCTATCGGACCGCCCATCGCAGGCGTGTTAGTGGACCGCAGCGGGAACTATCGCGACATCGTGTGGTTCGCACTGGCCGCTGCCGTCGCAGGAACCGTGGTTTCGATGGCCATCAGCCGGCGCGCAGTTTTCATTGACGAATCCGGCCAGTCGAATGCGAGCAGCGAAGCCGTCGCCTGAGCGCGAGTATGGATTCCAAAGCTAGGTACTCTCGACGTCTCTGCTGTCGCGGCCCATGGCTTCCAACGCCCCGGCGATCACCACTTCTTCTTCTGTCGTCACCGTTCGCAAATCCAGCAGGACGCGTTTGTCTTCGACCCGAGCGATGATCGGCGTGGCCCACTGACGCAGCTTCACCGCGATAGCATCGGCATTCATCACACTGCTTGAGATGGCAAGGACATAAGTCGGCAGCGTGGACCCCGGCGCCGCGCCTCCACCCAGCACCGAGCGCGACTCCACCACCTCGATGTGCAACTGTGGCGAGGTAATGTGCAGCTTGCGCATCAGGTGTTCGGCGCGATTATGCAGGTCGTCGGAACTCACGCGCATCATGCGCAGCGCAGGAATCGAGTCGTAGTCTTCGCGGAGGTAGGCCAGCAGCGTGGCTTCAAGCGCGGCGTAGAACATCTTGTCCACGCGCACCGCGCGAAACAACGGGTTCGAGCGGATCTTCGTCACCAGTTCGCGGCTGCCGCTGATCAGCCCGGCCTGCGGACCCCCCAGCAACTTGTCGCCGCTATACGTGATCACGTCGACCCCGGCTCGCACACTGGCGTGGATGGTGGGCTCGCCCTGCACACCCAAAGCGCGCAGGTCGAACAGGTCTCCGCTGCCCAGGTCTTCCATCACCGGAATGCCGTGCTTGCGCCCCAGCGCGACCAACTCTTCCAGCGAGGGCTGCTCGGCGAAACCGACAATCTGGAAATTCGACCGATGCACCCGCAGCAGCAGCTTCGTCTTCTCGTTGATCGCAGCCGCGTAATCGGCGACGCGCGTGCGATTGGTGGTGCCGACTTCGCGCAGCACTGCACCTGACTTCGCCATGACGTCCGGAATGCGGAACGATCCGCCAATCTCCACCAGTTCGCCGCGCGAGACGATGACCTCTCCACCCTCAGCCAGCGCGTTCAGCGACAGCAGCACCGCCGCAGCGTTGTTGTTCACCACGATGGTCGAGAGTTCGCGGTCTGGGGTATTCAGCAGCCGCGCAAACAGCCGGTCGGTATGCGAATCGCGTTTGCCGCGTTCGCCGGTCGCAAGATCGAATTCAAGGTTGGAATAGCCCTGCGCGATTTCAGCGGCATGACGCAGGGCTTCCTGACTCAGCGGCGCGCGTCCCAGGTTGGTATGCAGAATCACGCCGGTCGCGTTGATCACGGGGCGCAGCGAATACCCCAGCGACTCATTGAGGTGATGTTCTATGAGTGACGGCAGCTCTTCGATCGCGGCCGCTATTCCTGGTTCATCGAGACGGTCGTTCGCTATCTCCTGGCGAATCTGATCAAGCGCCGCCCGCGCAGCACCGGTCACCGCAGCATGGCCGCAGCGCGCGACGCTCGACTGCACAGCCGGGACGCGGAGCAACTCGTCAACCGAAGGCAGCAGGCGAAACAGATCGGCTTTGGCGGTTGTGCTCACGTTGGCCTAGTTTGCGGATTCACGGGCAACTATGCAAGTGAACACAGCGAATGCCCGAGTTGCGAAGCTACCAAGCAGTGTTTTACGAAGCTCAAAGCGGGATCCTTGGAGCCAACTCACCTCATTTAACGAAGCCACAGCGGGCTCCGTCGGGGCCAACTCACCTCATTTAACGAAGTTCAAAGCGGGATCCTTGGCGCCAACTCACCTCGCACAACCGGCTCACCAGCGCCGCAGGCGGAGTGCTGGGTCGACCGCCATTAGATTCCCCAAGCCCCTTCAGGGGCGACACAAACTGTTTAACCGCGCTTCCTCAACAGCCGCTGAGCCACAACAACTGCGATCAGTCCACCCATGCAGATCTTGGCGATGTCCGTTGCATCCACGAAGCGAATGAATCGCACTCCTGCATCGGTGATTTCCAGCGCACCAGCCGCTTTGGCCTTCACCACTCCTCCCGCTCCGCCGCCTCCAGCAGCCAGCGGACGATCCACCGTTGCGTTCTCCTGCTCGCCGCCTCCCCATCCTCCGCCGAGACGATACTTTACGCGCGCGATCGGAACGATAGTTCTGCCGGCTCGTTCGATGGGCTCGCCGAAAACCTGTTTCACACTGGCTGTGGTGGCGAAGCGTTCCGCCAGCGACTGCAACATTTCTTGTGCGTGATTCATAGCCACCCTTCCATGTTTTGTGTCATCCCGGGCGACGACCCGAAGCGCAACCGAGGGGAAGGAGCCGAGGGACCTGCAGTTTGCGCGCACAACAAAACCGCGCCATGATCACCCGACCTCCACCAGTCCATACCGCCGGTTCCAATGGCTACGCAGGTGCTGCGCTGCCCGCGCTATTTCTTCCTTGGTCAGATGTTCGTTCGGACCGTCGAGTACATAGCGGGCCTCGTGGCGTGCGGCCTCCAGAATCTCTCGGTCGCGCGTTAAATTTGCCACCCGAAAATTCGGCATGCCCGCTTGCGCCGTGCCGAAGAACTCGCCCGGGCCGCGCAGTTGCAAATCAAGTTCAGCAATTTCGAAACCGTCTTGCGTGCGCACCATGGCCTGCAGCCGCTCCTCGGCCTCGGGAGAAACTTTGCCGCCCGTCATCAGCACGCAATGCGACTTCGCGCTGCCGCGCCCGATGCGCCCACGCAACTGGTGCAGCTGCGACAACCCAAAGCGCTCGGCATGTTCGATCACCATCACGCTCGCGTTGGACACGTCCACGCCAACTTCGATCACCGTGGTCGAAACCAGCACGTCGATCGCGCCCTTTTGAAAGCTCGCCATGGTCGCATCTTTTTCTTCGGCCGACATGCGTCCGTGCAGCAAGCCGACGCGCAGCCCGGCCAGCTCGCGCTTGCGCAGCGTGTCGTACATCTTCATGGCAGCCTTCAGTTCGCCGCCCAGCGCGCCTTCATCGATCACCGGATAGACCACGTACGCCTGCTGCCCCGCCGCGACCTGCTTGCGCACAAATTGCCAGACCTTTTCCGCTTGCTCGTCCCCCACGCGGGTGGTCTTGATAGGCGAGCGCCCCGGCGGAAGCTCATCCAGCACGCTGGTCTCGAGGTCGCCGTAAAGCGTGAGCGCCAACGTGCGCGGAATCGGCGTCGCCGTCATCACCAGCACGTCGGGCTCTGCAGCGTCAGTTTTCTTCATCAACTTGAAGCGTTGCATCACGCCGAAGCGATGCTGTTCGTCGACGATGACCAGCCCGAGTTTGTCGAACTCCACCGACTCCTGGATGAGCGCGTGTGTGCCTATCGCCAACTGCGCGTGACCTTGCGCGATGTGGTGCCGCGTCTGCTTCTTGCGCGCCGACTCCTGCGAACCGGTCAGCAGCACAATGCGATAGCCCGCGGGCTCGAGAATGCGCCGCGCCGAAAGATAATGCTGCGTCGCCAGAATTTCCGTCGGCGCCATCAGTGCGACCTGGTATCCATTCTCGATGGCGATCACCGCGGCTTCGAGCGCGACGATCGTCTTACCTGAGCCAACATCGCCTTGCAGCAACCGTCGCATCGGCGCAGGCTGCTTCATGTCTTCGACTATTTCCTTGAGCACGCGAAACTGCGCCTTCGTCGGACGAAACGGCAGGATGCGTCTCACGGCAGCGCGAATCTCGTCGTTGGTATCGAAAGCGATTCCGGCCTGCGCCCGCATCTTGCGGCGCTTCAGCTCCAGCCCGAGTTCGAGGAAGAACAGCTCTTCGAAGATGAGCCGCAGCAGTGCCGGCGTACGCGCTTGCTGTAACTTCGACAGGCTCTCGCCCACCTCGGGCCAATGCGCATGCTGGAAGGCCAGGCGGCGATCGATGAGGCTCATGCGCCCGCGCACAATCGGAGGAATCGCGTCAGGAATGTCGGGCTGCAATTGTTCGAGCATGCCGAAGATGACGCGGCGAAACCAGCGAGCGCTGAGCTTGCCCTTGCCGGCCGCTTCATAAATCGGCACGATGCGGCCTACCTCGAGCGACTTCCACTTGCTATCGTCGCCCGCCTGCGCCGAAGATTCGCCGGGATCGTGCAGGATTTCAAACTGCGGCTGCATGATCTGCAATCGCTGACGGCCGAAGTCGCTCTGCTCGACTCGGCCGTAAAGCGCCACCATCATACCCGCGCGAAACTTGTCTTCCAGGTAAGTCGCGTTGAACCAGATGCACTTCAGCGTGTCGCGTCCCTGGCCCACCGTCATTTCAAACAGCGGCATCTTGCGCGTACGAAACAGGCCAAACGCGCGAACTTCGGCGACAATGCTGGCCATCTCGCCCGCGCGCAGCTCGTTGATGCCGCGCGGATTCAGCCGGTCTTCGTAGCGAAACGGCAGGTAATACAGCAGGTCTTCGACCGTCGTGATCCCCTTCTCCAGCAGGATCTCGGCGATCTTCGGGCCAATGCCCTTCACATACTGAACGTTGGTGGAGAGGTCGAGCAAAGAGAATGGTAAACCAGCTGTCAGCTACCAGCTGCCAGCTGCCAGCTCTCAGCTCTCAGCTTGGGAATCGTCCTCAAGTCTGTCGCGCGAAATCAACTGGTTTCCGAGTTGAGGAGGAACGAAGCAGCGCGTCTTGAGTTTGCTACGCTGACAGCTGAAAGCTCTCTCAGAATGACATAGGTAGGCTGGCAGCTCGCGGCCGATAGCTGGTAGCTCCCGTTCGCATCCAACTGCTACGTGGTCCGCCGCCTGCTCAAGCAACTCGCAGCCATCCTCATCGGCAATGCGATCTACTTCCTGCTGCTGATGCCCCACCTGCCGGCTGCCGCGCAGCATCGGCCTGACAAGCTCGATCTCGGGCTGCTGGTGGATTTCTGGATTTGCGTGGTGGTGTACGGTTTGATCGAGCTGATTGCACGCAGGCAGCGTAAGAGCTAAAGTCCGCCCTTGGCCGTTAGCGGTTGGCTTTTGCCAAAGGGCTTTCTGGGAATATCTCGCGAAGGACCAACTGCCGATCTAATTCGGCGTAATCATCCAGATGATGCTGCTTTCGCACCCGGTGCCGCAGTGCGCACTGCCGTAGAGATTGCCGGTGGAATCCAGGTAAAGCGATTCTGGATACTCTCCGTCGAGCGCACTGGTGAAATCATGCAGGCTGGTGTAGATCCAACCGTTTTCTGCCGGAGTGAGCTTATAGATGGTGCCAACGTTGAACTTGCCGCCGGTAAAACCCACCCCGTATAGGTTCCCGCTTGCGTCCATAGCCAAGTTCCGCAACGATGACGCCTGTCCTGGCTGAGAGCTGTAGATCACGTTAAACATCCAACCATCGCCTGACCGGCTTAGCTCGAAGACGGTTCCCCCGGACGAGCCGCCATAGGTTGCACCATAGAGATTCCCCGACGGGTCAGCGATTAATCCGCTACCAGGGTAGGCACCGTCGCTGTAATTGAAGCTATGCAGAATAATTTCGGTAAATGTCTGCCCATTTGCCGCTAATTCGTAAACTGTTCCCAGGTTATAGTCCCCGCCAGTCAAGGTCGTGCCGTATAGATTGCCGGCAACGTCGCTCAGCAAACCGCCCTGGGGCTGTATTCCGTCAGACTGGGTTTTGCCGAAGGTATGGAGCTGGGTCTCTTCCCACTTACCTCGCACCGAGCGAGGTGTCAGTTCGAATATCGTTCCCTGTCCCATGCCGTCGTTGCCAAAGCCGCCATATTCCGTGATGCCGTAGATGTTTCCGGCCCGGTCGAACGTAACTGGAGTACTGGAATATCTTCCGTCGCATTCTGTATTGCAGTCCCCACCTAGAAAACTGTAGAGCACCGTATGCTTCCAGATAATCCTGCCGTTGCAAGCGGTCTTACAAGGCGGCGAAAGACTGTAAACCGAGCCAAAGCCCCAGAAGCCTCCGTACAAAGTAGTTCCATAGAGATCGCCATTGGGGCCGAAGGTTAGTTGGCCTTGCGGATTAAATCCGTCAGCTACTCCCAGAAAGGTATAGAGCGTGATCAAGGTCCACTGAGAATTATTTCGCGACAACTTGAATACGGCCCCGCATCCGTCCTCGCATATTTCGTCGGCCTGGCCGTAGCCGCTATTTGCCGTAACTCCATACAAATTACCTTGGCCATCCATGGTAAGTTGCGATGAAAACCATTCCTGCGGAAGCGTGGATATCACACGGTAAGTCTGGGCGTGAACTGAAGCGGCCAACCCAATTACCACCAGAGTGATGCAGATGCTGACAATGATCTGGGATGCTCGAGCGGGGCCGCTCCTGCCAGGGCTCGCCATGAACTGGGTTCTCCTACCCGCTTCGCGAGTGCCCGGGACCGGCCGCGGCTGAACCGCAACGACCGGAGGAAGAAGCTTGCATCCTGCGAAACGGGGAATACGGATTCTAACCCACATCCCTGAGTCCGGCTGCTGGCCGAAGGGAGCTGTGCGACCGTTAAAGCAAAACGACCGTAAGCTGGCGCCTACGGCCAAAGCTATACCTGACAATTGATCGCGGGCAGTTGCCGCCGTCCTACCGCGCCGCCGGCAATTTCTGTCGAACCGGAGTCGGTGTGCCGGGCGCCACAACCGACGACACTGCCGGTGCGCTCGCAGCACTGGCGGTTTGCATCGCCGCCAGCTCCGACTGCCGGTACTTGGGCGAGCTGACATATCCGTGGATGCGATCTTTGGTGATGCTGTTGATCACCAGCTCGATCGGCTGCGGCGTGTCGGGCATGTAGAACATTACCGGCTGATAAATGTTGACGTGCTTCTGGCTCAACGAGCGATCGTCGAGCATCAGTTCGAGATCGGCGTAATCATGTTTTACGTTCGCCTTCTTCAGCCGAACTCCCACCGGACCCTGAAAATTAAACTGCTTCGACTTGGCAACGTCGAACTCGTAGTAATTGCGTTCGCCCTTCTTCTGCAACAGCACCAGTTCGTCATGGGTGCGCGCGATCGATCCGCTCAACTCGGTCCGCGTGTTCGTCAGATCATCGCGCGTGCCGGCCAGCTGGCTGCGCGTCTCGTCGATCGCTTTACCTTGCGCGTCCACCTGCGACTGCAACTTCTTATAGCGGGAATCCTCGACCGTCTTCCTGTGGACCGCAGCCTTCGGCACAGACGAGACCACGCGTGCCGCTGGCCGTTGCTGTTCAGAATTGGCCGCCACCAGCGAGTTCAGCTCATTGACCTTGGTGTTGAGCTGCTCGATTTCGCTGCGCGTGCCGGAAAGCGCCGCTGCCATCTGCTCGTTTTGCGTGGCCGCCTGGGCGACAGCCCGGTGCTCGTGTTCGGCATAAACACCCACGCCGCCGACAGCCATCATGGCGGCTGCTCCCAGCGCAGCCATTGCCTTCCAACCTGCGGTGCGCGCGACATGCTCCTCAAACATGATTCCCTCTTCCGACGGATAGAGTATGCATCGATTCCAAACGACCTTCTCTGACTTGGGCAGCGAGTGTTCGCCATGGCTGTTCAGATAAAACCGGAACAGTCCACGAATCATGACGAGCGGCGCCTCCGAACTGGATTTCAGGCAAGCTACCTGCCAAACAGAAGGCCCGGAAAGTCAGCTACTTCCAAGTCTTGCGACTACCTGAGCGTGAAAAATCTACATGGCCGAATCGCAAATGGTAATGGCCGGAGCCCTCGCGACTCCGGCCGAACCGTACTCCTAATTATGTGTTTTAAAAACCGGCAACGTGATTACTTTGGATCGCGTATGGGCGGGTCTACCGTCGGGCTGACGTTACGATCCACGGTTGTGCTGGATCCTGCGGTAGCTGACGGGCCGGCGAGTGGATCTCGAATCGGCGCCGCCGTCGGGCTCACATTCTGGTTCGTCCCCTGAGCAGCAGTCGCCGATCTCCCGATCGTGGGATCCTTGATCGGTGCCACCGTCGGACTTACCCCTTGATTCCCGATTGTCCTGCTGGATCCGGCGACGGGCGATACACCGGTGGATCGTGCAGCTCCAAGGTTGACATCCGGTCTCGCAGTAGGACTCACACCTCGTCCCCTCTGCGCAACCGCCATGCCGGTCAAAAGTCCCAGCAGCATTCCCAGAAGAACTATCCTTTTCATGATTGAAATCTCCTTTTCCACGTGTGACGCCGCACAGGTGTTAAGGCAAACCGCGTGCCATCCAGCAAGGGACTTAGAATCATCTGCTTGCAATCGATCCAATTTTCCTAAGATGAAAAATCTATACAGCGGCGCGTAGCGACTTCCGTGCGCCGAAAAAGAAAATGGCCGGAGCAGCTTCCCGTTCCGGCCGGAGTTTGCAACTGGTTAGGTAGGTTTACTGCATCAGGATCTGTCTCGCCGAGAAGGTGCTCTTCTGAGACTGCGACTGAGGATTCGCGCCAGGTTGCAAACCGGTAGGCGCGTAAGTTGAGCTCATGTCACTGCCGGTCGTCGACCCGCCGGTAGACGATGGATCGCCTGTCCCCGAGGAGTTGTTCCCATTCAGTGTTCCGGTTAAGCCGCTATCTGTGCCGGAGCCTGTAACGGTGCCCCCGCCTCCTCCGTGCGAACCAGGTGTGGTGAAGGTCGCATCGCCCAGCGATGCCAGGTTCTTCGCGGCATCGTGCGAGTTGATGCGGTAGTGGTACGTCGTTCCCGGTGTGAGCCCAACAAGTGTCACACTGTGGGACATCGTTCCCTGGCCGCTATCCTGCAACGCCGATTGCCCCGGATAATACCCGCCGGCGACGCCGTAGATAATTTGCGAGTCGGCATTCTCGTACGTCTTCCAGGTGACGGTGGCTGTAGTGTCCTTCAGGTTTGACACCGCGACCTGCGTCTCGATCGGTGGCTCGGTGTCAGGATAAGGCCCGGTGAACGGATTGTTTTCACTGACGATGCCGGAAGTGGCCAGCCCGCTGCGGTATCGCACGTAATCGAAGCTCCACTTGTAGACCTGGCTGAACTCTTTACCCGTCCAGATCGAATGCGCGGGATCGTCGAGCGTGTGCTGAAAGAGTTCGTCGCCCCGGCTCAGGCTGAGAGTATCGCCGGTGAGATTCCAGTACCAGGCATACGCCGGAGCCACCATGTCGTTCAGCACGATCCAGGTATCGGTCGTCGGAATGTCCCAGCGGGTGTAGCGCAAGGCATGCGTCGCAGGCACGTAGTAGTCGCGCCAGAGCGCATCCAGGCCTCGCTTTATCGTGGCGGGCACGCGATAGTCAGGATGCCCTTCCACTACTGTCATGTCGTAGTAGTGAATCAAAGTTTCCATCGCCAGCCCAACCATGAATGGGTGCGACGCCCCCAGCTGCCCGTTGTTCAGCATGTCCAGATGGCCTAACAACTTGTCAATGTTCTTGGCCAGCAGGCGGTCGCGCTTCCCGGTAATCAATTCGTCGGCGATGCGAACATCGGCGATGTAAGCAGTTTCCCGAATGGAGTAAGGATCGACCCATCCACCGTAATCGGCGCTTCCATCATTCGTCGCCAAAGCATGGATGGCGTTTGCATTGGTGCTGTCTCCCGTACGCCAATAGTTCATCAGCATGCCGTAGGGGAAGGTAGCCCAGACATCCATCTGCGCATTATTGGCCAGGATCCACTGGCGGTATGGGTCGAGAATGGTCAGCGCGCAGTGGTTCCAGGTAGAGTCGTTGGTATAGTTCTGGATCTGCTGATATACCCGTCCGCCATCGTAGTACCAGGCATCCTGCTCCCAGGCCCAGCTGGTCAGGAAATTGCCCGCGGCGTTGAGACTATCGCGCGACCCGCTGTAATTCTTGTTGTCGCAGAATTTGTGGCCGTACTGGGTCATGTTGCTCTCCCAGCTATCTTTGCCGGGAATTGCCGGACCATAGGTAGTGCGAGCCGCGGGCGCCTTCGCCGCAGCCAGCACGGTGAAGTAGTAGGTAGCCGGCACGGCCTGGCCATTGTCTTCCACCGTGACGGTTACGGAATATACGCCGGGCAGGGTTTGGCTGCTGGTACGCAGCCGCACGGTCATCAGGTGATACTCGAAGTTCCAGCACAGCCCCATGTTCTTGCCCGCGTCATAGTACTGGTCGGCGGCGTCACTGTTGTTGGGGTTGTATTCGTAACACTCGAGGTGCACGCTGACGGTCTGCGGATTGGAACGTACCGTCCGCGGAAGTACTGCCTTCACCACACCGTCACTTCCGTTGTTGTAGCCGCTTACATTGCGTACATAAATATTGGGATGGTTCCCCGCAAGCTGCGCAACCCGCACCCCGAAGTAGAGGTCCGAACCAGCATAAACATTGGTCGGCCCGTAGGTATAGAGGGTGAAATTCGATTTGCTGTTGGGGTCAGGCGGCAGCGTCTGCAAGGGCAGCAGATAGGTGGCCGGATCTCCTGAACCGCCGTTGAAAGGACCAGGAGAAGTGGAAAGCACGTTGTTTACATCCACCGAGGCTACATAAAAGTAGTAAGTTCCCATACGCGCCGAGGCATCGTAGGGCATCAGCCGATCGACCGTGACCCGGTGATGGTTTACCAGCTTGGAATCGACGGTGAAAGGAACGCGGCGTTCCCCGGAATAGTTCTGGTCGCGCGCAATCACCACCTGGGATGTACTGGGATGCACGGTATCCCACACGATATCCACGGTGGTAGGGGTCTGATTCTGCACCGAGATGTTGTAGATTTCGCCCGAATATCCGGTGCTGGCCCAGGCGGAACCGGTCGCCATGAAGGTAACGGTTATGGCCAATGCGATGAAAAGCGGAAGAGAGCTACCGGATTGACGGTAGTTCCAGATAGAAAACTTCTTATGAAAACGACACAACATGCCGAGCTCCTTGCGTTAAGCACGGACCGGCTCCCGGAGGCGGTACTTCTGACTGCCGCTGTACACAATTGCTCGGTGACCGCTCAGCTCGCTGTTGTTCAAAGCTACTGATGCGCCTGCACGGGGATGCACAGCGCGTTATCGAAACCGCAGAGAAAATCGCCTGCGCGATCGGTTTCTCTCCGGCTCGTCATTCAAAGCCCTTCGGGCCCGGAGTCCATGGCTGCAAATTGCAGCCATGAGCTTCATCGGCACCGGAAGCTTCGAAAATCAGCTTGTTAGGAAGTTCTAACGAATAAATGCGACGCTAAGACTGAGCTATGCGGTTCACGGTCCCGCTTCGACGGAACTCCGAGGGTCGAACCTTCTACGCCCCAGTACTGGTGGTCATGGGGCCAAATCCACAGAAACACAAAAAGCCAGATAGGCTGATCGCCCGTCTGGCTTTACTTTTACTGTCTTAACTATAGCAGATTGCGCCGGATTTCTTTACTATTTGGCCGATTTATATTTCCTACGGCAGCTTGGCTTTAGGACTTGTTGCGGCACCTTCGAGCTATTGACAAGCCTATTCCCAAATCGGGAATTAGCCTTCCGAATGTTGCTTACAACACAACATCCGAAAGAAACCAGAATTATTGTGACATTGACCGCACGTCTGGGCTATTGCCAATCGGCACGTAAACTAGCAGACTTATGCCGCCTCGGCAGCTCATCCCGGCGAGGCCCGCTTTCATTCAGTTGGAGAACAGACATGCCCCGCCAACCAAAGCCTGATACGCGTGTTTTCGCAATTCTGCCCCGGTTAATTAGCGCGATGCTGCTGCTGGCTATGCTGTCGGTGTTCCCCAACTATGCCGTCGCGCAGGGGCGGAACGGTATCCAGCTGCTCGCTCCAGGTGTCGGATGGGTGGCCGGCGGTAGCCCGATACTCTGGACGACCGACAACGGTGGGCAGTGGAAGAACATTACTCCGCCCGGTAAATCCCTGGGTGTAGTCTCTATCTTCTTCCTCGATCGGTCGACGGGGTGGGTATTGTTACAGGCACCAGATGTTGAGGAACCGGGGTCATCGCTGCCATGGCAACCAAAGTTCGAACTGGCACATACCAAAGATTCCGGCGCCACATGGTCTTTGACGCAGCTTGAGTTGGGGGTGAACCCGCAGGACTTTCTCCTTGTGCCGCAAGGCTTCATCCAGTTCACGGACGCTACTCACGGCTGGATGAACCTGACTGTCCAGAGCGGCGCGGCATTTCATGTAGCGATCCTTTTCCGAACAGTGGACGGCGGCAAGAACTGGATCTCGGTTGGAGCCCCGGGAACCAGCGGTCCGGTTCGCTTCATCGATCAACAGAATGGATGGGTAGCCAGCGAGATGGATTACAAACTCTGGGCCACTCACGATGGTGCCGAAACGTGGACAGAGGTGTCTCTCAAGCCGCCCCCAGAAATACTCCCCGCGGAAACTGTGGTTTACCAGCTACCGGTTTTCACCGACAAGGTGCACGGAGCGCTCACCGTGAGCTTTTCCGCATCGCCGAATGACCTCGAAGCTCACGCAAAGGGATCACGGGTGGCACTCTTTGTCACTGCCGATGCGGGGAAGAACTGGAAGTTCGACGGAGTGCTCTCACGCCTGCAAGGCAGCCATGCGACGGTGCACTCAGCCGTCGCCGGTTCCTGGCTGATAACAGCAGAGGAGACAGGCGGAGACATTCTCACCCTAAAACAACTCTCCTTGAAGGACAAGCATAACTCCACGTCCGTCAACGCTACTGTCGGCAACACTACTGTCGGTGAAAACGGGGGCATCGATGCCGTCAGCTTTGCCAGTGCTCGGGAGGGCTGGGTTCTTATGTCTCCGAGCCATTGCTCGCCCGGCGATGAAACACCGCACTGCATACCGCAACTGCTTTCCACGACCGACGGCGGAAACAGTTGGATCGACATCGCCCCGTGGAAGGGCGATGGCAAACCCCCGATCCCCGCCGGCAAAACCTTACACCCGACTTGGCGACCTGCGGGGGACCTGCCGCAACCGTCTGTTAAGAGGTGAGTAAGGCATCTTGGATTCGATTAATGCGCCATCCTCAATACGAACAGATGCAAACTCTCTGGTCGGGTTGGTCTTATCAGGAGGCTGGCTACAAAAAAGGCGGCCTTTCGCAGGCCGCCCCAACAGTAAAACAATTTCGAAACTAACTAGAAGCCGATCTTGCGGCGCAGAATGCCCGCCAGACCCAGAACGCCCGATCCCATCAGGATCAGCGAGCCGGGCTCAGGAACGGTGCCTTCCACATCGACGTTGGTCACGTACTGTAACGGAGTCAGATCCGGAACCGTGATGTAGCGGCGGGTAATGTCAATCTCCAGGGTATTGGTTCCGCTGACCAGGTTCGCGTTGGCCGAGAGCGTCCCGTTGATGAGGTCGCCCTGGTTGACGCTGTTGGTATCGTACTGAGCGATCTGAACACCGTTCAGGATCATGGTGAACTCACCGCCATCGGCATTGCCGGCGAACGGAGAGGAGACCGCCCAAGCCATACTGAGCGAGGCAGCTCCGCCTGCGCTATTGAAGCTCTGGGTCAGGGTTGCGCCCTGCTGGGTGCCGTCGAAATTCACTTCGCCGACTTCACCTTCCCAGGCGTTCGCTCCGCCCAAAGGCCACGCGGCGACGACGGGGAAGCCCGCGCCGGCGGTTCCGTTAGGTGTGGTTCCGAGTGTCCAGCCGGTGAAGTCGCCGGACTGGAAGCTTCCATTAACAATCAGATTGGTGGCGCCCGCCTGCGCCGCAAACACGGCCAGCAGAGCGACCAATACGAGAGGCATGTAACGTTTCACTGTTTCCTCCTAATGCAAAGCGAAACTACCACCGCGAATCACGCACGACTCGCTGAGGGCAAGAAGTTTAGCTCGATTACTGAGGGATCATCAACAATAAATTCGTGAAAAAATGCAGAATTTTCCCGATGCGATGGAACTTTGGGATCATTACTATGCAACGCTCCGTGGAATCTACCCGGCAACAAGCCGAACTATCCATAAAAAAGGCGACCCTTTTCAGGCCGCCTTCTAGAGTTCACAACTGGTTTGCTTAGAAGCCCATCTTGCGGCGCAGAACGCCGGCCAGACCCAGAACGCCCGATCCCATCAGGATCAGCGAACCAGGCTCCGGAACCGTGCCTTCTACATCGGCGTTGGTCACGTACTGGTAGGGCGTGCTCTGGAAGGCCGAGATATAGGGGCGCAGGACGTCGATCTCGAAAGTGTGGGTACCGGCGGAGAGGTTCACGTTGGCCGACAGAGTACCGTTCAACAGGTCATTGGGACCGATGCCGCCAGCATCATGCTCGGCCAGAATGGTGCCATCGAGAAGCAGGCGGAAGTCGCCGCCATCGGCGTTCTGGTGGGTGCCATCGCCCATGGCAGCCCAGTCGAAGCTGAGCGTCGCGGCGCCGGCGCCGCTGGTGAACGACTGCGACAGCGTACCGCCTTCGTACTGGCCGGAGAAGTTTACTTCCCCGACTTCGCCTTCGGCAGCGTTCAAGCCACCACCCAAGGGCCATCCGGTAACAATCGGGAATCCCTCTCCCCATGTTCCATTCGATGTTTGACCGACTGTCCAGCCGTTGAAGGTACCGTCCTGGAAGCTTCCGTTAACGAGCAGGTTGGTAGCGCCCGCCTGCGCCGCGAAAATCGCAAGCGAGGCGACCAACACGAAGAGCATGTAACGTTTCACTTTAGTTTCCTCCTAAGACATACAGAACTACCAGAGCGAATCACGCACGACTCGCCGGAGGGCCGAAAGTTTAGCTCGGAACAGAGAGATCATCAACGGCAAATTCTCGAAAAACCGCGGATTTTAATTGGACGGAACTCTGGAACCATTACTCCAAACGCTTCTGGGAATCCATCCGGCATCAGCCGTACTGCGCATAAAAAAGGCGACCCTTTTCAGGCCGCCTTCTAGAGTTACAACTAGTTTGGTTAGAACCCGATCTTGCGGCGCAGAACGCCGGCCAGACCTAGAACACCCGATCCCATCAGGATCAGCGAGCCGGGTTCCGGAACCGCGGGGCCATCGGCGACCGCGTTGGTCACATACTGGTACGGGGTGACGCCATAAATTTCGGGCAACCCCCGCAGCACATCGATCTCGAAGGTATGGCTTCCAGCGGACAGGTTGACGTTGGCGCTCAGTGTGCCACTAATGATCTGATCAATGTTGATGAAGCCCACATCGAACTCTGCCAGCGTGGATCCATCCAGAACTAAGCGGAAGTCGCCGCCGTTATCATTGTTGTGATAGGGATCACCCATGGCAACCCAGTCGAAGCTGAGGGTCGCGGCCCCGGCGCCGCTGGTGAAAACCTGTGACAAAGTGCCGCCCTGCTCGGTGCCGTCGAAGTTCACTTCGCCGACTTCGCCCTTAGCTGAATTCAACCCGCCGCCCAAGGGCCATCCCGCAATCACAGGGTATCCCCCTCCCCAAGTTCCGTTGGACGTTGTCCCGATGGTCCAGCCGTTGAAGGTGCCATCCCCGAAGTTTCCGTTGACGAGTAGTTGAGTCGCGCCAGCCTGCGCCGCAAACACGGCAAGCAGCGCAACCAACACGAAGGGCATGTATCGTTTCACAGTTTCCTCCTACCGCAAACAACGTTCACCACGAATCACGCATGATTCGCTGGAGGGCGGGAAGTTTAGCGCGGAAGCCAGAGCTCATCAACTGTAAATTCGTGAAATCTTGCAGAATTCTTGAGTACTTGAATAGAACTTTAGGGCGATTACTACCCAGGTTGTTGAGACGCGCCAGGGCGGAGCGACTTAATTTCACGAAAAAAGGCGGCCCTTTCCAGGCCGCCTTCATAGGCTGTAAAGACCGCTAGCTAGAAGCCGATCCTGCGGCGCAGAATGCCCGCCAGACCCAGCACGCCCGATCCCATCAGGATCAGCGAGCCGGGTTCCGGAACCGTGCCTTCCACATCAGCATGGGTCACGTACTGAAACGGGGTTCCCGCCGCACTTAGATAGCTGCGCAGGACCTCAACTTCAAAGGTGTGGCTTCCGGCAGAGAGGTTTACGTTTGCGCTCAACGTGCCATCGAGCAGTTGGCTGGGATTGATCGTACCCACCTGATAGCTCGCAACTTCAGCGTTATCGATAAGCAGATAGAACTGGCCGCCATCAGCGTTCTGGCAGCATCCGCCCAAAGCTGCCCAATCGATGCTGACGGTCGCGGCACCGGCGCCGCTGTTGAAAGTCTGGCTCAGCGTCGCACCCTCGGGCGCGTTGGTGAAGTTTACTTCTCCGACTTCACCTTCCCAGGCATTGCCTGTGTTGTTCACCGGCCACGTTGCGATAATCGGGAAGCCCGCACCGGCCGTGCCGTTGGAGGTTGTTCCCAGCGTCCATCCGGTGAAGTCGCCGGACTGGAAGCTTCCGTTGACGAGCAGATTGGTGGCGCCAGCCTGGGCGGCAAATATCGCAAGCGAGGCTACCAACACGAAGAGCATAGAGCGTTTCACTATATTTCCTCCTAAGTACCGCACCCTGCGGAAGCCCCTCGCACGAGGGTCGTCTCGACAGTGCCAAGATTGTAAGCTGGTTTTTCCCAAGTCCAACAATAAAAGTGGGTAACTATCAAATTGAACTACGGTCACCGACACTTGTGTGCCACGGAATCACTGGCACTTTCGCCAATCTTCAACGCCGTTTTGCTTTTTAAGAAGGAATAGTACAGAAGTAGTTAGTGCGTTCCTTGCCGGACGCGCTACATCCAATCAGCTATGAATCGCCTCCAGGTCACGACTCAAAGGAAACGCGCAGTTATCGACATCACCGAACAGGTGCAGGCGGAATTACGCGGTCATGAGCAGCAGAGCGGCGTCTGCCACTTGCTGGTGTTACACACCACCGCGGCCCTGACCACCGCCGACCTTGATCCCGGAACCGACCTCGACATGCTCGATGCCTTCGAGGCCATGATGCCCAAGCTGCGCTACCGGCATCCGCACGATCCCTCGCACGTTCCTGATCACATTTTGTCGGCACTGGTGGGAACGTCGGTCAGCTTGATCGTGGAAGAGGGGACGCTGCTTTTGGGAACATGGCAGCGGGTAGTTCTGATCGAATTCGATGGTCCGCGTACGCGGGAGATTGCGATGGCGTTCAGCGCGACGGAGTAAGAGCCGCTACCGCAGAGGCAAGAGAGGCACAGAGAATAGTTCTGAATTTCCAGGTCTCTGTGTCTCGGTGCCTCTTCGGTGAACTCGTAATCAAGCTTCCGGCTTGGCGGGCGGCGGGGTGTCTTTCACCGAGTCACGGAAGCTGCGAATCCCGTCTCCGATACCTTTGCCTAGTTCCGGCAGCTTCTTGGGGCCGAACACCAGCAGGGCAATGAATGCCACCACCAGCAGGTGCATGGGTTGGAACAGTCCTTCAAACATTGGCACGTCCTTTGAGAAATTGCGGGACGTCCTTGCGAAACGCCCCGCGTGCTTTAATCGTAACCCCTGATTCTAACGGATGTTGCCGTTCATGCCTTGGGGATAGAATCCGCCTCCACCCTGGTGTCCGGCATAAACGATGTTGAGCACCTGCGAAGTGGTACGGGTAATCGACAACGCCATGCTGTCAACGCAGAAGGGCTTGCTCGACGTCGGTGGAACATCCTGGCTGTCGACGGCAGGGCTGTTCACGCCCCAGTAGACACAGGCAAAACGAACACTGCCGCTGTGTTGCGCTTCGGTGGCGAGAATGCGGGCCGCAGCGTCAAGATAGGTCTTGCTGGAGATCAGGGGCGCGGCGCCGGCATAGGCGCTTACTCCAACATCTTCGAACTGCCGTCCCAGCTTCAGGAAATCACCGGTGTTGGCAAAACCATAGCCCAGGGCATTCAGGTTGATGGCCGGCTTTTTCACCGCGTTGGCGCCCAGGGCGGAGCGCAAAAACTTCACGTGATCGATTTCGTCGGTACGCAGCGCGCTGGCAACAAAAGCGAACGGCGAACTTCCAAAGTTGGGTACCATGTGGCCGCCGGTGGTTGGACCGGTGGTGTCAGACTGCGAGATCACACCCAGTTGAACCAGGGTCGCGCCATAGGTGGCCACGGCATAGAACTCGGCTTCGAGGTATTCCAGGTTCAAGGCGAAGTTGAGAATGTCGGTGTCGGTGACTTGTGTCTGGCTGGTGCTGGTACGGTCACTTGTGCTCTGGGCAATGGCATTGCTCGCCATGCCGCCAAGCATGGTGGCTCCGGCAAGGCCGGCCGCGGTCAGGCCGATCCCTTTGGTGAAAAGGCGGCGGGTAAATGGACGGTCGATGATTTCGGAGAGCTGGTCCAGCTTACTCATTGGTACCTCCGTGGGGTGAGCGGCTGTCGGAGCCCGCTACTGCGCGATGAACGAGACGGCCATCTACTTGGATTGGAGAAAGAAAGAAGAATCGAGAGTACGTCTTGCGAAGTAGGTAAGGATTCCAAGAAGATGCTGAATTTCAAGCGCCCGCGCCACAGCGATGTTGAACTCCCGGGCTGATCGGAGCTGCTGCTTTCGCCGCGATGGTTCCAGCTTCGTCATCCTCTGCCACTAAAATTTCCTGTGCTGTCGGCACTCCACCTCTGGAATTTCTCTTCAAAATCCAGCAACATAGCTAACCGGCCGGTGACGGCCTCCCGACATCCGATGAGCTACGGCCTCATGTTCGCCTTTCCTGCTGCGCTGCTGATACTGGCAGTGGTTGCCAATCGTTTGTCTCGCCTCACCCGCGTGCCTGACATTGTGGTGCTGCTGCTGTTCGGCATCGCCCTGGGCCCGATCACCCACTCCATCGCTCCCGACACCTTTCAGCACACCATGGGGATCATCGGGATGCTGGCGCTGATCCTGATCCTGTTCGAGGGCGGACTCGAACTGCGCCTGCAGGAAGTAGTGCGCAACCTGCCGGGAGCTCTGCTGCTGTCGACCGTCTGTTTTGCCCTGTCGGTGGCGCTGGTAGGCCTGGTCACCCGTCTGCTTCTGCACTTCAACTGGATTGACTGCCTGCTGATCGGTGCGGCCCTCGGGTTCCACCAGCGGATCGGTTGTACTACCGGCGCTGCAGCAGATGGAGGTGCCCGACTGCCTGAAGGTGACGCTCACCCTGGAAGCCTCCCTGGGCGAAATTCTGGCCGTGCTTACGGTCGGCGTGCTGGTCACAATCTCTGGTACCGAATCGCTCTTCTCGGGCCTGGTGGTCGGCTTTTCCCATCACGTCATGGTTGACCTGGTGCTGGGCGTAGCCGCCGGCGCGGCCTGGTGGAAGCTGTGGCCGCTGCTCTATAACCAGCCCTTCTCCAACGCGCTCAACCTGGGAGTGGTGCTCGCCGTTTTCTCCATCGGACGCCTGGCGGGCGGCAGTGGATTGCTGGCCGAGTTGATCTTTGGACTGACGCTGGCGAACCTGCCGCGCACTCCGCACCTGACGCGCATCGGCGCACGCATGGTGGCGTTTCACGCCGAGTTCACCTTCCTGGTGCGATCATTCTTTTTCGTCGTGCTGGGGATCATGGCCCAGGTAGTGAGCCGCAGCTACGTGTTGCCTATCATCGCCATTCTGGTGGCGCTGGTGGTCGCCCGCATCGCCGCCGTGTATGCAACCCGCTGGAGTATCCGCGAATCGAGCCCTGCCGATAACGAACTGCTCTTCCTCATGTTGCCGCGAGGCCTGATCACCGCCGTTCTCGCTTTGCAGATCGTCAACGCGCGCGGCGCGGCGTTCAATTTTCTGCCGGCGATGGCCTTCACCGTGGTGCTGGTCACCAATATGTTTGTCGTGGTCGCCGCTGTACGCTCGCGCCGGCAGACTCAGCAGCAGGAACTCGCCGCAGCGGCAGTGGCCGGTGCGCTCGATGCGGGAGCTCCGGATGGAGCAGGCCTGGCATAAGGCGCGGCGCAGAAAGCTGGATGCCCGATGACACTTGGTTAGAACATAAATTTACGGCCACGGCGCCGTTGTCCGAAGAGTCATTTTGACGTATGTTGAGGGCATGGAAGTTCATTTCAGCCCCGACGTGCAAGCCCGTCTTATACAGCGTGCCACCGAGAATGGCCTCAAGGCCGATGAGGTTGTGCAAGACGTTGTCGTCCGCTACTTCAAGGAAGAGGATCGCTTCATTGAAGCTGTGAAACGCGGCGAAGCAGCTTTGGAACGGGGCGAATCCCTCACCCACCAACAGGCAGGCGACCGGCTCCGGCGTTTTCTACAGCCTTGATGGATTGGCCGTAACCCGACCCTCCGAACAAGCTCAATTACTCTCTTCGAACCCCAATCTGCTCTACAATAATCAATCGCTCTGGCGCCTAGACGCCAAATTTTTGCTCATTTTCCCCGGTATCGGCATCTCAGATAAACGAAACGTCTTCTGCTGCCGTCTATCATTAGGACTGGCAGGTTTCTCCAAGCTTTCATAAACGTGGCCATCAAGATCAAACTTCCTGGATCGGGCAAGCCTGTCCGTAAAACGCAAACCGGATCGGGCGGCGCATCCTCGCGCGCGACCGCCAAATCCAGCCACTTCACCCTCAGCGACCCGGTAGTAAAGATCGCGGTCTCAGGATTCCTGCTGGCCGGCCTGCTCTTCATGGCGGTGTTCGCCTACTTCTACGTGAAGTACTCGCGCATGGTCGACCGGCGCATGGCAGGGCCGGTCTTCAACACCGCGGCCAGCATCTACGCGCGCCCCAAGACGGTTTCCGTCGGCGAGCCGATCGATGCGCAGGAAATCATCGCCAACCTGCGCCGCGCCGGCTACACCGAAGACGGCAAAGATGCCGAGTCGCCCGTCGGCCACTACCGCATGGTGCGCACCGGACTGGAAATCCTGCCCGGCCCGCAGTCGGCTCACGCCTCCGATGCGGCCATCATCCGCTTTGAAAAAGGCAAGGTCAGCGCCATTGAGGTGACCGGGCGCGAAGGCGATTCGCAGCAGGATTACGAACTCGAGCCCGTGATGGTTACCGGCTTGTTCGAAGGCTCGGACCGCGCCAAGCGGCAGCTCATCAAGTTCGACGACCTGCCCGAAAGACCTGGTCGACGCCATCGTCGCGATCGAGGACCGCCGCTTCTTTCAGCACAGCGGCGTCAACTACTACCGCCTGATGGAAGCCGGCCTTACCGACATTGCCCACGGACACCGCACCCAGGGCGGCTCGACGCTCACCATGCAGCTCTCGCGCGGTTTTTTCCTGACCCCGGAAAAAACCATGAAGCGCAAAGCCACCGAGATGCTGATCGCCATGGACCTGGAGCAGAAGTTCTCCAAGCAGCAGATCTTCCAGATGTATGCCAACCAGGTGCCGATGGGGCAGCGCGGCACTTACAGCATTGAAGGCGTAGGCGAGGCGGCACGCGCCTATTTCAATAAGGACGTCAAGAACCTCAACCTGCAGGAATCCGCGTTGCTGGCCGGCATCATCCAGCGGCCAAGCTATCTTTCGCCGTACCGTCATCCTGAGCGCGCGCTGGAGCGGCGCAACCTGGTGCTCGACTCCATGGTCGAGACCGGAGCCATCACCCGCGCCGAGGCCGATCACGCCAAGGCGAGTCCGCTGAAGCTGGCGCCGCCCAACGTCGAAGCCAGCGATGCTCCGTACTTTGTCGACCTGGTGAAAGACCAGCTCTCCAACCAGTTCAGCGAAACCGATCTCAACCAGCAGGCGCTGCGGGTTTATACCACCATCGATCCTGATTTGCAGAAGGCAGCTTCGGAGGCGATCGATGAAGGCATGAAGCTGGTCGACGCGCAGGTCATCAAGCTGCGCACCAAGAAAACCAAGGTCGGCACAGGAAAGAACGCCAAGACCGAAACCACGGTGGCGAACGGGCCGATGCCGCAGGTGGCGCTCATCGCGCTCGATCCGCATACCGGAGAAGTGCTGGCGCTGGTCGGCGGACGCAATTACGGCCTGAGTCAGTTGGACCACGCGGTCGCCAAGCGTCCTACCGGCTCCATCTTTAAGCCCTTTGTTTATGCGGCTGCGGTGAACACCGCCCTGGATGGCGGCACCATTCCCGTGGCCGCTGCCACGCCCGACGCCGCGCCACAGCAACGCCGTGTTTACTCCGGCAACGCTGCTTGACGACTCGCAGGTAAGCATCGCGTATGGCGATAAACTTTACGAGCCGCACAACTATCACGACAGCTACAAGGGAGAAGTTACCGCCCGATACGCGCTTGCGATGTCGCTGAACAATGCAACTGTTCGCCTGGCGCAGGAGGTCGGCTTCGACAAAGTCGCCGCGCTGGCAAAAGCTGCGGGCATCAGCAGCGTGCACGCCACGCCCTCGATCGCACTCGGCTCCTACGACGCCACTCCGCTGGAGATGGCGGGAGCCTATACCGTCTTCGCCAACGGCGGCAAGCGCCTGGCTCCGCAGATGCTGCGCTCGGTACGCGATACCAAGGGCAAGAAACTCGAGCAGTACCAGAGCGACTCCAAGCAGGTGCTCGATCCCCGTGTCGCCTACGTCCTGACGACGATGATGCAGAGCGTCATCGACAGCGGCACCGGCTATCCGGTTCGCGCCCGCGGCTTCACCGCCCCCGCCGCAGGCAAGACCGGCACCTCGCACGACGCATGGTTCGCCGGATACACCAGCAACCTGCTCTGCATCGTGTGGGTCGGCAACGACGATTACACCGACCTGAAACTTGCCGGCGGAGCCACCGCCGCTCCTATCTGGGCAGAGTTCATGAAGCGCGCGGTCAAGGTTCCGCAGTACTCCGATACCAAGACGTTCAGCGCTCCCCAGGGAGTTGTGGTCGA
The DNA here is from genome assembly GCA_963771535.1 of uncultured Acidobacteriaceae bacterium. Classification (GTDB taxonomy): domain Bacteria; phylum Acidobacteriota; class Terriglobia; order Terriglobales; family Acidobacteriaceae; genus CAVVDY01. Next base: position 411,009 of record CAVYTK010000003.1, on the reverse strand, counting down.
GCAAATCGACAAGGTAACCAACAAGCTGGCGACGCCGTCCTGTCCCCAGACCTATACGGTTGCGTTCCTCGCGGGCACCGAGCCGAAGGAAACCTGCGACCAGGCATTTACCGATAACCGAGGCATTTTCACCAAGATACTGGGAATCGGCTCACCCCCGGCCGCTCCCCCGCCAGCCGATACCAACGGCATAGTGCAATCTACGGCAGCTGCCGTTCCGGGCAGTGCGGTTCAGCAGCCGGGAACTCAGGCGTCCGAAGAACAGCCCAAAAAGAAAAAGGGATTTTGGGGCAAGCTCTTCGGCAAGGGTGAAAATTCGAACCAGGCACAGCAAAATTCTGGCCAGCCGGTCGACAATGGGAACAAAAATCCGCCCCAATAGGTCTAATATGGTGCTGTTTGGGGTGGAGGTCCGCATATGGGCCGTCGTTTCTCTGCACGGAGAATTTCCCGCTGGCTGCTGCCGGTGGTCGTCCTCACGTTCTCTCTGATCGCGCTAGCTGACGATTTCGATCAGCAGATGGCCAGCGCTACCAGTACCAATCAAAATGTGCTCGCGCCTTCGCCGCCGTTGATTCCGCTCATCGGCTCGAGCCCTTCTGACCTGGAGCATCAAGGCGACTTGCTGCGCGGACAGAAGCGTTACTTCGACGCCATCGACTACTATCACGCCGCGCTCGAAAAGGATGCGACCCCGCTTCGCTACAACAAGCTGGGCATGGCGTATCTCTTCCTGCAGCAATACAAGAACGCGCAGAAGTCGTTCGACCAGGCGCTGAAGATGAACAAGGATTGCGCGGAAGCGTGGAACAATCACGGCTTTGTCGAGCAGATGAAGAAGAACTACGGCAAGGCGTCGAAGTATTATGAGCACGCACTGACGCTGAAGCCCAACGCTCCTACCTTCCACTACAATCTGGCGTCGGTGTACTTCGCGCGCCACAAGTATCAGGAAGCGGCGCAGGAATATCGCGCGGCTTACATGATCGATCCCGACATCTTCAATCGCGTGTCGCGCATGGGCATCCTGGCGCAAACCAGTTCGCCGGAAGATCGCGCGGCCTTCTCCTTCCTGGTGGCGCAAGATGTATGCCGAGGCCGGCGACGTCGATCATTGCATCGAGTACTTGCGCAAGGCGATGGAAGAAGGCTATCGCGACATCAAGAAGGTCTACACCGAATCGGACTTTGCAACCTTGCGCACGGATAAACGCTTCACCGAATTGATGGAGCAGCGGCCGCAACCGTTGCCGTAGAGGGGCAATCCATGCCGCTGACGCAGTCTCGCGAAGCGAGACGGAAGGTGAGAGCCCCGCCCTTCAGGGCGGGGTGGACGGCCCCCAAGAATCCAAAGAACGGCCCTTCAAAATCCCAAGTGCCGGAGGCACGACAGGCTCTTATCCGAACACGAACTTCGGATCGTAAGCCACGCCGGATTTTTCCAACAGGGTTATGAACTCCTGCTCGAAGGTCCATTTTCGGTGGTGCTCTTCCTGCCCGAGAAGGTACGCGATGGTCGCATCGCGTCGCGATTCGCTCACGCCAAACGCTCCGTACCCCTGCTGCCACGCGAAGCCCCTTCCCACTTCGTTCATCCACTTCGAGGAGTTTCCCTTCAGATCCTGAATCACTTTGGATAAGGCAAGGACGGGCGGCAGCGCGATCAGCAGATGCAGATGATTGGTGGTCCCGCCAATCGCAACCAGAGGAATCTTTTTCTCTCTTGCAATACCGGATAAGTATTGGCGAAGCCGCTCCGGATCATCGATGAGGGGCTTACGATCGGCCGTGCTGAAGACGCAATGCACGAGGTTCGAGGCATAGGTGTGCGACATGCATCGACGGTAAAGGCATTGCGAAACCGTCGTCGGTGACGAAGGACACAGCCTGTCGTGCCTACGGCACTCCTGTTCCGTGATGACCGTCGACCCCGCCCTCCCGACCATCCGACCCCGCCCTGAAGGACGGGGCTTTCACCTTTCGCGGCCTACGGCCGCTGATTTCTTGCGCGGCTTAGCTCGTACGCCAACGGAAGGCTAGTAACCGGATAAGCAATACATGAGTCTCGCAAAGCAAGACGGCAGGTGAGAGCCCCGCCCTTAAGGGCGGGGAAAGCGTTCGGGAGAGCGTGGTAGTCGGCCCCAATGCAAAGAGAGTGCCGTAGGCACGACAGGCTCTGGCCTTGAACGTCGCAAAGTTTTCAGAACGGCCTAACCCGGTCCTGCGAGCTGCGTCATCAGCTGTATAAAATCCGAGTCTTGAACGTACTTCTGGAACGAGGAGTCGATCCTCGGATCGGGCATCTTCTCGCCCTTCAGCATGTGGTCCTTGCGCTCGAAGGCCAACGAGAGATTTGTAAGTGCTGCGTTCTTGTTCCCCTCCTCCGCATAAGCACACGCACGGTTGTAATAATTCAGCGGATATTCGGGATCAAGTTTGATGGCTTCGTCTAAAAGAGCGTGCGCCTGTTTCAACTGACCACTGATGCCATATGCCATCACCAGTTGGTCGGTGAGCACGCGGCGTTGCTCCTCGGACGAGTTTCTTGCCGCTCTTCTCTAACTCGCGAGCTTTCTCATATGGAACAACCGCTTGTGCATACTTTTGCTGCTGAAATAAGGAGTGCCCCCAATACATCACCGCGACGATGTTCGATGGCTCCCGTTTCGCCAGTTCGCTGAAGTCCCTTTCAGCGTCCGCGAACTTCCCGGCGAGGTATTCCCGCTGTGCCTGCTGCGCCAATGCTTGATCGGATTCGGTGTTCTGCCCTAAACAAACCGAGCTCGAGCAAAGCAAGGTGAATACTAGCAACAGACCAACTCGTTGGGTCATCAGACTTCCCTCTACTCCCGCGTGTACTCCCGCACTAAATCCGCGGCTGCGGGATACTGCTCAATCAACTTTTCGCGATCGCCTTGTTCATAGTCCGATTGGGCGAAACCTGGCGACATGGTCGTACCCATCAGCGCAAACTTCCCGCCGGGGGCGAGATGGCATCCCATCCACACGTGGCCGCGAACCACAACCTGCGGCCGCGCCCCGCTGGCCAGGTCGGCGCCAAGCGTGATCGTCTCGTGGGTGCCGTCGGGCTTCAACTGCAACATGATCGCGGGATCGCCGAGGTAGAAGTGGAAGATCTCCGATCCGGGCAGGCGATGCAGGCGCGAGTAGGAATCCGGCGTAATCATGAAATAGATAGCGGTGCCGATGGAGTGCATGCCCTGCATGCCTTCGGGCAGGTAATCGGGGGAAATCATCCAGCGCGAGCGATAGGTCTCGCGGAAAAAGCCGCCTTCCATGCGCAGCGGCTCCAGTTGAAGCAGTTCTTTGATCTCGTCAGCGGTCATGGCAAACAGCGTAACATTGGCGGTCGGCTTTTGCTCCCCGAACTGTGCTGCTCGTCATCGTGGCGGCATTTCAGTTAATTACTGGCCGCTTCGACGGGTGAAGACCGCCGCTACCTTGTCTTCATAGACCAACTGGAAACGTGGATCGAGACGCAGCACGGCACAAAGCGCTGCATCGTAAGGTGCGACGATCAGGTTGGCCCGCTGTAGATCAGGATCGGAGTCCCAGCCAGGCTCGGCACCCCATGTTGCCAGGGATTGCTTGAACCGGGGCGTTCCGTGCAAAGCTGCGCGTCCGTCAATGGAAACGGGCAAATTGGGAAGGCTCCAGATGAGGTACCCGCCCCAGCCGTAATTGTTGAACAGAGGCCCGGGTAGTTGTTGGGCTTTAACGAACTCAACGGCCGAAGCCGGCAGTGCAGCCCCGATCGCTTCCTCGACTCTAGCTGAGTTAATCCCGGACACTCGACACGCGCAGACGATGATGAGGGCCGTAGCGACCAGTGTTCCCAAGCTGCGCAGCTTTGGCGCCTTGATCGTCCAGTTTGGCTGATATCCGAGATTGGAGGCGATGGTGGCAATTCCCACGACCGCCAACATCCACTCATCGCGCCGGCTGCGCAAGGTGAAAGCAAATGCCCATAGCAGGAGTGTCCACGAAAACAAGTTCAGGCCTTTTCTTCTGGCGAGCAGCGCGACAGCGACGATTCCGATGAGCAGCAGAACGTAATTCGCGGCGCTGCGGAAGGTAAGAGGCGCCAGTTCGCGGATGAGGTTCAAGACTTCCGGCTGCGTTCCCAACTCAAACGCGGTCTTGTAAATACCGAAGAAAAAAGGATTCACCAGGGCCGCGGCAAAACAGGCAAGACTGGCAATCGTCCAGGCGTTTCGTGCCCGAACGAGTGAGGCGTCCCCGCGTGACTGCCACCACGTGACCCAGGCATCCGCGTCGCCAGCCCCAACAGAAACAGCCCATAAACGAATTGCGCGTGGACATTTGCCCACACAATAAAGATGAGCGGCAGAAATGCCAGGCGTGCCCATGAGCCCTGAGCGCGAACTCGCAGGATGATGTGCAGCTCGATGGTGAAGAACAATATGGTGAGCAGCCACGGGCGCGGCGTGTACAAACCGCTCATAGAAAACGCCGCTACCAAAGTCAGCAGGGCCGCGACACTGAAATCGGGTACGAAGGCCGAGATGAGTTGATGTACTGCCGCGATCACCACCGCCACCAGCGCAGCCTGCAACAGCGCGAGGCCGAGCACGCCGAAGTGGGAATACAGCCACATGGCAATGACTTCGAATAGCCAGCTATAGGCGGCCCATGGTTTTCCCATGGCAAAAGCAGAGAAGGGATCGACTCGTGGAATAGAGCCGAAGCGAAGAATCCAGCGGCCCGTCGCCAGGTGCCACCAGATGTCAGGATCGGTTGCGAAGGCGAACGTGCGCAGTGACCAAACGGCCGGCAAGGAATACAGCAACGCGCAAATGACGGACTGCGCAATGCTATCCATGCGGCGCGTTTGAGCAGGAACGCGAACGACCGTGACCGGCGCTATCATGTGAGTTTCATCCTGATTTCGATTTCACAGGCTACGAATCGCAGGGGACGACCAAGCTGACGCTGCATGTCAGTCTTGTCTGTGAGCTTGTTCACTGCTTTTGTACTGTACCCGCACTTGGGTTTTCGGCCAACAGATTCGGAGAGGCAGCTACCAGCCGCCAGCTCGGGTGTCAGGTATCAGAAGAGACAGCCGTCTGCTGTCAGCTCTCAGCCGTCAGCTCTCAGCGGTCAGCGAAACCGTCAGGCCGGGGTTCGCGCTATCGATGCGCTCTTCGCATCTGTTCCGCGCTCTCGGATTGCTATTCTCGCCTAACTGGCCTTTCTGGCTGGTGGCTGGAAGCTCGTAGCTGGCGGCTCCTCTCTGACACCTGATACCTGATACCCAAGCTGGTGGCTGGCGGCTGGCAGCTTTTTCCGAGAGCTGAGAGCTGACGGCTGACAGCTGACAGCTTCTCCCCCCCCCCGTCCACATCCGGACAGCAAAATCCGCGTCTGGGCAGGAAAATCCGGTCCATCGCATTCCGTCCCCACCCGAAGTCGAGTCCGCTCAACACTTAGGAGCGCCCCTGAAGTGGTCAGCAACCTGCTTATCCTGTTGATACCGTTGTAGAAAAGTTTCGACCCAGCGAGAAAATTGTTCTAACCATCCGCTGGGCAACGCGTCAGAACAGGCAACGGGGAGGCACCTTATGGAGCGCAGATACCTTGCGGCGACGATTGCGATGGCGGCGACCTTCGCGCTTTTTTCTCACGCCTTCAGCTCCGGATTGCTGACCAGGGTGCATGATTCGCATGCCACCTTGATTTCGGAGATGCAATGCGCGGCCCAGAGCCTGCGCGCCCGGCTGCTCGACAAAGTCAACCGTTCGCTCGGCGCCGGAACCGCGGAAGAAGCGCAGTTGCGGGTCGAATTGAACCTGGGCGCGGCATCGTCGCCCGCCGCGCCGGCTGTAGCACCCGCGGCTCCTTCCGCCCCAGCAACGCCGACCGGCGTAGCGTCAGCCCCGGTCGCCCCGGCAAGTCCCAAGGCAATTCCCGCGAAAGCACAGGTAGGTCCCAGGGCAGGCTGCCCCACGCGGATATTAATGAGCGAAGTCTTGTTGCCGCGGGAGTTCGAGCGCACTCAAGCAAAGGCAATGGCGATGCAGTCCAAAGCTATAGCAACTCAGGCGAGACTGATGGCAGTGCAGGCCAGGCTCACCTCGCAATCCATGCAGCGCGAGATCACCCGCGCGGCCATGGCGCAGGCGCGCGCCAACATGGCGCAGGTTCGGATTAGCCACTCAACCGGCAATCTGCATGCTCTGCAGGTCCGCTCGGGTGACCGGGAAATCGACGTGAACCTTGACGGCTTGTCTGAGCGGATCAACGATGAAGTGCAGCGCAGCCTGGAGAGCGTTCGCAACTTCTAGCGAAATCGCCAGTCCCCGATATCTGTAGAGTCAGTGAGAAATCGTCACTGGCTCTTTTCTATTGCGCGGCTGCTGCTCTTCCCGAACGCCCCCACCGCGTTCGCCATGGCAGTCCTATAGTTCGGCGGTACAATAAACGGTTAAGCATTCTCGCCGTCCCCCGGAGATAGAATCCATGAGTTTGCCTGTGCCAGCCACTCAAACTGAATTGCGTCTTGCGAAGCGGATGTCCCGTCTGGGCACCGAAACTGCTTTTGAAGTCCTGGTTCGCGCTCGCGCTCTGGAAGCGCAAGGCAAGAACATCATCCATTTGGAAATCGGCGAGCCCGACTTCGATACCCCAGCCAACGTGATCGCCGCCGGCGTCGAAGCGCTGCAAGGGGGCTATACCCATTACGGACCCGCAGCGGGATTGCCCGAGCTGCGCCAGGCGATCGCCGATGACGTCGCCAAGTCGCGCGGCATCAAGGTCACGCCTGAGGAAGTCGTCGTCGTGCCTGGCGGCAAGCCGATCATCTTCTTCACCATGCTGGCATTGATCGAAGAAGGCGACGAGGTCATCTATCCCAACCCCGGCTTCCCGATCTACGAATCGATGATCAACTTCCTGGGCGGAAAGGCTGTGCCCATCCAGATTCGCGAAGACCGCGACTTCAGCCTCGACGTCAACGAACTGAAGGGCCTGATCACCGATCGCACCAAGCTCATCATCATCAATTCGCCGCACAATCCGACCGGCGGAGTGATGACGCCGCAGGACATCAAAGACATCGCGGCGGCCATCGGCGATCGCGACATCATGGTGATGAGCGACGAAATTTATGGACGCCTGCTGTTCGAGGGCGAGCAGTTCAGCATCGCCTCGGTTCCGGGGATGAAGGAGCGCACCATCATCCTCGATGGCTTCTCCAAAACCTACGCCATGACGGGATGGCGCATGGGCTACGGTGTGATGCGGCCCGACCTGGCGACGCAGATGTCGCGCCTGATGACCAACTCGAACTCGTGCACCGCGAGCTTCACCCAGCGTGCGGGCATCGAGGCGATCAAAGGCGACCAGAGCGAACCCGAGCGTTATAACCAAGAGTTCAAGAAGCGCCGCGACGTATTCGTGAAAGGGCTCAACCAGATCAAGGGCTTCTCGTGCCGCTCGCCCCATGGTGCGTTCTACACCTTCCCGAATATTCAGCAGACCGGCTGGGCGTCGAAGAAGCTGGCCGATGCGCTGCTTGAGCAAGCCGGTGTGGCTGCGTTATCAGGCACGGCATTTGGCGCGTATGGCGAAGGCTACCTGCGCTTCAGCATCGCCAATTCCATGGAGAACCTGAACCAGGCACTGGACCGGGTTGATCAGTGGACGAAGAAGAACCTGTAGGCGGTGCAGTCCCACAGTGTGGTATATAGCAGTTTGGGTGGTATAAGCCACTATGGGTGGGGTACGCCTTCAGGCGTACATAGACACGCAATCGGTTACCCGATTGGCTGAAGCTTTTTCTTCAGGACTCCGCTGGCCTCTGGCGGGCCGCACGGCCCTCCATCTTGCGCGCGACATAAAGTCGTCGCAGCAAGCGGCGTTCGCCGGTGAGCAGCTGCACGGATGCGAGGAAGCGCTGCAATCCTGCGTAGTTCGCTTCTCCTTCGATGGCGATCAGTTGCTGCTTCCGGGTTTCGCGTGCCTCGCGCCAACGCTGTGCTATGTCGCACGCGTTCCTGGTCGTATCCTCAACTTTCAACACTCGGAAGCCTGCCTGGCGCATGAGCCGCTCGTTCTCGCCCGGAGGACTGAAGATGTAGTAGCCAATCGAGCTGCGGGCCGCGATCTCATCGTGGCTGATCAAGCCGCCGATAATTAAAGCGTCGCTGAACAGCAATCGGCCGCCAGGCTTGAGCACGCGATGGATTTCGTCTAAAAGCGCTGCGCGATTCGGAATATGACACAGCACGTCGGTGGAGAACACGGCATCGAAGCTGTTCGCCTGCGCGGGAAGCCCGGCGGAGACATCGCAAACTTCGAATTGCACCTGCGCCGTCAGCTTCTGCTTTTCGGTTAATTGTTGGCAGTTTGCTATGCCGGCGGCATTGATATCCAGGCCCAGCACCTGGCAGCCCGTACTTGCGGCGACGAACAGGGCGTAATGTCCGGAACCACAACCGATTTCGAGTACCCGGGATTCTGGTGTGAGATGCAGCCTGCGAGGAATCTCGTGCGACTCCTGGGTCGTGGCCCAACTCGTCTGGCCGAAGTCTTCACCGTAAGTGTCCGTCCGGACTTGGCGATAGACGGCATCGGCATCATGCGCATATGCGTTGTTGTAGAGATCGACTTTTGCTCCGCTTGCCATGCTCCCCTCACCCCCGCGGTTGGGACACAGCTTACGACAAAAATTATCTGGAAAGAAAACCAAATACAGCTCTGAACTTAGGAGTTTGCCGCCAGTCCGCCAATGCGAGGAGTGTCGCGGGCTGAAGCCCGCTCAGGGTCCGAATAGAACGCGCCTGACGCGGCGCTGAAGCGCCGCTCTACCCGTCATGCAGCTTATAATGATTGCCCGGCCCCGCAGCACTGGCCTTTTGCACCCGGCACTCGTTTTCAATCATCACAAGCCACTGGAGGAAAGAATCAATGGCATTCGAAGTTCCACCGCTGCCCTACGACTACTCGGCCCTTGAACCTTACATCGACCAGCAGACCATGCATCTGCATCACGACAAGCATCACCAGGCCTACGTCACCAACCTGAATGCCGCGCTGGAGAAGGCTCCTGAGCTGCAGAAGCTCAGCGCGGAAGAGTTGCTCAAAGGCCTGGAGAACGTGCCTGAGGCGATCCGTACCGCCGTGCGCAATAACGGAGGCGGGCACGTCAACCACTCGATGTTCTGGACGATCATGGGCCCCAATGCCGGCGGCGAGCCCACGGGCGCTATCGCCGAAGCCATCAAGAGCACCTTTGGCGACTTCAACGCGTTCAAAGAGAAGTTCAACGACGCCGGCCTGAAGCAGTTTGGCAGCGGCTGGGCCTGGCTGGTGCGCGATACCGGCGGCAAGCTGCAGATCATGAGTTCGCCTAACCAGGACAATCCCATGTCGCACGGCTTTCAGCCCATCATGGGCAACGATGTGTGGGAGCACGCCTATTACCTGAAGTATCAGAACCGCCGCGCCGACTACTTGAAAGAGTGGTGGAACGTGGTGAACTGGCCGGAAGTGAATAAACGTTTCCAGGCGAAATAGTTGTCGGTAAGAAGCTGTCAGCTATCAGCTGTCGGTAAATCTCAGGTGCCCCATCCTGTCCGCTGCGGTTGCGGACAGGGTGGGACGCCTTCGATCATCATCACTTCTCCACGAACGCCTTCAATCGCGACAACGCCTGGTCCCACGGTTCCGAAACAAACTCGAGATACTGCTTCGCTCCCGCGATTGGTCGCGGATCGAGTTCGATCAGCGAAACTCCTCGACTGAATATTGAAGGTCGCTTGTGCCGAACGCTAACCTCGAACGCCTCCTGCCCGCGCTGCTCGATTCATGGGAGCGCAACAATACCATCCTCATGAACCTGCTCCGCGCGCTGCCGGAAGATGCGATGGCATTACGGCCTATGGAGGGCAGCCCCTCGGTAGGCGAATTGTTCGCGCACATCCACTATGTGCGCCTGGTGTTTGTATCGGAGGACGCCCCCGAGTTCGCCCGGCCTGTACCGCAAGAATGGAGTGCAAGTGGCCGATCGCGATGGCATGGTCGTGATGCTGAACGACAGCGCCCACGCTGTACGCGAAGCGGTACAAGGACGGTTACAAGCGGGTCGGCAGATGGACACTCACTACGATCATCCCATTCTGCTGCTGCAGCACATGATCTGGCACGAGGGCTATCATCACGGTCAGATCAAGCTGACCTTGAAACTGGCAGGGCAACCGCTCCCGAACAAAGACATCGGCCCACTGACCTGGAGGGTCTGGATGAACAAGACGAAGTAGCGAATGGGCGCACTGCTGTACTGACACCCACCATGCAACAGTCTACTTCACGGCAAAGCAGTCGAGGTCGTTCGCGAAGGCCAGCGGGCCGGAATAATGTTTGCGAATCTCGGCTTGCGTCTGCTCCTCTTTCCCCAACGTGCGCAGCATGCGGTGAGACAAGACGAGGCTTTTGACGTGAGCCTCGGCCGCGATCTGACCGATGACCGATGGCGGCATGTGCAGATTTCGCTCGACTCCGGTGGCGCCTTCGGGAACGGCGTTATGCGCGACAAACACATCGGCATTTTTCGCCAACCTGACCAGGCCTTCGCCTTCGCCGTTGGTGTCTCCGCTGAACACGATGCTCTTGCCGCCGATCTCCACCCGCCACGCCAGCGCCGGAACGCCTCCGTGAATTACGCGCACTGCCGAAGTGGTGATGTCGCCGCTGCGAAACGCAGTCACCGGAGTCGAGCTCGCAATCACGTTGTGCGGCTGCATGAGGTAGCTGCCTCCTTCTCCGGGCACGGACAGCTCACTCAGGTAGCGGTAGGCCCCATGCTCGCCAAACAGGTCGGACACAAACTCGGTGGTGGAAGGCATGAAGTTGTTTCCCGGCGGACCGTAGATCGGCAGCGGGCGTTTGCGGTCTTCGAACCACGATGACTTGATGAGCGCCGTGAAATCACCGCTGTGATCGACATGAAAGTGGCTGAATAGAATCACGTCCAGCTGTGACATGGTGGCGCCGCTCTCGCCAAAGCGGAGAGCGCTTCCTCCGCCGGCATCGACCAATACTCGCGCGTGACCGTCCTCCCACACCAGATAGCTGCTGGAGGCGCGCTTGTCTTGCAGCTCGGGGCCGCCGGAGCCCATCACTTGGACAGCAATGCCCTGCGCGCCGCAGGTTTGCGCGGCTGCGTAGGGCACAAATGCGCAACTCAGCACAAAACCGATCATGAGAGCCACGTACGCCGTGCGTTCGGCTAGTCCCCCAACGTAGGACACTAGAACAGCTTTCAATTCGTAGGAAGCGGCGTCGAGCGTTAAGGCTTTGGCAATCGCAGTTTTGGCCGGCATAGGCAGACATGATAGGCCAGCTCCGGTAAAAAATTGAGGCAATTTGCAGCCATCATGCTTGCCGCCAAGTTGCTGAATGTTGCTTGCGAGACCCCTGATTCCGGAGTATTGTCGGAGGGCTTGGCTGGCCTTAGCACACCAACCTGGCCAGCCAGTCACGCTCGCACGTGATAGCGGTCACGGCAGAAAGAGTGGCGCAGGACTGAAATACACGGTGGCCCAACGCCACCTAGTGGTGTGGCCTCATCAGCCCAGCCTTCGTACACAAGGTTCCTTAAGGAGGACCTTTTCATATGACAGTCATGACCACGGCGATCAAAACGCCAACCGATTACATTACCGACGTTATGGCGCTGGTAAAGGCCAAGAACTCAGCCGAACCGGAATTCCACCAGGCCGTACAGGAAGTTCTCGAGTCGCTACGCCTGGTGTTGGAGCGGCATCCGGAATACATCTCCGCCCGTATCCTGGAGCGCGTGACTGAGCCCGAGCGCGTCCTGATGTTCCGGGTTCCGTGGTTCGACGACCAGGGCAACATCCAGGTCAACCGCGGTTTCCGCATTGAAATGAACAGCGCCATCGGCCCCTACAAGGGCGGCCTGCGCTTCCATCCCTCCGTCAATCTCGGCATCCTGAAATTCCTGGCCTTCGAACAGGTCTTCAAGAATTCGCTCACCACGCTGCCCATGGGCGGCGGCAAGGGCGGCAGCGATTTCGATCCCAAGGGTAAGAGCGATAACGAAGTCATGCGCTTCTGCCAGAGCTTCATGACCGAGCTGTGCCGCCACATCGGCCCCGACACCGACGTTCCTGCGGGCGACATCGGCGTAGGCGGACGCGAGATCGGCTTTATGTTCGGCCAGTACAAACGGTTGCGCAACGAGTTTACCGGCGTGCTCACGGGCAAAGGCCTGGCCTGGGGCGGCTCGCTGATTCGGCCGGAAGCTACCGGCTATGGCTGCGTTTATTTTGCCGACGAGATGCTGAAGATCGCGCAAAGACACGCTGGAAGGCAAGCTCTGCCTGATCTCGGGCAGCGGCAACGTTTCGCAGTACACAGTGGAGAAGCTGCTCGACTTCGGCGCCAAGCCGCTGACCTTCAGCGACTCTGACGGTGTGGTATACGATCCCGACGGCATCATCGCGCGAGAAGCTGGCGTGGGTCATGGAACTGAAGAACGCCAAGCGCGGCCGCATCCGCGAATACACCGAGCAGTACAAGAAGGCCGTCTTCATGCCGGCCGACGTGAAGCTGGGCTACAACCCGCTGTGGAACATCAAGGCGGATTGCGCGTTCCCGAGCGCCACGCAGAACGAAATCAACGCCAAGGACGCGCAGAACCTGATCAAGAACGGCTGCAAGGTCGTTGCCGAAGGCGCCAACATGCCGAGCACGCTGGAAGCCACCAAGCTGTTCCTCGAGGCGAAAGTCCTCTATGGACCGGCGAAGGCTGCCAATGCCGGCGGCGTTGCCACCTCAGGTCTGGAAATGGCGCAGAACAGTATGCGCATGAGCTGGACCCGCGAAGAAGTCGACGATCGTCTGCACAAAATCATGATCGCCATCCACAAGAACTGCTACGAAACGGCCGAAACTTACGGCACGCCGGGCAATCTGGTGAACGGCGCCAACATCGGCGGCTTCCTGAAAGTCGCCAACGCCATGCTGGATCAGGGCCTGGTGTAGTGCTTCGAAAGGGTAGAGCGGGCCTTCAGGCCAGCCTCTGCCGGTTGCTTTAAAAGGGCACGGCTTTAACCGTGCCGATGAACGGTGCCCCAGGTTCGGCCATCCTTTGGCCTAACCTGGGACCACCGCAAGCTTCGGTAGAGGCGAACCGTCGGGCCCTCTCACCGCGATTTGCAAGGGCCCAAAGCCTGCGAGGAACTTCCGCAAATTCCGAGCAGCCCCCGCTCGACTACCTACTATGCCGTTTGAGAAATGCGGATGATGAATTGTTACCCACACCTCAGAAAACTGTTTGACAGGTAGTAGCGTCCCGAGTATGCTCGCTGGAATTTGTAAACCGGACTGAGCGAGTCGGCAACCTCGCCACCTTGTGACCACTCATTCCAGGTTGAGTCCACTTCTCTCCTTCAGTGCGCCGAGCCCATTAGTCGGGGCTGATTCTTCTGTCGAACGAATCTAACAGGAGGCCGCAGAATGTCGAACATGCAAGGTCCACCCGCAAGTGCTCAAGGCCAAGTTACGGTACAGATGACTGGTCTGGGGCCAGCGGTTCTTGGCCACACTCTCGTAGGCATCGGCGATGAGTGTACCGGTCAACTGGCTGGCGCTACCCCTTTCGGATTTGTAGGCGTAACCGGGGCCTACGGTAGCAGCACCACCGGAGTTGGTGTCTTCGGCTTCTCCAATCAAAATGACGGCGTGCAGGGACGGACCCAGGCTGCCAATCACGCTGGCGTCTCTGGCGTGAATGATGGAGGAGGAATCGGGGTGTATGGACGCGGTGCTCCCGCTGGCCGCTTCGATGGACCGGTGATAGCGAACGGACCGATGACTGTCAACGGCAACACAACCCTCTCCGGTACATTGACTGCCGGAACAGGCGGCGCACAACTGGCCGTGCATGTGAGCGGAAGCATGGAGATCGACGGCGACCTCACCATCCTGAACGGAAAAGACATTCGATTGGCCGATTTCGCTGAAGACTTCGATTGCTCCGGTGAGTGCGCGGTTGAGCCGGGCAGCGTGGTTGTGCTGAATCAGCAAGGCGCGGTGCAACTGAGCGAGAGCGCGTACGACAAAAAGGTAGCTGGGGTAGTTTCCGGCGCGGGGGATTTTCGTCCCGCCATCACACTCGACCGCCAGCCTTCTCCTGAGCCCCGAATGCCAGTCGCCCTGTTGGGCAAAGTGTATTGCAAGGTCGATTCCCGCTATGCAGCAATTGAGGTCGGCGACTTGCTCACCACCTCACCCACTCCGGGACACGCGATGAAAGCGATTGATCGTGATCTGGCATTCGGCGCAGTCATCGGAAAGGCCTTGTGCCCGCTCTCCGAGGGACGGGGTTTGATTCCTATTCTCATCACTTTGCAGTAGCCGATAGGTTGGCGGTAAGAAGGGAGGCGCGAGATGCCGACAGTGGTGGTTGCGGGTTCCGATGCCGATCCCTTCTTCACAGTTGTTGATTTCACCGATCCCGACAACCCGGTGGTCACCCGGGTTGCGCCTGACCCTAACTTTCCATTCGGAGCCTGCCGAGTCGCGATCCAGGGATCGATTGTTATAGCCGGGGACAGTCAGGGAAGCGATCTGCGGTTGCTCGACGTCAGCAACCCGACACAACCAGTGACGCTGGGCTTTTTGCGCACTGACTTGGCAGGCGTCGCGGCGGTCAACATCAATCGGTCGCGAGTAGCGGCGGGCGAGTTGTTTGGCGCCAGCACGGTGCGCGTCCTGCTGGTGGATATTACCGCCCCGGCGAACGCGCGCATTATCGGGACCGCCATCGTACCGTTTGCTTCCGGCGGTAGCCCGGGTTCGGGGCCGCCCTCCGCGGCAGCAATCTCGTCGGTAGCATTTTTGTCAGACTCGATCGTGGTCGTCTCAGGTCCCAACCAGTTGCAAATCACGTTGGTGGATTTCGCCGACCCGATGAATCCACTGGTGACCAACTTTTCCAATACCAACCTGGCTGGACCGCCTGCGATCGATGCCAAGAACGGCAAGTTCTCCGCCGGCGACGGTGACGGTTCCAACGTAAAGCTGTTTGCCACGGGATTGAACCAGTTGGCCAGTTTCAGGACTGGTCTGTTTCCAGTTTCGCAGGTCGCAATGTCAGATTCCTTCATCCTGGCGACCTCGGCTGAGGATGAAATTGTCGCCACCATCCCTTTGACGGGAGGTGAGGTGCAGTCCGTGCTGACCGGCCTGGGCGTGGGGCTAGTGCCGGCGGTGGAAGATAAACTGGGCGTCTGCGGGGGCAAACAATAGCCCGTTCCTAAAGCTGATTGATTTGAGCGTCGATCCGCCCGTACTGTTGGGAGCGCCGGCAAATGCGGAATCTGCGTTCATCACCAGCATCGGCATCAGCGTCTTTGGCGCCGCGGGTACCGGTGGTGGTTCGAGTGGAGGCGGTGCAGGCGGCACTAGCGGAGGCGGAGGACATGGTGGATCCGGCGGCCACCCAGGCATAGTCCCCGTTGGGAGTGGAGGTGGGAATCACCTGGGGCGACCGTTTGGGCTGCGCGCCATCATGGTTGCCGCCGGCCTCAAACCCGAGCGAGGCCTGCGCATCGTTCGCCCACTGATCGTCAGCGTTTCGGATTTTGCCGTTAAATCGTTTGAGGAGATCGTTCACTATACGGAATAGTCATCGCAGGTTGTCGCGGACCCGCAGTCGGACGAGTCTTTCCACGCGAGGCTGCCCGGGCGCCCCAATCAACCTTTCACTCTTCCCCACGACGCGGTAAACGTGATGGCGCTGGTCCAGTAGTTGGGGTCGGCGTAGAGGGCATGGAAGGTGGACAACATTGGTTCGGTTACATCACCGGATGCGAGTAGTTTGGGCTGCAGCTCCCGGATCGTATCCACCCAATAAGAGGCCCACTGCGAAGCGCCACGATAAATTGCGGTGTGGCCTTCCGCGCCCACGTCTTGCAATCCCAAGCGAGCCAGCATTGCCGGCATCTTGCGTCCGATGAAGTAGTCGATGCCCGCCGAGCGGGACCATGCGAGCCAGCCCATCCAGAAGTCGCGCATCGCCTCGGGCTCAGTTGCCGTCGCCGGCAGGAAGTCGGGCTCAATCGACAGCAGCACGCCTCCTGGTTTCAAGCTGGCAATCATGCGCTGCACGGCCAGCTCGGGCGAAGGCAGGTGATGCAGCAACGCACGGGCCGTCACCAGATCGTACGCGCCCTGCTCCACCGGATCGTTCAAGATATCAAGGCGCCTCACTTCGAGATCGGGAGCATGCAGCCCGTCGAGGTAGCGCACATCCAGATCGCTGGCCACCACGTGTCCACCGGGCGCAACCTTGCCCGCCAGCCATTGCGATATCGAGCCGTTGCCGCAACCGACTTCCAGGCATCGCCACCCGGGCTGAACGCCCAGCTTCTCCAGCAAACTTCGGTGCATCGGGTCGAGCAGCTCCGACATCAGGTTCAGTCGCTGCCGTTCGCCCGACAAGTCATGGGGCAACGCGTACTCTGGCATGTTAGTTAGTCCTGCTCACGGGCATTGCATCCGGATGAGGTGACGCGGTGCCGCGCTACTGTAGCACAGGCGCGGGTCTGGCAAGTGCCGCCGTAATACACGCGCACGGCCTTGAGTGCGTAGACCACTTGCTGACGTCGCGCACTTATCGAAGGGTGCGAACATGATTACGACATCTGCAGGCGGAGTTCATGCGATTGTTATAATTGCTATCAACCTTAACTAATTCTCTCTGTCCTGGTTGGTATGCTGGAAGGCCTTACTCGAACTTACACAATCGCGTTCACCCCGCGCTCGGGTAGCAATGAAGTCTGTGGTCTGCTGGGGCGCAATGGCTTTGGCATTCCGGGCGAGCTGTTTCAACAGCCGCTTTCGCGTGAGGTGGGATCCAGCGACATCGTCAGCTTTCGAACCATCGTTGACACTCACCAGGTAAACGGCATCTTTGGGTCGAAGATTGCCCACAGTCATCGGGCTGCGCTCGACGAATACCTGCGTGCGGCGATCGCCGGCTATAAACAACTGGATGATGTACTTCCCAATCATCGCTGGGTCTGGTTGACTCGGCGGGACAGATTACTGCAGGTGGTTTCGCTCTGCCGCGCCGAGCAGAGCAACGTATGGGCGGTCAGTGCCGGAGGCAGTGTCAGCCGCGCTGAATTTAAGTACGACTTCTTCCACCTACTGTCCAGGTTGTGCATGCTGCAGATCGCTGATGATATCTGGGAGCTCTATTTCACGAAGCAGGGAATCGCGCCGCTACCGGTCATCTACGAAGACTTCTTCGCCGACGTGCCTCGACAGCTTCGCCGGCTGATCGATTTCCTGGGCGGCCCGGCAACGGTTACCGGCTTTGTTGATACCGAGTCATCGCACTCCATCCAAAGAACCGATGCTGACATGGCGATACGGGAGCGCTTCTCCCAGGACCTGTTCAGGCTTGGCGAGTCGGAGTTCACGCGCCAGTCCGGAGTTCCCATGGAGCGATGGAACAAGTTTTTCTTCGAATATGGCTGGCGTGAATGAAGTGGAATAGTTTGATGGAATTGTTGCCTTCGAAATTACGAACCTTGAACGAGAGCAGGCCTACAGCGCTCTCACATCCAGAGGTATGATGAACCAAGTGCCGGGGCTATCCGACCTTGACCTGCTTGAGGCCGAAAGCATACACATCCTGCGGGAAGTTGCGGCGGAGTTCCGCAATCCGGTGATGCTGTACTCGGTGGGCAAGGACTCGTCGGTCATGCTGCATCTTGCCCGCAAAGCCTTCTATCCCGGCAAGATTCCCTTCCCCATGCTCCATGTGGACACGACCTACAAGTTCCCCGAGATGATCAGCTTCCGGGATGAGGTGTGCCGGGAGCTGGGATTGAAGCTGATTGTATCGACCAACCATGAAGCTTTGAAAAATGGCGCAAACCCATTTCGTCTGGGTACCTCGAAGTGCTGCCAGCTTCTAAAGACGCAGCCGCTGCTGGATGCGCTGGCGCAGCACGGAGCGGATGCAGCCATAGGCGGGGCACGAAGAGACGAGGAGAAATCCCGCGCGAAGGAAAGAGTTTTCTCCTTCAGAGACGCCTACGGGCAGTGGGATCCCAAGAATCAGCGCCCTGAATTGTGGAATATCTATAACTCCCGGATAGATGCCGGACAGAGTATTCGCGTGTTTCCTCTATCCAACTGGACAGAAATTGACATCTGGCGCTACATCGACCGGGAGAATATTCGGGTAGTTCCTCTATATTTTGCCAAGGCTCGCCGGGTATTTATTCGCGGCGAACTGATAATTCCGGCGGAACACGACTTTAAATCTCTTCCTGGAGACCAGGAAGTAACGCTGTTGTGCCGCATGCGATCTTTAGGCTGCACCTACTGTAGTGGCGCAATCCGGTCGGAGGCAGATACTGTTCCTAAGATTGTCGAAGAATTACTAAGCTTCCGCCGGTCAGAACGGGAGAATCGCCTGATCGACCACGACCAGGAAGGGTCGATGGAGTTGAAGAAGGCGGAGGGATACTTTTGAGCTACGGGGTGGAGAATAGTCCCGGGCTACTTCGTTTTCTGCTCGCGGGTAGCGTGGATGACGGTAAATCAACCTTAATTGGCCGATTACTGTATGAGTCGCAAGCTATCTATGAAGATCAGCTGAGCTCGATTGCGAAAGTATCGGGCCACCAGCAATCAGGGCTCGACTTTGCGTTTGTAACTGACGGCCTGCGTGCGGAGCGCGAACAAGGTATCACCATCGATGTAGCTTATCGCTACTTTCTCTACGCGCCGGCGTAAATTCATCATCGCCGATTGTCCGGGACATGAGCAGTACACCCGTAATATGGCCACCGGAGCCTCTACGGCTGACCTGATGGTCCTGCTGGTCGATGCCGGCAAAGGGGTACTTACTCAAACTCGGCGGCATTCCCACATAGCATCATTGTTGCAAATTCCTCATGTCATCGTCGCTGTTAACAAGATGGATTTGGTGGATTTCGATGAGGTTGTCTACCAGAAAACCTGCATGGATTTACAGGCCATGATGGCTTCGCTGGGATTTGAGAGTACTCAGTTCATCCCAGTAAGTGCCCTGCACGGCGACAACCTGGTTGGCAAAAGCCAGCGCATGAAGTGGTATCGAGGCATAAGCCTGCTCCAGGCGCTCGAAGACACTCCCGCGCTGGGACTGGTGGAGAAGGGGCCGTTTCGACTGCCCATTCAAACGGTAGTCTGCTCTGGCGGCACGCGGTACTATGCCGGCCAGTTGGCATCGGGCAGCCTTCGAACCGGGCAGGAACTTGTAGTGATGTCGAGCTCCCGCAAGGTTCACGTCGACAGCATTCGCATTGGAGCCCAGTTGGTATCGGAGGCGCTTACGCCTTCCTCGGTGTCGGTCTGCCTGACGGAACAGGTGGAGATGGGACGCGGCGACATGTTAGCCGATAAGGAGAGCATTCCTACGGCAGCGCAGCGGATACGAGCAACCATGATCTGGCTGGCGAACCGGCCGCTAGCGCTGAATGGCCGCTACCTTATCAAGCACACGTCGAAAACCGTCGGCGGCTCGGTCACAGCGCTACATGGCCGCGTCGACATCGATACTTTCCGCACGGTTCAAGCTACCGACATGCAGCTCAATGATATAGGCGATGTTGAGGTTGATCTTCGGCAGCCTATCTTCTGTGACTCCTATAGCTCGAATCGCAGGACGGGTAGTTTCATCCTGGTAGATCCGGCGGACAACAGCACGGCGGCGGCAGGAATGATTTCGCACATCTACCAGGATGCTCCTTCCGATAAGGCCGGGAGACAACGAAGAGGGAGCTATCGTATGGTTCACCGGTCTTAGTGGCTCGGGGAAAAGCACGATCGCGCGTGAAGTCTATAACAACTTGTGGGCGCAAGGTATCAGGGTAGAGATGCTCGACGGCGATGAGATTCGCAGAGACCTGAGCAAAGACCTGGGTTTCAGTCAGGAAGATCGAGTCGAGAATATTCGCCGCATTGGTGTGATAGCCGGCATGCTTGCGCGCAACGGAGTTGTAGTCCTGGTTTCCGCGATCTCTCCCTACCGGACGGGCCGGGAAGAAGCTCGCCGACGCTTTCCACGTTTTCTTGAAGTGTTTGTGAACGCGCCGCTCTCAGTGTGTGAAGAGCGCGATCCGAAGGGACTCTATCGTAGAGCGCGGCAGGGGCTTATTCCCGGATTTACCGGTCTCGACCATCCCTACGAGCGGCCGATCTCTCCTGAGGTTGAGTGCAGGACCGATGAAGACACGTTGCCACAGTGCACTCACAAAGTGATCAGCGCACTGCTGCAACAACTACCGCAAAAGAAAGCGGCTGTCCCGCGCCAGGCATCGCAGCAGCCCATCTAGTTCAAGGTACCGAAGGTACAGGACATTGCATCAGTTCGCAAGGCCTACTAGAACGTAACGCGCACTCCCAACTGCGCCGCGAAGGGAATTCCCACCGTCGTACCTGGTCCGAAGAAATCGCCTAGAGCGCCCGCCGGAACCAGCAACTGTTTCGGATTGGTAATTGGAACGTCGCAGGCTGGGGTCGGGCACAACGCCGTCGCGTTGTACAGATTGTTTACCGGCGTCGGCAGGGCCGAGATGTCGGTCACGTAATTGGCGCCCGGGTTGTTGCGATTGAACAGGTTGAAAAATTCGATGAAGGGCGAGACCTGCCAGTGCTCCTTGAAGTTGAAGGGGCGGGTTACACGCAGATCAACCTGGAAGTAAGGTGTACCGCGGAACTGATCGAGGGTAGTCTGAACTCCGTTGATCACGGCGCGGTCGTTAGTAGGATCACCCAGGCCGTTCACATCCACAGGCGTGGTCAGCGTGATGGGACGGGCTGATTCAGCTTGGATCAACGTAGTCACCTGGAAACCGCCGGGAACATAAACAATACCCGCGAGAGTAAAGCGGCTGGCAACGTCTTCTCCCGAAGGACCGTAGTCACCGGGAGCAAAGGGATGGAGCGGGTTGCAGACTCCATTCACATAATCAAAGAGTTCGCCCAGGATGCAGCCGTAAGTATTGGCACGCGAGAATACATAATTTGCGGTTAAATTAAAGCGGCGGCTCACGTTGCCTTGCAGATGCAGCATGAGAGCGTTATAGGCTGAACGATTATCAGTTTTAAAAACCGAAATATTCGGTACATTCGCCTGCTGAGTGACAGGATCCTGCGCAAAGAGCGGCGAGAACAATGTGTATCCCGCAGTGTAGTTGTAACGGCTGTAACTATGAACGCCTTTCTCGTAGACATAGTCCGCGCTCATGGTCCAATTCTTATGCCACAGATATTGGACGCCGAAGGTAGCGTGGATGGCGTAGGGCGTGTGGTAATTCGGATCGATAACGTTTGCCGTACCGCCATTGGCCGCGCCCGGCAAGCAGCCGGCATCCCCCGGCATGGTGCAGGGCGCAAATGCCGACGGAGTATTGACCGCCTGGAAAGCCGTTGCCCACCCGTTCTGCGCCAGATCGTTGTAGTACATGCCAAAGCCGGCGCGAACTACCAAGTCTTCCACCGAGTCGGGCGAATAGGCGATTCCCACGCGCGGCCCGAAGGCGTAGCGATAATCGTGGGGCACACCGGTTGCCAGCGGCAGCTGTAGTCCCTGGATAGTCTGCACTCCAGGGTTGAACTCCTGATTAACTCCCGAAGCCTGAAACAATCCGAAAGTTGTGTCCCAGCGCAAACCATAATTAATCGTCAGCTGCGGTGAGACGCGCCATTGATCCATGGCGTACAAGCCGAGGCGCTGCACGTTCTGGTTAAACCCGCCATAACCGGCGGCCGTACCGGTCGTCTGGCAATTGGTGCCGTCGTAGGGAGGAAGACAGTTCAGCTCTGCGGTAAGTTGGCCCGGATTCGTCAGATAGTAGGTAGGGTTCTGGGTGAGAACGTACAGGGTTTCCGCCTGCCCGGGGAAGGCGCCGCTCAACACCGGTTCGTGGATGAAGTCCACTCCGAACTTGGGAGCATGGTGTCCGACTGAGCCGCTCACATCGTAGCGGGCCTGATATTTCTCCTGATTGCGCAGGACGGGAAAGGCGGTAATCGCGGTGACGAATTGGTTGTCGCCATAGGTTTCGAAGCCGGAGATGGTCTTCGAGCTAGAGCTGAAAGGAAACGCCAGCGCAAATCCCAGATATCCGTTGCGGTCGGCGGTGGCATGCAGATAACTCGTACCCAGGTGAAACGAACCTATCCAGTTCGGGCTGAAACTGAAGGTATTGCTAAAAACTCCATTCTGGTAGTTGCCATGCGTAGTCGCGCCGGTGGATGGCAGGGTAGCTTGCTGCACCAGCCCGTTGTTGGTGGTGTTGTTATCGAGCGAGTAGCGAACGAACCACTGCGAACGCTGCGACTGAGCCCAATCCAAACGTATGTCTCCCAGATACGATTGGAAGGGCACAGGAACGTAGGATGGCACGGGAATCGAGCTGGTGTTGGGAATCAGGCCTTGCAGAGCAAGTTGATTGAGCGCGTTGAACTGGGTGAGGCTATCAGGACTGTAGTTGATGCTGGCGTGCTCGTTCACCATCTCAAAGCCCGAGTAAATCCAAAGCTTGTTCTTGATGATGGGACCGCCGATGGTGCCGACATAGTTCTGCCGCGAGAAGGGCTGCTTGGGTTCGGGCGCCGGGTTCTCAATGGGAAAACGCGCATTCAGCGCTGCAGCGCGTTCGAAGACCGCGAAGTCGCCATGCCAGTTATTGGTGCCGCTGTTGGTGCTGATGACGACGGAGCCTGCGGTCGTGCGTCCGATGTCGGCATTTTGGGTCGAGGTCTGCACCGCAAATTCACGAATGACGTCAGGCGAAAAGTTTTGCAGGAAGCCGCCGATATAGTCGTCGGAGTTGTCGATGCCATCGACGGTCAGCTGATTGTTCAGCCCGGAACTGCCACCGGTGGACACCGCGGTAATGCGCGCCTTGGTGGGATCGGACGGCTCTACCGGCTCGGTTCCCGGAACCATGTAGGCGATGTTGGCAAAGCTGCGTGCCGCCAGCGGAATGGTTTGCAGGTCTTTGCCGGTGACGACGCCGCCGTTGACTGCATCGGTGGTGTCGAGCGGCTGGGTGGTGATGGAGGATGCCTCCCCTTTCACAGTGACAGTCTGTGCCACCGCCCCCGGCCTCAGCGTAACCAGTAAATCTCGGACGTTGCTCACCAGTACATTGACGTCGGTGGTGGCCTGGGCGAATCCTTTCGCATCTACCACAATGTGGTAGTTTCCTGGAATCAGATCAGGAAAGCGAAACTCTCCCTGGGCGCCGGTGACGGCCTTCCTGGATACACCGGAACTTTCGGCGGTTGCGATTACGGTTGCCGATTTGATGCGCGCTCCACTGGCATCCTGAACTTCTCCCAGCAGGGATCCGGTCGCGTTCTGAGCTTGCAAAGTTGCTGGAATGAGAAACAAAGCGAGCAACGCAGAAGCCAGCAGGCGGGCAACTGACTTGCCGCCGAAGCGTGCGACTGCCCTCAGCGAGCGGACGGGAAGAGCTGAAAGACGTGAACAGGCAACAGCTTGGGCTCGATGCCGGGCAGAGAAAGTAGTTTGGGCGGTCACTTAGACCTCGGGTCGCGTTCGCGAGAAGTTCTCCGAATACGGTAGTAGCCGAAGCCCGTGTACTACCATCCATAGTAGATAGACAATGTGACTTGCTTCCCGGCCCGATTTCTTAGTTGCGCACATTTTACGCAGGCAGGGCGGAACGCGAGATCGCCATCACGGTACTACAGCGCGGGCGGAACTACTTGGCGAAGGGCGAGGCGGACTGCGCGGACAAGTCCTTGATGGCCTGCTGGTAAATGACTTTTGTTGCCGGATCGGCGCTTGCCTGTTTGCTCTCCAGCCACTTCAGCATGGCGGCGCGCGAGGGGCGCGGGAAGTTGGGATCGATATTGACGACTTTCAAATCGCCATTGACGCTCTCTACCGTGAACTCCACTTGCTTCTGGCTGCCCGACGGTTCGGTCGAGTAGCCCTGCCCCACATTGAATCGTCCCAGCAGATGATAGGTCACGTCGATGTACCACTTGCTGCCCTTTTGGCTGGCGGTGGTGTCAATGTCGTAGCGGGAAACCACGTCGATGAGCGGATAGTCGGGGTTCGACGTCCAGTCGACGAGCGGCTTCAACTTTGGCCAGTCCTGGTCGGTGAGGCGCGCGCCCTGGTAGTCGAGCCGGACGTATTGTCCTACCTTATTGCGAACGTCGGCGTCGTTGGTCAAATGCTGAATCTGGGTCGGAATGCCGAACTGGGCTACGGCGGACGCGGCGGACAGCACAAAGAAAATCACAAGTGAACGCATGAAAGCTGGAACGCCTTTCGAAACTTTTCCTGAATAGCAGGGTAATTGTTCTTGTGAGCTAAGACAAAGCGTACCGCGGTTGCGGGTGTGTTAGACTCCGCTGCACTCGGGTCGCGAAAATACTCCTTTTCGCGCTTCTGTTTTCGATAAGCAAGACAAAATTCAATCATTTTGACCGGCGAGGTTCGCGATGAAACGTGCGATTCTGGTTGCTTCGGCTGCAATGCTCCTCTTGACTCTTGCCGCGTGCGGCGGAGGTGGGAATAACCCTCCTGTCGTCCCCAGCGTGACGGTTTCACCGGCCACCGCCAATGTGCAGGAAGGCTCCCAGCAGCAGTTCACGGCCCTCGTCAGCAACACCAACGACAACGCCATTACCTGGCAGGTCAATGGCGTGACCGGAGGAAATACTTCGGTCGGCACCATCAGCGGCACCGGGCTTTACACCGCGCCTGCCGTCGTACCCAGTCCGGCGAGCGTGACCATCACTGCTTTCATCAGCGATATGTCGACGGTCTCGGGATCGGCGATCGTGACCATCACTGCCGTGACTTTCAACAACTCGTCGCTTAAGGGCAATTACGTATTGAGTCTGAGCGGGCTGGACGGTAACGCGAACCCCTTCTACGCGCTGGGCGCGATTACGACGGATGGAAACGGCAATGTCACGGCCGGCGAGGAAGACCTCATCGACACCACGTCAGGGTACGCTAACGCAACTACCATGACGGGAACGTACAGTGTCGGAGCGGACGGTCGAGGCACATTGAATCTCAGCAACTCCATCGGGCAGTTCCAGTTTGCTATCGCATTGAAGAGCATGAGCAGCTCGACGCTCAGCGCGGTGCTGAACGAAACCGATAACGGCGTGGTGGCAGCGACGGGAAATCTCGAAGCGCAGGCTGCGTCGACGGCGGGTCCATCGGGCAATTACGCATTTGGTTTCTCCGGGAGCGGGCTGGGCTGCGGCGCGGTGAACTCAGCGGGGATTTTCAACATGAGCGGCGGCACCGTCGGCGGAACTCAGGACCTTAACTGCGGAGGCACGATCGTCAAGAGCCAGACCGTCAGCGGCTCCTACGGCGCCATCGACGGCATGGGACGCGGCACGGGCTCGTTCAAAGGTTCGAGTACCGGCTCGGCGAATATGATTTACTACGTGGTCTCGGCCGGCCGCTTCCGCTTCCTCGCCGATCCCAACAATCCTTCATTCTTCCTGGGCAGCGCCGACCTGCAGACGCAGGCGTCGTTCGCTTCCACGGACTTCACCGGCAGCTACATCATCAACAGCTCGGCGAATACCAACGCGGGCGTGTCGTATTCGTTGATCCAGATCACCGCCGCGGGCGGAAATGTTTCCAGCGGCTACTTCGACGTCAACGACACCGGAAACATCGGCTCAGCGGCGCTGTCGGGTAGCTACAGCCTGAACGCCAACGGATATATCACCGGTACTTGGAATGTGAACAACGCCAGCTTGCCGTTCGCGATGTACCTGTTCTCGCCCAAGCAGGGCTATTACGTCGACGAGCGCACCAACGCGGTGGGCGGCGGCAATATCTACGCCCAGAGCGGAACGGTCACGACGAATGCGGCCTGGGCAGGCAGCTTCGCCACCCGGCAGTTTGGATACTTCCTGGTGAACGGTGTGGTGAACAACAATAACGCCAGCGGCGTCAGCGGCCAGATGTCCGCCGACGGCAACGGCACATTGGCGGGAACCCTGGACCTCAACGATCCGGCCGGCGTGTCGACAGGCCAGTCGATGCAAGGCAGCTACAGCGTGGGCACGGTCGCGCCGGGTCGGATGACGCTGAGCACGACGACGGCGGTCGAGGGCACACGCAGTTACGTCGGCTATGTCGTGGACTCGGGGCGCGTGTTGCTGCTGGAGACGGACAACAACCTGACGTCGGGGGGAGACGCGATACGACAGTTCTAGATGACGCTCGAATCGCCGTGATAACCCACTCATTCCAACCGAAGGAATGAGTGGGGAACCCGGCGACCCGGGATAAGTGGCAACCTTTGCGGCTAGTCCGTGCCACCGTAGTGAGCTTTCCTCAGCAGGCCAGCGAATCACGGCTGATCTTCAGCCCATTCAGATTACCCAGAACCGTCACCGCGATCGAATCCGCTTTGAATAACTCCTGCGCCGACTGTTGCACGTCCTCGGAGGTGACCGCCTGAATGCGATCGATGATCTCGTCCATGCTGAAGAAGCGGTCGTAATACATCTCCTGCCGGGCAAGGTTCGACATCCGCGCGGTCGACGACTCCAGGCTCAGCATCAGGCTACCCTTGAGCTGGTCTTTGCCGCGCTTCAGTTCTTCCTCCGAGAGCGGCACTTCCTTGAAATTGCGGAACTCCTGCAACACCGATTGCACCACCTTCGGTGCCGACTCGCGCGAAGTGCCGGCATACACCGACAAGCATCCGGTATCGCGAAACGGGTTCAGTTCAGAGAAGATGGAATACACCAGCCCCTGCTTCTCGCGCACGTTCTGAAACAGGCGCGAGCTCATTCCACCGCCCAGCAAAGTGTTCAACACGTACGACACATATCGCTTCGTGTTGCTGATCTCGTACGATGGCACGCCCAGGCAGATCTGCACCTGCTCCAGCGACTTCTTGTTGCGCAAGGTGATCCGCGATGAAATCTTCGGCGCGTTGTCGTGCCAGCCATTCGATCCGGGCTTCAAATGCTCGAAACGCTTGCGCAGCAGATCGACGACGTGCTCGTGCTTAATGTTTCCAGCCGCAGAGATGATGATGTTTCCGGGAACAAACTTGCGCGCGTAGTCCGCCAGGATGGCTTCCTGATCGAAGCGCCTGACCGTTTCCTTGGTGCCCGAGGATCGGCTTGCCCAGAGGATGGTCCTTGAAGAAGTTCTGGGTGAACAACTCATGAACGAGGTAGTCGGGATTGTCCTCGTCCATCTTTATCTCTTCCAGGATCACGCCCCGCTCACGGGTAATCTCTCCCGGCGCGAACACTGGATTCAACACCAGGTCGCTCAGGATATCGATGGCAAACGGCAGATGCTCGTCGAGCACCTTCATGTTGAAGCACACGGTTTCTTTGCCGGTGAAGGCGTCCATGTTGCCGCCAATGGAGTCCACCTGCCGCGCGATATCTTCCGCCGTGCGATTGGTGGTCCCTTTGAAGACCATGTGCTCGATGAAATGCGAGATGCCGTTGACCTGCGCCTCTTCATGGCGCGAGCCGGATTTTACCCAGATTCCCAACGACACCGAGCGAATATGGTTCATCTCCTCGGTAATAATGGTGAGACCGTTGGGGAGCACCTCACGCTGGATGTTACGAAGTTCTTCTACCATGACTGTTCCAAATGACACGAATGCGGACCTTCCGCGGATACTGCTGGTTGAAGCCGGGAAGCCTCAACTTAGGATTCGGAATATGATGAAAGCGCGTCGAACCACCTTGCGCCGGCTTCTAATGAAGTAGGCCCGGTGAAACATTCAGACCTCCAACCAGGCTGCGAGGATTGATTCGGGCGGAAAGAACCAACCTGACCAGCCTATTAGATGCATGAGCACACCGCAAATCACCGAACTATTGGGCCTTTCGAATCAACAGCTTACCCGCGTCGTGGAGAGCTTTCGTCAGCCTCCTTACCGGGTCCGGCAGCTGTTGGACGGCATTTACCGGCAGAGGTGGTCGGAGCTTGAGAACTTTTCCAACCTGCCCAAAACCTTTCGCCAGCAGCTCGCTGACTCTGGCTATCGCGTCGGTCTACCTCAGATAGAGGAGAAGTTCGTGTCGTCGGACGGGACCGTTCGTTACCTGCTGCAATTCTCCGATGGGCAGAGCGTCGAGACCGTCTGGATGCCGGAAGGCGACGGCGGTGAAGCCGGCGACGGTTCAGAGGTTGGCGATGCCGAGCTGCAAGAGCTGGAAGGTTCAGCGAAGGCCGACGATGATCGGATCGGCCCATTGGCATCGTGCCACCATCTGCGTTTCCAGCCAGGTCGGTTGCGCGGTCGATTGCGCCTTCTGCATGACGGCGCTGCTGGGCCTCAAGCGCAATCTCACGGCAGGCGAGATCGTCGGCCAGGTGCTCACCGTGCTCAACGATCGGCAGGTGGATATCGAGCGCGAGCGCATCAACCTGGTCTTCATGGGACAAGGTGAGCCCTTCCTCAACTACGACAATTTCATGCAGGCCGTGCGCCTGCTGGTCGACGAAGCCGGCATTCCGGCGTCGCGCATGACTGTCTCCACGTCAGGTATCGTCCCCCGCATCTCCGACTTCGGCGAGGAGCCGGTGCGTCCCAAGCTGGCGGTCTCGTTGAATGCTCCCAGCGAAGCGTTGCGGACGAAAGTCATGCCCATTACCAAGAAATGGACGATTGAGAAGCTCATGGCGGCGTTGCGCCAGTTTCCTCTGCGCCAGCGCGAGCGCCTGACCTTCGAGTACGTTCTGTTGGCTGGGGTTAACGATGAAGTCTCGCATGCCCGCGAGTTAGTTGACCTGGTTCGCGGCTTGCGCGCGAAAGTCA
The DNA here is from genome assembly GCA_963771535.1 of uncultured Acidobacteriaceae bacterium. Classification (GTDB taxonomy): domain Bacteria; phylum Acidobacteriota; class Terriglobia; order Terriglobales; family Acidobacteriaceae; genus CAVVDY01. The sequence goes on along the minus strand of CAVYTK010000003.1, from coordinate 382,111 downwards.
ATCTCATCGCCCTGAATTCCGGCCCGGAGATTCCCTTCGCTACTCCCAACGCGGCACGTGTCTCGCAGTTCCAAAACGTCCTGATCAAAGCAGGAGTTCCAGCCTACGTTCGCCGACCTCGCGGCCGCGACATCTATGCCGCGTGCGGCCAGCTGAAGCACACGACCGAGCTGGTGCAACTGGGGTAAGCGCCTGCTCGGCCTGCACCGATGAGGGAATCTCCAGGCTGCGCCGCAGTCACAGCTTCAGCGTCTCTTCGCGAACCGTCAGTTCTTTGATCAAGTCCTTCCGCACTTCATAGCCGCGCCCCGGCTTGTCGGAGACTTTGATGGTGCCGTGCGCGCGACACCGTGACTTCCGGCTCGATCACATCTTCTTTCCAGTAGCGCTTAGACGCCGAGACGTCGCCCGGCAGCTTAAAATTCGACAGTGTCGAGAGTGCCACATTGTGGGAGCGGCCAATCCCCGACTCCAGCATGCCGCCACACCACACGGGAACGTTGAAGCGCTCAGCCGAGTCGTGGACTGCAAGCGCCTCGCTGAATCCGCCGACACGCCCTACCTTGATGTTGATGATGCGGGCAGCGCCCAGCTCAAGCGCAGCCGCCGTATCGCGCGCGCTGCGGATCGCTTCGTCGAGGCAAAGGGCGGTCTGCAAACGCTTCTGCAGCTTGGAGTGAAAGTAGAAGTCGTCGCTCCATAACGGCTGCTCGATCATCAGCAACTTGAACTGGTCGAACTCCTGCAAATGCGGCAGGTCATTCGATGGTGTAGGCCGAGTTGGCGTCGCAGCTCAGCAGGATGTCCGGCCAGCGCTGGCGAATCTTCCCCAGCACGTCAATGTCCCAGCCGGGCTTAACCTTCACCTTGATGCGCTGATAGCCGGCCGCCAGCTCGGTTTCGATTTTCTGCAACAGCTGCTCGTGCGAATCCTGGATGCCGATGCTGACACCGCAGGCAATCTCGCGCCGGCTGCCGCCGAGCAACTGCCACAGTGGAACGCTCTTCTCCTGCGCTTCGGCGTCCCACACGGCATTCTCCAGCGCAGCCTTGGCCATGCGGTGCTGGCGCACCTTGCCAAGCAGAGCCGGTACTTCTTTGCCAGACGGGATCGTTTGCCCCAGCAGTGACGGCGCCAAGTAGCGCACGATTACGTCCCACGCGCCCTCGATGTATTCCTCGTTGTAATACGGTTGCTCTCCGGCAACACACTCGCCCCAACCTTCGAGTCCGTCACCTTGCACGGTGACCAGCATGACGCGACGGGCGTACGTCCGCCCAAAGCTCGTCTCGAAAAACTGGACGAGCGGCATGTTCAATTCGCGGAGGGTAATGGCTTCGATTTTCATAGGTATTAGGTTTCAGGTTTCAGGCGTCAGGTATTAGAGAGTCGAACGAGCAGATGCAACCGTCGAGAGCTCCGGCAGTGGTAGTGGACGACTTTGAATTTATGGCCGATTCTTGCGCCAGTTTCCGTATGCCAAATAACCAACAATGCAGAGGGTTGCGCCCGCAGCCCAGAGCGCTGTTTGCTGGAATGGACGGTCTATTGGGGCAATTACGTTCAGACGATTCTTTTGATCCATTAACCAAAACCCTAACAAGAGAATGGGATACGCCAAAAGCGTCACAATAGCATATAGCTTCCATCCCCTAAGCGGCCGCGCTCTTCTCATTTCGCTCCAATAATCCCACCAATTCCTCTAGGCCCAAAACATGGTCAGCACTCAAAGTCACCTACAACCCTGGCATTGCCCCTGGCCGTCGTGGTTCGGGCCAAAGTCATACTTTAGGTCTTCTGACACCTGACACCTGATGCCTGACACCTACCCCTTCGGCACGAACGACCAATCCTCATCCCAGCGCCCGAGCAGAAAGACTCCGCTGCCATCGTCATCTCTGCCGAATCCCAGGCATGAGAGACCATCCGCGAAGGCCCGCAGGAACTGCTCGCGATTGCGGGTCTGCACCTCCGCCGCCTTCGGCCGGGTTTCGGCCTCGGCTTTCCACGCGTAGATTTCTGCCGGCACGGAGATCTGCAACTCCGGGCTGGAAGCCGGGCAAATATCCCGATGCAAGCACCGTCTCAACCCGCTTCGACTTCAGCCACCATTCGGCGACCAGGCGATCGGTCGGTAGAAATCCTTGCAACGGCGAGGTGGTGATGCCGTACTGGTTCAGGTTGTAGCGCCGCGCGATCGCCCCCAGCCGTTCCAGGTTGAAGTAAGCGTTCTTGATCTCCAGCGGATCGAAGGTCCACTCGATCAGGTCGTAGCCTCGGGCGATGGCGTCCTCGCGCTGGAAAAGCTTAATGCGGCGACCCAGGCCGGTGTTGCGATACTTTTCCTTCACCCCCAGCATGTGCGAGTGCAGGTAAGGATAGCGTCGATGTGAGCCGGGAAGCGAGAAGGCGAAACCCACCATGGTCCCGCCGTCCCACGCGCCAATCACCTGGCCGCCGATTTTGGACGCAACCGAAAACACCCGCAGCGGCACCAGTTCCAGATCGCTCCAGCCCCACACCTCGCGCTGCAGCTCGACACAGGCATTGAACTCGTCGAGCGTAGCTGCACGACCTGAGCTCGAGCGCATCGAGGCTTATGCTTTTTCCTGTTGCTTCGATTCCTGCCATAACGCTTCCATTTCCGCCAGCGAGGCATCGTCCGGCTTACGTCCCTGCTCGCGCAGCCGGGCTTCGAGAAACTCAAAGCGGCGGCGAAACTTGCGGTTCGTCTTGCGCAACGCCGACTCCGGATCGAGCGCGAGATAGCGCGCGATGTTCACCAGCACAAACAGCAGATCGCCTACTTCATCTTCCAGCCGCGAACGCAATTCGTCAGGGACCTTCACTCCGCGCACGTTGGCCACAGCTTTCGAAGATTGCGGTTGCGGTCCCGGCTCGGGATACTCATTCAGATTCTCCCGCAGCTCGTTGGTTTCTTCCTGCAGCTTGTCGAATAGACCTTCGATGTTCGGCCAGTCGAAGCCGACATGCGCCACGCGCGAGCTGATTTTATAAGCCTCCATCAGGGCGGGCATGGCCGACGAAATACCATGCAGCACCGACTCGGGATGCCCGTCTTTAGAGCGATGCGCCGCTCTCGGCCGCTCGCTTCTTCTTCTCTTCTGCTTTGAGCGCTTGCCAGTTGCGCAGCACTTCGCCGGACGTATCAGCCTTGACTTCGCCAAACACATGCGGATGCCGGTCAACCAGTTTGTTCGACAGCCGGTCGAGCACGTCGTCGATGGTGAAGTGCTGTTCCTCGGCTGCCATTTCGGAGTAGAAGAGCACCTGCAACAGTAGGTCGCCAAGCTCGCCGGTCAGCTCATGCCAGTCGCGGGCGTCGATCGCCTCCAGCACCTCGTAAGTTTCTTCCAGCGTGTAAGGCTTGATGGTGTCGAAGGTCTGTTCGCGGTCCCAGGGGCATCCGCCCGGAGCGCGCAATCGAGCCATGATGGAGACGGCGCGTTCGAATCGCTCGCCGGTGGTAGGCATGGCAAACACTTTAAATGAGACGCTTGCTTCGCGCTACGACGCCATAAAGCGGCTCTTAGCTTTAGCTATCGGCTATTGGCCGGACGAAGCTAAGGCCCCCAACGGTGCGATACAACAAACCTGGATCGTCAGAGATCAACCCATCAATACCCAAGTCGGCGAGTCGCTGCATTTCTTCCTCTCGATTCACCGTCCAGGTGAAGACCTGCACGCCACGGCGATGAACTTCATTCACCAGCTTCTCGGTTACCAACTCGTAATGCGGCAGGAACACATGGATCGGCAGCTCCCGCCACCGGCGCACCGCTGTAGGGCGCTGGCACACATAGCCCAGCGGCAGCGACGGATCGAGTTCATGCAGCCGCCGCAGCACTTCTGGCAGGAACGATGAAAGAAGATACAGCCGATGGCCACTCCGCCGCAGGGCATTGACGATCAGTTCCTCGCCCCCGCCGACCTTCACCTCGATGTCGAGGTAGGCGCGCCCGTCGAACGCCGTCAACACATCTTCCAAACAGGGAAGCGTTCCGCCGCAACGCGAGCACAAGCTGTCGAATAGCGACGAGCTGATTTTGTATCCGCCCAGCCACGCGTTGTGGCAGAGTACCAGCCGCTCGTCCCGCGTAACGCGCACGTCGAACTCGAATCCATTGCAGCCATGCGCCAGCGCATACTCAAAACAGGCGAGCGTGTTCTCCGGCGGAATCCCCTCGCCACCGGCCCTCCGCTTGAAGCGGGAGAGTGACCGCGCTCCCCGATGTCCGAGCAGCAGCGGTCGCGATCTCGCCGACATTGCAGCAACCGATGCGCCGGCCGACGCGTGCGCCTCCGCGACGTGCCCAGTATCCACTCCCGACTGCGAGCTCTCCTGCGACTTGGCGGCCGAATGCCTCGTCATAATCTCTCCGTGCTATACCATATCCCCAGCCATCCATGAAGCGCATTGCCATCCTCGGCTCGACCGGCTCCATCGGCAAGAGCACCCTGCAAATCGTCGAGGCCTTTCCCGAGCGCTTTTCCGTCGTGAGCCTCGCTGCGCGGCAGCAACGTCGATCTGGCTTTCGAGCAGGCGCGGCGCTGGCATCCTAAGCTGATTTCCATGGGCTCGCAACAGGCCGCCGACCATCTACAGGAGAAGCTCAAGAAAGTCGGGCTCGGCCACTCCATCGAAGTGCTGCACAACTCTGAAGGGACGGTGCGGGTCGCGACCCATCCTGAAGCCGACTTCGTGGTCAGCGCCATCGTCGGAGTTGCCGGCCTGGAAGCCACTTACGAAGCTGTGAAGGCCGGCAAGACCGTCGGTCTGGCCAACAAAGAATGTGTAGTCACCGCGGGCGACCTCATCGTCACCGAAGCCCGTCGCCAAGGCAAGCCGCTGCTGCCCATCGACAGCGAGCACAATGCCATTCATCAGTGCCTTCGCGGAGGACGCCGGCATGAGGTCCAGCGGGTGTGGCTAACAGCGTCTGGCGGTCCATTTCTTCATACCCCGCGGAAAGACTTTCTACATATAACGGTAGAGCAGGCGCTAAATCACCCTACCTGGAAAATGGGCAAGCGCATCACCATCGATTCCGCAACTCTGATGAACAAAGGCTTCGAGGTGATCGAGGCGTGCCGTTTGTTCGACATGCCGCCCAGCCAGGTGAGCGTCATCGTTCATCCGCAAAGCACCATTCACTCCATGGTCGAGTTCGTCGATGGCAGCCTGCTTGCTCAACTCAGCGTGACTGACATGCGCCTGCCGATCCTATACGCGCTGACCTATCCCGAGCGTATCCAAAGCGACTTGCGCTTCCCGGTTAACCAGCTGAAGCGCCTGGATTTCGAAGAACCTGACCTGGAGAAATTTCCCTGCTTACGTTTGGCCTATGAAGCTGTCGAAGCAGGAGGCGCAAAGACCATTGCCTTGAACGCAGCGGACGAAATCGCGGTGGCCTCATTCCTCGAAGGTCGTATTGGATTTGAAGACATCCCCGCTACAATAGAGTTGGTGGTTCGTGAAACATCCGCGCACGTGCCTGAATCTATAGAGCAGGTACTGGATCTGGATGCCGATGCCCGTCGCCGGGCCCGTCATCATGTTCAGGAGATCAGCCCGGTAGAAGCAATTCCCCCAGATTCGCTACCAGCCAGGCGCAAACAGTTCTCCCGGTAAAGAGGTTTATGGAATCCTTTGTAATCGCGGTAGTTTCTATGGCCGTGGTGCTCGGCATCATGATTCTGGTGCACGAGTTCGGCCACTATGCCGCCGCCAAACTGTGTGGCGTCCGGGTTGACGTCTTCTCCATTGGCTTCGGCAAGCGCCTGGCGGGCTTCCGCCGCGGCGACACCGACTACCGCATCAGCGCCTTGCCGCTCGGCGGCTACGTCAAGATGGCGGGTGAGAATCCGCTGGAGTCGCGCAGCGGAGCTCCTGACGAGTTCATGTCGCATCCCCGCTGGCAGCGCTTCGTCATCGCTATCGCCGGCCCGGCGATGAACATCCTGCTCGCGATCGGGCTGCTTACCGGCGTTTACATGGTGCATTACGAGCATCCGGTTTACCTCGACCAGCCCGCAGTTATCGGCTGGGTGCTGGAAAACTCTCCTGCCGCCAAGGCCGGCATTGAAGCCGGTGACCGCATCACGCGCATCGATGGCGCCCAGAATCCGACCTGGGAAGACGTTCTGCTGAAGACGGCCGTGCAAAGCAATCAGCCGATCAGCGTCGCGGTTCAGCGCGGCAACCAGATCCTCGAGAAGCAAATCAATCCTGAGCCGCCGGGCAGCGATCCCGACCAGTACCGCACCATCGGATGGGTGCAGGACGAGCCCATCACCGTGACCGAGCTCGAGCCCAAGATGCCCGCCGCTCAAGCCGGAATTCAGCTCGGCGACCAGATCGTCGCTATCAACGGAACTCCCGTGCGCTCGCTGTTCTCGGTGATCCACTACCTGCAACAAAGCGGCGACAAGCCGGTGGATATCACTGCCGTGCGCGACGGACACGCGATGCACTTCCAGGCCACTCCGACGATGACCGAGGAGAACGGCCAGAAGCGCTATCGCCTGGGCTTCCAGTCGGAGCCGGTTCACGTCGACAAGCTGCCGTTTGCCCAGGCTCTCTCGCGCGCTATCGAGGAGAACAAGAAGTATTCCGCGCTCATCCTGAACCTGGTGCACAAGATGGTCGCCCGCGAGACCTCCATCAAACAGATGGAAGGCCCGATCGGTATCGCGCGCGCCTCCGGACAAGCCGCTCGTCAGCCCGGTTGGACGCCGCTGCTGAGCCTGATGGCCGGCATCAGCCTGAACCTCGGCATCTTTAACCTGCTGCCGATTCCTATCCTCGATGGCGGCATGATCCTGATGCTGATTATCGAAAGCATCATTCGCCGCGACATCAACATGCGGATTAAGGAGCGCATTTACCAGACCGCGTTCGTCTTCCTGGTGCTCTTCGCCGTGGTCGTGATCTACAACGACATTATGAAGGCGCTTCCCGGGTTAGCGCAGAGATTGCCGTAGAAATCCGGGATTTTCGGGTGCCCCATTCAAGCCGTCCTTTGGCTTGAGTGGGATACGCGATGTCTGCCGTCAGCCACCAGCCACCAGCTGTCAGCCAGCCTGCTGACAACTGCACATATCCCCCTCCCCCCACCTGCTCGTAAAATCCTGATTCCATTGGGCAAGCTGAAAATTTTCCTGCTAAAATATTGAGCCCGTGAGACTTACAGGTAAAATCCTGGAAGCAAAGGAGTTAAGGCCAGCTTTCAGCCACTAGCTCCGGTTTCTGTACCTTGTCGTTCGTGTCAGGGTGAGACTTCAGCCGAGCCGACAAAGCGCGCAATCAAAATGGGGCTCCAGTCGCTAAACGCCTCAACCTAAAGGAAGAACCCTCATTGCAGCAGCAGCCGTCCGACTTAACCAGCCCACCCTGGTTACTCTCCAAGGGCACCTTGATGCAAGGCTCGGAAAGCCTAGCGGTTAAAAAAAAGGTTCTGTGCGACTGTTTGTTTTCTTTCGTTTAGCGCATTTTTCCCCGCAAAATCCTGAGCCGCACGGACTTACAGGCAAATTCCTGATTTCAAATAACTTAGCGGGATCAGCCCCGCAGGGACACGCTTGGTTGTCCTCAGGACATTTTATGTGTTGCCGAAGTGACCTGCACGTGAAAACCGCAGGGCCAAGGTTACGAAGGTGGTAGGAATTCCCAGAATGGGAATTCAAGACATGCTAAGGAACTCCGTCGCTTGCGGCCGACACACACGTCTGTTGTTGCATTGCAACGGCCATGCTCACGGACGTGAACGGTTAGGTCGCTCGCCGGGAAAGAGAAGACCCGATCGCGCCAGACGGCGGCTTCCACCCGCGGGCGAAAGTCCGGCGCTCGTCGGGCCAGACAGGAAATCATGGCACGATGCGGAAAGCGCGGTTCTGTGGTGAGCGATAGACGGCAAAATCCCGGCGATCGAGGGTGAAGATGGTGTCGATCCGTTCGCGGCCGGCGAGATAAACCAGTGCGGCGTCGGCCAGCTGAGGACGGATGTCCTGATACCGCTTCATCACATCGGCAATGGCGGCGGCCTCGGCGCCGGCGAGTGGCAGCAGTTCCAGAAAGCCGCCCGGCTTGCCGGAAGTGATGCTGTTTAGAAGTTGCTGGACTGCCCGCGGATAGGAGCGCAACAGCCATGCGGCCTCGGTCATCACCGGCCAACAGGAAAAGAGCGGTCCGGGGAGTTGATGCAGGGCTTTGACGCACGCGGCGTGGTGCTGGTCGACGCTGGAGAGAATGGCGACCAGCGGTCCGGTGTCGACTAGTACGCGACGCTTCATTTGAATTTCCCGAAACCTTCCATGTGGCGGGGATTGGAGCTGAGGTCGGCGGGCGGAGACTTGGAGCCGCGCCCGACACAGCCAATCAATCCCGCGGCTTGGGCGAGTTCGTAGGCGGGACGAGCATCGGTTGGCTGGGCAAGATAGGTTTCCAGGGCCTCGCGGACGAGCTCCGATTCAGGCTGGCCTTTGATCCGCGAGCGGCGGCGCAAGCGTTGGCCAAGGTTCTCGGGAAGGCGAATTGTGATTCGTGCGGAAGCCATGTCTGACATTTTAGCAAAACTGTCTGACACGATCCGGATGGGGAATCAACTCCTTACGGGAACCAGAACCTACGGCTTATAGGTGCAGTTGGACTGGCCAGCCTCTTCGAAGCACGCGTTATAGGTTCCTTGCAGGTCGTCCTGAACGATGCGCGCGGTGCCGTTGATCGCGCCAACCTCGAGGTCCCTGTCCAACACCTTGTAGCGGTACTTCCAGCCGGCTGGGAGCTTCAGCTTGGTGTCGAGCATCTTGAGTTGGTCGTAGTTCAGGTTGGGATCCACGATGAGGGAGTAGGCCTGCATGATCCACGGCGTGCCGCTAGGGTCGTCAAGAATGAAGACGGTCTGGCCCGCTTTGTAGCCCTGATGGGACGCGCGATGAACGGTCGTCGGATTGTAATAGGTGGACCCTGCCTCTTTGAAATTCTTTGGCAACTGCACTTGGGAAACCAACGCGCTTGCAGACCCTCGAGGTCGTGCTGCGTCCCAACTGGCAGTTCGATCCAGTCGTACATCCAGTACCGTGGGCCGTTCTTGAACACGCCCAGTAAGTCGTATTGCTTCTTCAGTTGCTCGGCATCGACTTTGGCCCACATATCTGCCGGGCACGTGTCGCGCGGATGGCCCGCGTCGTTCAGAGCGGTCGTGTTATAGACGGCTCCCTGCAAGTCTTTCGTAATAGGATTTCCGCCGATAAGAAAGATCTCGCAGTAGCGGAGATTGTTGAGACCGTCGAACCGCATCATTTGGCTTGCGCCCCATCTTGCGGCACAGCTTTCGAGCAGGCCGCCAACAACGAAATCAATGCCAATAATCCCAAGAGCGCATAAACGCGGGTCATCTTGCGAACGAAATTCATTCGAATCTCCTTATGATTTCAACTTCAATTACTGGCCGAGCTGCGCCAGTGCTGCGCGCAAAGGAGCGCTTGATACCTGAATCAGTCCGCTATAAGGCTGATACATTTCCAGAATCAAGAAGATCGAGCCGCAAACCGCCAGCGCGGAGACAAACAGGCTTGCGATAACCGTTACGTTGGCACGAACGAAAAGTCCGAAGCTGACGAAAAGCACCGTCAGCCAGAACACCAGTATCACTAGCAATGGAGAGGGAACCGACGAACTCTTCTGTGCGAACATCAGCCAGTGGGTTTCGCCCAACCTTATGGCAATGCTCGATGCCTGAGTTTGCAGCGCCCTCTGATTGTCGTCGCGCGGAGAGAGCTCCTGAATTTTGTCAAAAAGGGATTCGTTGCCTACAGCGCCGGGATTGAAATGGGCCTGGTCCGATTGGTCCCGCTGCCAGGAGAGGTCGGCCATCTTGGCGAGAGTGCTGCGCAGCAGCGCCTGCGCTTCCTTAGCCTCTGGCCCGTAGTGGGCGAGAATTCGGTCGAGCAGCACGACGTCTGCGGCGGCCTGCGTCACCTCGGAGTTCTGGGTATCGTAGAAGCCCTTAGCCGAAGCTATGAGGAGTCCAAGCACCAGTGCCAGCGTGGTAGCGACGAGTCCCATGGCAAGCCGAACTGCGTCCTTGGAATTGGAATCGAGGTGGGCTTCCGGCAAATGGGAGTGAAGAAAAATACCCAGCAGCCCTCCGCCAAACACGCAGACAAGCACAAGGAAACTGATGGTAATGGGGCTCATCGTCTAGCTCTGGGGTCTCCAGTGCCTCCTGAACTCTCGTTTCCTGCGAATGCTGATTATCCCGGGGTTGATCCGCAATACAGGGGCGTTTAACAGTAAGCCGCGGGCTGAAGCTGCCGGGTGATGCTAGTCACTCGTCGTTGTGACGAGATCAGTCTTCCTTACTGCAGCGATGCCGACGCGAAGGGCGGGCGGGTGACCGGGCAGACACTTCCAGTTAATATCCGTCCTCTGCGGGATGAGGAAGCGATGGGGTACCCACATCGCTGTGCCGCGAGCGAACTGCAGGTCCCTCACTGCGCTCGGGATGACACCCGTAAAATTGCGGGCCCCTCGGCTCCCCCTCGGCTACGCTCGGCGTCCGCTCGGGATGACTGACAACTGCACTGCGATCACTCCGTTGCGTACAGGCCGATGATGCGCTCGATGCCGCGGCGGCAGACGGCGCAGAACTTGTCATAGCGGGTGAACATGATGCAGTTTTCCTGCGGGCGGTAGTATCCGCGAGCTTCGTAGTTGGCGCCTTCGAACGCACCTACGCGGTCGGAATACTTATCGGTCGCGAGCAATTCATCTTCCTGCTTCTTCTCTTTTTCGAAGAGAGCATTCATCTCCGACTCAGGACGGTTCTCGGCACGAATCTTGCGCCGCTCGGCCTGGATGTCGTGTTCGTAGGCTTCGAATTCCGCCTTGCGCCAGGGAGTGGGAAGCGGCGTGCCCGGCGCCACCAGGTCTCTCCACTTCAGGGTGGCGGGATCGAGCAGGGCAGTGGCGTTGGGTTCCCAGGGCTCGATGCGCTGCGATTGCGATTCGTAGGCTACGTCGGAGGTGTAGTACTCGTCGGCCAGTCCTGCAAAGTGGTGTCCGAACTCGTGAACGAAGATGTAGGGCGCCCACTGGCTGTCGATGGCGACGGTTGCGTAAAGATTGAAGATGCCGCCTCCACCATAGGTGCTGGCGTTGGCCAATATCTCGATGAACTCGTAGGGCGCGTACGAAGCCACGTTGCGCAGCGCATGATTGTTGGTGGTCATGATGTAGCGCTCGCTACCGAAAGTGTCGTACGAGGCGCCGACCGGTGAGTCGCGATAGACCCCGGTCGAGGGGCGAGAGATTCCGGACTGTGCCGCCGCGGGACAGAGTCCCCAGACGTTGAAGTCGTTGCGATGCTCCTTGAAGGGAGAGCGCGAGAACAGGGTCTCGACGGCGCGCTTGGCATCGCTCTCGAATTTGCCGCGCTCGGCAGCAGTGTATCCGTCACCCGAGCATCAACAGGTTGACCTTGGTCTCGGGTTCGCCCATTTTCTGAAGAGTGATGAGTGGGCCGGGTGACGGCGGCTGCGCGCGGTCGATGAATTTGTCTTTGGGATTGACGGTGGTTGTCCAGACTTCGTGGAAATCGACGTCTTTGCCCTCGCGGCGCTCTTTCAACACGATTTTCACCGGCGCGTCAGGCGCGGGAAAACGCACCGACTCGGAGAAGGTGCGATTCAGCTTCTTCGCCTCCTCGGTGTCAGACCACTCGCTGAAGATGGAACCGAATCCGCGCGAGTAGAGCAGCTTGCCGCTGGCCGCGTCGCGTACCTCGAAGAGATAGTTGCCGAGGTTGGTGTCGTCGATGGTCTTCGACAGGTTGCCCGGCCAGGGCAGAGGCTCGATCACCACGCGGTCAAAGCTGAAGGTTTCGGTGGTGGCGTTGCCGGTGTGGTAGTAGTCCAAGCGCATGGTGGGCGGTTGGACGGCGTGGGCGGAAGCCAAGAGTGCAAGCAGCAGGGTTAAGATTTTCATGAGCTCGCATGAAAGGATACTCCGCGGGTCCTTGCGCCAGCGCGATCGGGGGGGTTACCCCGCCCTGAAGAGCGGGGCTTTCACCTTTCGCGGCCTGCGGCTGCTGGTCTGTGCTCGGTGATGCTTAAGTAGGGCGCAGGATGGGTCGTGGTCGAGGAACAGCGAAGACCCACTCAAGCCAAAAGATGGCTTGAATGGGGCACCCGCGCGATCGGGCGATAAGAATGGGTCGTGCCTGCGGGACTTGGGGTAGGTTGGGCGGAGCTCACCCCGCCCTTAAAAGCGGGGCTTTCACCTTTCGCGGCCTGTGGCCGCTGGGTCCGTGCCCTCTCTGATTCAGCCTGAGTTCTATAATCATCCAATATCGGAATGGTGCGAGACGGATACTACTACGGGTTAGCGCTGATTGCGGTGGCGGTGCTGGTGGGCTGGTTGACGGTCCCGGCAGTGGCCATCGTGCCGCTGCTATTGGCGGCGTTTTTCTTGTGGTTCTTTCGCGATCCCGAGCGCCAGATTCCAACATTCGAAGGGGCGATTGTTTCTCCGGCGGATGGCAAGGTGACCGACATTTCCGTGGTCGAGATTGACGGCGAGCCGCGCACCCGCATCAGCATCTTCCTGAACGTCTTCAATGTTCATGTGAATCGCTCGCCGGCGGCCGGGACCATCACCGGGGTGCGCTATCAGAAGGGTAAGTTCGGCAACGCCATGGGAGCGGTCTCGGCCGAGCAGAACGAGCAGAACGTGGTTACGCTTGATACCGAGTACGGCACCATGATGTTCAAGCAGATTGCCGGGTTGCTGGCGCGGCGCATCGTGTTCACCAAGATGGTCGGCGATCGGGTGGCGAGGGGAGAGCGCGTGGGGCTCATCAAGTTCGGTTCGCGGACGGATGTGATCTTCGCGGCTGGCGCGCAGATGAAGGTGCGGGTGGGCGACGCGGTAAAGGGTGGCGCAACCGTGCTGGCCATCGCACAGCCGCAAGCTTCGCGGCAACCGCAGCGCGAGATGGCGGAAGTGCGATGACATCGCCAGGACGGCGTGCCTCTGACGAGCCCAGGCGCAAGCCGCGCAAAGGGCTGTTCATTCTGCCATCGGCATTCACCGCCATCAACATTGCTGCCGGATACTATGCGATTTCGCAGTCGGTCCTGGGGGCAGTGGCGGGCGATGCCAGTCACTTCGACCATGCGGCGCAGGCCATCGGCATTGCCATTGTGTTCGACTTTTTCGATGGCGCGATCGCGCGGCTGACCAATACGGCCAGTGATTTTGGCCGCGAACTCGATTCCCTGGCTGACGTGATTACGTTTGGCGTGGCTCCTTCGGTGCTGGCATGGATGTGGGGCTTCCGCATGTTGCCGCTGAACTTCGATCCGGATATGCGCGCGCGGGTGCTGCAACTGGGCGGCATCGCTACGTTTGTCTTTCTGCTGGCGGGGGCGGCGCGACTGGCGCGCTTCAACATCCAGCTCAACCCGCAGCCGCTGAATCCGGGCAGGCCGGGGCGCAAGTATTTTGTCGGCATGCCGATTCCCGCGGGCGCGGGCGCTATCGCGGCCGTGGTTCACCTGGTGAACGGTGAGCCGGTGCGGTGGTGGCCGTTGTCGATTGGGTGGGCAGTGTACGTCTTCGGCATCTCGTTTTTAATGGTGAGCACCTGGCGCTTTTTCAGCCTGAAAGGCGTGAACTTCCGCGAGCAGCAGAACTTTCGCTGGCTGATCGGGCTGGGGGCGCTGATTGCGCTCATCTGGTTCGCATCACAGTACGCGTTGTTTGCCCTGGCGTTGGTATACATTTTGTCGGGAGTGTTGGCGCGGCTTTCCTTCTTGTTCCGGCGCAGGCCGGTAGTCGCTCCAGCCCGAGATGAGGCTTCACACGCATAATGAAGAACGATCCTAAGATTCCTCCGAGCCATGCGGATGCCGGACGCGCAGGTGCCTTTCGCCTGGCGGTGATCGGCGCAGCGACATTGAAAGGCCGTGAGCTGAAAGAGGTGCTCTCGGAGCGCAATTTTCCCTCGTACGACATCCGCCTGCTGGACGACGAAGAGTCGCTGGGCCAGGTGGACGCGGTCGGGGACGAGCCGACGTTCATTCAGACGGTGCTGCCCGAGCACATGGAGAACGTCGATTTCACCTTCTTCGCCGCGGACGAGGGCTTCACCCGCGGCACCTGGGAGATGGCCAAGAACAGCGGCAGCGACATCATCGATTTGTCCTATGCGTTGGAAGGGACCGACGGAGTGAGCCTGCGGGCTCCGTGGATCGAGCGCGAGCTGGGCGTCACGCCTTCGATCGACTTCGGGGGAGCGCCGGTAGTGATTGCTCATCCTGCGGCGGTCGTGCTGGCGCTGTTGATGCTGCGCATTCAGAAGGTGAGTCCGATTGCGCGCGCGGTGGCGACGGTGTTTGAGCCGGCGTCGGAGCACGGCCGCCGCGGTATGGACGAATTGCACGAACAGACGGTGAACCTGCTGTCGTTCCAGCAACTGCCGCGGACCATCTTCGACGTGCAGGTTGCGTTCAACCTGATCGATCGCTTCGGCGAGAAGTCGCTGCCGCCCTTGTTATCAGTGGAAGAGCGAATCCTGCGGCATTTCCGGGCGATTGCGGGAGAGAAGCTGGTGGTGCCATCGTTGATGCTGCTGCAAGCTCCTATCTTCCACGGACACGCGTTTTCGATTTACATTGAGACCACCAACCCCATGAAGCTGGAACAGGCGAATGACGCACTCACGGGGAGTCACGTTGAGATGGCGCAGGGCTTTGAAGATGCTCCCAGCAACGTGAACGCCGCCGGCCAGGAACAGATCCAGGTGGCGTTGCGCAAAGATCCCGGGCACCCGAATGGCCTGTGGCTGTGGGCTGCCTCCGACAACCTGCGGATCCAGGCGGTGGCAGGCGTGGAGTGTGCCGAGAGCATGATTGCCGGGCGTCCCCGCGGGAAGGTGCAGTGAGGCGCAAGCGCTGGGCGTGCTTTGTGCTGCTGGGTGGGTTGCTGCTCGTGGGCACGAGCTGCGGATATCACACCAGCGGCAAAGCTGTGCGCCTGCCCAACGTGCAGTCCATTTACGTGCCGGCATTCCAGAACGATACCCACGTGTTTCGGGTGGAGCAGGTCCTGACGTCGGCGGTGGTGCAGGAACTGCGCAGCAGGACGAATTTCCAGGTACAGCTCTCGGACAAAGAACCGGCAGATGCGACGCTGAACGGTACCGTGACGAACGCATTCACTTACCCCTTGACCTATGATTCGCAGACCGGCAAAGCATCGTCTTCTATGCTGGTGGTGGTTATGCGGGTGTCGCTGGTCGATCATGACGGGAAAGTTTTGTGGCAAAACCCGAGCTATTCCTACCGCACGCAGTATGAGCTGTCGCAGGATGCGGCCAGCTTCTTTGAAGAAGAGTCACCAGCCCTGCAACGTATAGCGCGCGATTTCGCCCGCGACCTGGTGAGCACGCTTGTGGAGGCTTATTGATGCGCAGCTTCGCGGCGTCAGACCGGTTCGTTGCCGATATGAAGTCGCGCAAGCTGGCGCCGGGATATGTCTTCGTCGGCGATGAAGCCTTCTTCCGCAGAAAATGCCGGGAAGCGATTTTGCAGCACCTGGTGCCGGAAGATGTCCGTGAGCTCAGCCTTTACGACATGGACCTGGCGGAGGTAGACCTGCGCGAGATTCTCGATCGGGCGCGTACTCCGTCGCTGATGGCGCCGTTCCAGGTTTTCTTCATTCGCGGGGTGAAGGCCCTCTACGGACGAGGCAAGCACGACGAAGAGTTCGAAGCGATCAAGGACTACTTCGCGAATCCCAATCCTGACGCCATGCTGGTGTTCATCGCCGACCACATCAGCATTCCCGCCGACGTGCGCCGTATGGACATGACCGACAAGGAGCGTTACGAGCGCATTCGCGAGACGCTGGGCGAGTATTGTCCAGTGCTGGAGCTGGCCAGGGTGGAAGAAGGCGACGCGGTGAGCTGGGCGGTACAGTCGGCAAGCCTGGAAGAGGTAAAGCTTGATGCCGATGCCGCGCGCGAGCTGGTCGACTCGCTGGGCGGGGACATGATGATGATCGCCAACGAACTGGAGAAGCTGGTGCTGTTCGTCGGCGACAAAAAGCGTATCGGACTGGGCGATGTAGAGACGATGGTGCTCGCGGCCAAGCAGCGTTCGTTCTACGAGTTGACGGATGCGATCTCGTCGCGCGATCGTGAGCGCGCGCTGGAAGTGCTGGATGCCATCCTCAGCTCGGCTGATGGCGAAGAGGCTGCGATCGGGCATCTTTATATGCTGTCGCGCACCTTCAAGCAGATGCTGGTCATCTTTGAACGGAACGTCCGTGACTCGCGCGCGCTGTGGCAGGCGCTGTGGCAGGGCTTCCGGCTGCCGCCGTTTGCCGCGGAAGACGTGATCCGCCAGGCGCGACGCTACAAGTCGCGTCGCGAGCTGACGAGTGCGATACGCAAAGTGGCGCGCGCTGATCTCGCGTTGCGTTCCAACGCGGTGAGCAAGCGGCTGGTGCTGGAAAATCTCGTGCTAGACTTGACCGCCGAGCCGAAGCTTCAGGAGGCAGGCTGGTTGCAAGAGGAACTGCCTGTGTGAGCATGAATATTGACGCGTATCTTCGCCGTATCGGGTACGATGGACCGCGTCACCCCTCGATAGCAACTCTGCGCAGCCTGCATCGCTCGCACCTTTACTCCGTCCCGTTTGAAAATCTCGACATCGCGATAGGGGTTCCCATCGTTCTTGAACCTCCTCGTCTCTACGAGAAAATCGTAGACCGGCGCCGGGGAGGCTTCTGCTACGAACTGAACGGGCTGTTTCACGATCTGCTTAGGGCGATGGGCTTCAAGGTTTCCATGCTGTCGGGATGCGTGCGGCATGATGACGGCGGCTACGGCCCGGAGTTCGATCACATGCTGCTGAAGGTGGAGTTCCCCGATCCGTGGCTGGCCGACGTGGGGTTTGGCGAATCGTTTGTCGACCCGCTTCCGCTCAGGACCAGCGGGCAGGACTCGACCAATGGCCAGCGGTTCGGCGTGATTCCGGAGAACGGCGGCTGGGAGCTTTATCGCCGCGACAGCACTGGCACACAGATTCCCCTGTATCGCTTCTCCGATGTTGCGCACCAGCTGATCGAGTACGCGGAGATGTGCGTCTATCACCAGACGTCTCCCGACTCGACCTTCACGCGCAGGAGGGTTTGCACCAGGGCTACGCCGGATGGCCGCATCACGCTGGCCGGTATGCGCCTGCTGGAGACGAAGAACGGCAGCCGTGAAGAAACTACCCTCTCGGGTGAAGAAGAGTTGCGCAACTGCTTAAGGGAACAGTTTGGTGTAGAACTTGACGCGACTACCGACTGGTCACGGTTGATGAGCTAGACCGCGGGCTAAAGCCCAACGGCATATTCGGTAGGCGCAACGCTGGCCTGAAGGCCAGCTCTACCCGAGTGGCATCCGTTGTGTCGTCCGCTAAAGCGGACTCGCGGATCAGTGGCCCGTGCGTACCCAGCGTTGAAACGCTGGGCTAAGATCTGATGTCCCTTCGGGACAGGTCTGTGGTTGCGCGATCGGTGTCGCTCCATCGCGGGTTCGGGACCGGCATCGTAGACGCCGGCCTGAAGGCCAGCTCTACCCGAAGTAGTGGGGCGCAACGCTGGCCTGAATGCCAGCTCTAGCCGAGTGTGCTGCAAACATAGTTGTGGCAGAGCCTGTGGAAATAGGCGAAGCAGATATTCAGCAAAGCAGACTGGTCGAACTACGCCGCCTTCGGACCAGCGATGACAGGGGATGCCGTCTCCGGCTGCGTTTCCCGGTTACGGATCACCTTCATGGCTTTCCAGTCGTAGGGAAATTCCTTCCCGCAATCCAAGCACACCACGTAGGTACCGGTAACCGAAGCAGCCGGCGAACGCCGCTTTGCAGTGCGAGTACTCATGGGGAAGCTGCAGCGCTTATGCGAGCAGCCGAAAACCATGTCAAATAGGCTCATAAAGCTCTCCTAGAGGCTAGGGGCCTGATGCGGGCTCTCTACAAAATGCGTAACCCGCCTCCAGAGACTTAGATTCGAGGCGCGAAAGAAAGGTTTCGTTGCAGTGGAAAGAGGGTACCCAAATTGGAACTACAAGGGCGAGCCTTCATCAGATCGCAAAGCTGCTTTAACCTTTGACCTTTTCGGGGCGGTGGAACATCTCTACCGCCATCTCCTCTCGCATCAACTGCTTGCGGTTGCGATAGTCATAGGATGCGTGGATAAATGCCTGAAAGAGGGGATGTGGCTCGAGTGGTTTGGACTTGAATTCGGGATGGAACTGGCAGCCCAGGAAAAAAGGATGGTCGGGGATTTCGACGATCTCGACATAAGTAGCGTCGGGAGTTGCTCCGCTGATACGCAGGCCGGCGGCGGTCAGCAGGCTCTCGTATTCGCGATTGAATTCATAACGATGGCGGTGGCGCTCGGTGATCTCGGACTGCCCGTAAGCTTTCTGTGCCAGTGAACCAGGTTCCAACCGGCATGGCCACGCACCCAGCCGCATAGTTCCACCGAGCTCTTCGACTCCGCGCAGTTCGCGAAGTTTGTAAATGACGCGATGTGGCGTGGCCGGATCGAACTCGCTGGAGTTTGCCTGCTCTAACCCGCAGACGTTGCGAGCGAATTCGATGCAGGCGGTTTGCATTCCCAGGCAAATGCCGAAGTACGGGACCTTGTTCTCGCGGGCGTACTGGATGCCTTTCAGCATGCCTTCAATGCCGCGCTTGCCGAATCCGCCGGGAACCAGGATGCCGTCGACTGCCTCCAGTTGGGTTTGAACACTCTGGTCTTTGGACTCCAGACCCTCAGCCTCAATCCAATCGACCCTTAGCTTCAGGTTGTAGGCAGCCGCTCCGTGGACCAGGGCTTCCTTCAGCGATTTGTAGGAGTCTTCATACTCCACGTACTTGCCGACGATGCCGATTACGACTTCGTCTTTTGGGTTGTAAATGCGTTGTACCAGGTCTTCCCAGCGACTCAGGTCCGCCTTCTTCGACGGAATGCGCAGGTAGCGCTCTATCAGCTCGTCAACTTTTTCGTGGGCGAAGACCAGCGGCACTTCGTAAACCGAAGCCACGTCTTTACCTGTAATCACAGCTTCGTTCTCTACGTTGCAGAAGAGAGCGATCTTCGACTTGAGTTCTTGCGAGAGGTAGCGATCGGTACGGCACAAGAGAATGTCGGGCTGGATTCCGATGCTAAGCAATTCCTTCACGGAGTGCTGCGTAGGCTTAGTTTTCAGCTCACCGGCGGCGGCAATATAAGGAACGAGCGTCACGTGCACGAACAAAGTGTTGTCGCGTCCCAGTTCCTGGCGCATCTGGCGGATGGCTTCGATAAACGGCAGCGACTCGATATCGCCTACAGTGCCGCCGATTTCGACGATGGCCAGGTCGACATCCTGCGCCACCTTCTTCATCGCGCTCTTGATCTCGTTGGTGACGTGCGGAATGACCTGCACCGTCTTGCCCAGGTAATCGCCGCGGCGCTCCTTAGCAATAATGGTTTCGTAGATGCGGCCGGTGGTCCAGTTATTGTCGCGGCTCAGCTTGGAGTGGGTGAAGCGCTCGTAGTGGCCGAGGTCGAGATCGGTCTCAGCCCCGTCGTCGGTGACAAAGACTTCGCCGTGCTGAAACGGCGACATGGTGCCGGGATCGACGTTGAGATAAGGGTCGAACTTTTGCAGAGTCACCTTGAGGCCCCGGCTTTCCATGAGGCAGCCGATGGACGCCGCAGCGAGTCCTTTGCCGAGTGAAGACACAACTCCGCCGGTCACAAAGATGTACTTTGCCGACATTCGTTCCTCTGATGGATTGGATTGTGCCGCCGGGCATTGGGCTCCGGGTACCCCGAATTTCGGGGAGCCTGATGCGCCGACTCGGCAGCGCGACCAGGGTGGAGCCTGTAGGGGTGCACGATCAATTATGGACAGATTTTCGTCGGCTGGCAAGCGGAGAAGAAGAAGGGCGTTAGCCGTAGCTGAGCGGCACGGGTGCGATAGAAGAAAGCCCACCGCTTCAGCGGTGGGGCTGCATGATCCAGAAAATGAAGTGCCCCGGGCACGATACAAGAAGTGTCGGGACGTTGTTTTTGTCGTCCCCCGGGGGACTCACGAAGCCTAACATTCGCTTTCCCACCGCTGAAGCGGTGGGCTTTCTTGTGGCGAGCCGGTAGGCGCGCGGGATGGCCGGTTCGACTATTGGGCCCCAATCTCTTTCGCCCGACGGAAGACGTCTTCGAACATTTTGGCCGTTAGTTTGCCGGTAGCCGTGTTCTGGTTCGATGGGTGATAGGAGGCCAGCAGCGTCATGCCGTTAGGCATGGTGTATTCCGCGGCGTGGCCGAAGACGTAGCCAGAGCGGCTGGTGATTATGCCGTTGCGCCTGAGATAGTTGAGGTAAGCGTCAAAAGCGATTTTGCCCAGCGCGACGACGACCTTCACGTCGCGCAGAATCTCGAATTCGCGGTCGAGATACGGAGCGCAGTTGGCGAGCTCCGAGGGCAACGGCTTGTTGTCGGGAGGAGCGCAGCGCACGGCAGCGGTGATGTAGCAGTCGATGAGCCGCAGTCCGTCGTTACGATCGGTCGCGGTGGGCTGCGAGGCGAAGCCCAGTTTGTACAGGATGGGATACATGAATTCGCCGGAGCGGTCTCCGGTGAAGGGCCGTCCGGTGCGGTTCGAGCCGTGCGCGCCGGGAGCGAGTCCGAGGATCAGCACACGCGCCTTGGGATCGCCGAAGCCGGGCACGGGCCGCGCCCAGTATTCATGCTCGCGGTAGGCCCGGCGCTTCTCGCGGCCAATCTGCTCGCGGTACTCCACCAGTCGCGGGCATTTGGTGCAATGAATCACCTCGTTGTTGAGAACGGTGAGCGCGGAGGGCATTCAGGCGATTGTAGCGATTCGAAACCGTAGTTGCTAAACTGCTGCCACTCTCATAAGCGCGAGCTAAACAATGCAGATCCTCAAGTGGATTGCCCTGGTCGTACTCATACTCGGCGGCATACTTGTGTGCATCACGCTGGTGGGCGCCGCATTACCGGTTGAGCACACGGCCACGCGCAGCGCCAGCTTCAAAGCCACACCGCAGCAGGTGTGGAATGTGATCTCTGGTCCGCCTACGTGGAGACCCGAAGTGACGCGTTATGAAGAACTGCCGCCGCGCGATGGTCATCGCGTCTGGATTGAATACGGCAAAGCCGACAGCAAAATGACTTACGAGGTGGTCGAGGCGGATCCGCCACGCCGACTGGTGACGCGCATTGCCGATCCTCATCTCCCTTTTGGTGGGACGTGGACGTATCAGATCACGCCGGCGGCGGAAGGCGGATCGACCCTGACCATCACGGAAAACGGCGAAGTCTATAACCCGATCTTCCGTTTCATGTCGCGCTATGTCATGGGCTACGCCGCCACCATGGACCGCTATCTGCAGGCCTTGCAACAAAAGCTCCCTGGTGTACAAGGGTGAAACGAACACAAAACCAGGGGCAGGTAAGCGACATTTGCGTGGCAGCTTTGGATAAGAACCCGTCAGCTCCCTCCAGCTACTCCGGGTCTTAACAGTCTTTTCAAACACCGGCAAAACGAGTGGCATCCCACGATATAGGTGAGGGCGCAGCTCAATTTCTTGCCCATGCGGTCCCGTACGGTGAGTCGGCGCGCTTCTCGCAAAATCTTCGACAGGCAGGTTGCAATGCGGTTTCGCCAATTCGCTTTTGTATCGCTTTCTTTGTCGCTCGCGATGTTGCTGGGCTGCTCCGGTTCATCATCCTCTTCCAGCCCCAGCGGAGGCACCGGAAACATCGCCGCCGGTGCAACCGGTCAGGTCACGGGCGCGGGCAGCACATTTGTTTATCCCATCATGACGCGCTGGATCCAGAACTTCACGCAAGACAAGAAAGGCTTGCAGATTAACTATCAATCCATCGGCAGCGGCGGAGGTATTCAACAGCTTAAACAGGGCGTAGTTGACTTCGGTGCGTCGGACATGGCGCTGGACGACGCCAAGCTAAAGGAGATGCCGCCGCTAGTGCAGGTACCTGAGAGCGCAGGGCCGGTAGCCATCACCTACAATCTCCCCGATTTGAAGCAGCCGCTGAAGCTGAGCGGGCAGACCCTGAGTGATATTTACATGGGCAAGATCAAGAGCTGGCAGGACCCGCAGATTCGTAAAGAGAATGCCGGGGTTAATTTACCCAAAAGCGATATCGTTGTCGTCCATCGCTCCGATGGCAGCGGCACCACGAATATCTTCACTACGTATCTTGCCGCCGTAAGTCCTCAATGGGACAAGAACGTCGGGAAGGGACTCTCCGTGAAATGGCCGCTGGGGCTGGGCGGCAAAGGCAGCGAGGGCGTGACCGGGATGGTGAAGCAGAGCCCGGGCGCGATCGGATATGTCGAACTCTCCTACGCCATCGAGAACAATCTGCCGATGGCGCAGATCCGCAACCAGGCAGGACAGTACATTACTCCGAGTGCCGCGAGCACTAGTGCCGCCATCGATGCTTATTCCAGCGAACTGCAGAAAGACGTTCGCAACCCCATTGTCAATCCTCCGGCCTCTGCCAAAGACGCGTACCCCATCAGCGGCCTGACCTTTCTACTCGTCCCGAAAACTCCAAAGAACGCCAACAAAGGTACGGACGTGAAAAATTTCGTGGAATACATCGTCACCAACGGGCAGTCGATCGCGGATCAACTGCACTATGCGAAACTTCCCGACTCATTGCAGGAGATCGACAAGAAACTGCTCGACCAGGTGCAGGGTCCGAATACCGGAGGAGGCCAGCCGGGGAGTAAATAGTTGCCAGTTGCCGGTTGTCAGTTGTCAGCCGGAAGTTGTTGGTCGGCGGTTGTCAGGCGGAAGTTTGCCAGTTGTCCGTTGCCGGTTGGTGAGCTCGGGGCTTTCGGATCGAGGGACCAATAAGGAAACGGGGGAGCTACCTGCATACATGGTAGGGCAGCTCTGCCCTGGCTGGCTTGCCTCTGTTAGCTGGCGGCTGACAGCTGACAGCTGACAGCTGACAGCTGATAGCTAACACCTGACACCTGACACCTTTTCCCCTTAAGGCATCCTTCAGAGCTGCTCCAAGCTTCCAACAAACGTCCGCAACTCGCGATCGGCCAAGTGCGTCCGGTCGCGAGATCTCTACGAATTTGCTGAGGAGACAAAACTATATGTCAACGATTCTGCTGATTATTCTGGTTCTGCTGCTGATTGGGGCTTTTCCCGCCTGGCCGTATAGCCGTGGTTGGGGCTACTTCCCCAGCGGCGGCTTGGGCCTGATCGTGGTCATTCTGGTAATTCTGTTGTTGATGGGCCGCATCTGAGGCGATTCGCAAAACATGGTTAGACGTCTTGCGGGCACGCGGTGGCTGCCGTTGATCCTGGTTTGCAGTTTCGCGCTCACGGCAGTGCCGCGTTGCCACGCCTATTCGGTGCTCACGCACGAAGAGACCATCGATCTTCTCTGGGACCAGAACATCGTTCCGCTGCTGAAGGCTCGCTTCCCCAACGCCACTCCCGACGAACTGAAAACCGCGCACGCGTATGCCTATGGCGGCTCGGTGATCCAGGACATCGGCTACTATCCATTCGGCGACCACCTTTTCAGCGACCTCACGCACTATGTACGCACCGGCGACTTCGTGCGGAACATGCTCGATGACTCCGAAGACCTGAACCAATACGCGTTTGCCATTGGAGCGCTCTCCCATTACATCTCCGATATCCATGGCCACCCGTATATCAACCGGGCGGTTGGAATGGAGTATCCCGAGCTGGCGAAGGAATATGGCCCATCCGTTCCTTATGATGTCGATCATCACGCGCACATCCGGGTCGAGTTCGGGTTTGACGTATTGCAGGTGGCCAAGGGACGTTACGCGCCCGAGCAATACCACAACTTCATCGGCTTCCAGGTATCGCAGCCGCTGCTGGAACGCGCGTTTCAGGATACCTACGGTCTGCCGCTGACCGCAGTCATGCCGCACGAGCAACTTGCAGTAAACACTTACCGGCGAAGCCTGAGCCAGATTATTCCCGAGATGACCAAGGTAGCGTTGCTGGTGAAAGGCGACGAGTTGAAGCGTGAGATCCCGAACTTCAACCGCGAGCATTTTCTGTATCACCTGTCGAAGGCCGACTACCGTAAATCATGGGGCGATGATTACCAGGAGCCCGGACCGGGCGCGCACATTCTCGCGGCGGTTTTCAAGATCGTTCCCAAGGTCGGGCCGTTGCAGGCCATCAACTTCAAGGAGCCGACGGCCGCCACAGAGAATCTCTATTTCAAGAGCGTGGATGAGACCATCGACAATTTCAGGAAGGCGCTGCAAGAAGTGAAGGCAGGAGACCTGAAGACGCCGAACATGAATCTCGACACGGGCAAGCCGACTGAGCGGGACCAGTATCCCTTGGCTGACGCGACCTACCGCGCGCTGCTCGACGATTTGGCGGCACAGGGATTCAAAGGCGTGGATGACGGACTGCGCGACAACCTCCTGAACTTCTATTCTGGGTTCGGCTTTCCTACGCCGAAGTACGGCCGACTGGACAAGTGCGTAGTCGCGCGCTGGCGTCAGACCTTCCTGGAAGTGAACCAACTCAGGGCCGACAAGCTGCTCGACACGCTGACCGTGGAAGATACGGCCATGACGTGGGTCGATTACGGAATCCCGATGGAGCAACCGCGTGAAACATGCGAGCTGGCTTGGCCGTAACATCAGCCTGCCCTTTTCACATCACCTGCGTTGATCGCCCCGGTTCCGCTCCCCCTCCCGAGCCGAAGAAGCTATCCGATAAATCCAGGAACTGCGGTTCCTCCAAAGCAGGTGCTTGCGGCACGGCCGAAACCGTGCCCTTTCAAATCCGGCCCACCGCGCTGTGGTGTACAAAAGCGGAGCAGTCCGTTTAAGGTATTTATTCGATCGTTACAGCACTATTACTTATCAACATGAAGGTCTCAATCGTCATACCGGTCTACAACGAGCGCCTCACCTTGCGTGAGGTGATTGCCAGGGTTTTAGCCGTCCCGCTCGATATGGAATTGCTCTGTGTCGATGATGGATCGACCGATGGATCACGCGACATTTTGGCAGAGTTGCAGAGCCAGCATCCGCAGATCCGCGTGTTCCTGCAGCCGCAAAACATGGGGAAGGGCGCTGCGCTGCGCCGTGGTATTCAGGAAGCGACCGGGGATTTCGTCATGATTCAGGACGCCGACCTGGAATACGACCCGGCCGAATACCCCATTGTTCTCGCGCCTTTGATGGAAGATAAGGCGGACGTGGTCTATGGGTCGCGCTTCATGGGCGGCCGGCCACACCGCGTGCTGTACTTCTGGCACTCCGTCGGAAACCGCCTGCTCACGGTGGCCTGCAACGCCGTCAGCGATCTCAATCTCACCGACATGGAGACCTGCTACAAAGCTTTCCGCCGCGAGGTCATCCAGTCCATTCCGCTCGAGGAAAACCGTTTCGGCTTCGAGCCGGAGGTCACCATCAAGATCGGAAGACGGCACCTGCGCGTCTACGAGGTTGGCATCAGTTATGCCGGACGCACCTATGAAGAAGGCAAGAAGATCGGGTGGAAAGACGGCGTCAGGGCCTTCTGGTGTCTCGCCAAGTACGGACTGAAGGTCCCGAATCAGCGCCGGAAACCGAAATAAACCCCTTCGTCTAATGCACGCGCCAGATTAATCAAAAAATCAGCGGCTGGGCTCGTTCGATTGTGTTTCGAGCGCTCGCAATCGTTCGCTTGCCTGGCCTGCCTCTGGTGAACCCGGCCGAAGCTGCATGACCTTCTCATACTGGCCGATGGCCTCCTGCCGCCGGTCGGGGATCTTCGCCAGTGTATCGGCGAGTTTCATGCGGGTGTAGGGATCGCCGGGTCGAATCGCCAGGGCCGCCTCGTACTCCTTGATCGCATCAGGTAATCGTCCCGGCGTCTGTTCCAGAGCCATCCCCATCAGCTGGTGGGCGGGAGCATCATTCGGTTCCAGTTGCAGCGCAGTCTGGAATGTGGCAATCGCATCCGGCAGTCCGCCCGGAGTTTGCATGAGCGCCATTCCCAAGTCCAGGTACGCCGGCACGTAGTTGGGATCGAGTTGCAGCGAGGCGTGGTACTCGGCGATAGCATCCGCCGTCCGGCCGGGCATCTGCGCCAGGATGTTTCCCAGGTTCATGTGCGCCTTCGCATGATCGGGCCGAATCCGCAGCACTGCCTGGAACTCCGCCATCGCGTCATTCAGCCGTCCCTCTTTCTCCACCAGGTAAATTCCCAGATTATTGTGCGTCATCCAACTCTGGGGATTGCGGACAAGCGTGGCGCGATACAAGGTTTCAGCGTCGCGATACAGCCCGGCCTGTTGCCAGGTGAGGAAGCCAAGAACTGCAAGCACCAGAACCGCAACGGCGGCGTTCGCCATCCTGGGAATTCCAGGGACGCTCAGCGACAACAGCCACGCGACGGGAACGATGATTCCCAACATCGCGAGGTATTGGAAGTGATCGGCGACGTAGGAATATTTGAACGGAAAAACGTGCAGAAAGCCAAGCACTGGAAAAAGCGTTCCGCCGAAGTATAGAAATCCAGCCAGCGGACCGCGCTGCACTGGTCGACCGGGTCGCCGGGCCAACATCACGAGTCCCGCAAGGAGGACACCAACGGCCAACGGATACAAATACTGCCACCAGACTTTGGGATCGATCTGCCAAAGCGGGTAGGAGAACATCAGGTTGGAGGGCCAAAGGATCTTGCCGGCGTAGAAGCACAACATGCGCCCGGTGAGCAGCAGATGCTGGATCGGAGTCAAGGCGTAGCCCGCGCCGCTGCACCAATAACGTGGGCCTCGACCCAGGCGGTGAACAGTCCTGCGGTTGCGCCGATGATGAACCAGGGCAGCAGGGGCATGACGTCGCGGCGCCACTCGATGCGGCCGCGCTGCCACCAGAAGACCACCAGCAATGCGGCGGGCAATGTAGCAGTGACGCTTTTGCTGAGCAGGGCGAGCACAAACAAGGCAAAGGCCGCAAAGTACAGGGACTTCCGCCGGCTGCGGTCAAAATGCAGATACGTCAGCGCCGCCGCGAAATAGAAAACTCCGGAGAGCGTGCTCTTCTGCTCCGACATCCAGGCGACCGATTCCACGCACACCGGGTGCAAGGCCCAAAGCAAGCCGGCGAGCCAGGCGCCTCGGAATTCCAGACGCCGCAAGATGAGGATGATCAGGAAGGCGGACAGCGCATGTTCGGTGAGGTTGGCGAGATGGTAGCCAATTACGGCGTCGCCCCATAAACGGTGCTCCACCCAAAAGGCGCTATGCAGCAGCGGGTAGTACTGCTGCGTCGCTGTCAGGTCGAACCATATGCGCCACAGGCCATGCAACGACTGCAACGCGGGGCGGGTGATGTGGCGCTCATCATCCCAAATGATGCCGCCCGTGAGCGCCGGCCAATAAACGACTATTAAAGACGCGAAGATGGCTGCGAAGGTGGCCAGTTGCTGAAGCAGGAACCTGCCCGTCGTTCCCCGCGAGACGCCCCAGCCTACATCATGTTCCGTGCCAGGAGCACGAGTCGGGGCATTCTTGCGGGAATGCGAAGGCAACAGCGTTTCGGACCGGCCCAACGGAAGTGTCCTCCTTGCAGACGAGTGAAAGTGAGCGCTGCAGAAAAACTATACCTCAGGTTCGACATGCTCTGGGCGCACAGCTTCGTCATCCCGAAGGCATCGAGATCGTCAGCAACTTGTTCCTGTGTTATCCGTCTGAGTTCCTTGTAGATCCCATCTACATTGAAGTTGTTCCCTTTCGTCTGCTGACGTCGCGCGCATTCTTGCAGAGCTTCTTGACGCGGCTTTTCTCGGTTTGTGCCAACTGCACATCGAGCTTCCGGTCGAGGAACTCTCCTTCGGCCTTCAGCTTGAAGAAACTTTCCACGCGGCCATGCGGCAGCAGTCCGGTATCGACGGCGCGACGAACCGCACAGCCAGGTTCCGACTTGTGCGCGCAATCGCGATAGCGGCACTCGGTTGCTATCTGTTCGATATCGTCGAAGGCGCTCTCTAATCCTTCGTTCACCTGCCAAAGCTGAAGCTCACGCATTCCGGGAGTATCGATCACCATGCCTCCACTGCTCAGTGCGAACAGGTGGCGCGCGGTGGTGGTGTGCCGTCCGCGATCGTCATGCTCGCGAACCGGCAGTGTCGGCTGAACCTCATTCCCCAGCAGTCGGTTGATGATGGTCGACTTGCCTACGCCCGATGAGCCCACGAACGCGACCGTCTGCCCTGGGTGCGAGATAGCTCTGCAACGCATCTAGGCCGAAGGATTCGATCGCGCTCATGACGTGCACCGGCACACCCGGTGCGATGAATTCGAGCTCAGCCGTGGTGGCCGCCATGTCGGCCGCCAGGTCGGCTTTGTTCAAAACGATTACCGGTTGCGCACCGCTCTCCCATATCACGGCGAGATAGCGTTCGATGCGGCGGACATTGAATTCATGTGTAAGCGCCGAGATGATGAACACGGTATCCACGTTGGCCGCGATGACCTGCTCCTCGACTTCGCGCCCGGCAGCTTTGCGCGAGACTTTCGTTCGCCGCGGCAGCACGCGGTGGATGATCGCCCGGTGGGCGCCGATGTTCTCGGTCGCAACCCAATCGCCGACGGCGGGCAGTTCCGAGCGCGTGCTGGCTTCGAATGAATACCTGCCGGAAAGTTTCGCAAGCACTTCGCCGCTTTCCGTCCGCATGCGGTAGTGGTCTTTGAGCACGCTGATGACGCGTGCCGGGGCGAGCTCCGGGCGCGCAAGTTGGTTAAAGTTCCGTTGCCAATCCGCATTCCAGCCTAGTTCCAGTAGAGTCACTTCAATCTCCCAATGCGCACACGAGTGGCGCGGGTGAAAAAGAGAAGGGATGGATAGGCTGTCGGGGACTAGTTCAGAAGCGAGGCAAACCTATCCGCAGACTTGGCAGTCTTGGCTTTCATAGGCGCCTCCTGAAAATTTGCGGCGTTGGGACATCCGCGAAGGAATTGTATACACAAGGTCGTGGCGAAGGCAAAGGCATACCGAAAAGCAATGCTTTTAGGAGTATTCCGGTCGTCGAAGCACTCTACGTAGCCGCCACAGCACGATCGCCAAAGCTGCCAGCGCGATGCCCCAGACAGCGAATGCAAGATGCACCGCCCAGGCCGGCGCCACACCTACGCGCTCGCAACAGGAAAGGCAGAAGATTCCACGTGGTGATGTGGACGTAGTCCCACGGGTCCCAATGCATCGCGTAATTGACCATGCCCCACGCTTCCCATTTTCCAAGCGCGAATCCCACGATGTTTTTCAGGCGCAAGGCAATCACGAATGTCGGATGGCCGAGTGTCTCCATCTGATAAATCTCAAGCGGACACCAGAATGCAATTGACGACAGCTGCACGACGGTGCTGATGGCCAGCAGCGCGATCCCGCAGACCCAAACCAAGCGGCCTACCTGGTTTCGATAGCGCAGCAGCAGCGGGATAGCGAGTAGGGCGACAAGCTCGACCGTAGTTGAGACATAGCGATCGCCCCAGGCGAAGTCTCCGCTCCAAACCGTGTACCGCGCATAGAAGCAAATGTAGGCGAGCAAGAGCAGCCCAGTGGCGAGCAGGTAGGCCTTCACGTCGGGCGCGAAGCGTCTCCAGGCTAACGCTGCGAGCACAATCACAAGAATCAGTAAAGGATCGAAGAGGAAGATCGACTTCTCCGGCGCGAACAGTGCGCCGAAGAAACCAACATGAAACGGCGTCTCGAAGGGATAGTCTGGCCGGCAGGGCGGGATTCAGCTGGCGGGCTTCGCGTCCGAATACGCCGAGGTAGGTGTTGAAGAACGAGCCGAAGCGATAGTACTGATAGCAACGGTCGAGCAATCCGAAGACTGCATAGACCGGGAGAGCCGTAGCGACGTAGGTTCGACATCGTTCCCCAGAGCGCGCGGCCGCGAACCTTTTCGAACCAGAGCACCAGCAACGAGGAAAAGCGCCCCGGCCATCAAGTCCATGCCGGTAGTAAGGCGAGTCAGCAGGTTGAGGCCGAAGGCCGCGGAGCCGATCAGCAGAGCGCGCCAACGGTTGCTGCGCAGCCACTCGTATTGGTACGAGATCCCGGTCATGGTCAGCAGAAAGATGTAGTTGTTCTCCATCATGTTCTGCGTGTAGTGCAGGTGGGTCGTGGCAAGCAGCAATGCCAAAACGCCGGCCACAGCCTGTTTCGTCGCAAAGTTCAGCTGCCGCAGAAAGCGAAAACAAACCAGCGCGGTCAGAACATTGATGATGATGTTCGTGCTGTAGCTGACGATGATGTCGCGCGGGCTGGGATCAGTGGAGTCGTATTCGTCAAACAAAGGAAGCCGCTCTACGTAGCTTCCAACGACGTCCGCAGGCAGCATCAGCAGCGACTGCCCAATGCCGTACCAGCTTTGCAGCTTGCCGTCGCGGCCGTGAATGCCGAACTCGGGATACTCGTCGGGAAAGACCGGCGGCTCGGCAGTCCAGAACGAATGCGTGGATTGCAGCCGGTGCTGGGTGTCGGCAGAGCCCAGTTCTCCTGACTGCACGGCGAAGGCAATCAGCCCCGCCGCCAGGGCCAACAGGTAAACAGGATTCGAGAACCAGCGACGAATGCGACCGATCACCATTGATTTAATGTGCCGATACTGTATCAGTCGCGATTCTCGTCTAAGAACCCCTGTGGTAATCTCTCAGCCCATAGCTCCTTAGCCTCGCGTGGAAGGACCGATGTCACTAGAGTTGCACCAACGCTTTTACGGCAACAGCATTTACGTGATCCGCTGTTCCGGTGCGATTGTCACCGGCGATAGCCTGACTCAGTTGGAAGCAGCGTTTCGGGAGGGTCTGCTCAAGGTCAATCGTTTCGTGTTGGACCTGAGAGAGGTTTACCGCATTGACAGCACCGGCATGGGCCTGCTGGTGCGCTTTCTTTCGCAGGCTCGCACATGCGGGAGGCGACGTGCGCCTGGCGTCGCCCAGTGGATTCGTACGCAAACTGCTCAGCGCGACCAGGCTCGATACGGTTTTCCTTGTCTACACCTCCGAATACAACGCGATAGCATCTTTCTTCGTTCGCGCCGCGCCGGGTGAGAAAGCTCGCGAGTTTGTCGCCACGGTGCTGTTTGTTGACCAGTCGCAAGACCTTTGCGCCTTTGCCCGCACCGTACTCCAGCAGCACGGATATGAGGTGCTGACCACTGACTGCTTCAGCGAGGCTCAACTGCTCGCCCAGGCGGCGCAACCCAGCGTTGTACTGATCGGGCCCAAGGGCTCCGCGTTGACGAGCGAAGCGATCGTGCCCGCGATGCAGGCCGCCGCACCGAACGCGGTCGCAATCTCGCTGTCGCGGGACTTCAGCCAGAGCGATCCTCACCACGCGACCTCAGCGCTTCTGGCCGCCGTCAAGCAAGGCAAGGCCGCGCAAGCATAGGCAAGGCGCTCGCCCGGTTTGACCGCCTCTCCCGCGTTTCTTACACTTAGATTTGGGTCATTTGCGCCTTGACTGGCGCGGAGGCGCAAATTCTTCTCCACGTCGCGCAGCATCCAATGAGCGACGACGGATGTCGGCAATTCTTTCTGAAGGCAATTTATTGACAACCGAAACCAGCACGACCGAAAACAACAATCCTGAAACCGAAGCCACCGCTGAAACTACGGCGTCAGCTGATCTTGCGGCCGCCACTGAGACCGGCGCCCAGGCTGAAACCGCTGCGGAAACCGGCGCCGCTGCTGAAGCTCCTAATCCTTGCCAGCGCGAGCTGACCATTGAGATCCCCGCCGACGTGGTGAAGGCCGAGACCGAGCAGCTGATCAATCGCTACACCAAGGTTGCGCGCATCCCGGGCTTCCGCAAAGGCAAGGTGCCCGCCGGCGTAATTCGTCAGCGCTTCGCCGAAGATATCAAGGGCGAGATCGTCGAGCACCTGGTGCCGCGCTACTTCCGCGAAGAGGTGCAGAAGCAGGGGCTGTCTCCGGTGTCGCAGCCGCGGGTTACCGATCTGCATTTCCATGAGGGCGAGCCGCTGAAATTCACGGCGCGCTTCGAGGTCTTCCCCGAGTTCAAGGTCACGCCCTACGACGACATCAAGATCGAGACCATCGATTCGAACGTGAGCGAGGAAGAGGTCGAGACCGCGCTCAATAACCTGCGCCAGCAGCATGCGACCTACACTCCGGTGGAAGAAGATCGCGGACTGGCCGACGGCGACTTTGGCGTGGTGAGCTTCAAGGGAACACCGAAGCAGGGTGAAGGCGAAGCCGATCCCGAAGCCAAGCCGGTCGAGGTCGAAGAGGTGATGGTGGAGATCGGCGGCGCCAACACGGTGGCCGAGTTCTCCGAAAACCTGCGCGGAGCCAAGCCGGACGAGACCCGCACCTTCGACGTGAAGTATGCCGACGATTTCACCGACAATCGGCTGGCGGGCAAGACGATGTCGTACGAAGTCAACATCAAGGGCATCCGCCACAAGCACGTTCCTGAACTGAACGATGACTTTGCCAAGGAGTTAGGCGCCGAGCTGAACACCATCGACGAGTTACGCAATCGTCTGCGCGAGAACATGGTAGGCGAGAAGCAGCACGAGGCCGAGCACCAGGGCAAAGACAAAATCGTGGAAGAGCTGGTAAACCGCAACGACTTCGCGATACCCGATTCGATGCTCGACAGCCAGATCGACCTACGACTGGAGCGCGGGTTGCGCGCGCTGGCAGCCCAGGGCATGACGACCGAACATATGAAGAAGATGGATTTCGGGCGTCTCCGGGCAGGCCAGCGTGAAGGCGCCCTGCGCGAGGTGAAGGCGTCATTGATCCTGGAGCAGATCGCCGATAACGAGAACATCGATGTCAGCGACGAGGAGCTCGAGCGCGAAGTTGAGATCATGGCGCTGCAGGCCAAACAGCCGGTGGAGAAGGTACGCGCTCGTTTGACGGAGGATGGAGGGCTGGATAGAATTCGGCATCGCCTGCGCAACGAGAAGACACTGGATTTTCTATATCGCAGGTCCGCATAGGGGCCTTGCGTTGAAAGGGCATGGCTTCAGCCGTGCCGTCATGAGACGCCAGTGCACGAGGCCTTTAGGCCCTGCGGAAGATTTTCCCGCAGCGGCTAAAGCCGGACTTCACACTTTCACCCTTGCGGCACGCCTGAAGGCGGGCCCTTTAAAGGCAAGTTCAAGGAGACAAAAACATGCTTGTGCCCATGGTGATTGAGCAGACCAGCAGGGGCGAGCGGGCGTACGACATTTATTCCCGGCTGCTGCGGGACAACATCATTTTTCTAGGTACTCCTATCGATGACAATGTCGCGAACCTGATCATTGCCCAGATGCTGTTCCTCGAAGCCGAAGATCCCGAAAAGGACATCTCGCTGTACATCAACTCGCCGGGCGGATCGATCACGGCGGGTATGGCCATCTACGACACCATGCAGTTCATCCGGCCGGACGTGACTACCATCTGCATTGGGCAGGCGGCCAGCATGGCGGCCCTGCTGCTCGCGGCCGGCGCTCCAAAGAAACGGTTTTCGCTGCCAACCTCGCGCATCCTGATTCATCAACCACTGATGTCGGGACTTTCGGGACAGGCGACGGAGATCGATATTCATGCGCGCGAGATCCTTCGCATGCGTGAGATCACCAGTCAGTTGATTGCCAAACACTCTGGCCAGAGATTGGAAAAGGTGGAACGCGACGTGGAGCGCGATTTCATCATGAACGCGCAGCAGAGCAAAGAGTACGGCATCGTTGACGACATCATTTTCAAACACAAGTAGCAGGTTCCGGCAGCAGCTCTAGCGGGTTAGGGGTTCTAAGGCGTAAAAAAGCTACATCTCTGCTTCGAAAGTTGTACCCAATATTGCAACTGCGGTGCGCCACGCGAAGCAGAGTTGTGGTTCAATAGGGCTCATAAGGGGTGCGCAAGCACGAACGGCTCGCGAGAATTAGTTTCACCCTCGGAACCAGTTCTCACAGGAGCGGCACGGCTCCTGACCGGTGATGAGCGCCGGCAGAAAAGCGGCCTCGGGCAAAGACCTGGGCTGACGCGTGCAGAGTAAAGGAGCCACTTGTCTGTGAGAACCAGGACCGGGAATGATGAAGTACTTCGCTGCTCGTTTTGCCACAAATCGCAAGACGCTGTGGCGAAGCTGATCTCCTCACCCACCGATTACCCGCGCGCTTACATCTGCGACGAATGCGTTGGCGTTTGCAACAGCATTTTGGAAGACGATCGCAGCGAGGCGCATCCGTCAGCCACTCCGACGCAATTGCCCAAGCCGCACGAGGTCAAAGCGTTTCTCGATGAGTACGTCATCGGGCAGCAGCAGACCAAGAAGAAGCTGGCCGTGGCGGTCTACAACCATTACAAGCGGGTGTACATGAATCGGCAGCGCGGCGGGGAAGTCGAGCTGGCGAAGTCGAACATCATGCTCATCGGCCCGACCGGCACCGGCAAAACCTTGCTGGCGCAAACATTGGCCAAGATGCTGGATGTCCCGTTCGCCATCGTTGACGCGACCACCCTGACCGAAGCGGGTTACGTCGGCGAAGATGTCGAGAACATCATTCTCAAGCTGCTGCAGGCGGCCGAAGGCGATGTAGCCCGCGCGCAGACCGGCATTATCTATATCGACGAAATCGACAAGATCGGCCGCAAGGACGAGAATCCCTCCATCACCCGCGATGTCTCCGGCGAGGGTGTGCAACAGGCGCTGCTGAAGATTCTGGAAGGCACCGTCGCCAACGTTCCTCCCCAGGGCGGACGCAAGCATCCCCACCAGGAATTCACCCCGGTGGACACCACCAACATTCTCTTCATTTGCGGCGGCGCCTTCGTAGGACTGGAGCGTATTATCGGGCGGCGCATGGGCAAACGCGCCATGGGCTTCCGCACCGATGAGAGCAAGGAAGCTGCTTTCACCGAAGCGCAGAAGCGCGACACCGAGTTGCTGGCCCAAGCGGAACCTCAGGACTTGATCAAATTTGGCCTGATTCCTGAGTTCGTTGGCCGTCTACCAGTCGTTGGCGTGCTGAACGATCTCGATGAAGCCGCGCTGGTTGAGATTCTGACCAAGCCGAAGAACGCCATTGTGAAGCAGTATCAGCGGCTGTTCGAGTTCGAGAACGTGAAGCTGCGTTTCACCGACGACGCGCTGCGCAACATCTCGCGTGAAGCCATGAATCGCAAGGTAGGCGCACGCGGATTACGCATGATTTTGGAAGAGCTGATGCTCGACCTCATGTATAACCTTCCCGGCCAGAAGCGGGTGAAAGAGTTCGAAGTCTCCGCGGAGATGGTGCAGAACCGCAATGTGAGCCTGCCGCTGATGGAGAAGGCCGGCTAAACTTTCCCAGGTCATAACTTCGTCTATGGCGCGGCTTCGGTCGCGCCTTTTTCTTGACACCCTCGTTTGGCGCTGCCCGATCAGTTGCTGCTTCGCTTGACCGTTAAGCTGCGATGAAATATAAACGTGCGCTTATGAGCGAACCCATGGGTCTTACCTCTTCCCGCCGTCGATTCCTCGGGACTGCTGCCGGAGCAGCCGCCCTCACCATTACCGCGTCGGCCGCATCGTTCGGCAAGACGCACGCCTTGCAGATCAAGACCAACTTTCCCGCGCCTCCTGGGCCCGACCGCCTGCCGCCGGAGTGGTATCAGCGCAAGATCAAGCAGGTGCAGGCCAAAATGGCCGAGCGCAACCTGAACGCCCTGGTGCTGCTCAACGCCCACAATGTGGTATATACGACCGGGTACTTCCACCTGCCGACGGAACGCCCGCTGGCAGTGCTGATCCCGGCATCAGGCCCTCCAGTCCTGTTTGTTCCTGAACTCGAGTCCGACCAGGTGAAGCTGTGGTGGGTGAAGGATTACGAATCCTATTTCGACTATCCCGGGCCGGTGAATCGCGTGCGCTGGATTTTTGAGCGGGTGTCCGCGCGCGGTATCGGCGGCACCATTGGAGTTGAGGAGAGCACTCCTTCGCGTCGTGCACAGATGCAGCTCGGAGCTCCGAAGGCGAAGCTCGTGGACGCGGGTGACATTGTGGACCAAATGCGCTGGGTAAAAGACGCCGACGAAATCGGTGTCATGCGGCGTTCGGTGTACTTCGCTGACTACACCGTTCAGTCGGGCCGGGCTTTCATTGAAGCCAACGGCAGCGTCACCGAAGAAGAAATCCTGAAAGCGACCGCCGATGCGGTAGCCGACAAGATGTCGAAGGAGCTGACCTCA
The DNA here is from genome assembly GCA_963771535.1 of uncultured Acidobacteriaceae bacterium. Taxonomy (GTDB): domain Bacteria; phylum Acidobacteriota; class Terriglobia; order Terriglobales; family Acidobacteriaceae; genus CAVVDY01. The sequence goes on along the minus strand of CAVYTK010000003.1, from coordinate 345,783 downwards.
GTGGTCGGGGTTGAGATCTCGCCGCCATTCGGGGGACTGGTTCCCTTTGGCAAACGCTCGGCTTTTCCTCATGCCGTGCCCAGCAAAGACCGGTTGAAGACGGGGGATGCTCTGATCCTCAGCTTCGGAGCGACAGTGGGCGGCTACAACGTCGAGTGCGAGCGTTCATTCTGCGTTGGCCAGCCCAGCGATCATGCCAAAAAGCTCTACGACGCTATGCTGGCTGCCCACGATACTGCGGCGGAGAACATGAAAGAAGGCATGGTGGCCGAGGAAGTCGACAAGATGAGTCTCGACCAGGTACGCAAAGCCGGCTTTGGGCAATTCCTCAAGCATCGCACCGGCCATGGCATCGGCCTCGAAGGACACGAATCGCCATGGATCGCTGACGGCGACAAGACTGTGCTGAAGGTTGGCATGACCTTCAGCTGCGAGCCTGGCGTCTACGATCCCGGCTGGGGCGGGTTCCGCCATTCCGACACCGTGATCGTCGGCCAGAGCAAGGGCGAGATTATGAACCGCTATCCGACCACGGCTGAACGACATGATCATCACGATCTAAGCTAGCCGAATCCTGCCTCAAAAGAACGGTAGAGGGCCAGATTGCTCTGGCTCTCTACATGGGCTCACGCGGCGGCTTTTAACGCGGTCATCATCCACGTCCCCATCCGGGCCGATCAGCAGCAAGGACCGCTGGCGACTGCTGGTCAGGAAGTACCCGTCGCGGAGCTCGAGTTTTACCGATGACAAGTTGACTGGTTCGTGACACGGCAGTGACAAAATGCGAGTGCGATCGGGCTAGCTTCTATTCAGAGGGATGCGGGCGCTTACCGCCATTACTGGCGTTTCTACCTTGAGCCGTCGGGGGCGACGGTGACGGGTGCGGGTACGTAGCTAAGTGACTCGGCAGCAAATCTGCATACCTCAGCCTCCTATTCGCACAGGAGCGTTCGGCCAAAGCGTGGGCTGCTCAGCAGAGTCCGGCTTTGGTCGAATGTTTTTGTAGCTCAGACGTGCTTAATTCCGTATTACTATACCGGCAGCTTCGCCGCGTGGGGTGTCAACAGTGGACAAGGTACTGATCGTGGAGGACAGCCAGGCAATGCAGCGCGCCTTGCAACGCGCTTTTGTCGCCGAAGGATATCAGGTGGATGTTGCTTCCGACGGTCTTGCCGGACTGTCCAGCTTCCGCGAACAGCGTCCCAACGCCGTGCTTCTCGATTTGAAGCTTCCGGGTATGCACGGGCGGGAGCTGTGCCGGGAGTTCAAAATGCTGGCGCCAAATGTTCCCGTCATCGTGCTCAGCGCCAATGCCGAGGTGGATGACAAGGTTCTGTTGCTCGAGCTCGGGGCTGACGACTACGTCACCAAGCCGTTCAGTCCGAAAGAGCTTCTAGCCCGCGTTCGGCGGGCCATGCGGCGGACCGAAGCTCCGGCTGTCAGTGAAGAACCCGCCACCCTGTTTCGCTTCGCCGACGTGGAAGTGAAATGCGATGCCATGGAGGTTACGCGCTCTGGGCAAAGGGTGACGCTGACGGCGCAGGAATTTCGCGTGCTGAAATTTTTTCTGGAACATCCTGGCCGGGTCATCTCACGCGACGACCTGCTCAACCAGGTCTGGGGTTACCACAATTATCCGTCAACGCGCACCGTCGACAACCACATTCTGCGGCTGCGGCAGAAGCTCGAAGCAGACCCTTCCAGTCCCCGGCACTTTCTCACGCTGCACGGAGTAGGGTACAAATTCGTAATGGCAGCCGAGGCTGAGACTTCCTGACAAGGACCACACCATCCCACGACTCAAACTGCGAACGCAACTGCTTCTGGCCATGCTGGCTATCTTTGCCGCGCTAACCGGAACCAGTCTGTTCGTAATACGCCAGGCGGTACGCAGCGAAGTAGCGCGGCAGATCTCCGAGGCCACCGAGTCTTCGGTTGGCGACTTCGCGCGGATTCAACGGCAGGAAAGCGCTGAGTTGGATCGCTCGGCTTCACTGCTGGCGGAGTTGCCTATCCTGAAATCGCTGATGACTGCCCCCGACAGCGCAACCATCCAGGACGCTTCGGGTGAATTTCGCCAGCTGTCGGACACCAACCTTCTCATGCTGGCAAGGACCAACGGTGAGGTGGTTGCCGCCCATGTTGACGGGCCACCCATCAGCAACACCGTCGCCGCCAAGCTGCTGCGCGAATCGTTGCAGCACACCAACGAAATTGGGCTTTGGCAGGTAGGCAATGAGATTTACCTGGTCGTCGCCCGGCCCATCGTGTCTGGAACGGGCCCGGAGAGCAATGGGCTTGGTTACCTGGCTATCGGCAAACGGATCGACGATACCTTTGCCAAACAGCTTGGCAGCTTCGCCGGCAGCGAAGTTCTACTTACGGCCGGCAACGTCGCAGTGGCTTCGACCCAAGCTTTCAACAGCGCGGAGCTGGAGAAAATTTACAACGACCGCAGCGACAACCGAGATCTCTGGCTGGGAGACCAGCACTATGCTGTCGCGAGCCTGGACCTTCCCGCGAGTTCAGAAGTGCCGATTCACTGCTACCTGCTGCTGCCTCTGACATCGTGGGATACGCTTTTGGGCCGGCTCAACCAGATGATCCTGGCGCTCGGAGGGATTGCGGTCTTCGGTGCCATCATTCTGGTGCTGCTGATCTCGCGCGCCATAACCGGCCCGCTGGAATCGCTGGTAGCCGCCGTGCGCGCCCTTGCCGACGGCAATTACCAATACAGCCTGCAGCCGCGCGGCAGTGCGGAGCTGGCGGAGTTGGGTTCTACCTTTAACAGCTATGCGTTTGCAGCTGTTGGAATCGCAGCGCAAACAGTTGGACGCTGAGCGTATGGCTGCCCTGGGACGCGCAGCCGGATCGATCTCGCACGACCTGCGGCATCAGCTCGCTGCTGTCGTGGCCAATGCTGAGTTTCTATATAACGTGGACGAGCTTAACTTCGACCGCGACGAGATTTATTCCGAAGTCCGCCGCGGGGCTTCGCAGATGACCGAGCTCATCGATTCGCTGGTGGAAATCTCGCGTGAGAAGCCGAGCGTGGTTCCCGTGCCCTCGGACTTGGCTCACATCGTTCGGAAGGCCGCCGAATCGGTGCAGGCTGCGCCCGATTTTCGCGACATCAGCATCGAAGTCCGCGAGCATGGTTCTTCGGCCGGAGTCTTCGATCCCCGCAAGTTGCAGCGCGTCTTTTTCAACCTGCTGCTGAATGCGTGCGAGGCGGGCAACAATGGAAACTCCAGAGTCACGATCGACATTACCGGCTCGGATGAGCAGCTTGAATGCCGCGTTGTTGATAACGGCAGCGGAGTTCCCGAGCCGATTCGCACATCGTTGTTCGAGCCCTTCGTCAGCGCGGGCAAAGCTAATGGGACGGGCCTGGGTTTGGCCATCGCCAAGAAAGTTGTGGAAGAACATGGCGGCGAGATTTTGCTGGAGAACACTTCGACGAAAGGCTCGGTGTTCCTCGTGCGCCTGCCGAGGCTAGCTCCCACACTGTCAGACGAAGCTTCGGCCACGGAGCAGCCCGCCAACGTACCTGCAGCCGAGCGCGTCAGCTAAATTTTGGCTCTCAGACCAATCGACTGGGGCGCTCGAATCAGAATGGCCCGATGATTCCGCCCATACTTCTCGAGGCCGGCAGCGTGGGACCGGCAAAGGGCTCGACTCCCCAGTATTTCGCAATCGAGTCGACGTACTTGTATCCCGAGCCCGTGTTGAACATCACGACGCGTTCATCGGGCCGAAGAAATCCGCTACTTACCAGCTTCTCGTAGGCCACCAGCGCGGCTCCGCCTTCGGGAGCGGCAAAGATACCCTCTTTCGACGCCAGCTGTTTCAAGCCGCCCATCAACTCGTCGTCGGTGACGGCAACCGCGATTCCCCGGCTCTGGCGAAGAATGTCGAGCAGGATGAAATCGGCGTACGCCTTGGGCACGCGCAGCCCGGCGGCGACGGTGTGTGCATTCGGCCACATCTCGGCCGTGTCTTTCTTCTCTTCGAAAGCCTTCACGATCGGCGCGCATCCGGCGGTCTGCACACAGATCATCTTCGGACGACGCCCCGGCGCAATCCAGCCGACGGCTTCCATCTCTTCGAATGCCTTCCACATGCCGATGAGCCCCACGCCGCCGCCCGTCGGATAGATGATGGCGTCGGGAAGCTTCCAGCCCAGCTGCTCGGCCACCTCGTAGCCCATGGTCTTCTTGCCTTCGACGCGAAACGGCTCCTTCATGGTCGAGACGTCGAACCAGCCTTCTTTGTCCTTACGCTCGGCGACCATGCGTCCGCAATCGCTGATCAAGCCATCGACCAGCGTGAGGTGCGCGCCCGAGGCTTCGACCTCCAGACGATTAGCCAGGGGAACATCTTTGGGCATGAAGATGTAAGTTTCGATTCCCGCCGCCGCTCCGTAGGCGGCCAGCGCGCCACCGGCATTTCCGGCAGAGGGCGCCGCCAGCTTCTTCAACCCATAATGGCGCGCCATGCTTACCGCCATGCTCATGCCGCGCGCCTTGAATGAGCCGGTGGGATTGAGCCCCTCATCTTTGATCAACAGGTTCGGATAGGCACGGCTCTGCAACAGCGGCGTCATGCCTTCGCCAAGCGTGACCGGTTCGACGTCAGGCAATACCGCCTGATAGCGCCACATGCTCTTCGGCCCAGCAGCTACGGCATCGCGCGACTGCTTATCGGCACGAATGGCGTCAAGATCGTAGCGGACATACAGCGGGCCGCCGTCTTTAGGACAGATGTTGTGCGGTTGATCAGCGGAAAGCTTCTCACCGCATTTGCTGCATTCGAGGAAAGTTATTTTAGGCATAGGAGTAGAGAAGCAACTGGCAACTAGCAATTAGCAATTACCTATTCGATTTGTCATCACGAGCGAAGCGAGGGATCTGCTCTCGCTCGAGGCATTAGCGATTCGCAAGCCTCTACCAGACGAAACGCCAATCACGAATTACTAACTACTTCTTCTTTTCTTCTTCTTCGTCACCCGCTCGCCATTCTTCGACCAGTGTCCCAGCCGATATTCCTGCGAATACTCGGTCGTCTTATCGGAGATGCGTACCTTCAACTGGCCGCTGCTGTCGCAGGTGTACTCCTCTTCCATCAGCGGGCCTTCGCCGGGGGCGAAGCGCCACTCCGGCGGCGCCGGCAAACTGCTTATGCCGCGCAACGCGGGATCGAACGGCACGCGGATCGCGTCCCAGTTGCTGATCTCCCCCTGCGGCTGATTAGCGTCATTCACGTGCGAGCACTCAAGATACCGGAAGTGTCCAATGTTGTGTACCGGACGGTAAGTGCGCACGATTCGCAAGGGCTGCTCGCCCTTTGCCGGCAGCTTGCTGCCACGGGGAAACATCAGGTCGAACACTACGTTTTGGCCCGAATCCGCTTCGCGCCACACTCCGAAGTTCTGGGTAAACTGCTCGCGCAGGACGCACTCTTCATGTTCAGCGGCGCGAATTGCCAATCCTATCGCTGTTGCCGAACGCATATAGGCCGAGCGCTTCACCTTGCGCCCAAACGCCTCGCGCAGAATGCGTGCGACCGGCGGCAACTCCGACCCGCCGCCGGTGAGATACAGCGTGTCAACCGAATTGTCCGCGGTGGCTGCGATCAGTCCTTCGACCATCGCGCGTGACTCCTCGATCAGCGGACGGCACCGCTCATAAAACTCGTCAACCGGTATCGAAACTTCTTTCCATGCCTGGCGCACGCGCCCCAGGTCTACAGTCACCTTGCGGCTGTTGGGGTTCAACGCCTCTTTCTTCTCGCGACATTCTTCCAGCAGCACAAAACGCTCGGCGTCGGTCAGCGCATTCTGCTCGCGCTGGGAAATCTTCGCTGCATCCAGCGCAAGCTCGGCGAGATTTTCGTCGAAGTCATCCCCTCCCAAATCGGAGATGCCATCGGAAGCGATCACCGTGTACTCGGCGTCGCCCAGCGTAACCAGCGAAGCATCGAAGGTCCCGCCGCCCAGGTCGTACACCAGCAGACTGGCGTTCTGGCGGCTCTTGCGCTCGGAGCTGTTGCCGTTGGCAAACTCAATCGCCGCGGCCGAAGGCTCATTCGATAGCCCGAGTACCTCGAAGCCTGCGGCGCGCGCGCACTCTTCGGTGAGGAATCGCTGATTGCTGTTGGCGTTCGCCGGGACGCCGAGCATGGCTTGCAGCGGCTCGCTCTCGTCGGCCCCGAGGGTGGAACGCTCGACCAGTTCGTGACGGAGCGCGCTTAGCATCTCGGTGATGACAACCGCAAGGTTGAGGCGCTGGCCTTCGACCTCGAACTCGGTATGCGGTCCGGCGGTCTTGAGTCCACGTTTCAGCGAGCGAAGCAGGGTCCAGCCAGGCTCGCCGTGCAGATCAATCGCCTCCCAACCGTAGACGCGACGCTGCTTGGACACGGCCACCACTGCGGGGAACCAGTCGCGCGCTTGTCCGTCGGGCGTTTCGAAATTCACCAGCGGGTAGTTGCCGCGGTCGGCGGCGGCGACCACGATGCGCGTCGTCCCAAAATCAATTCCTAACTTCACGATGCTTACATTTTAATTGCTGGGCCTTGGCGGCATATTCACAGCACTTTCACAATGCCGGACACCCTCGGCTTCTACGATTCTCTATCCGGCTGAAAAGTTCTGTGCCTGTACTCGTCGTATCGCAGCAACAGATTAGTTTGCAACTACTTGCAGCAGAAAGAGGTTTTGATGGCTGAAGGACGCTGGGTACTGCTGATCGCCAGCGACGTTGGTGGAACCGATTCCGTTTCAGACCGCGCCATGGAGCGCCTTTGCGGAGCCATCCAGGAAGAAGGCTATCGCGTAATCCGCACCGCCACGCCGGAGGACGGCCTGGCACTGGTCAAGTCCGACCCATCCTTCAGCGCCATCCTGCTGGATTGGGATTTGCCGCAGGAAGGGCAGTTCGACGAACGCGCCGCACTGAAGATCATTCGCGCGGTGAGACGCCGTAACGGCAAGGTTCCCATCTTTCTTATCGCCGACCGCACCCTGGTCAGCGAGCTGCCGATCGAGGTGATGAAGCAGGTGCACGAGTACATTCACCTGTTCGGCGATACGCCGGCGTTCATTGCCAATCGCGTCGACTTCGCCGTGGTTCGCTATCACGATCAGCTTCTGCCTCCCTATTTTCGCGAGTTGAAGAAATACACCGACCAGGGCGCCTACTCGTGGGATGCCCCTGGCCACATGGGCGGCGTCGCGTACCTCAAGCATCCGGTGGGAATGGCGTTTCACCAGTTTTTCGGCGAGAACCTGCTGCGCTCCGACCTTGGAATCTCCACTGCCGAGCTGGGTTCGTGGCTCGACCACCTGGGCCCGCCTGCCGAATCGGAACGCAACGCGGCTCGCATCTTCGGTGCGGACTGGACCTTCTATGTGCTGAACGGCTCCTCGGCTTCCAACCAGATTGTTGGCCAGGGAGTGATTGCGCGCGACGAGATGGTGCTGGTCGACGAGAACTGCCACAAGTCAATCTGCCACATGCTGACGCTGACCGGTGCGCGGCCGGCGTATTTTCAACCGACCCGCAACGGCTACGGAATGATAGGACTCGTCCCGCTGGAGCGCTTCCGTCCGGAAAACATAAAGGCGCTTATCGAGCGCAGCCCATTCGCTGCGGGAGCCGTTTCGAAGCAGCCGACTTATGCCGTCGTGACCAACTCGACCTACGACGGCTTCTGCTATGACGTTGAGCGCGTGGTACAGGAACTGGCGCAGAGCGTACCGCGCGTCCACTTCGACGAAGCCTGGTACGCCTACGCCAAATTCCATCCCCTATACAAAGGGCGCTTCGGCATGGACGTGCCCAAAGACATGCCGAACCGGCCGCTGATCTTTGCCGTGCAGTCGACGCACAAGATGCTGGCTGCGTTTTCCATGGCGTCGATGATTCACGTGAAGCTGAGCAATCGCGCTCCCCTGGAGTTCGATCAGTTCAACGAAAGTTTCATGATGCACGGCACTACATCGCCCTTCTATCCCATGATCGCTTCCATTGACGTTGCGACCGCCATGATGGACGAGCCTGCGGGACAGACGCTGATGAGCGAGACCATCCAGGACGCGATCAACTTTCGCAAGGCGATGGCTTCCGTAGCGCACCGCCTGCGAGCCGCCGATGACGGGAGCACCTGGTTCTTCGGCATGTTCCAGCCTGACAATGTGCGCGACCCGGCGAGTGGCGAGAGCTTTCGTTTTGAGGATGCTCCCGACGCTCTGCTGTCGCAGACAGCCTCATGCTGGGCGCTGAAGCCCGGGGAAGCCTGGCATGGATTCAATGACGCCGACATCGCCAATGACTACTGTTTGCTCGATCCCTCCAAGGTCACGATCCTGACGCCGGGGACCGATTCCCGCGGCCAGCTGGGTGAGTGGGGGATACCAGCTGCGGTGCTCACCGCCTTCCTCGATGCGCGCCGGGTAGAGATCGCGCGCACCGGCGATTACACCATCCTCGCTCTCTTCTCGGTCGGAACCAGCAAAGGCAAATGGGGAAGTCTGCTGGAAACGCTGTTCGAGTTCAAGCGCCTGTACGATCGCGAGACTCCACTATCCGAAGCGCTGCCCAACCTGGCGACGAAGTTTCCCGATCGCTATGGCACGATTACGCTGAAGCAGCTCAGCGACGAAATGCATGCCGCCATGAAGCAATTGCGACTTCCGGCCCTGTTGCAGGAAGCTTGCGATGTTGAACCTGATCCGGTGATGACGCCGGCGGCGACTTACCAGAAGCTGGTGCGGGACGGCACGGAGAAGGTCAAGCTCACCGAGATGGCGGGCCGCATACCCGCAGTCATGCTGGTGCCGTATCCGCCGGGCATTCCCATCCAGATGCCAGGCGAGCGACTGGGCGATATTACCAGTCCGACCATTCAATTTCTGTTGGCGCTGGAGGAATTCAGCAAGCGGTTTCCCGGCTTCGAGCGCGAGGTGCACGGCATCGAACTGGACGCGCAGGGAAGCTTCTGGGTACGCAGCGTGATCGAAGCCGTGCCCGGGCCGGCACAAGCAGCTAAGCCCAAACCGCGCACCCGGCCATCATCGCGAGCTTCGAAAAAGCGCGGCTGACGAGAATCGAGCAGCGGGGAGTTAGCGAAAGGATCTGCTTTCCGCCGCAGCGATGCCGACCGTTACGCAGGTCCCGCCGCTTGTGGCCGAGCTACGGTTTCGGGCGGTCGCACCGGTGGGGGACAGCAATCAACTTCACAGACATCCGGGTTTGGCGGGTAGACGCCCACAGTGGCTCGCACGCCATCGCTGGCCATTCTCTCGACGATCAACTCGCGGATCATGGTGACAAATCGCGGATGCGTTCCTGCCGTCCCGGCGCGCACCATCTTTATGCCCAACTGGCTGCACAGGTTCGCGGCTTCGGTGTCGAGGTCGTAGAGAACTTCCATGTGGTCGGAGACAAATCCGATGGGAGCGATCACGAGGTCGGTCGCGCCTTGTTGCTTGAGCTCGCGTATGTGGTCGAGAATGTCGGGCTCCAGCCACGGCTGCGAAGCTGGACCGCTGCGGCTTTGAAACACCAGCGGATCGGGCGCACGCCCCAGCCGCGGTCGAAACCAGTCGGGCGACTTCCAGCAACTGCCGTTCGTAGGCACAGCTCTGCGCCATGCTGATGGGGATGCTGTGCGCCGTGTAGGCGATGTGTGCTGCGCGCTTGCGTTCCGCCGGGAGCAATTCCAACGCCGACTGTACCTGTGCGACATTCGCTTCCACAAAGCCGGGGTGATTGTAGAAGGCGCGAATCTTGTCGACCTGCGGGGAGCCCTCGCCCGCAGCCGCTTGCGCCGCCGCGATGTTCTCGCGGTACTGCCGGCAACTGGAGTAGGAACTATAAGCCGCGGTGACGAAGGCCAGCGCGCGCTGCACACCGTCAGCTTTCATCTGCTGCATCGTATCCGCCAGCATGGGATGCCAGTTGCGATTGCCCCAATAGACGGGCAGGTCGAGACCGTGCTGCTTCAGTTCGTGGGTGAGCGCGGCAATGAGCGCGCGATTCTGGTCATTGATGGGACTCTTGCCGCCGAAGTGGTAGTAATGCTCGGCAACCTGGTACATGCGCTCGCGAGGAACGTTTCTCCCCCGCAAAACATTCTCCAGGAACGGCATCACATCTGCGGTTCGCTCAGGACCACCGAAAGAAACCAACAGGATCGCGTCATAGCTCATGGGTTTTGGCGCTGCTGACCTCAAGTTCGTAGATGCTACGCCCAATTCAGCGAACCATTCGCTCGTCCGCCGATTTGAATCGCGAGCAGGGCTGGAACGGATAGGATTTCGCCGCCGGAAAATCCCCGTCCGTCACCCGCCGTGAAGCGCCTCTTTGTAAAACGATTCCAGCCCGTTGAACATGATCTGGATGCCGATGCACAACACGATGAACGCCGATAAGCGTATCAGCACGCTGGTGCCGGTGTTGCCCAGGAAGGTCTCCAGCTTGTCCGCGTAGCGATAGCTCAGGTAAATGGACAAACTGATCAGAATGCTTCCAATCACCGACGCGAGCGAAGTGAGAATCAACTGAAGGTGAGTTTCCGAATGGGCGTTACTGCCCAGGGTGATGGCCACCGCGATGGAGCCTGGTCCAACGGTGAGCGGCAGCGTAAGCGGATAGAAGGCTTTGGACAGAATTTCGGAGCTGTCCCGGGGTGCATCGGATTGACGATCCGAAACCCCGGTTTTGCTATTGAGGATGTGCCAGCCCGAAACCGTTACCACCAGGCCGCCGCCCAATTGCACGGCAGCAATGCTGATGCCGAAAAACTCAAGGATGTAGGACCCGATAAACAGCGACGCGACTAGCAGCACGAGTCCGTTGATGGCGATACGTATTGCCATGGTTCGCCGGATGTCGGTGCTGTAGGGCAGCGTCATCACCGCGAAGATCGGCGCCATGCCCACCGGGTTCACGATGGGAAACAGCGCGGCAAATACCAAGAGCACGTTGCGTACAAATGCATTCATTCGCTCACCGGTTGGCCTTGAGCATTTGCTCGGCGTGCTTGAGGGAGGTTTCGGTCAGTTTAGCGCCGCTCATCATGCGTGCCAGTTCTTCGGTGCGTTCGCGAGCATCGAGCGTCCGCACGGAAGTTTTCGTCCGGCCGGATACTTCGCGCTTCTCGATCACAAAGTGCTGGTCGGCAAAGGACGCAATCTGCGGCAGGTGGGTCACGCACAACACTTGGGCAGTTCGCGAGAGTTGTTTCAGCTTCTTGCCGACGGCCTCGGCGGCGCGTCCGCCGATTCCGGCATCGATTTCGTCGAAGATCAGGGTGCGATGCGCGCCGGACTGCGCACGGCCGTTACGGCGCGAGCGTCCCGCCGGGCCAGCTTCGATGCTGGTCTTCAGCGCCAGCATCACGCGCGACAACTCGCCGCCCGACGCAATCTCTTCCACCGGCCCCAGCGGCTCACCGGGATTTGCCGAGATCAGGTACTGCACCTTGTCGAACCCGCGCGGGGTCCAGTTCGACTCGTCGTCCGATCCGCTGGTCTCGGTTTTGAATCGCGCCTTCATCGCCAGCTCGTTGATCTCGCTCTCCACCAGCTTCTCCAACTGCCGGGCTGCGTCGTAGCGCTGGTGCGAAAGGGTCTGCGCGGCATCGAGATACGCTCCCGCCGCTTTCGCCAACTCAGCTCGCAACCCGCGCAGCACTTCATCCTTGTTCTCCATCTCGCTGAGTTTGCGTTGCAGCTCGGCCCCGAGCGCGATCACTTCGTCGAGCGAAGGACCGTACTTGCGCTTCAAACGATCGAGCAGCGCAAGGCGGTCTTCGACATCAGCCAGCCGTTCGGGCGAGGAATCGATTCCGTTGGCATACTCCCGCAGCGTCTGCCCAATATCTTCCACGGTGATGCGTGCCGATTCAAGCTGAGTCAACGATTGTTGAAACTGTTCATCAAAGCGCGAAAGTTCTTCCAGCTGCCGGGCAGCGCCACTCATCAGCGTCGCCGCCGAAGCACTGCTCTCGTACAGCGCGTCGTAAGCTGACATGGCCGCGGTTTGGATGCGCTCAGCATTGGCCAGCAGGCGCTTCTCGCCCGCGAGTTTCTCGTCTTCTTTAGCCTCGAGATGCGCGTTGCTGATTTCCTTCGCCTGGAAGCTCCACAGATCGAGCAGCCGCAGGCGGTCCTGCTCGTCGCGCTCCAAGTCGGCGATGCGTTGGCGGACCTCCCGCCATCGTTCGTAGCTCTGCGCTGTCTGCTGCGTGTCCACCCCGGCGAATGCGTCCAGCAATGCCAGGCGCGAGGCGTCATCAAAGGCCAGCACGGCTTCGTTCTGTGCGTGGATGATCGCCAGGTGCGGGGCAAGCTGCTTCAGCACAGCCACCGTCGCGGGCTGGTTGTTCACGAAGACGCGCCCTTTGCCGCTGCCGGCGATCTCACGCCGCAGGATCAGTTGCGGCTCCTCGCCTGCGTCAAGACCATGGGCGGCCAGCACCGCGTCGAGGGCTTTCGAATCGTCGTTGAAAACAGCGGAGACGACGCTCTTGTCGGCGCCATGGCGCACCGCGTCGGCAGAAGCTTTGTCCCCCAGCAGCAGGGCGAGAGCGTCAATGAGGATGGATTTTCCCGCACCGGTTTCGCCGGTCAACAGGTTGAGCCCGGCTGCGAACTGCACCGCAACGCTTTCGATGACCGCGTAGTTTTCGACGCGCAGTTCCAGCAGCACGTGGTTTTCCGCCTACGAGAGTACGCCGAGTTTAGCAGGAATCGCTGCGAGTCTGCGGACCGTTCCCAAGCCCCTTCAGACAACACGTTTTCGCGGTGGGAGCCCACGCCTTCAGGCGTGGGAAAAGAATCACCCCGAGATTCCCGAGCCCCTTCAGGGGCGGCACGGTTTCACACAGGCAGCCCATGCCTTGAGAAAGGAATTCCTCCCCAGCTTCACTTCTCGGCGAAGATCAGGAAGTAGTCCACCTTGTCTTCGGTGACCAGGCTGTCTCGCTCGTCCTTCAGTTGATAGCCGGCCTGCTGCATTTCCTGCACCACCAGGCTCTTCTCAATGCCATGATCGGCCCCGTTGCCGTTGCGGTCGATGATGCCGATGCGGGCGCCAGGCCGCAGTGCCGGCCGCAGGTTGCGCATCAGGCTCACCGGGTTCGCTACTTCGTGATAGGTCTTGAGCAGCAGAACAGCGTCGACGCTCTTCGCCGGCAAGTCCGGATCGTCTGGTTTGCTGAGGATGGTCTTCACGTTATGCACGCCATCTTTGGCAATCCGCTCGTCGATATACTTCACCGCCTCGGGATTGATATCGATGGCGTACACCTTGCCGCTGTCCGTCACTCGCTTGGCCGCCCGCACCGTGAACCAGCCTGATCCGGCGCCGATATCGGCAACGCTTTTGCCCGGCGTGATCGCCAGCGCGTTCATCACTTGATCGATGTGCAAACGCTGGTCGCGCCCCGGTGTCTCGAAGATCGACAGGTCTCCGGTGTAAGGCTCGCTGGTCTTGCGCTGGTGCGAAGCGGCCCACTGCGCCGCCCCGGTCGCAATACACAGCACCACCAGGCAGGCAATGCGGGTGCGAGTGAGCCCAAACTTCATGCGACTATATTGTCTCATCCATGCAGACGCATACAGGTATTAGAGTGGCAAAAGGCAGGGTTAAGGCTGTCGCCTCATGGGGCCCAATAATCAGAGTGCGGGCCGTCTTTTCGGTGGGAGCCTATTACATTCGGCTGCTTTTTGCGATACTCTGATTTTTCGGAAACTCTCATCCTTGGCCTGGGTTTTGAACGCAACAGGCAGTGAACAGATGGTTACCGTTGGTGAGCAGCCGTAAGCAGTTGGGGACTCCTATGAACTTGCGCAAAGCGATACTCCTGGTAGCGGTAACGGTTTTCATAACATTGACATTTTCGGCATGTGGCAAGGGTGGCGTTCCGAACACCATTCTGCCGCTCAATGTTGCAAACTCGTCATTGCCGGTCGCCATCGTCAACAAGGGTTACAGCGTAAACCTGGTCGCGACGGGTGGAGTGGGTCCCTTCAACTGGGCGCTGGTCTCCGGTACGCTGCCGGCTGGCATGAGCATGACTTCCGCCGGCGTCATCAGCGGTACGTCCACCGGAACCGCGTCCTCCGACATCACCGTGCAGGTGACGGATTCGCAAAAACCGACGGCCGCCGTGGCCACCGCTGCTCTCACTCTCAAGGTCAACAATCCGCTGGCTATTTCGACGACCAGCTTGAAAATCGCGCCCGTCAACGTGCCCTATCAGGTATTTCTGACGGCAACTGGCGGCGCCCCGCCGTACGGCTGGAAGCTGCTTTCGGGAACGCTCCCCAGCGGCATGAATCTCGACCCGAACTACGGCGTGATCTATGGCACAGCAACGGTCGAGGGCGATTATCCGATCACCGTGCAAGTTACAGACTCGGAAAGCCCGGCGGTTATGGTGCAACAGAACCTGACTCTGACCGTTGGCGGTTCTGTGGCGCGGCTCGCGGGTAATTACGCCTTCCTCTTCCGTGGATTCAAGGGCGGCAAGCAGGTATTGCAAGCGGGCAGTTTTGTCGCCGATGGTACGGGCAACGTGACCAGCGGCGTGACCGACATCATGAGCAGCGGCAGTGTGAACACGAACGTGACCGTCACGGGAACCTACACCGTCGACAGCACGGGCCATGGCACCATGTCGCTGATGTTCGGTCCGGGAGGCTCAGCCGGGAGCGGGACCTATCAGATCGCCAACTCTCTCGCGGGTTATTGGGGGTTGATTGAGAACGGTGACGGCCAAGCCACACAATACGGAGCCGGCACTTTGGAAAGCCAGGGCACGGTACCGACCGATCTGACAAACTCCAAGGGGAACTGGGTGTTTGGCGGATACGGCGCGGATTCAAGTGACAACCGGTATGCGGCCGCAGGCAGCTTCAATCTGCAGCCTACAACCGGTGCGGGCGGCTCGATCAACACCGGGAACCTGGATTCCAACGATCACGGGTCGGTCACCAACAACACCGTTTTCAATGGCACCATAGGACTGCCCGACGCTACTACCGGCCGAGGCACCTTGTCGTTCATTTCCGGCTCGTCCACCAACTCTTTCTCCTGGTACTACATCGACGACTCGGACTTCATCGTGATCGAGACCGATAAGGTGGGCACTTCGACACCCCTGATCCTGTACAGCATGATCAAGCAGACGACTTTCATTCCGGTCGACAACACCATCCTGAACGGTAATGGCATCGCGGAGCTTACCGCGACGCCCTCGGGCAACGTGCCTGAGACTTCGTTAGGCTTGTTCTCGCTGGATGGTAAAGGCAACTTCTATGCGACCTACGACGACAACACGGCAGGAACGTTGTCGCAAAGCAAGCCTTCCGGCACTTATGCGGTGACCAACACTGGACGGACCACCTTTACGGGGCTTTCCAATTCACCAATCTTCTATATCGCGAATACCGACCGCGGCTTCATGCTTGGAGCCGATGCCGACGTGACGTATGGCGAGATGGAACAGCAGCGGCCTCCGCAGCAATCGAACGCCTCCTTCATCAACGTGAATGCCGGAGGTACCATCCTGGGTCCGTTCGTCCCAACACAAAACGTGGAGGTTGATATCTACACGGCTGATGGAATGGGTGGGTTGACTGAGGTTTACGACACTACCGGCCCGGGTGGCAATATGATGAACCTGATGCTCACCGGTACGTACAACGTCGAGATGGCGTCGTGTGTATCGGCCGGAGTCACCTTCAACACCTGCGGACGATTCCCGATCATGGATTCGAACAACAACCAGGTCGGCATCGGGTATATCCAGGCGTCGCTGTCGCCGCAGCGCGTTATCATCATGACCACCAGCCCGCAACCGGTGCTCAACGCGGTACAGCAGTAACGGGCGGGTGTCGTTACAGAGACGGGTGTTTCGCTGTTCGTCTTGTTGAATAAATTGGGCGGTGACCAGTTTCCCTTAACTTAACTGGTCACTGCCCACCGTTATTCGTGGGCAACTTTAGATTCGACGGTCAGCGGAACATCGATTGTGCCGATTTTGCCCGAGAGCCGGTCGACCACTCCCAAGCGCAGATCATAGGTACCCGGATCGAGTACGAGTTGCTCTTGCAGGCGCAAGCCGGTTCGCGCCAGGTTCTTGAGGGCTGCGGCATCCAGCACCTGCTGGTAAGTTCCGGCAACGCTTCCTTGCGCTTTGCCTTCCTTGCTCCACGCCGCAGCCACGAACATAAGATCCGGTCTCTGCCGGTGGTCCGCTGACTGTGAAAAGGTCAAATCATGTATATCGAGCAGGAAATCAATCTGCACCGCGTGGCTGGATGTGTCGGGCGGAAGCACGCGCGCCTGCATCACCAGTGCCGTCGACGCCGGGACCCCGGGCTGCATGGCGAGAGCAAAGGTGTGATCGATGTTGGTAGAACCGAAAGGCTCCTTCACTGCGTAGTAGCCGGGACGGCAGCGTACCTTCGCGTTAGTCTGCAAAGTCTTCACCGACACCTTGCGGAACTTACCATTCCAGTCCTGATTCTCGGGACGATAAGCCAGGGTGTAGTAGTTTGAGCCGGAGTTGACAATGTCTTGAATCTGTCCCGGCATATCGTTGTTGTTGAAGTAAGCACGACCACCGGTGAGTTGGGCAATGTTCAGCATGGTCTCATGCACCTGAGACAGTTCTTCTTTTTGGCCCGACCTTTCGCTATACTCTCCACCCCACGGGGCATACACGTCCTGGCTAAAAGCGTAGCCGTCAGCGCCCAGCCAGGGAAGCCCCCGCACGTCGATTGGATACACCGCAATCTGGGTTTCTGCCAGCAGCGCAGCCGTCTTTTGCAGTTGCGGATTGGTGTCGGCGGGGTCGAACGGAATTCCATCGGAGATCCAGATCAGGTTCTTACGTCCAGGAAAAATCGCCATGCTGCGCGCCAACTGGTTGAGCGCTTCCATGGTCATCAGCGTGCGTGATTCAACCTTGGAATCCTGGTCGGTCCAGAGGAACCGGGAAAGCGCGGCGTACATTTTCGGATTGCTGGCTATCTTGGTAAATCTCGCCTCCGCCAGATCGTTGGTAACGTCTCGAGCGCTGCGTTCTGTCGGGTTGGGCCTGGAGGACAGCTGCTGCGCAGCCTCGATCAATGCCTGGTTATCCTCAGTAAAACCGTGGATGAGATGCAGTTCACCATCGAGCGTGAACAGGGCAACGCGAGTGTTGGGAGGAAGCGTGCTCAAGTAAGACAGCAGTTGCTGCCGCGCCGACGTCAGGTTCAGGCGGTCGGTATTGAGCGAATCGAAGAGGATGATGTTGACCGTCCCTGCCCCGCTGCTGGCCAGGTAATTGGTGTAGGTATCTGGCGGGAGCTTCACCGGCACGAACGGCGTTGTTGATGGCGCGTCAGGCCGATGCTCTTCGAAGGCCTTCACGCCCTGCGAGGCGCCGTTCTCCAGAATGATGAAGTCGTGCGCCTTCAGACCATGAACCGCGTTGCCATTCCGATCTATAACCACAACATCGAGAACGACGTTGCGCGAGGTTGTTGAGAACGTGTCGGCGGGCTTCGAGGAGCCGGTGTTGGCAGCCTGCCCGGAAGCGGCCGCAGCAAGGGTAAGGATGGGACAGAGCGCAAGCTGAGCCCAGCGCATGCGACTAAGCACCTCGCGAAATCATAACCCGGATCGAGGACGGAAGTAGCGCCATAACTCCCCCCGGGTGACACACCTATTCAGGATGAGCCACTCTGCTAATCGTCGCCTGACACCGTAACTCCTGAGGGCTCGCGACTGATCGCTACGCCCGCCGGGATTTCCTGGTCCTTGTATTGCAGCTGGTACAGCCGCCAGTAAACTCCGCGCTGCGCCAGCAGTTGCTGGTGCGACCCGACTTCGCGCACCTTCCCTTTGTGCATGACTACGATTTTGTCGGCACGCTGAATGGTGCTCAACCGGTGCGCGATGACGATCGAGGTGCGTCCCTCGACCATGCGGGTCAGCGCCTCGCGAACCCGGAACTCGGTCTCGGTGTCGACGCTCGATGTCGCTTCGTCGAGGATCAGGATCTTCGGATCGTGCGCCAGCGCCCGGGCAAATGAGATCAACTGCTTCTGGCCCGTCGACAACGTGCTGCCTCGCTCTCTCACCTCTTCCGCAAAACCTGCCGGCAGCGAGCGAATGAAGTCGGCAACGTTGACCTGTTCGGCAGCGTTCTCGATGGCATCATCCGTGATCCAGTTCGAGCCCAGGCGGATGTTGTCGGCCAGCGTGCCTGAGAACAGGAAAGGATCCTGCAGGACGACGCCGAAGCGGCGCCGCAGGTCGGCAAGATCCATGTCGCGTATATCGACTCCGTCGATGCGAATGGCGCCGCGTTGCACGTCATAGAAGCGCAGCAATAACGAAATGATGGTGGTCTTGCCGGCGCCGGTGTGGCCGACAAACGCCACGGTTTCTCCCGGATCGATGCTGAACGAAACGTCGCGCAAAACCCAGTCGAATTCCTCCGCACTCTCGGCGAGAGCCTTTGGGCTTTTCGCCCTTGGCGGCCGCTTCCTCGGCGGCCTGCGCCAGCGTGCGATAGGCGAACCACACGTGATCGAACTCGATGCGCCCCGCGCCGTCCGGCGACTTGGGATGCACCGGAGTCACGATTTCCGCTGGTGTGTCGAGCAGCTTGAAAATCCGTTCGCTCGACGCCATCGCTGATTGCAGGATGTTGTATTTCTCGCTGAGGTCTTGAATCGGCCGGAAGAAGCGCTGCGCATATTGCATGAACGCGACCAGGACACCCAGCGTGACCGTCTGCCGGATGACCTGTCCTCCGCCAAACCAGATGACGCAGGCGATGGCTATCGCCGACAGAACTTCGACCACCGGGTAGTAAATCGCGTGCGCCAGGATGGCATCTTTGTACGCATCCATGTGCACGCGGTTGATCTCTTCAAAGCGCTCGTAGGATTTCTTTTCGCGGTTGAACAACTGCAGCACCACGATGCCGCTCACGTGCTCCTGCAGGTAGGCATTGATGCGCGCGATAGCGACCCGAATCCTGCGATAGCTATCCCGTACCGCTTTGCGAAACAGGCTGGTCGCGTAGAAAATGATCGGCAGCACAGCAAAGGTGATGAGGGCCAGGCGCCAGCTCATGTTGAGCATAATCACCAGGATCCCGATCAGCACGAAGATGTCTTCGAAGATCGAAACCACGCCCGAAGTGAACATCTCGTTCAGTGCGTCAACGTCTGTCGTGACACGCGTCACCAGGCGGCCCACCGGATTGCGATCGTAAAACCCGATATGCAGCTTTTGCAGATGGCGGAAAATCTCGCTCCGCAGGTCGAACATCACCTTCTGCCCGGCCCACTGCATCACGTAGGTCTGCACGAACTCCAGCACAAAGCTGAAAAGCAGGATGCCGACGTACATGGCCGCAATCTGCGCGATGCCGCGCATGGGATTGCTGCTCAGAAAACGATCGAGCAGCGAATGCGACTCGGTGTGGCTGGCGAGGTACTTGTCGATCGCGACTTTGGTGAGGTAGGGGCCGATAACGTCCGCTCCCGCCTTCAGCACGATGGCAATCAACGCAAACGTCACCTGCCAGCGATACGGACGCATGTAGCCGAGCAGGCGCTTCATCAACCTGCTGTCATACGCTTTACCTAATACTTCTTCTTCGTGGATGGAAGCCATTTGCCCCGAACAACTATTTTAGTGGCTGCGTACATATAGACGAGCTAGGACCCGGGCGGGATGGAAAAGCTGGGGGAGATGATACTCATCGCCCCCCGTCGTCCTGGCCGGGCAAGCAGAAGTTATGACCGATTCCACTGACCTCCGACCTTCCGCAGCGTCCCCCTCCGCAACCATGCGCAGGCTGATAATTCTCGGGCTCGCCTTAGACCTGGTCCTCGGCCAGTTGCCCCTCGGCACCTGGGGCGACCGCGTCTTCGGCAAACAGAACCTCATCGGACACGAGATCTTCTGGTGGTGCTCAGTCCTGCTCATGTTTGGGTACATCTTGTTCGCCGAGCGCCGCAGTCTGTCATCGATTGGCTTCCGGCGTCCGCGCATCCTCGACCTAGTGCTTGCAGTCGTGGTCGGAGTCCTCATGGTGGTCGGGATCGTAGTGATCTATACCATCATCTTCCCCGCGCTTCACCTGAAGATGAACACCGCCGTGATGAGCAGCCTGCTCGCCACTCCGTTCTGGTACAGATTCATGCTGGTCACGCGAGCGGCGGTGTGCGAGGAGACCTTGTTTCGCGGCTACCCGATCGAACGCCTGCTGGAGCTCACCAGAAGCCGGTGGGTCGCGGCCCTCGTGAGTTGGGCCGCGTTCACCTATGCCCATCTCGGGGCATGGGGCTGGCCTCAGCTCATCGTTGCCGGGTACGGCGGAGTGCTGCTGACAATCCTCTATCTATGGCGGCGCAATCTGTGGGCGAACATGCTTGCCCACTGGATCGCCGATGGCGCTGGCTTCCTGATGCCCCGCTGAGGGGCGCTATGGGCCGATTTTCGGCATCGGCTTTGTGACCATTGAATCTGCGCGCTCGGGAGTCTGTAAACCCACATCTGGGAGAAATAGCCAGACGGGGCATGCCGCTGTCTGGCTCGCTATGACAACAAGCGGGCGTGTCCGCCCTGGGATCGCACCATAGCGACCGCTTCGGAATCGAAAGAAATGAATTCTTTCGCGCCCAGCCAGTCGCCTTCGAAGGCGATCACGCCATCCGCAAAGTCTCCGCCGGCATCGAGAATGGACAGCCCGGCCTCTACCGCCGGCCAATTCGCAACAACATTCGAGCTGTTCATCAGGCGACGAATGGCGTCAGAAATATCGCAGGTAGACCTCTTATAGATTCGGCGCAGCACCCACACGAATTCACAGAGAACCGGAACGGGAACCGCAACCAACTCAGCTTGCTCTAAAACCCTGGCTGCCAGGCGGGCCTGATGCGGATCATCTTGTACCGCTGCCCTGACGAGCACGTTTGTATCGGCAGTGAGTTTCACCTGACGCCTGCCCACCCGCGGGAGATGGCCTCGTTCATTTCATTGATCGTAACTTTGCGTTGTTTCTTCGAAGCTAGAGAGCCGATGAAATCAGAGATGCTGCCGTCCTGAGCAGCGGACCGGAAAACAATCCTGCCATCCGGCAACTTGTCGATCTCGATTCTGTCTCCAGGAGCAACGCCAAGGTGCCTGAGCAACTCCTGCTTGAGCGTGACCTGTCCTTTTGCGGTGATGGTTAGCCTCGTCATGGCTTTTTCGCTACGACTCAAATTGTAAGGCATATTTGCCTTACCCGCAATTCGCGGAGACGCGCTACTTCTTGCTGCTGCTGTTCTTCTTATTGTTGCTGTTGGTATCCGGAATCACGCGCAGATTATTGGTCACGCCAAACGTTCCCGGCACTAAATTCGCCCGCATGCCGGCATAGTTTTTGTCAGCCTCCGAATCCACCACTCCGTCGAGCGTGATGCGGGCGTTTCTCACGATGATGTGAATGGGAGGCACCGCCATGTTGCCGTACTTGAACAGCGGCCCGTAGCCGAAGATGGAGTTGTACACCTGCCGCCGGACGCGGTCGTCCATGCTGCTGGGCGGTAGGACTTCGATGTTGTTGACCACCTTCTCCACGCCTTCGATGTGCTTGACGGCGTTCTCCGCGTCCGATTTCGTTACCGGCTTGACGACTTGTCCATTGAGGATCACAGTCCGGCCATCGATCCCGAACGTCAAGTTGTCGAACACTCCATACCACGGCAGCATAATCAGCTCGTGGCGCACCTCGCGCACCAGCCGGTCCTGGCTTTCCGGGGTCAACGTGTTGTTGGCCTGAATCTGGTCTTGCGACTGGTTCTGCTGCGCCTGCGGATTGGTCGCGTTCATCTGGGTCTGTGACCCGTTCTTCTGAGCCTGCGGATTGGCTGCGTCCTGCGGCAAGGGCGACGCTTCGGCCAGAGTGCCACACCATGCAGTGCCTACGAACAGAACCAATAGAAGCTGGAAGTTGCGCATCTCTCTCCTCCTGCGAAATGAGTAAGAACTTTACCTCATAGTTAAGGAATGCGCGAAATGATGCGAGGTTGGACGCCATCCAGCGCCGAGGGAGCGGTGCCCAATTCGCTGGGTTTGCCTGGGTGGAACTCTTTCTTCAGACCATTGTGCACTTGCATCAAAGGCGAACACCCCAACTCCGCCCAAAGATGGCGGAATGGGCACCCGGAGTCGCAGGCATTGGAGGCACAGGTATGCCGAGAATTATCCGGTTAATCTCCGCAGAGGGTGCATTGTGACGCCGCCCCCCGGCCTCTACCGCACTGTCAGCACCGGGCAGGGCGCTTGCCGCACCAGTTCATACGCGGTCTGCGAGCGCACCTGGTCCAGTAGCCTGGGATACAGGTGTACGCCCAACACCATCAGGTCGGCATCCAGCTCCGCTGCGGCCTTCAGCACCGTGGGTACCACCTTGCCTACTTGCGCCTCTATCCGGAGTTGCTTCGGCTTGTCTTCGCAGCAGACCAGATCCGCCAGGCTCTGCTCCACCGTGCGCTTCAGCATCTCAACATCGGCAACGGAGCCTTTCGGAACGTCCTCGACCACGTGCAGCAGCACCAGTTCTGCCTGATGCTCGCGGGCCAGGGCGCAGGCGTATTTCGCCGAGTGCTGCGTAGCCGGGGTGAAATCGATTGGCGCGAGCACACGTTTAGGACCGGACACCAGGGCATTATGCGCGCAGGGCCCAATCGTCAGTACCGGAATTTCGGCATGGCGGAAGACCCGTTCTGCAACGGAGCCAACGAACGCTTTGCTCAGGCCGCTGCGGCCGTGTGTGCCCAGCACGATCAGGTCGATGTGCCGCTGGCGGGCGCACTCGAAGATGCTTTCGGCGACATCGCCTTCCGCCATCAGCACTTCGTAGTCCTTGCCGCGCTCGCAGCCGAGGGTCTTGCCCAGCCTCTCTTCGATTTCGGAGAGGTCGCGGCGCGCCGCCTCGCGGGCGGTGGCAAACGCTTCGAGACCGGCGATGACGTACTCGTCGCGCGGCAGCACGTAGAGGATGGTGGCATGCCCTCCATACGCAGAGCGCAGCTCCATTCCGCAGCGCAGGATTTGTTCGGAGTGACTGGAAAGGTCGGTGGCGATAAGCACATTGTGGATGCTTATGCCGGTCGCGTGAAATTGCGCGGTAGCCATGGCTCGCTACCCATTCTCCCCACGTGGTGGGGTCCTCATGGAGCGGCCGGCTGAGCGTCAAGATTGAGGACACTCGCGGTCCCGGCGGACAGCTTCCGCTCGCCCTTGCTGTCTCTAGTTCTAGTCCCGTCCGCCCGGTTTTGGCTGTGATATCGGTCACTCATTTTTGCAGACCAATGCACCACAGTTGAAGCCCGCCGCAACCGCTCTTACACTGGAAATATGCACGTACACGCCAAGCCCGGGGAGAGCACCTCCAGGATCCTGAAAATCTCGCTGGCGGTTACGGCGCTATACATCCTGCTGTTGGTGGTCGCCGGGCTGCGGGCGCATAGCCTCGCGCTGCTCTCCGAGGCCGGTCACAACCTGTCGGACTTCTTCGCCCTGTTGCTGTCCTGGTGGGCGGTCTTCCTGCAGGCCCGCGCTCCCGACGAGCGCAAGACCTTCGGCTATAACCGTGCCGGAGTGCTGGCCGCCTTCGTCAACGGGCTGTCGCTGGTTCTCATCTCGTTTTATATCTGGTACGAGGCGTTCGACCGCCTGCTGCACCCGGTCAACGTGCATGCCGGATTGATGATCTGGGTGGCGGCGGCTGGTGTGGTGATGAACGGCGGCATCGCGCTCATCCTGATGCGCGGCCATCGCGACATCAACCTGCGCAGCGCCTTGATACACGAAATCGGAGACACGCTCTCAACCGCCGCGGTCATCGCCGGCGGCGTGGCGATCGCGCTCACTCATCACGCGTGGATCGATCCCGCGTTGTCCATCGGCATCGGCGTGATGATCATCTGGTCGTCGAGCGGCATCATCCGCGAGAGCCTCAACATTCTGCTCGAGGGCACTCCGCGCGGCATGGAACTCGACCGCATTGCCGAATGTATCGAACGCATACCCGGAGTGAACAGCGTGCACGATCTGCATGTGTGGAGCATCGGCAGCGACACCCATTCGCTCTCCTGCCACGTGGGCATCGACGACATGCGAGCGTCAGAGAGCGAAGCGATTCTGCGTACCATCCGGCAGGAGCTGGACCAGCGCTTTCACATCCACCACACCACCATCCAGTTTGAGCACGTGGTATGCGAAGTCGCGCATGGCTGCGTGATTCCGGTCAGCGATATCGGGCATACGCACGCGCATTGACGCTTAATGGTATGGGAGCTGCGGATGTGCGGGCCTTCAGGCCCGCGTCGGGCAAGGAAGAGATACGTGCACATTTGGGTGATTTTATCCGGACACAGGGTTCAGCGGCTTCCCAATTCGGGACGGCTCGAGGTTACGAAAGTACATGTCCTTTCGTAACTTGCGAAACTCATTTGCAACCTGTTAGTTTGGCGTTCGGTGGGCGCAGGAACTGCTGTGCCAGGTCTTTCGGGTAGTCCGGAGGGCGGCAGGAGGTTCTTTGACGCAAGTGTCCAAGTAGTAACTATATGGTTAACTTGTCGAAGAAATGCGCACTGACAGTCGCCCTCGCAGCAGCACCTAGTCCGGCCATTTTATGCGACTCTAAAGGGTTTGAAATGAGGATTATGCCTTTAAGTCCAAGCGCATCAGGAATTTGCAATAGAAAACTAGTCTAAGTTGATGAAAACAGGGAATCACTCAATCGTTTTTTTCACGATTTCGATCTCATTCGGCGGTCGCTGCAAATAACTAGACTGATAACAGAAGCGAAGCGCATTCGGCTCAAACTCCGATGATCGCGTGCGTCACAGCCTGCCACCACGCCGGATTAGCTCGCCATAGATACACCGCCAGCCCCTGGCCGACCACCAGCACCGGAAGCGCGTAGAGGTAGACCTTGTGAACGCGCCCATCCACGATAACGTCGCGCATCATGCCAGCCACGATGAAAAGATCGAGGCCGACATAGAAGATGCTGTGGTTGTACCAGAAATCGAAGCGGCCGATGCCCGCGTCCAGCAGTTCGCAGGTAGCAAGAAAGATGAGGCGCCGATGGTATTCAGGTCGCTTTCTCCACAGAATCGCCAAAGCGATGCAGGTGCCGAACACGGCCATATCAAGGAAGGGAATCGACAGGAACGACTCGATACCGCTCTGGTGAAGCACGGTAATGTCCCAGCGGGTCAGGTAGACCGCGACAGCCAGGCCGAGCACGACCATAACGGTGGCAAGCGCAGCTCCGAACCAGCCCAGTGTGCGATGAATGCTGACCTTGCGAAGACGTATCAACCCTGACTGCGCGATGAAGAGCACCATCCAGGCGGAGAACGCTGCGCCATGGACCCAGAGCAACAGAGGCTTCGCGGGTTTGGCCTTGAACAGGTTTTGAACCACGGTATGGCTGAAGCCCCATACCACGACCGCGCTCATCACCAGCGACATGCTGAAGTAGAAGTAGCGGCTCAAGAAGCTCTTGAGCGGCGTCATCGCCGTCGTTTCTTTTTGAAGACGGGTAGCAATGCCGACGTTTCCAACAGCCATGGACCATCATCCTCGAATGCAGTCTCCACCTTTCTCGCCAACAACACGCGAGAAGCATGAGGCGCCGACGGAATCCTGCAGTGCGTGCAATATAGCATTAATCAAGGGGCCCTAAACGCTGAACGTAAAAAATCCTGGGAGAGAAATCTCCGATGACCCACGGCACAACCAGAACGATCAGCATCAGCAAGGCCAGCACACCATTAAACGGCCGCCCGGTGTCACGAGGCGCTCGCCATCGTTCACCTGCAAGTGTGGACTCTTTTGTTTGATTTGAGCCAATGCTGATTCATTTCAAAACCGCCCACTACCGCTTGCCGTTCTATTTACCAGCTCGCGCCAGCACCACCGTGTGCGGGCTCATGGGAACAGCATGCGAGGTGATGTCGGTGAAGCCGCCGCGGCGATGCATGTCCGACAGCTCGCTGAAGGTATACGCGTCGCCCGATTCGGTTGAAGTCAACATGGTCAGCGCGAAGGTAGCAGGCATGGGTGGAGACACCCTGTCCTCATTAGGCGCGAATTCTAGTGTGGCGATGCAGCCATCCGGCTTGAGCGCAGCGTGGATCTTCTTCAGCAGTGCGACACAGGTATCGGGATCGAAGTGATGCAGGAAGTTCGTCAGCAGCACCACATCGTACGGGCCACCGAAGTCGACGTCGAACGCGCTGCCCGGCAGCATGTCATAGCGGTCGCGAACACCGGCGCGCTCCGCGTTCTCCAGTGCAACACGCAGCACCGGAGCCCAGTCGAGCCCCGTCACATGCGCCTGTGGATTCTGCTTTGCGATCGCGATGCCGAACAGCCCGTGTCCGCACGCAATGTCGAGCACCCGCATTGGTCCGGTGCGACCCTGCAGGGCGAGGCTGCCCAGCGGCCCAGCCATGGGAGCCATCATCGGCGCCATGCTTTGCGCGAACTCGACCCACACCGGATTCTCCGGCTCAACCGTGCCTTGACCTGGCAGCGCGGTCCTGCCGTTGCGCACCACGTCGGCGAGGCACTCGTACGACTGGCGCACTTCGGGCAGCGTGAGGAACTTCACGATCGATGCAATGCAGCTTGGAGAACTGGGATCGAGAAAGGCCGCGCTGGAGGGAGTATGGCGATAACGCCCGTCAGCCTTTTCCAGCAGACCGGCGACAACGAGAAAGTCGCAAAGGATGCGCGTGCCCCGCTCCGATGCCTTGGCATGACGCGCGATGCTGGCTACGTCTCCCGGGCCCTCGCCGACGGCATGGAAGATGTCCAGCTCGATGGCGGCCTTCAGGGCAAACGTGCGCTGAAAGGCTTGAATGCTTTCGAACACCACAGCAGGTGTCAACGGTGTTGCAGGAGAAGCGGCAGCGTGCATATCAGCCTCCTTACGTTCGGTTTCGCAACAAGACTCCGCCAGACTATACACCGGATTCGACCGCCGGCAATTTCCGCGAGAGCGACTCACCCTCGATTGGCGTTAATCGTCGTAGCCTGAGCTATCCTGTTCTTGCCTGCCATGATGAAATACCTGGTCGCCCTAATCCGAGGAGTGCACGGTGCAATCGGCATCTCGCTTCCCAAGCCCGGGCAGGAGAAGGCGGTGGCCATTATCTGGCTCGTCGCCTCGTTTGTCCTGGTGCTGATCATCGTGGGAACCGGCTGGCTGGTGTTGAGCAGCATGAAGAGTTCCGTGACCTATCGCTGAGTAGAACTGTCAGCTCCGGTTTGCCGGAATCGGGCCTGACGGAATACGCAAGTTTCGCCGCCGTCGCTCGCCATTTCCCCGTCCAGATTCGGGCACTTGAGCGGCTTGTGGACGTTGTCGTGAACCAAGTGCCGCACTTAACCGTACAACTCCAAAGAGTTTGGACTACAGATGAGGTGGCAAACCAAGTGCCTCTTTCTGCCTGAGGTTAATCGCGTATGCGCTTCGCTATTCGCCGACTTATCAAATCGCCTGGCTTTGCTCTTACTGTCATTCTGACCATGGCTCTCGGCATCGGCGCCAACACTGCTATCTTCACCCTCGTGCACGCAGTGCTGCTGAAGTCGCTGCCGGTGGTCGATCCCAAGACTCTGTATCGCGTCGGAGATAAAGACGACTGCTGCGTGAACGGCGGCTTCGTCAGCGACAACGGCGACATGGACCTGTTCTCGTACGACCTGTACCGTCAGTTTCGCGACAATACGCCGGAGTTTGAGCAACTGGCTGCAATGCAGTCAGGGGCCGAAACCATGACGGTGCGGCGCGGCTCCGAAGCGGCCAAGGCTCTGCAGACACAATATGTTTCCGGAAACTTCTTTTCTACCTTCGGCATTGGGCCTTTCGCGGGGCGTGTTCTGAATGACGCCGACGACAATCGCGGCGCCGCTCCAGCCGCAGTGATGAGCTACCAGGCATGGCAGTCGGAGTTCGGCAGCGACTCGTCGCTGATAGGTTCGACCTTGTATATGAACGGTGTGCCGGTCACGGTGGTGGGCATTGCCCCGCCCGGGTTTTTCGGCGACCGCATACGCGCCCGCCCACCGGCATTGTGGATTCCACTCGCGGTTGAGCCTCTCATAGACAAGGTGAACCCGTTCTTGCCCATACCCGACAGTAACTGGCTTTATGTGATTGGACGATTGAAGCCCGGCGTCAGCACCGGCGCATTGCAAGACAAGATGTCGAACAACATGCGGCGTTGGATGGCGACTATCGAGCCCTATGTTCGCGACGGCGGAGCCGCCGAGATTCCCAAGCAGCACGTCGTCATCGTTCCCGGAGGAGCGGGAATCCAGAACCTTCAGCAAGAGACGGGCAAGGGACTCTACCTCTTGATGAGCCTTTCGGGCCTGCTGCTGTTAATCGCCTGTGCCAACGTGGCCAACCTGATGCTGGCACGCGGTACCATGCACCGCGCCGATACTTCCGTCCGTATGGCAATGGGCGCAGCACGCTCGCAATTGATCGGGCAGACGCTCACGGAGAGCGTACTTCTGTCGTGTCTTGGCGGACTGGCGGGCCTGGCGGTGGCATACGCGGGCGCTCGTGTCATCCTGGCCCTGGCTTTTCCACGAGCGCTGAACCTGCCCATCAACAGCAGCCCTTCACTTCCGGTGCTTGGATTTGCTTTTGCTGTGTCTCTGCTTACCGGGGTGGCGTTCGGCATGGCACCAGCGTGGATTACCTCGCATTCCGATCCCGCCGAGGCGCTGCGCGGCGTTAACCGCTCGACGGCCGATCATTCCTCGTTGCCGCAGAAGTCGCTGATCGTGCTGCAAGCGGCAATGTCGTTGATCCTGCTGATCGGCGCGGGCCTGCTCACTAAGAGCCTCGACAATCTGCAACATCAGGACTTTGGAATTCAGACCGCGAATCGCTACGTGGTGCACATCGATCCGCAAGGCGCAGGATACACGCCGGAGAAACTGCCGGCTTTGTATCAGGCGCTGGAGCAGCGATTCGGCGCGGTACCTGAGGTACAGAGCGTCGGACTTGCCTTGTATAGCGCGCTTGAGGGCGACAATTGGGGCGAGTCCATTTATGTCGAAGGCCAGCCCGATCCTGGACGTAGCGGACATAACAATTCTTCTTGGGACCGGGTCAATCCTGAGTTCTTCGAGAGCGTGGGACAGCCCGTCCTTCGTGGGCGAGGTTTTACCCAGGGCGACACCGCAACTTCGCAGAAAGTAGCGGTGGTGAATCAGGAGTTCGTGAAAAAGTTCTTTCCCCACGAAGATCCTATTGGCCGCCATTTCGGAGTCTTCCAGCAGAAGTATGCGGGTGCCTTCGAGATCGTCGGGGTGGTGGCTGACGCGAAGTACTCCAGTCCGCAAGGCAAAATGCGGCCCATGTATTTCCGTCCGTTAAACCAGGTGCTGACTGTGAGCGGGGATGATCCCAACGAGCTCATGGCCGAAGGAAACTCGTTGTACATCAACTCCATTACGCTGCGTTTTCGCCAACAGCCGCAGAACGTCGACCGAATGGTGCGAGGGGTCCTCAGCGACATCGACCCAAACCTCACCATCATCGACTTGCGATCGCTCGACGACCAGGTTGGCCAGAACCTGGGCCAGGAACGGCTAATGGCACGGTTGACGATGTTGTTTGGCTTACTGGCGTTGGTGCTGGCGTCGGTCGGACTCTACGGCATCACCTCCTATTCGGTTGCGCGTCGCACCAACGAGATCGGCTTGCGCATGGCGCTGGGTGCGGATCGCGGCAACGTACTCAGACTGGTGATGCGCGGCGCCTTCGCGCAGGTTTTGCTTGGGCTCGCGATCGGTATTCCGATCGCGTTGCTCGGTGGCAAACTGGTCGCAGATCAGTTATTCAATGTGAAGCCGTACGACCCGGTGAGCATCGGGTTTTCCATAGCTGTGCTGTTGCTTGCCGCAGGAGTGGCAGGATTCATTCCCGCCACCCGCGCCGCCAGTCTCGAGCCCATGAAGGCGCTGAGGACGGAGTAGCTAGGTTGGTCTCGGCCAGGAGCGGGTTCTCACGGGGCGCGATTTCGAATCTGCCGTGCGAGTGGATTCATCTGAACCGCATGGAAAGGAGGCTCTTGTGCCTCTCGTGCGTATCGACTTGTTGCAGGGGAAGTCGCCCGAGTATCGGGCTCAGATCGGTGAAGTCGTCTATCAGGCGATGCTTGAAAGCATTAACGTGCCCGCCAACGACCGCTTCCAGGTCATCGCCGAACATACAAAATCCGACATGCACTTTCATCCGGAGTACCTTGGCATTCATCGCACCGATGACTGCGTCTTCATACAGATCACGTTAAACGCCGGACGCACGACCGAGATGAAGCGGCATCTCTATAACGCCATCGTCGAAGGTCTGCACGCAAAGTTGAACCTTCGCCAAGAAGACGTCTTCATCAATTTGGTCGAGGTGATGAAGGAAAACTGGTCCTTCGGAAACGGAGAAGCTCAGTACGCCACCCCGTAAATCGGCCACCCCGAGCATCGCGGCGCTGGGGACACGGGTAGAAGCATAAGGTGCCATATCCCCTGTTACCGACGCGGGCGTCTATGGCTTTGCGTGGCTTTGGAAAACCCTCTCGTCGGGAAAACGCATTGCGGTTAGAACGTTGTGCTCGCTGCTGTCGATTCCGTAAGTAAGATTGACTCCGATGCAGGGACGCACAACTCCATCCGTGTCGGCTACCGCATTGTGCCGATGCCCATAGACCACAGGTGCTGCGCCTGTGTAATCTTCCGGAAAGCCAACCGGACCCCAGACGAAGGTATCTGGATTGTCGGGATCGAGACCTCCCGCCAGATCTGCGCCACCATGCACGCACAGGACGTCTGGAGAACGATGAAACACTTCTAATTGCTGGAAGAACTCGACGTGCTCGGAAGGCATGGCGTTGAAAAACGATTCATAAGGAAGAGGCATTTTGTACGTGAACAGCCGCACCCCGTGCTCCTCCAAGGCAAGACTTAGCTCCTTGGCAGCTTTTGGCGAGTAACTTCGAATGGTGGGCATCGCCTCCATCCCTACTAGCCAGGAATGGCACGTGTAATCGTGCAACGTCCGCAACATCCACTGCTCGTGGTTGCCCATCAGTGTGATTACCTGGAACCGTTCTTCGTCCCGCAGCCGCAAAATCTGTTCTATGCATCCACGTGAGTCTGGTCCGCGGTCGATGTAGTCGCCTAAGAACACGATTCGATCGTCCGAGCGCATGTGCGGCACGATCTGGGAAAGCAATCCTTCCAGAGCAGCGCTGTTCCCGTGGAGGTCGCCTACGGCTACTGTTGCCATGTGAGAAGCCAGTATTGCAGATGGGTTGAAAGGCCTCGGCAGACGGCCGAACTTTCTCCTGACCCTCTTGCTTTTTCAATAACATACGGCTCTCAAAGGCTTCCCCGTTCAATGTCCCACAGCACCGCTAGAAGCGCCATTTCCTATCCGTTTGACCTAACTTCATTGGCTGTATCGCGCTCAGTCGTTAGCCTGAGACAGTAAGGTTCTACGGGATTCGTGTACCGCACCAGCGGGCGCACCGTCATCAAACTCCATAGAGGGGCTTAAATGCACAAGCCGGTTAAGTATGTAGAGAAAGCAGTCACAGTCGCCGCTAAGGGCGCATGGGTTGTGTTCGACAAGCTGAACAGCATCAATCAGAATCCATCGTTTACGCCCAAGTGGTCCGACAAGCCTCTGCTGAAGTCGTATCAGAAGTCGAAGCCACCGCTGGGATGGCCCCGCTCCACCGATTCCCTCTGCCCCAAGTGCGTGCCTGAAATCCGCCAGCAGATTATCGATGGCAAGCTGCCGCTCGAAGTTCTGATGAACGAGAAGGTCGGCGAGATCAAGGCGACCATCGTCGAGCGTGACGGCCAGATCCTCATGGTGAAGGACTGCCCCACGCACGGACACTTCGAAGATGTCATGGCCATGGACACCGACTTTTTCCGTCACCTTGAAGAAGTGTTCCCCGGCCGCGACATCCGCGCCCACAACGACGAGGGCCTGCATCATCACGGCTCTAGCACGGTGAAGCATGGCCGTGGCTCGGTTCTGACCATCGATCTGACCAACCGCTGCAACATGATGTGCGATCCCTGCTTCATGGACGCCAACCAGGTCGGGTTTGTGCACGAGCTCACCTGGCCTGAAATCAAGCAGATGCTCGATGACGCCATCACCATCAAGCCCCGCCGCCAGATGTCGGTACAGTTCTCCGGCGGCGAGCCGACACTGTCGCCGCACTTCCTTGAGGCGGTCGCTTACGCGCGCAAGGTTGGCTATAACAGCGTGCAGGCTGCGACTAACGGCATCGAGTTCGCCAAGAGCCTTGAGTTCTGCCAGAAGGCTGCGGAAGCCGGACTGCGCTATGCCTATCTTCAGTTTGACGGTATCGGCAACGCTGCCAACTCGCATCGCCTCGTCGGCAACCTGTTCGACGTCAAGCTGCAGGCGATTGAGAACCTGCATAAGGCTGGCGTGGAAATCGTTCCCGTCGTGACCATCGTCAACAACCTTAATAACGAGCAGGTGGGACGCATCATCCAGTTCGCGCTCGACAATCCCAAGCGCATCTCCTTCCTGTCGTTCCAGCCGGTGTCGTTTACCGGCCGTGATGAAGCCATCACCGACGAGCGGCGCGAGGCGCAGCGCTACACGCTGTCGCACCTTGCGCACGACGTGAAGAACCAGACCGGCATGGGCGAGCCCACGCGCGACTGGTTCCCGATCTCGTTCATGGGCACGTTCTCCGACTGGGCTGACCTGGTACACGGTCCCGAGAAGGATTGGGGCTCGCTGAACTGCGGCTGCCACCCGAACTGCGGCGTGGGCATGGCCATCATGATCGACAAGGAAACCAAGGAAGCCGTTCCCGTCACCGCGTTTCTCAACGGCGACAACATCGGTAAGGACATCGCCAAGGTGAACGACGCTGCCCGCGGTAAGTGGCTGTCGATCGCCGGCATGACCCTGGCGTTGCTGAAGAACTACGATCCGTTCAAGTCCCCAACGCACTTCAAGTTCACCGACCTGCTCAAGAAGTTCGACAAGACCTTCGGTGCGACCGGCAAAGACTACGGCAAGGTTTCCGGCGAGCGCACTCTTACTGACATCGAGAAGCGTCGCCGCGATCGCTGGAACTTCCTGTTCATCGCGGGTATGTGGTTCCAGGACCTGTTCAACTACGACTTCCGCCGCACCGAGCAGTGCATCATTCCTTACGCCACGCAGGAAGGCGAAATCAGCTTCTGCGCATACAACACGGGCGTGGGCTGGCGCAATATCGTCGAGAAGATGCACATGTCGGCGACTCTGACAAAGTGGTACGCCGAAAAAGGCCGTCACGAAATCTTCGCCGGTGGCAAAGCAGTTGGGCTGCCGACCACGGACCACACCCTGGTACTGGTTGACGAACACGTGCAGGCCGAAGCCAACCACACGCTCGACGATCTCGGCATCGTGAAGAACGCGCGTGCGGAGAAGTTCAAGGCGCGCGACGAGCGCATCAAGAAGGAAGCCGAGGACGCGCGCATGCTGGCGCTCTATCGCGAGCACGTGCTCGGTGAGAAGCCGGAAGAGAAGGGTGGATTCGTTCCGCTCGGCGCGATTGGCGGCATCAAGCCGGCGGCTGCTCCGGTACGCGAAGAAGAGAAAGAAGAAGTATTCGGAGACTAGTTTCGAAGGGGCGCGGCTTTAGCCGCGTCGAGGCGGACAGCTAAAGAAACATATCGGGGCTTCAGCCTCAATCAAAACCGGTCGCTTCGGCGGCCGGTTTTGTTTTGCGCGAACGCCGGTACGGACGTCCGTCCCATTTCGCTCGCCGCCCTGCTTCACACATCGACTGTGCTACCTTGATCGCATCCTGCAATCAAGGAGTCATTATGCGGAAATTTGCGTTTTCGTTTGCAGTAGTTCTCTCTCTGCTTCTCTCGACATTGACCCTGAACGCGGCGAGCCTGGCCGGAGTCACGTTGCCCGACACGCAAAACGTCGGCGGTAAAACGCTGGTGCTGAATGGTCTGGGAATTCGAACCAAGATGATGGTGAAGGTTTACGTCGCCGGACTCTACCTGGAGCAGAAGACGTCAGACGCCAACGCCATCATCAAGTCCGATGCGCCCAAGCAGATCGTGATGAAGTTTCTGCACGGCGCGAGCAAGAGCCAGATGAGCGACGCCTTCGACGAAAGCTTCAGCGACAACAGCCCGGAGGCGAAGAAGACGATGAAGGCCCAGATTGATCAATTGCTTGGCGCTCTTGAGCCGATCAAAAGCGGCGACGAGATGGTCTTCACCTACGTGCCCGGCACCGGTTCCAGCATGGCTATCAATGGACAGAACAAGGTGACCATCGCCGACCCGGCATTCGGCCCCGTGCTCTTTTCCGTATGGTTCGGACCCAAGCCGCCCAACGCAGACTTAAAGAAGGGAATGCTCGGGCAGTAAAAGCCCCCTCGTTCGGTTTCGGAGCTAGCCGGGAGCGCGCCGCCTCTTCCGGCGTCTTACTTCTTGCTAAAATGTAAGTCATGCGCGATCTAAGTGCTACATTCACCTCAAAGGGACAACTTGTCATCCCGGCGGAGCTTCGCCGCAAGCACGGCATCCAAGCGGGCACCAAGGTCAAGTTTCTGGAGGACGATTTCGGGCGCATTGTGATTCAGCCCCTTACCGAGGAATACATTCATCGCGTAATGGGCTGTCTTGAGGACGGGCCAGACTACTTGGCCATATGGAAGAGGGAGCATCGCGCTGAAGGCAAGCACGACAAGTGAAAACCTACGTCTTCGACTCGAGCGCCCTTTGGCAGTTTTTGCAGCGCAAGCCTGGTGCAGCCAAACTGGCCGCTTTGCTCGCGGATGCCATGCGCCATCGGGCCGAGATCCTGATGTCAGCAGTTAACTTTGGAGAAGTTTATGGCCTGATTCTGCGTGAGGAAGGGCCAGACAAGGCGCGCGCTACCGCCGCCGCGGTGCAACCGCTTCCCATTCAGTACGAGGATGCGACATTGCAACGCTGTTTGCACGCGGCCGAAATCAAGACGAAGTACCGGCTGTATTACGCCGACAGCTTCGCCGCAGCACTCGCAATTGAGAGGAAAGCAACGCTGGTGACCAGCGACTCCGATTTTCGCCGTTCGCGTCATGATTTCCATATTCTGTGGCTGAAGGCCTGATGCATCCCCGTGCAGGAACGACGCCACCACCCCTCCCCCGCGTTAACCGCGCTACTTTAGGGAATCTTCCGTGAGCACAACCGCAGATATTCTCGTCGTTGGTCTGGGAGCGGTGGGTAGCGCGGCGCTCTACGAGGCTGCAAAACTGGGAGCGCACGCGATCGGCATTGACCGCTTCCGGCCTCCGCATGACGTGGGCTCGTCGCACGGCGAGACCCGCATAACCCGGCAAGCCATCGGCGAAGGCCAGGAATACGTTCCGCTGGTCATGCGCTCCAACCAGATTTGGGAGCAACTCGAAGCTGCCTCCGGCCGCAGTCTTCTCACCCGCAACGGCGCGCTCATTCTCATGTCGCCCCACATTGTGGGAGATCATCACGGATCGAGTTCGTTCCTGGCGGAGACGATTGCCGCCGCCCAGGCCAACAACATCGAACATGAGGTTCTCGCCACCGATGAAGTGGGACGAAGGTTCCCGCAGTTTCGTCTCGCACATGACGAGGTCGGCTACTTCGAGCCCGGCGGCGGATTTCTGCGACCGGAAGCCTGTGTCGAGACGCAGCTTGATCTCGCGTGCACCCTCGGGGCTGAGGTTCATTCCGGCGAAACAGTGCTGAAGGTCCAGGCAATGCCAACTTCGGTGGAGGTCCAGACCGATCGCGGCACGTACTCTACGGCGCACGCAATCGTTTCGGCCGGACCTTGGATTGGCAAGCTTCTGCCTCATGTGATTTCGCGACATCTGCTCGTCTATCGGCAGGTGATGACTTGGTTCGCGCTGGCGCGCAATCTCGGGCGCTACACTCCGCAGAACTTCCCTGTCTTCATCTGGATCACCGGCAGCCAGAAGCGCGACATGTTCTACGGGTTTCCGGCGATCGACGGCACAGAAGCGGGAATGAAAACTGCCACCGAACGCTACGACACGGCCATTGAACCTGACAATGTCGATCGCACGGTAGCTGATTCTGAAGTCGCAAGCCTCTACCACGACTACATTGCATCGCGTCTGCCCGACGTGTCTTCGCAATGCATGCGCGCCGCGACGTGCCTGTACACCGTCGCTCCCGGTGCGCGATTTGTCATCGATCAGGCTGACGATAACGGGCGCATCCTGTTTGCCTCCGCATGTTCCGGTCACGGATTCAAGCATTCGCCGGCCGTCGGCGAAGCATTGGTTCGAAAGGCAATTGGGCTGGCTCCCCTCGTCGATTTGCAAATGTTTTCTGCGGCTCATTTGCCGCGGCCGGTAAAACCCTAGAGCTTAGCCGAAGAGAGTTAAGTCAGAAATGGGATTGCGCGACCCACTGGGTACCCCACGCAACGCCTTCGGTCGAGAGCGGCATCTCCTTACATCAGGGAGCCGGGTCGCAGCGTCCTCGAGCTATCTTCAAGCGGCAACGAGGAGACACGCGCGACACCGGGTTTCATCCGGCATGGCCTGTCGCGATGCCGGAGGTTATTGCCATGTTTGGCAAGGGAGTTTCAAGTGAAAATTAACTCGGCAAATCTATGGATTGCGGGCGCAACCATTGCGCTTTGGGCCGTGGCGCAGGTGCCCGCAGTGGCGCAATCGCAGATCCAGGCCCGGATCTCCGGCAATGGCAACAACAACGGAAGCGGCAAGTGCACCTTTGAAGTGGTGGTACAGGGGCGAGCTGAAGTGCAGATCCGCGGCAGCCAAGGGCGTGTGGTGACGGAGTCGGGGGCTCCGGCAACCTGGCGGCGGCTCGATTGCAATCAGCCGTTGCCGCCCAACCCCGCCAACTTCAAGTTTTCAGGTGTGGACGGACACGGGCGGCAGAGCCTCGCCGCCGCTCCCAATGCAAACAATGGTGTCGCCGTCATCCAGATCGACAACGGCAATCGCGGCAACAACGAAGGTTATACCGGAGACATTACGTGGTCGGGCGGCGGCAACCAGGGCTACAACAACGGCAACCAGGGCTGGGGCAACGGCAATGGCGGCGGCCATCACGGCGACCATGACAGCGATCGCGACAACGGTAACTGGGGCAACAACAACGGCAACGGGCAAAACAACGGCAATTGGAACAACTCCGGCAATTGGAACAACAACTCCGGCTGGAGCAACGGGGGGTGGCATGGCAACAACAACAGCGGCAATGGCGGCTGGGGGAATGCAGGCCAGCCGCAATACATAACCGCGAAGATGTCGGGTAACGGCGGTGGCAGCGGCAAGTGTACTTTCGAAGTGGTGGTGCAAGGCCGGGCCGAGGTGCAGATCAGGGGCAACGAGGGTCGCGTCATAACCGAGAACGGTGCGCCCGCACAGTGGCGTCGCCTCGACTGCAATCAGCCGCTGCCGCGCAATCCGGCGAACTTCCACTTCGCTGGGGTCGATGGTCACGGGCGGCAGACTCTGGCTGCCGATCCTAATTCCAATAACGGAGTGGCTGTGATTCAGATCGACAACGGCAATCGCGGCAACAACGAGGGCTACACCGGCGATATCATGTGGCGTTGATCGCATCGCGCGAAAGTCAATGGGTCGGGAGGCACTCATCTCCCGACCCAAATTTTTGTTCGCGCGTGCGATAGTAGATTGCGATGCGTTGCGTGCGCCTTTACTGCTTGTTGTTGTTCACTGCCATCCTCTCTGGCGCGGGTTCATTGTCCGCGCAGTCTGCGTTCCTCGGCTTTGATCGCAACGATTATCCCGGTGACGCGAACATGCGCCCGCTCAAAGAGAAGTTCGCCTTTACCGGATACTGGCTCAACAATCCTCCCGGCGCGAGCAGCAATACGTGGACCGGCAAGCGCTCAACTCTGCAGCAAATGGGCTACGGTTTTCTGCTGCTGTTCAACGGCCGCGAATACAACGAACTCAAGGCGTCAGGCGATGCCAACTCGGTCGGCAAGCGCGACGGAGAAGCAGCGACCAGTGCGGCGCAACGCGAAGGCTTTCCCAAACGCGCGATCATCTTCCTCGATCAGGAGCAGGGTGGACGCATGCTTCCCGAGCAGCGCGCTTATATTCATGCCTTCGTCGATGAAGTGATACGCGCGGGTTATCGTGCCGGCATCTATTGCTCGGGCATTCCTTATCGCGAGTCGGGAGGAAGCACGGTAATTACCGCCGACGATATCCGTGAGCATGCTGGCGGACGCGAGCTGCATTTCTTCATCAGCAACGATCATTGCGGGCCGTCGCGCGGCTGCGTGTTTCCCGCGAGCGCACCCAAGCCGAGTGAAAGCGGAGTGGGGTTTGCGACGATATGGCAATACGCCCAGTCGCCCCGGCGCCCGGAGATGACCGCTGCTTGCCGCAAGACCTACGCCGCCGACGGCAACTGCTATGCGCCGGGAACGCAGCATGGTTCGCGCGTGTTTATCGATGCCGACTCTGGCACTTCGGCCGATCCTTCAGCAGGACGCACGCAATGATTCCTGATGGAGCGGCGAAAATACTGGCAGAGCAATTTCGCGTGACCGGGCAGCAAATACAAGAAGCCGCTGTGCTCTTGCGCGAGGGCAAGCTGGTGGCGTTTCCCACCGAGACGGTTTATGGACTAGGCGCCAATGCGCTTGATGCAGCGGCAGTCGCTCGCGTCTTCGAGGCCAAGGGACGCCCGCACACCAGCCCACTCATCGTGCACGTCAGTTCAATCGAGATGGCCCGCGCACTTGCGGACGAATGGCCGGATACCGCGCAGCGACTCGCGGAGCGCTTCTGGCCCGGTCCGCTGACGCTGGTTGTGAAGAAAAAATCGTCGATACCGGATGTCGTCACCGCCGGCTTGCCGACGGTTGGCCTGCGTATGCCGGCTCACCCCGTAGCCCTGGCACTGCTGCGCGAAGCCACGATCCCTGTAGCCGCCCCCAGCGCGAATCGCTTTACCGAACTCTCGCCAACGACTGCCGAGCACGTCCGACGCGGACTCGGCCAGCGCGTCGCCTACATTCTCGACGGAGGTCCATGCCCCGTAGGTATCGAATCAACCGTGATCTCCGTAGTTGATGAGCCGCCGGTAATTCTTCGTCCCGGAGGTGTGTCGCGAAGCGACATCGAGGCGGTTATCGGTCTGGTATCACGACACACTCAGTCCGCAGATGGCTCACATCCCTCGCCCGGGATGCACCCACAGCACTACCGCCCGAAGACGCCACTGATTCTGATCTCGGATGGAACCATCCCCCAGGACGGCGAAGGCGCGTACCTGCAGCTTCGCAACCGGCCTTCCCGCGGCGTGACGGTCATCGTCATGCCGTCGGATCCGCGCGAATATGCGGCCCGGCTTTACGCCCTGCTGCATGAGTTGGACGACCAGGGCTACGCATGGATTGCGGTGGATGTTCCGCCAGATGCTGCGGAGTGGGAGGGCGTTCTGGATCGCCTACGGCGCGCGGCAACCCAGTGAGCGTACCGTATAGTTGTGCCGTGCCCGACGCTCCGAAACCGGATGCAGCGCAAGAGTTCTATGACGGTGCGCTGCTGCGAATTCGGCGCTTCATGCTCGGGCTCTCCGGACTGGGAGTGCTGTTGTGCGGCTGGTTTTTTGGCTTCGCGGGCATCCTTGGATTTCTGGTAGGCGCCGCCATTTCTTACGTCAATCACCGATGGTTGGAGGGCATGGTCGATGCCTTGGGCGAACGCGTTACCACCGGCCAGAGCAGCGAGCGCGGCGGTCTGCTGGTGCTGCGCGCCTTGCTGCGCTACGTCTCAATCGGAATCGCCGCCTATGCTATATTTAAGGTTTCAAGAGCAGGTCTGTTCGGCTTCCTGGGTGGTGTGTGTCTGCCGATAGCGGCGGTTGCCTGCGAGGTAGGAGTCGAATTGTTCAAGGGCCTGCGACACGAAGTCTGATTCCTGAAATATAACTCTCTGCGCCAGAAAAGTAGCGCCCACGTGTGTCGAGAGCCGGTAGAAAAATTCATAAGTTTGAGCGACCGTAACAATGCCCGAACAACTCTGGATTACAGCACTCCTCAATAAGTACTTCGGCGGCGCGGCCAACGCTATCTTGAACGCCGTGCACGTGCCCAGCCGCTATCCGCAGGCTCCAATCACTAACTATGTGGCGATGCAGCTCCTGGTTTTCGTACTGCTGCTGCTGGTGTTCGTCCTGGTTCGGATGCGTTTGTCGGTGGACAGTCCCGGCGCCTTGCAGCACACCTTCGAAGGCATCGATTCCTTCGTCGGCAACCAGGCGCACGAAGTCATCGGACACGGCTACGAGGGATATACCGGGTACCTATGCACGCTGGGTATCTACATTTTGGCTTGCAACCTGATCGGTTTGATCCCCGGCTTCGAAGCGCCCACGGCTATCCCGTCGGTGCCGCTGGGTTGCGCCGTAGTGACGTGGTTTTACTACCACCTGCACGGCATCCGGCATAACGGAGTGGGATACATCAAGCACTTCCTGGGACCGGTGTGGTGGCTGGCGCCGCTGATGTTTGTCATCGAGGTGGCAAGCCACCTGGCGCGTATCCTTTCGCTCACCGTTCGTCTTTTCGCCAACATGTTTGCCGGCGATATGGTGACGCTGGTGTTCTTCTCGCTGATACCGATCGGCATCCCGGTAATTTTCATGCTGCTCCACATCGGCGTGTCCTTCATCCAGACGTACATCTTTGTGCTGCTGGCAACCGTATACATCGGTGAGGCGGTCGCGCACGAGCACTAAGAGCTGTCAGCTACCATCAGCTGTCAGCTGAAGATTGGCGAGTCAGGGTTCTGGGTCGCAACAAAGTTTGTCGTTACGAGAGCAATTGAAGTGCAAGTTCGAGCTGATGGCTGAGAGCTGACAGCTGATAGCAAGTTTGCTGTAAGCGTGAGGGCGCCAGCACGGTGAGCGCCAACCACCCACTGGCAGCGATTCATAAAAGGAGAAAGTGAAATGCGGAAAACGTGGTTTGTATTCTTCTCACTGCTGGCGATCGCCATGATGACGATGCCAGCGTACGCGCAAACGGGCGCTGCTGCGGCCGGCGGAACCAACTGGGTGGCGATCGCCTCCGGCTTCGGTATCGCTATCGCCTCCGGACTGGCCGCTCTCGGTCAGGGTCGGGTGGGTGCCGCGGCCTGCGAAGGCATGGCGCGCAATCCTGCTGCCCGTCCAGGAATCCAGCTGGCGCTGATTCTTGGCCTGGCCTTCATCGAGTCGCTGGTGCTGTTTGCGCTGGTGATCATTTTCGCCAAAGTCGTCTAGCTTTCAACCAAAGTTTGTCGTCAAAAGCTCCGTCTTCGGACGGAGCTTTTTATTTCTCTTTCTAAGACGAACAACTCTCGCCGGCAACTCTGAATCCCTTCTTGCCTATCGGGTCGGATCGATGTATTGTGACCGCCCCGTTCGAGCTGGGCGGAGGCTGTATGGCAGATTTCAGGGCTCTAAGGGATTCACGCTTCGTCGCTGTTTGCGGTTGTCTGTTCGTGCTAATCAGCGT
This sequence comes from uncultured Acidobacteriaceae bacterium, assembly GCA_963771535.1. GTDB lineage: Bacteria > Acidobacteriota > Terriglobia > Terriglobales > Acidobacteriaceae > CAVVDY01. Next base: position 304,098 of record CAVYTK010000003.1, on the reverse strand, counting down.
CACCCGGTACTGCAATTCGCAATCCTTGGACGATGCTCATATTCTCCCGCGCAATGCTTCCAAGGGAACGATCATTGCCTCCGGTACTTCAACGCCGGAGCTGGTTCCGCGGCCGATGAAGGTGGACGTCAACCTGGTCCTGGTGCCCGCAACTGTGACGGACTCTTTCGGTCGCCCTGTTCTGACGTTGTCCAAGAATGATTTCCAGCTCTACGAAGGCGAGAAGCCGCAGTCTATTCAATACTTCTCCAGCGAGGATGCTCCCATCTCGGTTGCGCTGGTGCTCGACTTCAGCGCCAGCATGAAAGACAAGATTGATTACGAGCGCCAGGCTGTGGCAGAGTTCTTCGCCAACGCTAATCCGGCTGACGAGTACTTCGCGGTAAGCGTTTCCAGCAAGCCTAAGTTGCTTGCCACCTCTACCAGTTCCATCGAGACACTTGAGAATCGGCTGGGAAGCATGGAGCCACAAGGCCATACCGCGCTCTTCGACGGCATTTATCTTGGCCTGCAACAACTGCGCACCGCGCGGTATAAGCGCAAGGCATTGCTGGTCATCTCCGATGGCGGCGATAACGACAGCCGTTACACTTTGAAAGAGATCCGCACGATGCTGGCGGAGAGCGATGTGATGATGTACGCCATCGGTCTGTTCGACGATATTCCGTTGCCACTCTTCAAGACTCTTGAGGAACGTTGGGGGCGGAAGTGGTTGGGCTCCGTCACCGATGTAAGTGGAGGCCGCACCATAGCTGCCGACAGCCGGCAGGAGATCCCGGAGATCGCGGCAATCATCAGCCGCGAGCTGCGCCACCAATATGTGCTGGGATATCGTCCTGACGCCGCTTCGCGCGATGGTAAATGGCGGAAGGTGACGGTCCACACGGTCGCGGTAGAAGGACGCCCCAACTTGCACGTCCACTACAAAGAAGGGTACTTCGCTCGCGCGCAGTAGAAGCACAGTTCAGCGTTCGCGAGTTGACGATTCAGCATTCGCGCGACCGTACTCGAGTTGGAAGAGCCCGAAAGTGCTATTGTCGGTTACTTGCCAGCGTGTTTACCTGAATTACCGTTGTTTGATTTCCAGCTAACTATCTCCGGAGGATTAATTGAGAAATACTTTGCTTTCATTGACGCTGCTCGCGGCTGCGTTCCTGGCTATGCCGCAGTTGTCTCACGCCCAGGGTGCCGCCGCCCCCCAGTCGGGTCAGACTGCAACCGATCAGGACATCCAGCTGCTGCGGTCGGATGTGCGTTCGGCGAAGAAACAGATCGTCGCCGAGAACATGACGTTAACCGACACGCAAGCTGAGAAGTTCTGGCCGGTCTACGATGCCTACACGGCACAGGTGGGCAAGCTGAATGACACTCGCGTTGCGCTGATTAAGCAGTACGCCGACGCTTATGACACCATGACGGATGCCCAGGCGAACAGCCTTATCAAGCAGGCTTTGGCCTTGGACGAGTCCTATGTGAAACTGCGCCAGGATTGGGTGCCGAAGTTTGAGAAGGTAATTTCGCCCAAGCAGACCGCCGCCTTCTTCCAGATCGATCGGCGTATCGGGCTGCTGATCGAGCTGCAACTGGCTTCTGCTATCCCGCTGGCGAAGCAGTAAGCGGGCGCGAAATCCGCTGCCCGTCCCGCATGCCGCACTGTCAGCGGGCGCCTTTGCCGGGCGCGCCTGATTAAGCAGTGAGTCGCGGTAATGCGCGAAGCAGCGGGTACGGTTTGCCGGTTTCTATTACGGTTCGATATAATCAGATTCTCCGAGCGGGAGTAACTCAGTGGTAGAGTGCGACCTTGCCAAGGTCGAAGTCGCGGGTTCGACCCCCGTCTCCCGCTCCAGAATTTACCGCCCTCGCCCCGCGCGGGGGCTTTGCGTCTAGCCCGCTTCGACGTTTTGAAAGGGCACGGCTTTAGCCGTGTCGTGCGGGGGTCTCTCGTCAGGACTTTAGCCCCTGAGGGAACCTGCTTCTCAAGGGCGCGGTAGCCAAGTGGTAAGGCCGAGGTCTGCAAAACCTCTATTCGGCGGTTCGATTCCGCCCCGCGCCTCCAGTTCTCGACGAAAACTCTTCTATATCGCAGGTCTCTCCCCGTTCGCTTCGCTCAGGGTCGGGATTTCGGCAGCAGGCTCCCGCTGCGCTCACGCCTGCTACGCGCCTCAAGTTCGATTCCGCCCCGCGCCTCCAAAAATCAGTTGTCAGCTATCCGTTGTCGGTTGTGAGTGGAAGAGGCCGGAGCCCGCTGGCTTCCGAGTGCCGATTTCATGCACTATTCACACTGCATGGCTGTTTTTATTGTGCGAGCCAAAGCTCGTATGCGATGCTCTCCCCACCAGAAAACATCTAGATGAGGTGAGTCATGCCTTGCGACCCTGAAGAACTCAGACATGTGCCGCTATTCGAAAAACTGGACGACGAGGAGCTCGCCATCCTGGCGCAACAGGTCGAGCTGAAGAAGTTTGCCACGCGCCAGCGGATTTACAAGATGGGAGACCCGGGGCAGCGCGGATACCTGATGATCTCGGGCAAAGTTGAGGTCGCAACGGTTGATGAGGATCATCAGGAGTTGGTGATCGATGAGCCGACTCACGGAGAGTTTTTTGGGTTTGCAGCGATGCTCGACCAGATGCCTCATCAGACCACCGCGACCGCGCTTGAGGAAACCGTGTGCGTGGAGGTCGACCGCGACGACATCGCCACCCTTCTGCAAAAAAAGCCCATGGCCGGCATGGACATGATGGCCGTGCTGGGCCGCCAGTTTCACGCCTCACAGGCGCTCGTGCGGCTTCGCGCAGCTCGCAATCCCAATGACTTGATTGAAGCGGAGTCGACTTTCGGCGAGCGCATCGCCGATCGGGTGGCGGGCTTCGGAGGATCGTGGACCTTCATCATCACTTTCCTGATCGTTCTCGTCGTGTATAGCGCCATCAACGTTATCCTGGGACGAAGCGCCTGGGATCCCTATCCGTTCATCCTGCTGAATCTGTTTCTTTCCATGCTGGCGGCCCTTCAGGCGCCGGTCATTATGATGAGCCAGAACCGTCAAGACCAGAAGGATCGGGTACGCGGCGAACTCGACTTCGATGTGAACCGCCGGGCGGAGATGGAGATTCAAGGTCTATCACGCAAGCTGAACCTGATCGCCGACAAGGTGGACGATGTGGTCGACATGGTTCGCACCACGCAGATTGCAGGAGGTACGACGGCTCATTGATGAGTACGCGATCGCAGCTAAACGGCTCTCAGCTTTCAGCCGCCAGCTCTCAGCTAAGACCCGGCAGGGCGAGCCGCGAGCTAATGTTTGGATTGCTGTGCGCAACCCTGCCTCAACGTGAGCTGATACCTGATACCTGAGACCCGTCCGTAACAGTGAACTGACAGCTGACAGCTGACGGCTGACAGCTCTCTTCCCGTCGTTGACACCCACTCGCAAGCTCTGTTACTTTCAAATGTTCCAGATTTTGTCATAGCGCCCTCAGTATTTTCAGCCGCAGGAATCACCAACAGCAATGGATCAAACACTTAGGCAAGTAGGGGAATTACTGCTCGGAGCCATCCCCACGATGGTCATTCTCCTTTTGCTGTACGCTGCCTACGGGTTGCTGGTCGGCGCTCCGTTGCGCCGTATCCTGGCGCAGCGCCGGGGACTTACCGAAGGCGCCATCTTGAAAGCCCGGGCCGACGTAGCTGCCGCCGAAGCTCGCACCGCAGAGTACGAAGAGAAGCTGCGCGAAGCTCGCGCCGCAATATTCAAAGCCGCGGAGGCACGTCGCGCTGCTGCACAACAGGCGCGCGACGCCGTCATCGCTCAAGCTCGCGAGATTGCTCACCAGCAGATCCGGGAAGCTAAGGCTGCGATTGAGCAGGAGATGGTAGCGGCTCGCTCAGGACTGCAAGCGGAAAGCGAATTACTCGCTACCCAGATCATTCAGGCCGTGCTCCGACCCGCCGGGGCCGTTCCGGTAGCTGGCGGTCAGCGATGAGGAATTTCCGCCGCATTGCTTTGCCAATCCTTCTCTTGGCCATGACGTTGTTTGTTAGCGGCATGTATGCGCAGGAAACCGCTCCCGTTGCCGGAGCTAATCAGCCGCAGGCGCAGCAGGGCGCAGGTCCTAATGCCGCGATTGGCAGCGTGCTGTCGAAAGAATCTGAAGCCGCCGAGCACGCCGAAGAGCACGAAGAGAACGGCCAGTTCAAATACTCGCCGTCGGTAAAGTGGTTTGCCGGCCATCTCGGGATGGATCCGCACCGCGCTTATTTTGTTTCTCTATTTATTAACTTCGGACTGCTGGCGCTCTTCTTCTGGGTGTTGCTGCGGAGTAGGGTTCCCGCAATGTTCCGGAGCCGCACGGATTCCATTCAGACCGCGATTCGTGAGGCCCGCGCCGCCAGTGCGGAAGCCACAGAGCGGCTGAAGGCAGTGGAAGCGCGGCTGGCCCGGCTGGACAGCGAAGTCAGCGGCATTCGCGCTGACGCGGAAAATCAGGCCGTCGCTGAAGAGCAGCGAATTCGCGCCGCCGCCGAGGAAGACAAGAACCGGGTTGTCGAGTCAGCCAAGATGGAAATCGATGCCATTGCGCGCAATGCGCGTCGCGAGCTGAAGAGTTACGCCTCCACCCTGGCAATCGATATTGCGGCGAAGCGCATTCACGTTGACGAGAGTTCCGATCACGCTCTGATACGCGAATTCGTTGACCAGCTCGGTAAGGATGGTCATCAATAATGGCTGCCGTTGCCAACCGATACGCGCGCGCCCTGGTCGATGTTGTGATGGACCACAAGATCGATCCTGCGTCGGCAGTGCAGCAGGTGAACAGCATTGTAGCGGCGGTGAAGGAAAGCGGCGATCTGCGCAAAGTCTGGGAAGCGCCTGACGTCCCGGCCGCCCAGAAACGCAACCTGCTCGACGCCATCGGTCGGCAAGTTGGGTTGTCACAGTTTGTCCGTAACTTCTTCGCGATCCTCATCGATCATCAGCGGATTGCCATGCTGGGGAAGATCGCTCGCCAGTTTGAAGTTGAGCTCGACGCCCGGCTGGGATTTGCCGAGGCGCAGATCACCAGCGCGCGCCAGCTTAGCGACAACGAGAAGCGAGAAGTGGAGTCGCGGGTTGCTGCGATGACCGGAAAGAAAGTTCGTGCCCGTTATGCTGCCAATCCGGAATTGCTTGGCGGCGTCATGGTGCAGGTGGGCAGCACGATTTACGACGGCACAGTTCGCGGCCAGTTGCAGAAGCTGCGCGAACAGTTGGTGAACAGCTAGCGGCAGGGTGAAGTGCCGCTTCAGCGGTACGTAGCGGGTTTAAGTAATTGCGTCAGGGCACGACCTTGGTCGTGCCGAGCGAGAATGTTACACAAACGGCGACGAGCCCCTTTAGGGGCGGCACAAAGCAGGTTCTTCGGGGATTGACGTCCCCTCAGGATGACAGAGATTTAGGGTTGCGGTTCGGCGCGACTGAAGTCGTGTTCTGACGCGGGGTTTTGAAGGGGCGCGGCTTCATCCGTGCCGTTGTCTGATAACTGGCCACTGACAACTGGCAACTGGGTTTAAATTCATATGGCTCAAATCAAGGCAGACGAAATAACCAAGCTCATTCGTGAGCAGATCGAAAATTACGAGACCAAGATTGCCGTCGATGAAGTCGGCACGGTGATGTCCATCGGAGACGGCATCGCCCGCCTCTACGGTCTCGACAAGGTGATGGCCGGCGAACTGATCGAGTTCCCGCACAACGTGGCCGGCATCGCCATGAACCTGGAAGAAGACCAGGTCGGCTCCGTGCTGCTCGGCGACTACACCGAGGTGGAAGAGGGCGACGAGGTCCGCCGTACCGGGCGCATCATGAGCGTTCCGGTTGGTGAGGCACTGATTGGCCGCGTGGTCAACGCGCTCGGCCAGCCTATCGACGACAAGGGCCCGATCAACACCACTGAGTTCTACGCGGTGGAGCGCCTGGCTCCCGGCGTCATCGATCGCCAGCCAGTGAAAGAGCCGATGGCAACTGGTTTAAAAGCCATCGACGCCATGATTCCCATCGGCCGCGGACAGCGCGAGCTCATCATCGGCGACCGCCAGACCGGCAAAACCGCGGTTGCGCTCGATACCATCATCAACAGCAAAGGCCGCGACCTGATTTGCATCTACTGCGCCATCGGACAAAAGCGCTCGTCGGTCGCACAGGTAGTGAAGACGCTGGAAGATTTCGGCGCGATGGAATACACCATCGTGGTTTCGGCTTCGGCATCCGACCCGGCGCCGATGCAGTACATCGCACCTTACGCGGCTTGCGCGATGGGCGAGTATCTTCCGCGATAGCAAGCGCCACGCGCTTTGCATCTACGACGATCTCTCCAAGCACGCGGTAGCGTATCGCGAAATCTCGCTGCTGCTGCGCCGTCCTCCGGGACGCGAAGCGTATCCCGGCGACGTGTTCTATCTTCACTCCCGCCTGCTGGAGCGCGCTTCCAAGCTGAGCAACGAGAAGGGCGGCGGATCGCTTACCGCGTTGCCCATCATCGAAACCCAGGCGGGCGACGTTTCGGCATACATTCCGACCAACGTCATCTCTATTACCGACGGCCAGATTTATCTGGAAACCGATTTGTTCAACTCGGGCGTTCGCCCGGCGGTGAACGTCGGATTGTCAGTCAGCCGTGTAGGTGGCAGCGCACAGATCAAGGCCATGCGTCAGGTCGCCGGAACACTGCGACTGGACCTCGCGCAGTATCGCGAACTGGCGGCGTTCTCGCAGTTCGGCAGTGACCTGGATAAGGCCACGCAGGCGCAGTTGGCCCGCGGCCAGCGCCTGACGGAAATTCTGAAGCAGGGCCAGTACTCTCCGCTCCCGTTCTCCAAGCAGATTCTCATCCTCTACGCCGGAACCCAGGGTCTGCTCGACGATATGCCGGTCGATCAGTTGCGCGAGTTTGAAAAAGGCCTTTACGAATATGTGGACGCCGGCAATCCCGACATGCTGCGCGCGATTGAAGAAAAGAAGACCCTCGACGATGACTTGCGCAAGTCAATGACCGACGTCATCAAGCAGTACAAGGAGCAGTTCAAGAGCGAGCACCAGGAGGTCGCGAAGGCGACGGCCTAAACAATGGCGAACGTACTCGATCTCCGGCGGCGTATTCGCAGCGTGAAAAACACGCGGCAAATTACCAAGGCCATGAAGATGGTCTCGGCAGCACGACTGCGCCGCGCGCAGGAGCGTGCCCTGGCTTCGCGGCCAATGGGCCAGATGCTCATCAACGTGCTCGAATCGCTGATCAGCCGCACTGAGTTGGTCGATCAGGAAACCGGACGGCCGAAACATCCGCTGCTGGAAGAGCGTCCGGAAAACAATGTGCTCCTGGTGCTGGTCACCGGCGATCGCGGGTTGGCGGGCGCGTTCAACTCCAACGTGCTGAAGGGCGCCATGAAGTTTCTCGGCATCATGGCAGGCAAGAACATCGACATCGTCGCGGTTGGCCGCAAAGGGCGCGACTTCATGCGCCGGCGTTATCCGATACTGAAGCCCGGAAGCACAGAGCGCGTTGGGCCGGTGCAGCTCATGTGACGAATATGTCGGACTGCTGGGCAAGCTGGAGTTTGAAGCCGTCTCGGAGATGGCGCAAGCCATCATCAAGCGCTACACGCGCGAAGAGATCGATTCGGTTTACCTGCTGTTCAACGAGTTTAAGTCGGTCATCGCGCAGCGCGTGATTGTGCAGCGCCTGCTGCCGGTGCAGGAGATTGGACGCCGCGAGGTGACCCAGGCGGAGGAAATCTCGCAGGCCGAGCGCGAACGCATGGGCGAAGCTGCCCGCAGCGCAGGCATCAGCCTGAAAGAACCCGAGCCCACGGAGCGGGACAGGGAAGCGGTGAAGTTCGGCACGCAGCCGGTGGACTACATCTACGAGCAGCCGCCCGAGGAATTGTTTGCGGGAATTCTTCCGCGCTATGTAGCGATCGAGATGTACCAGGCATTGCTGGAGTCGGCGGCGGCCGAGCATGCCGCGCGTATGACGGCCATGGATTCGGCAACCAACAATGCCAACGACGTGATCGACTCCTTGACGCTGACGCTGAATCGCGTGCGCCAGGCAGCCATCACCAAAGAGATTATCGAGATCGTCAGCGGCGCAGCAGCGTTGTAGGAAAGCTGTCAGCCGTCAGCTTTCAGCTAAAGCTGGCGGAAGAGAGTTAATCGTCCCGACCGATGTTTGGTCGCTGTGGTCGCTTTATCAGGCATTCTTAAGCTGGCGGCTGGTAGCTAGATTCATCTTCGAGCTGACGGCTGAGAGCTGAAAGCTGAGAGCTAGATTCTTATGGCAGAAAATATCGGACACGTCATTCAGATCGCAGGTCCCGCAGTGGACGTGCAATTTTCGGAAGGCCACCTGCCTCCGATTTATTCGGCGCTACGCGTCACCAGCGAAGGCTTCGACATCCCCAACCCGCTCAACGTGATCCTGGAAGTCGAGCAACAGCTCGGCGAAGGTCGCGTGCGCTGCGTTGCCATGGAGCCGACGGAGGGTATGGTGCGCGGCATGAAAGCCATCGACCAGGGCGGTCCCATCAGCGTGCCGGTAGGCAGCGCGCACGCTGGGCCGCGTGCTCAACGTTATCGGCGAACCCGTCGACAAGCTGGGGCCGATTAACGCCAAGAAGCGCCTGCCCATCCATCGCCCTGCGCCTGCTTTTGATGAGCAGTCGACCTCGATGGAAATGTTCGAGACCGGCGTCAAGGTCATCGACCTCATCCAGCCGTTCTTGAAGGGTGGCAAGATCGGCCTGTTCGGCGGCGCCGGTGTAGGCAAGACGGTTGTCATCATGGAGCTCATCAACAACGTCGCATTGCAGCACGGTGGGTTTTCCGTGTTCGCCGGCGTGGGTGAGCGTACCCGTGAAGGCAATGACCTCTGGCTCGAAATGCAGGAGTCTGGCGTGGTCAACATCAAGGAGCCGGAGAAGTCGAAGGCGGCGCTCATCTACGGCCAGATGACCGAGCCCCCCGGAGCTCGCCTGCGCGTCGCGCTCACCGGACTGACCGTCGCCGAATACTTCCGCGACGAAGAAGGTTCCGACACGCTGCTCTTCATCGACAATATCTTCCGCTTCACGCAGGCGGGTTCGGAAGTATCCACGCTGCTGGGCCGCATGCCCTCCGCCGTGGGATATCAGCCCAACCTGGCCAGCGAAATGGGTGAGTTGCAGGAGCGCATCACGTCGACCAAGAAAGGTTCCGTCACCTCGGTGCAGGCGGTGTACGTGCCTGCCGACGACTTGACCGATCCCGCGCCGGCGACAACCTTCGCTCACCTCGACGCGACCACCGTGCTTTCGCGCCAGATCTCCGAGCTCGGCATTTATCCCGCTGTCGATCCGCTGGCCTCGACCTCGCGCATTCTCGATCCACGCGTGGTTGGCGAAGAGCACTACAACACGGCGCAGGCAGTGAAGAGGATTTTGCAGAGCTACAAGGACCTGCAGGACATCATTGCCATTCTCGGTATCGACGAGCTCAGCGAAGACCAGAAGCTCACCGTAACGCGGGCGCGCAAGATTCAGCGTTTCTTTTCGCAGCCGTTCCACGTGGCCGAGCAGTTCACCGGCATTCCCGGCAAGTACGTGAAGGTTGCGGACACGGTCCGCAGCTTCCAGGAGATTGTTGACGGCAAGCACGATGACATTCCTGAGCAGGCCTTCTACATGAAAGGTTCGATCAGCGAAGTGCTCGAAGCCGCCGAGAAGATGAAGTCGGCATAACCGCGATGGCAGACACCATACAACTCGAGATCGTCACCCCCGACCGGTTGCTGGTGAACGAGCAGGTGGAAGAGGTCGAGATACCCGGCAAGTCTGGCTATCTCGAAGCGCTGCCGCAGCACGCTCCGTTGATCACCGAACTTGCTCCCGGCGAGTTGACCTACAAGCATGGGGGCAAGGTTAACCGGCTGGCCGTGAGCTGGGGATTCGCCGAGGTGTTGCCCGACAAAGTGACGGTGCTGGCGCAAACCGCCGAGCGTCCAGAAGAGATCAACGTGCAGCGCGCACAGGAAGCGAAGAGGCGGGCCGAAGAGCAGTTGCAAAGCCCCAAGCCAGACACCGACTACGACGCAGCTCTGGCGGCGCTGCAACGCGCCGACGTTCGTCTGCAGGTCGCTGCGTTAAAAGGCCAGGGCTAGATCCGGCTCAGCTCTGGCTGAATGCCAACTTGGCCGCGGTCGCAGTCGATGCGGACCGCGTGTGCTTCTCCATCCAGCTTTCCAGCACCAGCAGTCGCCAGATCTGTAGCGGAACCTCGCCTTTGCGCTTCGCCTCCTGAATGGGTGCGGTGAGGCTGCCGGGGGCTATCCACCCTTCGCGTTCGAGCATGGTTCCATCTTGCAGGCGCGAGAGCATGGCGCTCCAGCGGGTCGCCAGCCAGCGCTCAACCGGAACCACGAAGCCCTGCTTCGGACGTTGCGCGGTGGCGCGGGTTAAGTGCTTGCCTGCGATTCGGCGAAGAACGGCCTTCAGCACGCCGCCCTGCAGGCGAACGTCGGGAGAAAGCGTGGCGGCAAACTCCCACATCTTCTGATCGAGGAAAGGCGCGCGTGATTCGAGCGCGTAATACATGGTTGCGCCATCGACCTTGGGCATAAACTCGCTGGTGAAGTGCAATTGGCGGTGCGCTTCGAAAGCGTCGCGAAACAATCTTCGTCCCGCTGCGGAGGATGCGGGGATCTGTCGCCAATCGAGTTGAAGCCCGGCAAGCCGTTCACCCAGGATGGAGTGCTGCTGGTAATAGGGCAGGCCGTCGTGGCGTCGCATCCATGAGCCTAAGCCGCCGGTGGCGTAATCGACCGCGCTGCGCAGCCGTTTGCTGCGGCCAACGTCAGGCAGCAACTGCGCGGAGGCATGCAGCAACGGAGAAACAGAGAGCGGAATTTTGCGCGCGGCTTTCTCCGCCATCAGCGCGTAGTTGAAAAACGGATAGCCCAGGTAAACATCGTCGCCGCCATCGCCGGTGAGCAGGACGGTTGCGTGCTGTTTCACCGCGCTCGAGACCCAGAGCATGGCCTGCGCCGATGAACAGGGGAAGGGCTCGCTATAGGCATCGATGAGCTGATCGAGCGAGAACTCGCCGCGCGGCATGTCGACGATCTCGTGTTCGATGCCAAGCTGGCGCGCGGTTTCGGCCGCGTCCGCACTCTCATCGCTGGGGTCGTCTGACGCTCGGACGGTGAACGCCTTGACGTTGGCATTCAGTTTCTGCAAAGCCCAGCACACCAGGCTGGAATCGATGCCGCCGCTGAGCAGCACGCCGATGGGAACATCCGCGACCAGGCGCAGTTGCACAGCTTCCAGCAGCAGCCGCTCGGTTTCTTCCACCGCTTCGTCGAAGCTCGCGGTTGACCAGCGCTCGGGCGACGGAACCGACCAGTACTGACGCTGCACGAGCTTACCGTCCTGCCATTCGGCAATCGTCGCCGGCGGCAGCTTGGTAATGCCCTGGTACATGGCGCGCTTGTCAGTAACGAAACCAAATTCGAGCAGGTCTAACACCGCCGAGGGATCAACATCGCCGCCGAGCCCGACCGAGCGCAACGCTTCCATGGTGGAAGCGAACGCGATGCCGCCGTTCTGCTGACAATAGATCAGCGGCTTAACTCCCAGCCGATCGCGCACCATCGTGAGCTTCTGTTGCGGATTGTCCCAGAGCGCGAAAGCGAACATGCCACGGAGTTTCGCAACTAGTTGATCGATGCCCCATTGCCGGTACCCGAGCAGCAAAATCTCGGTGTCGGTGTGCGAGCGAAAACGATGTCCTAAAGTCTCCAGTTCGGCGCGAATTTCACGAAAATTGTAGATACATCCGTTGAATACCAGTCCGATTTGCCCGTCGTCGGAAAGCATGGGCTGCCGCCCGGCGGAGCTGAGGTCGATGATCGACAGGCGTCGATGTCCCAGGGCAGCGTTGGGCCAGCCGGCGAAGCCGTCGGAATCGGGTCCGCGGCGAGCGAGGGCATCGGTCATAACGCGCACAATGCCGCTGCTGTATTCCGGACGGCCGGGCGCTACCGCTCCCGCTATTCCACACATAGCTGTTGTCCTGAGTCTTGTTCCGCTGGGTGCCTGTTAGTTGCAGCCATCTGAAACAGACGTTGCGCCGACAGCAATGTCAACCGCGGCCTGGCCGGCAGTGCTCGTTGTAAAATGGCCCAAAGGAAGTCCTGCACCCTCATAAGAATAGCGTACCTTTGTCTATCCCATCAGTGCGGCATAGGGAAAGAAGGCTGGAGCCATAATGCATACTGCTGTGCAGAGCACGGGGATTTTCGCGGATCTAAAGAACAAAATCGAGAGCAAAACTGCGCGCGTCGGAATCGTCGGCCTGGGTTATGTCGGCCTGCCCTTGGCGGTGGAGTTTGCCAATGCGGGCTTCTCGGTTACCGGCATCGACGTTCTGGAAGCGAAGGTCGACGGCCTGAATCGCGGCGAGTCGCACGTGCAGGATGTGCCCAACTCGGAAGTGGCGCGGCTTATCGCTGAAAAGCGTTTCAGCGCTACCACCGACTTCGCCGATAGTGCGCGAACTGGACACCATCAATATCTGTGTGCCGACGCCGTTGCGCAAGACCAAAGATCCGGACATGAGCTACATCGTGTCTGCGGTCGAACAGATTGCCGAGTATTTCCATCCCGGGCTATTGATTATCCTCGAGTCGACTACTTATCCGGGCACCACCGACGAGCTTCTGTTGCCGACTTTCGAAAAACTGGGACTGAAGGTCGGAGAAGACTTTTTCCTCTGCTTCTCGCCCGAGCGCGTCGATCCCGGTAATCCGGTTTACCAGACTTCGAACACGCCGAAAGTTGTCGGGGGAGTCACGCCGGCCTGCACGGAAATGGGGCGGCTCTTCTTCAGCCAGGCGCTGGATACGGTAGTTCCGGTGAGCAACACCCGGGTGGCCGAGATGGTGAAATTGCTGGAGAATACCTTCCGCATGATCAACATCGGCCTGGTAAACGAAATGGCGATCATGTGCGATGGCATGGGTATCAACGTCTGGGAAGTGATCGACGCGGCTGCCACCAAGCCTTTCGGATTCATGCCGTTTTATCCTGGACCTGGACTGGGCGGCCACTGTATCCCGATCGACCCCTTTTATCTTTCGTGGAAGACCAAACAGTCAGGGATCGAAGCCCGCTTTATCGAACTGGCAGGCTACATCAACGGCAACATGCCGCACTTCGTGATTGACAAGGTACAGAATGCGCTCAACGAAAGCGGCAAGGCGGTCAAAGGCTCGCGCGTACACATCGCAGGTGTGGCCTACAAGCGCAATATCGACGATATGCGTGAGAGTCCCGCACTCGATGTTCTTCTGCTTCTGCGGAAACGTGGAGCCACGGTCACTTATTCCGATCCCTATGTACCACAGCTGAAATTCGATAGTCTGGTAATGCAATCGGAAGACCTGATCGCCTCCGCTGCTGCGGCCGACTGCGTGGTAATCATCACCGACCACTCCAGCTTTGATTACCGCGGACTGGTTGCCGCGTCCAAACTAGTGGTCGACACTCGCAATGCCCTGAAAGGCATGGAGTCGCCGAAGATCGTGCGCCTCTAGTTCGTGTGGAGCAACAATCACCCAGGGCGCTGGCCTGCCGGCAGACTTTCAGACTGTCTATGGGAAAGGTTGTGGGCTACGTGTTTCCGCCTACTGACTTTTTCAGCAGTTCTGGTGTACGCTAAACAGACACTCGGAGGGCCGGTGTGCGCACTCGGCCAATCGAATCGAGCAAACCCGAAATGGAGCGATAACATTGTGGCGCTGGCTGGCACCAAGCCTACCGGTTCGTCTGTGAGCGCGCCGGCTGGCAACTCGGTACTGGTGGGGGATGTTCCTCCTCCGCCAAAAACTTCTTTTGTCGACGAGCTCAAAGCGGTCAGCTGGCAGACCTACCTTCTGGTCGCCGTCATCGTCGCTTTGTATGCTCCCATTCTCGCCCGTCTGGTTGCTCAGTGGTATAACGACGCCGACTACTCCCACGGATTCCTGGTCCCGCTGCTGTCCGGCTACCTGATATGGCGCAAGCGTGACACCCTCGCCAAAACTCCCGTCCGCCCTTCGTTCGTCGGGGGAATGTTGGTTGTGCTGGGCTCCCTGGCGGTGTTGTTCCTCGGGAGTCTTGGGGCGGAACTCTCATTGGCGCGGGGGTCGATCATCGGCATCATCTGTGGACTGATCGTCTATTTTCGCGGCTGGGCATGGTTGCGTGCCCTGGCCTTCCCCATCGCGTTCCTGCTGTTCTGCATCCCGCTTCCACACTTGCTATACAACGAAATCGTTTTTCCGCTGCAATTCATCGCCTCCAGCTTTGCCACTCGCATTCTGGAGATACTGAACATCTTCCCCATTATGCGTGAGGGAAATGTTCTGGTGATGCCCGGACTGCGGCTGGAAGTGGTGGAAGCCTGTAGCGGCATACGCTCGCTGATCTCATTGCTCGCGCTTGCGGCCGGGTACGGCTACCTGGCGGAGAAGAGCAACGTGGTGCGCTGGTTTATGTTCCTGGCCATGATTCCCCTGGCCATCATCAGCAATGGCACGCGGGTGATGATCACCGCCCTGATGGCCCACTACATCGGACCGCAGGCGGCGGAAGGCTTCATGCACGAGTTTTCCGGATGGGTCATTTTCGTAGTTGCGACGATTTTGTTCCTGGCCTTGCATAGCCTTACCTTATCGGTACGCAAGAGATTGGGGTGGCTACCACCCGACGATCCACCGTCCAAACCGCCCAAGGAGGTGACAGCGTGAAATCTGGTACGCGTTATTGGTTGATGCTGGCCGTGCTGGTTGCGGCTACCGCTGGTATGGCCAGCCTGTCGCACGGGGAAGCCACGCCGTTGGCGTTGCCGCTGGCACAATTCCCCAAACAGGTGCTGGGCTTTAACGATGTCGCCGATGTTCCCATGGACAAAGAGACATGGGAGGTGTTGAAACCCACCGACTACCTGACCCGGGTGTATTACACGCCAGGGCTGGGTGAAGTCGGTTTGTATATCGCCTATTTCCAGACGCAGCGTGGCGGCGCGACCATCCACTCTCCCAAGAACTGCCTTCCCGCAGCCGGGTGGCAGCCCACGGTTAATACCGTCACAACCTTGTCTCTGGCGGATGGACGCCAGGTTCCGGTCAACAAGTACATCGTCCGCAAAGGCTTGGACGAGCAGGTTGTGCTCTATTGGTATCAGTCGCACGGTCGCGTGGTGGCCAACGAATATCTTGGGCAAGTTCTATCTGGCCATGGACGCGCTTCGTCTCAATCGTACTGACGCTGCCCTGATTCGTGTCACCGCCCCGGTTAGTAACGGCGATGAAAAGGGAGCGGAAAACCGCGCCGACGCTTTCGCCAAGCAAGTCGCAGTTGACGTGGAGAAGATCATTCCCCGGTAATCCCAGGAGAAGTTATGCGGAACCGCTACATCGTCCTTTTCTTATTGGCCCTGACGGCCCTGACCTTTGCCGGTTGCAGAAGCAACCCGGAAAAGGCCAAGCGCAAGTATTTCGACAGCGGCATGAAGTTCATGGACAACAAGCAGTATGAAGCCGCTTCCATTCAGTTCAAGAAGGCGATTCAGGTTGATCCGAAGTTTTCGGACGCGCACTACGAGCTGGGCCAGGCTGCACTCAAGCAGGAACACTGGGGGGAGCTTTCCGTGAGATGAGCCAGGCGGTCGAGCTCGACCCCAATAACATCAAGGCCCGGGTTGCGCTGGGTGACTTTTATCTGCTGGGCTCAAAGTATCAGGAGGCGGAAGAGCAAGCCAAGGCGATTATCGAGCGAGATCCCAATAACGCCGACGGCTACCGCCTGATGGGAGCGGTGCAGCTCGGGCAGAGGCAGATGCCCGAGGCCATTGCGTCGTATAGCCGAGCCATCCAGGCGAAGCCGGACGAAGCGGGCATATATTTGAACCGCGGAATAGCTTACGCGTCCTCCAAGCAGATGGACTTGGCTGAAGCCGATTTCCAGAAGGCGATTCAGGTTGATCCGAAGAATCTGGATGCCTACGGCGACTTGGCCCGCTTCTACATCTTCAAGGGCCAGGTGGATAAAGCCATTGATGTCCTGCAGCAGGGCATCAAAGCCAATCCCGATGCCCCGGTTACGTACCTCCGACTCGCCTCTCTGTACTACGGACTCGGCCGCAAAAACGATGCCGAAACTGTGCTGCAGAATCTGCGCAACACCAAGCCCAGTTCCGGCGAACTCGCGGGAGATATTGCCGGTTTCTATCTCACAGCACGAAATCCGGAAGCTGCTATTCGCGAATACAATCGCGGCCTTGCGGTTGATCCTAAGAACGACAAACTAAAAACGGCGCTGGTGGAAATCCAGTTGATGTCGGGACACGTCGATGAAGCTCAGAAGCTGAATGACGAGATTCTGAAAGATCACCCCAATGATGTGGCCGCTCGCATCGCGAAGGCCCGCATGGATGCCATCAATGGCAAAATCCAGGACTCTGTCGTTCTGCTGCGCTCGGTTCTGAAGGATGCACCGGAGAATGCCCACGTTCACTATTATCTTGGTCAGGCTTTGCGCCAGACAGGAGACGCTGCGGGAGCGAAAGGCGAGCTTCAGGATGCGGTCAAGCGGGAGCCGGATAACGCGCTGTATCTGGAGGCCCTCGCCGAGGTCTATCGCGATACGCGCGATTACGAGAATGCCAAGGAGTATGCCTCGAGGCTGCTGAAGCTGACGCCAAAAAGCCCCCAGGCCCATCTCACGATGGCAACCATCCAGTTGGGGTTGAGGGACTATAAGGCGGCAGACGAAGAGTTGGCGCAGGCCAATCAGTTGGCGCCGAATGATGCGGCGATCCACCTGAACATGGCGTTCTCCTATAGCGGGCAAAAGAAGTATCCCGAGGCCGAACGCGAGTTCCAGGTGGCATTGCGCCTCAATCCGCAATATGACGCGGCTGCCACCGACTACGTCGCCCTGCTGTTCGGAACCAATCAGCAGCAGAAAGGGCTCGACTTCGCCAAACAGTATGCGGCGGCTAATCCGAGCCGGGTTCAGCCACACTTCATCTATGCCACCGCGCTGGCGAGCAGCAAGAACATGGATGGGGCGGCGACTGAGTTCCAGAAGTGCGTGGAACTCGACCCCAAGTACATGCCGCCATACCTGCAGTTAGGCCGTATTTACCTGACGCAGGGCAAACCCGATCAGGCGATTGCAATTTATCAGAAGGCGCTGACCGTCGATCCCAACTCAGGCGGTATGAACCTGGCGCTGGGCGAAGTCTACCTTGCCCAGAACGACCTCAAATCCGCCCGGCAGCACTTCGAGAAGGCCAACCAGCTTGCTCCCAACGATCCGCTGGCGGCCAACGATCTGGCATGGGTCTACGCTCAGCAGGGCGAAAACCTCGACATCGCTCTGAACCTGGCGCAGATGGCCAAGCAGACTTTGCCCAACCTGCCGGCCATCACTGACACGCTGGCATGGGTGCAATACAAGAAGGGGAACTACTCCATTGCCGTCGGATTGCTCGATGAAGCGGTGAAGAAGAATCCCCAGAGCGCGCAGTACCGCTATCACCTGGGCATGGCCTTGAGCGCTGCCGGCGATCACGACCGCGCCAAAGTTGAGTTGCGGAAAGCCTTGGATTTGAACCTGAAAGGCGACGACGCTCAGCAGGCACAGCTGACGTTAGCCAAGCTGTAGTCTCGAATCATCACTTCGATATGGCCCGATGGCAACCCGTCGGGCCTTTTTTCTGGCACGAAGACTACTTCGGCGGCCCCAGCGGCTTCTGAGCGAAGTCGAAGCAGTCCGCCATGTTGTCGGCCGAGGCGTCCCGCTGATTGATGGTCGGCAATCCGAAGTTCTCTTCGCAAAAGCGGACGATGCTGACGAATGAGTGCAGCACCTTGGAGACGTATCCTGCCTTCGTGTAAGGGCTCATCACCAGGCACGGGACGCGTGATCCGTAGCGAAACTGCGTGCCATCGGTCCACTTCTCCACGTTCGGGGGAGTCACGTGATCGTACCAGCCGCCCCAATCATCCCAACTGATGAAGACGGCGGTTTTGGGCCACAGGCCGCCCTGCACGATGGCATTTACCTGCTGCAAAGTCCATTGCATCCCTTGCGCAACGTTGTCCAGCGGGTGCTCGCTGAGCGGGTCCGGCGGATACACATAAGATATCGACGGCAGGTTCCCGGCTTGCGCATCTGTCACGAACTGAGACGCTGCCACGTTCCAGGGATCGCCCTTCAGGCTCGCGATGTAAGGGAATGCATAGCCGCCGTAATTTCTCCAGGTGAGCCCGGCAGCCTGCAAGTTCTGCGGTACTGACGGAATGTTGTACGAAGGCGTGGAGTCGAACGGAGGATTGTTGATCACCGGCGAGTCTGCCGCGATCAGCATCAGGTGATTGGGCGTTGAGTCGCTCGCGACGTCGGTGTGGAAGGTGTCGCAGAGCGTGAACTGTTGCGCATACGACCAGTACGCGGGAATGTCAGACTGCTGATATTGCTCTTTGATGGCCTTCTTCGCTCGAGCCAGCCAAGCCGCATGGTTGTTCGAGAATGTGCCCTTCGGCGGATCGGAGGCGTGCGCCAGGTTCGAAACTCCGTTCGCGCCCGGGAAGGCCCCGAAGTAGGCATCGAAGGTGTGGTTCTCCTTAAGGATAATGACAATGTGCTCGAAAGAGCCCTTGGCAATGGGAACATGCGGCCCTTCGGAAGGCTTCGGTTTCGGATGCTTTGCTCCGCCGCTCCTACTTTTTCCGGGACGGGATTTCGCTGCTGTGCTTGCGCTGGGTGATTTGGATTTCCGAGCGTTGCCTGATTTTGTTTTTGCTGGACGCGCCTTCCGTGAAGCCTTCTTTGCTGCCACTTGGAAACTCCTCGTTGATGACGAATAGACCCGACTATGCGTTCTGCAAAAAAGAGTGTCAAGAGTCGGAGCGGTCTGCAAAGAGTTATTCGCGAGGAATTCACAAAAACTGGCGGGGCGTACTCGGCCAGCTAGAAATGCTGGTCCAACTGTGTGCTGGAGGAACGAAGTGCCCACGCGGCAAACTCGGCCCCGGATGGGGGCACCCAGTTTCTTGCTTCCGGGTGCCCCCTTCCGGCTTACTTTGGCGGGGCGGGGTTTTCTCCTCGATGGTTTAGTGAACGTTGATTGTCTCGCTGGCGCTGCTGTATCCGAGGTACTGGTCAACCGCCACAACCGTGAGAGTGTGCGTACCTGAGCTGACTGTGATCTGCTTGGAAATCTGGCTGTTCAGTTCTTCAGTCAGCTTCTTTCCGTCGACCCAGATTTCCAGGCGCTTTACACCGACAGGAGAGTTACCCGCAGCTCTCACCGTTATTGGGTTTGACAAGTTGCTGTTGTTTGCCGGGGAGCAGATTTTGGCCTGGAGTTGCGACGCGTCTGGCGGCGCGCAGTTGACATACGCGCTGCTATTCACGCCGTAGGTGAAGCCATTGCCCATCCATGTAGGGATGAGAACGTCCGGGCGGGAATCCAGATTTATATCGCGGATTGCTAAGCCACTGGGGTTGTTGTCAGCCCCGCTCAGCTCATACTGGCTGCCTAAAGTTCCATCTCCGTTGCCCAGGGCGTACACGATGCCGCCGCCGAAGTTTGCGGGGTTTTGCACGAACACGTCCATGTTCTGATCGTCATTGATATCGGCGGCAGAGATTTCGCCGCCCGCGCTGACATAGTTCATGACCGCCGAGGACTTCAGAGTGAAGTTGCCGGCGCCATCTCCGAGATAGAGATAGACGGTGTTGACTCCGCATGCCGAGCCGCAGTATTGCGACGTCATGATCGCCAAGTCCGGCTTGGAATCGTTATTGAAATCGGCAACCGTGAGGCCGTTGTCGCCGT
Source organism: uncultured Acidobacteriaceae bacterium (assembly GCA_963771535.1). GTDB lineage: Bacteria > Acidobacteriota > Terriglobia > Terriglobales > Acidobacteriaceae > CAVVDY01. The sequence continues at coordinate 284,195 of CAVYTK010000003.1, read as the reverse complement.
TGCTGTCGGACGCCGGAATGGTCGTTGGACCGCGGAAGGTGCCGTCTCCATTACCCCAGAAGATGACGGCATTTTTGTTGGCGGTGGCGGCGATGTCGAGGTTGCCATCCTGGTTCAGGTCGTACACCACGGGACGGCTGGCGAGGCCGGGTAAGGCGATGGTTTGGCCGCGCGTGAAGGTACCGTCGCCGTTGCCTTTGTAGACCACGAACACATCGGTCTTCTTGCTGTTGGCGGTTGCGGACACAGTGAAGCTGACCAGTTCCTCGATTACAAGGTCCACCTTACCGTCATTGTTGACATCGCCGGCGGAGATGTAGTCGCCAGCCGAAGCGGCAAGCTGGATTGGTGTACCTATGTGAAAGCTGCCGTCACCGTTATTGATGAGAACCTGTACCTGAGTAGCTCCCTGGGAGGGCAGCACTACCATGTCGGGCCAGCCATCATTGTTGACGTCGACTGCGATAAAGTCGGTTGGGTCTTGCGGCAGCGGGTAGCTGTTTGCCGGTCCGAAGCTGCTGCCCTGGCCGGTGGAGAAATAGACTTCGATGGCGCCATTCGTTCCGACGGCGACATCCGGATAGCCATCCCGGTTGAAGTCGGCACTGGCCGCACCGATCCCCTGCCCGGAGGTCTGAAAGAAGTCGTATTTGAAGTTGACCTGCGCTGAAACCAGAGTTGCAGCGAGACTTAACCAGACTAGAACCATAGGCCTTAAAAATTGCACAATCCACCTCTGCAGGAAAAGTCTTGAGAATGGGACAGTGCAGTGCTGCTGCGGGTTGTCCTGGCAAAAGCCTGTGTACCGCCTTGGCCCTGAGCGGCCACAAATTTTTTCTTTTTGTAATCGCGCAGCGGGCAAACGAAAACGGCGTGCTCGCGCACACCGTTCAGGAACTCGCAATCGGTAAGTTGTTAGAAGATGCCGAACTTCTTTTTCTTCTTGTTGGCGGTCTTGCCGCCCGGTGTTGCGTCTGCCGTGGTGTAGATCGGCTTAGTCTCATTGGGGCTCGCCCCGGTATCGATATACCCCGGCTTGATGTCGATGTAGGCGTCCTCGCGAAGCTTGGTGAGATAGTCACGTAGCGCCGGTTGCATGGCCACCATGTAGAGGCGTTCCTGGATCATGCCCTCTACATCCTTCAGTTGAGGAATGCCGGATGCCTGGTGCTCTGTTACCTCAAGGATGACCCAGCCCTGGTTGGTGCGAATCGGCTGGGTGAATTGCCCCGCCTGCAGCGCGAACACTTTGTCTTCCAGTTCCTTGGAAAGTGTTCCCCGCTTGAAGTATTCCAAGTCACCGCCCACTTGCGAAGTCGGCCCGTCAGACTTAGCCTTTGCCAGATCAGCGAACTTCGCTCCCTTTTGCAGTTGCTCGTAGATCGAATCGGCTTTCTTTTGGGCAGCAGCAACCATCTGAGCATCGGGCGCTTCTGGCAGAGCGGTCTGGCCCTGCTCGGTTTTTACCGGAGGCGCTTTCTGGGTGGAGACGAGTATCTCGCTCAAGCGTACTTGTTCGGGGCGCTCCATCTCCGCCTTATGCTCGTCGTAAAACTGCTGGATCTGCTGCTGCGTAACAACGATGTGTCCGCCGACTTCCTGCTGGATGACCTTCTGAGTGATGATGCCGTTCTTAAGGTTCTGCTTGAAATCTTCCCATGAGACACCCTGCGACTGGGCCGCCTTCTCCAGGTCTTCCATGGAATCAGCATGCATCTGCTGGCGAATCTGGTCGAGGCGCTTGACCACATCCGTGTCGGCACTGACTCCAAGCTCAGTACCTTTTTGTATCAGCAATTGCTGGTCGATCAAGTCGCGCAAGAGGTCTTGCTCTTTGGGCGGCTCAACCCCATCCGCCTTGGCTTTCGTCACGTCTTCCTGCCAAGTATCTTTGCTGCGTCGCAGATCGGCGCGAGTGACGATGCTGTTGTTCACGCGCGCAACAATCTCCTCTACTACCGATTCCTGCGGCTGCGGCACCCTGCCGCTGCGCCTGCGGCAACGGTTTCGCGATCTGCTGCGAGGCCATGGCCTGACCCTGCTGGGCCACGGGTTGCGGAGGTGTTGGCTGCGGCGAGGTCGGCTGCTGAGCAATGGCCGAGACTGTGGCCAGTGCAAGGGCTAAGGGGATTACTTGTTTCATCAACATCCTGATCTGGGGTATATCTTCGCGCCAGAAAGCCTGGGGGTTCCTGGGCTGTTCAATTGATTGTAAACCTCTGCTCGGATCAATGCAGCAACGGCGAACCATGCACCGGTCAGGAACTCCGCTTCACCGGTAGGGTAATCACAAACCGGGTTCCGTTGCCGAGTTGGCTCGTCACCTCGATCTTGCCGCCGTGGGCCTCGATGGTGCGCTTGGCTAGAGATAGCCCGAGGCCGGTGCCGTGTCCCTTGGTGGTGAAGAAGGGACGGAAGATGCTGGCGATGTGCTCAGGAGCGATGCCCCTGCCTTGGTCGGCGACTGTGATTACGGCGAATTCGTCCAGCTCATCAGGTTCGAGCGACACGCGAATGGCGCCCGGCTTGTCCATCGACTGCACCGCGTTGAGCAGCAGGTTCAGCAATACCTGGTTGATCTGGTTGGGATCGTGTTCTACGGGCGGCAACTCGCGCCGGAGTTCCAATTCGACGGTGATACGTTTTGCGATCGCCTGCTGACGCGCAAAGCCAACCGCGTGCTCCGCCGTAGAGGCCAGGTCTGCCGGCCGGAACTGTGGCGCACGCGGGCGCGCTGTTTCCAGCAAATCGCTGAGAATGCGATTGATCTGCACCGCCTCTTGCTTGGCATCGGCCATGACGGCTCGGGCAGGGCTGCTCTCCGGCAGGTCGCGTCCCACGATCTCCAGTACGCCGGCGATGCCCGCCAGCGGATTGCGAATTTCGTGCGCCAGGCCGGCTGCGAGTTCGCCGAGGGTGGCGAAGTGCTCGGCGCGCGACATCTGGTTCTGATGCAGCCGCTGGATTTCCTCACGGCTCGACTTCAACTGCTGCACCATGTCGTTGAAGTCTCGGCCCAGGTCTCCGATTTCGTCACTGCGATTGGCAAAGCTCACCCGCACATCCATGTCGCCCAGGCGCAGACGAGCAATCTTCTCCTGCAGTTCCAGCATGGGGCGGCGGAAACTTACTGACAAGACAACGAGGATGGCAGCGAAGATAACGAAGGCTCCGCCGGCGGCGACTGCAATGACGTTGTTTCTGGGACCCGGGTCAAGCGATGAGGAAACCAGCACAAACAGAAGCAGTCCATTGACCAGCACTGCGGCGATTGGAACCAGTGCCTTCAGGGCCCAGTTCATATGCCGCTCACGCTCGATTACCGGCGGAGCCGCGACCGAGCGGCCGGACGATTCCAGCATTGAGCTATCGACGGTGCTGACGATCGAATCAGTAGGCACTGTGGTTCCCAAAAAGTTCTTCAGGGCTGGAGTGGGTTCTGGTCCCTTGGGGCCTAAACCGCAGTTCCAGCCCCTGTTCCAGCCCTGAAACTCCTCATGCGTACGCGTGTAAGCCGGGAAGCAGATACGTTACGCCGAGGAAGGTGAAGATAACGACGCCAAAGCCGAGGATCGCGAAGTAAGCTGCACGACGACCGCGCCATCCGCGCGTAATCCGCATGTGCAGGTAGCCTGCATACACCAGCCAGGTGATAGCCGCCCAGGTCTCTTTCGGGTCCCAGCTCCAGTAGGAGCCCCAGGTGCGATTGGCCCAGTAAGCGCCCGCGGCAATCATGCCGGTCAGCAGCGGGAAAGCGATACAGATGGTTTTGTAGGTGACGCGATCCAGCACATCCGCCGAGGGCAGCAGGTGCTGCAGATCGTAACGCCGCCACAGCAGCATCAGGTACAGCAGCGATGCGAAGATGCCTATCACCATGCCACCGAGAATGAACGGCGATGCGGCAAGCGATGTCGGGTATAGGCCTTCCTGGTAGGGCGAGGCATAGCTGCCACTCTTCACCCGAAGCACGAACGCGGCCAGCACCGCGACTTGCAACAGAATGCCGATGAAGACAGATTTGTTGGCGATCGCGAGGAAGCGATCGTCGTCTTTTACTCGCCATGCTGCGTAGAGGACCAACGGCAGAATTGCTGCAGCGGCGGCGATGACGAAGAGCCAACCCAGATCAGGAATGGTGACGAACAGTCGCACCCCACGCCCCAGGAACATGTCGCTTTTGTTTTCCGCGTCCCAGCCGGTAACCGAGAGACCGCCCCAGCGCTCGAAGCGGGTGGCGAGGATCGCGATGTAAATTGCGCTGACCAGCGTGGTGGTGCCGGCCAGGAAGGTCTCGGTTTTGAAGTTGTCCTGGATGAGGAACATCATGGCCAGCGCGAAACTCACAGCACAGGCTGCGTAGCTGAGCATGGCCAGCGTCACGTGCACGTGCAGCCATGTCGATTGCAGCGCCGGAACCAGCGGCCGCACTTCCGACGGCAGCAACTGCATGAGGATCACGCATACCACCGCCAGCGGCATGGTGATGCTGCCGATAATTTTTACCCCGAACCGCTTCTCGGTAATCAGCGTCAGCAGGGCCAACGTCCAGACAAAGCTCAGCAGCATTTCATAGATGCTGGCGAACGGAGGACGCCCGGCGAGATACCAGCGATGCGCCACCGCCAGGGTGTTAGCCAGAAATCCAATGACGGTTGCGAACGAAGCATACTTCACGTACTTGTCGGTGCCGGTGACGCCGAAGCCCATGTACAGTGCGGCGGCGCCTGCGTAGAAGATCAGTGCGACATAGAGAAGATTGCTTTCGGTATATAACGAGCCGCCAGATTTGGCGACGTTCAGCAGCGCAGAAATCAGCAGAAACGCCACGCCAAGTCCCACCAAAACCAGCAGCGCATTTCCGCCGCTCGGAGTCGTGGTTTCCAATTGCGTTACTCGTGCTCGGGTCGACATTGTTTTCGTTCTCCTACTTCACGCCGGCAAGTTCCGGCTCACGTTGTGGTTCGGTTTGCGCGGAGCGAGCCGCCGCGGGCGTGTTCTTCAGTTCGTTGCGAATCTCGGTTATTGCTTGTTCGAACTTCTGTTCGAAGCGATCTTTATTTTTGTTGGCAGCGCCACCCACCCAAAGCACAAGCTGGCCTTCTTTGTTGGGAACCGCTGCAACCCAGAGCCGCATGTGGACCATGTAGAAAGCCACGAACAGTCCGCACACCATCAGCACGCAACCTGCCCATACCAGCCATTGCCCCGGCTCGTGCGAGACTTCCAGTCCGGTCACCGCCGGGAAGTCGATGTCCTTGGCAGAGCTAGGCCCGGCGAACTTGTAGCTGAGGTTGTCTCCGCCCACGGTCGCGCCCTGTGCGGGCAGCAGCCAGACTTTCGTCGAGGCGCCGGTCGCCTTGTCGGTGACGTTAAGACCGAAAGCGATGTTCTCGATGCCGTCTGACTTCTTGAATACCTGCCCGTCGCGAACGAAAGCATCGGAGATGTAGTCAGTCAGCGTGACAGTGGTGTTCGGGTCGAGATCGACCGGCTGATTCATCGCCAGCTCGATCGGCCGTGAGTTGCCGGCACTGTTCACCGCTTGCAGACGGAGTGCATCGACTGATTTGCTGTCGATCCAGTAGCTGGCCTGAAAGAAGCGCAGCCCTTTGTAGACCAGGGGATCGTTGACCACAATTTCTTTGCTGGCAACTTCTTTCCCGTCATCGATGACGGCCAGTTTCGACCACCATTTCTTCGGCGAGCCGTCGGCGTAATTCTCCTGGCCGGCGCTGTAGCACTTCACGCTGAAAGGCAATGTCTTGTTGCCGCCGGCGCGCAGTTCGATAACGTTGCCGGTCTGGCCCTTGTGCAACGAGATGAAACCGCCATAGCCGAAGAAGCCGTCGATGATACCGCCGGCGAAGATCAGCAACAGACTGGCGTGGATGACGTATACCGCCATCACGGAGAAGCGATGCTTCTCGGAATACAACGAGGTCCCATCTTCGCCGGTAATCCGTTGAACCGGCCAATGCAGTTTGCTCAACGCACGCTCGGCGACATTCAGTCCCAGATCGGCGTTCTTGATCGGCAGCTCAGTCTTGTAGGGATTGGCGGCCCGGAAGCTCGCGTCGGTCTTGCGATAAGGACGCGCATAGAAACGCCACGCGTTGGGAAATCGTTCGACCGAAACAAAGACGATGCTCAGGCTGACTAAAGTTAAGAGAGTGAGAAACCACCATGAGTGAAAAACGTCGGTGAGGCCGACCTTATCGAGGAGCTGAAGCGTTTGCGCGGAATACGCCGCCTGCAATTTGCCGGCGTCGGTGGCTGGCCGTTGCAGAACGAAGGTCCCCATTGCGGCGGCAATCACCACCAGGATCAGCAGAACGATTCCGGTGCGCAGATTGGAAAAAGTCTTGTAGAAACGTTTTGGTATCGAGAGTACGTTGAAGGCCATAGGCTCCTTCCGTCCACAGGCAATATGGCAACTGGGGAGCCAAAACAGAAGAATCCATAACCTTCTGATTCGTTTGTGACTTACAGCGCGGAAGAAGATGGGCGTCGGCGGCTGGCGTGAGCCATATCACCCATCCTGGTGATTAAACAGCGCAGTGCTGGACAGCAGGAGGAAAACATTGCATCCGCCTTCAGCTTCAGTGGAAATCACGTGAAGTGTCACGGAAGTGTGTGATTTCACATCGCGCTGCGCCGGAAGTCTCATGCCGAGCGCCGGCTGTTCCAGGCGAAAAGCTACGCGGCCGGTCGCAACGGCTGGCCTGTAAGCGCCGAGTTCTCAAGCTACTTAGCGGCTGCAAAAGTCGACCGCCGGCGAGCGCAGGCCTCGGCACCCAACGTGCACACTTTCTCTTGCTAACAGACGGAGGCAGTTGTGAGGACAGCAGTACGGGTCATTTTCGGAGCGGCACTCATCCTGAGCGCAGGGCCAGTCTTCGCCGCCATCCACCCGGTCCAACTCGAAGCTAATACCAACTCCGCGAAGTGTATCGAATGTCACGAGGACAAGAGCAAAGGGAAGTTTGTCCATTCAGCAGTAGCGACCGGCTGCACCAGCTGTCACGAAGTTCGGGTGAGTAAGGATGTAACGCGCATCAAGCTGATCACGGCGACTCCGCAGGCGTTGTGCATCACCTGTCACGCCGAAATGAATGCCGCCGATATCAAAGGCACCGTCCATCCCCCTGCGGTGCGCGACTGCACCAAGTGCCACGATCCTCACCAGTCCGACAATAAGTTCCAGTTGTTGAAAGCTCCTGAAGGCGATAAGGGGCAGAACCTCTGCCTTGAATGCCACACCCAGGGACTCAACGTTCCTAAGGATGGCAGCCGTCACGCCGCACTCGACATGGGTTGCACCACCTGTCACAACGTGCACAAGACCGGCGAAAAAGGCGTCATGGAGTTTGATTACCACCTGACCAAGGCGACTCCAGCGCTTTGTCTTGATTGTCACGACGCCAAATCCGCAGACTTGCAGAAGGCTCACCACGGCCAGCCGTTCGCCACCGCGAATTGCGTGCAGTGCCACGATCCGCATCAGTCGAAACAAGCGCACCTGATGCAGAAGTTCACCCACGCCGCCTTCGACGGCGGTGGTTGCGATACCTGTCACTGCCGCGCCGAAGGACGGCAAAGTCGTCCTCACGCAGATCTGACTCGCGCGCGCTTTGCCTGACCTGCCACGCCGAGCAGGGAGAGAAGATCGAGAAAGCCGCCGTGCAGCATCCGGGAGCGCAAGGCGAATGCATCGCCTGCCACAATCCGCACGCGGGACCGACGCCTGGATTCCTGCAGCCCGATCCCGTGAAGGCTTGCCTGGCCTGCCACTCCGACCAGGCCGACCAGTTCAAGAAAGCGCATTTGCACCAGCCAGCGTTCGGGCAAGGCTGTGCTACCTGCCATGAGCCGCACGGCGGAGCCAACGTGCACCTGCTGCGCGCCAAGACTACGAACACGCTTGTGCCTCGAGTGCCATGGCCCGATGCGCCTGCGCCCGGGAAGCTCGAGTCGGAGCACCTGATCACCATTTTCAACGGCTCGGTGAAGTTGCCCGACGACTACTTCGCGAAGAACAAAGTGGTAGTCCTGCCCTTGAAGTACGGGCGTGGACATCCAGTGATGGGACACCCGGTATCCGACGTCCCGGATCCCACAAACACATCCAAGGTCTACCAGCAGATTAGTTGCTTGAGCTGCCACCAGCCGCATGCTTCGGCGCAGCCCAACCTGCTGGTCAAAGATCAGGTGAATAACACGGCGTTCTGCTCGGAGTGCCACAAGAACTTGCAAGCTCGTTAGAGGCGAGCAGGAGGTTGCATTCAATGTTGGAACTGCGCAAAAGGGTGATCGACTTCGGCCCGGTACTCATCGGGGCGGTGCTGTTTCAGCATGCTGCTGGGCACGCCCTACGCTGCTTACGCGGGAAAGAACAAGAAGGCTGACGCCAGCGCCCAGACCAAGAAGGCGCCGGTGATCGACTATTCCAATATCGTCTGGCCCAACCCGCCTGCTATCGCGCGCATTCGCTATCTCGCCTTTTATTCGGCGCAGCCGCTGAAGGACGTTGACGCGCCCAAGACAGCAAAGCAGGGCTGGATGGATCGCCTGGCCGGCACCGTTCCGCAATCTGACGGGGGCGGCAAAGTGCTCTTTCAACTTGCGCAGCCGTACGGCATGGCCGTCGATTCCAAGGGCAGGGTGTACGTCGCCGACTCCAAGGTCGGCGCCATCTTCATCTTCAACACCGAAACCCGCGATGTGGAGATGATCAAGAACAAGATCGACGCGCACTTCGATCGCATCATCGGCCTCGCCATGGATGATGACGATCGCCTGTTCGTCTCCGATCCCGGGCTGCGGCATGTCCTGGTCTTCGACAAGAATCACAAAGCGGTCGACGTGATCACCGACGGAATGGTCGAGCCCAGCGGTTTGGCGATCGACGTCCAAAATCGTCTGCTCTACGTCTCCGACATTAACCAGGACCAGATCCTCGTCTACGACGCTGACAGCTTCAAGCTGAAGCGCAAAATGGGTACGGGCGGCAAAGGGCACACCCTGACTACGCCTGGCGATTTTGCCAAACCCAGCGGAGTTGCCGTGGACAAGGAAGGCAACCTCTACGTTGCCGACACCTTGAACGATCGCATTGAGGTCTTCGACGCCGATGGAGGTTTCATCCGCACCTGGGGGAAGAATGGCGACGGCCCCGGCTACTTCGCGCGCCCCAAAGGCGTCACCATCGATAGCGACGGTCACATTTGGGTAGCCGATGGAATGCAGGACCGGGTGCAGGTATTTACCTCCGAAGGCCAGTTACTGATCTCCATGGGCGGACACGGGCTGCTTCCCGGCCAGTACCAGGGGTTGGTCAGTATCGCCGCTGACAACAAGCGTAACCGCATCTTCACCTCGGAGATCTATCCTGGACGCGTACAGGAGTATCGCTACGTGACCGACGCTGAGTTCGATCAGCTTAAGAAAGAACGCGAGGCGCTGCGCGCGGGCAATGCTCCAAAGAAGGACGCCGAGGCCGCATCCGCCACTGCACCGAAGACGGTCGAACAGGCAGGGAGTCCACAACCGAAGTAAGCGCCGTGATGACCGTTGTGGGACGCAGAGTTGATGCATTTTGCAACACGTTGTTTCGCAACCCTGTGTGTTTTGACCTACTGACCTATGGTAAGTGCTTGATTTGACCCATCTGGTTCTTCCCAAAATGGATCAGCAGGCCCGTGGTTTAGGAACATCCCCTGTGATTTCAACCACCTGGCGGAAGATTTTTGTTGTTCAAATACGGGCCATGGAGTTGCACTCCTACTCTCCAGGAGGGCAGCACCGAATCCGTCCTTGCTGCGGCCTAACCTCCACAAATCCAAAGTAACTACTGCGTTCACTTTCTCTGGAGGCTTAAGCACTTCATGAAAAGAATTATGCTTGTTGCACTGCTCGTTCTGGCCGTCGCAGGATTCGCGATGGGACAGACCTGGTCCTCGACGGTCGACGTCCTGGGCGCACACGAAAATCAGGGACGTGGCTGCGCCGGCTGCCATGCTCCGCATAGCGGCGCTTTCGGCGGCGGTCACAGCAGCACAGCCGACACTGGCAGCTATGCCCTCTGGGGACAGGACGCGAGTCCGCTCTATGGCAAGACTATCGGTTTTGGCGACAACGGCCAGTACGTCGAAGTTCTGCCCAGCAGCATTAATGCGGGCGGAAGCGAAGTCAGCGGCATCCTGCTCTGTCTGAGCTGCCATGACGGCAACCTCACCCAGTCAAACATGATGCAGAACTGGTCTTACGAACAGCAGATCGGACTGCTCACCAACACGACCTACGGTACCGGGAAGATCCCGACCCTGCTCGGCAATGACGGCACGACAGCCGGCAACTACACCAACGATCATCCCGTGGGGCAGAACGCCACCATCCGGGCCGGCAGCGGCTTGGTATGGGCGAACAATAGCTTCACCGTCACTCCGGGATCGGCATACTCCTTTACATCGCCAACTACGGCGCCCCGGACCTCCGCATTGGACGTACGTTCAGCAACATCAACGGCGCCGGTCAGCCCTACATCACGTGCAGAACCTGCCATAACCAGCACGTGATGACCGTCTTTACCGCTTCCGCCAACAATCCGATCGCGGGCAATACGAGCGGCTACTACGCCACGTATTTCTTCGTTGCCGCTCCTTATAACCCGAACCTGCAAGGCAAGCTCACTGCCGGCCAGGCTGCGTCCACCACCCAGTTCTGCCGTCAGTGCCACTTCGGCGAGGCGAACGAGGCCAACAACACCAACAACATCCCCACCGTGTTCCAGTAAGACTCGGGACATCGATCAAGACTGGGGGAAGGAGCCATCCTTCCCCTTTTTGCTGCCTGGCCGGTTTATCGCAGTTCGTCAGTCATAAGACGCGCCGGGGTGGCTCTTTTCACCCAAGCCAGTCTTGAGCCGGGCTGGGCGGGATTCTCGTTTTGCCGCGTAAGTCTCTGGTTTTAAAAGGCGCTAGCGCTGCTCGTCCTTGGTTGCGACAATCTGGTTTTTTGGCTACTGAATTGCCATTCATAAGACCGGAGGCGGTGACAGAAAGTTCCCTGGTCACTACGGCCTAGCCTCTAGAAATCACATGAACGTGTTGCAACACACTCTGGAGGTCGTAACTAAAATGAAGAAAGTCGTATTAATATCCCTTTTCGTATTAGCCATTACAGGGCTAATGATGGCGCAGAATTGGTCGTCGACCGTTGACGTCCTAGGCGCACACGAGAATCAGGGCCGTGGTTGCGCAGGCTGCCATGCTCCCCATAGCGGTTCCTTTGGCTCCGGCCACGGCGGCGTCGCCGATGCCGGCAGCTATGCCTTGTGGGGACAGGACGCGAGTCCTCTCTACGGCAAGACCATCGCCTTTGGAGATAACGGACGCTACGTCGAAGTTCTGCCCAACGGCATCGCCAGCGGTTCACAGGAAGTTGGCGGCATCCTGCTCTGCCTGAGCTGCCATGACGGCAACCTCACGCAGTCCAACATGATGCAGAACTGGTCCTATGAACAGCAGATCGGCCTTCTGACTAACACCACCTACGGCAGCCAGAAGATCCCGACCCTGCTCGGCAACGACGGCACCACGGCCGGCAACTACACCAACGATCACCCGGTGGGCCAGAACGCCACCATCAGCAGCGGCAGCGGCCTGGTATTTGCTAACAACACCTTCACCGTGACCGCTGGTTCGCCATATGCGCAGTTTGTAGCCAACTACGGCTGGCCGGCGCTGGCTCCTGGAAAGTGGTCAAGCCCCTGGGGCATCAACGGCGCAGGCAAGCCTTACGTGCTTTGCACCACTTGCCACAACCAGCACGTGATGACGGTTTATACGTCCTCGGCGAGCAGCCAGATCGTTGGAGACGGCGGCGGCAAGTACTATGCCACCTACTTCTTCGTGAACGGCCCGTACAACCCGAACCTGCAGGGCAAGCTCACTGCCGGTCAGGCCGCTTCCACGACTCAGTTCTGCCGTCAGTGCCACTTCGGCGAGGCGAACGAAGCCAACAACACCAACAACATTCCGACGGTGTTCCAGTAACAGTAACTTGCAACACCTTGGGGGAAGGAGATTCCTTCCCCCTTCTTTCTGCACTGAAGTGAGAGGAATTATGAAGAGCCGGATCCTTACAGCAATTTTTCTAACAGGCTCGATGATTGCATCTGCGCAAGTGGCTTCGCATGCGCCCACACAACTTGCCAAGACCAACGCGCCGTCGGCTATGCAGACCCAGCCGATCATGCAGCCGACAGGCAAGGCGGTGGCAAAGGTCAACGGGGTCGTGCTGACCGACAAAGATTTGCTGCGCGAGATGTACGCCATCTTTCCCTATGCGCGGCAGCATAACGGATTTCCCAAGGCGCAGGAAGCCGGCATTCGCGCAGGGCGCGCTAGAGATGATCATCTTCGAAGAGATGGTCTACCAGGATGCGCAGCGGCGTAAGATGACGGTTGCGCCAGCCAAGATCGACCAGGCCGAGGCCGCCTTTAAGAAGCAGTTCGACAGCCCCGATCAGTTCCAGCAATACATGCAGCAGGAGATGAACGGCTCACGCCAGCAATTGCGCAAGAGTATCGAACGATCTCTCCTGATCGACCAGTTGCTCAAGCAGGAGGTTGACAGTCGCAGCGCCGTCACAGCAGCCGAGGTCAAGGCCTACTACGACAAGAATTCAGCCCGCTTCCAGTTGCCCGCAGTCGTACACCTTCCAGAGCATCTCGATTGTGCCTCCGCTGAAAGACACTCCGGAGCAGGCAAAAGAGGCGCGCAAGAAAGCCGAGGACGCGCTGAAGCAGGCGAAAGCCACCAAGAGCTACGAGCAGTTTGGATTGTTGGCGGAGAAGGTGTCGGAAGACGATTACCGCGTGAACATGGGCGACCACAAGGTCACGCCCGCCGATAAGCTGCCACCGCAAATCATTAAGGCTTTCCAGACCATGAAGGCCGGAGACGTGAGCGGACTCATCCAGATCGAAACCGCATTCACCATCGTTCGCCTGAACGCGCACACGCTCGCCCACAAGCAGAGCTTCACAGAGGTCAAGGCCCAGCTTACCGAGGAGCTACAGAAGCAGAAGTACGAGCAGCTGCGGGTAAACCTGGCCAAGCAGTTGCGCTCGAAATCCAAGATCGAAGTAGTGTAGGTTTCAAGCGAACCACAGAGACCCCGAGGCACAGAGAGTTGGGATCTCTGCCTCTTCCTTTTCGTCAGGTTGTCATCCTGAGCGGAGTGAAGTCCCGGCTTGCCGGACGAACGGAGTCGAAGGACCCCTACCCCGATACCTTGGCACTTGTAGAGGTCCTTCGACTCGTCGCTCCGCTCCTCGCTCAGGATGACAACGATCTTGCGACGCTCGTAACGCTATCAGCCTTACAGCTTTAACTCTGGATTGCGACTTTCGCCACGTCATTTGAGTGTTATCCCGCAGAGACCGGCGGCCACCCTTCGCCGTGGCTCACAACCACCGCGCAAACAACCTGTTATCAGCAGCTTAGCTGACCCAAAACGGGTCACGGTTTGGTCAGCAGCGTGCCATATCCAAGATGTAACGCGGTGCCGAAATCAGGAGAGTTCGGGCACCCAGGATGGCAACGGGTTCTGTGAAGCGGTTGACGAAAATTATCGCTGGGTTGGTGGCTTTGAGCTTCTCAGCCAGCCTCCTCGCTCAAGTGCAGATCGGCGATCGGACACAACTCAGTGGTGGAGGCACGGTCAGCGTCGGCTACTCCGGCGACTACGGCAGCGACCTTCAGTCGAACCACGGATTGACCTTCGGCTTCGGCGGCGGCTTCGACGGTTACTACTACAACCCCAATTTCCTGAACTTCAACATCACTCCCTACTACAACCAGTCGAGGGCTGACTCCAATTACCAATCGCTGACCAATGCCAGCGGCGTTGCAGCCAATGCGAATCTATTTACCGGCAGCCACTTCCCCGGTTCTGTCAGTTACCACTACGACTACAACAGCACCGGCACCTTCGGACTCGCGGACACGCCCAACTTCACCACCCAGGGCAATGGCCAAGGCGTCGGTATCAATTGGGCGGCACTGTTCCCCGGCTGGCCGACCATTTCAGTTGGATATCAATACGGCACCGGCAGCGGAACTCTTTATGGCACGGACCAGAAAACCTCGAGCAACACCGGCATCCTGAACGTAAGGTCGGGCTATCAGGTGGCGGGCTTCAACCTGAATGCGTACTACGACCACAACATGTTGCACGGATACTATCCCGAAATCTTGACCGGGACGTCGAACTATAACAACAGCGCCGGCTACGATACCGGCATCAGCGCTTCCCGCAACATTCCGTTTTGGAATGGCGCCTTCTCCGCTAATTACAGCCATACATCGTACTCGTCGGACTACCTGACGCAAGCTGTGCAGTCGAACAACTCGGGTTACACCGCCGACCTGGAATCGGCGAACGCGAATTTTCGTCCTACCGAGAGACTCAGCCTCTTCGCCAACGAGAACTACACCAACAATCTTTCGTCCTACTTTCTGCAAGATCTCGGGGCCAACAATCCACCGGTGCCGGGAACCATTCCCAACCTCGGACAGAATTCGTATTCGCTTACCATCGGAGGCGGTGCAGCCTACCAGTTCACCCAGCATCTGAACGCCAACACCAACATCACTCATTACAACCAGGCTTACCTGGGCAATACCTATGGCGGGACTTTCCTCGCGGGCAATCTCAACTACAATCGCAAGCTCCTCGATACCTTCACCTTTACGGTAGGCGTGGTGGAAGGTACCAGCAACTTCAACAACAGCAATCTGGGCTTCATTGGCACCATCAACGGATTTCACCGCATCGGTGCGTGGCAGCTTTCGGGCAACTTCAGCTATGCGCAGAACGTACAGTCGCAGCTGATTACTTACACAACTTCTTACTACAACTACAACGCCAATCTGCACCGGCGTTTCAGCAACCACATGCAATGGACGATGGCGTTCAACGGTGGGCACAGCGGATTCTCGCAGCAAGGTAATTCGTCTACTACAACAGCAAACTTCAGCACCTCGCTGAGCCTGCGAAATCTTGCGTTCACTGCCAACTATGGAAGCGGCTCCGGCAACTCGCTGCTCACCGCGAACGGTGTAGTGCCGCTGCCGCCAATTCCCGGACAGCCCGATCCCAACCTGATCTATTACAACGCTAAGAACTATGGCGGAGGCATCTCCTGGACCCCGATTCGTCGCATGGTGCTCACCGGCACCTATAGCCGCTCGTTGAGTGACACGCTCAGCAACGAGGTGTTCTCCAAGAACAACACCGAGGTGATCTACAGCCAGATGCAGTACCGTTTGCGCCGCATCAGCGTGCTGGCAGGGTACACTCGCTTCACTCAGGGCATCAGCGCGACCGGGCAATTGCCGGGAACAGTCAACTCGTACTACTTCGGGATCTCGAGATGGTTCGACTTTTTCTAAACCGTTATCGTAAGTCGCTTTCTCGAACCGCGTGGAGCCTCGCGGCGGTCGTGCTGCTGTTGTCGCCTGCGTTTGCCGGGAAGCACAATGAGCCAAGCGTAAGCCAGCCTGCTCCGCCGGAGCTGCTGCTGCCCGAGGGGCGCAAGTTGACATGGGAGCGCAGCTTCAGCCTGGAACGCGAGGTCAAACCAAAGCGAAGCTTCTGGACCAAGCTGGTGGATGTAGTCGCCGGCGAGCCGGATTTCCGTTACCTGGTAAATCCCTACAGCATCACCACCGACTCCAAGGGACGCATTATCGTCAGCGATCCCGGGGCCGGCGGAGTTCACGTCTTCGACTTCGCGCAGCAGAAATACAAATTCCTCAGCCGCCGCGACAAAGACAAGGATGCCACGCTAAGTCCGCAATGCGTAGCTGTCGATGCCGAGGACAATATTTACGTGACCGACTCGCAAGCCGGCAAGGTATTCGTGTTCGATAGCGGTGGCAAGTACAAGCGCGCCATCGGCAGCCTGAAAGGTGGCGAGGGATTCTTCAAGCGTCCTACGGGCATTGCCGTGGACTCGGCCGCCCAGAAGATTTACATCACCGATACGCTGCGCAACAAGATTTACGTCACCGACATGCAGGGCAGCGTGCTGCAGACCATCGGCAAGACTGGCGCGGGCGAAGGCGAGTTCAACTATCCCACGGAACTTCGGCTTACCAGCGATGGGCTGGCCGTGGTCGATGCCATGAACTTCCGCGTGCAGGTGCTGGATCGCTCTGGGGTCTTCAAGTACTCCATCGGCAAATTGGGCGATGGTAGAGGATGGATGTTCCGTCCTAAGGGAATTGGTTTCGATTCGGAAGGGCACTTGTATGTAGTCGATGGTGCCTGGGATGTGGTGCAGGTCTTCAATCACGAGGGACAATTGCTGTACTACTTCGGCCAAAAGGGAACTGGCGCCTGGGACTTCCAGCTGCCCTCGGGATTGCAGATCGATCGCAACAACCGCATCTACGTGGTCGATTCCTACAATCGCAGGATCCAGATCTTTCACTACACCGCAGTCGGCGAGCAAGCTGCAGGAGTGGCGCGATGAAATTCCGCGCATCGCTTGCCTCGCTGGTGCTGCTGATCACGACACTAGCTGTGGCTCAGCAGCCCAACATCGACACCCTGGGCATGCACAATCTCACGCCGGGTAGCGGGGCCTCGGTTTATCAGACTTCAGGCGTGACCGGCTGCGCCTTCTGTCACCCGCCGCATAGTGGGCTAGGTGGAATCAGTCCGCTGTGGAATCAGCAATATTCCAAGGCGACGTATAACACGTACAACAGCACCACCTATCACCAGACCGGCAATGCGCAGCCGCCACTCGGCATCACCAGCAGTTTGTGCCTCAGTTGTCATGACGGCACCGTTGCAGTAGGAACCAACCAGGCGTACGGGCAAGCCGGCATGAGCGGCAAGTGGGCGCCGCAGGATTCGTTCGGTAAAGATCTCAGCAGCTCGCACCCTTTTAGTCTCGTTCTGCCGATGAAGGACAGCGTGGACCTGGTCTCTACGCTGATCTCCGGTAAGACCAGCGATCCGCTCGGCAAAGTGAAGCTGATCAACGGCAACATCGAATGCACCAGTTGTCACGATCCTCACGTTCAGGACACCGACAAAGTCGCGCAGGAATTCCTGGTGCGCGACAGCTCAAGCGCGCAAATGTGTTTGGCTTGCCACGATCCCAATCGCACGATTCAGGGACAGATCAACCCGCTCGCGGGATGGGACGGCAGCATTCACCAGATCGCCAGCAACAAGGTTGCTACTGAAGCGCGGGTTGGCTCCTACTCCACCGTCGCGCTAAACGCCTGCACCTCGTGCCACGCGGAGCACAATGCCAACGGCTCAGCGCGTCTACTTCGGCCGGCCACACCCGGCGCGCCCAACCTCGACGCGGCAACCCAGGATTGTATGACCTGCCACAACGGCGGGACGTACGTTTCTCCGGCGGCCCCGAACATCATGGCCGAGATCAACAAGACCGGACATCTGCTGCCCGCCGGAAATAACCCGCACGATGCCGCCGAGCCGGGAGTACTGATTAATAATCGCCACGCCACTTGCGTGGACTGCCATAGCGCGCACGCATCCAGTGCGGTCACGACTTTTGGACCGCCGCCGGCCATACGACTGTCCCAGTCCTACGTTGTAGGAGTCAGCGCGCTGGATGGTATCAGCGTACTGAACCCGGCAGTCAACCAATACGAAAACTGTCTGCGCTGTCACGGCACTGGACCGGGCAAACAGCGGCTTCTTGTCTACGGCTATGCTCCTTCGCGGCTGGTGAGTCTTCCCGATTTTCTCAACGTGATTCCCGAGTTCAGCCCCAACGCGACGTCGAGCCACCCGGTGTTTCACGACCGCAGCAGTCCGCTCTCGCAGCCTAGCCTGCGGACGTACATGCTCACCTTGAGCGGGCAGCCTTCCTCACGCACCGCCGGGCCGCGCATCTTCTGCAGTGACTGCCACAACAGTGACGACAATCGCGAGTTCGGCGGACAAGGCCCTAACGGGCCGCATGGCTCGGCAAATTCACACATCCTCGAGCGCAACTACCAGTTCAGCCAGGCGGCCGTGCCCGGCGGCCCGGTGAGCAACCTCTTTCCCAATCCTGACCTGGGCCTGAGCGGACCGTACGCGATGTGCGCCAAGTGTCATGACCTGACCTCGGTGGTCAACAACACCAGCTGGATTAAGCACAGTACCCACGTCAGCCAGGATGGCTTCACCTGCTCGGTGTGTCACACGGCGCATGGCATGGGAACCAGTTCGCCGAATGTCAGCGGCGAACGGCTGGTGAACTTTGACGCCAACGTAGTCGGCGCGAACAGCAGCTATCCCATCTCCTACAATCGCGGCACCGGCACCTGCGTCCTCATGTGTCACCAGGTAGCGCACAATCCTAATGGCACCGTTACCCGCGGCAGTAAGGGCTTGCTGCCAGGGAAGAAGCAGTAAACGTGCAGCGGCGGTGGAGCGGTGGCGTGTTGCAGGGTTTCGCAACCGTCGTCGTGTTTGCGGGTCCCGCATTGTGGGAGTTCTTCCACCCCAACCTGCTCAGCAGCGTCACCGCCGCCGACTTCTGGTGGCACCTGCAAACCGGGCTCGAGATTCTGCGGAGCCACACGCTTCCCCACGCCGGGTGGTTTTCGCAATCGGCCACGCAGCCTTGGATCGCTTCTTCCTGGCTCTACGATGTGCTGGTCGCAATCGGCTTTCGCTGGCTCGACCTGCGCCTGCTGCCCTTGCTGGCCGCGGTTGCGAAGCTCGCGCTGGCAATCGTGGTGTTCATTCTGGCGGGCGGAACGCGCGGCCGACTCTGGGCGGCACTGGCGCTCTCCGCCATCGCGCAGTACCTGTTATTGCAGATGCCGCCGCTGCCGGTTTTCTGCTCGGTCCTGGCGCTTGCGATCGAGTTGTTCCTGTTGATGGATTTCCGCAGTAGCGGACGGCTCAGCTCGCTCTACAGCCTGCCGTTGCTGTTCGTCGTGTGGGCGAACCTCGACTTCCATTTCGTCTACGGGATTCTCACCCTGGCTTTGTTCGTAGCGGTATGTGTTGCCGAACGGAGCACAATTCAGTCGCTCGCCTGCGAACACAACTCCGCGTCGATGACGACCATCGCTGCGATTGCGGGCGGCGGCTCTCTCATTGAGAGCTTCGTTACGCCGTATGGATGGAACTCCTACCGCGTCTTCTGGGCCACGAGTGCCGCCAGTGCTTATTTCCCCGATGATCTCAGTCTGCGCTTTCGCAGCCCGCAAGACTACGTCCTTATGCTGCTGGCCATGGCGGCGTTTCTCTCGCTGGGACTTCGCCGGTCTCGAGACGTGTTCCAGATTGCGCTGCTCGTACTCGGCACAATGGCTGCGTTCCATTCTCAGCGTGATAGTTGGCTGGCCGTGGTGGCATCGGTCTGCGGTGCTTGCAAGCGCCGTGACGGAGCCAATCGTGAGCGAGCGAGCCGACGATCAACAGCAGTCACGGATTACCTTTCTAGCTGCAACTGCAATCAGTGCCGTGATCCTTCTGGCCGCTGCCGTCACGCGTTTGCCGAGCCGGCCTTCTGTGCTGGGGCAGCTTGCCGAGACTTACCCTGTCGCTGCGGCTGATTACATTCGAGAACACCAACTGCCCGCGCCGCTCTTCAACTCTCTGCCCTGGGGAGGCTTCCTCACCTGGTACCTGCCACAGTATCCGGTTGCGATTGACGGGCGGGCAGACCTTTACGGCCCCGACCTCAACGCTCATTACGCCAAAACAATGAAGTTTAAGGAGCACTACTCTACGTTCGCGCCGCTGGGCGAGGCCAATACCATTCTGCTGGAAAAGAAGTCGCATATGGCGATCGCCCTGGCGACTGTCCCGGCGTACAAAACAGCGTACTCTGACAATGTGGCAGTCGTGCTGGTACGCGATCAGAGTCAGCCATGAGCGCGACGGCGGTTGCAAGTTCGCCGCAGAAGAGCCTGGAATTGCGCACATGGGAGAAGGTCGGCAATGCGGCCGTTTTGCTGGCTTACTCCTGCGTGGTCCTGTTCACCGTCCGATACCACGAGAAGTGGGCCGACGAAGCCCAGGCTTGGCTTATCGCCCGCGACCTCGATCTGAAGACCATCTGGTTCCACGAACTGCGCTATGAAGGCTCACCCGGCCTGTGGCATACCATCTTGTGGATCGCGCAGCACTGGTTTCACGCTCCCTATGCCACATTGGGGTATATCGGTGTGGTATGCGCAATTGCCGGCGTGGCGGTGCTCGTCTACAAAGCCCCATTCCCCTGGTACCTACGCTGGCCTCTGGCCTTTACCTATGTAATGGTCTATCAGTATGCGGTGATCGCCCGTCCTTATACGTTGCTGCCGCTGCTGTGCTTCCTGGTTGCGATCTTCTTCAAAGACGTGCAGCATCCGGTGCGGATGACGGTGGTGTTGGTGCTGCTGGCGAACCTTACACTGTCACGGCACCATCTTGGCCGCATGTTTTGGGCTGCTCTATCTCATCGAGCCAGTCAAGGCTTGGCCACTTTTCGACGAACGACTTCGCAACCGTTACTTCGTTTGCGCGGCGGTCGATGTTCTTGACGCTCTTGTTTATCGTCATCATTCTCAAACCAACACCCGACATACGAAGAATTCACAGTTAAAAAAGCAATCTCTCAGCTCCCCAGACGATACGAGAAGCAGAACTTAATATCGTAACCCCGTTGAGGAAAGCCGACCACAGTCCTGTTTCCGGCGCCTTTCTTGATTACTCGGCTCCGTCTGCTGCATTCTTGTATCCTGGCTGGACTGCTGGTGTTATACGCCGAAGGCGATTCTGGTGTTCTTCCTTCCGATTGGGCTGATGTTGGCCTGTATTCGATCGTGCACGGCTATCCCCATCACCACGGGACAGCATTTGTCGCGGCTATTACGGCTTTTGGATTGCTTGGCCGACCGAGCAAGGATAGCGGCGTTCTCGCGCCGCAAAGGGGCCTGGCACTGCACGGCATGGTCGCACTGCTGCTCTGCCTCTGCGCAGTGAACATCGTGGGATGCGGCCGTCGTAGTCCAGCGCGAGTACCTATATCCATACTTGGAGCGAAGATGCGTGCGAATTACCTCAAGTCTGTTGGTGCCGACCATGGCACCATGTTTGGTTCTTGTTAGGATTCGTCGCTGTCCAGGCGTACTTTGACCACAATATTTTTGTTAATGTACCAACCGCTTATTTCCACCATGGTCTGCCGCTTACCGGAAACGCACTAGATATCGAGGAACTGCAGTCGAGTTCAGCCAGATATATCGTGGTATCTACACTGTAGACCCTGAAGCTTTACCTGAAGTATGGACGGTTCGACTCTGCCGCGCGAAGGTTACGAACTCGTTCATTTCTCCGACGGATATTACCTATACAAGCGGGCAGTCTATGCAGCGGGAAACTTATTTTATCCTGTCGCCGAGTCCATCCTACCTCCGCCCAAACACCACTGCCATCTGGTCCTGATAAATAAGCTGGAAGCGCGAATCGGCAGTCAGCAGTTTGGCCAGTGGCATTTCCGCTCCAAGAAGCACTACGCCTGCCTCATTCAGGTAAGGGTCAGTCGTGTATCCAATGTCGCCGTTCTGTGAGGCGTAGAAGAGCTGGTCGAGTTGGTCGCCGTAAAGGTCGTTCCGCCCATCGACCGCCACCGGATAGTCCGGCATATACCACATAAGGAAGCCGCCCCAGCCCAGGTTGTTGTACAGCGGCCCGGGCTGCGGATGCTGGCGCAGGAAGTTCACAGCATTGACGGGATACTCCGAGCTGATGGCGCGATCGATGCCGCGCTCCGTGAAGTCTGTCCCGCGTGCGACCACAAACAACAGCACGGTGACGACGGCGGCCACCCCGAGCATCTCCTTCCAGTTCTCCATCGGCTCACGCAGCCCACTCATTGCAACAGCAGGAATGAATGCGGCACCCGACTCGTCTTCCGTAGCGGGAAAATCGGCGATGCAAGCGGCGGCAGGGATGGCAATGAACCAGCCATCGCGCATGGTGCGATAGGCCACCACGCTGCAAATGGTCAACATCGCAAGCTTGAACAGGTCGATCTTCTTCTTCCAGCCCACGGCGAAGAATGCGAAGGCGGTGAGCAGCAACTGAAAGTAGTTGCTCGACAGGCGGAAGCTCAGCGGCTGCAACTCGATGATGACCTTGTAAGCGAACTTCGACTTCGAATACTCGAGCACTGCGATGTACGGATGGTAGAAATTCGGCCCGAGTAGCGTCGCCACTGCGCATGCTGCAAATATTCCGACCATCGGGAGCGCCGGAAGCTTCGCTGGTGCAAGAAAGCTGGGGGCGATACCGAAATGCTCCGCCGTGCGCTGCACCACCGTTGTCCCCATCAGCAGCCCGACGAGAAACAGTCCATAAATGAACTGGATGTGCAGGTTCACCCACACGAAGAAGATGAGCGGCAGCCAGTACAGTAATTCGACGCGCCCCGTGCGGTTCGCCTGCAGCAATAGCGTTAGCGTCGCGCAAAACAGCATCATCGAAAAGAAAACCGGCCGCGGCATTCCGCTAAACAGGAACGACCAGCAGGTGATTGCCGAGAGCAACAACGCAATCCAGAATCGCCCGGAAAGCGCGCGCAGCATGACGTAAACCGCGGCCGCGACGCCGATCGTCAGCAGCGTTCCGTAAATCCCGATGCCCAGGATGCCGCCCCAGCGGTAGGCCCACGACATCAGTACTTCGTATCCCCAGCTATACGCGACCCAGGGACGATTAGCGGCAACGCGCGACAGAATTCCGGTATGGGGAAGTGCCAGGTGTTCGATGATCCAGTCGCCAACCTTCAGGTGCCACCAGATATCGTTGTCGATGACGCAGAGCTTGGTGTACAACGCGAATCCGCCGACGGCGGTAAAGAACACCACCAGCGCAGCAAGTTGCAGAGGACGAATGCGCAGCAGGGAGGTCAGATCGTGGAAGGCGCTTGCGGTGTGGACTTCGTCAGTCGATTGTTGCACGGGTTGTGAAGCCACCGTCATGAACTACGCTGAAGCCCCGGAGACTTTCAAAGGAACCAGTCGCGGCTCAATCCGCTGTGCGCCGGCGCTGCCCGACTCGTGGTATTCGCCGTCCTGATTCACCGTCCAGACATCGTATTCGGCACGCCCGGCGAGGATGTTACGCGCGGCCAGCAATGCGGTCATCATGGCGTGGTCCTGGTTGTTGTACTTGTGCATGCCGTTGCGGCCCACCAGGTGAAGGTTGGGACAATACTGCTCTATCGCCTCGCGCACCATGTTTACGCATGCCTGGTAGGTATCGTCGTATACCGGGTAAGCCTTGCGCTGGCGGATCACGACTCCATCAATCACGTCCTCGGCAGAGCCAAGTCCAATCTGCTGGATCTCCTTCTTGGCCATCGCGATCAGGTCCGTGTCCGGCGAAGTCCACAACCCATCGCCATCGAAGCAGAAATATTCCAGACCATAGCAGCAGAATTGCGGATCGGGAACCATCTCGGGCGACCATGATTTATAGTTCTGCACCCGCCCGACCTGCACCGACGAATCATGGATGTAGATCCAGTTATCGCTGAAACGATCTTTATCGCGAAGAATCAGGCCGACGGTTAGGAAGTCGCGATAGCGCAAGCTGTTCGCCGCCTGAACCGCCTCGGCGGGAAGCTGCGGTCGAAGTTGCGCGACCAGTTCGCGAATCGGCATCGACGAAATCACGTGCTCTGCCACGTATTGCTCAACTTGGCCGTCAACGTTCCAGGCGCGTCACCGTCCATTTCTGCGTGTGCTGGTCGAAGCTGCACTTGGCCACTCTTCGCCCCAGGAGCACTTCGCCGCCCATTTCGCGAACCCGCGTAGCGCAACGGTCCCACATCATGCCCGGACCTTGCCGCGGATAGCGGAAGGTGTCGATCAGTGTCTTCACCACCTGAGTGCGGTCCTTCGCCTTGCGTTGCGGGAACAGAGCATGCTTTGCGGCGGACCACAGCGACAGCCCCTTGATGCGCTGAGCCGCCCAGTCAGCAGAGATCTCGCGGCAGCTCATGCCCCAAACTTTTTCCGTGTAAGTTTTGAAGAAGATGCTGAACAGCCGCTGCCCAAACTGATTGACCACCCAGTCTTCGAACGTCTTCGGATCGGGAGTGGGATGGATTTTTGCCTTGGCGAACGAAGCCATACAGCGCGCCGATTCGAACAGTCCCAGCTTTGAGAGCGCTTCGAACGGCTTCAAAGGATAGCTATAAAACTGTCCGCGATAAAAAATGCGAGAGGAGCGCGGCCTGTCCAGCATTAGATCGCCGCCGATTTCCGTCCACAGGTCCTCGACTTCGCGCGACTTGGAGAAGAAACGGTGGCCGCCGATATCGAAATGGAAGCCCTTGTACTTCACCGTGCGCGAGATGCCACCGACGTATTCGGGATCGGCCTCGAGCACCACGACCTGCTGCCCATGCTTCGCGAGTTCGTAAGCTGCGGTGAGTCCTGCCGGCCCGGCGCCGACGATCACGGATTTGTAGAGGGTTTCCTTCATCGCACTTTGGTAGTGACCCCGCACCCCAGACCGAAACCGGCGCTGCCCGGGATCGCCATCCCCACAGCCGGTAGCCAAGTTTAAAGGTGCAGGTCGCCTTCCACAATCAATCTCTTGTAAGTCACTCAAAGCACGGCAAAAACTCGGAAGCGTTCCGTGCTCGCGCCATCGGAGTGGGCGTCAAAACACACGCAGGCTGCGGAGAAAAACACGCCAATTCGGGAATTCGCCGTCCGAGTGCAGGTCCACCACCCTCGTAAGACACTGAGCCGCAATGGATTGCCAAATGACCCTCGTGGTCGAAGGCTTTGGCAGCCCTCATGCGTACACAGAAAGTGAATATCTGCGCCGCTGGCTTCGCGAGTGGGGCTCGCGTGCCGAGCGTCATGTGAGGGGTACAAGAACATGCAAGAGGAAACCAAGGGTCCCGAAACCCGGCAGAGCTATTGGCGGCCAGTACAGGTATATGTGCTAGCGGGCGTCTGTCTCGCTGTCGGCTTTCCCGTCGGATACCTGCTGCGCGGCTCGGCCCCTGAGCCGTCGCCCATAGCCGCAACCTCAGCCATGCCGACTATGCCGCCGCCGGGCTCAACCATGCCCGCTGCGATGCCCCCGGCCGGGACCATGGGCGGCGGCAATCCGCATGCCGGTGCAACGCCGAATGGGATGGTGGCGGGTACTCCCACAATGGCGGACATGAAGCACATGGCCGATAAGAAAGCCGAGCCGTTGCTGACGGAACTTAAGTCGAAGCCTAATGATGCGAAGTTGCTGAACCAGGTCGGCATGGTCTATCGCAGCGCTCATCAGTTCGACGAGGCTACAACTTACTTTCAGAAGTCGCTGGACGTAGATCCCAAAAATGCCGACGTGCGTGCCGACATGGCGGCGTGCATGTTCTATACCGGCAACGTTGATGGCGCCATCAGCGAGCTGCAGCAGGCGCTCAAGTACGACCCAAAACATGCCGGCGCGCTGATGAACCTCGGCATCATCGAGTGGAAGGCCAAGAACAATGTCCCCGACGCCGTGGCTGCCTGGGAGAAATTGTTGAAGCTGAATCCGGGCTTTCCTCAGAGACAGCAAGTGGAACATCTGATTGCCGACGCGCAGCAGAGCAGCAAGAGCTAGTCAAAAGCTATGCCCGAGTCTCAACTGCAAACTCGCGAGCACACGACAGACCAAGCCGCCGTCACCGAACCGCCAACTCCTGAGTCTCGCGACTGGCGCTTCTGGGCGATTCGAGCAGCCATCGCGATCGTTGCGCCAATCCTGTTGCTGGTGGCAGTCGAGTTGGGCCTGCGCGCCTTCAACGTCGGATACTCAACCGATCTGACCCAGCCCTGTACCGTGCATGGCCGTCCCGCGAACTGTTACAACCTGTTCTTCCCGGCGCCGTTTTTTCCCCCGGGGATGATCAAGACGCCGCTGGTGTATGCCGTCCCTGCCGAGAAAGCCAAAGGTACGTATCGCATTTTCGTCCTGGGCGAGTCGGCGGCTATGGGTGATCCCGATCCCGCATACTCTTTCAGCCGCTATCTGGAAGTGATGCTGGCGCAGCGCTTCCCAGAGAAGAAGTTCGAGGTCTTCAACACCGGCAGCGTGGCCATCAACTCGCACGTATCTTTGCTGGTTGCGAAAGGTCTGGCCAAGCTACAGCCCGACTTCGTCATCGTCTACTCCGGCAACAACGAAGTTGTCGGACCCTATGGCCCGGGTACCGTGCTCAGTTCGTCGGGTATGTGGCTCCCCGTAGTGCGCGCGAGTATCTGGTTCCGCTCCACGCGGGTGGGCCAGTTGCTGACCAGGCTGGGCGCTCAGAAACAAGAGTGGGGCGGGATGGAGATGTTCCTCGACAAGCAAGTCCCGGCCACTTCGCCATTGCTGCAGTACGCCTACACCAATTTTGATAGCAACCTGCGCGACACCATCACCGCCTCGCGTGACGCCGGTGCGCGCGTGATTGTCAGCACCGTCGCGACCAATCTCAAAGACTGCGCCCCATTTGCTTCGCAACATCGCGACGGCCTCGGCCCGGATGATCTGCGGAGTTGGTCGACCTTGGTCAACGAAGGGATCCGCCTCGAAGCCGCAGGAGATTTCGCGCAGGCGCTTCAGGTTTATCGTCAGGCATCAGCGATTGACGACCAGTATGCCGAGTTGGAGTTCCGCATCGCGCGCTGCCTTGAAAAGACGGGCGACACTCAGCAGGCCGCCGAGCACTTTGCCCGCGCCCGCGATCTCGATACGCTACGCTTCCGCGCCGACAGCCGCATTAACCAGATCAACCGCTCAGCCGCCGCTGCCGGAGCAGAAGTAGTAGACGCCGAAGCCCTCTTCGCGCAGCAAAGTCCCGCTGGAGCTCCCGGCAGCGACCTGGTTTACGAGCATGCGCACATGACTCCTGCCGGGAACTACCTGCTGGCACGCGCAATGTTTCGCAACATCGCAGCCCAGATTCCGGGCCAGCCGGTTACAGACGACCAGATTCCATCGGAGGCGCAGTGCGAACGCCTGCTTGCCCTCACCGGCTACGACCGCTATCGCATTACGAATGAGATGTTGCAGCGCCTGGAACGGCCTCCCTTTACCAATCAGTTGAATCATTCCGAGCAGCAATTGCGCCTGGCGGTTGCCGCGCAAGCTCCGGTGCAGGGTCCTGACGAAACCGTTGCCGAATATCGCGCCGCAATTGCGCAGAGGCCCGATGACCGAGTTTTGCGCTACAACTTTGGGCTGTTTCTCTACAACTTCGATCGCGACGCCGGCGCCGAACAGCTGAAACTTTCCCAACCGTGGGACGGATTCCCCGTCTTTGGACCCGATGGGACGCGCCTGCAATAGCACGTGGCCGGGGTGAGCTCGTGTTGCAAACCATCCTCTACATCGCGGTTTTACTGGTCGAAGCGATAGTCTTCGCCACGCTACGATCCCGTAGTGTGCGTCAGACTAGTCTCCTGGTCGCCAGCTATGCGCTGTACTTGACGTGGCAACCGTGGTTTGCCGCCGTCCTGCTGGCTTCCACATTGCTGAACTACGGTGTAGGCCAACTCATGCGTCGCCGTCCTACCGGGGTGACTCTCAGCGTTGGCATTTTCTTGAACCTGTCGTTGCTCGGCGCGTTCAAGTACTTGCCTCCCGTTGCTGTGCAGCTTCCGTTCTCCTCGTTGCAGCCCTTCGCGCATTTGGCGCTGCCGCTGGGAATTTCCTTCTGGACATTCCAGGCGATGAGCTATCTCTTCGACCTGTATCGTGGCGAAGAGCTTGACCCGTCCCTGGCGGAGTTCGCTCTGTACATGGCGTTCTTTCCGGTGACAATTTCCGGGCCAGTCTGCCGCATGCCCGATATGCTGCCGCAATTTCGCAGCGAAGCAGTAGTGCCATGGTCGGAGCGCGAGCGAGGCTTCAGCCGAATTGCCATCGGAGTGTTGATGATGCAGGTGGCGAAGCTGCTGGGTCGCGGAGTACTCGGCGGCGTCGGAATCACCGCCGGCTTCGACCGCCTAGCCCACTGGAGCGGCCCTGACGCCTGGTGCCTCGCCTTCGGCTACGGTTTGCAATTGTTTTTTGATTTTGCCGGATACTCCCACATCGCCATCGGAGCCGCACAAGTCCTGGGCTTCACCATTCCAGAAAATTTCGCGCGGCCGTTTGCTTCCGATAGTCCCTCGGTTTTCTGGACGCGCTGGCACATGTCGCTGTCATTCTGGATTCGCGATTATGTCTTCCTGCCCCTCGCTGTGCTCCGGCGCGAACTATGGTGGCGCAACCTGGTGCTGGTTGTCTCCATGGTGCTATTCGGAGTTTGGCACAAGGCGACCTTGTTGTTCGTGCTCTGGGGCTGCTATCACGGATGCCTGCTGGTCGCGCATCGGCTGGTGCAACAGCTGCAGAGACGCTTCGATTGGAATCCCCCAGAAGCGGTTTGGAACCTGGTCGGTTGGGTCACGACGACGATCTGCGTCAGCCTGGGGTGGCTCCTGTTTCGCGCAAACTCGCCTGCGCAGGCAGGCCGCATGCTGCTGGCGATAGCATCTCCCGCGACTTACTCCAGTCACGCCCTTGATCTCAGCCTTTACCTCATGGTACTCATTGTCGCCGCAAGCTACGCCCTCGTCCTGCAGATTTCAGAAACTCTCGATGGCTATTTGCAGAGCGGAGAGCAATCTCGCTCAGGATTCTTGCCTGTACTTGCGCAGCGGCGATGGATCTGGCTTCCAGCTCTCTACAGCGTCGCACTCTTGATTGTGGTCTTGATTACCCAGACCCAGGGTGCAAGCACCTCGCAATTTATGTACAGGACGTTTTGAACCTATGCCGACGCAGGTCAATTCCGGCGATAAAGCTACGCGGTTCGCACCGGCTTCGTTTGCGACCATCACCGAAGCTCTGGATGCTGCCCCTGCGAACAGTTGCTTTATCACCTACTGGGTTGACGAAGATGAGCAGGAGCAGGTCACCTTTGGCGAGTTTCGCAGCCGGGCGCGCCGCGAGGCAGCTCTCTTAAGTAGGCATGGAGTAAGTCGCGGCGATCGTGTGGTAATCATTATGCCGCAATCCATCGCTGCTATGGCCAGCTTCGCCGGCGCAATGATGCTCGGAGCTGCACCGCCTTCCTCGCCTACCCTAACTTCAAGATCGAGCCTGCCAAGTATCGCTCAGGTCTAGCGGGAGTGACGGCCAATCTATCGGCGAAAGCGATAGTGATCGACGGCGGTTTTCCGGAGGAACTACTGGCACATGTCGCAGCATGCGATGGTGCGGTGTTAGTTCGGGCCTGCGATTCCCCGGATGCGGCGGAGCCGGAGCCCATAAGAGAGACTGGCGGCGCCGACGAAATCGCCTTTATTCAACACTCCGCCGGAACGACTGGACTACAGAAGGGCGTCGCGCTCACTCACCGCGCTGTTCTCGGGCAAATCAGCTACCTGGCGGATGCCTTGCACATTGATAGCGACACCGACCGAATCTATAGCTGGCTTCCGCTATACCACGACATGGGACTTGTTGCATGTTTCATGCTGCCGATGGTATGCCACCTGCCGGTAGTGATGCAGTCGCCACTAGACTGGGTGATGCATCCCGAAACCATGTTGCAAGCTATCAGCCAGCAGAAGTGTACGCTGGCGTGGATGCCTAATTTCGGTTTCCAGTTCCTGGCGCGGCGCACCCGGCCAGAACATCTTCGTGGCATTGATTTGTCATGCTGCGCGCGCTGATTAACTGCTCGGAGCCGGTGCGCGAGCAAAGCATCAAGGAGTTCTCCAGCGCCTTTGACAGCGTGGGACTTAAACCGAATGCACTCCACTCGTCCTACGCGATGGCGGAAAATGTTTTTGCCGTCACCCAATCCCGTTTAGACGCGTCACACGGGCCGACCTGTATCTGGGCGAGCGATGCCCGCTTTCGCAGCGAACATGTAATCTCCATTGTCCCGGAGGGAACGCCAGGAGCGATTTCGTTTGTGTCATCGGGCGAGCCACTGCCGAATCATCAAGTTCACATCGCCTCGAAGCGCGGAGCCACGGCGAGTGAAGCAGTTGTTGGCGAGATTCTTATAGCCAGCGACTGCCTCTTCAACGGCTATTACAACCGCGATGACCTTACCAGCAAAGCGCTGATCGACGGCTGGTACCACACGGGCGACTTGGGCTTTCTGCTTGGTGGCGAGCTATTCGTAGTTGGCCGCCAAAAAGACCTGCTCATCATCGGGGGTGAAAACATCTACCCTCAAGATATAGAAGAGATAGTTTCCTGCCATCCTGCTATTCACGATGGCGGGCGGTTGCGCTGGGTATTTACAACCCAGACCTCGGAACGCAAGAAGTTGTCGTTGTCGCCGAAGTGAAGAAGAAGCTATGCTCGGCCAATCCTCCGAGATAGAGCAAGAAATTCGCAGCCGCATTGTCGCTGCGTCTTGGGATTGCCGTTCGTACCATCATCCTGAAGCCGCCACGCTGGATTGTGAAGAGCACTGCCGGAAAGCCAGCCCGCTCAACCACCCTCGAGAAGTTGCTGCTCGAGCATCCCGAGCTAACCCACGAACGCCTGGAGGCCTGACCCTATGACGCCCGAAGTACAACAAATGGCGACTTACATTGCCGAGCTAATCCGCAAACCTGGTGTCGCGATCGAGGAAGATACCCCGCTAGTCTCTTCCGGGCTGATCGACTCGATGGCATTAGTCGATTTGCTGCTGAAGCTAGAAGACGTTACCCGCATGCGCATCCCTCCCGGGAAAGTCCAGCCGAAAGACATGAACACCATCACCCTTATGTTCGCCACCGCGCAGCGAGTCGGAAAGCCTAAAAAGTAACGGCCATCCGGCAAGCTTCAATAAAAAAAGCCCCGCTGATCTCGGGGCCATCGTTTTGCTATAGCTCAGTGCAAGGTATAAGTTGCAAACCCAGTTCCGCTTTGTGAGTAGCCATTACCTTGCGCCATTGCTCTGACGGTTGTCGATCCCGTGCCGGAGACATTGATGCTGCATGGGCTGGAGCACGAGGGCGAATTGGTTGTCGGGAAGCCGTTGATCGCATAGTAGATGGTCACACCGGGCGTAGTATCGGTGATAGTCGCGGCAAGTGGCGCGGCATAGCTGCCTGAGCCCGGCGAGAAGCTCGGCGTCTGCGCCGACAACGTATAGACGCCGACCGTGGTTCCGCTCTGCGATATGCCGTTACCGGTTGCCATCGCCCTCAGCGTGGTAGTGGTGGTGATGTTTACCTGGCATGGACTGGCGCAATGAGGCGAGCTGGTTGATGGAAATCCCGTTGTTGAGTAGTAAATCAATACGCCAGGCGTGGAGTCGGTCATAGTGACCGTAACTGGCGCATAGTATGTGCCGCCTCCCGGAGTGAATACCGGGTTGGCTGCCGCAATCGTATAAGTCGCAACCGCCACGTTGCTGGAAACGTAACCACCGCCTGAAGCTATGGCTTTGAGTGTGGTCGTCGTCGAAACCGACAGGCCACACGGATTCGGGCACGACGTCGAGTTGGTGGTCGGGATCGACCCATCGACCGTGTAGTAGATAGTAGCTCCGCTGGCCGTATCTGAGATGCTCACCGCAACTGGCGGACTAGAGTAGCTGCCCGAACCAGGCGAGAAGGTAGGCGCTGGCGCTTGAATATAGTAGTTGCCGGTCGATACCGAACTATTCTGATATCCGTAAGCTGCGCTGATCGCTTTGATGGTGGTGTTCTTCGCTACCGAGATCGGCGATGTGTACGGGGTGGACTGTGTAGTTGGGCTTGACTCGTCCAGCGTGTAGTACATCGGAAGGCTGGCGGTATTCGATAGCATTACCGATTGAGCCGAGCTATAGGTCGACGGCGTGGGAGAGAACAGCGGCGGCGGTGCTGTCGGCAGGTTGATGGAATACGTGGCGTAAGCTATGTCGCTTTGCGGCATTCCCTGGATGACGCCAATCGCCTGGAAGGAAGTGCTGCTGGTAACGGTAATAGGTGCGGAATAAATTGCCGAATTGCTGGTCGGGATTGTTCCGTCTGTTGTGTAGTAGATGGTCGTGCCCTGCATAGTGTCGGAGAGCGTGACGGCCACCGGTTTTGTATAGGTTCCCGGCGTCGGAGAATAGGTAGGTCGAGGAACTCCCGGATCAGGGTTATGGATTCCTACCGCCATTTGTGACAACTGGTCCCGGGTAAACGCATGCGAGCCCGGCAGGCCTGCCGGCGGGGTCAACCCATAAGGATTGGTGACGCCATCGCCGCCCACGTGACACTGGCCACAAGCCAGGTCAACATCCAGCCAACTCGCCTGGTTATAGACCATTCCGCTATATCGCGAGAGAGAAGCCTGGGTGCCCAGGCCCGTCAGGTTCTCCACATAGAGCTGCTCGGGTGTGGGATAGGTATGGTAATTGACGTTGGTGTTGATGCGGAACAGGTGCGTTTGTGCCTGCCCCAACGCTCCTTGCATGTGGCACGTGACGCAGGCGCCCGGTATGTCCGCCTGCGTGCCCGTCGGAAATGGGGTTAACGCTCCTGTCGGATGGCCAGTAGTCTGGATGATGTTCTTGGCCAACGCGTGACAGCTATCGCAAGTAGTGGCAATGGGTTTCTGTGCCTCGCTCTGCGGAACCCCTGCGGCCGTACTCTGGTGCGGATCGTGACACCCGACGCAGCCGTTGTTCTTGCCTGGGTCGGCAGGCGACTGGCTGAAGTAACTGTTGTAGCTGCCAGCGATCGTGATCGACAGATCAGCCGTGTGCTGTGCGTTCTGCGCCAAGCTTCCGGTGAAGCGCGCGTGTGGACTATTCAGGAACTCCTGTCCCTGGGCATGATTCACTTGCGGCTTGTAAATCCACTGGTTCGACGGATTCTGTGTACAAGTTGCATAGGCCGAGCCAGACAGGTCAGAGCAATATCCATGGTCGTTGGTAGTAAGCGGGTTCGACGGAACAATACTTCCGCCCTGATTTCCATTCGCCACGGTGACCGTCTCCTGGCGATGGCACTCCATACACAAAGCCGTAGCTTGCTCCTTCTGAGGCTGGGTGACGTAGATGTTGTCATAAGGATGCGAACCCCAGGGATAAGCAGCAACGTGGCAGCGTTCGCACTGAATGCCGCTGAGATACCATGACGAAGTTCCGCTGGTTCCCGGCGCTATGTAGCCGTCGGTCGGTAGCCGGCTAAGCGACGCATCGGGAATCCACTTCAACTGGCTATTGGTATTGCTCGTCGGCTCGGGACCCCAATGGTCGAAGTTATACCCGGTCGCATGGCACCGCGCACAATCAAAGTTGCCGTTGGGATAGAGTTCGCCGGTATGTCCCTTGTCGAAGACTGTGCCCAGCTGAGTAGCCGATGGATTCGTTCTGCCTCCGTAGTTCATCCATCCACCCTTGAGGTAGTAGATGTTACGAACTCCTCCGGCCTGTTCGGTCTGGGCAACCAGCGTGTAGGGAGCAGGCGCGTGCGAGTTAGGCAGCGTGTAGTAAGCAAAGCTACAGTACGGATCGATGATCGGCGTTCCATTTTGCAGTGGCGTCGCCAGCGGGTCGCACCATCCTAAGATAATTTTCCCGTTAACCCAGTCGTAAGTGCTCCCCGAGCCATAGTGGTCGTCGGTAGTTCGATATAGTGTGCCGTCAGGGCCGCCCCATAAAGCTCCAGGGGCAAACTTGCGCAGCGTGTTCTTGTGTCCTGTCCACAGATAAGGATAGGTGTCGGTGCCGTAATGGCACGACAAACACTGGTTATCGTCGGCGTAGTTAGTAGTCCATGCTCCACCAGCGTTATTGGACGCACCATCGCCGTGATACACCTGGCTGCCATTTCCGTTCGGCTGGTAGTTGAGGAGGTCCTGTGGCTTGCAGCCTTGGTTCAGGTAGCACTGCGCCCCGCAAGAGGCGACGAGCAAACACGAGATGAGAAAGGAAAATGCCAGAAGCGAGGCTATGTGCAACTTGCTAGTCATGAGGATCTCCGACACTTCAAACATGCTGCGTGACAACGTTGACGATATTCGGGAGCCTAGACGGCATTACTGCAACAGCAACCAGGGAGTCAGTTCACATGGAAAGGCATCAACGACGAGCCTTTCCCTTAAACCGGGCGCACCACTACAGCAGCCGCAACCAACCGGCGCAACAGTCATCGCCGCGAGCCCTGCTCGTGCGCTGACCTCGTTGAGGGGAGATAACCAACACAACTCTCAGGAGGAAAGAGTCGCGGACATTCTTATAACAAGCTTTAGACCATTGGTCAGTGACAGCAGACACTTGCGGTTGTGAGCTGTGAACCGGGTACGCACATGCCCCGTTTCTCGGAATGCGAGCTGGCAGTGGGCGTATCTCTAGCTACTTCGAGCGCTCGCGGTGCTGTTTCTCCGGGCATTTTCCCGGGCACGGCTCTTGGCAGCAGTTCGGCCGGCTCACCCCTGCATGTGACCTTGCGCGTCACCTCACGTGATAACCCTCACTGCGCTCCTGACGGCCGAGGCTCACTATCGTGCCCAGGAGAAAAGTGTCCCCACATCATGGGTCTAATGACGCTTTCACGCACTCATGAGACGAGTTCTCATTATTGGTGCTGCAGGCCGAGATTTTCATAACTTCAACCTCATCTTTCGCAACCGGCCTGAATTTGATGTAGTCGCCTTCACCGCTAACCAGATCCCCGATATCGCAGGCCGTGCCTACCCGCCCGCGCTTGCCGGGCCGCTTTATCCCAATGGAATTCCCATCGTCGAAGAAGGCCTGCTGGAAGAAACCATCCGCAGAGAGAAGGTGAACATCGCCGTCTTCTCGTATAGCGACGTCAAACACGAGACGGTGATGCACCTGGCTTCACGTGTAGTCGCCGCCGGCGCCGATTTCTGGCTGCTGAGTGCCGAGCGCACGCAGCTGCAGTCGTCAGTGCCGGTGATCTCGGTTTGTGCGGTTCGCACCGGCTGCGGCAAGAGCCCGGTGTCGCGGCGCATCGCTTCCGAGTTGCGCAACCTGGGCTGGAACCCGGTGGTGATTCGTCATCCCATGCCCTACGGCGACCTGGTCTCACAGCGCTGCGAGCGTTTCGCCACTCTGGCCGATCTCGACCGCTACGAGTGCACCATCGAAGAGCGCGAAGAGTACGAGCCGCATCTGGTCGAAGGCACCACCGTCTATGCCGGGGTCGATTACTACGACATCATGAAAGCTGCCGAGCAGGATGGCGACCTTATCCTCTGGGACGGCGGTAATAATGACACCTCGTTCTACCGTCCCGACCTCGACATCGTCGTGCTCGACCCGCATCGTCCGGGACACGAACTCGCTTACTACCCTGGCGAGGTCAATTTCCGCACCGCGCATGTCCTCATCATCAATAAGGTCGACACCGCCAGGCAGGACGGGATCGAAACCGTTCGCCGCAATATCGCGCAATACAATCCCACTGCCCAGGTGATCGAAACCGC
The DNA here is from genome assembly GCA_963771535.1 of uncultured Acidobacteriaceae bacterium. Classification (GTDB taxonomy): domain Bacteria; phylum Acidobacteriota; class Terriglobia; order Terriglobales; family Acidobacteriaceae; genus CAVVDY01. The sequence goes on along the minus strand of CAVYTK010000003.1, from coordinate 248,734 downwards.
TTGCCGGGTGAGCATTCCCGATCCTGAAAGCGTCGCCGGCAAACGTGTGCTGGTGATCGAAGATGGCCCAACCCTTACTCACGGCGAGATGCCCTACGGCGCCGGAGTGGTCGCCGCGAACCGCTACAACGCTGCCGAGCTGGTCGATCCGCGGCCCTACGCCGTCGGCTCCATCAAGCAGACGTTTGAGAAGTTCCCTCATCTCGGCAAGCTGCTGCCCGCCATGGGCTACAGCGAGACCCAGCGTCACGAGTTGCAGGAAACCATCAAGCGCGTTCCCTGCGACGTGGTGATGGTGGCGACGCCCATCGATCTTGCCCGTACTATCCCCATCGACAAGCCGAGTGTTCGCGTGCGCTACGAGGTGGAAGAAGTTGGCGCGCCCGCGCTTACTCAACTCCTGGAGAATTTCACCGAACAGCGTCAGCGCGTGCTGGCCGGCGCTGGGAGATAGCCATGCATGGCGAAGATTTTGTATCGCTGCGTGACTTTGCGTCCGGCGACATTCGGCACTTTCTGCATGTCGCTTGCATGATCAAAGCCAATCCTTCGGAGTATTCGCAGGCACTCAAGGGCAAGATGCTGGCGATGATCTTCGAGAAGCCGTCATTGCGCACCCGCGTGACCTTCGACGTCGGCATGGAGGAACTCGGCGGCCATCCGATTTATCTTTCGCCCGCCGAGATCAGCCTGGGCAAACGCGAGTCGGTGCATGATGTGGCCAAGAACCTTGAGCGCATGGTGCACGGCATCATGATCCGCACCTTCTCCCACGACATTGTGGAAGAGATGGCGCGCTGTGCAAGCGTCCCGGTCATCAACGGGCTCACCGATTTCAGCCATCCCTGCCAGGCGCTGGCCGATTACCTCACCATGCTCGAGGTGAAAGGCCGCATCGCCGGGCTCAAGGTGGCCTACATCGGCGATGGCAACAACGTGGCGCACTCGCTGATGTTCGCCGGCGCGCAGCTGGGAGCCAACGTCTGGATTGCGACTCCGCCGCACTTCGAGCCCAGCCTCGACGCAACCTCATGGGCACGGTTGCGCTGCACCGAAACCCACGGCAGCATCACCGTCACCCATGATCCCGAGTCGGCCGTCTTCGGAGCCGATGTGGTCTACACCGACGTGTGGGCCAGCATGGGCCAGGAAAGCGATGTGCAAAGGCGCGCGGAGATCTTCCGTCCCTACCAGGTGAATGCGGAGCTCTTCGGCCAAGCCAGGAACGACGCGATCTTCCTGCATTGCCTGCCCGCCCATCGCGGCGACGAGGTGACCGACGAAGTCATAGACTCGCCACGCTCGTTCGTCTTCCAGCAGGCGGAGAATCGGCTCCATGCCCAAAAGGCAATCATGCTCGAGCTGATGTCCGAGCAGGCTTCTGATCAGCGTCACGCGGCCGCGGAACACGTAGCCGAATTGGCGCGGTAGCAAAGCGTCGGGTGCCCCACTCATTCGCGGTCTTCGAATGAGTGGGATGTCCAACCTCGGTGCTGTGGTCGGAGAAGTTCGTATGTCGAAAACGGCTCTGGTTGCGATCGGCGGAAATTCCCTCATCCGCGCCGGTGAGAAGGGCACCATCGCCGAACAGCTGGCGAATACACGCCGCACCGCTGCCGCTATTCGCTCTCTAATCGAATTGGGCTATCGCCTGGTGGTAACACACGGCAACGGACCGCAGGTCGGAGCTCAGTTGCTGCGCTCCGAGCGCGCCTCCGACGTTGCCTACAGCCAGACGCTCGATGTTTGCGGTGCGGCCAGCCAGGGCGAGATCGGATACCTGCTCGCGCAATCGCTGCACAATGAGTTCGCCTCCGCCGGGCTCAACCTTCCCGTGGTCTGCCTGGTGACGCAGACCGTGGTGTCGGCCGATGACCCGGCCATGCTTCATCCCTCCAAGCCCATTGGCCCGTTCTATTCGCGTTCCGACGCCGAAGAGAAGCGCCGCTCGCTCGGCTGGCACATCGTGGAAGATGCCGCTCGCGGATATCGCCGGGTCGTTCCCTCGCCCGAGCCGATGAAGATTGTCGAACTCGATCTCATTCGCGACCTGGTGAACGATGGCGCACTGGTGGTCTGCACCGGCGGAGGCGGTATCCCGGTCGTTCGCGAAGCCGGCGGCACACTGCGCGGCGTCGAGGCCGTCATTGACAAGGACCGTGCCTCAGCCGTGCTGGCCTCAGAGCTTGGCGTGGATCTGTTCGCCATCTCCACCGACACCGATTACGTCTACCTGAACTACAAGCAGCCGAATCAATTGCCGCTGACCCAAGTCACCGCCTCCGACTTGCAGAAGCACTATCGCGCCGGACATTTCCCGCCGGGAAACATGGGACCGAAGGTCGAATCGGTGTTGCGCTTTCTTCACCATGGTGGTCACAGGGCGGTCATCACTTCGTTCGATCACCTGGCCGACGCCGTCAAAGGCGCGGCGGGTACGAACATTGTTCCCGATCTCATTCCGTTTGCGACTGAATTCGAAGTCGAGGTATTGACATGCCGATAGAAGCGTTGGAGCGAGCGGGCCAGGCGAACCACAGCGAGCCACCATTGCCCCTCAGGCACGTGATTGAGTCGCAACAGTTCACCGTTCCGCTGTTGATGGAGTTGTTCGACCGGGCCCGGCAGATGGAACGCATCGTCGCTCGCGGCGGCACGCTCGACTACCAGGGCCGCATCCTGGCCAGCATCTTTTATGAGCCCTCGACCCGCACCCGCCTGTGTTTCGAAGCGGCCATGCTGCGCCTGGGCGGACGCGTCCTTTCCACCGAACATGCCCGCGCTTTCTCTTCCGAGATTGAAGGCGAGCAGGTCGAAGACACCATCCGCATCGTGGGCAGCTATTGCGATCTCGCCGTCATTCGTCACCACGAAACCGGCGGCGCGGTGCGCGCGGCCAAAGTATCGCCCGTGCCCGTAATTAACGCTGGAGATGGCGATGGCGGCCAGCATCCTACGCAGGCGCTGCTCGATCTCTACACCATCTACCGCGACCGCCCGCTCGATGGGCTGAGCATCGCATTTATCGGCGAGCTCGATCGTGGGCGCACCGTTCGCTCGCTGGCCTATCTGCTGGCCAAGTTTGATCGCGTAAAGATTTTCTTCGTCAGTCCGCCCGAGTTGCAGATGAAGCCCGACATCCTGCAATACCTCGAGCGCCACGGCGTCCGCTATGAAGTGGAAAGCAGTATCGAGCGCGTGCTGGGCGAAGTGGACGTGGTCTACCAGACACGCATTCGTCCGCAGCGGGTTGCCGGAATCAGCGGCACACTGCGCTATGCCATCGATTCTTCCGTGCTGCGGCAGATGCGCTCCAACGCGATGATCCTGCACCCGCTGCCGCGTACCGTCGAACTCGACAAAACGGTGGACGAAGATCCGCGCGCCATGTACTTCCGCCAGGCAGCAAACGGACTGTACGTGCGGATGGCGCTGCTGACGATGTTGTTGGATGGGTAGCGAATTAGCAACTAGCAATTAGCAATTAGCAATTAGAGTTGATGGATGGTAGATCGATGAAAGAATTCAGGCGGTTGACTGTCTGGGTGAAAGCGCACTTGCTCACCATGTCTGTCTACAAGGCGACTGCTGCTTTTCCCAAGGAGGAGACTTATGGACTCCGAAGCCAAATGCGACGATGTAGCTCGTCGGTTCCTGCGAACATTGCCGAGGGCTGTGGTCGCACAGGAAACGGCGAGTTCCATCATTTCTTGAATATCGCAGCAGGCTCTGCATTCGAGCTCGAATATTTTCTGTTGCTGTCCCGCGACTTGGGATTCATCTCGACCGACGCTCATGAATCTCTTGTTGCGATACCCAGGAGGTACAGCGGATGCTCGGAGCCTTATTGCGAAAGGTAGAAACAAGCCGCATTTAATCGCCACACTCGACCAGCGCGTCTAATTAATTGCTAATTGCTAATTGCTAATTGCTAATTGCTAATTGCTAATTGCTAATTGCTAATTGCTAATTGCTGTGAAAGGACCTCATGCCCGTAATCGAACAACTCCGCACCCAAAACTATATCGAGCTCGAAGAAGCTTACGGAGCTCACAATTACCATCCACTTGACGTAGTCATCGAGCGCGCCGAGGGCGTGTGGGTCTACGACGTTGACGGCAACCGTTACCTCGATTGCCTGGCATCCTATTCGGCGGTCAACCAGGGACACTGCCATCCCAAAATTCTGGCAGCGCTCATCGACCAGGCGAGCAAGGTAACGCTGACTTCACGCGCCTTTCGTAACGACCAGCTTCCGCTGCTCTGCCAGGAACTGCACCAGCTTACCGGTTTCGATATGGTGCTACCGATGAACTCCGGCGCCGAAGCGGTCGAGACCGCCATCAAGGCCGCGCGCAAATGGGCGTACAAGGTGAAGGGAACCCCGGACGGCAAGGCTGAGATCATCGTTTGCGCCAACAATTTCCATGGCCGCACTACCACCATCGTCAGCTTCTCCAGCGACCAGCAATACCGCGACGGCTTCGGCCCCTTCACCCCCGGCTTCAAGATCATCCCCTTTGGCGACGCCCGCGCTCTAGGCGCGGCGATCACTCCCGACACTTGCGCTTTCCTGGTCGAACCGATTCAGGGCGAGGCGGGAATCGTGATTCCTCCGGCGGGCTACCTGCAGCAGGCCGCAGAGATCTGCCGCGCCAATAACGTGCTGTTCCTTGCCGATGAAATTCAGGCCGGCCTGGGACGCACCGGAAAGCTCTTCGCCTATCAGCACGAAGACGTTCATCCTGATCTCGTGATTATCGGCAAGGCGCTCGCCGGTGGTTTCTACCCGGTCTCCGCGGTGCTTGGCTCAAAGGAAGTGCTGGGCGTATTTCATCCCGGCGATCATGGCAGCACATTTGGCGGCAATCCGCTGGGCTGTGCCGTAGCTCGCGCCGCGTTGCGCGTGCTGGTCGAGGACAAGCTGATCGAACGCTCGGCCGAACTGGGCCCGTACTTCCTGCAGAAGCTACAGGCGATTCGCAGTTCTCATGTGGGCGAAGTGCGCGGCATAGGTTTGTGGATTGCGATAGAGCTGAATAAGCCGGCGCGGCCGTTCTGTGAAAAGCTGAAAGACCTCGGCATACTTTGCAAGGAGACCCACGACACGGTGATCCGCATCGCGCCACCACTGGTCATCGCGCGCGAGGAAATCGATTGGGCGGTGCAGCAGATGCAGCGTTGCCTGGCGTGAGATAGCTAACCCATCTCATAATCCGGTTTTCCGAACGGCACGGTTTTCACCCGTGACGCAACGCTGCGACGTTTGAAGATTGTCATCCTGAGCGGAGCGAAGGACCTGCTTTCGGCGGTTCGGGCAATGCGCCTCATTCCCGCTCGAAGGGGAGGTCGCCCCTACTGCCCCTCGTCCATTGTCCCCAGCAGGAGGATCGGCGAGGTTGGCTTGTCCGATCCGGCCTCATCTTCAACCGTCAGGGCAAACGTCTTCGGCTGCACCCCGGCGGGCATGGCGTGGTCGAGCATGATGGCGTTGCCATGCTCGTCAGGTTTGAAGACACCGGCATTCACCGGCGCACCCTGCGGCGGAATCACCCACAGCTCATAGGCCTTGCCCGCAGGCACCGGCGGCAGATTGCTCGCCATCAGCGTCATGCGATTCTGCGACGGGCTGACGATGGCGGTCGCGTTCGGCTGCTTGCCGGCTTTGGGAGGCGCGAGCGAAACGTGGACGGCGTCGGGCGCGAGCAGCAAGCGCATGTTCTCCTGCGCCTGGGTAAGCTGGATTTTCTGATCGTTATAGCGGTTGCGCAACTCGGCAAGCTGATCGTGCAGGCTCAGGTTGCTCTGCCGCAGGCTGATGGCGAACACGATGACTGCCAGCGCTACCACCGCCGGAATCCACTGCCACCAGAAACCCCGGCGTCCCGTGACAGCGCCGGCCGGGACCGAACCCGCGGCTCCGCGCGGCTCCCCGGCGATGGCGCGCATCAGGCGTTCTTTGCTGCGCGCCGGCGGTTTGGGACCCACAACCGAAAGCCCCAGCAGTCCAAGATCGCTGCGCATGGATTGCAATTCGCGGCGGCACGAGGCGCAACCCGCCAGGTGCTGCTCGAATTCCTCGAGCTCGCTGCCATGCAGCTCGTTCAGCGCGTAGAGCGCCAGCTCATCCACGAATTGTTCGTGTGTCCTCATCTACTTTCCGAAACCGCGTTCCCACAAGGGCTATAGCCCTTTGATCCTTCTATCCACGCCGGCACGGGTGAAGCCATGCCCTTTCAAATAGGCTCAAATCTGTCATGCAAATCTCGTTCGTAAGGCCTGCAGGCCACTGCGAATCCGGGTTTTAATCGTACCCAGCGGCTCGCCAGTCTTCTCCGCAATCTCAGTGTGCGTCAAGCCCTGGAAGTACGCCAGCTCCAGCGCCTTGCGCTGATCGGCGCTCATCTCTCCCAGGGCGGCGCGAACCTTCTCAATCATCAGCGAACGCTCAGCATCGCCGCGCAAGTCGGTCGTGCCCGCAATCACCACATCTTCAATGTCCGTCTCAGGCCGGCGCTGCCGCAGCCGGTCGATAGCGCGATGGCGAGCGATCACTGCCAGCCACGCCACCAGGCTGCCGCGGCTACCGTCAAAGGCGTCGGGCTTCCGCCATAGTTGCAGAAAAATGTCTTGCAGCACATCCTCTGCCGCCGCCGTGTCCTGCAGCACGCGCAGCGCTACCCCGTACACCACGCTGGAATAGCGATCATAAAGCTCCGACATGGCGCCCGGCTCGCCGACACGGATACGGGCAATCAGCCGCATATCGTCGCTGGCGTCAGGGCGGGGCATCGGGTTTTCGATCGTTCCCATAATTAGTACGGCGTCAGCAACCTGGCAGATTGTACTCGGCAGGCGGGAAACGAAATTCGCTCACGCTACCATACTTGCCGAGAAAGAATTTTTCACCGAGAGGAAGTCGGTTTCCGCGATCGCCAGCAGAAAGCGAAAACCTCGAAACCATATCAGCAAAACCCGTTTAGGAACAACTCCCCGCATTCGGATGACCGTGCAAACCGGTCAGCGCCGAGGAGCAGCTGGACGGCCCTGCCCGAGCGAAGCTGCGCAGAAGCCGCTCCCGCCCACAGGCCGTGTTCTAAGATGCTGGTCTTCTATTCAGGGTTCTCCGTAACGAACATTATCCCTGGGTGCGGCGCGCCCGCATTTCCGCCAACAATGCGCGGCGTTCTGATTCGCTCAGCCGGGATTCGATGGCCGGGAAGATCACTTCCTCTTCCAGCTGCAGGTGGGCGGCAAACATCTGCGACAACGCGCTGCTGATGGAGCACATTTCGCCGCCCGCCTCAGCAATAAGCGCCGGGTTATTCGCGACCAGGCGCAGCAGCGGCAGCAATCGCTCCAGCAGATCGTCGATCGCCATGTGCTGGTCGTGCATCGCAGCGAGCGCATGATGGACCCGATCGTCGGGGATTTTGTCGAGCCGGGGACGCAGGCTGTCTTCTTCGTCCGCCTCATGCAGCGGCAGCGACACCGAGTAATAGCGATAGACCGCCTCGGCTGCCGCGGAGACTTCGTCTTCCGTCGCGCCCTGCGCATGTGCCAGTTTCACCGCGACTCCGGTGAAATGCCGAATGCGCTGATGGCAGCCGACCAGCAGGTCCACGGCATCATTCTCAGTTTTCGATTTTGGCGCGGGAGAAATCTGGTTCAACATCTGCGTTCATTATCGCAGGCAAATCGATATAAGACGGACACCCCGCCTGGCGGCTCGATTATCATTGCTTTCTGATATGAGCGACCTCGACGTTAGTAAACAATGGCGTGTTCTGGAAGAAACCTATGGCCAGATGGGCGAAGAAGAGCTGCGCGATCTCGCCGGTAAAGCCTACGATCTCACCGACATCGCGAAGCAGGCGCTGCAGGCGCAGATCTCGTCGCGTGGATTGCAAATCTCGCTGCGCGAACACCCGGCTGACGCTGCCGACCAACAGGAAGCTGAGCCACACGGCGACTTCGATCCGGCTGAGCTGACCCTGGTATCGGTAGCTCAGGTGTGGGATGCCGCGGAAGCGCGACGCGTGATGAAGCCACTGCATGCGGCCGGTTTTGCCGTGTACCTCGGCCCCGAGAATCTCGAACATGTCGAGGACTTCCATTCCTCGTTCGACAACGGAGTCGAGGTGCGGGTCCGCGATGTCGACCAGCAACGCGCGTTGCATGCCCTTTCGCTGCTGCCTTCCGAGAAGCAGGACGGGCCGGCGGAAGAGGAGCAGGAATATGTGGCGCGATGTCCTAAATGTCACTCCGATGAAATCGTGTTTGAAGAACTCGTGGCTGCGGCTTCCGCCTCAGGGCCTTCGTCAAACAGCTTTCGCTGGCGCTGCGATGCTTGCGGCAACGAGTGGGAAGACGATGGAGTTGAGGAGCAGAACGTAGAGTAGTTCACTGCACTGCAGCTCGCAGCGCCCTCGGTCAGCGATATACTTCAGGCAATCCATGCCTGCACGCCAGCTAGCGGTTTCATGGCTGCGGGTCGCGCCTCACGCCCGCAGCCAAAGGGCAATGCACAGCGACCATCCCCAGGCACACTCCATCGGGTAGAACGCGGGGGAGCAGGGGCACCGGGGAGTGATTCGCGTCAGGGTACTATTCGCGTCAGGAGTGATTTGCGTCAGGGCACGACCTTGGTCGTGCCGATAAGCCCTTTATCTTGGCCCCCCAGGCGACTTCCAATCCCCGACGGCCTGCCGCTTTGAAGTCTTCTTTCAGCAGCCTGTAAAGCCATGCCCTGATACAAAGCAATTATCTAGCGGCCTCAAGCTACTGCGACTTCCAGTGATAGGCGTCCGCTTGCGGCAGCCCAACATGGGCCAGCACGCGGTTGACGAACTCGCGCGCCATCTCCTCGGTGGAAGCGGGATGGAAATATAACGCCGGGATGACGGGGAAAATGGTGGCGCCGGCTTCGGCGGCCAACGTCATGTTGCGCAGGTGAATGCGATTGAACGGCGTCTCGCGAACGCACAGCACCAGCGGCCTGCGCTCTTTCAGGCAGACGTCGGCGGCGCGCTCGATCAGCTGAATAGCCATGCCATTGGCGATTCGCGCCAGCGTTCCCATGCTGCACGGCAGTACGATCATTGCGTCGGTGGGGTACGAACCGCTGGCCACGTTCGCTCCGATGTCGTCATTGTTCTGTTGCCTGATCTTTTGCGAGGGCCGGCCCAGCAGCTTGCCGAGAATCTCATTGCGGCCGGAGATCTCCAGTTCCTCGGCCATTACCCGCAGCCCGCTGTCGGAGACGATCAGGTTGACCGCCCCCACGCGTTCGTCGCGATCGAGCAAGTCGAGCATCAGCTTGGGAAAGATCGAGCCACTGGCGCCGGTGATGGCGACCGTCAAGGTTCGTAACGTGGCTGGATTCGCAGGCATGTCGCGTGAACTGGTAATCCTAGCATCAGGGGTGGATCGGTGAGGGCCGGGGAATGCGTGCGCTGCAGGCCGATTTTCGGGATAAATATAAAACTTTAGTGCCATAACGCGTGGCAGTGAGTCAGAAAGCAGCATCTCTGGCTACCGTAGAATGGCCATCAATCGCGCAGAATCGCCTCAGGAGAGACTATCTGCCGGTTTCCTATGCTTGGTGTACCATCCAGACACTCCGAGCGCTTAAAACGGATTTAAACGAGACTTCCGGATAATGGTTACCTTTCGGCAGCAGGGTAACCGTCAATCGATGTACCACTTTGGTGTCGATTGTGGGTCGCACAGGGTCTGCGGTTCCACCCTCCCGACTGGTGATAGTCTCGCTGTGGCCCGGCGCTCATGAATTCCGACTCCATCAAAAAACTCTTCCAGCAAGTCAAGCAAGGCGAGGTATCGCCCGACGAGGCAGTCCAGCTACTGCGGCACATGCCGTTTGAAGACCTGGGATTCGCCAACGTCGACCATCATCGTTCGTTGCGCGTGGGCATGGCCGAGGTGATCTTCGGGCCCGGCAAAGAGCCGCTGCACCTGGCGGAGATTTTTGCCAAGCTGGCGCAGCGCGGCAATAACGTGCTCGCCACCCGCGCTACCGAAGAGCAATTTCGCGCCGTCAAACGCAAGCTGCGCAAGGCCGAGTTTCACCTGCTGGCGCGCTGCATCACCCTGACGCAGGACGAAACCATTCGCGGCAAAGGTAAGATCGTCGTGGTCTCCGCCGGAACCAGTGATATTCCGGTCGCCGAAGAAGCGCTGGTGACGGCGCGGACCATGGGCAACGAGGTTCAGCACCTGTATGACGTTGGGGTGGCCGGTATTCACCGGCTGCTGGCGCGCAAGGACGTGCTGACCAAGGCGCGCGTGGTGATTGTTTGTGCCGGTATGGAAGGCGCGCTGCCCAGCGTGGTCGGCGGACTGGTGGGAGTGCCGGTGATCGCGGTGCCTACCAGCGTCGGCTATGGAGCGTCCTATAAAGGATTGACGGCGCTGCTGGGAATGCTGAACTCCTGCGCGTCGAATGTGACGGTGGTGAACATCGACAACGGATTCGGGGCGGGATATGTGGCGTCGATTATCAATCGGCTGGAGTAAGAAATTTTGACCGCGGATTTACGACCGCTTCAGACCAGGAAGTCAGCCAGCACAAAAAAGAGAAAACCCATGGAGATGAACCCGTTCATGGTAAAGAACGCGGCGTTCAGGCGGCGAAGGTCGTCGTGCTTCACCAGCGAGTGCTCGTAGATCAGCAACACGCCAACCAGTAAAACGCCCGCCATGGCGATTTTCCCCAAGCCAAAGGCGAGCACCATCCACACCAGCAAGCCAAACGTGACAACGTGAAAAAAGCGCGCGAGCCGTAGCGCGTTGCGGATGCCAAACGCCTTCGGCACCGAATACACATTGCTCGAGCAATCGAAGTCGTAGTCCTGGCATCCGTACAGAATGTCGAAGCCTGCGCCCCAGAAGATCACGGCCGAGCCCCAGCAGCAGGATGCGAGGATCGAGCGAGCCGCGTACCGCGATCCACGAAGCGACCGGAGCGATACCCATCGCCAGGCCCAGCGCGACATGCGACCAGCGGGTGAAACGTTTGGTGTAGGAGTACAGAAACACCACCGCCAGGGCCGCGGGCGAAAGCCGGAAGGCCAGGGGATTTAACTGCCAGGCGGCAAAGATCAGGATGGCCGACGTGACCAGGACAAAGCCCGCCACAAATTCACGGGAAAGTTTTCCGGCGGGCAGGGCGCGCATTTTGGTGCGCGGGTTAGCTGCGTCGATATTCGCATCCACCAAACGATTGAAGGCCATCGCGGCCGAGCGGCCGGCGATCAGGGCCACGCAGATCCAGAGCAGGGTATGAAGAGGCGGAATGCCGCGCGCTGCCAGCACCGCGCCGGTTAGCCCAAACGGGAGCGTCAGGAACGAGTGCTCCCACTTGATCATCTCCAGCGTCGTGCCGATACTGCGAATGAGTGCCACGCTTCAATTCTAATGGCAGCGTGGATGGCCGGCGCAACCCGGCATCGCAACCACCTCGGCAGCCGTTCCCGTCATTCTCTTTACTCTCTCGCTGCCAGGGAACGCAAGAAATCGCGAGCGTTCATGTGGAATTTGAATGCCTTGCGTCCATCTATGAACACTACCGGCACTTGTTCGTTGTACTTGCGCTGTAATTCGGGGTCGGCGTCGATGTCCACCTCGCGCCACTGGAAGTCCGCCTCGCCCTGAACTTGCGTGAGCGTCTCTTTCACTACTTCACAGAGGTGACAATCCTTGCGCGAATAAACCAGCACATCGTGCATGTCGCGATTGTAGACAGGAAGTGCAGAGGCGGAGCACTGTTTGATCGACCGTCGCACTGTGACGCGCGTCCGCCTTGCGCGCGGCGCAGTCGCTACAATGGAAACTTACCTCAACCATGAAATATCGCATCACCCCCGATGGCGTTCTCGAGACCTCGCTCTCCGGCTTTGACCTGATTAACTTCCCCATGCTGAATAAAGGGACTGCTTTCACGGAGAGTGAGCGCTCGGATTTTGCGCTGCATGGACTGCTGCCTCCACATGTCGGCAATCTGGGAGATCAGGCGGCACGCCGTTTGAAAGCGCTGCACGACTTTGAGACCGACTTCGAACGCTACGCCTATCTGCGCGATCTTCAGGACACCAACGAGACGTTGTTCTATGCCGTGCTGGTGCGCAACATCGAAGAGATGATGCCGCTGGTGTACACGCCTACGGTGGGCGAAGGCTGCCAGCGTTTCAGCGAGATCTGGCGCAAGCCGCGTGGACTCTTCCTCAGCTATCCCAACCAGCATCGGATTCGCGAAATTCTCGCCCATCACCGTTATGACTCGGTACGCGCGATCGTGGTCAGCGATGGCGAGCGCATTCTCGGCCTCGGCGATCAGGGCGCCGGAGGCATGGGGATTCCCATCGGCAAGCTGGCGCTCTATACCGCCTGCGCCGGCATTCATCCGCAGGAATGTTTGCCGATACTGCTCGACGTCGGCACCGACAACATGCAGCGATTGGAAGATCCGGTGTACGTTGGCTGGCGCCATCACCGTATCCGTGGCGCCGAATACGACGATTTTGTCGAGGCATTTGTCAGTGCCGTAACTCATCGCTGGCCGCATGTGCTGTTGCAATGGGAAGACTTCGCCGGCAGTAACGCGGGCCGCTTGCTGGAGCGTTATCGTGACCGGCTCTGCACCTTCAACGACGATATCCAGGGAACCGCCGCGGTAGCCGTAGGGACACTGCTGGCCGCGATCAACGTTACCGGCACGCCGCTCACCGAGCAGCGTATCGCGCTCGTGGGCGCCGGATCGGCCGGAATCGGTATCGCCGCCCTGATGCTGACGGCGATGAAGGATGCCGGGCTGAGCGATACCCAAGCGCGCCGCCGTTTCTATGCCGTGGACAAAGACGGACTGCTGGTGGAAGGCATGGCGGATTTGCGTGCAGCCCAGCAGCCCTTCGCACAGCCGCGGTCCGCGATCGCCGGTTGGCAACTCGAACATCCCGATCACATCAGCTTGCTCGACGTAGTGAAGAATGCCCGGCCAACCACGCTGATCGGGGTTTCGGGTCAGGCCGGCGCCTTCACCGAAGAAGTCATACGGGCAATGGCGGCCGCGGTCGACCGACCGGTAATCTTTCCGCTGTCGAATCCCACCTCGCGCTGCGAGGCGATCCCGGCGGACCTGATGAACTGGACGGAAGGGCGCGCTCTTATCGGCACCGGCAGCCCATTCGCCGCCGTGGATTGCAACGGCCGCCGGACTCCCGTCGACCAGACCAACAACTCGTACATCTTTCCTGGACTCGGCTTGGGGGTGTTGTCGGTGAATGCCCGGCGCGTGACTGAAGCCATGTTCATGGCGGCCGCGCGGTGTCTCGCCAAGCTCTCGCCCGCCTGCCGCGATCGGTCGGGACGCCTGTTGCCGCCGGTCTCTGAACTTCGCTCGGTATCCTTTGCCGTCGCCAAAGCGGTCGCGCTGCAAGCTATCAAAGATGGCGTGGCCGAGCCACTTGGCAGTGAGACGATCGAATCTCGCATTTGCGCGAACGTCTGGCAGGCCGTCTATCTGCCCTACCGATTCTGTCCGGCAGAGCAGGGTACAAGCGCGTGCGAAGCTTAGCCGCAGAAGACCAAGCTCCGAATTGGTAACCGCCCGGCGCAGACCAGCCGGCAAGCCAAGCGAAAGCCCTTAACCTGTAACCGTGGGTTAATAGCACGCCTGCTCGCTTGGCCCTCCTCACCTCGAGTTGCAGAACTAAGTGCATTTTCTGGACTTATTGAGCAATCCCAAGACAGCTCTGGACTATCTCACCTTCAGACCAAAGCAGGACATCTGTGCTGCTAAGAGCTCGGCAGGCTCCGGTAGGGGCTGTGCCACTTCGTCGGGTCAATGGCCGAATTTCCGCGAGGTACCATGTCGTTGTTCATTTCCTCCCCGTTTGTCGTGCATCGCCGTGCCGTCTGCGAGCGGCGCGCGTGCGCGGGTGACAAGATTCTTTCCGCCAAGCTGGCATTGCTCTCTTTGCTTTTCATGACTATCGCCCTGCATGCAAGCGGGGCGGCTGCGACATGTCAGGCCACAGGTGGCGCCAATACGGTTACGATCTGCACCCCAACATCCAACCAGTCGCTGAGCAATCCGGTCGCGGTTACGGCTGCGGCGAACAGCTCCAGTCAGATTTCCACTTTCCTGGTTTACGTCGACAACCAGCTCATGTACCAGGACAACTCGGGCAGCAACAACGTTTCCACCGCGCTGCCGAGCCTTCCCCTCGGCTCCCATCACCTGGTGGTGCAGTACTACAACGGCCAATGGGTTTTCGGCTCAGAGTACTTCACTGTCGTTCAGGGAAATGGATGTGCTGACAACGGGGGCAACAACACCGTCGCTATCTGCAGCCCCACCAACAAAGCACCGGTTTACAACCCGGTAACCGTGCAGGCTGCGGCGAATAGCTCAAATCAGATTTCCACTTTCCTGGTTTACGTCGACAATCAGCTGAAGTATAAGGACAACTCGGGCTCACACGTCATCTCGACGGTTTTGCCCAATCTGACCTTGGGCACCCATTACCTGGTAGTGCAGTACTACAACGGCCAATGGATTTTCGCCTCGGAGTACTTCACTGTAGCCGGACATGTCGTCAATGGAGCCGTCCCGGTACTGACCTATCACAATGACAACGCGCGCTCGGGCGCGAATACGCAGGAGACGATCCTCAATCCCTCTAACGTCAATTCGCAGACGTTCGGGAAGAAATACTCGTACGGGGTTGACGGCCAGATGTACGCGCAACCGCTGTATGTGCCGAACCTGTTGGTAAACGGGGCGAAGCACAACGTTGTATTTGCGGCGACGGAAAACGACACGGTCTACGCCTTCGACGCCAACGGCGGCGGCACCCTGTGGCAGAAACATCTGGGCACGCCTCCCAGTAACAACGACCAGGAGGGCATCTCGCCGATCCTGGGCATTACCAGCACGCCGGTGATTGACCCGTCGAGCAACACGATTTACGTGGTGACCGACACCAATGAAGGCAAGCGAGTCTTCCGTCTGCACGCGCTCGACCTGAGCACCGGAAATGAAAAGCTGGGCGGACCGGTCGTGGTTACGGGCACGGTGTCCGGCAGCGGCTGGGACAACGTGAACGGCAAGATCACCTTGGAATCCGGCTGCTATCAGCGTATGGGCCTGGCCCTGACCAACGACAACGTTTACCTCGGGTTTGGCCACTGCAACCACGGATGGCTGCTCGGGTACAACAAAACTACGCTGCAACCGACGGCGATCATCAACACCACACCGAATGGAGCCGGCGGTGCGCTCTGGGGCGGCGGTGCTACACCCGCCATCGACAACAGCGGCAACATCTACCTCATCAGTGGCGTCGATGCCGGCGACCCTGCTCCGGGCTATAACGACTCGTTCATGAAGATGAGCCCGAGCGATCTTTCCGTGCTCGACTACTTCAAACCGTCGAACGAAACATGGCTGCGACAAAACGACGCTGACCTGGGCAGCGGCGGCACCATTGTTATGCCGGATAACCCGTCAAGCCATCCGCACGAGTTGATTGGCGGCGGTAAAGACGGCCGCCTCTTCGTCATCGATAGCGACAACATGGGAGGTTATAACTCGATCGACCGGGTGTTGCAGGAGGTGCAGACCGGTACTCAGCAGTTCGACAACATGTTCTCGACTCCGACGTACTGGAACGGCTACATCTACAACCACTGCGAAGCCGACGTGCTGAAATCGTTCAGCTGGACCAACGGCGTACTCTCCTCGAAGTATGTTTCCAAGGGAGCGCACACCTTCGGCATCCACGGATCCACAACTTCGGTATCGTCCAACGGCAACGTGGATGGCATCGTGTGGGAGATCGAGAGCACCGGCCAGCCGAATAACCAACCAGCGATTTTGCGGGCCTATGACGCTCTGAATCTTTCCAACGAACTCTACGACAGCACACAGGCTTCGGGAGGCCGTGACACCGCCGGGCCGGCCGTGAAGTTCGTGGTACCAACCATCGCCGACGGGCAAGTCTTTGTCGGCACCGCCAACCAGCTCGATATTTACGGGCTGCGATAGTAGAGGTCACAAGGCTCACAGGGTGTGCTGGTCACAGGCACCCTTGTGAGCCTTGATTTTTTGTTAGGCTTAAGTCGCCGCAGGCTTCGGCTTCGCCGGCCGGGAGTCGAAGGTTGACCTGCTCCGGCCAAACACGCTACACTTCTATGGTTTGCCTGTACATCTGTGTCCCAGCAGGGACACCCAGCCGCCCGGGGCGCTCGTCCCGTTGAAGGTTTCCTTCCTGGCGCTGGCAAGTGCAAGCGCATAAATGGTTTAGTGCCGATTGAGAAGCGGCGCAGTTGCGTTTTCGCAACAGTTCAAGTTCAGGAGATTGCCATGTACGCGGTAATCCGCGCCGGGGGAAAGCAGTATCGCGTCGCACCCGGAGACGTCATCGAAGTTGAGAAGCTGCCGCAGGATAGCGGCGAAGTTCAATTCGCCGAAGTGCTGGCCTTCAGCGGCAACCAGGGCGAGTTGGCCAAGCCCACCAATGCGTTCGTCACCGCCGAAGTAGTCGGCCAAAAACGCGGCGACAAGGTGCTGGTCTTCCACTACAAGCGGAAGAAGCAGTACAAAAAACTGCAGGGACATCGCCAGAACTACACCGCCGTCAAGATTACCGGGATCAGCATCGACGGTCAGGCGCATAAGGGATAATGCTGGCTTGTCAGTTAATGATGGCCGTCATGTCGGCCATCAAACGGTTCGATTCCCATTTGCTGCACTGGTGGGCTTCTATTCGGGAGCGCGTGTCGAGCCTGAACTTTTGGAAGACCGGCAGCGAAGCAGAATACTAGCGGCGTAACAGAAGCAGAATATTAGCCGCATAACAATTCCAGCCCGGCGCGGAAACGCTGGGTACGCCAGGCTTTTGGGTAGTGCGGCGCTTTGGCGCCGCGTTAAGACAAATCCTAAAGATTTCAGCCCTTTCAGGGGCGGCACAAACGAGAAGAAGATATGGCACATAAAAAAGGTTTAGGAAGTTCCCGCAACGGCCGCGACTCTAACGCACAGCGGCTCGGCATCAAGGCTTTCGGCGGCCAGGTGGTCTCCGGAGGCACCATCATCGTGCGTCAGCGCGGCACCCGCATCAAGCCAGGCCTCAACGTGGGCCGCGGCAAAGACGACACCCTCTTCGCCAAGATCACCGGCACCATCGAGTTCAAGAATCGCGGCGCACTGGGCAAGTTCGTGTCGATCGTTGCGCAGGAAGCAGCTAGCAATTAGTAGCTGGTGATTAGCCAATTCCGGTATAGCTGAATCGCGCTTGTCAAGTCGTCCTTCGGCGCGCTGCCGAACGATTTAAAATCAAGGCTCCTCTTTACGGGGAGCTTTTGGTTTTTGACCACGATTCAGCACTAGCTGCTAATTACTAGTTACTAGCTACTTCTTATGCCCTCTATCAAACTCATCGAATGCCCCCGCGACGCCTGGCAGGGTCTGCCGGGAAAGATTCCCACGCCGGTGAAAGTTGAATACCTTCAGGCGCTCATCAACGCCGGATTCAAGCACATCGACGCGGCATCGTTTGTCTCGCCCAAGGCTGTGCCCCAAATGGCCGACTCGGAGACCGTGCTCAGCGAGCTTGATCCGCCCGACGATGTCGAGATCATCGGCATCGTGGTCAACGAGCGCGGCGCCGAACGCGCCATCGCCACCGACGCGGTGCGCACGCTGGGTTTCCCCTACTCGCTTTCGCCGACCTTCCTCAAGCAGAACCAGAACCAGACTCCGGAAGAGAACCTCGACACGCTGGAGAAGATCAAGCTGAAGGCCGACGCGAGCGGCCTCGATACCATCGCTTATATCTCGATGGCGTTCGGCAATCCTTACGGCGACCTGTGGAATGCCGAGGAGTTGATCGAAGGCATTCGCCTGCTCGCCGACATGGACCTGCAAGCCATTTCGCTGGCCGACACTGTGGGGCTGGCCACGCCCGATCAGATTGGCGATCTGCTCGACGAGGTGTACGCGGCGTTCAGCGGCATTGAGATTGGCGTCCACCTGCACAGCCGTCCCGATGACGCGGTCGCGAAAGTTCTCGCGGCCTACGACTCCGGCTGTCGCCGCTTCGATTCCGCTATCGGCGGCATGGGCGGATGCCCATTCGCGCAGGATGTTCTAGTCGGCAATATCCCGACCGAGAAATTGCTGGAAGCGCTGAAGCAGCGTGATGTGGCTCCGCCAATCAGTAAACCGATCACCGAGCCCTTCCGCCTCGCCGTCGACATTGCAAGCCGCTTCAGCGGACCGAAGATGTAGGGGGCTTGTCGGCGGTGGTCAGCCGTCAGCTCTCAGCTCTCAGCTATCGGCAAATGGCCATTGGCGACTAGCGGGAGCGAAGAGCGCCTTCTTTACAATCACAACGTGAATCTTGATGACACCATCGTCGCCATCGCCACGCCCTTGGGACGTGGCGGCATCGGTGTGGTTCGGCTCTCCGGATCCGAGGCGCGCGACATCGCACATGCGATGCTGCGGCTGGGCGGCTCGGGCGAGCTGCAACCTAATCGCGCGCACTTCGGCGAACTGATCGACATTCACACCGGCGAACGCATCGACGAAGTGGTCGCGACCTTTTTTGCCAAGCCGCATTCCTACACCACCGACGATGTGGTCGAGATTTCCTGTCATGGCTCGCCCGTTGTCTTACGGCATGTTGTCGAGATGGCGCTGGCTCGCGGCGCGCGGCTGGCGGAGCCGGGCGAGTTCACCATGCGCGCCTTCCTCAACGGACGCATTGACCTGACGCAAGCCGAGGCGGTGCGCGACCTCATCGATTCGCAAACTCTTTACCAGGCGCAGGTGGCGGCGCGCCAGATGGAAGGCTCGCTTTCGAAACGTTTGCAGCCCATCAAGCAAAAGCTGGTGGAGCTGATCGCCATCATGGAAGCCGGCATCGACTTTGCCGAAGACGATGTGTCGGTGATTCCGGGCGAGCAGATTCTCCAGCGCATCTCCGCCGTTCGCGAGCCGTTGCAGCAACTGCTGGCCAGCTTTGCCTTCGGCAAGGTTGTACATGAGGGGCTGACGCTGGCCATCGTGGGCCGGCCGAACGTTGGCAAGTCGAGCCTGTTCAACCGCCTGGTGGAGCAGGAGCGCGCGATTGTCACCGCCACTCCGGGCACCACGCGCGACCTGGTGAGCGAGACGGTTTCTATCGGAGGCATTCCGGTGCGGCTGGTCGATACCGCGGGCATCCGCACGGCGCTCGATGAGGCGGAGAGTATCGGCATTCGCAAATCGCTCGAGGCGCTGGCCGACGCGGATGTGGTGCTGGTCGTTTTCGACATCACGCAAATGTCGGACGAAGGGTTTGAGCTCGATCTTGATCTGATTGAGAAGACGAACGGCCGCCGTCGCATCCTGGTGTGCAGCAAAGCCGATTTGCATACCGAAGCGCGGGGAATCGTCACGACGAAATTGTCGGCCAGCGACGCGTCACAGAATGAGCCCGGGGTGTTCACCTCGGCGGTGACCGGCGAAGGTATCGATGAATTGCGTGAGGCGATACTAAAGCTGGTCTAGCGGCGACGGTGGCGCGCAGCAGGAAAGCGGCTTTCTTACCAACGTCCGCCAGCACGGCGAGGTGCAGAACGCGATCGCTGCGTTGGAAGCTGCCGCCGCTGCCGTCCCGTTGAAGACGCCGCACGAGATGATCCTGCTCGATCTCTACAGCGCGTTGCACGCGCTGGACGAGATCACCGGGGCCACGACCGCCGACGACATCCTGAACTTGATCTTTAGTTCGTTCTGCATAGGGAAGTGATAGAAGTCGCTTGACACGTTCGAGGTTAGCTAAGTAGATTAGCTAACATGAAGACGCACACCATCCATGAGGCTAAGACCCATCTTTCGAGGCTGATTAAGCAAGCCTGCGAAGGAGAGGAGGTCATCATCGCGCGAGGCGACAAGCCCGTGGTGAAGCTCGTCCCGATTGCCGCAGGGCCGGCGAAGCGCGTTCCTGGGGGCTTCGAGGGAAAAATATGGTGGAGCGATGACGCTTTTGATCCGCTCACGGACGAGGAGTTGCGGGAGTGGGGTCTCGATTGAATCTCTTGCTGGATACGCACGCGCTCTTGTGGTGGTTCAGTTCGGATCGAAAGCTTTCTTCCGCCGCGACCGACGCGCTTTCAGAAAACAGCAACATCGTTTATGTTTCCGCAGCGGCCGCCTGGGAGCTTTCGATCAAGACCAATCTCCGTAAGTTAAATGCCGAAGCGATGCTGTCGAACTTCGCCGGACTTCTGTTCCAAAAAGGTCTTCGGCGACTTGGAATTTCGACCGATCACGCGATCCGTGCCGGACAACTGCCGCTACACCACAAAGATCCTTTTGATCGCATGATGGCGGCGCAGTCGCAGGCACTGAACTTCCCGATCATTAGTGCCGACCGGATATTTGATCGTTACGGAGTTCAGCGGATCTGGTAACGACCTACTTCGACAACCCGCCCAGCGCCGTCCGGAACACCGCGTCGAAGTTTTCTTTACCGGCGGACGCCACCGCGCGCTCGACGGCCTTCTCGGCCAGCGCGCGTTGATAACCAAGGTTGGTGAGCGCAGAGATGACGTCCTCCTCGATTCCCGATAGAGCCTTGACCGGCTGCATCTCGCCGAAGCCCTCCAGCTTGTCGCGCAGGTCAACGCACATCCGCTCAGCGGTCTTCTTGCCGATCCCAGGAATTTTTGTGAGCCGCGCGTAGTCGTTGGCGCGTATCGATCCCACCAGGTCGGAAGCTGCCATGCCGCTCAGGATGGTGATCGCCAGCTTCGGTCCAATGCCGCTGACCGTGATCAGCTTCTCGAACAGCTGTTTTTCTTCCGCGCGCAGGAATCCAAAAAGTGCGATGGCGTCCTCGCGAACGTGGGTGTGAATGTGTAGCGCGACTTCGCCGCCCATCGCCGGCAGATCGGAGAACGTCGGGATCGAGATCGTGACGTCGTAGCCCACGCCGGCGGCTTCAACGATCGCCTGGTTGGGGTGCTTCGAGATGAGACGGCCGCGAAGATGAGCAATCATTTTAGTTGTCAGTCGGCAGTTGTCGGTTGTCAGTAAGACGTTGGCAGTTGGCGGTTGTCAGTAAACGTTTGCAGTTCTCAGTTGCCGGCGATGGAGATTGCCCGCAACCTCTGTCGTCCCTACGGGACTCAGCCCGTTTAAACAATCAACCCAGCGCTGAAGCGCTGGGCTAAGCTCTGCTGCGCCTCCGGCGCGGGTTTTTGCAAGATGCGTGACAGCTTTCACGACCGCCGACCTCACATCCCCAACTTCCGTCTGACAACTGCCAACCGACAACTGCCAACCGACAACTTCCTACTGCCGTCGCTTGTGATACACCGCAAACTCGTAGCCCGGATTCGGCGGGAACAGTTCGTTGATTTTGCGCAGGCGCTCGGCCAGCGCTCCGGGCGCCAGCAGCGGATAATCGCGCTCGCGCAACTCGTGATAATCCACATCGACATACAGCGTCAGCAGGTACACGGCGATGGAATCGGCAAAGGTCGCGAGCAGGTATTCGTGGCGCGCCTTTTCCGCCTCAGGCCCGGCGGTAGTTGCGACCTTGCGCAACTCATAGGCGTCCATCGAGGTCTCGCCGCGCACCCGGCCTTCGGCCTGCTTCCAAACCAGGTCGGCGAAATCCTGCGAGATGCCAATCTCGTCTACGAAATTATGGCCGATGTTGATGAAGAACTCGAAGGCGATGGCAAAGCTGTCTTCCATCAGCCGGGTGGAAATGAACACATACTGCGAGTCGCCCACGGTGTGATCGCGGTGACAAATGGCGCTGTCGGAAAGCTGCACGTCGTAGCGATCGGCAATCAGGGTCTCGTCTCCCAGATTGAGTGTGAGCGGAACGAAGTAGTAGGCTTTGCGGCTCAAAGCAGCGGCGATGGTGCGCGGCACGGCGGATACCAGGCGGTCCAGATCGGTGGCCGAAGCTGTGACTTCGCCCGACACGGCGTAGCAGATTCCGTTGCCGGCTTGGGTGACGGGCGCCATGCGGACCACCTCGTCCGGCGTGTGGGTAATGGCTTGCGACATTTGTGACATGGAAAACCGATTGTAACCCACGCGCAATGCTGCGGCCGCTCGGAGCAAGAACGCCCGTGTCTGTTGTAACCTATTGCTGTATGGCAGGCTCAGCGATGGCGGCTGCAAAGCGCCCCAGCAGTTTTTCCGTGCTTCTAAGCTCCGTCGCGCGTGTGTTGTTCGCCACCCTGCTGTTCACCGCCGGCGGCATGGCGGTGGGACTGCTGCTGGGCATCATCGTAACCGTAGCCTGGGGAGCAGCTCACGGCGGCCACATCGATATGCGCAATGCCTACCTCCATGTCGCGATTCCGGTTGCGGTGACCGCCGGGTCGATCGCTTTCCTCGGCGCCACTTACCTGGAAGTGCGCGCCCGTCGAACATCCCAGGGGCGCTAGGGCGCTCCTGCGTCGCATCGATCAATCGAAATGTGTGAATTCGACTGGCGTACAGGATTCCTGTACGCTATCTTCAGGGAGGTAACCCATGCCGGTAGAAACTACATACACAAGTCTGCGCGAACGACTGGCCTCTGTACTGGACCAGGTCAGCAACGATCAGGAAATTGTGATCGTTCGCCGTCGCGGGGCGAAGGATGTTGCCATGATCCCGGCCGACGAACTGGCGGGTCTGATGGAAACAGCGCATCTGCTGCGTTCTCCGAAGAATGCGCGACGTCTGCTAACAGCGCTCCGGCGCGCAAAGCTGGGTAAGACGAAGCCGCACTCGGTCGACAAGCTGCGGCGGGAAATGGGACTTGACGAGATCCGTTAAGCGAGAATCGGTCTTCCACACCGAATTTCGGGAAGACCTGCTGTACTGGACGAAAACTGATCGCAAAGTTGCCCTGAAGGTCCTTGAACTTGTCGAGGCGGTGATGCGCGACCCATTCGGTGGAATCGGCAAGCCGGAGGCGTTGAAGCACCAACTTGGCGGTGCCTGGTCCCGGCGCATCACGCAGGAACATCGGCTGGTTTACCAGGTCGGCGAAACGCGCATCGATTTTCTTCAGGCTCGTTATCACTACTAAAATCGAAGCACCCGAAAAGGTAAGGCCCTTATGTCTGAAACCATTCATGTGAAGCTGCCCGACGGCAGCGTGAGAGATGTTCCGCGCGGAACCTCCGCACTCGACATTGCGAAGAGCATCAGCCCGCGACTGGCCGATGCGGCGCTGGTCGCGCAGGTGAAACCGATGTCGTCCAACGGAAGCGGCAACGGAAATCATGCCGCTGCGGAAGCGTCCGGCGCTGCGACCGCGACGACTGCTGCACCGAGCACCAACGACGCGCGGCTGGTCGATCTCGCGCGTCCGCTGGAGAGCGACGCCGAACTGCGCATTCTCACCGAGCGCGATCCCGAAGCGCTGGAAGTTTATCGCCACTCGTCGGCGCACTTGATGGCGGCGGCGGTGCTCGAACTGTTTCCCGAGACCAAGCTTGGCCACGGCCCGGCGACAGAGAGCGGATTCTTCTACGACTTCTATCGCGAGAAGCCGTTCACGCCGGAAGACCTAGAAGCCATCGAGAAAAAGATGCAGGAGCTGGCGAAGCAGGACCTGCCTTACGCGCGCGAGTTTCTGCCACGCGAGGAAGGCCTGGAGCGCTTCAAGTCGGAAGGCGACTTCATGAAGTGCCACTTCATCGAGCAGTTCACTTCGGCCGACGAGAAGATTTCGATTTACAAGACCGGCAAGTTCACCGACTTCTGCCGCGGGCCGCACATCCCTTCGACCGGCCGCATCAAGGCGTTCAAGCTGCTGAACATCGCGGGAGCGTACTGGCTGGGCGACGAGAAGAACCAGCAGCTGCAGCGCATCTATGGCACGTCGTTTTATTCCAAGAAGGACCTCGACGACTACCTGCACAAACTGGAAGAGGCGAAGAAGCGCGACCATCGCGTGCTGGGCAAGCAGCTCGACCTGTTCTCCATTCAGGAGCTGGCCGGGCCGGGGCTGATCTTCTGGCATCCCAAGGGCGGCCTCATCCGCAAAGAGATGGAAGACTGGATGCGCGACGAGTATCTGCGGCGCGGCTATTCGCTGGTGTTCACGCCGCACGTGGCGCGCACTGATCTGTGGAAGACCAGCGGCCACGAAGGCTATTACGCGCAGAACATGTTCACCCCCATGGAACTGGACGACGCCGACTATCGCATGAAGCCGATGAATTGTCCGTTCCACATCCTCATCTATCGCGACTCGCTGAAGTCGTATCGCGATCTGCCGGTGCGGCTGGGCGAACTGGGCACGGTATATCGCTACGAGCGCTCGGGCGTGATGCACGGCCTGTTGCGCGTGCGCGGCTTTACGCAGGACGACGCGCACATCTTCTGCACGCCGGAGCAGATTGAAGACGAAGTGGTCGGCTGCATCGACTTCGCGATGGCCGTGCTGAAGACCTACGGCTTCGATCAGTATCAGGTTGAGCTGTCGACCTGGGACCCGAACGATCAGAAGACGTATGCCGGACGTCCCGATCAGTGGGAGCTGGCGCAGCGCTCGCTGGAGCAGGCGCTCAGCCGGCGCGAGATTCCTTACAAGACGATCCCCGGCGAGGCGGCGTTTTACGGGCCGAAGATCGACGTGAAGCTGGTCGACGCCATCGGGCGGCTGTGGCAGCTCTCGACGGTGCAGTTCGACTTCACCCTGCCCGAGCGCTTTGGGCTGGAGTACGTCGGCTGAGGATGGCAAGCGGCATCAGCCGCTGATGGTGCACCGCGCGCTGTATGGCTCGGTCGAGCGCTTCTTCGGCGTGCTGATCGAGCACTACGCGGGCGCGTTCCCGGTCTGGCTGTCGCCGACGCAGGTGGTGGTGATTCCGATTGGCGAGAAGCATCACGCTTACGCGAGCGAAATCGGCGAGAAGCTGAAAGCCGAAGGCGTGCGCGTACATGTGGACAATCGCAACGAGAAGATGAACGCCAAGATCCGCGAGCACGCCATGCAGAAGGTGCCATTCCAACTCGTCGTCGGCGACAAGGAGATGGACGCCATGCAGGTGAACGTGCGCGTGCGCGGCCAGGAGAAGGCCGAAGGCTCGGTCCCGATCGGCGAGTTCATCGCGCGGGTGAAGAAGCTGATCCAGGAGAAGAGTCCCACGTTGTAGTGGAAGCGCTCTGAACTGCGCTCCCGCTCTTACCGCAATGTAGGTATAACTGTTATACTCAAATTCTCATGCGCTTTGACTTCGATGCGCGTAGAGCGAGCGTTTGCGAGGAACCCGCGACGGGCATCGGGTTTGAAGAGGCGCAGGAGATCTTTAGTTGTCCCTACTATCTGGACCAGCGCTCTGATATGCCCGAGCAATACCGCGCTATCGGATGGGTCAGAGACAATCTCTTCACCGTCATCTTTGAGTGGCGGGAGGATGCGGAGGGCGAGTATTACCACCTTGTGACCTTGTGGCGGTCAACAACGCAGGAGCAGCAACTGTATGAAGAGCACTCTTAAACGCAAAAAGCCGGTTACGGCGGAGGCCATCGCAAACATGGCCGAGCAGGGCAAGAACGTGTCCCGTTACTTCACGAATAAGGGACGCATGATGGGCCCCATTCAGCGCGTAAATGTGGACTTCACTTCGCTCATGCTTGAAGAATTGGACCAGAGGGCAGAAGAACTCAACATCAGCCGGCAAGCTGTAATAAAGACTATGCTTCGTCAGGCGCTCGACCAGCATTACCTCGCTGCACGACATTCGCCCGCCAATCAGAAGGCCAAGAGTGATGCCTGGAAGAAGCTTCGGGGCGCAGCCCCTGATAGCGATTTGATGGCGCGGTTCGCAGAGTTCAGGAAAAAGGAACGCGAACTGGAAGATTCGCAGTCCTGAGTGGTGGCCCGCCCAAAATCACCTGAGGTTTCCCACGGCTTCGCCATACTCATCATCGCCACGGCGGCGACGATCTGGGGAGGCGGCTTTCCGGCCACGCGTATTGCCCTGAGGGGCGGCATGTCGGTGGGCGTGCTGATGAGCATGCGCTTCGTCATCGCTGGCGGATTGATGGCGATCATCGTTCGCGCCAGGGGCATCCCCCTGCGGCGGCGCGGCGTAGTTGACGGAATCTGGCTGGGCGTCGTGCTGGCCGTGCTGTTCTGGTTGCAGACCGACGGCATGCAGTACACGACGACGGCGAAGTCCGGCTTCATCACCGGGCTGTACGTGCTATTCACTCCGCTGATCGCCGTCGCCATTGGCCAGCGCGTGAAACTCACATCGCTGCTGGGGGCGGTGATCGCGACCTACGGGCTCTATCTGCTGGTGCAGGCGCCGCCGGCAGGATGGTCGGGCCACGCCCTGGGTGGCATTTTTGGACAGATGAATCGCGGCGACCTGGAAACCTTGGGCTGCGCCTTACTGTGCGGCGTACACATCGTGATGATGGGCGCATTCACGCGCCGCTCCGATGCATGGCTGCTGGCCAGCTCACAGGTCATCACCTGCGGCATTATCTCTGTCTTTATCACCGTGCTGGAGGGCGGCGGCGCGTCCCACAATGTGGCAGCCGGACTGACTCACCCGTCGGCAGTGATGGCAACGCTGTATCTCGCGTTGTTCTCAACCGTATTTGCCTTCTGGGCGCAGGCCACCGCGCAAACCCGGCTGGGGCCGACCGAGGCGGCCATTCTTTTTTCGCTGGAGCCCGTGGTAGCTGCGCTGCTCAGCGTCTTCTGGTTGAAGGAGCCAATGTCCGCCCGGCAAGCCTTTGGTGGAGCGCTTGATTGTGTTCGCCATGATTGTTGCTGAGGCGCTGCCCCATGTCTTCCGGGCGATCACCGTGCCGGATACCAGGCCGTGAGGCAGTTGTCGGTTGCCGGTTGGCAGTTGTCAGGAAGAGGGTGTCAGACATCAGCTCTCAGCTGCCAGCTGAGTAAGAAGCCGCCAGCCGCCAGTTCCCAGCCGCCAGCCAACAAAAATCCCCAGGGAGCAACTGCCAGCCTCAGCTCACAAGAAGGCGCCAGCCACCAGCCGGCAAAAAGAACCCTAAAATCGAGGACGACGGACGGGTACCGGGCGTTGTCATCGGCAGCAGCTCTCAGGAATTAAGATATCCACTAGAAGGTGTAACTATTAGCTATCAGCGATTGCCGAGCTGGCGGCTGGGAGCTGGCAGCTCTCCTTCCGTCGCTTGCAAAAAAAGCAACTGCCGAGTACTTTTTAGCCGTCTAAGGTTAGTAGAGTAGATACGGATGATCCTGAACAAACCTATGCGGCCCCTCATTGCCAGCCTGTTTGTGATTGGGATGCTGTGCTGTTGCCAGCCCTCGTTCGCGCAGCAGTCCAACAACATTGATCCGGTAGCGGTGGTTCGGCGCGCGACGCAGAATGAGATTGCTGCGACCGGCCCGACCAAGGCGCCGTTCTTCATGTACAAGGACCACACGCAGTACAAAGATCATTCCATCACCACGGAAGCCATTGAGACCCCCGAAGGCGGCCTCAACCGCACGATTGCGAAGAACGGCAAGCCGCTGACCGCAGACGAACAGTCAGCCGCCGATCAGAAGCTGAAGACTTTCGCCTATGACGCCGATGCGCGTCGCAAGAAGCAGC
This sequence comes from uncultured Acidobacteriaceae bacterium, assembly GCA_963771535.1. Classification (GTDB taxonomy): domain Bacteria; phylum Acidobacteriota; class Terriglobia; order Terriglobales; family Acidobacteriaceae; genus CAVVDY01. The sequence continues at coordinate 221,104 of CAVYTK010000003.1, read as the reverse complement.
AGTCCAATCGCGACGATGATCAGCGCTCCATCACGCTGATGAAGAGCCTTCCCGACGCATTCGACTACAAAGTGACGGGAGTGACGAAAGCCCCGAACGGGCACGAGATCGTGCACCTGGCATTCAAGGCCAAGCCGGGATGGACTGCGCCGACCCGCGAGACCCGTCCGCTGGAAGGCATGGAAGGCGACATGGTCATCGACCAGACGGCGGGCCGCATTGCCGAGATCAATGGCGAGCTTTTCAAAGACGTGGATTTTGGTTGGGGCATCCTCGGCCGCTTGAACAAGGGCGGGAAGTTCATCATCCACCAAGCTGACGTGGGCGAGGGTAAGTGGGAGGAGACGCAAGAACGGTTGCAGTTCAACGGCAAAATCCTCATGGTGAAGAATCTGACGATTGACTCGAACGAGACCATGACTGACTTCCGCCCGGTGCCGTCAAATATCACCACGGCCCAGGCGCTGCAACTGTTACATAACCCCGACGAAGTCGTGGCCCAGAACGCTAGCACAACCAGCGGCAAGCAGTGATCGCAGCGAAGGCGTCCGGCTTTCTTACAGGTAGCTCCGCCTACCTCAGCATTGAAATTTGCAGGCTTGATTTCCCCTTCGGTGCGGGGCCTCTCAGGCGGTCACCGCGGCAGGGGTTTCGTCTTCGGCATTCGCGGGAAGAAGCACGGTAAACCGCGCGCCCGGCTCACCGCCGATGCGTGCGGAGGCATGGATACTTCCGCCATGCCGTTGCACGATCTGCTTTGACACCCACAGCCCGAGTCCGGTACCGACATCCTTCTTGGTGGTGAAGAATGGTTCGAATATCTGACTTTGGTGCAGGGGATCGATGCCAGGCCCGTCGTCTTCCACGCTGATCTGGACCGCTGGTCCAAAGTCGCCGGAGACGCAGGACGCATGAACCCTGAGGGCGCCTCCCGGTGCAACCGCGTCGATCGCATTGGAGATCAGGTTTGAAACCAGCTGCCGCAGCTCGCCGGTTCGTCCTTCTACTTGGCATGGCTCCAGGTGCTTCTCGATCCTGACTCGTTTGCTCTGCACCTTGTTATTGAAGACTTTCAGTACGGAATCGATGAGCTCTGCCATCTCCACGGCTTCGAGTGTGCCCGACTCACGATAAAAGCCAAGGGTCTGTCGGGTAATGTGGGCCACTCGTTCCAGTTCGGTCTCCGCGAGTTGCAGACTCTCGAATGCCTGCGGAGGTGTTCCCGGCGTTGTCTTTGCCAGATAAACCAGATTGCCGACCGCCTCTAACGGGTTGTTGATTTCGTGGGCCACGGTTGCGGCCAGGCGCGCCGCCGCCGCCAGCTTCTCGGTTTTACGAAGAATCTCCTGGGCGTTGCGCTCCTTGGAGGCGTCCCGGAATACCAGTACCACACCGATGAGCCGGCCCTTGTCATCGCGGATGGGAGCGGCGCTGTCTTCGATGGCAATGGTGCTTCCATCCGGGCGCTTCAGCACGGTGTGGTTCGCCATGCCGACGATCACTCCCTTTTCCATGACTACTTTCACCGGATTCTCCACCGGCTTGTGGGTGGTTTCGTTGAACAGAGGCAACACGCTTTGTATTTCGCGATTTCTCGCCTGCGCCAGCGTCATGCCCATCAGTTGCTCTGCCACGTTGTTGAGGAAGGTCACCCGGCCGGTTTCGTCGGTTGCCACCACTCCGTCGCCGATGCTGGTCAGCGTTATCCGGAACCATTCCTCCCGCTGGCGGATCTGCTCGGCATGCCGCTCGCGCAAACGGATCTCGCGCAAAATGTAGAACGCCAGGAAGCCCAGTCCCAAGCCAGCGGCCAGCGTCGTCAGATAAATACTGCCGATGGTGCGCTGGACGCTTGTGGTATACGCCTCGGTGCGGCGTCGTTGGAGCTCGATCTCCTGCTGCTGCATGCTGTCGAGCAGGGTGTCGATCTTTCGCATAGTGAACAGGCCCAGGTCGGTTTGCACCAGCGCCCTGGCCAGCTCCGGATTTTGAGCCTGGTGAAGCCGGATGGTCTCCGCCAGTTCGTTGAGCTTCTGCTGCGCCAGGCTGCGGAGTTGGGGTATGCGCGCCTGCTGCTCCGGATTGTCGACGGTCAATTCGGCTACCCGGGCGATGTGAGACTCTATCCCGGTGGTCGCCTGTTGGTAGGGGGCCAGATAACGTTCGTCGTTGGTGTAGAGATATCCGCGCTGGCCGCTTTCGGCCTGGGTCAGCAGCGACTCAATCTGAGTGAGTTCCAGCAGCACTTGCTGGGTGTGCCCAACCCAGTAATGCGCATCAACCTGGGCGGCGATCTGGCGCCGCGTAACCGCCGCATTGAGGGCAAGCAGCGCCAAAAGGGCACAGAAACCGAGGACTACGCTGAAATGTTTGACGGAACTCTTCATCGGGAACGCCGAAAAGCACCTAGATTGTACCCAATTTCACTACCATTCTTGAACATGAGAAAATCGGAAGTAACATAAAGCCGTTCGCGAACTCTCCGGACGGTCACCCAAATCACGGATTCCTAACGAAATGTTTGAAAACTTAACAGATAAACTGCAGCGCGCATTCAAGAACCTGCGCGGACAAGGCACTCTCAACGAAGAGAACATCGGCGAAGCGCTGAAAGAAATCCGCATGGCGCTGCTCGAAGCCGACGTCAACTTCAAGGTCGTCAAAGAGCTCGTCGACCACATCCGCGAGAAGGCGCTCGGCCAGGAGGTCATGACCTCGCTCTCGCCTGCCGAGCAGGTGATCAAGATCGTTCGCGACGAACTAGTCACCATCCTGGGCAAAGACACGGCGAAGATGAAGTTCGCGTCGCAGCCGCCCACGGTGGTGTTGATGGCCGGCCTGCAAGGTTCCGGCAAGACCACCACTTCGGGCAAGCTGGCGTACTGGCTCAAGCAGGGAGGCCATCGTCCCCTGCTGGTTTCGGTTGACGTCTATCGTCCGGCGGCGCGCGAGCAGTTGCGAGTGGTGGCCCAGGCGATCAACGCGCAGCTCTACCACGGCGAGGTCACGGAGGCGAATACCGCAACCGTCGAGCGCCTGGTGAAGGAAGCGCGGCGCGAGGCCATCAACAATGCCTGCGACGTGCTCATCGTCGATACCGCCGGACGTCTGCACATCGACGACCAGCTGATGGACGAGATGCAGTCGCTGAAGAAGCTGCTCAACCCGCAGGAAATCCTGTTTGTCGCCGACTCCATGACCGGACAGGACGCGGTGCGCTCGGCCGACGAGTTCCACAAGAAGCTGACGCTGACCGGCGTGATCCTCACCAAGATGGACGGTGACGCCCGCGGCGGCGCGGCGCTCTCGATTCGCAATGTTACCGGGCAGCCGATCAAGTTCATCGGCGTCGGCGAAAAATACGATGCGCTCGAGCCGTTCCATCCTGACCGCATCGTGGGGCGCATTCTCGGCATGGGCGACATCCTGTCGCTAATCGAAAAGGCCGAGTCGAAGCTCGACAAGAAGAAGTCGGAAGACTTTGCCAAGAAGGCGCTCAGTCACGAAGGCTTCTCGCTGGAAGACTTCCGCGATCAGCTGCGCCAGGTGAAGAAGCTGGGCTCGATCTCGAGCATCGTCAGCATGCTGCCGAAGATCGGTCCGCTGGCGAATATGCATCAGGCGGCCGACAAGGTTGACGAGAAAGAGATCAACCGCGTGGAGGCGATCATCAACTCCATGACGCCGTACGAGCGAAATCACCACGAGCTTATTAACGGCAACCGCCGCAAGCGCATCGCGCGCGGATCAGGCACCAGCGTGCAGGAAGTGAATCATCTGCTGCGCCAGTACGCGCAAATGCGCAAGATGTTCAAGAGCATGGGCAAGCCCAGCTTCGCACGACGGCTGGCCGGGATGAAGATGCCGGGGATGTGACAAAGCAACTAGCAATTAGCAATTAGCTTTGTCATCCTGAGCGACGAGCGCAGCGAGGAGTCGAAGGACCCCTACGGCCGAGATGAATTTCAGGGTGTCATTCCGAGCGAAGCCGACGGACCTGCTTTTGGTGGCGCTGGCACGAACCAGAGCCCAAAGGGCGTGTGATGACAGCCCAGCGTGCAGCGAAGCGGAACGCTGGGTAAGTTTACGTCACGGTTTCCGAAGTCTATGATACGCGTGAATATTGGCCGAAGCGTCTTCAAGTCGCGCTTCCTTTTTGAGCTAGCTGAATCTGAGGCGCCGAGTGGGAACGTAGCCCCGTTCAGAGATCCTGCGGCCGTTCCAATGCTGCGAGATATCGCGGCTGGCTTAGCGGCTGATGGCCTCGACGTAACGGAGCCGATCCCTGGTAAAGCCTGCCACGCAGCTTGTGCTGTGAGATTTCCTCATGTGAACGTGTTCCTGGTGCTACTGGTTCGACGTCAAGATGGGCGCGTCGGTTATCAACTTCTAACCTGGCCTTACCAAGACTTTTCCCAGCAATTTTCTCGTCGCTTACAGTCAGCCGACGATTGCAAGGAGTGGAGTCACGTCTGCGCAATGGTGAACGCGACCCTTCTGCATGATCAGCGTCTGAAGTCCGTTCCCTCGCTGACGTTTTCTGAGGGTGAGGCCGTGCCCGGATGGGAGTAGCTGACGGAGCAGGTGAAGCTGCCGTCCCTACAGGACTCTGAATTTCTCTAAACAAGCAACCCAGGACTCCGCTTCGCTCCGTCCTGGGCTGTCATCGCACGCCCTTCGGGCTCTGGTTCTTGCCCACGCCAGCGAACTGCAGGTTCCTCGGCTTCGCTCGGAATGACACCTTCATGTTTCACTGGTCGGAATGACAGCTCGTTTTAACTGGCCCTCATAGTTCATCGCTACAAGCTGGAGGCTGGTAGCTGATAGCTGGCGGGTGTTACTGGCAGCTGGTGGCCGACAACTCGCCACGCCCAACTTCTTCCTGACAACTGCCAACTGACAACTGACAACTGACAACCGCTCTTGTAATCTTGAGCAGTAGTGGAATCCCCTCCCCGTCTAATCGGCAATGTCGTTTTCGTCCTGCTCCTCGTCCTGGCGGCGGCAGCCGGAGCGGCCAGTGGTTTGCTGCTGATCTATTCCAGCGACCTGCCGCAGATCACCGCGCTCGAGCAGTTTCGGCCGGCGACCATCACCCAGCTTTACGACGATCAGGACCGCGTTATCGGGCAGTTTGCTTTGCAGCGGCGTGTTATCGACAAGTACGAAGACTTTCCCAAGGTGCTGCGCGACGCCCTCATCTCCACCGAAGACAAGGATTTTGAAAAACACTGGGGCGTCGACCCCTGGCGCGTCGCCGGAGCGGCTTATCGTGACCTGACGTCCGACAGCCGGGCGCAGGGCGCATCGACGCTGACCATGCAGTTGGCGCGCAATCTGTTTCTTTCGCCCGACCGCAATTTCCGGCGCAAGATCCAGGAAGTCATGCTGTCGATCCAGATCGAGCGACACTTTACCAAGCCGCAGATCTTCACCCTGTATGCCAACCAGATCTATCTCGGGCATGGTGTCTACGGATTTGAAGCGGGCGCGAATTACTACTTCAGCAAGCGGGCCAAAGACCTGACGCTGGAAGAAGCCGCGGTGCTTGCCGGATTGCCGAAGGCGCCAAACGCATATTCGCCGATCAACTATCCTGAGCGGTCGCTGCGCCGGCGCAACCTGGTGATTAACGCCATGCTCGAGGACGGCAAGATCACGGCGGAGGAAGCCGAGCGCGCGAAGAATTCCCCGCTGGTGGTGCATGTGCAGAGCGACAACAACAACATCGCTCCGTACTTTGTGGAAGAGATCCGGCAATACCTGGAGAAGAAGTACGGCACCGACGAGGTGCATGAAGCGGGTTTGCGGGTGTACACCTCGCTGAACCTGGAGATGCAGCGCGCTGCGCAACAAGCCGTGTACGACGGGCTGGCGGCGTATGAGCGGCGGCACGGATGGAAGGGCAATCTGCTGAACGTGGTCGCGAACGGCGAGACGCTGGCCAGTTATCGCCACGTCGACTGGGACAGCCAAATTCGTCCCGGCAGCTACGTGCATGCGCTGGTGACCGAGGTCGCTCCGCAATATGCGATTGTGAAGTTTGCCGGATACCAGGCGCAGCTTGGGCCCGCCGAGATCAAGTGGACGCGCATGGCCTCTCCCGAGACTTTTCTGACGCGAGGCGATGTCGTCTACGTCAAGGTGGACGAGTTGAACGGGGCACAAAGCCGGGTCTCGCTGGAGCAGGAATCAGGGGTGCAGGGCGCGTTGCTGGCGCTCGACAATTCGACTGGCGACATCAAGGCGATGGTGGGTGGCCGCGACTTCGAGCAATCGAAGTTCAATCGCGCAACGCAAGCCATGCGGCAGGTCGGCTCTTCGTTCAAACCGTATATCTATACTGCGGCAATCGACCAAGGCATGACGCCCGACGACACCGTGCTCGATGCTCCGGTGAGTTTTCCCAGCGGGCAGGGCATGTACACGCCGCACAACTACGATGGCAAGTTCGAAGGCGTCATCACCTTTCGCCACGCGCTGGCCGAGTCGCGCAACATTCCGGCGCTGAAGGTCACGGAACGAGTCGGCGGCATCAAGACGGTGATCGAGTACGCCCGCAAGTTCGGCATTACCGCGCCGCTGCTACCGTACTTGCCGATTGCGTTGGGCGCGGCCGATATTACGCTGTACGAGCAGACAGCCGCCTTCACCACGTTTCCCAACGACGGGGTTCGGGTGACGCCGCGCTACATCCGCAAGGTCACGGATTACGATGGCCGCGTGCTGGAGGAGAACTATCCCGAGGTGAAAGACGTCGTCAGCCCGCGCACGGCACGCATCATGGTGAGCATGTTGCGCGAGGTCATCCTGCACGGGACCGGCTATTCGGCGAGCAAGCTGAATCATCCGCTGGGCGGGAAGACGGGCACGACCAACGATTTCACCGACGCCTGGTTCATCGGGTTTTCGCCATCACTGACGTGTGGCGTGTGGGTGGGCTTCGACGAGAAGAAGACGCTGGGTAACAAGGAAACCGGTGCAGCCGCGGCGCTGCCCATCTGGATTGACTTCATGCGCGTCGCGTTGCAGGGGCGCGAGTCGGAAGATTTCGCCGCGCCTCCGCCGACTGCGCCGAGCGCGCTGGCGCAACAGGTTGATACGGCGGCCCACGAGCCAGCCGATGCGGAGTCGCACTGATGCGAAGAACGCTGACCTTCATCCTGCGGCTGATGGTGCTGGTGATTGTCTTTCTGGTCTCGGCGCTGGTGGCCATGCGATTCGCAATTCACGGCAGGCAAGTGGCGGTCCCGAAGCTGGTCGGCATGACGTCCGACGCAGGCGCAGAAGTTGCTGGAGTCGAAAGGGCTTCTGCTGGACGACTCCGATCGTTTCTACAGCGCGGAGGTTCCCGACGGGCGCATCATGTCGCAGGTGCCGGCGGCGGGCGAGCAGGTGCGCAGCGGCTGGCGTGTGCGGGTGGCGGAGAGTATGGGGCCGCAGCGCGTGGTCATTCCTGATCTCGTAGGAGGCAGCGAGCGCGCGGCTGAGATCAACGTCCGCCGCCGTGGATTGGAGATGGGCACCGTCGCAACCGCGGCGATCAGCGGCACTCCAGCGGACGAGATCGCGGCCCAGAGTCCGCCGGCGAATGCGACGAACATTTCATCGCCCAAGGTGAGTCTCCTGGTGGCTACACCCGAGGACCGCAACTCGTTCGTCATGCCCGACCTGCGCGGGCGCAATGAGGACGACGTGATTAACGCGATTGTGGCTGCGGGATTGAAGGTGGGCAGTATCTCGACCCAGGAGAATGTTTCGGGTTTGGGAGACAACGGCACGCGCCGGGTGGTGAAGACCGTGCCCGCGGCCGGGCAGCGGATCTACGACGGGCAGAGCGTGGGTTTGGTGGTCACGCCGTAGGGGGCGGCTGTCAGGCGGGTTTTGCGGCGCTGAGATAAGAGCAGATCCCTCGCTGCGCTCGTGATGACAATCCAAGAAAAGCTGCGCTCGGGATGACAAATCAAAAACAACTGCAGGTCCCTCGGCTCCGCTCGGGATGACAAATCAAGAAAAAACCGTATGGCGGTCATTCTTCTCGCAGCAGATCTTCCAGCTTAGGTTTGTATTTCTGTTTCGAAACTTTGCGTTTGGTGGTGTCGGGGTCGGCGCGGGTGGGCGGAGGTTCGCCTACGAGTTTACGGGCAGCCGCCTTCACAGCTTTGGCCGCCGAGAAACGCTGAAGTTTGCGCTTCTTCGCCGCCATTATGATCCCGTGCGGGCGGCGGCGGTGTCGAGATATTTGATCAACACAACTTCGTTGCCGATTTCGTTGTAGATCAACTCATCGACAGTGCCCGCGGCCATCATCATCCCGAAGCCGCCGGGGCGCATGCCTTCGGCTTCGCGCTTGGCGATATGCGCGGCCGGGTCGTGGGGATTCGCGATGGCAGCATGATCCAGCGATTCGCGACGGAAGCCGGCACCCGGGTCGCGGACGTAGATCACAATGCTTCTGGCGGTGCGAATTCCGGTGACATCCACCACCTGTTCGGGATTGAAAGCGGCGCCGTGCTCCATGGCATTCAGCAGGATCTCGCGGAAGGCCGAAATCATCTCGATGCGAGTTTCTTCGGGCAGCTGCGAGCCCAATTCCTTGGCAAAGTTGATGACGCGTTCGGCGGTAAGGAGCCGGCAATTCACCCGGATGGAAACCCATCCTGGCCGGGCCGAAAGCACTTGTATATCGTCGTGGGGCTCATTATCGGAGGCCGCTTCCTGGGCGATGTTGGCGATCTCCTGCGCCTCAAACGGCGGAGTGAAACAGGCGAACACCCTGGCTCGCAGAGCGGCGATGACCTCGGCCGGCGTACTGTGCGGCGCCAGAACAATGGTCTTCACGCCCGGGCGGACTTCGCGCATTTCCTGAAGCAACGCCAGGTCCTCGTCCACCGTGCTCTCCGGGGCGGTGACGACGACGCCGAACGACATCATCCTTAACTTGTGAAGCGTGTCGATATGTCCTGCGGCGTACTCGAAAGGGAACTTCCAGGCGGCAAGAGTCTCGCCGATTTGCTTGCTGACCGGGTTATCGCTTTGTACGACCAGGACGCGACTCATCGGCGTGCTCCCCGTTAGAACGTCAGAATCATGTTCGGTTGCTGTAGAACACAGGACTGGGTGCAGTTGGAATCTACCGGAGGCGACGGCATGTTGGCTACCAGCGTATCGTTCACCGTCTGGATAATACTGACGCTTCCGCCGGTTTTGTTCGCTGTATAGATCTTGGTAGAAGACGGTTCAGAGGCAATCCAGACTGGGTTCTGGCCTACCTGCACGGTCTTCAACACGCTGTAGCTGGTGGCGCTGACGACGGTGACGTCGTTGGAGGTCGCGTTCGCGGTATAGAACTTTGTACCGTCGGGCAACGCCGTAATCCCCACTGGACCGCTGCCCACACTGACGGTGGCGAGGGTGGGTAATGGCGGGTTGGAGGTCAAGTTCAAGTTGGAGAGATCAAACACCGTTACCGAGTTGCTGCCGGTATTGGCGACGTAGAGGCGAATCAGGTGAGTGTCGATCAAGCCAAAGCTGGGAGCGACTCCCAACGGAATGTTCTGGACAACCGTGTCGGTCGCAGTGTTGATGACGCTCAAGCTGCCGGGATTGGTTCCATCGCCCTTGTTGACCACGAACACGGCGCTGCTGTCCGGGCTGGCGAGGACGAACACGGGATTCAGGCCCAGCCCCATCGCTTGCGTAATGGTCGATGCCACGGCGCCTAGATCCGGATCGAAGACCGAAATCGAGTTATCGCCCAGGTTCGCGACATAAATCTTGGTCGCGCTTGGAAGCTGAGCAAATGAGACCGGGTTGAGGCCAACGCAACTGGTACTGGTGACCGCCAGCGCGCTGGTGCTGATGATGCTGAGCGAACCGGTGGCCGGACAATTGATCGTGGCTCCAGAATTTAGCGAATAGATTGAGCCAGGTCTGGTCGTGGTCAGGGCGATAGGTCGCGAGCCGATGGGCAAGTTGATGGTCGTGACCGGGGCGAAGCTTTGGAAGGTAACGAATTCGCTGACCGAATCAGCCAGGCTGTTGGCGGTGAACAGCGCGCTGTTGTTGCCGGCCAGGAAAGACTCTGCCACGGCGCCGGCACCGGTTGGTTGGATCTGCAGCTTGGTGTCGCCGGAGACATCGAGCTGGACGGCGCTGCTGTTGCCGCCCGGACTGCTATTCACCACGAAGGCATAATGGGTTGCCTGCGGCTGGCCGCCCTGTCCCACAATGGGGTTCGCCACCGGACGGTATTGGTCGCCGCATCCCAGTCCCAGGGCCATCAGGCAGAGACCAGGAAGAAGATAGAGGAATTTACGCAAGGATCATCCGTTCTCCCCGGAACGACGTCCGGGCCCAATTCAGCGGGAAACAACCATTGTAATGGCAGCACTGCCGATTGTCGTGTATTTGCAAACCCGAAGGCCGCGTTGTTGTTGTCCCAGACACAACAAAGCCCTGCCGTGGCAGGGCTTGTCGGTAAACCTGGTGACGTGGTTACACGCTGAACGATGAGCCGCAGCCGCAGGTGCTCTTCACGTTCGGGTTCTCAAACTTGAAGCCGGCGCCTTCCAAGGTCTCGACGTAATCGACGATCGCGCCCTTCAGGTACATGACCGAAGTGGCGTCAACGAAAACCTTGAGGCCGTCGAAGTCAAATGTCTTGTCCATCATGCCCGCGCCGTTCTCAAACGACATCGAGTAGGAGAAGCCGGAGCAACCGCCGCCCACGACTCCCACGCGCAATCCGGCCGGAACCGGGTTCTGTTGCGCCATGATTTCCTTCACCTTGCCGATCGCATTGGGGGTGAAGTTAACCGGACGGCTTTCAACCGAAGGTGTGTTGGGAACAGTGGGTGTCGGTGTCGTAGTGGTAGTGGCCATCTCTCTCTCCTAAAAGCTTTGGGGATTATAACAAATCGTCATGGGCACCAGTCCACAAGAACCTGCCCGACCAGTATGTTGGATGTCCAAGACCGCCCACAGGTCGCATGGGATGAGCGGCAACTCCGGTGTCGAATTTCGCAAGCAGAGTCCCTCATATCTCACCCTGCGAGGGTCAAAATTTGAGCTTGACGCCCGATTCGAGGCATATAATTGTTTGCCGTGAGGCCCCAGGCGGCGAGTTCGTAGCGCCCACGGGGGCCGGTTCACTCTGAGCCGAGGTGGCAAATGTCTTTGATGACTCTGTTCATCATCTGGGCCGTGATTACGGCTGTGCTGGTCATTCTGCTTATCTACCGCAGCACTTTGAGCATGCACGAAGACGACCAGTTGTTCCTCGATGAAGCCAGTTCCAGCATGCGGATTGAGCAAGAGCAACTTCAGGTTCGCATGCAGAAGCTCGCTCCGTTGGTTAAGATCTTCGGCGCTGCCTCCGGAGTGCTCATTCTAGTGATCGCCGGAATGGCGATCTGGCAAAGGGTCAATCAGCCCTTCTAAATTTCAGCGGGGCGCTCTCGTGCGGGTGCGCCCCATCCAACGTTCGGCAAACTCCGGGCCCCCGTCAGCCTTTGGGCCCCTTACGCTCACAGGAGGAACAAATGAACCAACACGAAGAACGCCAATGCGCCCACGAGCCCTGCAACTGCCATGTTGCTGAGGGCGAGAAGTTTTGCAGCGAGTCCTGCAAGGATGCAGGTGCCGCTGAAGTCGAGATCGCCTGCGATTGCGGCCACGAACCCTGCGCGTAAGCTCAACCAGAAAATAGTGCGCAACCCTCCACCCGTTCAGACGGGACGCTATTAGTGTGCCTGCGCGCGGCCTGACGCGATAAAATTAAATCAATAACTAAGAAGTGAAGTGGGGGAGCGTTTTCCCAATTGCGAGTTCAGAAAATGAAGCGCAGCGGGAGAGGACGCATCACCTAATAGAGATCGCTTAATCGTTCAGCCGAATCAGGCCGCTCTTAATCGTGCCAGCCAGCGCTGAAGCCGTGATCTTTACCGAGTCGCTTACCGCACGTCTAAATACGTGCCCGCATACATACGAGGTGAATGTGGCAGTACATAATCCCGCGATTTTGGAATTTCCCGCCAGTCCTGAAATCGTTGATGAAATCGGCAAAGATCGACATGCCGAGATGGCGGAATGGATTGAAGCCTTCGACCAGGTGCTCGAAGAAGAGGGGACCCAGCGTGGTACGGACCTGATCGACGGTCTGGTGCGTCATGCTCGTAAGAGCGGCGTCAATGTGCCGGTCAAGCTCAACACGCCTTATGTGAATACGATTACCGTGGAGGAAGAAGAGCCCTATCCCGGCGACCGCGCATTGGAACGCCGCATCAAGAGCCTGATCCGCTGGAACGCGATGGCCATGGTGCACCGGCAGAACAAAGAAGATGCCGGCATCGGCGGCCACATCTCGACCTATTCTTCGCTGGCCACGCTGCTCGAAGTCGGCTTCAATCACTTCTTTCATGCCAGCTACGGAGATCAACCCGGCGACCTCATTTATTTCCAGGGCCACTCTTCCACCGGTGTCTATGCGCGCGCCTTCCTCGAAGGCCGCCTCTCGCAGGAGCGGGTGCTCAACTATCGTCACGAATTGCGCGACACTCCCGGCCTGCCTTCGTATCCGCATCCCTGGCTGATGTCTGATTTCTGGAGCTTCCCCACCGTATCGATGGGACTGGGCCCGTTGAATGCGCTCTACCAGGCACGCTTCATGCGCTACCTGGAAAATCGCGGCTTGATCGAGAAGACCGACCGCAAGGTCTGGGCGTTCGTAGGAGACGGCGAAACCGACGAGCCTGAATCCATGGGATCGCTCACCCTGGGTGCGCGCGAGAAGCTCGACAACCTGATCTTCGTGGTCAACTGCAACTTGCAGCGGCTGGATGGCCCGGTGCGCGGCAACGGCAAAATCGTTAACGAACTGGAAGCTGCTTTCCGCGGTGCCGGCTGGAACGTTATCAAGGTGCTGTGGGGGTCAGACTGGGACGCGTTGTTTGCCAAAGATACGTCGGGCCTGCTGACCAAGCGCTTCGAAGAGGTGGTTGACGGCGAGCTGCAAAGCTACAAGGCACGAGGCGGCGCCTACATTCGCAAAGAATTTTTCGGCAAGTATCCTGAGCTGCTGGAACTGGTCGCCGATATGAGCGACGAGCAACTGCACTACCTCAGCCGCGGCGGCCACGATCCGCAGAAGGTTTACAACGCCTACAAACGTGCCGTTGAGCATAAAGGACAGCCGACGGTGATCCTGGCGCAGACGGTCAAGGGATACGGCCTGGGCTCTGCCGAGGCGCGTAACGCGACGCACCAGGAAAAGAAGCTGGCCGACCAGGCGCTGACGGCGTTCCGTTCGCGATTCGAGATTCCCATTCCTGAAGAAGCTGCGAAAAAGGGCGCGCTCTATCGGCCGCCCGACGACAGTCCCGAAATCCTGTACATGTGCGAGCAGCGCCGCCGCCTGGGTGGAACCATGCCGAGCCGCAAGCCGGCGAAGATCGAGTTCAAGGCTCCGTCATTGAGCGAATTTTCCGAGTCGCTGGCGGGATCGAAGGGGCGCGCGGTTTCAAGCACCATGGGCTACGTCAGCATGCTGCGCCAGCTGATGAAAGATGCCAATGTCGGCAAGTTCATCGTGCCGATTATTCCCGACGAAGGCCGCACCTTCGGCATGGAGTCGATCATTCGCCAGGTTGGAATTTATGCCAGCCAGGGACAGCTGTACCGCCCCCACGACGTCGACATGCTGCTCTACTACCGCGAAGAGAAGGACGGGCAGATCCTGGAAGAGGGCATCACCGAAGCCGGCTCGATGGCGTCGATGACGGCGGCGGGAACGGCTTATTCGAATTACGGCGTGCCCACGATTCCGTTCTTTACCTATTACTCGATGTTCGGGTTTCAGCGCGTTGGCGACATGATCTGGGCGTTTGCCGATGCACGTGGCCGCGGCTTCCTGATTGGCGGCACAGCCGGACGCACCACGCTTGCCGGTGAAGGACTGCAACACCAGGACGGCCACAGCCTGGTGCTGGCCAGCACGGTCCCGACCTGTCATGCGTACGATCCGGCGTTTGTTTACGAGATTGCCGTGATCGTGCAGGATGGCATCCGGCGGATGTTCGAGCAGAACGAAGACCGCTTCTACTACATCACCGCGTACAACGAAGACTACCTGATGCCCGAGATGCCGAAGGGCGTGGAAGAAGGCATTCTGCGCGGCATCTACAAGTACAAGCCGGCGGAGCAGAAGGCGGTGGTTCAGCTCTTCGGCAGCGGTCCCATGCTGAACGAAGCAGTGAAAGCGCAGCAGATTCTTGCAGAGAAGTATGGCGTGCATGCCGACGTGTGGAGCGTCACGAGCTATAACGAACTGCGCCGTGATGCGCTGTCGATCGAGCGTTGGAACCGGCTGCATCCGGCTGAGCCGGAGAAGCGGCCGTACATCCTGCAAGCGCTCGATGGAGTCGAGGGCGCAATCATTGCGGCCACCGACTACATGAAGGTCGTGCCCGACCAGCTTGCTCCGTGGCTGCCGGGACGCCTGGTTTCGTTGGGTACCGATGGCTTCGGCCGCAGCGACAACCGCAAGCACCTGCGGCAGCACTTCGAGGTCAACGCCGAATCGATTGCGGCGGCGGCTCTGTCGCGGTTGGCGCGGGAAGGCAAGTTCGACGCCCGGAAGGCCCAGAAAGCCTTTGGCGAGTTGGGCATCAACACGGAGAAGATCGACCCGGCCATCGCGTAAACCCAGGGCGACTTCATTGGTCCGAGAGGATGGCCTGCCGGCTGTCCTCTTTTGTTTGTCCTCACGAGCTCATAGAGTTTGCGCTGGAAGTATGCTTTTGTTTCTGCCGTAGAACGACGAAGCACCGCAAAATACTCATGCACGAACTTCAAGCCGTTCTCGAACGCTCCCCGTTTATTCAACAGTACGGATTCCGCGTCGAGTCCGCGGATACGAATACCTGCACCATCTTCTGTCCCGGGAAAGCTGATGCGCTGCGGCCGGATGGCATCATGAGCGGCCCGGTATTTATGGCGGCGGCTGACGTTGCCATGTGGTTGGCAATTATCAAAACCCTCGGGCCCGAAGCCGAGTCGACCATCACGGTGGAGATGAAGACTAACTTCGTCTCTGCGCTGGTCGGCGCGCACGATTTTCGGTGTGCAGCCAACATTCTGAAAACAGGTGGACGGATGGTGTTCGGAACGGCCGAATGCCGCTCGCTGGATGATCGGTTGCTTACACATCACACCATGACCTACTTCCGGCGGAATAAGTAACGAATCATCGACGATTTGCCGTCTGCCTGTGTGATGAATGGTTATGGCGTAATGACCAGTCTGCGACCGGGCTGGTTGCGCTGCCAGGCGCTCTCGATATCGGCGAGCGCAACACATTCCGTCTCCACAACGAGCTCTCCGGCGGCAGCATATGCCATGACTTTTTGCAAGGCATCGACCAGGACGTCGATCGCTGGAATCCCAGCCGTCCCAAGAATTCTCAGGGCTGTGCTACGCAGCGTGGCAGCAGCAAGCGAAAGGGTTGGCCCAGCGCTTTCTCCCACTTGAACGAAGCGAGTCTCAGTGGTGATAACGGCAAATTCCTTGCGGGTTATCGCAGCCAGAAATACCTCTGCCGGGCGGCCCCACACGTAATCGATCACGACTTGGAAACCCGACTCACCCGCCTCGCGGACAAAAGCCGCACCGAGCTCCTCCGAGGGCGCGTCGAGCTGAATGGTGGCGTCCGCCCCGAGCTTATCTAAGGTGCGCAGAACCTGCTGATTGCGTCCGGCAGCCACCACCCGACCTGCGCCGAGAAGCTTGGCTATCTTTACCGCCAGCTTGCCCGTCACTCCGGTCGCACCCAGGATGAGGACGTTTTCGCCCGGCGCCAGCTTGGCGCGGTACGCAAGCGAAAGCCAGGCGGAGACGCCCGGGTTTGGCAGGGCAGCGGCGGTTTGGTCATCCACGCCTGGGGGAAGCGGAAAGCAGAATGCCCGGCGCACGACGGTTCGTTGTGCCATCGAGCCGTAGGGTGGTCGAGTTCCGCCGAAGAACACTCGCTGCCCGTCGCTGAGATGCCCGACCCCGTCGGAGCCGCAGACCACCGGGAATTCGCGCGGGCTGGCATAGTGCGATCCGCTGGCCAGTTGCTTATCGATAGGTTTCAGCGCTGCGGCGTGAACCTCTACGATCGCCTCGTCATCGCCAGCGATGGGCTCGGGGAACTGCTCGCATCGAGGTCGCTTCCCGAGGGTGTGCAGAACGACGGCATCCATCGTGATTTCCTTGCGAACAGGGTCTGACTAACGCACTTCCTGGAAAACGACCGTGTAACCGTCAGGATCTTCCACGCTGAAGAGCCTGAGACCATAGGGCGCCACTTTCGGAGGCTCAGCCTTCAAACCCCGGTCTGTGAGTTCCTGATATGCGAGGTCGACATCAGAACAACCGAGGTAAAACGCAGTATCCCTGGACTTCTTTTCCGGGGGCTGCAGCGGGCGCTCGTTCGAGTCATATTGCGTGTTCAGCATGATCTCGGCTGCCCCAAACCGTAGCCACATCCAATGAGAAAACCGGCCCTCCGCTGTCTCGACCTCAGGTGAGGCTGCGACGACAGTGAACCCGAGCACCTCGCGGTAGAAGGCAAGGGACGTTGGCATATCGAAGACGCCAATCAGCGGCGTCAATCCCAGCGGTGAGAAGCCCATCGTTCCTCCGTGACCCTATAGCCTCTCCAGCTCCCTTACGGTCCGCTCGCTCTCCACATTGCCGGTATTCAGCGTCGTCTTGGGTTCCAGCAGCATGATGTGCGTCTCTTCCTCGGCGGAAGGCAGATGCTCGACGCCATGCGGGATGATGATGAACTCGCCGGGCTGAATCACAAACTCGCGCTCGCCGCCATTTTCGCGCACCCGCATGCGCAGCGCGCCTTTCACGACATAGAACAGTTCGTCCTCAGCGTCATGATGGTGCCAGACGAACTCGCCTTGCAACTTGACCAGCTTGACGTAGGAATCGTTCAGCTCGCCCACGATCTTGGGGCTGTAGTGATCAGTAAATTGCGAGAGCTTGTGTGCGAGGTTGATCTTTTCCAGCATTAGTACAGGGTAGTGCGAACCATCCGGTCCACGTCAAGCGGGGCAAAGAAGACGGCGTGGAATTCGTTCCAAAGAAACGAACTTCACGCCTGAGAACCGCCGTCATGAATTCGCGGTACCGAAGCGCCGCGCCACCGGCTCACGATCAGCTTGCGCCGGTCTGGATGTAAGCCCGCATCATCTCGGCCTCGCCGACGCTCTCGTCGACCTTCTGGTGCAGCAGATCGCGCAGTGACAGAAATCCTACCAGCGTACTGCCATCACATACCGGCAGATGACGCACCGCATACTCCTGCATCATGGTCATTGCGTCATGGCAGGTGGCGGAGGGAGCTACGGTGTGAACTCCCGTCGTCATCACCTCGGAGATGCGTGTCGTCATGGGGTCGCGCGCTTCGGTGACCACGCGCTTCATGATGTCGCGTTCAGAGAAGATGCCGACCAGCTTCGGGCCCTCGAGCACCGGCACGGCGCCGACATTACACTGCACCATGTAGTTGGCCGCCTCGAAAACCGTCTGCTCCGGTTGAACGTAGTGGATGGTGCGATTGCTCAACAGATCGCGAATGGTAGCCATTATCTGCCCCCTGATGCCGCTGGATGTTCCTGCTGCAACGCCCTGTTGTACAAGTCTGAAGCACTAGCCTCGCCCGGGTTGCCCGCGCGCCCACATAGTTGCGAGCGGCAGCAGCCCACCTCACCCATGGAAATGGACGCAAGTATATGCCCAGGAAACCTGCCCTGGGAACACAATTCGCAAGCTGCCGCAGAAGCGGAGCGCTGCTTTGACTTAGCCCGCCAGCGCGCGATGGTATGCTCGATGGTTTCAGCAACTCACAGGGGAGAGCCTGGATGTCGAACGGATTGCAGGGGCGGAATGTGGTGGTTTTTGGCGTGGCCAATAAGCGCAGCATAGCGTGGGCCATCGCGCAGCAGATGCAGGCAGCGGGAGCACAGCTGGCGATTACCTATCAGAACGAGCGGCTCAAGCAGGAAGCCGACGACCTGATCGCCGCCTTGCCCAACGCGCAAGCATTCCAATGCGACGTCTCGCGCGACGAGGAGATTACACAGCTGTTCGAGCAACTGAAGCAGCGCTACGGAAAGCTCGACGCCGTGGTGCACAGTGTTGCCTACGCTCCCGCCGAGGCGCTGAAAGACGACTTCGTGAACACCAGCCGTGAGGCGTTTCGAATATGCGCTCGATACCAGCGCTTATTCACTGGTCGCCGTGGCGCGGGCGGCTGCTCCGCTGATGACCGATGGCGGCAGCATCATCACCATGACCTACTACGGCGCGGAAAAAGTTGTCCCCAGGTACAACGTCATGGGCGTAGCCAAGGCGGCGCTGGAGGCTTGCGTTCGCTATCTTGCGTACGACCTGGGGAAGCACAAGATTCGGGTCAATGCGATTTCGGCCGGCCCGATCAAAACGCTGGCAGCGCGCGGCATTGGCAGCCTGGGCGAGATGCTGAAGTCGCAGGCCGAGCGCTCTCCTCTGCAGCGCAACATCGATGTGAATGAGGTTGCGTCAACCGCGGTGTTCCTCGCCGGCGATGGCGCGACCGGCATTACGGGCGAGACGCTGTACGTGGATTGCGGGTACAACATCATGGGGTTTTGAAAGAAGCAACTAGCAACTAGCAACTAGCAGCTAGCAATTAGAACTGAGCAGAAAATCGAAAGAGACGTCGTGCGGCCGAGCAGCGACATCCAAAGAGGTAACTTAAAGTTCTGTAGTTGCTAGTTGCTAATTGCTAGTTGCTTTCTACCGCCCATACCGCATGTGGTCCTTCAGAATGCAGCGGTCCATCACGACAAAGATTCCCGCTTCGCGCGCCTTCTCCGCCGCGGCCTCATGCACGACGCCTTCCTGCATCCAGATGGCCGGCACCTTGAGCTGAATCGCCTGGTCAACTACCTCAGGCACGGCATTGGGACGGCGAAAGATATTCACGATATCGATCTTCTCCGGCACATCCAGCAAGCTCGAGTACGCCTTCTCGCCCAGCGACTCTTCGATATTGGGATTGACGGGAATGATGCGGTATCCCTGCGACTGCATGTAGCTGGACACGCCGTAGCTGGGGCGAAGCGGGCTGTCGGTGAGGCCCACTACGGCGATGGTCTTAGATTTTTTGAGCAGGTCGGTAATGCGTTCGGCTTCAGACACAGTCTCTTCGATGCTCATTTCGAAAAGATTACTTCCTGGTCCTGAGCTGGCGAATGGTTCGGTTGGGATCGGCCAGCAATCCGGAGTAGTGCTCCAGTTCGGTGACGGCGCGATCGAGATCGTCGAGCAGCGGCTTGAGCAGGTGAGTCACGGGGCCCACGCGATACTCGCGCACCAGCGAACGGTAGTACCAGAGCACCTTCGCCTTGGGGGCGGAGAAGCGATCGAACGCCGACTCGCCACTCTGCCGCAGATCGCGCAGGATGGCCCGCGTGTTGTAGAGCTTGTCGGCGGCCGAAACGAAACGCGTCTCGGCATCTTCTTTGCGCACCCGCCGCAGGTAGCGCAGCTTGCGCGGATACCACTTCGGCTTCGCCTTGTCCTCGTCGCCGTAGGAGTCGGTGCATCCGTCAACGATCTTGGCCACGCGTGGCCCAAATAGTTGCTCGATGGTGTGCAGCATGGCGCGTCCACCATGGTCTTCGGCGGCGTCGTGCAGCAGCGCGGCAATGCCCAGGTCTTCGTCGCCGCCATAATCGAGGACGATCGACGCCACACCCAGCAAATGCGAGACGTAAGGAATGCCGCTGCGCTTGCGGTCCTGGTTGCGGTGTACTTCAGCGGCAAACAGCATGGCGTGATCGAAGCGCGTGGTGAGTGGAACGAACGGCTTCGACGCGGGTTTACCTTGTGGACTTCTCATGATTGTTGAGTGCCAATCAGAATAACGGAAATGAGGGGATGACGGAATCTTTCTTCATCCCCGAAGGCGAAGGTCGATACGCAACCCGAATCCGTCGTTCAGCTTTGTATCAGGGCATGACTTCAGTCATGCCGAATGGCTGCCTGGGTCTCGGGCTTCAGCCACTGCATTTTTTTTAGTGCTTCGCAGGCAGGGGCTAAAGCCCGCTCAGCAACGATCTTGTTGGCACGTCTGAAGACGTGCCCTGACACAAAGCTGCCAGACCGGAGCGAGTGGAGATTGCTGTCGCCCAATAGTCAGCGTCATAAAACGGCGTGCCTGAGTTCGCTCTGCGCGCATCACCGAGGTTTAGCGCTCGATCCCAGCGCAACAATCGTCACACTTCTCGCCGCGCAACCCCTGCACGCCTTCACGCGCAATGATGGGAACCATGACCAACGCCGCTGCCGCGTCGGCCCACCACCAGCCCAGCGTCCAGTTCAACAGAAGCCCGACCAGCAGAATGGCTGACAGGTAGGCGCAGAAATCAGCCTGCCGCGAATCGGAATGCAGCGCACCACTGCCCAACTCCGCGGCGACCCTTCGCTTGGCGCGGCCCAGCAGCGGCATGACAACAACCGCGGCACAAGCGATGGCAATCCCAGGGATGCTTCGCTCCGGAATCGCGTGCAGCCAGAGCGCTCGCGCAGATTCAACCGCGACATAGGCGGCGAGCAGCAGAAAGCAGATGCCGACCAGGCGGCGAGCTTGGCGCTCGACCACTTCGCGGCGCTCGCCATCCATCGCGCGCAGGCGCCATAGCAGAATGAAGGCTGATGCCACTTCGATCACCGAGTCGAGGCCGAAGCTGACCAGCGCGATGCTTCCGGCGAAAACTCCGGCAAGCACCGAGACAGCGGCCTCGAGGCTGTTCCATGCGATGGTCAGGTGCTCGAGACGCCGGCCGCGAGCGAGAAGCTCCGTCTCCGCGTGAGCAGAGCGTCCATCTCCCGATACGGGAAGTGACTCCATCAGGACTGAGTATAGGCTGCGTTTCAGGCGTGAAGCGTCCGCCGCAACGAGCTTCGGATTCTGTGAGATAGATATTGCTGGAAGCTAAAGTCTGGTAACAGATCCCGAGTTACTTCTGGATTCCGGCTAATCGAGCCTCACCAGGAATACGCCACCTTCTTTGACGTGGGTCTTGCTGGCGACTTCCTGGGCGGTGCGTTTGTCGTCTCCTTGCGGGCGGATGCGCACCCACTCGCCGGTGGGCCCGGTGAACTCGATGACCTGCGCGCTCTCGTAGTGGTCCTGCAATTTCTCTTTGAGCTTCATCGCTTCATGGTGACTCTGGAAGGCGCCAATCTGCACGCACCAGCGGCCACCTTCGGCAATCGGAACCGGCGCCGAGAGCACTTCGATCTTCACCGTCGCGGTTCCGGGACGCCACACGTCAACCGCCTTTGCGGCCGCCAGTGACAGGTCGATCATGCGATCTTCGATGAACGGTCCGCGATCGGTAATGCGAACTACCACCGAGTGCTTCGTGCTTTCGTTGGTCACGCGCACTACGGAGTTCATGGGCAGTGTGCGGTGCGCTGCGGTCAGGGCATTCTGATCGTAGACCTCGCCGTTCGCGCCCTTGCGGTTGTGGTACGGAGGCCCGTACCAGCTCGCCAGTCCGGTCTCAACATACAGCGGTTTCTGGTGCTTGCCGGTTTCTGGGAGCGGGGCAGGTTTGGCGTTCGCAGCTGTATTCGGCGCAGTGGCGGGAGTAACGGTCGGCGGAGGTGGGATGTTCTTCGCGGTTTTCTTGTGCCCGCAGCCGGAGAGAAGGAGGATTGCCCCGACGCTGCAGATCAGCAGAGCGGCTCGGAACAATTCCAGCCGAGCGCGGAAGCGGTGGGTAGCGTTCGCAGCAAGTCCGTGCAGGTAGGGACGAACAGCAGGTCCTTCGCTGCGCTCAGGATGACAAGGCGAGAAGATATCTCTCCATGCACACCTGATCGCGTGCTCCATTCCACCAGGAACCACGGCTATCCCGGATTCTGTTTCTTGCTGTCCAGGTAGTTGGCGAAGTCCTTCAGCTTGTCGGCCGCGACGTGCAGGCCCTTGCTGGAGTTCTCGCGAACCAGCGGCACCACTTCGTCGTTGATGTAGTCGATCATCGCCTGGGTTTCCTGCTCGATGCGCTTCGAGGCATCGCCCAGCATGCTGTCCAGCCGCTCGCCCGCCGTCGTGAAAGGACGGCGATCGTTGGTGTTTTGCGCGTTCACGTAAGACCACCTTGTGTAACGAAAAATCGCCTGAGCACTGCGATTATCCGGCCTCCGGCGCTGCCGGTCAATTGGCGAGGAGGGTGCCCGGGCAGCCTGTGTTAGTCTGGCGGCCCGGAGAACGCCGATGAAGCCGGTACTCGCATTCGATCTGCACGGCACACTGACCGACACGGCAGCGCTGAATCCATATTTCGTGAGGGTATTTGGCGACGCGGCCAGGACAGGCGAGTGGTTCTCGCAGATGGTGAACCTTGCAATGGCTACGTCTATGACCGGCGTGTTCGTCGCCTACCCAACCCTGGCGCTCGCCGCGCTGCAAATGGTCGCGGATCGCAGCGGCGTCCCGCTGACCGACTCCGAACGAACCGAGCTGACGGAGAGGGTTCGCAACCTGCCGCTCTTTCCGGATGTGAAAGCGGGCTTGCAGCAGGTCGCCTCTGCCGGATATCGCATGGCGCTGCTGACCAACACGCCGCAAGGGGCAGACGAGACTACGCTTGAGCATCTTGGCATTGGCGACTTCTTTGAAAAGGTGCTCTCAGTCGAGATGATGCAATGCTACAAGCCGGCCCCGCAAGTTTACCTTGCCGCCGCCGAGGCGCTAAGCGTCTCACCCAGCGACATGATGATGGTTACGGCCCACAACATTGATACGACGGGAGCCATTCGCGCCGGATGCCAGGCGGCGTTTATCACGCGTCCCGGAGAGGTGCTGGCGCCTACCGATCCTCGGCCGGCGGTGGTCGCGAGCGACTTGCTCGATCTGGTGGCGAAGCTCGGGTAGTGCTGGCCTTCAGGCCAGCGTATGCCGCCCTCCGTGGTGAATCTTCCGCCGCACAATTAAACTGGATACTTACCATGTCCACCAAACCTAGCGGTTCCGAAGTCCGCTCCATGTTTCTGCGCTTCTTTGAGCAGAAGGGCCACAAGATCGTCCATTCCTCGTCGCTGGTGCCGCACAACGACCCCACGCTGCTGTTCACTAACGCCGGGATGAACCAGTTCAAAGACGTGTTCCTCGGCATCGAGAAGCGCGACTACACGCGCGCCACCACCTCGCAGAAATGCGTGCGCGCCGGCGGCAAGCACAACGACCTGGAGAACGTGGGCTTCACCAATCGTCACCATACGTTCTTCGAGATGCTGGGTAATTTCAGCTTTGGCGACTACTTCAAGAAAGACGCCATCGCCTTTGCCTGGGAGCTGGTGACCTCGCCGGAGTGGTTCGGCATTGACCCGAAGAAGCTCTACGTGACGATTTTCGAAGGGCAGGGGAGCGTTCCGCGCGATGTGGAAGCGGAGAACTTCTGGCTCGACGTTGGCGTGCCGAAAGATCGCATCTACGCGATGGGTATGAAAGACAACTTCTGGCAGATGGGCGACACCGGCCCCTGCGGTCCGTGCAGCGAGCTTCATTACGATATGGGCCCGGCAGCCAGTGACGCCGGGCATACCGACTGCGAGTTCGGCTGCGAGTGCGGACGCTATGTCGAGATCTGGAACCTGGTGTTCATGCAGTTCGATAAGCAGCCCAGCGGTGAGCTGATTCCGCTGCCTAAGCCTTCGATCGATACCGGCGCGGGCCTGGAGCGCGTGACCGCCGTGCTGCAGGGCGTTATCTCGAACTACGACACCGATCTGTTCGTGCCGCTGATCAAGCGCGCGGCTGAGTTGACCGGCGTGTCGGTCGATGAAGAGATGAAGCGCGAGGACGTCGAGGAGCAGCATCATCAGGCGGCTTCGCTGCGTGTCATCGCCGACCACGCGCGCGCGGCGACGTTCCTGATCTCCGATGGCGTGCTGCCCATGAACGAAGGGCGCGGGTACGTGCTGCGCAAGATCATTCGCCGTGCGATTCGGCATGGGCGATTGTTGGGTCAGGAGAAGCCGTTTCTGTTTGAGATGGTGTATGCGGTTCGCGACCTGATGAAGGATGCGTATCCGGAGCTGATTGAATCGACCAACCGCGTGGTCGAGACCATCAAAGGCGAAGAGACGCGGTTCGCGCACGTGATGGATGTTGGTCTGAATCGCCTGGAGGACCTGCTGAATGCGATTGATCGGCGAACTCCTGTGCCTGAAAAACCGCTCGACACGATGCTGGAAGATATTGGGATGCGCGCGGGCGTACCGACTGAGGAAGACATCGCCCGCATGCGCATTCTCTCTGGTGGGGAGGCATTCAAGCTGTACGACACATTCGGACTGCCGCTGGACTTCATGACCGATGCCGCACGCGATCGCGGTATCGGCTTTGATCAGGCCGGTTTCGACGCGGCCATGCAGGAGCAGCGCCATCGCGCGCAGGCTTCGTGGAAAGGCGGCGCCAAAGCCAGCGCCAGCCCCGTCTATCAATCGCTGCCGCGCACCGAGTTTGTGGGCTATCGCCAAACGCTCTCTACCGGATCCGAGGTGCTGGCCATCATTAAGGCGCAGAACGGAAGCGGCGTCGGCGCGCAGGAGCTCAAGCCCGGCGAGCGCGGCGAGATCGTGCTCGACCACACCCCGTTCTATGCCGAAGCTGGAGGCCAGGTTGGCGACGTCGGCTGGCTTACTGCCGACGATCACAACACGCTGGTGGCCGATGTCGAGGGCGTCAGCTATCCGGTGCAGGGCATGCGGGCGCACCGGGTCGTGGCCAAGCAAACCATTCACGTCGGCGACAAGGTCGATGCGATGGTCAATGACGAGGTTCGCCGCTCCACCATGCGCAACCATACCGGCACGCACCTGCTGCATGCGGCGCTGCGCGAGGTGTTGGGCACGCATGTGAAGCAGGCAGGCTCGCTGGTCGATCCCGGGCATCTGCGCTTTGACTTCTCGCACTTCGCCTCGCTGGGCGATGAAGAGTTGCAGGACATAGAAGACCTTGCCAACAAAGAGGTGCTGCGCAACGACCGTGTCGAGGTCATTGAAGACGTACCCATCGACGTGGCCGTCAACGAATACAAAGCCATGGCGCTGTTTGGCGAGAAGTATGGCGATCGGGTGCGCGTCATCCGCATCGGCGACTTCTCCACCGAATTGTGTGGCGGCACGCATACGGCGGCCACCGGCGAGATCGGGCTGATCAAAGTCCTGAAAGAAGGCAGCGTCTCCAGCGGCGTGCGCCGACTGGAAGCCGTAACCGGCGAAGGCTCGCTGCGCCACTTCCGCAAAGATCATCAACTGGAGAACGTCGTCGCTAGTCTCGTGCGCGGCGGCGAAGACCAGTCTCCCGCGGAAGCGCTGAAGCACGAACTGGAGCGCCGCGAAGAAGAGCTGAAGAAGCTGCGCAAGGAACTCGATCAGGTGCGCATGAAATCGGCGTCATCGTCGGTATCGTCTGCGGCGGAGAACGTGCGCGAGGTGAAAGGCGTGAAGGTGCTTGCCACCCGTGCCGACAACCTGGAACGCGCGCAGCTGCGGGTGCTGAGCGACAACCTACGCAACAAGCTGGGCTCAGGCGTGGTCGTGCTGGGCTCGGTTGCCGATGGCAAGGTCGCCCTCATTGTCGGCGTGACCAAAGACCTGACCGGGCGGGTGCAGGCGGGCAAGATCATCGCGGAAGTCGCGAAGAAGGTTGGCGGCTCGGGCGGCGGACGTCCCGACATGGCCGAGGCGGGTGGTAAGGATCCGGCGGCGCTGGATTCGGCGCTGGCGGCGAGCTACGACGTGGTGGGAGCGCTGCTGGGGTAGCCACCAGCGGCGCAGAAACAACAGCAGGTCCTTCGCTGCGCTCAGGATGACAGGTCAAGAAACAGCATGTCCTTCGCTGCGCTCAGGATGACAAATCAGGAAGGATTGCAGGCTAGTGGCGGCAGTTTTTGCCGAAGATCGAGAAGCTCTCTTCCGGCACGCGAATCACGAGACAGTCGGTCGGGATGTCGTGCAGCGCCTGGCGGCGCTTGGTCCATCCCGCCATCAGGAAGCCGATTCCCAGCGAGAACAGCGACAGGAACTTCATGACGTGGCGGGCGCTGGCCTGGCCGAACGTCAGCTTGCCGCCATCGGCGTTCACCACTTGCAGTCCCATGATGCGCTTGCCGATGGTGGCGCGGCGGGATGAGCTTTCGCTGCAGGCGGCGTAGAGCCAGCCTCCCACGGCGAGCAGGATGATGAAGGTGAACCCCGTAACGTAGGCGGTGCTTTCGTGCGCGATGCCGAGCGCCCGCCCCACCAGCTTGAAGATAAGGTCGATCAGGAACGAGAGCAGCAGCGCGACCACGATCTCCAGGGATACGTCGATCGAGCCAGCCCAAACGCGGCGCCAGAAGCCCGCGTACTCTCTGCCTTCGGTTATAGGCACGTTGGTATTAGAGCCAGTGTACGCGGCGAGGGGGCCTTTGGGCAGGAATGCCAGGTGCCTGCCGGATTCGGTGAGCAGGTCACCGCAGAACAGGCAGAAGTCTCCGTCGGGCAACGCCTGGTTGCCGCAGGTTGCACAAAGCTCGGGGGCGGTGCTGGTCTCCATCGACCGGGGAATACTACCTCTGGAGTAGCGGGTCTGTAAAGTTTACCTGGGTCGTGCGGGGTGCCTCACACTCGGTCTTAGGCAGGCATGACCTCCGCTGCGCGTGCGACGGAGGTCGTGCCCAATCAAAAAACGCGGGGCTAACGCGGGCCTGAAGACCCGCTCTACCCGAGCCCGGAGCAGGCGATGCGAGTCTGAAGGCGCGCTCTACCCGTTTCCGGAGGCGACGCCGCTGGCTACAGCTTTGGCGTCGCTGCGCGCGAAATCCACCATCGTGAGCTGCAAGCCGCCGAAGTCGGGATGATCGTTGTAGTCGAGGGTGAAGGCGAGGTCAAGGACATCGCCCAAGGTGAGCGCCTCTTGTGCCGAGCGTTCGGCCATGCGCCAGCCGATCACATCATGCGCCTTCTGCCATCGCCCGTCATTGTCTCCAGGGACGGCGCGCAGCTTCAGGTGCTTCTCTTTGAGGATTCGAGGGGCCTGCACCAGCCTGGCCTGACGGCTGACGAATACCGGCAGCGGATTGCCCGCGCCGTAGGGCTCCAGCTTCTGAAGCGTCTCCCAGAGTGCCCGGTCAATCGAAGCCAGCGGCAGTTCGTCATCGTATTCGAGCACAGGAACGAAGTCGGCGGGCGTGAGCCGTTGCCGGGCGAAGGCATCGAGGCGGGCGCGCAGTTCGGGCAGGCGCTCAGCAGGCAGAGAACAGCCGACGGCATGCGCATGTCCGCCAAAGCGGGTGAAGAGTTCGGGACAGCTCTCCAGCGCTTCGAGCAAATGGAACGCCGGGATGGAGCGGCCCGAGCCATGCGCCTCTCCGTCTACGCAGGCGAAAACCAGCGCCGGACGATGGTAGCGCTCGACCACGCGCGTGGCGCAGATGCCGATGATGCCGCGATGCCAGCCTTCGCCGTCGATCACCTGGCAATAGGCGTCGCGCAGCTCGGCGGATTCCGCCACCTTTTTGTGGATGTCCTCGATGATGCCCTGCTCGCGCTGCTGGCGGTCGCCGTTGAGCTGATTTAGCTCGAGCGCCATCTCGGCGGCCTTGGCGGGATCGCGCTCGGTGAACAGGCGGATGACGCGATCGGCGATGTCCATGCGTCCGGCGGCATTGAGCCGTGGGGCGACGCGAAAAGCGATGTCTCCGGCGCTCAGGGCTCGCGAGCCGTCGAGCTCGCAATTCGACAGCAGCGCGCGCAGCCCGGCGTTCACCGGGTTGCGCAGGCCTTCGAGTCCAAGCTTGGCGAAGATGCGGTTCTCGCCAATTAGCGGCACCGCATCAGCGATGGTTGCGATGGCCACCATCTTGAGAAACGACGGGATCAGCCGCTCGCGTCCGGTAGCTTCGAGCAGGGCTTGCGCGATCTTGAACGCCACGCCCGCCCCGCACAGCGCCTTGCACGGATAGTCGCAACCTTCCTGATTGGGATTGACCACCGCCAGCGCCTTGGGAACTCCTTCGGCTTGCGGCAGGTGGTGGTCGGTGACGATAAGGTCGATGCCGCAGCGCTCGGCCGTGTCCGCGGCGGCAAAGGCGCGAATGCCGGTATCAACGCTGATGATCAGACGAATGCCACGTCCGGCGGCCTGCTCGATGACCTCGTCGCGCATGCCATAGCCTTCGAGAATACGGTGGGGCACGTGATACTCAGCGCGGCCTCCGCAGAGCTCGATGACGGTCTTGAGGATGACGACCGCAGTGGTGCCATCGACGTCGTAGTCGCCGTAGATGAGCACGGTCTCGCCGTTGGCGATGGCAGATTGCAGGCGGGTAACGGCCTCGCGCAGCCCTTTCATCAGGTAAGGCGAGTGGAGATGCGACAGCGAGGGCGCAAGAAAACGCTGAGCCTCGTCGCCCGTTTCGATTCCGCGCGCGACCAGCAGCCGCGCCACCGTCGGAGGGAGTTGCGCGTCGCGAGCCAGACGCTCGACGATTGCGGCATCGGCGTTACGCAGCGCCCAGCGCACGTTAGCGGTCGTCGTCCTGGTCGGTTTCGTCGATGGCCAGGGTGCCGAAGTCCTCCACCAGGTCGAGCAGGTGCTGGTAGCGCTCATACCACTCGGTGGAAACTTCGTAGAGAAACATGATGCCCTGGTGGGGCCAGCCGAGCTGAATGAATCCGGTTTTGCCGAGGTAGTTGCGCAGCCAGCGCGCCTCTTCGATGTCTTCGTCGCTGGGATAATTGGCGTGCTGCAGGCGCTGAATGAGGTAGTCGATTTCGTCGCGCTGCAGGACCTCCTCGTCCATTGAGAGGAAGGCCGAGCCGGCTTTCTTGGCCAGCTCCACAAAGTCTTTCCAGCTCTCGGGATTGTCGCGCGGGTCCCACATCACGCTATGGACATCTTCCGTGACGTAGCCCTGGAAGCGGCTCATGCCGTGTCCCAGGATGAACGCCACCATGTCTTCTCTTAAGGAGGTCAGATCGTCAGGCATCGTCGGTGTCTCTTCGGTGCGGCTTCGGCGAGTGCCGAAGGACGCCTGATTCATCATACGCCGCTGCAAGCGGGTAGAATCATGACATCGAATGTTGCAATCGTTGATCGAAGCCCGCAAGTGGCTGGTGGCGGCCGCTCTCCTGGTGATCGCCATTGTTGGCGTGTCCTATTACGCGGCAAAAATTCGAGTCAAGCCAAGCCTGCATAACATTCCCGGCCAGCTCGGAATCGACATTCAGCAGACCAGCGACGGTTTCTCGCTTTCGAAATCGGAGGGCGGACGCACGCTGTACACCATTCGCGCCTCGAAGGCCGTCCAGTTCAAAGCCGGAGGCCACGCCGACCTGCGCAATGTCCACGTCGTGGTCTACGGGCATGAGCACGATCGGTATGACGAGATTTACGGCGAGCACTTCAGCTACGATCCGCAAAGTGGCGAGGTCACAGGAACGGGCCAGGTCCACATTGACATCCAGGGATATGCGGAAGGTCCGCAGAAGCCCGACCAGTCGCCGCCTGACGAGCTCAAGAATCCGATTCATCTGCTGACCCAGAACCTCACGTTCAACCAGAAGACCGGAATCGCGCAGACCAGCGAGGTCGTGGACTTCAAAAGCGCCCAGGCTACCGGATCGGCCAAAGGCGCGTACTACGACTCCAACAGCAATGAGCTACAGCTCAAGTCGGATGTGCACATTGTCACCACCGGCGACAAAGCCGCGGTCATCACCGGTACCAGCGGCGTACTTCAGAAGGAGCCACGCCAGGCTATCCTGACCGGCGCGAAAATCGAGCAGCCCACGCGCACGCTGACCGCCGACAAGCTAACGCTGCTATTCGAGCCCGATAATACGGTGCAGCATGTGATCGCCGAAGGCAATGTACACATCGAAAGCCGTGGCCCGACCGTGGTTGACATCTACGGCCCGCACGGCGACGTGAACATGGGACCGAACAACACGATTCAGCAGGCGATCCTGACCGGAGGCTCCAAGTTCGCCAGCCGCGGCGACAACCTGACGCACGGCTCAGCTGACACGTTCGTCCTCGACTTCGACAACCAGAACCAGCCCGCGCGCTTCCACATGGTCACCAACGCGCGGCTGCACCAGGACCCGCATCCCGGCAAGCCCGGCACTGGACCGGCAAGCGGGCAGCCCATGGACGTCATCGCCGATGCGCTGGATTTCCAACTCGCCAACGGCAGCGATTTGAAGACGGCCGACACCATCGGCAAAGCGCAGATCGTGATCCTGCCCAGTCCGGTGAAGCCCGCCGGCGCAGGGAAGAGCGGCGACAAGAATGCCGACGACATGAGCAACAGCACGACGGTCGCGACCGCGGGAAAATTTCACGCTAACTTCGGTGACGGAAACCAGATGCAGTCACTGCACGGCGCGCCCGATTCGCGCATTGTCTCCACTTCACCGGGTCAGCCGCAAAAGGTCAGTACTGCCGACAAGCTGGATGTCGCGTTCGACTCCGATGGCGGCGTGCAGAAGCTGATTCAGACTGGCAACTTCGAGTATCACGAACCTCCGGCGAAACCCGATACCGGAGGACGCGCCGCGTTTGCCGACAAGGCAACTTACACTCCTGCCGACGAGTTGCTGGTGCTCAACGGTTCCCCGCGAGTGATTGACGGCGGAATGACGACCACCGCCAACCTGGTCCGCATGAACCGCCAGAGCGGCGACGCCTATGCTGATGGCGACGTGAAGACCACCTACAGCGAACTGAAGCCGCAACCGAATGGAGCGTTGCTGGCGACGTCGGACCCGATACACGTTACGGCCGAGCACATGGCCTCACGGCAACAGCCGAGCATTGCGCATTACACCGGGAACGTGCGCCTGTGGCAGGGAGCTAATGTGGTGCGCGCGCCCAAAATCGACTTCGACCAGGACACTCGGACGATGGTCGCGTTTGGCGACCCACATCAGCGAGTGATGAGCCTCTTCGTGCAGGAATCTGCGGATGGCAAGCAGACGCCGACCGAGGTGGTGGCTGACAAGCTCACCTACACCGACTCCGAGCGGCGAGCGCGTTACACCGGCAGCGTGCTGGCGAAGAGCGCGGCAAGTTCCGTCACGGCGCAGCAGATCGACGTATACCTAAAGGAAGCAGGGGAGCAGAAAGCGTCGGGCGGCAAGCCCTCAGCTTCGCTTCTGCCGGGCGGCGACGGCCCCAGCAAAATCGATCACATGGTCGCCCAGGGCAACGTCGTGGTCACCGAGCCCAACCGCCGCGCCGTAGGCGATCAGCTGGTTTATACAGCAGATGACGCCAAGTATCACCTGACGGGGAAATCCCCTAGCATTTACGATGCCACCCGTGGCACAGTATGGGGCGATTCTTTGACTTTCTATAGTCGCGATGATAGGGTCACGGTAGAGAGCAAGCGTACTTCTTCCACCGTCACTCGCGCTCGTATCACGAAGTAAATGCAGACGTTAACCGCGGACGAGATCGGCAAAAGCTACCACGGACGGCGGGTGGTGAACGGCGTCACTGTGCAGGTGAAGCAGGGCGAAGTTGTAGGCCTGCTGGGGCCCAACGGCGCGGGCAAAACCACCAGCTTTTACATCATTGTGGGGTTGATCCCGTCCGACACCGGGCGCGTGCTGATCAACGATCAGGACATCACGGATGTCCCGATGTACCTGCGGGCGCGCAATCATCACATCAGCTACCTGCCGCAGGAGCCCTCGATTTTTCGCAAGCTGACGGTCGAGGACAACATCCTGGCGGTGCTCGAAGCGCAGCCCCTGTCGTGGCACGAACGCCGCGAGCGCATGGAGAACCTGATCGAGCGCCTCGGGTTGGGCGTCATCCGCAAGAACCGGGGCTATGCTCTCTCCGGCGGCGAGCGGCGCAGAGTTGAGATCGCGCGCTGCCTGTGTATCTCGCCGAGCTTCATCCTTCTCGACGAGCCGTTTTCGGGAATCGATCCCATCGCGGTACTGGATTTGCAAAACATTATTTCTGCTTTGCGATCGACCGGCATTGGAATCCTGGTAACGGATCATAATGTTCGTGAGACGCTCTCGGTGACCGATCGCGCTTACATCATTAACGAGGGAAGAATTTTCCGGGCAGGTACGCCGGAACAGCTAGGAAATGATCCGGAAGTGAAGCGGGTTTACTTAGGCGAGAGCTTCTCGTTGGTTTAAAATCAGGTCAGCAAGAACAGCATTACCATGCCTCCTTACAGCTACGGTCCCAGGCTCCACGTCAATGTTTCTCAGAAGCAGATTCTGACGCCTGGGCTCGTCCAAATGGTCAGCATCCTGGCGCTGAACAAGCTTGAGTTGAGCGACATGATCAACGCCGAGCTGACCGAGAATCCCGTGCTGGAGGAGTTGGAAGATTCCGTTCCCTTGCTGGACGAGGTTTCTGCCCGCGAAGAGAAGATGGACCGCGACAGCTCTGCAACCACGCAGGAGGAGCAAGCGGTCACCACCGAAGAGAAAGATCCTTTCGAGGAAATCGACTTCGGCTCATTTTTCAAAGAGTACCTCGATCCCGGCCTGCGTACTTCGGTGGAGATGGAAGAGAGCGAGAAGCCCTCGTTCGAGAACTTCCTGTCGAAGCCCACAACGCTTTCGGACCACCTGATGTGGCAACTGGGTTCGCTGCACGTGAAGGAAGACGTGCATCGCGCGGCGGAGCTGGTCATCGGCAACCTGAATGAAGAGGGCTACCTCACCGCCACCGAAGACGAACTGCTGGGGCTGATGGATGAAGATATGGGCTTCGCCCCGGGCGATCGGGCGGCGGAACCGCCGATGCCGGGCATCGACCTGTCATCCGCTTCTACGTTGACGGCAGCGGGCAGTGGCTTGAACGACAGCGTTCCGAGTGATGCTTCGGCGGAGATGGAAGGCGACATTGCGATTGCCGAAGCCGAAGAAGAAACTCCTCCGCTGGCCGGCACTGCCGCAGAGTTCGAAGCAGGTCGTCCGCGTCCTCACCTGGTGCCGCCGCGCACCGGTCCGGCGCGCGTACCGTTCAGCCGCGACGCGCTGCTGGAAGCCATCGACCTGGTCAAGCAGTTGGATCCGGTGGGCGTCGGCTCGCGCGATCTTCGCGAATGCCTGCTGGCGCAGCTGCTGAACTTGAAGACGCTGCATCGCAAAAACGGGCAGACCAACCACGTCGCCGAGCAGGAGGCGCTGGAAGACGCAATCGTGCTGGTCAGCGATCATCTTCCGGCTCTGCAGAACAAGAACTATAAGGATGTGGGCAAGGCGATCAATCGTCCGCTGGAATCGGTGATGCGTGCGATGGATTTCATCCGCACCCTCGATCCCCGTCCCGGCCTGCGCTACAACAAGACCGAGACCCGTTTGATTGAGCCGGATGTGGCGTTCGTCAAGCAGGGAGACGAGTTCATCATCGTGATGAACGATGAAGAAGTGCCGCAGCTGCGGCTCAACTCGTCCTACAAGCGCCTGCTCAACCGCGACGCCGCTGAGAAAGACGTACGCAACTACGTCAAGGAACGCTATAAGTCGGCGATTCAGCTCATCAAGAACATCGAGCAGCGCAAGCAGACGATACTGCGTGTCTGTAACTCCATCCTGGAGCGGCAGCGCGATTTCCTCGATCACGGCATCGACCGCCTTAAGCCGATGATGATCAAGGAAGTGGCGGAAGAGATCGGCGTCCACCCTTCGACCGTGAGTCGCGCCGTTGCCAATAAGTACGCTCACACTCCGCAAGGCGTCTTCGAATTACGTTACTTCTTCACCGAAAGCGTGAATGGCCCGGAGGGCGGCAGCACCTCGCTGCTGATCCTGAAGCGCCGGGTCAAGAAGCTCATCGAGGAAGAAGATCCCTCCAGGCCGTTGACCGACGAGCAGATCACCCGCATCCTCCAGGGACAGGGCATCCAGGTCACTCGCCGCACGGTCGCGAAGTACCGGGAAGATATGCGCATCCCGAGCACCCACCAGCGCAGGGTTAAGAGTTAAAGGCTGTACCGGCGTCCACGGCGTCATCCGTGAGGAACATGAGGTTGGCAGCCGGTTTTGCGTGATGCCGTTGAATGATTGCCGCCGCCCAAACGAACAGCAATCAATCAGGCCGCGGCAGGAGGGAGCTCAATGAACATCGAGTATTTCGGCAGGCAGTACGACATCACTCCCGCAGTTCGCGAAGAAATCGAGTCCGGCCTCGGCAAGCTCAAAAAAATCCTCGGCGAAAGTTTCAAGAGCAAAGTTATCCTGACGGTTGAGAAGCACCGCAACATCGCGGAGATCACCGTCTCGCGCCGCCGCGGACACCTGGTCGGACTGGCGGAATCCACTGACATGATCAGCGCCATCGGCCAGGCGCTGGAGCACATCGAGACCCAGGCGCTGCGCCACAACGGCCGCCGCCGCGCCACCACGCGCAAAGTGAAAGACAAAAGTTGGAAGGAGCCGGTCGAGGCTCGGTCGGAGACGCAGATCGCCGTCGGCGCCACCGCGGCCACCGCCGTACCCGTCCTGGTGCACGCGTTCCCTTCGATCTCACGCACCACGGAAGCGCACCTGGTGCATGCTACCGATTCGGTGGCGATGCGTCCGATGACGATTGAAGAAGCGGTGAAGGAGTGCGAATTCCGCGATCGCGATGTCTTCGTCTTCCGCGATCCCAAGGGCAAAGCCAAGGTGCTGCACCGGCGTAAAGACGGCAAGATCGAGCTGATCGAAGTGCCGTAGGCTGGCTGCAATCATCGCGATCAATTCCTCGTCAGACAGGCGCTCCCGCGAGCGCCTTCTTGTTTTTGGGTGGGAGCCCCGGCCTTCAGGCCGGGGAAGGCATTCTCAAACAGGCCGGGCCCCTTCAGGGGCGGCATCCCTGGGTAAGCGGGGCCTTCAGGCCCGCGTTCGAATGTCGTCCATGAATTGTCATCCCGAGGCGGCTTTAGCCGCCGAGAGATCTGCTGTTTGCGCGCGCGCCTGAGAGCTGCGCGGTGTCTACGGAGTGTCGTCCGCTGAAGCGGACTCTGGATTAAAGAAGGAAGCTCGTCTCCCCCGCATAAATGCGGGGGCTCCCACCGAAGCCTCATTCGATAGTGCGGGGGCTCCCACCCAAGGGTCGTTCGACCAATGCGGGGGCTCCCACCGAAAGACGCGCGCTCTTTCACCACCCCCGTGACTCCTATCACCCGAAATTGTGACCACTATCACCGCCTCAATGCCCGTCGCTGGACCACACTCATGGGTAACGATGAGGAGAACCGGCGCCGCCTCCGCCCCTGCCTTTGCGGAGCGCCCGGTGAAAGGGGTCAGCCATGTTGCTTGCATACCGGCTGGTCAAGCTGATCGAAACCCATTCCGACGGACTCGCCCGCAGCCTGCATAAACGTTATCTCGAAGATCCGCGATGCGCGGGCTATGCCAACGTTCCTGAGACCGAGCTGACGCAGCGCGTCTACGAGGTGTATCGCCATCTCGGCGAATGGCTGATGGCCAAGACCGAAGCCGAAGTCGAGCAGCGCTACCTCGAGATCGGCGCGAAACGCGCGGAGCAGGGCGTACCCGCGAGCCAGGTCATGTGGATGATCTGGCTGGTGCGCGACAATCTTTGCGCTTATCTGCAGGACCACGCCGAACTCGAGCGTCCCGCCGAAATTTTCGCCGAGGTCGAGCTACAGGAGATGCTCGACCAGTTCTTCGGTCACGCGATTTACTACGCCGCGCTCGGGCATGAACGGGCCATGGCCGGCTACTCCCCGGTCTCTGAAGTCGTGAATGTATAGGAGCTCTATGTCCTGGATCGACCAGTACCGCAGCAAACTGATGAACGCCAGCGAAGCCGTCGCCTGCGTCGAGTCAAACATGCGGGTCTACATCCATCCTGGCTGCGCCGAGCCGGAGGCGTTGGTACAAGCCTTGATGGCGCGCGCGGCTTATATAAAGGATGTCGAAGTCGTACATCTGCTGACCATGGGAACGTCGCCCTATTGCGCTCCCGAGATGGCGTCGAGCTTCCGTCATAACGCTCTGTTCGTGGGCGGCAACGTGCGCCACGCGGTCAACGACGGCCGCGCCGATTACACGCCCATCTTTCTGAGTGAAGTGGAAGCGCTGTTCGAGACCGGCGAGATGCCGATCGATGTTGCGTTCATCCAGGTGTCTCCGCCTGACCCGCATGGCTACTGCAGCTTTGGGGTCGGCGTCGACATCACGCTCACGGCGGCGAAGTGTGCGCACCGGGTGGTCGCGCAGGTCAACGCGCAAATGCCGCGCACCTACGGCGACAGCTTCATCCACGTCAGCCAGCTCGACTCCATCGTCGAAGTTTCGCAGCCGCTCTGCGAGATGGAGGCCCACGGCAGCGATCCCACGAGCGACCGTATCGGCTTGCATTGCGCGTCGCTGATTGAAGACGGCTCGGTATTGCAGCTGGGCATCGGCGAAATCCCCAACGCCATCCTGCCCAACCTGATGGACCGCCGCGATCTCGGCGTGCACACCGAACTGATCTCCGACAATGCGATTCCGCTGATCGAGGCGGGAGTGATCAACGGCGAGCGCAAGAACTTCAAGCCGCGCAAGATCATCTTGAGCTTCCTGCTGGGCAGTAAAGAGCTGTTCGACTTCATCGACGAGAACCCGGTGTTCGAGTTCCACCCTTCCGCCTATACCAATGACCCGTGGCGGATCGCGCAGAATCACCGCATGATCGCCATCAATTCGGCCATCGAGATCGATCTCACCGGCCAGGTTTGCGCCGAGTCGATTGGGCAACGCTTCTACAGCGGATTCGGCGGGCAGCTCGACTTCATCCGCGGAGCGGCGCGCTCCAAAGGCGGCAAGCCGATCATCGCGCTGCCTTCCACGGCGAAGAACGAGACGATCTCGCGCATTGTGCCGCGGCTGGCGCACGGCGCCGGCGTTCTGACCGGACGCGCCGACGTGCACTACGTCGTGACCGAGTATGGCGTCGCCTACCTGCATGGCAAGACCATCCGCCAGCGCGCCGAGTTGCTGATCCAGATTGCCCATCCCAAGTTCCGTAACGAGCTGTACGAATATTGCGAAGAGCAGCGCTGGTTTCAACGCAATGCTCTGGAGGAAGCAAAAGCAAGTTATGACATCGCAACCGCGCGGTAACGTAACCATCGACGTCGAAGAATGCAAAGGCTGCGGACTCTGTGTGGAGTCGTGTCCGCCCAACTGTCTTTTTCTCGCACCCGAGCTGAGCAAGTACGGCGTGCATCCTGCCGTCTACACCGGGAAGGATTGCACCGGCTGCGGCGCCTGCTTCTATTGCTGTCCTGAGCCGGGCGCGATCACCGTGTATCGTCTGACGCCGCCGCCCAAAGTCGCCGTCGCCGTGGCAGGCGCCAATCAGGGAGGCAGCCATGCGCCAGCTCTGTAAAGGCAACGTCGCCGTGGTGAAAGGCGCAGTGCTTGCCGGGTGCCGGGCGTTCTACGGATACCCCATCACTCCTGCCAGCGAGATCGCAGAATACGCCGCCCTGCTCATACCGGAAGTGGGCGGAACTTTTTTGCAGGCAGAGAGTGAAGTCTCAGCCATCAACATGGTTTACGGCGCGGCTTCGGCCGGTCAGCGCGTGATGACGGCATCTTCGGGCCCGGGCCTGAGCCTGATGCAGGAAGGCATCTCCTACATTGCGGGATCGGAGCTGCCCTGCGTCATTGTTGACGTGGTGCGCGGCGGTCCCGGCCTGGGCAACATTGCGCCTGAGCAGAGCGACTACTTCTGCTGCGTCAAGGGCGGAGGCCACGGCTGCTATCGCAACATCGTGCTGGCTCCCGGTTCGGTGCAGGAGATGTTCGACCTCACCGTGCTGGCGTTCGACCTGGCCGATCGCTATCGCAACCCGGTCATCATCATGACGGATGGCTATGTTGGCCAGATGCAGGAGCCGCTGGACATCAAGCTGCGTGACATCGAGCAGCCGGACAAAGAATGGGCGGTGAAAGGCACGAAGGAGACGCAGAAGAACGTCATTACCTCGATCTTCCTCGAGCCTGACGATCTTGAGGCGCACGTGCGCAAGCTTGAGTCGAAGTATCAGCTCGCGCAGGAGCTCGAGACCCGCAGCGAAAACTACTTGACCGAAGATGCGGACATTCT
This sequence comes from uncultured Acidobacteriaceae bacterium, assembly GCA_963771535.1. Lineage (GTDB taxonomy): Bacteria > Acidobacteriota > Terriglobia > Terriglobales > Acidobacteriaceae > CAVVDY01. The sequence continues at coordinate 182,916 of CAVYTK010000003.1, read as the reverse complement.
GCTGATCGGCTTCGGCATTGTCTCGCGCGTGTTGCGCACCACCATCGACCAGCTGCGCGCGCAGGGTGTCAAGGCCGGACTGTTCCGTCCCATTACGCTGTGGCCGTTCCCTTCGCGCGAGCTGCGCGAGACTGCGAAGACCGTGAAGTCGGCCATGGTGGTTGAGCTGAACACGGGCATGATGCTGGAAGACGTCAAGCTGACGCTGGACGGCTCGCTGCCGGTTGAGTTCTACGGACGCGCGGGCGGCAACGTGCCTTCGGCGGAAGAGATTACCGCGCAGGTATTCGCGCGCATCGCGGCGCTGGTGTAACGGGTAGAGCTGGCCTTCAGGCCAGCGTACCGGAGCCAGCTTTGAAAGGGCACGGCTTTAGCCGTGCCGCCGACGCGTAACAAGATTTGGAGTCCCTTCAGGGACGGCGAAGCAGGTCCTTCGGGGACTCACGTCCCCTCAGGATGACAAAAGTTACAGGCGAGTTGAGAAGTGCACCGCTAAAGCGGTGCTCCACCCGAGGCGGCAAGGTAAAGACGCCTTGAGGCAGGGGAGGAAACGTGGAAGGCTACCAGGTTGTTTACGAAAAATCGCCGGCGTTTTATGACAACTACGATCGCAAGGGCGAACTACAGCAGCAGACCCATTACTGTCCCGGCTGCGGCCATGGCATCGCGCACAAGCTGATTGCTGAAGCGCTCACTGAACTCGGCGTGCAGGACAACGCCATCCTGGTCAGCCCGGTCGGGTGCTCCGTGTTCGCCTACTACTATTTCAATGTTGGCAACGTTCAGGTCGCCCATGGACGCGCGCCCGCGGCCGCAACCGCGTTGAAGCGCGCCAACCCGCATTCCATCGTCATGTCCTATCAGGGCGACGGAGACCTCGCTGCTATCGGCACCGCCGAGATCATCCACGCCGCCAACCGCGGCGAGAACATCAGCGTGTTCTTCATCAACAACTCAATCTACGGCATGACGGGCGGACAGATGGCGCCGACCACCCTCCCCGGCCAGGTGAGCACCACCTCGCCCTGGGGTCGCCGCGCCAACAACGAAGGACTGCCGCTGCACGTGGCCGAGTTGCTCGCGTCGCTGGAGACGCCGACCTACATCGAGCGCGTCGCGCTGTGCGACATGAAGAACATCAACAAGGCGAAGAAGGCGGTCAAGAAGGCGCTGGAGATCCAGAAGAACGGCGGCGGCTTCTCGCTGGTCGAAATGCTTTCGCCTTGCCCCACCATCATGAAGATGGATCCGGTGGTCGCGCGCACGTGGGTTGCCGATACGCTGGTCAAGGCCTTCCCGCTGGGCGTCTTCCGCGATCGCAGGCCCGAGCTGCCGGTCTCTCCCAAGGTGCCGCACAAGACAGTTGCCGAGGCGCTGAACGTTGATACCAATGCTGCGCCCGAGACCGCTCCCAGCCGCCGTCATCACACCCGCGAAGTTACTGTGAAGTTTGCCGGCTTTGGTGGACAGGGCGTCCTGCTGATGGGCCAGCTGCTGGCCGAGATGGGGTTGCGCGAGCAGATGGAAGTCAGCTGGCTGCCATCCTATGGGCCGGAGATGCGCTCGGGTAGCGCGCATTGCCACGTCACGCTTTCGCACGAGCGCATTGGCACGCCGCTGATTTCGCGGCCCGAAGTGCTGGTCGCGATGAACGAGCTCTCGCTGCGCAAGTTCGCCTCCAGCGTCAGCTCGGGCGGACTGATTATCTATAACCAGCACAAACTGCCTGATGACATGAACATCACGCAGGCCCGCGTGGTCTGTGTCCCGGCATCGGAGATTGCCGACCGCATGGGCTCAGCCAAAGTCGCCAACGTCGTCATGCTGGGCGCGCTGCTGGAAGAGACCGAGTGCCTGCCTGCCGACACCGCCATCGCCGTATTGGAAGCGACGGTAAAGAATAAGAAGCTGCTGGAACTCGATCGCCAAGCCATCAAGGCAGGCCGCGATTACGTGGACACGGAAGTGGAAGTCGGCTCCGTAGCGCAGCCGGACGGGTACTCGTACTAACCGGACTGGAAGGGATTCCTTCGCTGGGCTAAAGCCCAGCGCTTCCACCTGAAAAATCGAATGGGCCGACGTTTTTCGCCGGCCCATAATTTCTGATGTGCGTTAGGGTAATCCTTACTTTCGGCTGCTGCCCGTCTTTTTCAAGATAGTTGGCTTACCAGCCGGCTTTTTCCCGACCGGTGTGGAATCGACTTTCGAGGTTTCCTCCGAATCGGGGACTGGCGTATCCGGCGTGACATCCAGCCCTTCGCCACCGAACAGCTCGGAATCGACCTTGGTAAGCTTTGCCGCTTCGATAATGCTGTCGGCCAGGCCGTCCTCGCCTTCATCGCCTTCGCCGGTCGAATCGTTGAAGAACTCGTCGACCAGGCCTTCTGTCGGAGCAATGGTTCCGATGGAGAATCGCGGTTTACCCATCGTTTCCAGAGCGGCGGTAAAGGCGCGCATGTGCGTGATCTCGCGCGTCATGAGGAATTGCAGGGCTTCCTTCGTGCCCTGATCGTCGGTGAAGTTGATCAGGCGTTCGTACACGATCTTGGCCCGCGCCTCAGCCGCGATGTTGCTGTGCAGATCCACGGCGAGATCGCCGGTAATCTTGAGGTAGTCGGCGGTCCACGCATCTCCCACAGAGTTGACCAGCGAAACCCCGCCTCCTCCAGCGATGGCGACGAGGGGGTCGGCTTCCGCCGCGCCACGGTCCGATTTCATGGGCTTGAGGTGCATGCGAATCAGAGCGCCCACAATCTCCAGGTGGCTCAATTCTTCGGTTCCAATATCCATTAAAAGGTCCTTGCGAGCAGGATCTTCGCAATTCAGGCCTTGGATGGAATATTGCATGGCGGCTGCCAATTCTCCGTTGGCTCCGCCAAACTGTTCCAGCAGCATGTTTCCGAAGCGTGGGTCAGGCTCACCAATATTTACGGTGTACATCAACTTTTTGACGTGGTGGTACATTCAGCTCTCCTCGGGGTGGTTAAACATTAAGGATGGTCAGGATTGAGAGGCGGGCGGGCAGGCACGAGTTGCTTGATTCGCACTGCAGAACAGGCGGGCCGGAGGTTAGAAGCCGGACGCCACAGCCTGCGCTGGGCGCGTCGAAGGATCCGCCCTTCTTGTTAGCTAACCGGGGAGGTGCGCATCGCAGTCATTCTCTGGGTTAGCCTTCTTGATGATTCATTAACTCGGCGGCTGCCGGGTGTTTTAGGCTGCGCAACCGCACCGCCGAAGTGGTTATACACCTTTGTGTTCAGCAACTTACCACTCCAACCTCTTCCTCACAAATATCCAAGCCCTTTCCAACCGCTCCTTAAAGACTCCAACCGGCGCGTCGAGCTACTTTCACACTCGCAGCCGGTGATGGCTCACGGAGTCTGAATCCGGGTTAACCAGAAGAAGGTGAACCTGGGGCAGCAAACTTCAGCTCTCCGGGAAGTTATCGGCAGCAACAAATCAGTTTCCGGCTGCCGCCGCAAACATACTTCAGGAGAAGGAACAATGAAACGCTTTGCCTACACTCTCACGCTCGCCTTAACCCTGCTGCTCTGCGCCACCATGTTTGGACAGAGCTACAACTTCGAAATCGTCAAATATCCTTCCATCAGCCCGAGTGACCAGTTCACCCAGCTGCTGGGAATCAACGACGCCCTGCAGATCGCCGGGTACCACAATTTCAATACCAACTCCGGCTTTACGCTGAACCTGCCCAACGGTTTCAAGACCGAGAACTATCCCAACTCGATGATGACCCAGGTCATCGGCATCAACAACACCGGCACCACCGATGGCTTCTACGTCGACAACAACAACGTCACCCATGGATTTACCGACAAGAACGGCAAGTTTTCGACCGTCGACTATCCTGGATCGGCCTTCAACCAGCTTCTGGGACAGAACGACATGGGCCAAGCCTCCGGCTACTACAGCCTGAGCGCCGACAACACGACGCCGGATTTCCCCTACGTCTACAACGAACTGGGTGGCGGAGTGTTCCAGGTCATCACGATTCCCGCCGCCACCGGCGGAGCGCAGGCCACCGGCATCAACAACTCCCAGCAGGTTTGCGGCTTCTACATCGACAGCAACGGCGTGAACCACGGGTTCCTGCTGAACTTCGGCCTGCTGGTGACCCTCGATGTCCCTGGTAGCGTCTTCACCCAGGCTCTTGGACTGAACAACAAAGGCCAGGTCGTCGGAGTGTGGATGGACGGCGGCGAGAACACGCACGGCTTCGTGTGGACCGCAGCGCACGGCTTCACCACGGTTGATGCTCCCCAGGGCGTAGGCACCACCATCGTGAACGGCATCAATGATGACGGCATCGTGGTCGGTTTCTACGGCACGGCACCCATCAACACCGGCTTCGTGGGTTATCCCCAGGCTTCCACCAACTAACGAACCAATCCCCGCATAAACTCCCCGTCCTGAAAACAAGCAGGACGGGGTTTTTCTTTTGGACTGCGAAAGTCTTGTGCCTCGCCGTCCTTCGCTTGAAAAATGCTCACCAGGCAGGCCACGAAGAATACAGGGTAAGACTGAACCAGCAAGACGTTCTCTGGTGTTTTCAGTGTTCCCTGGGGAGCGGGGCCATCATCTGTGCTGGTGCTGGCTCGGGCGAAGCCGCACGTCTATAATCCCGCCATCCTGCAGAAGCAGACCTAAACCATGCCTGGCGTTTTCATCAGCTACCGCCGCGAAGATAGTGCTGCGTATGCCGGACGACTGTTCGACATCCTGAGCGCCGAATTTGGAACGGCAAACACCTTCATGGACGTCGACGACATCAAGGGGGGCGACGATTTCACCACCGTCATCGATCGCAAACTTGATGTGTCGGATGCCCTGGTTGCCGTCATCGGCCAGCATTGGCTTTCGGCGACCGATCCGAATGCAGGCAGAAGGCTCGATAACCCTAACGACTTCGTGCGTATCGAAATCGCAAAAGCTTTGCAGCGCGGCATTCGTGTCATTCCTGTGCTGGTCGGCGGAGCGGCCCTGCCGCATCCCAGCGACCTACCCGACAACTTGAAAGCGCTGTGCGAGCGCCAGGCAGTGGAAATTCGCGACGCTCGTTTCCATGAGGATGCGAAGGACTTGGTCGGTGTACTGCATCAGACATTGCACGGAACCGGCTTCATACCAGAACAGGTGCGCGGTAAGCCACTGCTTCCGGCACTCCTGATGGCTGCGGTAGTGGTCGCTGCCAGTATCTGGCTTGTACTCGCTCACCGTCAGAAAGCGGCTTCGGATGCGGGCGCCGCAGGCACAACACAAGCCGGTTCGACCAAGACCGGCGGAAGCGGCAGCCGTGACCCAGCGACGCCCTCGGCAAATGTCGCCGGCGAGTGGGAGGCAACGGTGAAATATGACTGGGGCGATACCTACAAAGAGCTGTTTGATTTCGAAGTTAGCGGCCAGGAGTTATCCGGCACCGCCGGATTCCTCGGTAGCCGTAAAGGCGAGGGGCGGCCGATTTGGGACGGGAAGATTGTCGACGACAGGATCAGCTTCATGACGAAGAGCCTCACCAGTCTATCGGGTGACGAAAAGACCTACGAAGACAAGCACTACTACAAGGGCGTAGTGAAAGGCGATGCGATCGAGTTCACGATGGTGACCGACAGCAGCATCGAATCCCATCCCGCCATTCATTTCACGGCAAATCGGGTGAAGCAGTAAAGCCGCTATTCGCTCTTGGCTGTTCGCTTTTCGCCAGAACGTTCCATATCCAGTCCCATGCGGCGAGTTAAAGCTAAAGCGCAGAGCGAACGGCATCTAGGAGTATGCCCTTGTTCGCTGTTGCTCCTCGATGGTGGTCACCAGCTTTTGCGTTGTAGGCACTGCAATTCCCCACTGCGCGCCACCGCGCAGGATCGGTCCGGCAATGCCGTCGAGTTCCAGCGGACGGCCTGCCAGGAGATCTTTTGACATCGAGCTGCGCATTCCCGGGCCAGATGCATCGATGATCGCCTGCACGCGCGCGGGATCAATTTGCGCTCCATAGGCTTCGGCCACGGCGCGCGCTTCGGCAAACGCCTGGTCGATCGTGGACCTTCCATTGCGGATCAGCCTGGATCTCTCCCATGTTCATACCCGAGGCAGAGGTGACCAGCGCGAAGGGACCGAGGAAGCACAGCTTGCTCCACAGCAGGGTTTCTTCATTGGCAATGAATGAGCACAGAAATCCGAGACCGCGCAGCCCCTCGACAGTGTCGCTGAGCAACCGCTCGCCTGCGGCGGCGATGTTCAGCCGTACCGGAGTGCGCTGCACGAACTGGCCATCGGCAACCTTCTCGGCCTCGACGGCAATAGTTGCCGGGATCACACGGTCATCTGCGTAGCGCGACCGCAATACCGCGACGTGATCGATTCCGTTCAACAGCGGAACGATTGCAGGCGGCACGGTCACCACCGACTTCAACGCCTCTTCGAGTTGATAAGTTTTCGTGGCGATCCACAGCACGTCGGTGGGCTGCGACAACTCCGAGACGACCTTGACCTTTGCGGTGAGCGTGTCCGCGGGGCGTTCGAGCGTCAGCGTTTCGGGATAGTGTTCTAGCTTTTCCGGACGCACGATCATGCTGACATCGTTGCCCAGCGATGCGAGGGCGGTGCCAAGCAATCCACCGATCGCGCCGGCCCCTAAAATTGCGTGTTTCATAGTGTGCAGATTCCTGTATGAAGAGATTCGACTCACGCTTTGCCATGATAATGGCCTGCGCACAAGAACGTGATGGCGGGAATATGCCGCTAGTGCCGGCTGCGGGCTGAGATATGGCTCAGGGCAGTTTTCGGACCCGCACTCCGTCCGTGCTTCAGGAGGCGGCGCAATTCCCATGTTGAGAATGCGGCCATGCACCAGGCGACCATCGCGACCGGCAGCACGACCCGCGGTGTGTACGACGGCCCCATTTTCCAGATGACGAGGCCAAACGCAATCAGCCCCGTCGATCCCCATAGCGTGCCAAACATATCAAGCGCTGCTGTTTTTCTACCTCTCCTGTGGCCGTCCAGACCGGCTCGCTCTCGCTGCTCTTTCACGTGTTGATCCAGCAGAGTGACGCTCGCGGGGGCGATGGCCGGAAAGGCCAAAAACAATCCGCCGAGTTCCGGGCCGTAATGTTTGGCGATCAGGCCGGCGATAACCGTCATGGCCCCGCCGAAGACGAAGCGCATGGCGTATTCGCGCCAGGTCGCCTGCTTCAGGTCAGACAAATCAGCTTTGACAACCTTGCTCATCGCAGCAGCACCGACCACAAGCCGAGCGCGACTCCCACCCAAACCGCCAGCGAGAGCGATGTCACCAGCAGAGTGTTATGACGGGCGCGAAACAGAATCATCGCCACCAGCCACGCATACGCGGCCATGGCGATGGCGCCAAGAATCATGGAGCGGCCTTCTAGCGCTGCGTAATGTTGGCCGTCCTTGTGGAAGGTGAGAGCCAAGGTTGCGAGCGCCACCGAAGGTGCGGCTCCGAAGAGGCCGGCAAAGGTTTTTGGCCGGAGGACGCCACCGATGGCCGAGAAGGCCGATACGACTACGCCTCCGATGACAAAGCGCAGGAGAAGCTCAGCCAATGTTTATGCGTCCCTCCGAGGTTGTGCAAGCTCGGCTTGTAACCGAGAGTGTCACAAAATTAACCTGATTTTTATGATGCTAGAGCTGGACGGGAAGATAGTGTGCCGCGGCTGCGGGTCGCGGGCCCAAATCGATCACCGAGCAGCTCGCCCGGTTCGCTATTGTTTCCGCGTTCTTGATGCTTGGCGCTGCATCTATAATGTGTAACTGTTTCCGACCTCCGCAACCTAAAGGCATACCCACGGTCGCGGCGGCGGTATCCCGGCTTAGTCGGGATCGAGGGTGTGGAGGGAAACGTCCACGCCTCCCGTGCTTGGAAAGGAAACGTGAGCGCCGCGTGTAAGCTTTCGCCCAGCCGCGCCTCATCTCCCTTTCCCCGCACAATATATGAGTTGTCATCCTGAGCGAAGCGAAGGACCTGCTTTGTCTCGGCTGGTTGTCGAACTTAATTTTGCAGGCGACGGTGCGCAAGCCAGTACCGACGCAGCCGTCACGGAACTAACTGCTGTGGAGACGTTGTACAAACCACGCGCCCGTCCCCCAGGGACGGCGTATCTTAGCCCAGCATTTCAATGCTGGGTAGGCCGGATTTTGTGGCAGAGTCCCGTAGGGACGACAGACGTTTGCTGGGTGAGAATTTGAAAGACCCCACCCCACCAAAAGAAGGCGGAATGGGGCACCCGATCTCAAGAGCCAATAGTGCTTCTTACCGACAAATTCGGACGGCGCATCAGCGATCTGCGGATCTCCATCACCGATCGCTGTAACTACAAATGCGTCTACTGCCGCTCGGGCAGCGACGGCCCGCAATTCGCCGAGCTCTCGATCGCCGACTACCTGCGCATGGCTCGCTTGTTCGTTGGTCTTGGCATCACCAAGGTCCGGCTCACTGGCGGTGAGCCACTGTTGCGCAAAGGCCTGGTTGACATGGTTCGCGAGTTGGGCCAGATGCGCACGCTGGAAGGCGAGCCGCTCGACATCGCGATCACCACCAATGGACATCTGCTGGCCGACATGGCGCAGCCGCTGGCGGACGCCGGCTTATCGCGCGTGACCGTCTCGATGGATGCGGTCGATCCGGTTCGCTTCGCCCGCATTACCCGCGTGCCTAACGGCTACGAGCAGGTGCTGGCCGGAGTTCGTGCGGCCCAGCGTGCCGGCTTGAATCCGGTGAAGGTGAATTGTGTTCTGCTGCGCGGCTTCAACGACGACCAGATTCCCGCATTCGGGAAATTTGCTCGTGAAGAGGGCGTCGTCCTGCGCTTCATCGAGTTCATGCCGCTGGAAGAAGATCGCGTGTGGTCGCCTGACATCGTGGTTCCGCTGGAAGAGATTCTCACTCGCATGGCCGAGTTCATGCCATTGCGCGAAATAAAGCGCGGCGACAGCGAAACCGCACGACGTTACGTCTTCGAGGACGGCGTGGGCGAGATCGGAATTATCGCGCCGGTGTCGCATCCCTTCTGTGGTCATTGCAGCCGGGTTCGTATCACGTCAGATGGCAAGATTCGCACCTGCCTGTTCTCCGTGCTCGAGCACGACCTTGCCCTACGCATGGCTGCCGGCGCATCCGACGAAGAGCTCATCCAATTCATCTGCCATGTGGTCGATCAGAAAGAAGAGCGCCACCACATCGGCGAGCCGGGCTTCGTTCCGGCGTCAAGGACGATGGTGCATATCGGAGGCTGATCAAGGCAGTGTTAGCGGTCAGTTGTCGGTTGTCAGCCGGAAGCTACCAGCCGCCAGCTACCAGCCAGAAGGGAAAATCACCACACCTCGTTGCCTCGCGGTTTGCCCCAGTCCACTTCAGCATGGCGGTTTGCCGGCGTGATCCGCGCCACAAGTGCTTGCACGCTGGGCTTAGCGAGGTTGGGCGTCTTTTTCTGATGCTCGTTCGAAGCGCGCTTTTTCATCCCCCATCGTAACCCATGCGATCAAATCGACGACTGACAACTGAGCACTAACCCTCACCACTGACCACCGGCAACTGTCTACTGACAACCGGCAACTGGCAATCGACAACTTGCTTTCTCGTCACCTCCGCGTAACAATAACCAATTGGGAGTTCCTGCCCCACGCCAGGGTAAGGTGACCGTCTCGGGCCCAGAGGCGCGTTCATCGCGTGTTAAAGATTTGTACCGAAGGCGTTGGCGGAACATCCAATAGGTGAGTCGTAAGAAGCATCAACTTGCTGCTTCAACATCCCCGTAGGTCGGGCGTCTTACAAGCGCAGTGGATCTACTGGAGCCGCAAGCCAGCTTTCAACATCCCCGTTCCGGGGTGCCATTTCCGATCAACGGAAGACGCCGCCGGGACTGAAGGCAGACATATAAACGTGGCTACGGCACCGGTAACAGAACAGCAATCCTGCTCGCTCGAGAACTATCTCGTGCTCCCCGACAACTCCATGGACGCCCGTATTGCGGCCGCGCGCAAGGAACTAGGGCGCGAATGCGTGGTTCTTGGGCATCACTATCAACGCGACGAGGTCATCCGTTTCGCCGATGTCACCGGCGATTCCTACCGGTTGTCGCAAATGGCGGCACAGACCGAAGGACGCTACATCGTCTTCTGCGGCGTGCACTTTATGGCGGAGAGTGCCGACATTCTGGCCCGTCCGTCGCAATCGGTGATCCTGCCCGACCTCAACGCCGGCTGCTCCATGGCCGACATGGCGGAGATTGGCCAGGTAGAAGATGCCTGGGAGCAATTCGTCGCCCTTGGCCTGACCGACGACGAAGGCAACGGCATCACGCCCATCACCTACATGAACTCCACGGCGGCGATCAAGGCCTTCTGCGGAGAGCGTGGCGGGCTGGTCTGCACTTCGTCCAACGCAACGGGCGCGTTTTCGTGGGGATTTGCTCGCAACGCGAAGATCTTCTTCCTTCCCGACCAGCACCTGGGCCGCAACACCGGATTTGCCCGCGGCATTCCGCTGGACGAAATGGTGGTTTGGGATCCCTACATGCTGCAGGGGGGCTTGACGGCCGAGCGCCTGCGCAAAGCCAAGGTGATCCTGTGGAAGGGCCATTGCTCGGTGCATCAGCGCTTCCTGCCGGAGCACGTCGATAAAGTTCGCGCCAGGTATCCCGGCATCCAGGTCGTGGTTCATCCCGAGTGCCGCTGGGAGGTCTGCCAGAAGGCGGACGCCATCGGCTCGACCGACCAGATCATCAAGGCGGTGAAGCAGGGTGGGCCGGGCAGCGCGTTCGCCATCGGCACCGAAATTCACCTCATCAATCGCTTGGCGAAGGAGTTTCCCGACCGGCGGATCATCACCCTGGACGATTCCGGATGCCTCTGCACCACCATGTTTCGCATCTCACCCCAACACCTGTGCTGGGCTCTGGAGAACCTGGTGGATGGCAATGTGGTGAACCCCATCAAAGTTCAACAGAATGTAAAGCTGTGGGCACGCGTCGCGCTTGATAAGATGTTAGAGATACAGTGATCATTCGCATACGCAAACGACCACGTGAGAAGTACCTGCGCCGGGTTCCCCGCTATTTGCTTGACCTGCGGGAGCATCGGCGCCGCATTGACGCCCGCCACATGGCGGCCCTGCAATCGCTGGAGCCCAGCGAGGCCGAGACGGATATGCCACGCACCTTTACCCATGCCGAAGCTGAGACTCTGCTGCCTGTGCTGGAGTCGCTGTTGCGCTCGGCCATGCAGTCCAAGGCCGTAATCGAAGAAGTCGAGGGCGAATTCGAAGCCCTCCGCAGCCGCATCTTTCTCAACGGTGGCACCTTTGTTGATATTGAGAAACTGGCGCGGCGCAAGGCCGAGAAAGAAAAAGCCATCCAGCAGGCCAAAGACGCAGTCGCCGAAATCGATGCCGCCGGCGTCCAGGTCAAAGACCTCGACACCGGGCTGCTCGACTTCCCGTGCCAGGTGGACGGAGAAATCGTCCTGCTCTGCTGGAAGCTGGGCGAAAAAGGCATTACACATTACCACGGCACCAGCGAAGGCTTCGCCGGCCGCAAGCCGATCGACGACCGCATCTCCCGAGGGCCGAAGAAGAGCAACTAGGGCGTAAGCTTTGTATCAGGGCACGGCTTTAGCCGTGCCGAACAGCTTCAATTTAGGACTGGGCTTGAGCCCCTGCGGGTTTTTCGAAACCGGCGTTGAACCATGAAGAAGTATGCCCTCTGATATTTGGTGTTCTGTTCCTCCTGCCTACCCTTCGCCTGGCACCTGAATAGAGTGGGAATGCACTTGGGTGACGACAACATAGCCTTCACGTCCCTGGTGCGGGTTCCCGTTTCCACAGTAAAGACCTCCGCCGCGGTCGATCTCTCTTTCAACGCTCCCGAAGGCCCTTTTTGGCAGAGCATTATGCACTCGTGGGGGGATCGCAGCATAGCGGTCTTATTGGTGGCGCCAGAAGCAGAATACAGGTATTGCTTGGACGGTGTTGAAGTCCAAGTATCCGGCACGGCGAGCCCGCCTGTCCCTCGAGTCAGCCGATTACGGCGACCGATCACCAGGCGGACCTAAGTGCTTCGGGTTCTTGCGACAAACGGTCGGTATAAGTTTGTGCTGCTTCTCGCTGGAGATGACCAGCTACAGCGTGCGCGATATCAGCCTTAGACAATGGAGATTCAATCCCTTGTCCGATGAAGCTTCCCGGTCGATTCGCCGACCTGGGACAATGTCAAATTCAAGTTTATTAAGTCTATACATCGATCGCGACGCTGTTCCGAGTGCACCGTATTGTCGTGCGGGGTTGGGATTCTGATCATCATATATGCCTGCGCTGTTTGTACGTGCAGGTCGAATTCTCCGTACCTCCTCGCCCTTGGTGAATAGCTCATACGCTCATGATCCAGCTCTCCTCCGCCGGAAAACGCTTCGGCCCCAAGCTCCTGTTCGAAAACCTTGACTGGCTCATCACGCCGCACGATCGTGTGGGCCTAGTCGGAGCGAACGGCACTGGCGAGTAACAATACGGGCAAATACAGGCTTAACTGCCGAGTGACTCGCCCACTTGACGCGTACGGTATTACCGTACATACTGGACCCGTAGAGGGATGAGATGCAGCTCACCCGCTTTCGCCACAAAGGGCTCAGACAACTCCATGCGGAAGGCAATGCCAAAGGAGTGCCGCCTGCTATGGCGGACAAGTTGCGCAAGCTTCTGTTCGCGTTAGAGACGGCCAACAACCCCGAGCAGATGCGCCGCTTTCCGGGTTGGAGGCTGCATCCTTTGAAAGGAAACCTGAAGGACTTTTGGAGCCTGACGATCACAGGAAATTGGCGACTGATTTTCCGTTACGACGAAGATACAAACACAGCCTGTGACATCGATTTGATCGACTACCATTAGGAGGCTTGCCATGCCGATGAAAAACCCGCCTCACCCGGGTGACCTGATCCGTACTGAGATTATCGAAGCCCTCGGGCTTAGCGTATCGAAGGCAGCGGAGGTGTTGAAGGTGCGGCGTGCTACGTTGTCCGACCTTCTGCACGGCAAAGCTGCATTGACGCCCGAGATGGCTTTACGCATCGAAAAGGCTTTCGGCCCTGACATGGATCACTTGCTACGGATGCAGCTTGCCTATGACGTAGCGAAGACGCGACAGCACGCCCGTAGCATTATGGTGCAGCGGTACATCCCTGCGCGAGCAGGCTGATCCAGAGGGGAAGATGTGCCGCACCAGCCGACTGAATCGCCTATGATTAAAATAGCCAACAACTCGCATTGCCGAATTCTCCACTCCTGTGCGGTGAATACTAGCCTTACCCAATGATCCAGCTCTCCTCCGCCGGAAAACGCTTCGGCCCCAAGCTCCTGTTCGAAAACCTTGACTGGCTCATCACGCCGCATGATCGAGTGGGGCTGGTGGGCGCGAACGGCACCGGCAAATCCACGCTGCTGAAAGTCCTCGGCGGAATCGAGTCGCTCGACTACGGCAGCATCACCTCCGCCCGCAACACAACCTTCGGATACCTGCCGCAAGACGGTCTCCGGCTGGAGGGTCGCACCGTCTTCGCCGAATGCTTGTCGGTGTTCGACGATCTGCGCGCGCTCGAAATCGAAATGGAAGAGCTCACGCACAAGATGGCGGAGCTCGATCACACCTCACCCGAATACCAGCAGGTGGCCGATCGCTATCAGCGCATCTCCGGCGAGTTTCACATGCGCGATGGATACGCGCTCGAGTCGCAGGTCGGGACGGTGCTCGACGGCCTCGGCTTTCGCAAGGAAGACTGGACGCGGCAGACTGAAGAGTTCTCCGGCGGATGGCAGATGCGCATCGCCCTGGGCAAACTGCTGCTCTCGAAGCCGAACCTGCTGTTGCTCGACGAGCCCACGAACCACCTCGATCTCGAAACCCGCAACTGGCTTGAGGAATACCTGCTTCAGTATCCCTACTCGTACGTGCTGATCTCGCATGACCGCTACTTCCTCGACGTGACCGTCGACAAGATCATGGAGATCTGGAATAAGGGCGTACACGTCTACAGCGGCAATTACGAGAAGTACCTGCAGCAGAAACAGGATCGGCGTGACACGCTGGTCGCCGCCTACAAGAACCAGCGCGACCGCATCGAGCAGCTGGAAGCGTTTATCAATCGCTTTCGATACCAGGCAACTAAGGCCAAGCAGGTGCAGAGCCGCATCAAGGAACTCGACAAGATCGAACGCATCGAGGTTCCCCCCGACGAGAAGACGATTCATTTCAGTTTCCCGCAGCCCAAGCCGAGCGGGCGCACCGTGGTCGAAGCCTCAGGCGTCGCCAAAAGCTACGGGCCGAAGGAAGTTTTCAGCAACGTCAACTTCACCATTCAGCGTGGCGACCGCATCGCTCTCGTGGGAGTGAACGGCGCCGGCAAATCGACGCTGATCAAGCTGCTGGCGGGAATCGAGCCGCTCACCGAAGGCACGCTTCCTCTCGGGCACAATGTCGAGGCTGACTATTTCGCGCAGGACCAGTACAAAGAGCTCGACCCCACTCGCCGCATGCTCGACGACTTGACCGACGTCGCGGTGCAGAAGACGACTTCGGAGCTGCGCGGGCTGCTGGGCTGCTTTTTGTTCTCCGAAGATGACGCGTTCAAGCCGATCGGCGTGCTCTCCGGCGGTGAGCGCAATCGCTACGCGTTGGCCCGAATGCTGCTGCATCCGTCGAACTTCCTGCTGCTCGACGAGCCGACCAACCACCTCGACATGCGCGCCAAAGACGTTCTGCTGGAGGCGCTGCAAAGCTACAACGGGACCGTGGTCTTCGTCTCGCACGACCGCTACTTCATCGATAACCTGGCCACGCGCATCTTCGAAGTAGGTAATGGGCGGGTGGAAGTTTTCCCGGGCAATTACGAAGATTATCTCTGGCGCAAGCAGCGCGCCGGATCAGGCGACGATGGCCTGGGCGGGATGGCGAGCGACTATCCCACATTGTCCGACGTCCCGGGATACGTCCAGAAGTACGATCACGCCGGCACACCCAAACCAGTAGCCGCCGCCGAGCCCAGCGACGGCAACTCGAATGGCGCGAAGAAGCGGATCAATCCCATCAAGCTGAAGCAGTTGCAGGACCGCCAGCAGCAGATCGAAGCCGAGATCGCACACCTGGAGCATGGAATCGCACAGTGCGAACTCGAGTTGCAGTCGTACGTCAGCGCCGAAGAGACGCAGCGCCAGACCGATCTGCTGGCACAACATCGTGCCGATTTAGCGCAGAGGATGGAAGAGTGGGAAGAATTGTCCAGCGTCCTCGAAGCGTAGTTGCCAGTTGACAGTTGGCAGTTGTCGGGAAGAAGTTGCGCCGATCACTGTCGCATTAAGGCCTGTGCCCGAGCTGACGAGATTGGTCCTGGAAGAGGGTTGCACAGTTGGCAGGAGGCTATCGCCAAAACAGGCCGAGCTGGCTCATATGCGAGTTCAGCAATCGCTCCCCAGTACGAACCGTGCTGATTATGGATCAAAATTTACTTGGACGCGAGCGGTCTAACGGAATTCATCAGCCCGTTCAGGATGCGCCCAAGTTCACGCGATTCGCGGATCAAACATTCGCGCTGTTCAGCCGAGAAGTATCCGAGTTCTGACGCGAGTAGCATCTGAGTTTCCAACTCATACAACGAGCCGCGCGCCTGCCCGAGAAATTGATGGAACTCGCCGCGGGTGGTTCGCCCCTGCCCCTCCGCGATGTTGCTTGGCACGGCACGGCGCACCGACGCATTTGCGATTTCCAGCCGAATGTTTCGTCATGAGGAAATTAGGCACTAGCAACGTAAATCATCTTCACCAATGCCATCGCCCGCTGCCAGGCCACCAAATCCTGATAGCTATTCACCTTCATCAGCATTTGTCCTCGACTTACATGAGAGAACAAAAGCCCGAGCCAGTCTGTGATGGGTGAACTGTCCGCTCGGTTGATGAAGCCGCGAGTAGACGGATAGCGAATGCCCAAATCTATATCGCTTCGCTATACATCCACTTCTTTTGGCCACGGCCACTCCTCGCTGGCAACGGCCAACTCCTAACTTCTTCCGGACAACCGCCAACTGACAACTGCCAACTGCCAACTATTTCTTCATCAACTCATCGGTCAGCAGCTGCGCCTTCTTTGCCAGGTTGGAAGCTCGCTCGTAATCGCCTTCGGCAAGGGCTTTGCGCGATTGGCTTATGTAGGTTCTTATCTGCGCCAGCATTGCCTGCTGGTCGGCCGTCAGGCTCTTACTGTCCACCCGCTTAAGGTCGTTCTCGGTGCTATCCAGAAGCGTTGAGGTCGACTTCCGATCGCGCGCTGCCTCGGCACTGCTCACGTCCGGGCCGATGGCCACAGCGGCAGCGGCTTCCGCCGGACTAGGCGGAGGATGAATACTCGCCGTTGTAGTCTCGCTCGCAGCGGGCACCGGCGGAGGAGGCGTTGCTGCAGCTTTAGCCTGCGTCGCCGGCTGGTTGGATTGCCCCTTCTTTGTCCGCGAGTGGGGCTTGCTCTTCGATTTCGGAGGCTCTTCGACCTTGGCGGTTTCCACGGGTGCCGCCGGCACGGGCTCGGACTGTATCTCGTAGGGGAGCGTCTGCGTCAGAGTTGGCGCTTCCGCCGGCCCCGGCAGCTTGGGCTTCACCGCCGCCTGCTTCTTATGGCAGGCCAGCTGAAAGGCAAGCACCGGCACCAGCAAGCCGAGGACGAGTTGGCGCTTGCTGATCATGTTTACGTTGCCTGCTCGAAACCGCCGGGGCGAATTCAACCAGGTAAGAATTA
Source organism: uncultured Acidobacteriaceae bacterium (assembly GCA_963771535.1). Classification (GTDB taxonomy): domain Bacteria; phylum Acidobacteriota; class Terriglobia; order Terriglobales; family Acidobacteriaceae; genus CAVVDY01. The sequence goes on along the minus strand of CAVYTK010000003.1, from coordinate 166,114 downwards.
CGATACTAATGCTAAATCTCTGATCGCGTGCGCGCGCGGTCAGGCGACTCACCGGCGGCGGCCAACGCAGCACCCGAACCCTTATCAGCTGCTGCCAGCGGCAGGCACAACCGAAACGTGGTGCCGCGCCCGAGTTCTGTTTCAAAGTCAAGGGAACCATGATGCATCTGCAGAACACGATACGTCATCGCCAGCCCAATGCCGCTTCCGGTTTTCTTGGTTGTGAAGTAGAGATTAAAAATTTTATCGCGAATCTCGGGTGGGATGCCGGGACCCTCATCGCGAACTTCAACCATGGCGCTCTTCTCGTCGCGACGCGCCGTGATCCGCAGCGTGCCGCCGGCGCTCATCGCCTGCACTCCGTTCAGCACGACATTATCCAACGCCTGTTTCACCAGGTCGCGATCGACCAGAACCGGCAACGAGTCGGCCCCAAACTGGGCGATGATGTTCACTCCATTTTTCGCCGCCTCGGGTGAAGCCAACTGGGTCACCTCTTCCAGAACACGGCGCAGGTCGACCGTCTTCAGCCGCAGCTCGACCGGGCGATTGAAGTCGACCAGGGTTTGCACCACGCGATCAAGGCGATGGATTTCGTTGCTGATAATGTCCATGTGCCGCCGGGTGTCGGGCTTTACCTCGCGCATTTTTTCGCGCAGCAGCTCGAGGTGCACGACGATGGCGTTGATCGGGTTCTTCACCTCATGGGCGACGCCCGAGGTAAGCCTGCCGATAGACGCCAGCCGGTGCGACAGCTCGATTTCGTTTTCGATACGACGTACCGATTCGGCATCGCGCATGGTAAGCAGGGCGCCAATGCGCTCGCCTCGCTCGGAGATGAAGTCGAGCGCAAGCTGTACCCGCTGCCCGTTTTCCAGCTCGATTTCGCGCTGGGGCAGAGACTGGTGCAGCGCGAACGCATCAAGAACGACGCCCCCCATGCGCCCATCCGATTTGAAGATTTCCTCTACCGTGTGTCCGATGATTTCGTTGCGCGGACGCCCGACGAAGCGCACCGCCGACGAACTGACCAGCACCACGCGAGAGTCGCGGGTGAAGAGAATCAGTCCATCCTGGAGCGACTCCATCAACTGATCGAGGTTCTCCTTCATCGCGGTGAAAACTTCTTTTACATCGCGGATCTGCCGCCCCAGGCGATCGATCTTGGTATTCACCACGCCATACTCGTCGGTGCCGCGCAGGTCCGGTTCGGGGCCGGAGTCGGGCACCTCGGACGTCATCTGGTCAAGGCGGCGGCCAATCGCCTCCAGCGGGCGCAGCGCAAAGTTGGAGAGGCTCGCTGCCAGCACCAGTGACGCCAGAATCGCCAGGAAGGAAAATCCAAGGGCGCGAATCAACTGCGGCTGAATCTCGTGTTTGAAGAGGACGGTAGAGATCCCGACTCTTATATCGCCAAAGGGCCGGCCCTCTCGATAGATGGGAACGTGATGGTCGTACACCCGCGGTGGGCCATAGAAAACCTGGAGCTGCTTGTACAGGCTGGTTCCCAGCAGGGTGTCGAAGTCGTCGCGGCTGGCCAGCGGCGTGCCTACCGGATCCTGGTTGGTATCGACCAGGGCGCGCCCGCTGTTATCCACGATGGCTGCATCGTAAACGATGTCCGAGAAGCCTACGATTGAATTGAACAGCGAGATGAGCCCAGGGTCGTGCTGCAAGCGATCTTCAATGGCCTGCTCAACCGCCTTCGGGTTGCTGGCATCCACTCCCAAGGTGGTGGGATCGACGTGGGTGACGTCCCCTGCCCGCTCCAGTATCTCTTTGGCGATGAAGTCGGCACTCTGGTAAGCCTGTGCCGTACGCTGCCGCACTACCTTGGAAACGTAGATAAACGAGAAAGCAGCAACCAGGATGACGACCATTCCGCTGATGGCCAAGACGAGCTTTGTTTTGAGACTGATCGGGGCCATTCAGGGTCACTCAGGACGAGTGCGGCGTATAGAAATCATAGCAGGGTTTTGTAGCAAAAACCGAATCTGGCGACCTCTCGGTTCGACGCACCGATTGTGGTACCTTTTACTGCGGTCAGAATACAACCTCAGCGGCTCTCGTTGTTTCTAACGGAATAGTTCCCGCCGAAGTACGCCTCGGCTGAGGGGAAGTGAAGGTGTCACATACCGCAATGGAGAACTCTAGCAATTTGCAGAGTGAAACCGTAACTAAACTGCGCACCCTCTCGCATGATCTCAGCAATTCCATCGAGACCATCATGCAGGCCTCTTATCTTCTTGCCCAGGCAAAGTTGGAAGAACCCAATAAGAAGTGGCTTGACCTGATTGATAAGGCCACCCAGGATTCCGCCCGCATCAACCGCGAGATCCGCGAGATTCTTCGTTCTCTCAGCTGAGGATCGCAGCTCGACATGAACCTACGCCGCTTGCCATGAGCGCAGGAAATCCTGTGCCTGGCGATAGCCTTCCAGGGTTCCCACATCCATGTAGTTCTCGCCCACGTGGTAGCCGCGCACACAGTTTCCCGCAGCAAGGTAGGCATTCAGCAGGCTGCCCAGATACTCGTCGCCGCGATGCCGTGATTCCCACAGGGCTCGCAAGGCGTGAAACGCGCTGCCCGTGGTGGTGATGGCTCCCCAGATCCAATGCGAGTGCGCATCGGACTGTTTGACCTCGACCTTCACTACATAATCCTGAGCATCGCAAACCACGGCATCGAAGACCGAGGGATTGACCACCGGGAAGAGCACCAGGTTCACATCGGCATCTCCGCGCTCCAGCGGCAGGCGATAGGCGTTTTCGGGAAACCATATAGTATCGGGCAATCCGATCAGCACCTGGTCATGATGGCAAGCGAAGGGGGCGGCGCGAAATACCGCGTCGCACAGGCCTTGCGGCTTCTGCTGCACCACGTAGAAAATTTCCGCGTTGTAGTCGCGCTCCGCGTAATAGCGCACGATGTCGCTCTTCTCGGCGGAGATGATCATGCAAATCTGGGTTGCGCCGGCAGCGATCATGCGCTCCACCAGGTATTCCGAAACTGCCTTAGGACGTTCAACTCCATGGACCATGCGCGAGCCTACGGGCAACAGTTCCTTGGAGCAGCCGAGCGGTTGAATGCGCTGTCCCGCGCCGGCTGCGGGGATGACACCGATCATGAGAAGGTCTCCGCGATTGCAGGTTTCGACTGGCGAGCCTGTTCGCAAGCTGCCAGTAACTGTTTTGCTCTCTGATGCCCGGTATGTTCATCGAGGGTGCGCTGGCGGGCCCGTGCCGCCTTGCGCGTCAGTTCCTCCCCGGGAAGCTGGAGCGCTTGAACAACATCGTCGGCTGTGCGTACGACAATGAGTTCTTGCGCAGGATCGAAAAAGTAATCGAGTCCTTGCCACTCGTCGGTCAGCAGCGGCGTGCCGCAAGCTGCGGCTTCAAAGAAACGTCCGGAAGGACAATAGCCGGACTGCGCCATCTCCCGGCGCGTCAGGTTGAGGGTCGCGCGCGAGGAAGAGTACAGTGCTGGGTGTTCAGCGGGAGCCACATGCTCGATGCGTTTCATGCCCGCAGGCCACGTCCAGTCGTTGGGATACATCGATCCTGCCAGCAGGAATTCCTGGCCCGGCATTTTCTCAGCCGGAGCCATGAACAGCTGACCAATAGCATGAGCCCGGTCCGGCGCATACGTCCCCATAAAACTCAGATCGCATTGGAACTTCTGCTGGCTGGGGGCGCGCACGTAAACCTCAGGATCGACGCATCCATACAACGCTCGCGCCATGCGGGCGCCGAACTCCTCTTGCAGAGTTCGAAGAATCTTGCCGCCGGTGAACGACAAGTAGAGATCGAACTGCGGGATCAGGTCAGCCCACAGATAGTCGAGCTTTCCGCTGCGCAGGCGGTTCAGGGTGATCGGGGTATCGAGATCGTAAAAGACATGCAGCGGAGGGTCGAGCTTCCAGCAGCTCTTGCGAAATGCGCGCGCCTTCGGGAAGATAGCTGGCTGTGACTACCACGTCGGCCGCTTTCGCCCGCGCCAAGGCGCTCTGCCGGACCGCATCCCAGTCGCTGTACAAAATCAGTTCACAATAATCGCAACCGTCGAAGTCCCGGTGCTTCGCGTAATAAGGAACGTCGCGCTCGTAGAAAACGACGTCCACCCCCTGCTGGTGGAGCGCCCGCAACAGCGCCCGGTAAGGAGTGGCGTGGCCGTTTCCCCACGATGACGAGATCGTTAGTCCGAAGAACAAGATCTGCAAACCATGAGCTCCCGGGAAGCGGCAAGCCGCCTCTCGATGTACTCAGGATTCGATGGACTGAACAACAAAGGTGTTGGCTGCCCGGTTTACGAGCAGCCATTGCGAAGGGAATAGCTCGAGTCAGACGCCGCTCAGGAATTCAGGGTAGCGGCCATGCTGACTTTTGCATTTAAGACGCGCGAAACCGGACAGCCCAGCTCGGCGTTGTGCGCGGCTTCCTGGAACTTGTCGCGATCGGCCCCGGGGATACGCGCTGTCACCTCCAGGTGCGAAGTGGTGATGGTGGGTTTGCCGTCGATGAATTCCAAAGTCAGCGTGGCTTTGGTGTCGAGGCTCTCGGGCGTCATCCCAAGCTTGCCCAGTTCGGAGGAGAGCGCCATGGTGAAGCAGCCTGCATGCGCCGCGGCGATGAGTTCTTCCGGGTTAGTTCCTACACCTGATTCGAAACGAGTGCTGAAGGAATATTGTGTATCTTTTAAAACTCCGCTCTGACTTGAGATCGTGCCCTTGCCGTCTTTCAGACCGCCGGACCAATGAGCGCTTGCTGTGCGTTGCATCTCCGAATACCTCCTGAACGAAATCTAACTCAGCATCAAGGTACACGAAGCGCGTTCTCGTCCCAAATCGGAAGGGCACCCGACACTCTTCGCCATCCCCTAGCCGTAATGGCCCGTTCGTAACAGGCGCCTCCGTGAAAACTCTTCTAGTTGGTTTCAGGGTCATTCTGGCAAACTAAGAAGGACCTATCTCAGTGAGGTCGCAGCATTGCTTTAGCAGTGTGAGCCGTTTTCATTTCTTTTTGAGGTACCTCTAATGAGGGATTGAGCAGCGCGACAGGCTGTCTTCCAATACTAGAGAGTGCTTGACGAGGGAGAGCAAATCTGCTTAAACGTGTAGTTTGTTACTCGCTTTTGCAATCCTCGTTCATATAATGCGAATAGCTAGAAATAGGCTTCTGCAAAACATTGAAGGATTGCTTGTAAACGGCTGTCGGCCGACAGATGTGCCGGCTTGGTGCTAATTTTTGTCTGCACTTTTTTAAAAGTTTAGGAGATTCGAAACAATGAAAAGAACTTTGATTGCAGCGCTTGCAAGTCTGATGTTGGCTGGTGTTTTGGCAGGAGCCAGTGAGCCCGTTGTGAATATTACTCCGTCAGCGATTTTCTCGCTGAGCGGCGGCCCGTTCCCGGTTTTGTTGAACGCACCAATAGCCCCTCCTTACGGCGACTCGATGTCGCACTAGTAGCAAACGTTTTATCAGCCGAGGGTCGTCGCCCCCACGACCCAGGAGATATGTCATGAAGAAAGCATTTGTGTGTGCTCTGGCGCTCGTCGCCATGATGTTCGCGGTTTTCGCTGCAGCGGTACAGCTACCCACAGCGACCGCCCCCAGTGACTCCAAGTCTGCCCTCGCCCACAACGTAGCCACATCCACTAGTGTCGTGCCGGGTGAAGGTGCTCCGGCCCCGACCTGCTTCCCCGGCAAGAATTGTGGCGACAGCAGTGCGCCACGGGTGATCGCGGGCGAAGGTGCTCCGGCTCCGACCTGTTTCCCCGGCAAAAATTGTGGCGACAGCAGTGCGTTGCGGGTGATCGCGGGTGAAGGCGCTCCGGCCCCGACCTGCTTCCCCGGTAAGAATTGTGGCGACAGCAGTGCGCTGCGGATGATCGCGGGTGAAGGCGCCCCGGCTCCAACCTGCTTCCCCGGTAAGAATTGTGGCGACAGCAGTGCGCTACGGATGATCGCGGGTGAAGGCGCCCCGGCCCCGACCTGCTTCCCCGGCAAAAATTGTGGCGACAGCAGCGCCGCTGCGGGTGATCGCGGGTGAAGGTGCTCCGGCCCCGACCTGCTTCCCCGGCAAGAATTGTGGCGACAGCAGTGCGCTGCGGATGATCGCGGGTGAAGGCGCCCCGGCCCCGACCTGCTTCCCCGGCAAAAATTGTGGCGACAGCAGCGCGTTGCGGATGATCGCGGGCGAAGGTGCTCCGGCCCCGACCTGTTTCCCCGGCAAAAATTGTGGTGACAGCAGCGCGTTGCGGGTGATCGCGGGCGAAGGTGCTCCGGCCCCGACTTGTTTCCCCGGCAAAAATTGTGGTGACAGCAGCGCGTTGCGGATGATCGCGGGCGAAGGCGCTCCGGCCCCGACCTGCTTCCCCGGCAAGAATTGTGGCGACAGCAGCAACACGCTACGAGTGATCGCGGGCGAAGGCGCTCCGGCCCCGACCTGCTTCCCCGGCAAAAATTGTGGCGACAGCAGTGCGCTACGAGTGATCGCGGGCGAAGGTGCTCCGGCACCGACCTGCTTCCCCGGCAAAAATTGTGGCGACAGCAGCGCGTTGCGGGTAATCGCGGGTGAAGGTGCTCCGGCCCCAACCTGCTTCCCTGGCAAGAATTGTGGCGACAGCAGCAACACGCTACGAGTGATCGCGGGAGAAGGTGCTCCGGCCCCGACCTGCTTCCCCGGCAAGAATTGCGGCGACCAGGAGCAGCTTAGTCTCACAGCATAGAGACGCGCTGAACAGCCGATCGTTTAAAGCGTGAGGAGCCACCTATTTCCCTTTTCCGGCTAGCACGTTTGTGCATGCCGGAATTTGCCTTGTAACGCCTCCGCTTCGGGGCTATTCTGGAAGCGGTTATGCATTATCTTGTCTCAGAGAGCGCGCTATGGTTTGGTGCGCAAGCGCTCCAGTTGGCGATCCTGATCTTCATGTACAGGCGTCGCATACAGGAGCACTATCCGGCATTCTTCTACTACATCATCCTGCAGGTTATTTCCGACCCCTTTCTGACGCTTGCCAGAGGCCGCTGGGTCTACACCTACTATTTCGGATTTTGGGGAACGACTTGCCTCAGTGTGACGCTTTCATTCTTTGTTCTACAGGAAGTATTTCGCGATGCTTTCCGCCCCTTTGAAGCGCTCCGCGACCTGAGCGCAATTCTTTTTCGCTGGGCAGCACTGGTGCTCCTGCTGGTGGCTGGAATGTCGGCGGTTACCGCTTCCAATTACAACCACGTAGACCCGATCACCGGCACGATCTTGCTGGTTGACCGCAATGTGCGCGTGATGTTGTGTGGATTGGTGTTCTTCCTGCTCATGTTCAGCGAATACCTGGGCATTTCGCGTCGCCATCTGATGTTTGGTATCGCAGTCGGGTTCGGCTTCTTCTCGGCGATTCACATGCTGTTCGCCACGGCCGTGGCGCACGCAACGATATTGGGCCGTAGCAGTCTCACCGCGATTAACAGCGGCGGATACCTGATCGCCTGCCTGATATGGCTGGCCTATGTCGCGTCACCCAAGACCCTGATCGCTGGCCAACCGGTAGCAGAAACCCGTCCTAAGGACTGGAACGAAGCGCTGGAAGAGGCGCGTGCTCAGATACCTTGCGAAAGCCTGCTGGACACCATGGATAAAACCGTGGCCCAACTTCTAAGCCACGGCGAACAGCAACACCTACCTGTGAAGTAGTCCACCGCTTACTGTTTCCGGTTTGAATGTTAGTCGTGCTGCGACTACACAGGCGTTCTGGTCTTCCTTGCGGGATTGAAAAAAGGTAATTGCCGCACCGTTGCGCCCAGCTTTTTTCGCGCCGCCTCGACCGTTGTCTCGATCTGCAGCTGGGTTCCCGGTTTCGCATGCTGCCGGTCCACGCTGGCCAGCGCGATGAGTTGTTTCAGCAGCGGAGACCAGCATGTCGAAGTCGCCTTGCCCACCTGCCGAGCTCCCTTGTAAACCGGAACGTGTACCCGCGAAGCGACGCTTGGCGTCTGCGGCGCCAGGCCGACCTTGTCAAACATGGCTTCCATTTCGTTCCAGTCCAGTTCCAGCCCGACCAGCAGCCGGCTCGGACCTTTTTTCGACTCTTGCAGCAGGGCATCGCGGCCGATGAAGTTGTCCTTCTCGAAGTGCACCAGCTTGCCCAGGCCGAGCTCGAATGGTGAATACTTCTGCGATTCGATCAGCGCTTTCTTGCTGCTGACAAAATCGACATCGGCCAGGATCAGTCCGGCCTCGATGCGAGCCACGTCCAGCGCCAGCATTCCCGTAGGATGAATGTCGAACCCGCGGCCCGCCTTCATCAGTGCATCCCACACTGCCACGGCGTTGTCCCAGGGAATCCAGATCTCGTAACCCAGGTCGCCGGTATAGCCGGTGCGGGAGATATCGACCTGCACGCCGCCGATTTTGCCCGAGGTCTTGCGGAAGTATTTCAAATTCGCGATGTCAGCTTCTGCGACGCTTTTCAGCAGCGCGCCTGAGGTAGGACCCTGCAAAGCCAGCGCCGCAAGCTGTTCCGTCACATCAGCGATTTCGACGTTGAAGCCGATTGCGTTCTGGCGAAACCAGCGCAAGTTGGGATCAGCCGCCGTCCAGCGGTAGAGATTTTCTTCCAATCGCGTGATCGTGCCATCGTCGATGACCTTGCCGTCCTCATCGCACCAGCAGCAGTAGATGACCTGGCCGACCGCAACTTTGTTGATGTCGCGCGCGATCACCCGGTTTACGAAACGCGTCGCATCGGGTCCGCTGATCATGTACTTGAACAGCGGCGTGACATCGATGAGCGCCGCTGCGTTGCGAATGGCGTTGTACTCATGCTCGTGATGGGTCTCGTAAACGCTAACGGCGTAGTAGCCCGACCATTCCCGATAATTCAGGCTTTGGCACAGGGGAAAGGTCCTCTCGTGAAACGCGGTTCCGACCGGCAATGGTTTCTCCAGGTTTGCGGCTGTGGCCGGATTATAGTAATCGGCAGGAGAAGACCGCAACCGCACGGCGCACCAGTCCGTGTGAGTGTCTCCGGCGATCTTGCTTTGCGCGCAATCCTCGGATAGAGGTCAGGCGGACTTGGCGCTAGATTCGTAACATGCAAACCGAAGTGCAGTGGCAACAGATTCTTTCGCGCGACGCCCGCCAGGACGGACGCTTCGTCTTCGCCGTTCGCACCACGGGCGTGTACTGCCGCCCATCGTGTCCCAGCCGCCGTCCGCGACGTGATTCGGTCGAGTTCTTTGTCTCGCCACAAGCGGCCGAGCAAGCAGGATATCGCGCCTGCCTGCGCTGCAAACCGACCCAGATTTCCGAGCAGGCGCAGTACGTCCTCCGTGCCCGCCAGGTGCTCGACAACTCTGACAGTGTGCTGACCCTGAGTGACCTGAGCAAACGCGTCGGCCTGAGCGCCTTTTACCTGCAGCGGCTGTTCAAACGGGCAACTGGACTGAGCCCGCGTGAGTACCAGGCGGCGCGTCGCACGCAGCAGGTGAAATCGAAGCTGCGCGCCGGTGTGGATGTGACCACCTCGCTGTACGACGCAGGATACGGCTCACCCAGCCGACTCTACGAGGTTGCCGACCAGCAACTCGGCATGACCCCGGCGATCTACGGTAAAGGCGGAGCAGGCGAGAGCATCGCATTTACGGTTGCCGACTCGCCGCTGGGAAAGATGTTGGTGGCTGCCACCGACCGCGGGCTGTGTGCGGTCAGCTTTGGAGACGATGCCGGCGTTCTTGAACGCGAGTTGCATGCCGAGTTTCATGCCGCCGAGATCCGTCGCGATGATGCTGCTCTGCGCGATTTCGTGGCTTCCATCGTCGCCGGAATTGCCGCCCAGAAGACGCTGTTCGATCTTCCGCTCGACCTCCGTGGGACCGCGTTTCAGCAGAAGGTCTGGAAAGCTTTGCGGGCGATACCGACTGGGGAGACCCGGTCTTATTCCGATATTGCCAAGGCGGTCGGCGATCCTTCCGCGAGCCGGGCGGTCGCGCGGGCATGCGCTTCGAATCCCGTCGCCGTCGTCATCCCCTGTCATCGCGTGATTCGCGGCAACGGCGACTTGGCCGGATATCGCTGGGGGGTCAAACGCAAAGAAGAGCTCCTGCGCCGGGAACGAAAACCGGGCAGTTAGCAGCTCAAAACAACGGCAATGAAAAAGGCCCCGCACGCGAACGGGGCCTGGAACCTGAATGGCGCTTGTTTATGCGGCTTTGGCTTCGATGTTCACGCTGCGAGCGATTTCGGTGAGCTTCTCGTCAGCTTCTTTTTCCTCGTCGAGCGTCTGCTGCAACAGCTGTGAGATCTGCTGCTGGCCCAACAACTCGGCGTAGGTGCGCACCGTGCCGTAACCGGCCATTTCGTAGTGCTCCACGCGCTGTGCGGCGCTGATAATGCCGGCGTCAACCGTGGCATTATCTCCGCCCTGCGAAATGATCTCATCGCCTTCCTTGATCACGCCCTTCATGCCTTTGCAGGTCTGGCCGGAGGCGTCTTCGCCCAGGATGTCGAAGATCTGGTCGAGGCGTTCGATCTGCTTACGGGTGACGTCAAGATGCTGCTGCAAAGCATTCTTGAGCTGAGGATAGTGCGCCGCTTCGATCATCTTCGGCAGCGCGTCGGTGATCTGGTCTTCCGCGTCGTAAAGGTCGCGCAGCTCCTGCACGAACAGCTGCTCGAGGTTTTCCAGTTTCATGGTGAAAAGAGCCATAGTTCTTCCTCCGGATTCCGATTTTGGGTGACATTCGTAGGATGGCTGGGACCTCGCCGCTGTTGGGTGAGCCAAGAACAATTTCGCAGCAGCTCTGAGTGGCTGGGAGGGAGCCCACGCATTGCAGCAGCTCACGCATTCGTAGGGACCCACTGGGTGTGAGCCCAGGCATTTATGCGGGGGAAAGGCCCTCCCTCACCGCGCCTTTGCGCCGATCCGGAACCGAATAGTGACCCGCGCGGACGCAAGCGGTATCATGCAAGGTTGCGCATTCTGTAATTGAATCCCGCTTTCTTCTGAGGCCCTTATGCCTGACCGCAAGATCCGCGTGCTGGTTGCCAAACCCGGCTTGGACGGCCACGACCGTGGTGCGAAAGTCATTGCCCGGGCGTTACGCGATGCCGGCATGGAAGTCATCTACACCGGCCTGCGTCAGACGCCGGAGATGGTGGTCAACGCCTCGCTCCAGGAAGACGTGGACGTCATCGGCCTCAGCATTCTTTCCGGAGCACACAACGTCATCATTCCCCGGGTCATGGATCTGCTGAAGCAGAACCAGATGGATGACGTGCTGGTGGTGATTGGCGGAATCATCCCCGACCAGGATATCGAAGGAATGAAGCAGGCAGGAGTAGCCGCCGTCTTCCAGCCAGGCACTCCGATGGATTCCATCATCGAGTTCATCCGCGCCAACGTGAAGCCGCGCGGCGTACCCGCAGGATAGCGGGTGGCGCGGCGCCGACCTTTCACTGTCGCCATCCTCGTTCAGTGTTGCGATCGTTCTTTATGATCTGTCATCCTGAGCGAAGCGAAGGACCTGCTTTTTTCCCGCGCAGCCGCCTTCTCTCATCAGTGTCACCCCGAGGACCTACCCCTACAACTTATTCAACCCATCAAGCGCGGCGACTTTGTACGCCTCCGCCAGCGTGGGATAGTTGAACACCGTGTCGCGGAAGTACTCGATGGTGCCGCCCATGGTGAGCACCGCCTGCCCGATGTGTACGATCTCGGTCGCCCGCTCTCCGATGATGTGCACGCTGATCAGCTTCAGCGTCGCCGGGTCGAAGATCAGTTTCAAAAACCCCTCGTCGTCCCCCATCATCTGGCCCTTTGCCAGTTCGGCGTAACGCGCGGTGCCCACTTCATAAGGAACCTTGTCGCGAGTGAGCTGCTCTTCTGTCGGTCCGACCATCGAGATCTCGGGGATGGTGTAGATGCCGTACGGAATGAGGTTCGGCGGAATGTTTCCCGGCACGCCGAAGATATGGCAGCTGGCGAGCCGGCCTTGTTCCATTGATGTGCTTGCCAGCGCAGGAAATCCGATGACGTCTCCCGCGGCGTAGACATGCGGCACCGAGGTTTGGAAGTTCGCATCCACGGTGAGCTTGCCCCGAGCATCCGGCTTTATCCCGAGGGCTTCGATGTTCAGTTGGTCGCTGTTCGCCTGCCGGCCTACCGCATAGAGCAGCGCTGAGCCATGCACGGTTTTGCCGCTCTCCAGCTTGGCAAAGACGCGGTCGCGGTCCTCGTCGAATCCAACCGTCACTACCTTTTCCCCCAGCCGGAACACGGTGCCGAACTGCCGCAGCTGAAAGCACAGGCTCTCGACGATTTCGCGGTCGGCGAAGTCGAGCAGCACCGGACGCTGGTCCAGCAACGTGACCTTCACGCCCAGCGCGGCAAACATCGAGGCGTACTCCAGACCGATGATTCCTGCGCCGACGACGATCAGCTCGCGCGGCAGCTCTTCCAACCCGTTCACCTGGTCGGAGTCGAAGATCCGCTTGCCGTCGATCGGGATCGCCGCATCATGCGCCGGGCGGGTTCCGCAGGCGATGACGAAGTTGTCGCCGCGCAGCAGCGTATACCCGCTGTCGCTAGTCACTTCGACTGTGTGGTCGTCGATAAACCTCGCGTTGCCCTCGTGCACGGCCACGCGGTTGCGGCGCAGCTGCGACTTGATGACTTCGATCTCACGCGCCATCACGGCATCGGCACGAAACACCAGGTCCTGCATGCAGATGTTGTCTTTGACCGCGTAGCCGCGGCCGTAGAAGGTTCTCAGCCGCAATCCGCTGAGGTAAAGAATGGCCTCGCGCAGCGTCTTGCTGGGGATAGTGCCGGTGTTGACGCAAACTCCGCCAATGCTGCGCTTGCGCTCGACCACGGCGACTTTCTTGCGCAGCTTGGCAGCGCAAATGGCGGCCTTCTGTCCGGCCGGACCGCTGCCGATTACTACCAGGTCGTAGGTGCCATTGCTCTCAGGTCCCATGGTGAGAACTCTCTGGATTCGCTCGGCGCAGGCTCGCCGAAAAATTAGCTGACTGGAAGGATTGCGCCTTGAAGCTACCATCATCGCAGCTTCGGGGGAAAGGCGCGCAACATTAAAAGACAGCTCAAAAAACGCACAGAAAACGTCGATGAACCACAAAAGGCGAAATCCGTTGACATTTTTTGCGCTCAGTGGAAAGCCGGTTTACCGCCACTCCTGAGCGGCTTCCGGCGCTCTGACCTGTCACCCGTGCGCTATACTGACAGGTTTGCTCATCCTCGCTATTCCAATTCTGTAAGCCTTTTCCTGGAAGGAGAACCCCGTCATGTCTTCCGCAGCCGTATCGTTTGCCCGTGAGAATCAAAGCCGTTTTCTAAAGGAACTCAAAGATCTTCTTAGCATCCCCAGCATCAGCACCCTGCCCGAGCACAAAGGCGACATCGAAAAAGCCGCGCAACTGTGTGCCGACGAACTGAAGCGCATCGGTTTCGAAAATGTTGAAGTCATCAAGACCGAAGGCCATCCCCTGGTGTACGCCGACTGGCTGCATGCCGCGGGCAAGCCCACCGCGTTGTGCTATGCGCACTACGACGTTCAGCCGGCCGAGCCTCTGGATGAATGGAAGTCGCCTCCCTTTGTCGATAAGGACGCTTATCCGGTGAAGGGTGACAATGCGCAAGCGGTGAAGCAGGCCTGGTCGTCTCCGAGCGAGCGCGACAACAACATCTATGCCCGCGGCGCAGTCGACGACAAGGGCCAGCTCTGGATGCAGATGAAGGCATTTGAGTCGCTCTTCAAAGGCGGAAACGGCAAGCTGCCCATCAACATCCGCGTGCTGCTCGAGGGCGAAGAAGAAGTCGGCGGCGAAGCCATTGAAGCCTTCGTCAAGCAGAACGCCAACTCGCCGAAGCTGAAAGCCGATTTCGCCCTGGTCACCGATACCGAACTGTTCGCGCCCGACCTTCCTACCTTGTGCGTCGGGCTGCGCGGCTTGGTTTACACCGAGATCGAAGCCCAGGGTTCGAAGACCGACCTGCACTCCGGCATGTACGGCGGGGCCGCTCCCAACGCCATCTTCGGGCTGATCGAGATTCTCAGCAAATTGAAGGACGCAGACGGAAAGGTCCAGATCCCCGGCTTCTATGACGACGTGCAGAAGCCGACCGATGCCGAACTGAAAGCCTGGGAGAGCCTGCCGTTCAGTGAAGACGAATATCTCAAGAACGAAGTCGGCTCCAGCACGCTGACCGGCGAGCCCGGCTACTCCGTGCTCTATCGCACCTGGGCGCGTCCTACGCTCGAAGTCCACGGCATCGTCGGAGGATTTGTCGGCGCAGGCGCGAAGACGGTGATCCCGGCAAAGGCCACGGCCAAAGTCTCCATGCGCATGGTCCCTAATCAGGATCCCGACGACGTTTACAAGAAGTACACCGAATACGTGAAGAAGATCACGCCCAAGGGAATCCAGACCAACATCAAGATCCTGAGCAAGGGTCCGGCGTGCGTAGTCAGCACCGACAACAAGTACGCCAAGGCGTCGGTTGAGGCGATGCACGAGATCTTCGGAAAGGACACGGTCTACATTCGGTCGGGTGGTTCGATTCCAATCGTCACCCAGTTCGAAAAAGACCTGAAGATTCCCAGCATCATGATGGGCATGGGTCTGCCGGACGACAACTTGCACGCTCCCAACGAGAAGTTCCACATCCCGAACTTCTATCGCGGGATAGAGTCGCTCATCCGCTTCTTCCAGAAGCTCGGAGAGTAGTACTACTTAGGCGTTGGCGCATTACGGCAGGAGAGTTTTTGTGGAACTCTCCTGCCGTTTCGCTATATCATTTGGATGCGTACCCCGCAGCTCAAATCTGAATAGGAGCGCAGTATTCGCCGTGTTTGACCTACGGACTGCACGCGAGAAGCTACTCGTGTGCCTTCTGTTTTTCGCGAGCTTTATGGTTCCGCCTGCCTTAGCGGAAGCGCAACCCAGCGTGCCCATTCCGCAGGTTGACACGCGCCTCCTTGCCCGATAGCCCCAGCGCCTCAAAACAAGCGGCCGAGCAGTTGAACTCTTCTACTGGAGAGTCGTCCAGCAAGGAAAACATCTTGCCGGATACGGGTCCGCAGGCGCTGACAACTGCTCCGCCTTCGGACAAGATTCAGTGGAAGCCCGCGATTGTACAGACGTTGGAATTCACTATTTTTCAGCATGTCTGGCGGGCGGCATGGGATCCCGGCCTGCGTTATCTGGTTGCCCACAAGCCCTTCTGGCACGACTACGGAATTTCTCTCACCGACTACAACATGAATCATTGGAGCGACGGCGACGATTTTGTGGTCAACGACATCGGTCACCCGCTTGAGGGCGCGGTATTTGGGCGCATCCTCCTGCAGAATGATCCGAAAAGTTTTGTCCAGATCGGACGTGACCGAAGCTACTGGAACTCCCGTTTCAAATCACTAGCGTGGATGACGCTGTGGTCCACGCAGTTTGAAATAGGACCGCTCAGCGAAACTTCCATAGGCAATCAGGGAGGCTATTACTACAGCAATGGCTGTGGCACCGACAAGTCCTGCCTGACCACGCCGCCGTATTCCGCTGGTGCTAACAAGTACACCGGACTGGGCGGAGTTACTAACAACACCGGTTGGACCGATTTCATTATCACTCCCGTCGTCGGCCTGGGATGGATCTTGGGTGAGGACGCCATTGACCGCTACATTGTCACCCCAGTCGCCCGCGACCATCGCATTCTGGGCGGTCGCATACTGCGCAGCGCGCTGGAGCCAAGCCGCAGTATGGCAGCCCTGTTTGCCGGCAAGTTTCCCTGGATGCTTCCCGCGCCCGAAAACAACTTCATCTATCACGCAAAGGTAAAGCCTCCCAAGCCGCCTGGCGATCCGGTCAAACATTGGGAATTAGGGACGCAATATACGTTCGTGAACCTGCCGGTGGTAACGCGCAACTGTGCTACGACTTGCCGCGAAGGCTTCTCCGGCGTGGGGACGAACTTCGTTTACAACTTCACCCACGGCTTTGCCTTCGACAGCAGCGTGAATTTACTCCCTGGCCAGCACGGCAGCGAGCCCATGATGCAGGGGCTGTTCGGCGTGCGACTCGGCCAGCAATTCCAGCACGTCGGCGTCTTCGGCAAGGTACGCCCCGGATTCATCTACTACAAGAATGCGCTCCCTGGCGGCGGCAACGACAATCCCGGAAGCCTGACCCGTTTTGCCTGGGACCTGGGCGGCATCGTCGAGGTCTATCCCCATCGCGAGTCGCGTTCCGTCATCCGCTTCGACGTGGGAACCACGCTGGTGCGCTACCTCACCGATCGTTACGACGACCGCTTCACCCAAATTGGCGGAGTGATTTCCAACCAATACATTGTCACCCAGGGCAACTTCCAGATCTCCACCGGCTACACCTATCGCTTCTAGCGGCGGTTGTGGGCTGTAGTAAGCTGTCGGCACAGCAGTCATGCCGCACTCCGCGATATTCAGAGAACTCTCTTACGTATTCATCGCCGCTGTTATCGGCGCGATGCTGGCGTGGCGTCTGCGCCAGCCGCTCATCCTGGGCTACGTGTTTGCCGGGATCCTGATCAGTCCATTCACTCCCGGGCCGGCCATCCATGAGGCGCAGACTTTTGAGCTGCTCGCCGAAGTCGGCGTTATCTTCCTCATGTTCACCATCGGGCTTGAGTTCTCGGTCCACGAACTTCTGCAGGTGAAGTGGATTGCTCTGCTGGGCGGCCCGGCGGGAATCATCGCCTGCGGACTGCTCGGCGCAGCTGTAGGTTGGATTTGCGGCTGGGGATTGCTCCCCGGCTTTGCCGTCGGACTTGTCATCTCCGTCGCCAGCACCATGGTGATGTCGCGCCTGCTGATTGACAGCGGGGAGTTGCAGTCGGAACACGGGCGGGTGATGATCGGCATTACCATTGTCGAGGACCTCGCCACCGTGGTGCTGATCATCCTTCTGCCGCTGCTGGCGAACTTCAGTCCGACCCACCTGCTGGCGCTCGGCAAACAGTTGGGCCTGGCTGCGCTCGTGCTCGTACCCTTGGCCATCGCGGCGAAGTTCCTGGTGCCGCGCTTTCTGTCGTCGGTCGCAAGCACCGGCAACGATGAAGTCTTCCTGCTGGTGACGCTTGCGATTTGCCTGGGAGCAGCGGCGGTGACTGAGGCCGTGGGCCTGTCACTCGCGATTGGTGCATTCGCCGGCGGGTTGACCATCAGCGGCTCGGAGAACGCTCATCGCGCGCTGTTGCGCTTGACACCGCTGCGTGATGCCTTTGTCGCGCTTTTCTTCGTCACCGTCGGCACCTTGATCAATCCCATCGGAGTCTTTGCCGACCTGAAGATTCTGCTGGCAATCGTCGCACTGGTCATCTTGGGCAAGGCAGCCATCTGGACCGGCATCACCCGCGCGTTCGGCTACAGCACTCGGACGTCGGTCATGGTCGGCGTGGGTCTTACGCAGATTGGGGAATTCTCCTTCATCCTGGTGCAGACGGCGCGCAGCAGCGGTCTGCTCTCGGCCGACTTTTATCACGCCACGCTGGCGGCCTCGCTGATCACCATCCTGATCAACGCCGCGCTGGTTCGTGCCGTGCCAAACTGGCTGGCGCTTCCAGCACCACCGCCGAAGGCGCGTATTGCCGCCGAGTGACTCTTGGACTGTCATTCTGAGCGAAGCGAAGAACCTGCTGTTCGTTGCGCGCCACGCTCGAAGAAGGTAGCTCTCATCGAACGGGGAAATCCTACATGGGAAGATCTGGCTGGCGACTGGGGCAAGCCTTGGACTCCGCTCAACTCATCGGCTGAGGGAGCATAAGCAGGTTCTTCGCTGCGCTCAGAATGACAGTCCCAGAAATTGACCGGTGCTTCTCTGATTAACCAATTTGATACCCCTTGGAATCACCCGGTTGATTCCTCCCCACTCTGCACCTAGACTTGTGCAAGCTCTCGGTTCTCCTTCGATCTCCTGAAAACCCCTCGCCGCCAGAATCTCGCACATGTGCTGCAATTAGGGTGCAATATGCTGTGGTTTCCACAACTAAGGCACTAAATATAGCGTTTACATCTTGACCCCTCCCCCCAACGCCGTTAGAGTTGCGTTGGAATGAACAAAGGGGAGCCGAGGTTTGGCTAACCCGTGCCTCTTCTGGCAAGGCTGTACGTCTACAGAATAGGCGCCCTTCTCGAACTGGCGTGACATCCGGAATGCGCGCCCGGGCGAGTGCAAGGAGTAGAAGTTGCTCAAGATCAAAAAGCTGCAAATCCTGGGATTCAAGTCGTTTTGTGACCGCACCGAGTTGCGGTTCGAGGGCGAAGGCATTTCCGCCATCGTCGGGCCCAATGGTTGCGGCAAGTCGAACATCTCCGACGCCATCTCGTGGGTTCTGGGCGAGCAGTCGGCCCGTTCGCTGCGCGGCGTCAACATGCAGGACGTCATCTTCGCCGGCACGCGCGAGCGCAAGCCCACCGGCATGGCTGAAGTCACGCTGACGCTGGTTGATCCCGTGGTATATGGCGACGTCAACGAGCCTGAGATCGATGTGCAGGACGACATGCCCGAAGACTGGGACGAGTCGGCCATTCGCGCCGCTAGCGCTGAAGAGGGCGAGCGTTATATCGAAGAAGTGCGTCCCGGGCAGGGTGACGAAGAAGAAGGTTCCGGCCGAACCGGTTGCGGAAGCCACGAGTACTGCAACTGTGCAGGGAAGTTCTCAGGTAGTGCTGAAGATTCGCCGCCGCAAGTTCAAGCGCAGTTTCAAAGCCGGCGAGATCGCCGTCACGCGCAGGCTTTTCCGTACTGGCGAGAGCGAATACCTGCTCAACGGAAAGCTCTGCCGCCTGCGCGACATCCAGGACCTGTTCATGGGAACGGGGCTGGGGCCCGGAATCCTACGCCATCATCGAACAGGGCCGCATCGGACAAATCCTGAGCAGCAAGCCGACTGACCGTCGCGCCATCATCGAAGAGGCCGCGGGCATTACGAAGTTCAAGACACGCAAGCGCCTCGCCGAAGCCCGCCTGGAAGACGCGAAACAGAACCTCTCGCGCATCAACGACATTTTCGACGAAGTCACGCGCCAGATGAACTCACTGAAGCGGCAGGCGAGCAAGGCCGAGCGCTATGCCAAGCTGCGCGACGAAATGCGTGCCCGGCTACGCGTCGTCCTCGCCAGCAAATTCACCCATATGGATTCGGAAGCCGCGACGCTGGAAGCGCAGCTCGGCGAACTGGCCGAAGAGATGCGCGCCAAGCTCGATGCGGCGCAACAGATGGAAGCCGAGCACGGTGAACTGACGCAGCGCGGATACGCAGTCGAGCGCGATGCCCAGACCAACCGCGAGCAACTGAGCACGCTGGCGATGGAGCTTGATCGCGCCGCGGCGCGTCGCCGCACCAACGAAGAGCGTTGCTCCGAACTGGAAGCGCGTTCGGCAGGCGCACAGGCTGAAATTACCGCGAACGAAGCCCAGCTCTCGCAGTTACAACAGGAGCTCGAAGGCAATCGCGCCACGCTCGAATCAGCCAATGCTGACGTTAACGGCGCGCAATCGGAGCTTCAGCAGCGGCAGGCTGAGGCCTCTGCCGCATCGGCAAACCTGATGCACCTGGAATCGCAACAGGAGCTGCGCCGTAGCCACATCTTGCAGGCGGTCTCGCAAGGCTCGACCGTGCGCAACCGCATCACCCAGGCGGAGGAGCTTCTCGCCGCTCTGGAGCGCGATGCGCAGCGGTTGAATTCCGAAGCCGCCGCGGCTAATCAGCAACTGGAAGCTTTTGGTGGTCAGCGTGGCCAGCTGGGTCTGCAGTTTGAAACCGCGACGCAACTGGTTGCCGAACTGAATGCGCGCATCACCGAGACGCGCACCAAGCTTGATGAGCTACGTGGCGCAGAAAGCGATGGCAAGCGCCATCTCGATGGCATGCGCTCAGAATTCGCGGGCCTGATGGGCCGTCGTGGTTCGCTGGAATCGGTCATTGCCGAGCATGGTTATTCAACCGAATCGGTTCGCCGGCTGTTCAAGTCGGGAGCACTCAATGGCGGACACACGCCGGCCGGAGTTCTCGCCGACTTCCTCGAAGTGGAAGACCGCTACGAGCACGTGGTGGAAGATTTTTTGCGCGACGAGCTGAACTACATCGTGGTCAAGTCGTGGGATGCTGCCGATGAAGGCTTGCGCCTGTTGCGCAGCGACGTCGATGGCCGCGCTACCTTCCTGGTCCACCCGGAAGATTCGCAGGCGAAGTTTTCCTTCATCCAGGACGAAGTGACGTATGGCGGCCCGCGGCGCGACAGCGTAGTCCCGATGAAGGATTGCATTCGTGTACTTAACGGCTTCGGCAAGTCGCTCGAGGTGATCCTTCCGAAGCTGGGCAACGGCTACATCGTTCCCGATCCCAGTATCGGGCGTGAGCTGGCGCTGGAGAATCCTGACGCGTTCTTCCTCTCCACGTCGGGCGAATGCTTCCACAATGTGACCGTCACCGGAGGCAAGCAGCGCAGCGAAGGCCCGCTGTCGATGAAGCGTGATCTGCGCGAAGTTCTCAAGCAGATGTCGGAGATCGAGGCGGCCATTCGCGATAAGGAGCTGCAGGTCGTCGCTACTGCTCGCGAAATCAGCGAGCTTGGCGGACTATTGCAGCGTTTGGAAGACGACAAGCGCGAAGCTGAGCGCCAGGCCATGACGTCGGGGCATACGCTGAATCAGCTTGCCGGCGAGATGACTCGGATCCGCGAGCGGCTTGCGGTCTACGAGCGCGAATTACATCGCGTGTCCCTGGAACGTGCGGAGCGCGAGGCCTTTGTCGCCAGCCAGACGGCGGAACTCCACGAGCTTGAGCAGCGGCAGCGCACGCTCGAAGACGAGTTGCAATCGGCGCAGGGAAGTTTCGAAGCGTTGCGTCTGCGGCGCGATGAGTCGGTGCAGTTTGCCACCGAAGCTCGCGCGCAAGTTGCAACCCTGGAAGAGCGGCGCCGCGGTGCCGTGGCCAACGTGCAGCGGCTGGAGTCGATGACCGCCGAAGCTTCTGCGCGACTTGCCAAGCTCAAAGCACAGGTGGAATCCGGCTGCGGCGGAAATGCAGCAGCGCCAAATGGAAAATGTCCGGCTGGCAGAGCAGGTCGTGCTGTGGGAGGCGGAACGCGACGCCGCCCGGCAGCGCGATCAGGCGATCGCCGAGGAGTTGCAGCGGGTCCGTTCACGGCTTGCGCAACTGGAAGAAGAACTGAAGACTGCGCGCGCCGCGCTCGACGCCGCACGCGACCATCGCGGCGAACTCGCCGCCGAGCAGGCCCGCTTGCAGTCCGACATCGTGCACCTGGCCGAGACCTGCGTACAGGAGTTGAGTATCGCGCGGGAAGAGTTGCTGGGCGATGATTCGGTGCTGCGCATAGCAGGCGACGAGCTGAGCGCTGAAGAAGAAGCTTACAAGGAAATGCGTACGCGCCTGGAGAACATGGGGCCGGTCAACATGATGGCCCTCGAGGAATACCAGGAGACAGCGCAACGTCATGAGTTCCTAGAAACTCAGCGCAAAGACCTGCTGGATTCGATCGAGAACACTCAGAACACCATCAAAGAAATCGAAACCGTGTCGCGGCAGAAGTTCGAAGAGGCGTTTGCGGCCATCAACGATAACTTCAGCCGCACCTTCAGCAAGTTATTCGGCGGCGGTCAGGCATTTATGCGGCTGACCGATCTGGAAAATTCAGCTGAAAGCGGACTGGATGTGGTGGCATCACCTCCCGGCAAGAAGCTGCAGAATGTGTTGCTGCTCTCCGGCGGCGAAAAAGCACTTACGGCATTCGCACTGCTGGTAGGGATCTTCCAATACGTTCCCAGCCCGTTCTGCATCCTGGATGAAGTCGATGCGCCGCTGGACGAAGCTAACATCGGGCGCTTCACCGAACTGGTACGCGACATGAGTTCGCAAACGCAGTTCATCATCATCACCCACAGCAAAAAAACCATGAGCATGGCTCCGACCATGTATGGCGTAACCATGCAGGAGCCTGGAGTTTCCAAGCTGGTGTCAGTGCGGATGCAGCAGAGCAATGCCCGATTGGTAGGCGCAAGCGCATAGCAAGCAGTCGAAGATTACTAACAAAATAACAAAGGGAGGCCGCAGCCTCCCTTTTTGATTGTGCCTGCCTTATTGGCCGGAAGTTGGGTTCGAGCCGCTCTCGGAAATCACCAGTGCCTGGTCCGATCCGCCGAACTGGATCTGCTGCAGCTTCCGCGTCGATCCTTCGGTGTTGAACTCGACCGACGTGTTGTAAGTCTTCGAGGTGGCTGGCTTCATTTGCGCCTGCGCCGTGGCAACTTCCTTTTTGCCTTTCTTGAAGGTCAGCTGGGGGTTGGGAGCGCTTTCATCAAAAGTCACTTTGTAGTCGCCCGGCTGGAGGGTAGTACCATTGACCTGGACCGGGTCGGTAAAGGTCAGCGATTTTGAGACGGTACCGGCAAACGCGGCGCCTGTCAGCATAAGAGTGAGAGCGGTACCGCAAAGCAGAGTTGCAATACGTTTCATAGGTGTAGACTCCTTCATCGGATTATCGGATTTGTAGTTCTGGATCTCACGAGTCCCTACGATATTGACTAGATTGCGCTCGAAAGGTTTCGTAAATTATTGACCAGTAGCTGGTACGGCGTGGTGAGATGCTTAGTTCCAACCAGAGCTCCGATTAACTGTTAACTATTGTTAAGCCGGTTTCGCGGGACTCGGGATAGTTCTACAAAATAGCGGGATGAACTGCAGTTTAGTTGAGGAACGCCTGCGATATAAACATCATGTTCAATTCCGAGTAGATGCACATTGAGCCTGTGCAGTTGGTTGGTATTGATTTTCCCGTCACCATCAGAAAATCCGTACTGGCGTTAGTTCCAGCCCATACGTTCGCGAAGCGCAGTAATGTGCGCTGTGTGGTGGGCTGAGTGCCAAGCGTACAGCGCAAGCATACGATCCAGTGAGAGCACACCCAGCTCGGGATGCCGCAGAGTCTTGGCAAAATCTTCAGAGTTCATCGCTCTCAGCAGAGTGACCCAGCGTGAATGCAGCGCTTGCAGCAGCTGCAACGAAGTTTCCACTGGCGTGTGCTCCGCGTCCGGCAGCTTGGCCCAGAGGTCTTCCTTGTAGGTTTTGATCGCGGGCTCGAATTCAGTCATTGCAAGCTTGAAACGGATATAGGCATTCAGGTGACTGTCAGGCACGTGATGCACAAGCTGCCTCACGGTCCAACCCTCCGGACGATAAGGGGTGTCGAGCTGCTTCGCGTTCAAGCCTCGGATGGCGGCACTGAAATTGGCCGGCAGCTTGGCGAGCACGTGGATGTAGTGCTCGCGGCGCTTCGCCATCTGCTCATCGTTGTCGGGGGGAATCCACTCGAACTTGCCGATCGGGTATCGCAGGTCTGCCACTCTGCACCTCGGTTGCAATCATCTTGAATCAATTTCCCGCTGCTAATCAAGTCCGCGAACTTCGCTGGTGGGCAGCCACTCCAGGCTGCACGGTCCGGGCAATCCCGTGGCGGGTTTTTCCTTCTCGGAACTCGCGCCCGGCTTGCTCTTCGACGGCGCCGGCTTGCCGCAGGTAAGTCGTACCCGCCGCACCACGTGCACCTGGGACGACGGGGGAAATTTCATCGGAACGTTGATGTTCTTTAGACTATCGGCGAACGAGCGAAGACTCTCTTCGCCTCTGACGAACTTCACCTGCTCGACTTTTCCGGGGCTCACCAGCAAGAAGAAGTCGGCCGTCCCGCTCTGCACCTGGTCGAGCTTGGTAGTACGCTCGCTAATCTGGTCTTTGCGCGCCTTCGCTATCTGCGAGTCGAGCGAGCTGCCGCTGACACCCATGGCTTTCAGTTTGTCGCGCGCCGTGGTGCTGGGACTCTCTCCGGTCAGCGACAACACGTAGTAATGGATCGCGTGCTCGTGCTGGCCTCGCTTCTCCGCAATATCGCCCAGGTGCTCGGCCACGGCGCCGCTCTCGGTGCCCTGCCACGCCGGTAGGATGTACGCCTCGGCTTTGTCGAGATCGCCGCTCCTGAACAGCACCCAGCCCTTGGTGTCCCACGCATTGAACAGCATTACCGTGTTGACCAGGTCAGGGAAGCGCAGGTTGGCCAGCGAGACATCGCGCAACTGCGTCTCCACTGCACTGATCGAAGCGTCAGCGTAGGCGTCCGCACGCTTCAGTTCGGTGTTCTGCTCGGCCAGCGAATAGGCAACGTTGTTCCACACCACCGGAGAGGGCGCCATGTTGATGGCCTTGTCGAAGGCTGCCATCCCCTTCTGCGTCTGGCCATCTCCCAGGTAGGCCTCTCCCAGGCTGGCCAGCAGCAGCGGATTGTTCGACTGTACCGATACTGCCTTCTCCAGTTCGGGGACCGCGTCGCTGTAGCGCTTCAGCGTGACATACAGCACGCCCAGGCTGGCGTGCGCGCCTCCGTCCAGCGGATTGATTTCGATCTGCTTCTTGAACTGTGCAATCGCCTCATCGTACTTCTGCTGCTGTTGGTAGGCTGCGCCGAGCTCGCTATAGGCGGACTCATCGTAAGGATTAGCGGCAATCTGCTTTTGAAAGGCCGCTGCCGCTTTCTGCGTTTGATTGGTCGCCATGTAGGCGAGGCCCAGGTACTTCCAGATATCTTTGCGAGTGGGATCGGCGGTCTGCACGCGCTCCAGCAGCAAGATCGCCTGATCGAAGTTACGGTTGTTCAGCGCCTGCACGCCCGATTCGAACCAATCATTGGGCGTGCCGTCGCTACCCAGTCCGGAAACTCCCGGCGACTGGTTCTCCAGCCGAAGCACTTGCGCCTGGTCGGAATCGAGCACCCTGACAAACGCTCCGTAGTCCCCTTGCCGGTCGTAGCGGGAATCTCGGGGACGGAAATCTTCAAGCTGCGGCTGGTGACTAACTCGTTGTTCACGACCTTGTACGACGAGTGATATTCGGCGTAATCGCGTTTTACGTCTACACCGATCGGCAGCTTGACGGTGTATTTGATAGGAATGCTGATCGACGTCTCGGCCCGTATCTCTTGCGGTGGCCCCAGCCGCAGTGGATCGGTCTTATTGTCGTCGTCCGGCGCGGGCAGTCGCAGGCTGTTGATGGGCAGCGGGAGCTTCGGCTCGTTGGCCCACCAATCGAAGTAATTTGCCACCGAGAGGTCATAGTCGATCTGTAGCGGATTGTCCGTGTCGCTGGGATCGCCGACGTGCAGATTGGAAATCTCGGCGCCGCGCAAGGGCGAATTCTGCAACGCTCCCTGGAATACCTCTTTCCAATGAGTGCTGGGGATCTGGCGCAAGGCGAAGCGCAGCGCCATCTCCTGATCGCCGCGAACCGTGGTGGAAAAATGGGCGGTGAATTTACCCGTATCGTTCAGCAGGCCATCCATCTTGCTGCGATCGAACTCCGGGAAGGGAAGCAACGCGGGAGTTCGCACCAGTCCAGGCTTGCCCTCCGGAGGTACTGCCAGCGCTTCTTTATCGCGCAAGGAAAATGACAGCATGCGAAACGGTGCTACGCCCGAGGTGCTGTCAAGCCATATCTCCTGGCCGCCGACAGGAACACGGGTGATGACGTGATCGAACTGCGACGGCGACGGAACGTCAGGGTCGATCTTTTGCCGCGCATTGATCAGTACTGAGGTCGATTCGAAAGCCCTGGGCTCGCAGCAGGGCGGCCAGCAGGGTGTTCTTGTCCTTGCAATCGCCGTAGCCCAGGCTCATCACGTCGCCCGCAGGATGCGGCTGATAAGCGCTCAGTCCCAGCGACAGGCTTACGTAGCGGAAATCTCGCGATACGTAATCGTAGAGCGCCTTCACCTTCGCCATGTCATCGGTCTTACCTTGCACCAGGCTGGCAGCTTTCGCCTTCACCGCTTCGGTCGGCTCGCGGCGGTCCTTCTCCAGCCCTCGATACCAGTCGCCCAGCTGCTCCCAGCTTTGAAACGTGGTCAGTTGGATGGCGGGCGTTTCCTGCGTCTCGGACTTATGCTTCTTCTTCGCAGAATCATCCGGCTCCTTGGTCTGCGAATGGCTCCAGCGATAGATGCGGCGGTCTCCGTCATCGCTGATCTTCGGCTCATATCCCGGCTTGGTTTTCAGCTTCACTTCGCGGTTCTTGGGAACATTGATCTCGACCTGTTCATCGAGCACGATGCCGTCTTCGGTGAAGTTATAGCTGGCCCAGAATTGTCCCGGGATGAGCGGGTTCACGATGGTGCGAATGTAATGGAACTCCAGCGTGTCGCCGGGACGCAGCGAAGGTACGCTGATGTGCTTCTGGTGATAGTCGGTATAAACCGGAGCGTCCGGGATGGTGAGGTCCTGGATGGCGGAGTCCTGCGCCGTGATGACGGTCCCATCGGGCTTTCGCACCCGAACATAGACGATCTCGAATTTGTCGCTGTAGGCGCTGTATCCCAGCTTCAGTTGGCCCAGCGCCTGCACTCCACTTTCGCTAGTGACCTTGATGCTGGCTTCCTGCTCCTCGCGTCCGGTGCCATCGTTCTCAAACCGTTGCGTCTGGCGAAAGTGCTCGACAACAAATGCCTGCTGCGAGTAATCGGGAGGCAACGGAGCCTGCGCACCGGGCGTCGCAGGGGGAGTCGCGGAGGGAGCCGGAGTTCCCGTACCAGGGAGCGGGATCTGCTGTGACGAGGCCAGGGCCGCACTAACAACAAAGCAGAGGAGGGCAACATCGCCAAGAATACGTTTCATAAAAGGAGCTTCACTGAATCGTACCCTATTGCGAATCTTGGAGTTCAGCTCTCCTTGCGCCGGAGCAAAGAAAAAGGAGGGCCTGAGCCCTCCCGATGCGCTCCCCCAACCAAAGTGCTTAGACCTTCTTGGGTTCAAGCAGCGAAGCTTGAGCGCCCGGCGACATAGTCGCGGGCGAGGAAGCCGCAGCCATCACTTGGGGTTTGGCTTCCCCCTTCGGCGCTTCCGTCTTCTGAATATCGATTGCGCCCTTGAAATAGGCGCCGTCATCAATAGCGATGCGCGCGGTGGAGATATCGCCCTTCAGCGAAGCGCTCTTGCGGAGCTCTACTCGATCGCTGGCAGTAATATTGCCGTCAACCTGCCCATGAAGGATGACATTGCGGGCCTCAACATTGGCTCGCACCCGCCCGTTGGGGCCGATGGTCAGGCTCTGGCCTCGTAGCGTGATCGAGCCTTCCACGTGGCCGTCAACATAAAGATCTTCGCTGCCGGAGAGCTCGCCTTTCACCACCACCGACTTGCCAATGGTCGCGACATCGACGTTCCGCGGAGGATCGGTCCGCACGGGTTCGCTCGGACGTGGCGGAGCGATACTGGGGGAAGGAGAGCTGGGTTCCTGTATCGGCATGGGCTTTTCGTCTTCCTTGCGTGTAGGTTTCCACATATCTTGCTCCGGAAGCGGTCCTCGGGCCGAGTTTCAGGTATTGCCTGGGATTTGCCTGGGCCGCTGGCATGAGGATACCTAAGCCCGCGAAATGTGGAAAGCCTTTTGCGCAGCAATTTGAACTTGATGTGTTCTTTTCGTCACGCCTCGCAAGCGATTTATTCAGCTCCGGCGTGGGCTTGAAGCAAAGAAATGGCGGCTCCAAAGAGCCGCCCGAGGAAGAACAATGTTCCGGTGGGTGACTATTTTCGATCGAGCAACGGAGCGGTGCCCAGTTCACGACCCCGGCTGCCGGATGTACCCTTTCCCGCTTTCATGGCGACAGCGGATTGGGTGACTTCCGGCCCGTAGCGCTCCAGCAGCACCGGGACGAGCGCGCCCTCGGCCTCTTTGACGAAGGTCATCTTGCCCTGCGCGTCGAGGTCGATGCGGATGTAGTCGCCCAGCTTCACCTGCCCGGTAGCCACGAGATTTGCCAGGGGAAAGACGATGTTACGTTCGATGGCGCGTTTCAAGTGGCGCGCCCCGTACTTCAAATCGGTCCCCTCGATCAGCAGGAACTCCTTCACGTTGGTGGTGCAACTGAAGACGAACTGCTGATTTCCCGTTGCCTGCAGAATGCGCTGCTGCACCAGCCCGAGTTCGATTTCTAAAATCTGTTGCAAGTGCTCGGCGCGCAGCGTCTTGAAAACGACAATCTTGTCGATGCGGTTCATGAACTCGGGCGAGAACTTCCGCCGCGCGGCATCGACCGCCGTACGGTTGATCTTCTCGTCGAGCTTGAGATCCATTTGCGCGGGTACTCTGGGCAAAGCCCATGGTGCCGTTGATCAACTCGTTCATCTCGCTCGCGCCCAGGTTCGAAGTCATAACGATCAGGCACTGCGAGAGATCGACACGGCGGTTGTCGCCCAGGGTGAGCGTAGCTTTATCAAGAATGCCCAGCAGCAACTGCCAAAGCGCGTCCGAAGCTTTCTCGATTTCGTCGAATAACAGGATCGAGAGCTTCAACTTTTCGGTGTGCCATTGGTTCAGCGCTTCCTGGGTGAGCAGCGGGTGGGTCTCCCGATGTCCCAGGTATCCCGGAGGAGAGCCAATCAACTTGGCAATCTCGTGCGAGTGCTGAAATTCGGCGCAGTCGATCTTGATGCAAGCCTTAGGATCGCCGAACAGCGACTCAGCCACGGCTTCCACCACGCGCGTCTTGCCCGATCCCGTAGGTCCAAGAAACAGAAGGTTCCCGATCGGGCGGCCGGGAGGATTCAACCCAGCCAGGAACATCTGGTAAATTTCGGCGACCTTCTCGATGGCCGGGTCCTGGCCAACGATCTTGCGCCGGAGAGCGGTTTCAAAATCCTGCGCCGCATTGCTGCGCCGCGTAGGATCCAACGTTGCATTGAGTCCGGTTTTCATTTTTGCCACTTACCGGCTCGTTCCCTTACCAGCACGAAGGGATTAAGAGTCGTGTTCATGAGATGGAGAACGATTGCGCAGAGTTGTTTTTCTTTCTTTCGCTCAGGGCCGCAACCAGCTGCGCGCTTCTCGCCGGAAGATACGATGCAGTTCCTGAACAGGAAGTCAGCTTACTCATGAGTAACGGTGCGACGTATTCCGCCGGAAGGCGCGGCGAGGATGCGAGAAGAAGTTGCGAGCACGCGAGAACTGCGCCGTTCAACATAATGAGCCGAGAGCATTTCCAGCCCTTCCTCGCTTCGGTAGCTGGCTTCGCGCTGCCTGACATTTGTCATTCGCGGCCTCTGACAAAGCACACTGTCGAGCCAAGCGCCGATGACCGATCATCGCGTTGTAGCCGAGATAGACGCTCGGCGGGAGCAGACGATGTCAACCGCAATCGCAGAATATCTTCCTTACCTGGCGCCGCAGCAGACGGCGGTAGCGCGCACCCGCGACCTCACCAAGCGCTACGGTGACACCCTGGCGCTGAACAAAGTCAACATTGAGCTCCGCAGCGGAGAGTTGCTCGCCCTGCTCGGCCCTAACGGAGCAGGCAAAACCACGCTGGTTCGCATTCTGCTGGGATTATCCAGAGCCGAGGCCGGCGCGGCGTCGGTGTTCGGGGCCGATCCCCGCAGCCTGGCCGTGCGCTCGCGCTGCGGAGCCATGCTGCAAGTGGCGCGCGTCCCCGAGACATTGAAGGTGAGCGAACACGTTCGCCTGTTCTCGTCTTATTACCCGAAGCCGCTGCCGATTGCCGAGACGTTGAAGGTCGCAGGTCTGGACGAAATCAAGGACCGCCGCTTTGGAGAGCTCTCGGGAGGCCAGAAGCAGCGCGTGCTGTTTGCGCTCGCGATATGTGGCGACCCCGACTTGCTCTTCCTCGATGAGCCTACCGTTGGCATGGACGTGGAAGCACGCCGCCTCATGTGGTCACAGATTCGGCTGCTCATTGCGCGCGGCAAAACCGTCCTGTTGACCACGCACTACCTGCACGAAGCTGACGCGCTGGCCGATCGCATCCTGGTCTTGCAACAAGGTTCGATCGTGGCCGCGGGCACTCCTTCAGAAATCAAGGCCAAAGCCGCCGGCAAGACGATTCGCTGCGTAACCCGCCTGTCACAGCAGGAAGTGGCGGCAATCGCAGGTGTGGTCGCCGTGAAAGAAGACCGCCAGGCATTCGAGATTCATGTCACGACCGCCGAGCCGGTGGTTCGCGAACTGTTGCGGCGTGACGAGTGGCTTTCCGACCTGGAGATTACCAACGCCGGCCTGGAAGAGGCGTTCCTGTCGCTGACCAGCAACAAGAATTGAACCACAGAGACACCGAGACACAGAGATTCTTAAAGTTCAATTCCTCTGTGTCTCTGTCCCCTGTGGTGAATTGAGATTTCCAAAGGACACACTTATGGCGACTACCACGATGCCCGTTGCTCTTGCCGTTCCGCACCGCTCGCTTGAGCGAGTGGATCGCCCTGTTCGCGCTGGAAGCGAAGTACGAAATCCTGAAGTATCTCAGGATCCCGATCTTCGTTATCTCCACCCTGATGTTTCCTACCATGTTCTATGTGCTCTTCGGGATCGTATTGCCCGGCGGCAGCGCGGATCGCAGGCAGACCGCGACCTATCTGCTCGCCACCATGGCCTGTTACGGCGTCATGGGAATTGCCATGTTCAGCTTCGGCGTAGGCATTGCCATGGAGCGCGGTCAGGGATGGCTGCAAGTGAAGCGTGCTTCGCCCATGCCGCTGCCTGCGTACTTCCTGGCGAAGATTGTGAACGCCATGGCGTTCGCCGTGGTGATCTCGCTGCTGCTGCTCGCGGTCGGCGTGGCATTCGGCGGAGTGCGCATGGCCCCGATCATGGCGATGAAGCTGATCGCCGTACTGGTGCTCGGGTCGATTCCCTTCAGCGCGATGGGACTGGCGCTGGGCTACTTCGCCAAGCCGAACTCCGCGCCTGCCATGGTCAACCTGATTTATCTGCCGATGTCGTTCTGCTCGGGCTTGTGGATTCCGATTTTCGTCCTGCCGAAGGTCTTGCAGAACGTAGCCAAGGTGCTGCCGCCGTACCACGTGGCGCAACTGGCGCTGAATGCAATCCACGCAGGCCCTTACCCCAACCCTGTCGGCGTACACGTCGAGGCGCTGATCGGAGTGACCCTGCTGTTCCTCGGGCTGGCGGCTTATGGCTACTGGCGCGACGAAGGGGAGACGTACGGGTAGGAAGAAGTAGCTAGCAACTAGCAATTAGCAAAGCAAGCAAGCCAAAAGCCAAAAGCCAAGAGCCAAGAGCGGAGTTTTCCCATGAACCGATGCACTTTCGAATGGATAATCTGGATGGCAGTGATGGCCGTCTTCGCCCTGCTGGCGCTGACCGGCCGCTGGACCGACCTGGGCATTGCGCTGGTGATTACCGGCGTGCTGTGGTACACACTGGTGCCCGAGTATCACTCGGGGAGAGAATAGAGAAGCGATGAACCGGCTGCAGCATCTGTGGTGGCGCATATACCCCAACCGCGACAAAGAGCATTGGTGGATGCCGCTGATGTGGCTTCCCTTCATGTTCTGGTTCTTCGCTAGCCCGTATTGGAAGCATGCCGGTCTGGGCATCTGGATTCTGAACACGGCGGTCGGTCTCCTCTTTACTTACCTCTATCTCCAGGCATTTGCCCGTGGCGGCCGCATACGGATGATATGCACGCTGCTCATGCTGTTGATCGCTGTCGTGGCGATTCCTTACAACGACGGCGCACCAGGACTGCTCATCTACTGTGCCGCCGCCGGCAGCTTCACTACCAGTCGTAGTCGCGTGCTGGCATTCGGGGCGGTCGAGCTGGCGGTGCTCATCTTTTACGCGAGCCGCCTGCATTTTAACTCCGGATTTTGGGGATCGATGGTGCTGTTGATCGTGCTGGTAGGAGCGATCAATCACTGGTCGGCGGTGTCGCATTGCCAAAACGAGAAGCTGCGGCTGGCAAACCACGAGATCGAGCACCTGGCCAAAGTCGCCGAGCGCGAGCGCATTGCCCGCGACCTGCACGATGTGCTGGGACACACGCTGTCACTCATCACCCTGAAGTCGGAGCTGGCGCGCAAGCTCGTGGATCGCGATCCGGAACGCGCCAAGCGGGAGATGCAGGATGTGGAGAATACATCGCGCGCCGCTCTGGCCGATGTACGCGAAGCCATTCGCGGTTATCGCAGCGATGGCTTCTTCGCGGAGTTGTCGCGTGCTCGCGCCGCACTTGAAACCGCCGGTGTCACTATGCAATCCAACACTGCTCCGCTGGAGTTGAGTCCGGCACAGGAGTCGGTGCTGGCGCATGGTGCTGCGTGAGGCGGTGACCAACGTCGTGCGTCATGCCGAAGCGCAACGCTGCGAAGTCCGGCTGATGAAAGAAGACGCACTCTGCCGCCTGGAGATCGCCGACGATGGCTGCGGATGCAATGCTCCGGAAGGCAACGGCCTGCGTGGCATGCGCGAACGCTTGCACGCCATCGGCGGCTCGCTCGAACGGCTGACCGGGAGGGGAACGACGCTGGTGATTCAATTGCCTCTCGCGGCCGGGTTGGGAGCGCCGTCCGGCGTACAGTAGAGTCGCTGGGGCGACAGCTTTGTATCAGGGCACGGCTTCAGCGTGCCGAATCGCCGTGGCAAACAGCTGGGCTTTTGCCCCTGATGGCTGCCGCATGGGCTAAAGCCCGAAGACATTATGCGTCTTGCGGCATGACTGAAGTCATGCCCTGATACAAAGCAGGCCGTCGCTGTTTCATACCGACTGCTAAATTGCTAGCTCCTAATTGCTGACTCTCGACTGTGCCCACACCTAAGCGCGAAAAAATACGCGTCGTCCTTGCCGAAGACCAGACCATGGTTCTCGGCGCGCTCGCCGCATTGCTCGAGATGGAAGACGACATCGAGGTCATCGCTCGCGCACGCTCCGGAGATGAAGCGCTCAAGTTGGTTCAGCAACATCGTCCTTCCGTCTTCATCACCGACATCGAGATGCCCACCATGACCGGGCTGGAAGTTGCCGCCGAACTGAAGCGCCGCGGCACACCCGTGCGGGTCATCATCCTCACCACCTTTGCCCGTTCCGGATATTTGCGGCGGGCGCTCGACGCCGGCGCGTCAGGCTATCTGCTGAAAGACATGCCGGCCGAGCAGTTGGCCGATGCCGTGCGCCGGGTACATCGCGGACTGCGGGTCATCGATCCGCAACTCGCCGCCGAAGCGTGGACCGACGAGCCCGATCCGCTGACCGAGCGCGAACGCCAGGTTTTGCGCCTCGCCGGAGAAGGCATCGCCAGCTCCGAGATTGCCACCGAGCTGAACTTGTCGGAGGGCACGGTCAGGAATTATCTGTCTGAGGCCATCAACAAAATGGGCGCAGCCAATCGCGTCGAGGCCGCACGCTTGGCAAGGGCGAAGGGATGGCTGTGAGAAATACACAGCGTCCGCACAGGCACGTCGCCGAAACTCGGCGACATGCGCTCGACGAGCTTCGGCGTTTCTCACCCATCGAGAGCGCACGCTCGCACGCCGCGCGTCGGAAGCTCAGGCGTGCAGGTTTCACCTGGGGGCATCTGCTCCCGGACTTGGCTCGTCGAAGCGCTGCGATTGCCGGCCATGGTGCAATGCCAGTCGCCAAAGGTATCCCGGTAGCAGGAACCGGAGGCCTGCGGCTGGTCGTATCGGTTGCAGTTGTGTGTCGCTGTGTAGGCGCCGCCGCCCACAATCGGCAGGCCGCACTGATACTCTTTAAAGCCTCCGCGGATGTCGTAGACCGGAGCCCGTACATCGATCTGCGTTCGGCTGGAATCCTGGGTATAGATAAAGGCGCGCGGAGCGGCAATCTGCACCGTCACATCAGTCAACAGGATCAGGTTCTTGAAGGCATCAATGCCTTCCATGTCGCAGAGCAGATATTGCCGGGCGGTGCCGGCGCTCGGTGGCGCGGTGCGGCTCTGGCAGGTTGCCGGCTCGCGTGCGCCATATTGCGCGCCGACGCCGTTGCCGGTTGGGCGGTTGGCGAGGGCCTGTGCTGACTGATCGGCCGCAGCCTTCTCTTCCCCCGTCATCTGATGCGCGCGGATATTCGCAGGCCCTTGGTTGATGTACATGATCGAGCTTCCGTGATTCACAACGTAGGTTCCTGATTCAAGCCCTTTGGTGACTACGCCGGTTACCCATTGCCCCGCGTATTGCACCTCGACAGAGTCGCCGACTTTGAAGGGAGCGGTTTGGGCCTGCAAAGGAATGGAAGTGCAGAAACCGAGAGCCAGCACGAAGCTGAGCGAGATCCGAACTGCGTAAGTTGTCATAAGTGTCTCCGGCAAATCTTTACTGTGAGCGATAGGTGCGATCGGGATAGAAAGGTCGTCAGCTGAGCCATTACTCAGCCGGGATGCGGAACGGCTATCTTGGGTGGAGTTGAAATTCCGCGGCGGAGGAGATGGCCGCAGGTTGAGGTACCAATAGAGCGTGGCTTTTTCAGAGAGGCGCGCGCAATGCTGGCGTCCGGCAGTCCCAGTCGGCCAAAAACTTGGAGCGTGGCATGGAGGATTTCATTTTTCTGCTGCCCGCTCGGTTACTGGGTTTCGCAACGTGGGAAGATTACTCTCTGCCACCGAGTCTAGACTGACCCCTCAGGCTAGACAAGACTAATCGCATTCACACGCCCTCCTGACTTCGGAGACCGGCGTTACATCCGAGCTCAGAAGGTTGAGTCAGGCGACTTTGAGCCGCTTCAGCTTAAGCCGGTCGCGGCGAACGTGAGCCAGATCGTACTGCGCCTGTTGCAGAAGCCATCCTTCTTCAGCGCCGCCGAAGACCTTCGACAGCCGCACGGCCATTTCTGGCGAAATGCCACGCTTGCCATTCACCAGTTCCGAGAGCGTGTTCCGCGTCACCCCGAGCGCTGCGGCGGCGTCGGTAATGCTCAACCCCGTCGGCTGGATGCACTCCTGCAGCACCACGGCCCCTGGGTGTGGCGGGTTCTTCATGGTCATGTGCTGCTTGCTTTCAATGGTAGTCGACATAATCAACGTCCTCTGCGCCATCATCGAAACGAAAGATCACCCGCCAGTTGGCCCGTACGGTAACAGCCCAGAAATTTGCCTTATCGCCCTTCAGCGGATGCAACCGGAAACCAGGCAGATCCATATGGGCGACGGAAGGGGAGGCCTGCAGCGTCGCCAGAATGTTCCGCAGCTTGTTCACATGTTCTGGATTTACGCCGCTCGGGTCATCATCTTCAAAGAGCCGCTTTAAACCCTTATGGCGGATGCTCCGTATCATCTTCGACCGTAACCCGCCACGTGGCGCATGTCAACCGTATTCGCGGATGGTCGGGTTTTCTGAAATCGGAAAGGGTTCACCGCGCTCCCACCAGCAGCCCCTCTTCCTTCTTCGCCTTGGCGATGCCCACCAGCTCGGCTGCCTTCTGTGCGATGTGTTCGGCGCTGACCTCGAATTCTTTGATCAGCTCCCATGGCGCGCCTGAGTCGCCAAAGCGGTCTTTCACGCCGATGGCGCCGGTGATGACTGGCGTTCCGTACAGCTCGGTACTCTCGGTGATGACGCTGCTCACCCGCCACGCCAGCGCGCCGATCTGGTGCTCTTCGGCGGTGACCACCACGCCCGTCTCTTTCGCGGCACGCAGAATGGCGTCAGCGTCGATCGGCTTCATGGTGTGAAGGTTGAGCACGCGCGTTTCGTAGCCGAACTCTTTCTTCAGGATCCATGCGGCGCGCATCGCCTCCGGCACCATGGGTCCGCAGGCGATGATGCTCAGGTCTTCGCCCTCATCCATGTAATGCGAAGCCAGGACCGTGTCGAAGCCGTCGATCATCTGCGCGGCCTCGCGGCGCAGGCGGATGATGTTGGCCTTCCCGAACACATACGGCGTGTCGTCCCTGGTCACAATCGGAGTGGCTTCGCGCGCGAAGCGAATGTACTTCGGGCCTTCGTGTTCCATCAGCAGGTAGTCGGTGGCCTTGCGCGTCTCGATGGAATCGCACGGTACCGAGACCACCATGTTGGGCAGACCGCACATGGCGAACAGGTCTTCCAACGCCTGGTGGGTGGCGCCGTCGGGGCCAACGGATACGCCGCCATGCGCTCCGGCAATCATCACGTTGAAGTTGCCGTAACAGATGGACACGCGAATCTGGTCGAGGTTGCGCGCCGCGGCGAAGGTTGCGTAGGTTCCAAACACCGGCAGCTTGCCTTCGCGCGCCAGCCCCGCCGCGGCTGCCGTGGCCGACTGCTCGGCAATGCCCATGCTGATCCAGCGATTCTTGCGCTCAGGCTTGCCGGCATAGAAGTCGCTAATCGTGATTGAGCCGGAGATGTCGAGCCCCAGGCAAACCACGCGCTCGTCCTCGCCATTCTTCTGTAGCGACTTGCCGAAGCCTTTGCGGGTCGGCTCCATCGCGACCTGCATGGTGCTGCCGCTGTTCCACCAGTAGTCATTGGTAAACTTCGGCATCTTGGCATCGAGCGTGGCTTCCACCGTCGCCTGATATTCGGCAGCTTTCTTCAGCAGCGCGTCGTACGCGATGGTCTGCTTCAGCCCCAACTCGTCCAGCGCCTTCACCATCTCGTCGTAGCTGGGAGTCTTGCCGTGCCATCCGGCAACGTTCTCCATAAAGCTCACGCCCTTGCCCTTGACCGTGTTGCAGATGACGACCGTCGGCTTGCCGGCCACCGGAATCTTCTTCGCGTTCTGAAGCGCGTCCACCACCTGCGGCATGTTATGGCCGTCGCAGACGATGACCTCCCAGCCAAAGCTGCGATAGCGCTCCTCAAGCGGCTCAACGTTCATCACGTCCTTCACCCAGCCGTCGATCTGCAGCCGGTTGCGGTCGATGATGCCGACCAGGTTGTCGAGCTTATGGTGCGAGCCTTCCATCACCGCTTCCCAGATGCTGCCTTCCTGCTGCTCGCCGTCGCCCATGATGCAGAACACCGTGTTGTTGCGCGCGTCGAGCTTGTTGGCCAGCGCGATGCCGACGGCTATGCTGAGCCCCTGCCCCAGCGAGCCGCTGGAGACTTCGACCCCAGGCAGCTTCAGCCTGTGCGGATGTCCCTGGAATGGCGAATACAGCTTGCGCAGTGTGACCACGTCTTCGATCGGGAAGTAGCCGGCGAACGCCAAACCGAGATACAGCGCGGGAGCTTTGTGTCCGCCCGACCAGATGATGCGATCGCGGTCCTGCCACTCCGGCATGTTGGGATCATGGTTGGCGACCTTGAGGTAAAGCGCGGCGACGATCTCCATCATGGAGAGGGTTCCGCCCGAGTGTCCGGAGCCGGCGGCGCACAGCGCGACCAGGTCATAGCCGCGCATCAGGCGGGCTGCATCTTCCAGTTCCTCGATGGTGAACTCGCGAGTCACGCTCTTGGAGAAGGCGTTGAACAGGGGCATGTTGTTTTCCTTTGGCGGGATGGCTAGCAGGCTGGGCAGACGCCTCGTGTGCTTCTGGGCCGAATAGGCGTGATGCGCCGTGCCGGTGCGCATGCCCGCGGTGTTGCGGGACTGTAAAGGTTACGAGCGGCTGACCATTGACGCAGTGAGCTGCATCACCGGCCGGATGTGATGCAGGTACGGCGGTGCTTCAGAAAGATCACAGGTGGCCCACAATTGCCTTCGGTTGGCAATTGTGGGAGGGTAAAGCACAACTGTAGACGCGACGATTTTCAGGGAAGCATCCTGACTCCCACATTTCCCAACGGAACGGAAATGTGGGTCACCCGTCCGATGTGTGTCAAAAGTCAATACTGCGCCTACTCTCACATCTCCGATATGTTTGGAAAGAACCAATCTAGATTGGTGGATTGCAATGTTCGAGATCGAGGTCTATTTCGACGACAGCGGTACTGACGGCGGTAGTCCGATTGCTGTCGCAGCTTGCTATGTCGCCAATAAGTACCAGTGGGATGAATTTGTTCGCAATTGGGACGAGGTACTAGAGCAGGAAGGATTCGACGCCTTTCATATGTCCGAGTTTGTGGCCAAGCCGGAAGCAGGACACAAACCATTTTGCGACTGGGACAACCGCAAAAAAGAGCGGGTCTACGGTCGCTTGGCGTCTATTATCAACTGCCGTGTGCGAAAAGGGTTTTCGATAGCAATTCCGAAAAAGGATTTTGACGAATATGCAATCAAGGAATTTCGGGAGCAATACGCTGGCCACCACTATACCTTTGCTGTCAAAAGCGTAATGGGGCTGTTGGAAAAGTGGCGGGAGAAATTCCGCGTCACTGTTCCGAGAAACCCAGATGACCCCAAGTATCTCCATCCTGGTTTCAGGCAACTCCGCCAAGATCGCCCGATGGATGTGGGTTTTTTTTCTCGCGATCAGTTGCGAAAGCTTTTTGAACGCACCGCTTCGTTTCACCAGCAAAACGGCCAGTGGCCATGGGAGAAGCCTTCGGTCTACCCAAGAATAGTTCTGTCTTCTATCGGTGGATTCGAGCCGTTGTCGCAGGACGGAAGAGAGAACATCTAGGCGTCGGGTGGCCCACAATTTCCCTCGGTTGGCAACTGTGGGATGGTAAAGCACAACTTGTTGACCCGACGATTTTGAGGGAAGCATCCTGACTCCCACATTTCCCAACCGATGGGAAATGTGGGCCACCCGTTGCGTGGCTCCGATTTCCCAATTTGGGACAGGATATTACGTTAGTAACCTCCCCAAGTCCCCTAACACGCTTGCGCTCGCTCCAGCAGTTCGTAAACTGTGGAGTTGAGGCCGAGCCCAGGCTCGGAGTCGCGCGAGCATTGCGCTGAGTTATTTGAAATCCGAAATTTTTCTGCGGCAAGTACCACCGCGCGGGATTAGCGGGACACGTCGCGTTAGCTGGATCTTCCTTCGGTAATGCCGCCCGGGAAGGCTCGTGGTGGCGAGGGTCTGGGAGCAACTAGGCTCCGGAAGCGGACTGTAACTCCTTTGTTTACAAATTTTTGCCTATAACTCTCATGGAATGAATAATTTGGGAGTGAAATGTGGTCTAAATAACTGAAAACAAAGAATCGAAGATACGTTTTTCCCGAGTTGGACCGGCATGGTCCAGGCACCTAAGACACACGGAAAGCTACGGCGCGGGATGATGCGCCGTTTCCGACGCGGCTGCGGTGGGAACTCCATCTTCCCCAAACCTCGCGATGTAAACGCTGCGGCGATCATGCGAGCTCCATTCGGTGTCGAGGCCTTCGCCGCGAAACTCGTCTGTAGTGGCGACCGCCGAGACCGCATCGCTCACCTCGGTCAGCGGAGGATAGAAGTTGGTCTCGTTGCCGCAGATGTGGTCGTGATGGTTGAGTGGGCGGGTGACGATGGTGGCAAGTTTTCCGGCGCGCAGCACGGCGCTGCCCTCGTGCGGATCGGCGGGAGCGTCCAGCATCACGGGCACGTATTCGACGCGCACGACGTTTTCCAGCAGGCGTCCGCCGTTGTGCTGCGCAAGGGCAATCAGCGCGGCACGCTGCTGCGCGTTAGCGGCGCTGTCTACCATCAGTACAGAGGTCGCGGGATAGGGATCTCCGTAGGGATCGCCCAAGGTGGCGCGGGCGCGAACTGCAGCAGCAACCGTCAGGCCGTCGAGTTTAACGCCATTCCATGCGCCCTGCTCAACGTGCCAGGCGAGCAACGCGTCGTTTCCGGTGAGCCCGACTTCGCCGTTGGCAAAGCATTGCGCGACATACACGTCGGTCGAGCGCGACTCGATGTAGTCTCCGCGAAGCTGCTGGGCGCGAAGAGAAAGTGCCATGAGCAGGGGGACGGCGATCAGACAGAGCTTGCGCACAGGATTACCTCACCCGTTGAGTGTGGCTATTGTAGATGAGGCAGACTGGCGCCGGACGCAGATGAGTCAGCGAGTTCGCCCGGGTCGTGGAGACAATTTGTTTACAAGTTCCTGACATATGCGCGACGACATTCGCGGGCTGCTTCCGTAGAGTGAAGGCCTTCGAGCACACTTGCCCCCGGATACGGCCTTGTACCCGACCATCAGATCAGGCTCCGGGGGCGTTTTTCCTCAATCCGACCCAAGTTGGGACGGAACCTCGATTGACAACTCAGGTTGTCGTTGACACTTCGCCTTTTCTTCGCTGACAATTGCAGCCGGAGGGCCTGACCATGGCTATCACTCGCCGGCAACGCGAGGTGTACGACTTTCTCCAGCAGTTTATCGACGAACACGGGTATTCGCCCTCGTTCGAGGAGATCGGTGCTGGACTGGGCCTGAGCTCGCTGGCAACGGTGCACAAGCACATCAGCAATCTGCAGGAGAAGGGCTTGCTGAAGCGCGATTACAACCGCAGCCGCTCCATCGATGTGGTCAAGATGCGTGGCCGCGCCAAGCCGAGCACGCCAGCTGCGCCGCCGTCAGATGACCGTTTGCCGCTGATGGGAACCATTGCCGCCGGGCGTCCGCTGGAAGCGGTGGAGAATCCGGAGTCGATCTCGCTGGGCGACATCACGCGTTCGAAGGACGTCTACGTTTTGCAGGTGAAGGGCGAAAGCATGCAAGACGAGCACATCGTGGATGGCGACTATGTGCTGGTGGAGAAGACGAGAACCGCGCGCGATGGCGAGATCGTGGTTGCGCTGGTGAGCAAGTCGGAAGCGACGCTCAAGCGCATTTATCAGGAAGGCGAGACCATTCGGCTGCAGCCTTCGAATGCCGCGATGAAGCCGATCATCGTGCCGGCCGCGGATGTCGAGGTGCAGGGCAGAGTGATCGGAGTGCTGCGCAAGTACTAGTTCGCCGAATTCGTTCGCTAATGGAAAGAGCACAGCAGCGAGCTGTGCTCCCTCGAAAAATGCCGCGAGTCGAACTTACATTACGGCTTCGGATGTCAGGGTCTTGTCGATCGCCTTTTCAATTACGTCGCGGGCGACATAACCGACGATCTGCTCTTTTACCTGGCCATCCTTGAACAGCAGAAGCGTGGGAATTCCGCGCACGCCGTAGCGCTGCGGAGTGGCTGCGTTCTTGTCGACGTCCATCTTGCCGATCTTCACCCGCCCGGCGTAGCTCTGGGCGACCTCATCGACGATCGGAGCCAGGGCGCGGCAAGGACCGCACCACGCTGCCCAGAAGTCGATCAGAACCGGCTGCTCTGACTTCAGCACCAACTGGTCAAAATTCGCATCAGTGATTTCTACGATTGCTTCGCTTGCCATTTATCCTCCAGGGAGCCCGGCCGCACTTCCCGGCAGCCTTGTACCGCCTCAGTGATCCTAACATTTCGAACTCAAAACGTTAGATGCGCAAAGGCCTGTTTCGTCGCAGGGCCCCACCGACCCCGACGAACGGGGCAAATACAAAAGCGTCCTGCGGTTAAGCAGGACGCCTCCAAGGCAGCCCTCCCCCAGAACTGCCCAAACTACGCTCTCAATTTAGCGCAGTGCGGGAATTTGTAAATACACCTTCCGTAATACGGCAGTAACTGCCAAGTAATCCCAGACTTGGTGACGTTCGCGTCGACACTTCAGGAATCGAGTCACCGAGCGAGGCTGTCGAGTATCTCGACGGGATGATGCACCGGCCGTTGGAGGCCCGACCATAGTTGTTCGTGGCATGAGACGCCGCTGGCCACCAGGGCACGCGGACCTTCCTCAGCTTCACTGCGGCGAATCTGTGCGAACAGGTCTTCGCCAACCGCCATGCTGAGGTCGTAATAGTCAGCCTTGTACCCGAAGCTTCCTGCCATGCCGCAGCATTCGACTGAGGATGTCACCAGGTCGAAGCCGCAGGCGCGCAGCACGTCGATGGTGTCGGTGGCTGCGTTGCAGGTGCGCTGCTGGCAATGCGAGTGATAGAAGAGCTTGGTTCCATGCGGCCACGATTCTGCCGGGAAGGTCGCGCGCAGGTCGAGCCCAGACTGTTGCGCGGCTTGCCAGACAAGCTGCAGCGGCTCGAAGCTAGTGCTCCGCAGGGTTTCGAACAACGCGGGATCGATGAAGTGGCGCAGGTCAAAGCGAAACATCGCCAGCACACTCGGCTCGACGACGACCAGCTTGCGTCCGGCTTCCACATAGGGCCGCAGCATCTGCATCATTGCTTCCGCCTGCTGGCGCGCCGTGTCGATCATGCCTTGCGACAGCGCAGCTCGACCATCGGGAAGCGACGGGGTGAGTTCTACATCGTAGCCGCATTTGCGCAGCACACGAATGGCGGCCATGCCGCGCTCCGGCGAGCCGAAGTTGGTGAACACGTCGGCCAGTACCGCGACCGTTGGACGATCGCCAGCCTGTCCCGCAGCTTCGGGACGCCGGTCGTTGCGCTGCTCTTCGCGATAGAGGTCTACCCAGCTTTTGTCGGGAAACTTCGGCAATTCGCGCCGGTGATCCACGCCGAACATGCTCTCCATGGCTGACCGCGCGACGGGCCAGTCCAGCGATCCGTTCGCCAGGCCGGCGGTGTGAGTGCCCCATTTTCCGAAGGTGTGGTAGTTCCCGAAGAACTGCTTCTGCAGCGGAGCGCTGCGGTCTTCGGGAGCACTTCCGGTCGCAGCCCCGAAGGCTGACTTCGCCAGCGAAGGGGGTTGCGCCTGGTTCATGCGATGCCGCAGGTTTTCATTGAGCCATGGAATATCGATGCGCACTGGGCAATTGTTCACGCAGCGCGAGCAGGCAGTACACAGCTCCGCGAAGCGCGCGTTCATCAGCTTGCCGGTGCCGGCCTCCCACGAGCCGCCGATACCGCCGGAGTAGGTTTCGCCGCCGAAGGCATGGCCGCCAACAGTTTCGAAATTGGCGCACGAATTGAGGCAGGCGCTGCAACGGATGCAATACAAGGCCTCGCGCAGCACAGGGTCCTCGCGCATCTTGCTGCGTCCGTTGTCGATCAGCACCAGGTGAAACTCGCGCGGCTGCTCGGCTTTCCCGGGCGCCGCGAAGGACG
The DNA here is from genome assembly GCA_963771535.1 of uncultured Acidobacteriaceae bacterium. GTDB lineage: Bacteria > Acidobacteriota > Terriglobia > Terriglobales > Acidobacteriaceae > CAVVDY01. Next base: position 123,348 of record CAVYTK010000003.1, on the reverse strand, counting down.
GCGACTTCAATGGAGGATGCAGGATGCTGACGTAGGACGTGATTGGCTGTCCCGTAGCGCTGGCGGGTAACAGTTCGAGGAAGGTCCCGAAGTCTTCGCGCGACGGGATGACCTTCTCGATGCCGGCGATGGCGATGTGCAGCGGAGGCAAGTTCATGGTCATGCGAATATTGCCTTCGCTCTCCACCAGCATCAGCGAGCCGCTGTCGGCCGCGATGAGGTTTGCGCCGGAGATGCCGGCGTCGGCGGCGATGAACTGCTCGCGCAGTTTCTCGCGCGCGAACCGGGTGAGTTCCTCGCCGGTATCGAGCGGCAGGTCGGTTTCAAACTTGGTTTTGAACAGCGCGGTTATGCGTTCACGCGAGTAGTGCAGCGCCGGAGCGATGATGTGCGACGGCTGTTCGTCGGCCACCTGCAATATGAACTCGGCCAGATCGGTTTCGGCGACCTTGATGCCGGCCGCTTCTAGTTCGTGGTTCAGCCGCGTCTCTTCCGAGGTGATGCTCTTGCCCTTCACCACCAGCTTGGCTTGGTGTTTCACCAGCACGTCGCGAATGTATCGGTTGGCGTCGGCCGCCGTAGGCGCCAGGTAGAAGTGGCCGCCATTGCGGCGCACGCTTTCTTCCAGCTGCTGCAGAAGCTGGGGAGAATCGGTGATCGCCTGTTCCTTGATCTTGCGCGCGCGGTCCTTCAGTTCGTCGTAGTCGGTCAGCTTCGCGATGGCGACATAGCGGTTGCGATTGAAGGTCTGGGTATTGTGGCGGACGGCAGCGCTCTGAATGTTGAGCGTCATGCGAATCGCTTCGAGGAACGCATGCTTGTCCGATTTGTTGGCGACTTGCCGGGGCTGGATGTCGGCGGGATTCACGAGTGCTGGCCATGCTCACCTCACTACGATGACGTGTTGCCGATGCGGGCCATGGACCCCGCGTACCAGCGGGCCCATGTCGGCGGTCGCGCTAGGGCCGGTGATGAATACGAAATCGCGGGTCAGGCCTTCGCCGTTGAGCACGTCGCGGCGGAAGAGGTCGCGAAGCTGGGGGACGATGTTCTCCGCCGCAAGTACGGTGATGTTGAGCGGCGCGAGCAGGCTGACAATGCCGGTGCGTTGATAGTTCACATCGACACAAACCGAGCCGGTACGGGCCACCCCGGCAAAGGCCTCGGTGACGCCCACGGCCGAGTGCACCAGTTGCTCGGAATCAGGTGTGGTGACGACGCGCGGATCCGACGCGAAGGGCGCAAACAGCTCGGGCGACATCACCTGCGGAGGCGCGAACAGGATTCGCTGGGCATCGCCCGCCTTCGCCAGGATGGCAGCGCTCAGTGCCTGCGGCGTGCGCTCGACGATCTCAGCGGTTGCGGCTGAGTAGCGGGCCTCGGTGACAAACTGCTCCAGCAGCGCGCTGCTGGCATCGCTAGCGGGCGAAGTCATCCCCGAATGCTACCACCGCAATCACTCAGGATTTGTGAGCCGCGTCACCCGAGTTAGAAACCCGGCACTTTCCGATTCAGCCGTTCTGGAGAGCCGCGGTACGCCAGTGCGGATCTGAACCTGTAACCCTGGCTTAGGCGTGGCTTTCGAACGTCTGGGGGGCTGGTTTAGACTCCAGCACCTGGAGCTCGTCGCCGACGCGAAGCATGCCTCCGGTTGCCAGCGGACGGAAGTAGGCGCCGAAGGCGACGTTCTGTTCCATGCGGCGGAAGCTGGCCAGCGTCTTCAGCGGCTCGGGTCCGCGGAACTCGCCTTGCGCCTGGTCGACGGTGGTGATGGAGCAACGCACGCACAACTTCACGGCCTGAAACTCGGTATCGCCGATTGCGATGCGCTCCCACTGGTCTTCCTGAAACGCGGTCGAACCGGCAACTGCCACGCTCGGACGAAAGCGATTCATGGGCACGGGAGAAGGAAGCCGCCGATTCAAATCGTCCAACGAAGACTGGCTGATGACAAGTAGCGGGGCGTCATCATGAAAGGGAACGTTGGCAGCATCAGGGTCGCCCTGCGGCAGCCAGAGCAAGCGGCAGCTCGTACCCGCTGCATTGGTGAGCGCTCGATTGATTGCAGCGCAAGCGACCACTCCGGTGTGCTCGTGTCCCCAGAGGTCGACCGTCAGTTGTTCGTCGGTCCAACCGGTGTCGTCGAGCGGTACCACAATGTCAGAGGAGCCCGGAACATGCACGCGCAGCCCGCCCTCTTCAACTCTGGGAACCAGCAGGGCAAGCCGCGGAGATTCACGCTGGGTAATCTTTTTGCCCTCATCGTTCACCAGCATCCAACAGCGATCATTGGCCAGACCGTACTCGGAAACCAGCGCCTCTGAGACCGATGAACCGCGCAGCGACTTGATGGGATACAGATTGATTTCGGTTATGTTCATAATCCTCGCATCAGCCACTCTTATTCCCGGAAACGGGCGCGATACAACGCCCATGCCGCCAGCGTCTGCGCATCGTCGATGCTGTTGTTGCCGATCTTCTCCTGGAAGTCGCTCAGGCTGATGCGGTGCAGCACCAGGTCATGTTCTTCCCGGTCAGGACGGCGCTCGGAGAAGGTAAGACCCGTCGCCAGAAACGCATAATCCCGCTGGTTGGAGTAGCCGACGGCGATATTGAACGCGCCCAGCAGTTGCATATTGGCGGCGACGATGCCCGTCTCCTGCAGTAACTCCTCACGCGCGATGGCTTCGGGATCGAGGCCGGCAGCCTCGAGACTTCCTTGTGGCAATTCCAGTGAGCGACGTCCGATGGGGTAGCGAAACTGCTCGACGAGGTAGATGTGATCGCCATCGACGGGCACGATCACGGCGCTGTCGTGCTTCTCGACGACACCGTAGATGCCGCGCTGTCCGTTGTCGCGCTCGACCTCATCTTCGCGAACCGTCATCCACGGGTTGCGATAGACAACGCGCGAGCTTACCTGGCGAATCGACACTTTGCCCCGTCTCTCACCCGCAGCCTGCGAAAGAGCGCGGCGGAGCTACTGCACACTTTGTACCGCCGCTTGCGGCAGAACGGTCAACAGCAGTCCTCCGCCATTGCGCAGGAGAACATGCTTGGGGGCGGTCAAGGTAATTTGCCCGTTGTTGTTATCTTGCGGTTTGCGGGAAATCTCCATGTCTGCATCGTCGTCGCCGTAGACGCCGCAGGCACTGGTGGAGAAGAGCCAGAAAGACTGGAGGTTCTTGTTGTCAGGAGGCGGGCACCCAGCATCGGGATTGCCGCGGGGAAGCCCCACGACCCAACCCGGCTCAGGCGCCATGCCGACTACCCCGTCTCCTGAACGCACATCCTTGCGGCCGAAAACAACGTCCCCGCCAACCTGCCGGGTGTTGTAGTCCCATACTGAGCTGGCATCCTGCGCGACGGCGTTGATGGGTTGCCGAGCCTGGTAAATCGCCATCATTGAAGCCGCTGCGCGCGCGCCCACGGTGATGGGATATTCCTTTCCATTCATCTTTATCTGGTCGAAGACCAGTACTACGCGAGCATTCACGCCGCCCGCACTGCGACTCACGCTGACCACGTGGCCGAAGAGTTCCGACCCGTCTTTGACCGTAGTGCCATCCGGCAAGGTGACATCCTGCTTCAGCTTGGCGGTCAGCTTCTCGCCTGGCTTGCTCTTGTTGGAATCAAGCGTGGAGTTCAGCATGACTGGCAGAAGAGTTCCCGGCGGCAGCGCCTGCACTGGCTGGGCGGCGTGCAGCGGAACCAGAGCGAACCAGAGGGCGGCGAGCGCCAGGACGACCAGCTTGGACAAATTCGTCATAGGTTTTTATCGCTGAGTTGCATTTTCGATGCTACTCGACAAGGCTGCCTGACGGCTATCGGCGCGCGCCGTACTTGCCGGTTGACCGCTGGCGGTGACGATCAGCAGCCAGCCGCTCCCCGAGCGAATCTGTAATTTGCCGGGGGATTCAAGCACGATCTGACCAGCCGGCTCGGACCGGCCGGCGTGCATCAGCTTCAGGCCGTCGAAGCCATACACACCGCAGGCGTCGGTGGAGAATACCCAGAACGACTGCACGGTTTTGCTGGCCCGGTCGCGCGCGCACGCCAACCATGGCCAGGTTTTTGGCTCGCCCCAGACCTCTCCCGCGATGTTGGCTTTGCCGACGACTTCCAAGCCTTGCGTGACCGTACCATCGCCTCGATAAACCAATTGGCCGCCGACCTGGAGCGTATTCCAATCGGCGATGGAAGAGCCGTAATCGTCAATCAGGTTGGTAGGGAGCTGGGCCTCATAGACCGCCTGCGCCGATGCCAGGGCCCGCAAGCTGGTGGTGACAGGAAGCTCGCGTCCCCGCAGACGGATGGTGTCAAAGATGAGAGTGAGCCGCGCCGGGGATCCGTTGGAACCGGGCTGCGCTTGTACGATTCGTCCCAGCACTTGGGTTCCGCGCGGCAAGCGCGTGCCGTCAACCGTGACGTCCTGCGCCAGTTTGCCGGAGATGTGGTCGCCCGGCTTGGCTTTCTGCGCCCTCATCTGCGAGCTCAGGGCAACCGGGAGTATCGTCCCCACAGGTAAATCTTGAGCGGAGCACAAGATGGCCGAACAAAGTATCAATACGACTAACGGCAGGGTGTGTTTCATGGCTGGTTGATCCTCCCCAGCAGTCGCGGGATGCGCGGATCGAGTGCCTACCAGACAAGTTTAATGGAACCGCTGCGGCATTCCCAGTGAACTTACATTGAAAGCCAGGCAGGTACAGTGACGGATCGTCGCCAATCAGCCGGGCGATAATGCACAACCAGATAATGCACAACCAGGAGAACCAAGCTATGAAGATGAAGTGGGTAGGAGTAATGGCAATCGTGGCCATGATGGTCTGCGGCAGTTCGATGATGTACGCGCAGGGACCTGGCCCGGGCGGCCCGGGATGGGGAATGCACGAGCACGGCCCGATGGGTATGCTGCGTGACCTCAACCTGACGGACGCCCAGCAGACGCAGGTGAAGTCCATCATGGAAGCCAACAAGGCCAACATGCATTCCCTGATGCTGCAGCTGGAACAGAACCGGCTGGCCACGCTGCAGGCGACTGCCAATGGCACGTACAACCAGGCGGCGCTCCAGACCCTGGCCACTCAGCAGGCACAGTTGCAGGCACAGATGAACATGCAGCATCAGGCGCTTGAGCACCAGATCTACACCCAGGTGCTGACGCCGGAACAGCAGGCCCAGTTCAATCAGCAACGCACCGAAGAGATCAACCACATTACCCAGCATATCCAGAAGTTGCAGTCGGGAGCGACGCCGGCTCCGGCGCAGTAGATCGAGTCCGTTTGCGGTACAGCTAAGCCTTGCGCTGCGGAGAGACAAAACTTAACCGCAGCGCAATCAGTCTTTACCGTCAATCGTGGCTGGGCTGCGTTTATATCTCTGACAGCTGAAAAGGTTCTGTCAGAAGGAGTACGAAACATGAGAAGTAAATTTTGGATGGTTGCGGTGGCGATGCTGGCTCTGGTCCTGGGAGGCGTGGCGATGTTGAGCTACGCTCAGGAAAGCGCGACACCCGGCCCTGAGAAAGCCTGGCACGGCCGCCATTCGCACATGGGTTACCTGATGCGTGAGTTGAATCTGACGGACGCTCAGAAAACCCAGGTGAAGGAAATTTTTCAGGCCAACAAGCAGACTGGTCTGCCGCTGATGCAGCAGATGGCCGCCAACAAGAAGGCGATGCTGGAAGCGACTGCCAACGGCAACTACGATCAGGCGAAGATCCAGCAGCTGGCCAACCAGCAAGCGCAACTGATGGCGCAGGCGATGGTGCAGAAGCAGGCGATCCAGCACCAGGTCTACAGCCAGGTGTTGACGGCCGATCAGCGCGCCAAGGCTGAACAGTTGCGCGCGCAGGAGATCTCCCGCATTGACAGCCGGATGCAGAAGCTTTCGCAGGCCGGCGAACCCGGCTCTTCCCAACAATAAGAACTTCGTCAATTGCGCACTGGGCAGGACCTCACCGTCCTGCCCGATTTTTTAGTGCGCCATCACGTTGCTCTTGTGCTTCGGCTTGCGTAGAAGCAGCAGGAACGGGAACATCGACAAAAACACGAACGCCAGCAACAAGAACGTGTCGTTATACGACAGCATGGCTGCCTGTTGTAAGAGGCTGCCCCACAGCGCCTGGTATGCCTGGTGAGTCGCCTCGACCGCATTTGAGCCCTGCTGCATGAAGTAGGCCTTCATCCCCTGGATGAACTGCATGGCTGCGGCGCTCGAGGGATAAACGTGCGTCCCGAGATAGTGAATGTGCACCTGCTCCTTGCGGAACTGGTAGGCCTGCACGGTAGAAATGCCGATGCTGGCGCCGATGTTGCGCATCAGGTTAAAGATGCTGGTGGCGTTTCCCATGCGCTCGTTCGGTACCGGGTCGTTGGTGACGGTCGTCAGCGGTACAAAGACGAAGCCCAGCGCGGCGCCCTGTATGGTCAGAGGCCACCAGAAATTCCAGAAGCCCACATTGAGGCTGAGCTTCGAGAGCTCCCACATGGCGTAGGCCGACGCACCCAGCCCGATGGCCAGCAGCTTTCGCGAGTCGACTTTCCCGGTGAGCTTGCCCACGATCGGCATGATCAGGAACGACGCCAGCCCGCGCGGCAGGTTGGTCACCCCGGCGTGCGTCGCAGTGTAGCCCAGCAGCACCTGCATCAGCAGCGGCAGCAGCACGGTACTGCCGTAGAGAACAAATCCGATCAGCGTCATCAGCATGGTGCCGATGGCGTAGGAGCGATATTTGAACACCGTCAGATCGATGACCGGATGCTCGGCCTTGAGCTCACGGATGATCAACGCTCCGAGTCCGACGACCGCCAGCACCGCGAGTGTCACGATGAAGTGCGAGCCGAACCAATCATCCTCCTGCCCTTTGTCCAGCATGATCTGCAAGCTGCCGATGCCGACGGCTAGCAAACCGATTCCCCAGTAATCGATGCCGGTCTTCGGCCGGCGCAAGTAGGGCGGATCAAAGATGAAGAGCTGGGTCAGGATTAGAGCCGCAATCCCGATCGGGATGTTGATGTAAAACACCCAGCGCCAACTGTAGTTATCGGTGAGCCATCCGCCGGCGACCGGGCCCAGCATGGGCGCGACCACTATGCCCAGTGCCCAGAACGCCATGGCCTGGCCGCGCTTCTCCACCGGGAACGATTCCAGCAGGATGGCCTGCGACAGCGGTTGCAGACCCCCGCCGCACGCGCCTTGAACGATGCGGAAGAAAATCAGGAACGAGAGCGAAGGCGCAAGTCCGCACATGAATGACGCGACGGTGAAGCCGGTGACCGACATCATCAGCAGACGCTTGCGTCCAAAGCGGCCGGCCAGCCATCCGGTGAGCGGCAGGACGATGGCGTTCGCCACCAGGTACGAAGTCAGTGTCCATGTAGCTTCATCGTTGCTGGCCGACAGGCTGCCCGCGATGTGCGGCAGCGACACGTTCACCACCGTCGTATCGAGCACTTCCATGAAGGTGCTCGACATCACCGCAATCGCGATCAGCCACGGATTGATATCGGGCGAAGCTGGATTTGGGTTCTCGGCCATCAGTCAGAGCAGCATCCCAGATGGGAAAGCGAATGTAAGAGTTCTGTCATTTCCCGCATAAATGTGCGGATATCACTGCATCGGATGCACCGAATTTCTAACCTGACGGCATGATCATGCAATCGGGTGAATTCGTTTCTCCTCATCCCAAGGGGCAGCAGGCCCGCGTCCTCCTGAGTTCCGTGTTCGGCCCCTACGCTCAGGATGATGAATTCGGCAGCCGCGCCATCAATCCCATGGAGCTCTATCACAACCAAGTCACACGTGCGCAAGGCAGCTTCTCGCTGCGCATGTTCCACCGCTCCTGGGGATTGATGATGATCCAGCGCAACCTCTCTGCTCCCAGCACGCTACTCGACTTTCCCACGCTGGCCCGCTTCCAGCAGGAACTGGCTTCAACCGCATACGATGTGGTCGGCATCTCGGGAATCATTCCCAACTTCGGCAAAGTCCGTGAGATGTGCCGCCAGGTGCGAAAGCTGTCACCGCAATCGACCATCGTCATCGGCGGGCATATCGCAGCCATCCCAGGAATCGACAAGCTTATTGATGCGGATTATTTCGTTCGTGGCGAAGGCATCGCCTGGATGCGGCGTTATCTCGGCGATGATTGCGAAGCGCCTATCCAGCACCCGGAAATCCTGTCGGGTTTCGGGATGCGAGTGTTGGGAATCAGCGCCCCCGACAACACTCGCGACACCGCAGCAACCATCATTCCGTCGGTGGGCTGCCCCATGGGATGTAACTTCTGCACGACTTCTTCGTTTTTCGGCGGCAAGGGAAAGAGCTTTCACTTTTTCAACACTGGCGATGAGCTCTTCGAGGTGATGGAGCACATGGAATCCGCGATGAAGGTGCGGTCCTTCTTCATCATGGATGAGAACTTCCTGCTGCAGCGTCCGCGCGCCATGCAGTTGCTGGAAAGAATGAAGCAGGCCGGCAAAAGCTGGTCACTCTACGTCTTTTCGTCAGTCAATGCGATTCGCAAGTACTCGATGGAAGAGCTGGTGCAGTTGGGGGTGTCATGGATCTGGCTGGGTCTGGAATCGCCCAATTCGACCTACTCGAAGCTGCACGAAGCCGACACCCGGACGCTGGCGGCCGAACTGCGGCAACATGGCATCAAGCTGCTGGGCTCGACCATCGTCGGCCTGGAGCACCATACGCCGGAGAACATCGAGCAGGAAATCGAACATGCCGTCGCTCACTGCACCGACTTCCACCAGTTCATGCTCTACACCCCGGTGCCGGGAACGCCGCTGTACGAGCAGGTGAGCCGCGAAGGGCGCATGCTCGAAGGCGTCGACCTCGCCGATATACACGGGCAATTCAAGTTCAACTTCCAGCACGCCGCCATCTCGCGCGAGCAGTCAAAGCAGTTCCTCGACTGGGCCTTCCAGTTCGACTTCGAACGTAACGGCCCCAGCTTATTTCGCATCTCTGAAACGATCTTCCAGGGTTGGAAACGCTATCGCAATTCGCCGGATGAGCGCGTGCGCGAGCGCATGAAGTTCGAAGCCATAAAGCTGCGGACTACTTACAATGCGGCGCTGTGGGCCATGGAAAAACGATTGCGCAAAACCAACAGCGACGTATCGATCAGGATTGGCGAATTGCGACGCGAAATCGAACGCGAGTTCGGCATAGCTACGCGAAGCTTGCGCATGGTCGTGGGGCCGCTGCTGCTATGGACGTCGAAGCGCGAAGATCGTCGGCTGGCGGCAGGTAAGACTTACGAGCCCCCGACGTTCGTGGAGAGAAGGAACTGGGCAGAAGCGTGAGCTGGGAATTAGGCCGGGGTAAGCGGTGCCGACGAGACAGTGTGCGGCCCGCAACAGTCTTGCACAGGATTCTGGCTTGCACTACACTGTAGTGCATGGCTAAGACCGAAGTTTATAGTTGGCGACTAGCGCCGGAAAAGAAGCGTGCTCTCGAGGGGCGAGCGCGCGCCCAGGGACAAACCATTTCCCAATTGCTGGATGGCCTAACAGAGGAGTTGCTTGCAAGCCGTACCGATGCGAATGACGACGCCGAGCAGCGCCGCCTGCACGCAGCGGCCGCGAAGGCAGTCGGTAGGATCTCTAGTGGTAATCCGCGGCTCTCAGCGACGGTGGAGCAAGAAATGTACAGGCAATTGAAGCGACGGCATGGTCGCTAGCATTCTGATCGACACGGGTCCGATGCTGGCGATGATCAATCGTCGCGACCAATGGCATGGCCGCTGCACCGCAATACTTCCGCGCCTACCGCTTCCGTTTCTCACATCTGAAGCAGTCCTTACGGAGTTACTTTATCTGGTGCGCGCCGATCGCAGAGCGGCTGAGGCAGCCTGGAATTTCGTGAACTCGGGTGCGATTACTCTGGGGGCTATAGGCGATCAGGATCTGCCGGGACTTCAGTCGCTGATGAAGCAATACGCCGACGTACCTATGGACTTCGCGGACGCAACTCTGGTGTACCTCGCGCAACGCGAACGGCTGACCACGGTATTCACCATCGATTCAGATTTCTTGGTCTATCGAATAGGCGGACGCCAACGGTTCCGGGTGCTCCCAGATTCGGCGCCACCAGCGCGCTAAGCGGACTCGTGCTGCAAACTGAACTTCGAGCTGTGCCGCAGTTCGACAGCACAGCCCGCTTTTTCTATTTCGCCGGTTTCGCCCCAAATGTAAAACCGAGTCCGGCGGTAAACAGGATGTCGTTATTCTTGTTTCCCAGCACCGGCGCACTGTTGTAGCGGTCATTGAAGTTCAGGTTGCTGGTCAGCCATCCGTTAATCTTGGTGGCTATCCCGAAGTTGCCATTGATGTGGTAGATGCTGGTATTGTTCAGCGCCGGAAGGTAATACAAATTCTGAACAAGCGTAGTGGACTTGAACAGCTTGTAGGCGAATTCGTCGCCCAGCGTCGCAGTGAACAGGTTGTTGGTCAATCCTGTCGTGTACGACTCTCGCGTGTAGCCAAAGCCTCCCAGCAGGTCGAGGGTGGTGCGGGTGCTGGCGATAGCGTGAAATCCGAGACCGCCGTTGGGAGTGATGCGGTAGTTCAAGTTCTGCAGCTCGTCATAGCCGCCCGCAAACGCTCCGTAGGCAAACAGCTTCTTCGTGAGATTGTGGTCGTAGCGAATCAGGCCCTGGAACGAGTTTGCGCTGGTTATGCTGGTTTTGTTGTCCGTCGAGTAAACCGACGCGGCATCGACCACCCACGCGTCTTTCGCCGTCTTGCGGGTGGCGTCGAATCCCAGCGCCAGGTTAGTGGTCTGACTATTGCCACGGGCCAGCGCGAATCCAAAGCTGCCGCCACCGGCCCAGCCTTCCAGCATGCCCGGATGCAGCGACTTCTCATAGGCGGCCTGGTCAGCCGGCGAGCGCATGGCGCTTACGTCGGCGAGGCTGAGCTTCTGCGAGCCGGATGAACTAGAGATCATGACGTCCTGGCCCTCGGTGGCCACCGTTCCCGACAAGACCTGCTTGTCGGTACGCGTGATGACGAGTGGCTTGTCAGACGAAAACTGGCTGACCTCGCTCCAATCGATGGAGACATCGCCGGCATAGCTAGTCTTCACGACGAGCTTCTTGCCGTCCATGCTTACGATAGCTCCGGTCAGACGGTCGCCATTCTTCAGGGTGACCTGTTCGGCTTGAGAGAAAATGCAGAGACCCAGGAGAGACAACAAAACCAGGTTTAGTTTCGACATGTGACCTCGTACAAAAAATGTAGTTAGTTGAGGCTAGAGCAACACTTTGCTGAAGCGTCTTAGGAGGGGGTAGGACGCTCGAATAATGTGGAAGCTTTGCGAGAGCTCCTCAGGATGTTGCGATGCTCTCGATTGTCGCACACGAAAAATAAGTAGGGAAACCAAAAAGCGATGGACCACAGGTGTGGCACGACTGATTGGTCACCGCCGGTGTTTGGTGCGGGCGGGGTAGAATTGCCAGCGAGAGACATCAACCTACCAATGGCGACCACTCCGCTCCGTTACGTTCCGCGCATCGGCTATGGCTGGGACTCGCACGAGTTCAAGCCCGGCATTCCCCTGAAGATCGGCGGCATCACCCTGCCGCACCACAGCGGGCTGGCCGGCCACTCCGACGGCGACGTGCTCTTGCACGCCATCACCGACGCCCTGTTGGGCGCAGTCGCAGCCGGAGATATCGGCACCTACTTCCCACCCAGCGACCCCAAGTGGAAGGGAGCTGACTCTTCCGTATTCGTGCAGGAAGCCATGCGCCAAGTTGCTGAAGCGGGATACGTCATTGGCAACATTGACAGCACGCTGATACTGGCCGAGCCGAAGATCGTTCCCCATGCATTGGCCATCCGGCAGAACGTTGCCCAGTTGCTGAAGATTGAGCCCGACCAGATCAGCGTCAAGGCCAAGACCCCTGAAGGCATGGGCACCGACCACGCCGCCATCGCGCACGTAGCCGTGCTGCTGATCGAGATCAATTGGCCTTAGACCTGACGCGCAGCAAGCCCGACCGAGCAATTACACTAAAGACTTGGCGGCTGCGAACGGAACTGCCGCATCGGGGAATACCAAAGCCATCATGAGTACAACGCAGGACAATATTGAAGCCTTGGCCACAACCGCAGACGTGGGCTCGCGGGCTTCCAACTTCATTCGCGACATCATCGTGGAAGACCTGAAGACCAACAAGTTTGACGGCCGCGTACAGACCCGCTTTCCTCCCGAGCCGAACGGCTACTTGCACATCGGTCACGCCAAGTCGACATATCTGAACTTCGGACTGGCCGCGGAATTCGTCGGCAAAACCAATCTGCGTTTCGACGACACCAATCCCGAAAAAGAAGAGCAGGAGTACGTCGACTCCATCATCAAAGACGTGCGCTGGCTAGGATGGCAATGGGCCGGCCTCTACTACGCGTCGGACTACTTCGACCAGCTCTATGCCTGGGCGGTGCAGCTCATCAAGGCAGGCAAGGCGTACGTTTGCGATCTGAGCGCGGAAGAAATTCGTCAGTATCGGGGAACGTTGACCGAGCCCGGCAAAGACAGTCCCTATCGCAATCGCTCAACGGAGGAGAACCTCGACCTGTTTGAGCGGATGCGCGCGGGCGAATTCCCCGACGGCTCGCGCACGCTGCGCGCCAAAATTGACATGGCGTCGCCGAACATGAACCTGCGCGACCCCATCATGTATCGCATTCTCCACGCCACCCATCATCGGACGGGCGACAAGTGGAGCATTTACCCGATGTACGACTTCGCGCATGGCCAGTCGGACTCCATCGAGCATGTCACGCATTCCATCTGCACCCTGGAGTTTGAAGATCATCGTCCGCTGTACAACTGGTTCATCGAGCAGCTGGGCATTTTCCCTTCGCAGCAGATCGAGTTCGACCGCCTCAACCTCACCTACACCTTGCTGAGCAAGCGCAAGCTGCTGCAACTGGTGCAGGAGGGGCATGTCTCAGGCTGGGACGATCCGCGTATGCCGACTATTTCCGGCATTCGCCGCCGCGGCTACACCCCTGAGGCGCTGCGCAATTTCTGCGCTGCCATTGGCGCGTCGAAAACCAACGGCAGCATCGAACTGGCGATGCTCGAGCACTTTGTGCGCGAAGACCTAAACCGGCGCGCACTGCGTGTCATGGGAGTGCTGCGTCCGCTGAAGGTCGTCATCGACAACTATCCCGAGGGCCAGGTCGACGAGTTGGAGGTGGTCAACAATCCGGAGGACACGAGCGCGGGTGCGCGTAAGGTACCGTTCTCCCGCGTGCTCTATATCGAGCAGGACGACTTCCGCGAAGATCCGCCGAAGAAATTCTTTCGCCTGTCGCCGGGCGTTGAGGTCCGCTTGCGTGGCGGCTACTTCATCAAATGCACCGGCGTGACCAGGGACGAGCAGGGCAATGTCGTCGAAGTGCACTGCACCTACGATCCTGCAACCCGCAGCGGCAACGCTCCCGACAATCGCAAGGTGAAGGCGACCATCCACTGGGTATCGGCTGAGCATGCCCTCGAGGCAGAGGTGCGGCTCTACGAAAACCTGTTCACCAAAGAAGATCCCAACGACGCGCCGGAAGGCCAGGATTTTCGCGCCAATCTCAACCCCAATTCGCTGGAGGTCATCGAGCGTGCCAAGCTTGAGCCATCGGTGAAGGGTGCGGCTCCGGAGACGCGTTATCAATTCGAGCGCCTGGGATACTTCTGCGTCGATCCCGATTCCACGAGCGAGAGGCTGGTCTTCAATCGCACTGTGCCGCTGCGCGACACCTGGGCCAGGATCGAGAAGCGGGAGAAGGGCGCGTAGGGGAGCTCCGCGTCAGGGTACGACTTCAGTCGTGCCGACCGCGCGTTTATTCTTGGTTCTCTTCCCGAGGCCGCTTCAGCCGTTGAAGGGTCTGCCGCTTATGCCGCCGTAAAGGAATTCTGCCCGGCGCGCAGAGCTCTTCGGCACGACTGAAGTCGTGCCCTGACGCGAGGCATACAAAGCTGCGGGAACATGGGCGAATTCAGTCCCCATCCGATGTATTCTTATCAACACACCATGTGGGGCTTGCCGGTAAATGCCACTTAGACCCGGACAAAAGATCGGCGACTACGAGATCGTCAGCCACCTGGGACAGGGTGGCGTGGGCGACGTGTACAAGGTTCGCCACGTCATCTCGCAACGTGTGGAAGCGCTGAAACTGTTGCGTACCGACCGCAACCGGGCCGACCTGTCCGACCGTTTTCTGCGTGAAATTCGCCTGCTCGCCGGACTGTCGCATCCCGCATATCGCGCGGCTCAATACCGCGTTTCAACACGACGACCAGATCGCGATGGTGATGGAATATATCGAGGGCGAAGACCTGTACAGCAAGCTGCACTCGCCCTGGCCCCATCGGGCGATGGACGGCATCACCTACACCCGGCAGGTCCTCTCGGCGATGGTGTACGCCCACGCGCGCGGCGTGATTCACCGCGACATCAAGCCGTCGAACATCATGATCACGTTTGAAGGCGAAGCCAAGCTGCTGGACTTCGGCATGGCGTTTCAGTCGGCAGAAATGAGCCACACGCGTCCGGGATTTGTGCTGGGTTCGCTGCACTACATGTCGCCCGAACAGGTGCGAGGAGAAAGAGTCGATGCGCGCTCGGATCTGTACTCCACCGGCGTGACGCTGTACGAGATTCTCACCGGGCGGCGGCCTTTCGACGGGAAAACCGAATACGAAGTGATGACCGGCCATCTGCGCGAGGAGCCGAAACGGCCGGTGGAGTTGAATCCCAGCATTCCCGACAACGTTTCGCAGACCATTCTGCGGGCCATGGCCAAAGAGGCTTCGCAGCGTTTCCAAAGCGCAGCCGAATTTCTGGCGGCACTGGAGGGAATCTCGTTCGACGACGTACAGACGCTGGAGACGGTCGCCATTCCCGCACAGCCGGCGAGTTCAAGCGCGGCGCCCAGTGGCAGTACGCCCAGTGGCAGTAAAGGTTCGACTCCTCCATCACGGGCCACCGGCAGCAGCTTCGAGCCGAAGATTCTCGACTCGGTGAGCCGCGAACTGGCAGCCTATATTGGTCCGATTGCGAAGGTGGTGGTGAAGCGTGCCGCCGACCGCTGCTCGTCGATTGAAGAGCTGTACGCCAGCGTCGCAGCCGAAATCGATTCCGAGCGCGACCGCTCGCAATTCCTTGCGAAAAAGAAGGCGTAGCCGGGTAGAGCGGCGCTTAGCGCCGCGTTCGCCACAGCAGTATTAGGGCCGCCCAATTACGTTTGTCATCCTGAGCGAAGACCCTGAGCAGCGCGAAGGGGACGAGTCGAAGGACCCCTATCGCACGCGAATGTCGCCTGGCCCAAGATTTGCGTGAACGATTAGAACTTCTTCGGCGTGATCCTCTCCGCTCCCACATACTTGCGGAGGATTTCCGGGATGACGACGCTGCCATCCGCCTGCTGATAGTTCTCGACAATCGCAACCCAGGTTCGTCCGATGGCGAGACCGCTGCCGTTAAGCGTGTGTACAAACTCGGTCTTCTTGCCGGCCTCGGGGCGGTAGCGAATGTTGGCGCGCCGAGCCTGGAAGGTCTCGAAGTTTGAGCAGGAAGAGATTTCGCGGAACAGGTTCTGTCCCGGAAGCCATACCTCGATGTCGTAGGTCTTCGATGACGAAAAGCCCATATCGCCGGTAGAGAGCGCCATCACGCGATAATGCAACCCGAGCTTCTGCAAGACTTCTTCGGCATCGTGCGTCAGCTTCTCGTGCTCCTCCTTCGACTGCTCGGGTCTGGTGAACTTCACCAGCTCGACTTTCTGGAACTGGTGCTGGCGAATGATGCCGCGCACATCCTTACCATACGATCCGGCCTCGCTGCGGAAACATGGGGTGTAGGCAGTGAGCGAAATCGGCAGGCGCGCGCCGTCCAGTGTCTCGTCGCGGTACAGGTTCGTAACCGGTACTTCGGCCGTGGGAATCAGGTAGAAATTTTTATCCCCTTCGATTGGCACCTTGAACAGATCTGCTTCAAACTTAGGCAACTGCCCCGTGCCATACATGGACTCCGCGTTTACCATGAACGGCGGCAGCACTTCGGTGTAGCCATGCTCGTGAGTGTGCAGATCGAGCATGAAATTCATCAGCGCCCGTTCCAGCGTCGCGCCCAAATCCCAGTACACGGCGAAGCGGGCACCAGTAACCTTCGCGGCCCGTTCCAGGTCGAGTACTCCGAGTGACTCACCCAGCTCCCAATGCGGCTTGGGAGTGAAGTCGAGCTGCGGTGGCGTGCCCCAGCGACGCACCTCGACGTTGTCGTCGGCCGATTTGCCGACGGGAACGCTGTCCTGCGGCAGGTTGGGAAGTCCGGTTAGAATGTCGCGCAGTCGCGCGTCGAGAGTTTCCGCTCGCTGCTCCGCCTCGGAGATTTTCTCGCGCAGATCCTTGGTTTCGTTGATCTGCGCGGTTGCGTCTTGTTTCTGTTTCTTGAGTGCAGCGATCTCTTCCGACGCCTGATTGCGACGTGCCTTCAGCTCTTCCGAGATGCGAATCGCGGCTCTCCGCTCCTGATCGAGCGACTGAAAGTCCTGCAAAACCGCTGCCGGGTCCATGCCCCGTTGCCGCAGCTTCTCTTCGACGAAAGGGAGGTGATCACGAACAAACGCCAGATCAAGCATAAGAAAACAGAGTAACTGATGAGAGCAGCCGCGCGCATCCCGCTCGCGGACTGACATGGACTCGGATAGGAATTAAAAGCAATGAGCGCCGAAACGCGCCGGGATACAACAGTTAGCACGCTCGACCGCGTCTACCCTATGAGACAGAGCACAGGAACCACGAGGAATAATGCCCAAGGCCAAGATTTTGGTGATGCCGGCACGTCCAGAGGCCAATCACATACCGCGTGAGCGCTCGGACCCACGCTACATTGAAGGACAGCGACTGCTGGTCGAGGCCATTCGTTACCTTGTGCAGAGCGACCCGGACGGCAACTTGCCTGCCGTCGAGCTGCTTTCCGAGCACTTCCGCACCAAGTTCCGCAGCACTGATCGTCCTGCCGCATTGCAGACTTCACAGTGATTGTCTGGTAGCTGCAATCGATTAGCTCTTCTCCACGTGAGCCGAGAAGGACGGTGTTTCGCCCGGGGTGCATGCTGGCGAGGCGCAACCCTACTTCCTGACGGATTCGAAATCGCTCTGCCGATTTGCCAGTTGTCGATGCCAGGCGCCCGCTGCGCGCACGAATCCTGCGAAGATGGCCTGGGAAGCCGTGTTCTCGTCGACGTCGCGCTCAGGATGCCATTGCACCCCCAGCACAAAATGATTTGCCGCTGTCCCCTCGACCGCTTCCTTCACTTCGTCTTCAGGACACCACGCGGACAGTCGCAATCCATCGCCCAGCGAAGCAGCTGCCTGATGATGGCTTGAGTTGACCGGCAGCATCAAAGGCGCGCTGTCGGGCAGGGCCCCTGCCCTCGCGAAGAATCGCAGCCAGCCTGGAATGCGGCTCGATCTGCACCCGGTGGGCCTCAGCCACAGCCCGCCCCGCGCGATGATTCACTCCGTCCCGCAGGTCCTGCTCCAGCGTTCCGGTGCGCCACACGTTCAGCGATTGCAGCCCGTAGCAGATACCCAGGACCGGCTTGTGCATGTTGAAGGCGTCCTGCAACAGAAGCTCGTCGGTATTGTCGCGAAAGGGATCGGCGGGCGCAGTTTTCTCATGCCGCTGCTCGCCGTACTTCTCCGGATCTACGTCCGCCGGACTGCCGGGAAGCAGCACTCCGTCGCACTGCTTGATTGCCTGCGCGATCTCCGCCGGCGTGGCATTCACCTCGATCACCACGGGCTCACCGCCGGCTAAGCGGATGGCGTGCTCATACTGCGGCAAAGATCGGTCCGCATAGTCCGGACGCGTGGAGTTTGGCACCGGAATGGCAATACGAGGTTTCTGGTTCACTGCGCCACCTCTGCTGAATTCAACGGCTCTGGTTGACGCGGCATTCGCGCCGAGATTTCCTGTTGCATTGCCTGCCTCACAGTGGCTGCGAGTCGGTCCATGTCCCGCGGCGTCATGCCTTTGGTGTCCACTGCGCGGCAAAAGACGACGTCGGCCTCGCCGGGCAGCGCATGAAAGCTGTTCATCGGCAGCAACTCACGTACTCCGGTAATCACTATGGGCACGACTGGCACCTGCGCTTTAAGCGCGGCATAGAAAGCGCCGCCCATGAATTCCTGTAGCTCTCCGCTGGGCGAACGGCCGCCTTCGGGAAACACTACCAGCGGCATGCCCTCGCGCAAGCTCTCGCTGGCACGATTCAGGCTACGTAGCGATGACCGCGCATCCCGCTGATCGACCGCAATCTGTCCCGAGCGCCGAAGGTGCCAACCCAGGAACGGATAGGCAAACAACTCCTTCTTAGCGAGAATCCGGAACTGCACCGGCAAGCTGGCGTAGAGCACGGGAATGTCAAGTGCTGAAAGATGATTCGCGGCATAGACTGCCGGTTGTGAGAAGTCAACGTCCTCCAACCCGTGCAGTTTGACCCGCACCGACAGGATTCTCAGGATCATCTTCGCCCAGGTGTGCGCGAACCAATGCTGTACCCGGCCATCGTGATCAAACAGCGATGACAGCAGCGACAGCGTGCCCATTATCCCGGTGCAGAGGTAGGTCAATGGAATGTAGACGAAATACGAGCGAAAGCGGGTCAACGGGGATCCCCGGCCCAGGTCGTCTGCCTTCGCAAGCTGTTCGCCGTAGCTCATGGCTATGCTTCAAGGCTCATTGCCGACATGGCTTGGCCGACCAGGAAGATGGATCCGGTCACGACGATCACGCCGTGCGGCCCCGCCAGTTCGGTTGCTTTGGTCAGCGCCCCAAGGACGGATCGCGCAGCATGAAGCTGTGCTCCGGTTCGTGCGCCCGCCTGCAGCAGTTCATCAACGGTTGCGCTGCGAGGGTTGTCCACCGGCGTGACGACCACCTGCTCGGCGATGGGGAACAAGATCTCCGTCATCTCTTGTATCGCTTTATCGGCCATTGCGCCGAAGACAAAGGTCAGGGTGCGATCGGGAAAGTTTTCCGACAGCGCAGAGCGCAGGGCCCATGCTCCCGCCGGATTGTGGGCGACATCGAGCACAAGGTCGTGGTTGCCGGTCGCAACTGAGCGGGCAACAACCTGAAAGCGTCCGGGCCAATGGGTGTCTCGGATGCCTTGCTCAATCTGCCGAGGCGTGACCTTGAAACCGAAGGGCGCGAGTTCCTCGGCGGCAGTGATTGCCAGCGCGATGTTGCGCAACTGATGGCGACCGGGCAGCGGTGAGTCTACCGTGATCTCCTCGCCCATGACGGTCAGCGGGTAACGGTTGCGCCCGAGCGCGGGAGTAACTCGTTCGGCCAGATAGCCGGATGCTCCCGGAGACACTGGAGGTACGTACTTGGTCGCGCTCACGCCGCTCGCGTTCTTGTCCATGATCGCTTTGCCGATGACATCGTTGGCTTCGGGATGCTGCGGCAGCGTGACCACGATTCCGTTCGGACGGATGATGCCCGCCTTTTCCTGCGCGATCTCGCCGATGGTGTTGCCCAGGTACTTCTGGTGATCGAGTGCGACATCGGCGATGACCGACAGCAGCGGATCGACAACGTTGGTCGCATCCAGGCGTCCGCCCATTCCCACCTCGAGCACCGCGATATCCACGGCGACGCTGGCGAAATATTCAAAGGCCATCGCAGTCAACATCTCGAAAAAGCTGGGATGCCAGGGCAGCTTTCGATCCTGTACCAGCTGCTGCGCCAGGAGCTCTACGCGGTTGTGAATCTCTTCGAACTCCACGTCGGCGATGGCCTCGCCGTTAACACGCATGCGCTCGTTGATCCTGATCAGGTGGGGCGAACTGTAGAGCCCGGTTTTGTATCCCGCCGCGCGAAGAATGGCCGCAAGGGTAGCGGCGGTCGAACCTTTGCCGTTGGTTCCGGCAATGAGAACACTGGGGAATCGCCGCTCCGGATTGCCCAGCCCCGCGAGCAACTCGCGCACATACGCCAGGTCGAACTTGTGCGATGGCGTGGAGGTAAGCTCGTGACCGAGCTCGTAGAGTTTGTGGACGCTGCTTTCGTACGTCATGCCGCAATTTCAGATTACAACAATGCAGGCGCAAGGGCCGAAGCCCCGCGATTCCAGCGAGACGTAAGGAGAAAGCCGTGCAGCCTTGTTTGACCACGTTTTTCCTGCCGCTTAATATCGAAGCTTATCTTCGCAATGATCGGACTGCATGCCGCACGATCTGCCTAAAGCCTATGATCCGGGCGCCATTGAGCCCCGCTGGGCCGAGTACTGGGTCGACCAGAAGCTGTTTCATGTCGAAACGCCAGCGTCCGGGACGCGCCAGCCGACGTTCACCCTGACGCTGCCGCCGCCGAATGTCACTGGCAATCTCCACATGGGCCACATGCTGGAGCACACCGAGATCGACATCATCGTTCGCTGGAAGCGCATGAGCGGCATTCGCACGCTCTGGCTGCCGGGAACCGATCATGCCGGTATTGCCACTCAACTCATGGTGGAGCGCCAGCTCGCGAGCGAGGGCAAGAACCGTCGCGAGATTGGCCGCGAAGCGTTTGTCGAGCGCGTTTGGGATTGGAAGCGGCATTACGGCGGCGCGATCCTGAAGCAGATGAAGCGGCTGGGCACCTCGGTCGACTGGTCGCGCGAGTATTTCACCATGGACGATCGCATGTCGCGCGCGGTGCGCGAAGCTTTCGTCCGGCTGTATGAAGAAGGGCTGATCTACCGCGGCAAGTACATCGTGAACTGGTGTCCGCGATGCATTACCGCCGTGTCTGACCTCGAAGTCGTTCACGAAGAAACGCCCGGCAAGCTGTACGAAATTCGCTACCCGGTGGTCGGCAGTCCCAACGAGTTCATCGTGGTTGCGACAACTCGTCCGGAGACCATGCTGGGCGATACCGCCATCGCCGTCAACTCGACTGACCAGCGCTACAAGCACCTCCATGGGAAGCATGTGATGTTGCCGCTGATGAATCGCGAGATCCCGATCATCACCGATGACGTCCTTGCTAATCCGGAATTCGGTACTGGTGCGGTGAAGGTCACGCCTTCCCACGATCCCAACGATTTCGAAGCCGGACTGCGCAACCATCTGCCGCAGATCGAGGTGATGAACGAAGTCGCGCAGATGAACCAGAACGCCGGCCCCTACGCCGGGCTCGACCGCTTCGAAGCGCGACAGCGTGTGCTCGACGATCTGGAAAAAGGCGGCTTCCTGGTTGCGAAGAAGGACTACACCGTCCCGCTCGGCACTTGCAGCCGTTGCAGGACCATCGTTGAGCCGCGCCTCTCGACCCAGTGGTTTGTGAAGATTCAGCCGCTGGCAGACCGTGCCATCGAAGCTGTCGAGCAGGGCGAGATCAAGTTCGTTCCCGAGAACTACACCAAGACGTACTTCGAGTGGATGCGCAACATCCACGACTGGTGCATTTCGCGGCAGTTGTGGTGGGGCCACCGCATCCCGGCGTGGCATTGCAAAGACTGCGGCGAGATCATCGTCGCGCGCGAGGCGCCGGCGAAGTGCAGGTGCGGCGGCGACAAGCTCGAACAGGACAGCGACGTTCTCGATACCTGGTTCTCGTCGGGGCTGTTGCCCTGCTCCGGCCTGGGCTGGCCCGAGCAGACGCCCGATCTGGACGCGTTTTATCCTACGACGCTGCTCATCACCGGCTTCGACATTCTGTTCTTCTGGGTAGCGCGCATGATCATGATGAACTGCCATTTCATGCGCGGCCACGAGCACGGCGACGTTCCTTTCCGCACCGTTTACATTCATGCGCTGGTGCGCGATGCCGAGCGCCAGAAGATGTCGAAGACCAAGGGAAACGTGGTCGATCCCATCGAGATCACCGAGAAGTACGGTACCGATGCGGTGCGCTTCACCCTGGCGATTATGGCCGCTCCGGGCACCGACATTGCGTTCTCGCCCGAGCGCATCGACAGCTATCGCGCCTTTGCCAACAAGATTTGGAATGCCGCGCGCTTTCTCTTCATGAACGTCGATCGCGCGCAGGAATCCGGCATGTGGTCGCTGGCCGACTTCAAGCGTTCGACGATGGACCTCAGCGCTGCCGGCCTTCCCGGTTTCTCGGTGGAGTCGCTGCAAGACCGCTGGATTCTCTCGCGCTTCAATCGGGTAGCTCGCGAGATTGATGATGCGCTGAAGGCATATCGCTTCCACGAAGCCGCGCACGTGGTCTATCACTTTTTCTGGGGCGAGTTTTGCGATTGGTACATCGAGCTGCTCAAGCCCCGCCTGGCTTCTACCGACAAGCAGGAGGCGCGCACAGCCTTCGTCAACGTGGTCAGCATGTTCGAGGGCGCACTCCGCTTGTTGTCGCCGTTCATGCCCTTCATCACCGAGGAACTGTGGCACGCGGTTTATGATGGCAATCCTCCGGCGCAGTCGATCGCCCTGTCGGCTTATCCGCAGGCGGATGAGTCGCAGATCGATACTTCCGCCGAGACGGAGATGGCGATTCTGCAGGACCTGATCGCGGCGGTGCGCAACATCCGTACTGAGCTGAAAGTCGACCGCAAGCAAAAGCTGCCCATCGAGGTCTTCGCCGATGAGCAGGTTCGTTCCTGGATCGACCGCGACCGGAGTGCCGTCGAATTGCTGGCAGACGTTGACGGCGTGAACTTCGTAGACTCATCGCTGGCGAAAATTGCTGGCGCGCGCAGCACGGCCCGCTTCGAGGTTCGTGTGGTCTACGAACGCAAGATCGACGTGGCCGCTGAATGCGACCGGCTCAATAAAGAACTTGCGAAACTGACAGGAGAGCTGGGCCGAGCGACGGCGCAGCTCTCCAATGAGTCGTTCCTGGCCAAGGCCCCCGCGCAAGTGGTGGACGGCCTGAAAAAGCGTCGAGGCGAAGTCGAAGTGCTGGTTGAAAAAGCCAAAGCTGCTATGCAGGAACTAGGCTGTTAAGGCAGACAGGTTCGGGAGAATACCGTGGATTGGACAGGCCGCAGGATCACCGCGCTGCTGGAAAACGCCCTGAAGGAAGATTGCGCCACCAACGACGCGACCAGTCAGGCCTGCATCGATCCGGGTCAGCGGGCCACTGCCACCATCATCACGCGACAGGATTGCGTGCTCTCGGGTTTGGGCTGCGTGCAACGCATCCTCGAGGTTTATGCTCAGCTCGATGGCAAGGTCACGTCGCATCCCGACGTGCGAAGCAATTCCGAGATCTTCGACGGGGTGCGGCTGCGCAAAGGTCAGTCGGTCGCCGTCATCCGGCACAACGCTCGCGTTATCCTCGCATGCGAGCGGCTGATCCTCAACATCATGCAGCGCATGTGTGGTATCGCCACCGCGACGCGCCACTACGTCGACGCCGTCGCCGGAACCAAAGCGACCATTCTCGACACCCGCAAGACGGCTCCGGGCCTGCGTATTCTCGACAAGTGGGCTGTGCGCTGCGGCGGCGGCACCAATCACCGGCTCGATCTCAGCGACGGCATTCTGATCAAGAACAACCACATCGACCTGGCCGGCGGAGCGGTGGAGGCATTGCAGCGCGCCCTGAGTCGCCGCTCGAGCAGCTTGCCGATTGAAGTCGAGGTGCGCTCGCAGGAAGAATTCGAACAGGCACTGCAACATGGAGCCGAGGCCATCCTGCTCGACAACATGACGCCGGAACAGGTTCGCCAGGCCGTGGAGCGGGTCGCGAACCTCGATCGCAAAGTACCGCTCGAAGCCTCTGGCGGTATCAACCTGCAGAATGTCCGTCAGTATGCCGAGGCGGGCGTCGACTTCATCTCCATTGGCGCGCTCACCCACTCGGTACCCGCGGTCGATCTGAGCATGCGCTTGCAGCCGGCGTAAATGGAAGCCACTGACTCACGTTTGGGCCGCATTGTTCGCTTGCTTAGCGATAACGCGACCATCGTCGTCAGCGGAACCCGCATTGCCGAGGAACTTGGCACCAGCCGATCGGAAGTGTGGCGAGCGGTGCAGCAACTTCGCGAATTGGGCGTGCAGATCACCGGACACCCTGCCTCCGGCTATCAACTGAACGCCATGCCCGACCTTCTTCTGCCCGACGTACTTGGGCCGATGCTGCAAGGACAGACCATCGGCAGCCGCATCCACCATTATTTCAGCGTCGGGTCTACCAACACCGAAGCGATGCAAGCCGCCGCTGAGGGTGAGTCCGAGGGCGCTGTCTTTCTCGCTGAGGAACAAACTGCCGGGCGTGGACGTGGCGGACACAGCTGGGATTCGGCTCCATCGGCCGGCCTTTATTGTTCGGTGATTTTGCGGCCTCAGATGTCGCCGGCCGACGCGTTGCTGTTATCGCTTCTCGCAGGGCTCGCGGTGTGCGATGCCGTGAAACAAACCACGGGATTGCATCCCGACCTGCGCTGGCCCAATGACGTGCTGCTCAATGGCAAGAAGTTTTGCGGCATTCTTACCGAGATGAATGCTGAGGCCACTCGTGTGCGCTACGTGGTCATCGGTATCGGCATCAACGTGAATCACGCGGTCTTTCCGGCTGAACTCGAACCCATCGCTACCTCTTTGCGGCTGGAGAGTAGACGCGAATGGTCGCGGGTTGCGCTGGCTGCTGCTCTGCTAAAATCGCTCGACGCTGCCTACCGCGAGCTGATTGAGCAAGGCCCCGAAGCGCGGGCCGCCATCTTCCGCCGCTTCGAAGAGCACTCTTCTTTCGCGCGCTCGCGTTACGTGCACGTTGACGAAGATGGCGGCTACGAAGGCGTGACGGAAGGGCTGGACGAGCACGGCTTTTTGCTGGTGCGAACCGCCAGCCGGCTCCGGACTGTGCTCTCGGGCACAGTGCGAGCCATCGACGGAAAACGATAATGCTGCTGGTCCTGGATGTAGGAAACACCAACACGGTCCTCGGGGTGTTCGAGCCCAAGTCTTCGGAAGTGCCTCCGCACTATGGGCGCCTGATCGCGAATTGGCGCGTCACCACCGTCAAATCGCAGACCGTCGACGAGTACGGCGTCCTGTTTCGTAATCTGTTTGCGATGAACGGGCTGGAAGTCGCGTCGGTGCAGGGAACGGTGATCTCTTCCGTCGTGCCTCCGCTGGATTCGACCTTGCGCGAGGTGTGTGAGCGCTACTTCCAGATGAAGCCGCTGTTTATCGAACCCGGGGTGAAGACCGGCATGCCGGTGCACTACGACAATCCGGCAGAAGTCGGCGCCGACCGCATCGTGAACAGTGTGGCAGCGTTTGAGAAATTCGGCGGCCCTTGCATCGTGGTTGACTTCGGCACCGCGACTACCTTCGATGTCGTCTCGCAAAAGGGCGAGTACATGGGCGGCGTGATTACTCCGGGCATCGGGATCTCGGCCGACGCTTTGTTCTCGCGCACTGCGCGGCTGCCCCGCGTCGACATTCGCAAGCCCGCGCGCGTGCTGGCGACCAACACGGTGAATAGCGTTCAGTCGGGGCTTTACTACGGGTACCTGGGATTGATTGACGGAATCCTAGAAAGATTGATGGCGGAAATCGGCAGCCCGCTTACCGTGGTTGCGACCGGGGGACTGGCATCGCTGATGAGCGAAGGTTCGAAATACATCCGCCAGGTCGATGAGTTTCTCACCCTCGACGGCCTCAGGATCATCTACGAGCGCAACCAGGGCCACACTCGGCGGCAGAACTCAGGCAAAGACGAAAGCTCCCGCGCCGATGCGATGAAGCGCGGGTGAAATCACCGCAAAATCCTGAGCCACAGATTTGCACTGATATTCACCGATCGGAAGAATCAATTGTTTCTGATCGGTGTTCATCCGTGTCCATCCGTGGTTCAATCTTTCTCAGCGTGGACAACTACTTCAACTATTTCACCGAAATCGAAGAGCACTTTCAGAAGCGTCGCGGCACGCTGATCATGCTCTCGCCGCTGGACTGGGCGCTGATGGAGATATGGAAAGATGCCGGCATTCCGCTGGAAGCGGTGCTGCGCGGCATCGACACCAGCTTCGACAAGTGGGAGCGCCGAGCCAGACGAACGCGCAAGGTGAATGGCCTCGCCTACTGCGCGCAGGAAGTGCTGGCTTCCGCAGAGGAGTTGAAAGACGCGGCCGTCGGCGCGGCGCCTGCGAAGAAAACCGATCCCGGGCTGGAGCACGAGGCGGTTGCATTGTTCCTGCGGCGAAACGCCGAGGCATTATCGGCTTGTGCATTGCCGAGCGCCGCGGCCTCAGTTGCAATCGAAGCCGCCGAAACCTTGCGCGGCTTAGCCGATGCGGTTGAGCAAGGCAACGCTCCGCCGATGGAAGATTTGGAGCGGCGGCTTACGGTGAGTGAAGAGAAGCTGCTGGCGGCGCTGCTGGCGTCAACTCCCGATGAAGTCTTATTTGCCATCCGCAGCGAAGCCGATCGCGACCTTGCGCCCTATCGCAGCAAGATGACGGCGCCGCAAATCGATCAGCTGCACAAGCAATATGTACAGAAGCGGCTGCTGGAGAAGTACAACATGCCGCGGTTAAGCCTGTTCTATATGTAGTCCCGATCGGCAGCCAGGCAAGACGCCGCTAGTACTTCGGCACCTTCGGGTCCACCTTCTCAGACCACGCGGTGATCCCGCCGGCGAGGTTGTGAACCTTGGAAAACCCGGACTGCTTCAGGAAGTCGACCGCCTTGGCGCTGCGGCCGCCCAGCTTGCAGTGCACCACGATTTCGCGATTGGCATCGAGTTCGCTCACGCGCTTCGGCAGATCGTTCAGCGGAATCAGGTGTCCGCCGATGTTGGCAATCTGATATTCGTGCGGCTCGCGCACGTCGAGCACAAAAATGTTTTCGCCGGCATCGAGCCGCCGCTTCAGTTCTTCAACCGTCATATCAGCCAAGGTGGATGCTGCTCCTTTTTCTTCTCCGCGAATTCCGCAAAACTGATTGTAGTCGATGAGTTTCGTCACCGTGGGGTGCTCGCCGCACACTGGACACTCGGGATTTTTGCGCAGCTTCAGCTCGCGAAAGCGCATGGCCTGCGCATCGATCATCAGCAGCCGCCCAGCCAGGCTCTCGCCCAATCCCAGAATCAGCTTGATGGTCTCCGTCGCCTGGATCACTCCCACCAGCCCTGGCAAAATTCCCAGTACACCACCTTCGGCGCACGAAGGCACCACGCCCGGCGGAGGCGGCTCCGGATACAAACAGCGGTAACACGGTCCCGCTTTCGTCG
Source organism: uncultured Acidobacteriaceae bacterium (assembly GCA_963771535.1). Taxonomy (GTDB): domain Bacteria; phylum Acidobacteriota; class Terriglobia; order Terriglobales; family Acidobacteriaceae; genus CAVVDY01. The sequence continues at coordinate 96,122 of CAVYTK010000003.1, read as the reverse complement.
CGAAGACGCTGGCCTGCCCTTCGAAGCGAAAGATGGAGCCATACACGTTGGGTTTGCCGCTGAGCACGCAAGCATCATTCACCAGGTAGCGGGTGGGGAAGTTGTCGGTCCCATCGGCGATGATGTCGAACTCGCGAAAGATCTCCAGCGCGTTCGCACTGGTCAGGCGCGTTTCAAACTTGCGCACCGTGACATTGGGATTGATCGCGGCGATGCCCTCTGCTGCTGAGTCGAGTTTGCTGCGACCGACGTCAGCCGTGGTGTGAATGATCTGCCGCTGCAAATTCGTGAGATCGACCACGTCGAAGTCAACGATACCCAGCGTCCCCACTCCCGCTGCCGCGAGGTAGAGCGCCAGGGGCGAACCCAACCCTCCGGCACCGATGCACAGCACCTTCGCCTGCTTGAGCTTGAGTTGTCCTTCCATGCCAACTTCCGGCAGGATGACGTGCCGCGAGTAGCGCAGGATCTCGTCGTTGCTCAGTACGGCCGAGTTGGCGAAACTCTGTTCCATCGGCAACTACCTTAACCTATTTCGATACTCTGATTCGATGCTGCCAAGTGTGTTTCGCTGCACTCGGCCCGAGAGCGCACCGCCTGGCAGACGCCTCCGGGCTGGTCACAAGCACGTGTGACGCGCATCACACCGCGACGTGCGCTTCCCGATGTACAACACATGAGCTGGATGCCTGCAAGCCGAGCGTCCGGAAACGTGGGAGCACTGAAGTCGCAGGTTATGTCGGAAACGGGCCTGATCGCAGAATTGGAGTCCATCGGGCAGCCGGTCTCGTTCCGCGCCGGTGAGCGCGTGTTGACCGAAGGCGAAGCCGGCAAAGGCATCTACATACTGCGCTCGGGTTCGGCAAGGGTATCGATGGCTTCGCACGATGGAAAGACCATGCAATTGCGCGAGCTGGAAGCGGGATCGTTTATCGGCCTGTCTTCCACGTTGAGTTGCGATCATTGTTGTTACTCGGTGGAAACCACCGATGTAGCTGAATTCACTTTCGTGCCGGCCCGGGTGGTGCAGGAGTTTCTGCGCTCTCGTCCCGACCTCTGTTTGCAGGTGATTCAGCTCCTGGGTAAGGAGATGTCGTCGCTGTGCAACGAGCGGACGATCTTGAACGCCGCGACGAGACCGATTCGCATCGAGACCTAATCGTGCGATACGACAGAAGTGGTACGAGTCTACGGCAGAAGGGGTATTCGCAAAGCCGGCTGCAAATGCAACAATCGCGTTGCTGATGCGGTTGAGACGATGTCGGCAAGACAGAGTTCGCGTGTTGGTGTCTCCTCCTTGTAGGTAGAGTTTAGCTTTACCGGTTGGCGGGATTCCGGACCTCACGGTCTTATTCGGATGTGCAACTGGGCGCTGCGCTTCCGTTCGGAATTCCGCCCTTTTCTTTTTCTCTTCAGAGTTTTCCGTTGCCAATCCCAAAGCGGTTCAGCTTGTTGTACAACGAGCTGCGAGGAATCCCCAGCCGCTTGGCGGCCTTCTGGATGGAACCGAATTCCTGTGCCAGAACGGCAGTGATGTAACTCTTTTCCATCTGCTGCAGGGTGACGTCGGCCGCTTGCGGGAAGCGCGCTGGCGGCTCCTCAAACTGTGCGGGAAAGAACTGCAACTCGCGCTCGGTGATCACGTCGTGGTCGGCCACCAGCAAAGCGCGTTGCAGCACATTCCGCAGTTCGCGAATGTTTCCCGGCCACGGATACCGTTGCAGTGCACCGATGGCCGACCGGTCTAATGCGATCGCCTCGCCCTGCGGCGCCAGGGATCGCAGCAACCGTTCAGCCAGATGCGGAATGTCCTCGGTTCGGGAGCGAAGGGCGGGAACTTCCAGAAGTACGATGTTGATGCGGTAGAAAAGGTCCGAGCGAAAGCGTCCCTCGCGCACATCGCGTCCCAAATCGCGGTGGGTGGCCGAGATCAGCCGCACGTCGGAGAAGCGGTCGCGGACATCGCCCAGGCGGCGAAAGCGTCCCGTCTCCAGCACCTTCAGCAGCTTCGGCTGGACTTGCAAATCCACGTCGCCGATTTCGTCCAGGAACACCGTGCCATGATTGGCAATTTCCAGCAGTCCCGGCTTGGCTGCGACGGCGCTGGTGAACGCGCCCTTCTCGTGCCCGAAGAGTTCGGTTTCCAGGAATTCGCGGTCCAGACCCGCACAGTTCAGGTCAAGAAACTGTTCATGCCGGCGATTACCGTTGGCGTGCAGCCAGTTTGCCAGCACGCCCTTGCCCGATCCGGTTTCGCCCAGGAGGACGACCGGGCTATCGCTCTCGGCGACCCGGCGCGAGAAGTCGCGCAATCGTTGAATGACTGCGCTGGCCCCAAGGAACGGATCAATCTCCCTCGGCAATTCGGTCGACCCTGCTTGCTGAATCTGAGGGCCCTCAACCGTATCGCAGCTGGACGGCCCGAAGCCGCCTCGATAAGCGAAATGTCCATGCAGGCGATGGTCGCTGCTGGTAGATATCGTTGCGGGACCGGAAAACCTTCGACTTTTCAGCGGATGCACCAGCGCGCTCCTCGACAACAGCAAAAGTGTGAAGCTCCCGGGACAGGCGGAACAACTCTCCCCCACCTTGGAGGAGCAGCCGGTAGCATCAGTAAATGCAGTTCACACAGGTTGCGTTCGTGTCGAGGGCCAGACCTTGAATGCTGTGTCGCGTGCGACACAGCGGAAGATCCACGTCTTGCAATGTCTGATTTACTTTGGTGAACTATATTCGACTATTCCACCGAGCTGACAGAAGCCTTCGTGACCCAGGTCACAGTAGGACGTTCAAACGGTTACTAAAGGGAAGTACCGATATGTACCTTAGGACATATCGGCTATGTCAGCAGGGCAGGGCGCAGGTCGAAGCGCTGGACCATGCTATCGACCACCTCTCGGCCAATCTCTAACGACGCAGTCGCCGCGGGCGAGGGCACATTGCACACGTGAATCATGCCGGGTGCGTGGACGAAATGAAAATCGTCAACCAGATTGCCCTGCGGATCGACCGCCTGCGCCCGCACTCCTGAACCGCCCGGAGCAAGGTCCTGTTCCGTCAGCTCAGGGATCATCTTCTGCAACGCCGCCGCAAACGCGCTCTTTACCAGCGAACGATACTGCTCTTCCGCGCCCTTCCGCCAGTATCGGCCGGCCATTCGCCAGAAGCCCTCAAACCGCAGCATCTCCACAGCTTCGCTTAGCTCCGGCCCGGCGCCGTTGTAGCCCTCGCGACGGAATGCCAGCAGCGCGTTCGGACCGGCTTCAACGCTGCCGTTGACCCGCCGTGTGAAGTGCACGCCCAGGAAAGGGAATCGAGGATCGGGCACCGGGTAGATCAGGTTCTTCACCAAGCCGCGACGCTCTTCGCGAACTTCGTAGTATTCCCCGCGGAAGGGAACAATCTGCAGATCGATCGCCACTCCGGCGAGTTTGGCGATGTGGTCGCTATAGAGTCCGGCACAGTTGATGACGTGAGTCGCACTAAACGCTCCGGCAGTCGACTCGACTACGTTAGTGGACCCCTCGTGGCGCAGTCCGGTGACTTTGGCGCGAAGAATGATCTCGCCGCCTGCGCGCGTAATCAGTTCGGCATACTTCTGCGCAACGGCAACATAGTCCACGATTCCCGTCGAGGGCACGTGCAGAGCCGAGACGCCGTCACAGTGCGGCTCGATCTCGCGAAACTCTTCGCGGCTGAGCATCCGCAGTCCTTCAAGACCGTTGGTGATGCCGCGTTGATGCAATTGTTCGAGCCGGGGAACTTCTTCCGCGCTGGTCGCCACCACCAGCTTGCCGCATTCCTCGAACCTGATCTCATGCTCGCGGCAAAAGCGCTTCATCGAGGCCGCGCCGGCCACGCAGTTGCGCGCTTTGAGCGAGCCCGGGCGGTAGTAGAGTCCAGAGTGAATGACGCCGCTGTTGTGTCCGGTCTGGTGGGCCGCAACCTGGTTTTCTTTTTCCAGAACGACCACCCGCAGGTCAGGAAAGCGCGTGACCGCTTCCAGGGCAGTCGCCAGTCCAACGATGCCGCCACCAATAATCAACAGGTCTGTGGAACAATCGGGCATAGAAGCCTCTTCTCTGGGCGACTATCGATTATAGGTTTGGATGTGTAGGGATTCTGTGACGAGCGCACGGCCTCACAGGTCGCTTAGAATTCTGCTTAAAGCCTTTTATCGGCGCTTTGTGTTAGAGCTTTGTATCAGAGCTTTGTATCAGGGCACGACGTTAGTCGTGCCGATGCAGATCTTCAATAACTCCCAAGTCCCGTAGGGTCGACACCGAGGGGGCCCCGTAGGTTCGGTAACGCTACCGCTCGGGTGGCCCATATTTCCCATCGTTTGGGAAATGTGGGGCTGGCCGGGTGTCCACATTTCCCTTCTGGTGGGAAATGTGGGAGCCACGATGCTTCCCGGAATCGTCGCGCCCGCAGGTGATGCCACCCCACATTGCCAACGAGGCAAATGTAGCCCACCCGTGCAACGCCCGTCACACCGCAGCCTCCAGCGACGTGCGATTTCGAACTCTCCCAGGACAACGCGCTTCCCGCGCCGACTCTCCAACTGCTCATCTCTCGGCCATCCCCAGAAAGGAGTATCAGGTGAGCAGACAACTCAAAGGGCGTCGCATTGCCGTCCTTGCGACACACGGTTTCGAGAAGGTTGAACTCACGATCCCAGTCGCGGTGCTGCGTGCCGCCGGCGCTGAGGTTGATATCGTTTCCTTGCAGAGTGGCGCTATTCGCGGCGTCAACTTACATAAGCCGGCAAACAAGGTGAACGTGACCAGGACACTTAGGGAAGCAAACCCGGCCGAGTACGACGGCTTGCTGGTTCCCGGCGGATTCATCAATCCTGACATGCTGCGACAATCCGCGGATGCCCGCGACTTTGTTCGCGCTTTCGATTCTGCGAACAAGCCGATAGCCACGCTGTGCCACGGTCCCTGGGTGCTCGCGTCTGCGGGAGTTTTGGACGGACGCGTCCTGACCAGTTGGCCGGGAGTTCGCGACGACCTGGTGAATGCCGGCGCGACGTGGCTCAACCAGCAAGTGGTTTGGGACGGAAACCTGGTCACCAGCCGCGGTCCGCAGGACCTTGTGCCCTTTGTGCGCGCGTTGAAGAGCCACTTTGCAGCGGGCGCTGCTCTGGATAAAAAGACGCGTGCGATGCAATCGGCGCCGCAGGCCGATCAGCCTCCGAAGGCCGTGCTCGGTTTCATGAACGCCTTCCCCCTGCCGAAATTCAAAACGCTGTTCACCCTGGGAGCCATTGCCGCGGGAGTTTATGCGCTGAAGAACAGCGACTCAAGGGGCGCACTGCAGAGGCAGTTCGATCAAGCCGCATAAGGTTGGCGAACGTACATGACCTTACCCAAGGTCGTTGAACAACTCGCTGGAGCGCTGCTGATCGCCCTGGTTCTGCTCGACGTCTTCTTCACCGTGCTCTACGCACGCATCGGCACCGGGATCATCAGCGCTCGCTTGGCCCGCGCGACATGGTGGATGCTGCGCACGCTCGCCCAAAGAGTGCCGTCCAGGCGCGGCAAAGTTCTGTCCTTTGCCGGGCCCCTCATTCTTGTGATGCTGGTACTGCTCTGGGGAGCGGGCCTGACCCTGGGCAGCGCCTTGGTACTGCATCCGCATCTGGGGTCCCGCATCCAGGCGAGCAGCGGGCCCACCAGTACGGACTTCACCTCTGCCTTGTTCGCCGGTGGAAGCAGTATCTCGATTGTTGGCGCCGGCAACTTCGAGCCGAGGTCTGGCAACTTCAAGATGTTCTACCTGTTCAACTCACTCGTGGGAATGTCGGTGATGTCGCTGACCTTGGCGTACCTGATGCAGATCTACAGCGCGTTGCTCAGCCGCAACTCCCAAACGTTGTTGCTCGACATCGGTACGGCAAGGACCGGCGACGCGGCAGAATTCGTCGCGGGCATAGGCCCGCAAGGACGCTTCGAGGCCGGCTACACCAGCCTGACCAGTCTTGCCGAGAACATCGCCACTCTCAAGGAAGTGCATCACTTCTATCCGGTGTTGTTTTACTTCCGCTTCGAGCAGCCCTGCTATTCGATGTCGCGCTTCACCAACGTTGCCCTTGACAGCGTAAGCATCATCAAAACGGCGCTGGATGGTAAGCAGTATGGTTGGCTCATGGAATCCGGTGCCGTTACCGACATCTGGAATTCGTCGCTGCTCCTGCTGACCACTCTCGAACGCGCTTTCATCGCCGGCGGCCTGCCCGAGCGCGCCTCGCCCGACGCGCAAACCCGTTCGCAGTGGCGCAATCGTTTCCTCAATGCGGCTGCACGGTTGCAAGCGGCCGGCATCGCGCTCACTGCGGATCTGGATTCTGCCGCGGAGCGCTACATTTCCTTGCGCTCGGAGTGGAGTCCGCACATTCGCAATCTCGCCCCGTCCATGCTGTATTCCTTACAGGACATCGATCCCGCTCTATTCGTGCCCGCGAAGGAGAAACATCAGCGCGCTGCTTGAGTGGGCAACGCTCACGCGGGTGCACCGCCAGCCTTTGGCGGGGTGGGGCTTTTCATCTGCCTGGTGGCCCAGGTATGAACTCTGGGTGCCCCAGGTTCGCCCAGCGGTTGGGCTAACCTGGGCGACGGTTAACCAGGGCAAAGAAAGATGCGCGGCGGCAATCCTAACGCCTTCACTTCGCTGTCTCGTGCCGTCCATTCCGACTCAATCTCCACCCCACCGACTTCGCGAAAAGCATAATGCCGGAAGCTGCTCCACTTCCACTCTGCGGCGTCTTTCACCAGTCCTCGTTTCACGGGATTACGATGTAAATACCGCAGCTTCACCGTGAATTCCTGCCAATTCCTTACGTTGCGATCATAATAGCGCTTTTGCCAGAAAGCACCGCTGTGCCCATGGTTCGCGTCCTTCCTTGGGACGCTCACCTGGGAGAGGGTCTTTACGCGTTTCGCAAACGATAGTTTGAGGTAGTGAATCGCATCGGCCAGCGTGTCCTTCTCCGGCTCGCTCAGTAGCAGATGCACGTGCTCAGGCATGACCATGTATCCATAGACGCACATCTCAAAGCGTCGGCGCATGCGCTCCACGCATTCCGGGAACAGGTCGTAGATCTCACCGCTGCTGAAGTTGGGTTGCCGACGATAACAACTGAAAGTGACGAAGTGCGAGTGACCGGACTGGTGATATCGCCGCAGACCCCGTGGCCTGAACTCAACCTACACCATGGTTTGTCGCTGTGTCAGTGACTCCCAGGTTAGCGTCCAAACGATGGACCCGAACCTGGGGCACCCAGATTTAATTCTGATACCTGGGCCACCAGCCTGTGACGCGGGAACCGAAATCCCCGCCCAACCAACTAACGGTTGGACGCACCCTCGTGTGTATTACTCACTCGAAGATGCTTGCCCGGACCACCGGCCATAGCGGTCCCAGGTCTAACCATTTACTGTTGAAGGGAGGGCCCATCCATCTGATGTCGCCGTACCCAGTTCAGCCAAAGCACCATGTCACGCAACGTCTGGATCGGTTGTAGAAGGCGGTTAGGATCAGACGAGAAAGTCGGGATCGACTGGACTGCCGCTCGGGAGGAAAGCACCTCTTGGCTCCATTGTTGTTGTGCCTCTAGCGATGGGAACTTGAGACCGAGCTCCTTCATCAGAAAGCGTGCATCATCCTCGATGTCCTCTTCGCACTTATGTAGCACCTCCTCATAGCTATCATCGGGAGCTATGCTAAAGTCCTTAGACACGACCCCTCTTTTGTAAAAGTCATACACTGCCGCGGGAATCTCAGCAGGAATTTGGGCACTTGAGAACGCATCGATAAAATCGTGACGTGATACCCCTCGGTGCTTGCGCATGATTATCTGCCCACGAACCAAAGCCACCCCGAAGAATGCAAGTATCGTTAGTCCCGCAACTGTCACGAGAGTAGTGAAATTCATAATCACCTGCTCAGACAACTATAGGTAGCGTAGGCTCCCACGACCGTGCCCACGTAAGGAAGCATTCGACCGGCAGCTCGCCCCCAGTTGGTCGTCGTCGTCCATCTAAAACTGGATGTTCCCGGCCGGGTGCCCCACTCAATCCATCGTTTGGATTGAGTGGGATATCACACTGTTGACAGCGCCAGATCACAGACCTCACCTGATGCAGTCGCATAATCTCACGCTGTGACGGCAGGTCTCAAGCGGTATTATCTCGAAGGTTCTCTGCACTTCATCACCTTCAGTTGTTATCGGCGACAGCCTCAACTGGGAACCCCAGCGCGACGCGACCTGTTCCTTCGCGTTCTCGAACAGGCGCGGCGACGGTACGGTTTCGCGCTTCTTGGATATGTCGTCATGCCGGAACACGTTTATCTGCTGATGACCATGCCCACGGTGGGCGACCCATCGGTGGTCATGAAAGTTGTGAAAGAGCGCTTCAGTCGACTGCTGCGCAAGCGCGAAGCGCTGAGTGATCGGGTCTGGCAGAAGCGCTTTTACGACTTTAACGTATGCACCGAAAAGAAGCGGGTTGAAAAGCTGCGGTACATCCACCGCAATCCGGTGAAACGAGGATTGGTGCAGAGCCCGCAAGAATGGGATTGGAGTAGTTTTCGGTTTTATCTCAACGGTAAGAACGGACTGGTAGAGGTTGATCCTTGTCCGTGGCGATCCCAGCTTCGTGAATCCCACTCAATCCAACCGATGGATTGAGTGGGGCACCCGGCTAAGGGTCAAGGGCGGCAAGATAGGTTGGATTGGGGCTAGTGTATTTCGAGCACGATCCTCTCCTGGAGTCATTGCAATAGAATGCGATATCAAAGAGGAGTACCAGTCAAAAGCAATTAGCTGCTAAATGTAAACGAAGTGTGCTGAACAGTGCGTAAGAACGGTAGAGTCCGCGTAGTACCTTTCATTATATTTCCCGCACTCCCGCATTTGTCAACCGAGGCATATGCAGGCCACTTATCCTTGGAAAGTTCGATTGGCAACACTGCGGGGTGAGTAAGTTGCTGCCCGGTCGAATTCCGGATATCTAGTTCAATTTGTTTATCGGCCTCCGATCAGCAAGTGCATGGGACAGCATGTGCTGCACTTATGAACCTTTGCTGAACATCTCAACAAGAACGATCAACGCCGCAAGGAACACAATCGGCCATAGCACCCACTTGTTAAGTTGCCTTACACGTACCGGTGGAAGATTAGGGTCAGTCCTAAATAGGAAGAACATGCCATTAAGAGCAACTAATGATATGCAACCAATGACAACAAGCGAGAACTTATCTACATGGTAGTTTTTATACCCGAGAGCCATCCCTAGCAGTATGCCAACATTAATAAAAACTAAAATTACTTTTGAACCTACTGTTCGGTCGCTCATATTTGCCTTCCTGAAGAAGAGTCCGAAAGAGCCAACACATCGCCGGGTGCCCCACTCAATCCATCGTTTGGATTGAGTGGGATATCACACTGTTGACAGCGCCAGATCACAGACCTCACCTCATGCAGTCGCATAATCTCACGCTGTGACGGCAGGTCTCAAGCGGTATTATCTCGAAGATTCTCTGCACTTCATCACCTTCAGTTGTTATCGGCGACAGCCTCAACTGGGAACCCCAGCGCGACGCGACCTGTTCCTTCGCGTTCTCGAACAGGCGCGGCGGCGATACGGTTTCGTGCTTCTGGGATATGTCGTCATGCCGGAACACGTTCATCTGCTGATGACCATGCCCACGGTGGGCGACCCATCCGTGGTTATGAAAGTTGTGAAAGAGCGCTTCAGTCGACTGCTGCGCAAACGCGAAGCGCTGAGTGATCGGGTCTGGCAGAAGCGCTTTTACGACTTCAACGTCTGTACCGAAAAGAAAAGGGTTGAGAAGTTGCGATACATGCATCGTAATCCGGTGAAACGTAAATTGGTGCGGAGTCCGGAAGAATGGGATTGGAGTAGTTTCCGGTTTTATCTCAACGGTGAGAACGGACTGGTAGAGGTTGATCCTTGTCCGTGGCGATCCCAGCTTCGTGAATCCCACTCAATCCAACCGATGGATTGAGTGGGGCACCCGGCCCAGACAACGCGCACGAGGGTGCCCCATTCAAGCCATCGTTTGGATTGAGTGGGGGTTTTCGTATGCAGTGCCACGCGGTTCAAGGAACTAGGATACTTCCCGAACAGAAGCGACGAAAGTCAAAATCCCCGCCCAACCAACTGACGGTTAGCCTGCCCTGAGCGTGGGCGAAGGGCGGCATCCGAGAGTGTACTTTCGTAACTTGCGCAACAGATTCCCCCTCTGCTACGGTGCGCTTGAGGACACGTCATTCGTGTCGGCGCTCCCACTTCGGCCCTGCGAGGTGGCGGCGGAAAGGTCTTTGACAATCTGGGCCGCAGGTATCGGCGACGTTTACTCGAATGAATTATTGATTCATCACTGCACAATTTTCAGTGCGATATGGCTGCCGCTAAGTCCTTATATCTCTGGTTTTTACCTGCAACTAATCTGGAATCAGGAATTTAGATGAGTAATGTTAGCTAAAGTGTTGAAAGCAAAGATGCGCAATTACGTTTTTTTGAGGCTTCCGCATTATCGGACGTACTGGCGGGAGGCCCGGCAATGTGGGGTGAGAAATAGCCCCTGAAAAATCTTGGGTCCCTTCTCGGTGCCCTCCGTGTTCTCGGTCGTGAGCTGTCGATTCTTCCCGGCAAACCCTGCTCTGAACAGTGTTTGTAAGAACCGTGCCGTCGCTACGCGACTCAAGAGTTTTTTCAGACCCGCACCCAGCACTCCGCCTTCGGCTCCGTGCTGGGCTATCATCTCGGTCGCCCCACGGGGCTTAGTGAGGTGGTTGTTCCATCGACTTTGGCAAAACCGAGTTCTCAAACAGGCTCTGAAGCGTTGAGGTGTTGAGGTGTGCATACAATAAGCTCGACAGAAGAAAAGGGAAGACTTGCAGCTTGAGCGAAACTCGCGTCAACTTTCATCGGGGCCAACTGCTGAGTACCGGCCCGAATCGATCAACCTATGCGAATACTTGTAACCGGAGGAGCCGGGTTTCTCGGCTCTCATCTTTGCGACAAGCTGCTGGCGGAAGGTCACGAGGTTGTCTGCGCCGATAACTTCCTCACCGGCAGCCGCGACAACATTGCTCACCTGGCGTCTGAACCGAAGTTCGAGCTCATCGAACAGGACATCTGCCAGCCATTCGATCCCGGACACATTGACTATGTTTTCGATCTGGCCTCGCCCGCCAGCCCGGTCGACTACATGGAGCACGGCATCGAGACCCTGATGGTCGGCTCGCAGGGCACCATGAATTGTCTCGAGCTGGCGCACAAGTATCACGCGAAATTTCTCATCTCGTCGACTTCGGAATGTTATGGCGATCCGCTGGAGCATCCGCAGAAAGAGACTTATTGGGGAAACGTGAATCCGATTGGCCCGCGCTCGGTCTATGACGAGTCCAAGCGTTTCGCCGAAGCGCTGACCATGGCGTATCACCGCTACAAAAAGGTTGATACGCACATCGTGCGAATTTTTAATACGTACGGTCCGCGTTTGCAGATCAACGATGGCCGCGTGATCTCCAATTTCATGAAGCAGGCGCTGCGCGGCGAAGAGCTCACGGTTTACGGTGATGGATTGCAGACGCGAAGCTTCTGTTATGTGAGCGATGAAATTGCCGGCATCGTCGCGCTCTCGAAATCCAACGAACACACTCCGGTGAACATCGGCAACCCGAATGAGTTCACCATCCTGGAATGTGCGAAAGAAGTGTTGGAAGTCACGGGCTCGAAGAGCCGGATCCGATTTGAGCCGTTACCGCAGGACGATCCTAAGCAGCGCCGCCCCGACATTACGAAAGCCAAAGAGCTGCTCGGCTGGCAGCCAACCATCGAGCTTCGCACCGGGTTGGAGATGTCGCTGGAGTATTTCCGTTCCGCTGTGGAGCAGGCCGCGCCTGCGAAATAGCCGTGTTTGGTTTGTTAACAGCACAGTCGCGAACGGATCTCACGCGACCGGCGCGATGCCTTAGAATGGCGGCGAAGGGCGAAAGCCATGGAAGCTCCACGCGATTACGCCAGCTTTGAGCGGGAGATGTCGTCGTGGTGGTATGTTGCGCGCCGCAGCCTGTTGCGCGAATTTGTCAGCCAGGCGTTGAGCGAAAAGCGTGAAGCCCGCATCCTCGACATGGGCGGCAACGCCGAGCTTGCTTTCGACGAGCCGTCGCGGTTTCGCGTCGTCAACCAGCACAGCACACTCGCGGCTTCGGCCTTCCAGCAAGTGCGCGGCGCCAGCAACCTGGTCTGCTCGTCGCCTGACGAGCTCGCGTTTTCCAGCAACTGTTTCGACGTGGTAGTTGCCGGCGACTTCCTGCAATCGGTTCCCGACGATCGCACTGCGCTGCGTGAGTTGCGCCGGGTCCTCAAAGACGGAGGTGTGCTGTGTCTCACCGTTCCGGCTTACGCTTTCCTGTGGAGCGAAGAGGATGAGCACCGCGGCAATTACCGTCGCTATCGCACCAGCGAATTGCGTCGCAAGCTGACAACTTGCGGCTTCGAAGTGCAGCGCGCGTCGTACTTTGTTACCGCGCCATTTCTGCCGCTGGTCTTGGGCGCTTGCGAACAGCATCTTCCGCACCTCGACTCGCTCCGACCGTCGCAGTGAGTAAGCGCGCTCACATTGCCAATACCGCGATGACGTTGCTGCTCGATGGGGAACGTCAGGCGCTGCACCACATCAATCTGCCGTTCGGGACGACGGTCGTGTGCTGGGCGCGCAAGCCACCGCTGGTCGCCGAACGCATCACCGTTCCTGCATGGGAACGGCAGTGGGCTGCGCCTCCGCGGTTAACGTGGTCGGGATCGTAGAAGGGGTCGTGGTTGCTCTAAAAAGCATGAGTTTACATCTGCCGAGCAGCCGCTTTGAAAGGGCATGGCTTCACATGTGTCGTCTGGTTGCTTTGAAAGGGCATGGCTTCAGCCGTGCCGCACCGGAGCCTCTGTTTCGCGGGCTTCAGCCCCTGAGGGAACTCGGTTGGGCTTTATGCGGGCTAAGGTTTTGAGGGTTCGCCGCTCATCCAAAATAGCGGAAGTGTTTCCAGAATTCCGGCCAGCCCGCTTTCGGCGGACCGCAAACGAAGATGTCGGGATGATCTCCGGTTTCCTCGTTTTGCACGTTGTAAGGATTGGGCGTATGTCCGGCGACGCGGCAATTGTTGAACCGCCTGTCGAGGTAATCCTGCTCGAGCCCGAGAATGATCACGGTCTGCGGCTCGGGATTGCCGTAGCCGCGCACCCAGAACGAGTTCACTCCGCTGATCGCCGGAGGCAATCCGTACTGCGGCCCATAAAGATCGATCGCTCCGGCTTCGCCGTAATTCGCACCAAGGATCGCGAGGTGCTCGCGTTGCTCGGGCGTCAGGGAATCGCGAATGCGAGCGACCTCCTGCACCAGTTCCGGCCAGCCAAGCTCCTCTTTGTGGTCGCCCTGCACCGACGCCGCGGCTTGCCACCATTTGCTTCCCAACGGCGCAAGCGGCAGGAAGAACGCGCTGGTCACCACGATTTCAAATGCCAGCACAACCCACACGACCGCGCGGACTGCCATAGCTCGCCCGCGCGACATCGTGGCCAGCCAGTCCTCGCCCCAAACCGCTCCCGCCGCGTACAGCATGGGATAAGCAGGTCCCATGTAGTACCAGCGGCCATGCAATACCACGAAGAGCGCCAGCGTGATGAGGTACATCCAGCCGATCATGCGAAAGCGCCTACCCACCGGAGAGAGCAGGCAGTAATACAGTCCGGCCAAGGCGAGAACGGTGCGAAGACCGGCCAGTTCCAGTTGCTGCGGCAGAAAGTATGTTGTGCGTCCCTGACGCATGTCGCGTGCATGGATATGCTGCAGCATTTCAAGCGAGATAAAGTGATTCTGGGCTTGCCAAATCAGGTTGGGCAAAAAAATGAGAATCGAAAGCCCGACGCCAATCCACAGCCACTTGCTTTTGAGATATCGCCGGGCGTCGGTGAGCAGCACTGCTCCGGCGATGCCCAGGGCAAAGAAGCCCATCGTCCACTTGGTGAGCATGCCGAAGCCGATAGAAGCTCCGATTGCTACCCACCAGCGCGCATCGCCGCTCTTCAGCAGCCTCACGACGAAGTAAGCGGCGAGCACCCAGGCGAGCGCGTCGAAAGCTACATACTGCATCAACTGGCCAGCGCCCAGACAATAGGGAACGACGGCGACAGCAGCGACGAGCTGCGCTCCACGACGGCCGCCCATCTGCCGCGCGATCAATCCGGCGAGTACCACCACCAGCGCCAGCGCGATATTGGCGAAAAAGCGAAAGCCTCGGATCGACGTGCCAAACAGCGCAAGCGAGATTCGCCCGAAAAACGGTGTCACAGGAGGATAGGCTACGTATCCCCAGGCAAGGTGACGAGCGTCGTCAAGCGTGGCCAGTTCGTCGCGATGAATGCCGTAACGGTTGCCGAGGATCTGGTGCACAACGACGGTGGCAAGTGCGATCAGGATCAGGATAGCCAGATCGGAGCGGAACGAGCGATCGCGGTCGCGCTCCAGCGGAGCATGGTTCGCCGTGGGGCCGGAGATGTTCATCTTTTAACCAAACTGATGCGCATTGGCGTTATAGTTTACGTTCCTTCGAGCAGTGTGGTTCCCCATCCTGGAAGGACTTTCGAAGATGGACAACGATCGCGATAACGGGCTGATTCATCTGACGTCGCAGCATTCGGTCGATGATACCGTGCAGCGGCTCCAGGCACTCCTGAGCGAGAAAAATATCAGGTTGTTCGCCATAGTTGATCATAGCGGCGAGGCGGAAAAGGTCGGCTTGCCAATGCGTCCTACCAAGCTGCTGATCTTCGGCAACCCAAAAGGTGGAACGCCGCTGATGCAGGCGACTCCTATGGTCGCCATCGATTTGCCGCTGAAGGCTCTGGTGTGGGAAGACGGCGATGGGAAAGTCTGGTTGACCTATAACGATCCGGCTTACCTGCAGCATCGCCACGGCTTTCCAGAGCAGCTCGTCGCCAACCTGTCTGCGGTCAACGGGCTGCTCGCAAAGGCAGCGGAGTAATAACTATTCGACGATCTCGACAGGCCCAATACCCGGCGGATGTCCGGCGGTGCGCAACATCCAGTAGCGCGCCGGCTCGTAATGGTTTTCCGCCGAATAAGGTTCCGAGAAGTGCGTTCCGCAGAGATCAGCGCGCACGAAGAATGCATTCACTCCGGCGAAGCAGCAGCCGACCAAGTGATATCCCTTGCGCTCGGCAAGCCGTTCCAGAGCTTTCAAGCTGGCGCCGAAATAGGTGTCGTCTTTCCACTCAAAGCGCTCCTGATAAGCGACGGCCAGCGACATGGGTGGAAACCACGAGGCGTTGTACTCCATCACCACGACTCGCGGTGAAATCGAGTGCACCGTCTGCCAGAGGTGATAGTCGTTGCCGTCTACGTCGATGCTCAGCAGATCCAGCTCGGCGCTGGGCACACTTTTCTGCAGCAGGGCGTCAACGTTTTCGCGGCTAACGAACACGTTGTCAACACGAAGGCGGCCTGACGCAACGTAGGCTGCAAGATTAGCTCGGGCCCGCGCTGCCTTCGCGTTGTCGCCCTCAACCCACAGCCCGCGCCAACCCTGCAGCAGAAGCGCACCGGTATTGTTTTCCAGGCCGTCGCCTGTTCCGATTTCGACGAACGTCTTGTCAGTTGTGCCGATGCGGCGAAATATCTCCGCCAGGATTCCGTCTTCGTCGTTTTGTGAATATGCTTTGGCACCGTAACGCAGCAGCCGCTTGGGATCGGCGTAGCGCGGTGTTGCCAGGGTATGTTCCCAGTAGCGCTGTTGTTCCAGGGCGCGCGAGTTGGTGAAGAATAGCCGGCTACGTTTGAGCCAGGATGTGATGGCGTTATTCAAACGGCCTTGACCAGCATGCAGGTGATGTCGTCGTGCTGCGGCGCGGTGCCCACGAAGTTGTCGACATCGCCCATGATGCGCTGCAACAACATTGCCGGCGATTGCGTCGCGCCCATGTGGATGTTGTAGGTCAGGCGGTCTTCGCCGTACTCCTCGCCCTTGGCATTTTCCGCTTCGACTACGCCATCGCTGAACATCACAACCCAATCTCCGGGTTGCAACGTTAAGGTGGCTGAGCTATACGCCCCAGCGTCAATAATGCCCAATGGAATGCCGCCGAACTCCAGCCTCTCCATTCCGCCCGAGGCGCGGCGCACGATCGGCGGGTTGTGTCCGGCATTGACGTACGTCAGGGTACGCGCCTCGGGATCGTATTCGGCGACGAAGGCAGTGGTGAAGCGTCTGCCCTCCTGGCTGTTGGTGCAGGCGTACTGATTCATCTTTCCCACCAACTCACTCACGCTCAGCGGCGTGGGCGCCAAGGTCTTGAGACTGGCCTGTACCGTGGCCATCAACAGCGCCGCCGGAATGCTCTTGCCGGCTACGTCTGCTACCGCGAGCAGCCAAGTTGGCGGATGCGGATCACCGCAGACGCGCGGAAAGACGTCGTAGTAGTCACCGGCAACGGTGTTCGCAGGACGGGTGGCGAATGCGATCTCCAGCCCGGGAACGGTCGGTGGCGCGGAGGGCAGCAGCCAGTTCTGGATTTCTTTCGCGATTTGCAGATCGCGCTTCATCACTACGCGATCGGAAACCTCCAGCACCAGCACCAATAACAGCAGCAGCGCTCCCCAGAAGTGGGAGTCGAATTTGACGAGCACAGTGTTGGTGCTGCTCTCGAACGAAGTCTGGGTAGGAATAAACAGCAGTATCAACGCCACCAGCAGCAGCACCCGGCGCGCCGGCGAAAGCTTCTCCATCACTGCCCAGAAGAACTGCCCGGCTAAACGAAGATAGTGCTTCCATTTCGGCGCGGTGGCGTCGTGATCGAGATCGACGTCGGCCGAGTACAGCCGGTAACTGGCCCGCGCATCTGCCTGGAACTGCTTCCAAAGCTGGTCCATCTTCAGGCCGTCGCTGACGCGCAACCAGAATCGCTGGATGCCTGACATGACGGGCTCAACCTTCGCCGACAGTACGTCGGGCGGGCGATACGCGCGACCGGTAGCGTTGTTGGGCATTTGGAAATGATTATAAGTGCCGACCTCAGCCGATTCTTGCCGCAGCTAAATCCTGTATTCGTCCGAGCGGTCCAAGGACTTGAGCAGCCATAGGAAGGGCTCGGGCCCCGCACATAGCGTGCCGCTGAAAGGGCTGTCGAGTGAGAAGATGAGATAAAACGCTAGTCCCACAATGAGGGAGAACCCCAGCAGCAAGCCCGCCCACACGATCCATACGTGGGTGACAAACATTCCGTGAAACGCGAACAGGACAAAAGCTCCAGCGATGAGCAGTCCCCACAACGCTTTGGCGGTGTTTCCCTGTGCGCTGCGAAGCCGGTCACGCCTGGCGTTGAGCCACAATGCGGCCAGATGCAATGCCTCAGCGTAGAGCGTCGATTCGCGCCCATCAACCGGTTTGATGTCCATGAGCGACCGGACGAGCGCGAACGAGGTGTCGAGCGTAATCTCCTCCACCGGCGTTTGGTTTCGGGTTGCCAGTACCAGCGCGTCCCAGCGCTCGACCACACTCTCGACGTAAGCTCTCGCAAGCTCGCGTGTTTCGCCGCTGCGCTCGGGCGGCAACTGGCCGATGATGAAGATCAAATCGGTCAGCGCGTTGGCCTCGCTGCTCACCGCAGTCTCGGCACCGCTGAAGCTCTGCCACACGCCGGAGACAACGAACGCGATCAGCACTGCATAGATGGTGCCCAGCGTTCCGTAGACCGCGCTGGTCAGGCCGAGGTCGAGTTCCAGCCGGGGACCGCTGACGACTACTTGCGTCAGCAGCGCCACGGCGAACGCCGCAATCACCGTGGAGCCCACAATGACGACAGGCTGCAACACCGGTGGAAGCGACAGGATGTAGCTACGCATGGCTCAGTCTATGACCTCGGGTGCGCGCGGCTGCCCCTCGGCTGACGGTTGGGCTGCCCGGCTTCACGGGTGCCCCATTCCGCCTTGGTTTGGCGGGGTGGGGATTTTGGTTTTAAGCTTCGGCTCACGACTTCGCTGCTTGCTCCAACTCGGCGATATTGATTTTTTTCATCCCCATGATCGCCTGCATGGCCTGCGGGTGCGACAGGAGTTCGGCGATGCGCCCGGGCACGATCTGCCACGAGAGGCCGAACTTGTCTTTGAGCCAGCCGCACTGGCTTTCCATTCCGCCGTTGGCCGTCAGCCTCGACCAGTAGTAGTCGATGTCTTCCTGCGAGTCGCAACGCACGACGAACGAAACCGACTCGTTGAACTTGAACATCGGGCCGCCGTTCAGGGCGGTGAACCTCTGCCCTTCTAGTTCGAAGGCAAGCGTCAACACTTTGCCGTCGGGCATTCGCATATCGTTTAGGCGACGCGAGTTTTTGAAGACGCTGAGGTAAAGGTCGACCGCCTCCTCGGCATTGGAGTCGAACCAGAGAAACGGCGAAATGCGCGGCAGGGTTTCCAAGGGGCTCATAGTCTCTCCACATTGCCTTGCAATCCCGGCGAGCGTCAAGTCTTCGCGCAACTTTGATTCGCTCGCGGTCGAATAAAAGCCTTTACCACGGAGGGCACCGAGAAACCAAGAAAAGGATTTCTTGATTCTCTGTGCCCTCCGTGCTCTCTGTGGTGTGCTTCTTTTTCCGGATGCAGAACGCCCTTCAGCCCGGATAGCACTCAATGCGCCAAGCGTCTCCGTCGCCCGGGCGCCAGCAATATCCGTCGGCGACCGGCAGGTCGCGCACCCACACGATGTCGGTGCCCTTCAACACCACAGGCCAGAGAGGCCGGTCGGCGGCCGGTACGCTCCATTCCTGGAAAAGCGTTTTCAGCTTCTGCGCTCTTCCCATGTAGGCGACGTGATAGCGATCGCCCGGCTGCCAGTTCCGCACCCACAGTTCCGCGGCGACCAAGTCAGCGCGCAACAGCGTTCCCAGTTCAGCTTCGTCAGCGAAGGCTGCGGGCACGGGCACGACGCGAAGCACGCAGCCAATCTCGATCAGCGCGACTTCTCCGGGAACGGCGAGGTTGCGCAGGTAGCCCACGGCCGGCGGCACGTCGTTGGGACGCTCGACCGTCATGCGGTCTCCCTTGCGGCAGGCTACCCAGTCACCCGGCAGCTCCACGCGGGAAATTTCTCCCAGCACACACCGCCGCACCGCTTCGACGTGCTGCGAATCGCAGGCGACGTTCTGTTGCTCCAGGAAGCGCTTGAGCACTCGCCGCTGGACTGCGACGGCCAGCTCCGCAAACTCATGCAGTCGAAGCTGGCGCTGGTCTGACATCACTTTCTTCAGCGCCAGAGCGACAACCTCGTCCCAGTACGCTTCTTCGTCGCGGCTGATCTCAGCTCGATCGTTCAGGCGTTGCCGAAGGTTGGGATTGTATTCACGTTCCAGCAGCGGCAGCAGTTCGTGCCGCACCCGATTGCGACGAAAGCGATGGTCGAGGTTGCTTTCGTCTTCCCGCCAGGGCTGGTCGATGGATGCGAGGTAGGCTTCGATCTCGGAGCGGGTCGTACTTAGCAGCGGGCGGATAAACCGTATCTTCTTCTCGCCCGTCCCGCCGTCGTCTCTGACCATCTGGGGATAGATTCCGGCGAGACCTCGCGTACCCGCCCCGCGCAGAAATTTCATGAGCACCGTCTCGGCCTGGTCGTCAGCGTTGTGGGCGGTAGCCACCGAGTCGAAGCGATTCTCGGCTGCAACTTTCGTCAGCCATTCATAGCGGAGCTTACGTCCAGCCGACTCCAGACCCATGCGCTCGGCTTCGGCGTGTTCGGCGACCTGAACTCGCTCGACAAAAAGGTCCAGTTGGTGTCGCGTGGCCAAGTCCGCAACGAAGGCTTGGTCAGCATCGGAGTTCTCTCCCCGTAATCCGTGATTGAGGTGAGCGACGGCAACAATGATTCCCAGCTCGGAGCGCAGCTCCAGTAGCACCCGTAGCAGGGCAACGGAATCTGCTCCGCCGGATACGGCGGCTAGCACACGGTCTCCGGGCGAGATGAGTTGCACGTGGCGGACGTAGCGGAGCACCTGGTCGCGCATGACTGATGTTACAGCGACGGCGAGCCCAATTCGGCCATCCACCCGCAGGGGCCAGTCGTCTCAACTGACACTATGGCGACCGAAAAACCGAAGCAGCCAAACCAGGAGCCCGAAGGTCTGGGCGAGCACAACTTGGGCCCAACCGGCGAAGCCGCGCAACAGCAAGGCTGGGACATTAACGAGGAACAGCGCACTCAGCAGCCCTCCCGAAAGCCCGAGCATTACGGGGGCCAGAATTACAACTACGGAGCCCGAGATTTTGGCGATACGCCGGAAGACATGTCACAGATGGAGTCGTCAGAAACCCGGGCGGGCGAGCCGAATGGCCGCAAGCTGGAGCAAGTCAGATCGCACGAGAAATCAGAGACTTAGTCGCCGGCCATTTTGTGTTGACAACAACGCACTCATATTTTATGCTTCTTACATGCTAACCAGATGTCTATGTTAGCAAAGGCCGGGAGCAATGGCCTAAACCATTTCTATTTCATTCACTTGGAGGTTAATACGATCATGCCAGTTTTGACCCGTTGGGACCCCTTCCGTGAAATGCAGGCGTTGCAGCATCGCATGAACCGCCTTTTCGAAGAGCAGCAGTACGGCAACGGCCAGGAAACCATGACCACCGGCGCGTTCGTTCCGCCGGTTGATATTTACGAGGACCAGCACGGTATTCAGCTGAAGCTGGAAGTACCCGGCATCGACGAGAAGGACCTCGACATCAAGGTCGAGAACAACATCATGACCGTGACCGGGGAGCGCAAGTTCGAGAAGGAGCAGAAGGAAGAAAACTTCCACCGGATTGAGCGCCGCTATGGCAGCTTCACCCGCTCCTTTACTTTGCCGAACACGGTTGACACGCAGAACATCCAGGCCGACTACAGCAACGGCGTGCTGAGCATTCATCTCGCCAAGCGCGAAGAGGCCAAGCCGAAGCAGATCAAGGTCAGCATCGGCCAGAACCAGATGGTAGGCAAAGGCCCGTCAGGCCAGCAGATCGAAGGCAAGCAAGGCGCGGTCAGCGGTAGCAAAGGCGCAGCAGCGTGACGTGCCCGAAAGACCAATTTTGAGGACTTGAACGGGAGGCGGTTAAAGCCTCCCTTTTTATTGAGCCGTCAGCTCTCAGCTTTCAGCTGTCAGTAAAACGGCGAACCCCGTCGAAGGACTAGAATTTCGACCGTGAGTTGTAGCGCCCAGTGGCCCGTTGTTCTGGCTGGGAGCTGAAAGCTGACAGCTCTCTCGAGGTAAGACAATGGCAATACGTTGGGACAAATTAACGGTGAAGGCCCAGGAGGCCGTGCAGAAGGCGAACGATCTCGCCTCGGAGTATGGCAATCCTGAGGTGCAACCGGTACACATACTCGCAGCCCTGCTGCAGGACCAGGAAGGCATCATTCCGCCGCTGTTGGAGCGGGTGGGCCTTTCGCCGCAGACGGCGCTCGCTGAAGCTACCCGCGAGATCGGCAACCTGCCCAAAGTTTCGGGCAGCGGAGCCACGCAGGCGCATCTCTCCGATGCCGCGACGCAGCTGCTGGAGAACGCCTTTAAAGAGGCGGCAAATTTCAAAGACGACTTCGTCTCCACCGAGCACCTGTTGCTGGGCATGGCGAAGCTCAAACGCGACGCGGCGCAGCAGATCCTCACCCGCGGCGGTGCGACTTACGACAACATTCTGAAGGCGCTGACTGCGGTACGCGGCAATCAGAAGGTGACCGACCAGAATCCTGAGGCGAAGTACCAGGCGCTGGAGCGCTACGCCAAAGACCTCACGGAGCTTGCCCGTCGCGGCAAGCTCGATCCCGTGATTGGGCGCGACGAAGAAGTGCGTCGCGTAGTGCAGGTGCTGTCGCGCCGCACCAAGAACAATCCCGTGCTTATCGGCGAGCCCGGCGTCGGCAAGACCGCCATCGTCGAGGGACTGGCGCAGCGCATCGTCTCGGGCGACGTGCCTGAGCAGTTGCGCAACAAGCGCGTGGTCTCGCTCGACCTGGGTGCGATGCTTGCCGGAGCGAAGTATCGCGGCGAATTCGAAGATCGCCTCAAGGCCGTGCTCAAGGAGATCGAGGAGTCGGAAGGCAAGATCATCCTCTTCATCGACGAGTTGCACACGCTGGTGGGAGCAGGCGCGGCGGAAGGCGCGATCGACGCCAGCAACATGCTGAAGCCGGCGCTGGCTCGCGGCGAGCTGCGCGCCATCGGCGCAACCACGCTCAATGAGTATCGCAAGTACATCGAGAAAGACGCTGCGTTGGAGCGGCGCTTCCAGATCGTCTTTGTGGGCGAACCGAACGTCGAAGACACCATCGCCATCCTCCGCGGACTACGCGAGAAATACGAAGTGCATCACGGCGTACGTATCAAAGACTCGGCGATTGTTGCCGCGGCTACGCTGTCGCATCGCTACATCAGCGACCGCTTCCTGCCCGACAAGGCCATTGACCTGATCGACGAAGCCGCGGCTTCGCTGCGCATTCAGATCGACTCGATGCCGACGGAAATCGATCAGCTCGAACGCCGCGCCACGCAACTCGAGATCGAGCGCCAGGCGCTGAAGCGGGAAGACGATCCCAACTCGAAGGAGCGGCTTGCCGTTCTGGAGAGAGAGCTCGCGCAGATTAAGGAGCAGTCCAATGCGCTCAAAGCTCGCTGGCGGCAGGAGAAGGAGAGCATTTCGAAAATCCGCGAACTCAAGGAGCGTATCGAGCAGCTCAAGCTGGCCGAGCAGGAGGCGACGCGCAAGGGTGATTACAACCGCGCGGCCGAGATCCAGTATGGCGAGGTCCCGAAGCTCGAAGCCGAGATGAAACAGCTTTCGGCGCAGATGGATACCAAGCAGTCGCGCATGTTGAAGGAAGAGGTTGACGAAGAAGATGTTGCCAAGATCGTCAGCAAGTGGACCGGCATTCCGGTGTCGAAGATGCTCGAAGGCGAAGTCAACAAGCTGGTCACCATGGAAGAGCGTCTGCGCCATCGCGTGATTGGCCAGGATGAGGCGCTCTCGCGCGTGGCTAACGCTATCCGGCGTTCGCGTGCCGGACTCAGCGATCCGCGCCGTCCTATCGGCTCGTTCATCTTCCTTGGTCCGACCGGCGTCGGCAAGACCGAACTCGCACGTGCGTTGGCCGAGTTCCTCTTCGATGACGAGCACGCGATGATTCGCATCGACATGTCGGAGTACATGGAGAAGCATTCGGTGTCGCGACTGATCGGCGCGCCTCCGGGATACGTCGGCTACGACGAGGGCGGCCAGTTGACCGAAGCCGTGCGCCGCCGCCCGTACTCGGTGGTGCTGTTCGATGAGATCGAGAAGGCGAACCCTGACGTGTTCAACATCTTCCTGCAAATCATGGATGACGGGCGCCTGACCGACGGCAAGGGTCGCATTGTTGATTTCAAGAACACCATCATCATCATGACGTCGAACATCGGCTCAACCTACTTGCAGGTGGCGGGAGCCAGCCCTGAGTTGCAGGAAGAAGCGCACAAGAAGGTAATGGAGGCGTTGCAGGCGCACTTCAAGCCTGAGTTCCTCAACCGCGTGGACGACATCATCTTCTTCAACCCGCTGGGCAAGGAGCAGTTGACGAAGATTGTTGACCTGCGCCTCGAAGACCTGCGGCGACTGCTGGCCGATCGCAAGATTACGCTGGAGCTAACCCCTGCGGCGAAGGAGCTCATCTTCACCGAAGGCTACGACGTGCAGTACGGAGCGCGTCCGCTGAAGCGCAGCATACAGCGGCTGGTGCAGGATCCGCTGGCGCTGAAGATCCTCGATGGCGAGGTGATGCACGGCGATAAGGTCGTGGTTGATGCGGACAAGAAAACCGGGAAGCTGACCTTCACGGTCGCTGCCCGCGCTGCCGAACCCGAACCGGTCGCGGCGCGATAACAACAACGCAGTGAACAGAGGCTCGCTGGCAGCACCGGCGAGCCTTCTAATTTTTCTGTGGCGAGCAGTTCGTTATCGCGTGGTCAGCAGGATGGTCACGAGCGCGCATCCCAGGGCGATCACCACGACGGCACCAAGCAGGGTTGGAATAGCCCGGCCCAGTCCGCTATGACGAGCGGCTGCCAGTGCGCGGGCAAGCACGAAGTGTTTAACCGTGGCGAAGGCGAGCAGTAGGGTGCTGGCTACCGTCACGAGGATTCCCCCAAAGTGGGCGCTCGTGACCCAGGCTGTCCCTTCGGCCAGGCGCTCCTGGTGAAGCAGGCGGAAGCCTTTGTCGTAAGCCACACCAGCAGCCATCAACGTGAGTGCGGTGCGTATCCAGGCCAGCAGGGTACGATCGGATGCCAGTTCGGTGCGGGTGAACGCCAAGTCGAGCGCGGCATCCAGTTCGCTTTCCGCGGCCTCAACTACCTGCTCGTTCATCGCATTTTGGTAACGCTTGTCGACCGGCATAACGAGATTGTTCGAGCACCGCAGACGATTGGAATTCGCGCAAGCTAATGCCCGGAAATCTTCACCCGCAGGTCTTCAGGGATGCGCTGTCGGATTTCTTCTGGCAGCTTGTCGTGAATTCGGCGAGCGCCTAACAGGGCGGCATCTTTCATCACCATCGGCGCCGGAGTGGCCACCGCGACCGCCAGCCACAGCAGCATAGACAGCAGGAAGCCCCCGAGAGCGCCGATTTCCAACAGGAAGGCGTGCGGTGGGTCGAAGTGGCGAATGACGCCGTAGGCCAGCAGGAAGACACCCATGGAAACCGACGCCAACGCCATCAGCCCTAGGTCGATAATTCGATGCAGGCGTTGTCGCGAATGGCAGAAGGGACACTCGGCCAGGTGGGCCTCATAGTCGCCAGCCATCTCCGGCGTGATGCCAGAGATGTCATAGCGCCATCCGGCCAGAATTTTCCCGATAACGGGATCAGTGCATTGCGTCATGGACCATCAACCCGGCTTGCTTTGCCAATGCTCGGCGAGCGCGGGAACTACAACCGAACCGCAGGAAGAGGCTCCTGCTGGGCCGCGAGCAGTAGATGGTTCCGCACAAAGCTGCGCTGCTCGCCAAGCGCCCGTTCAGCCGTCATCCGCGCAATCTCAGGATGATTATTCTTCTCTGAAAGATGCGCCAGAATGAGGAACTCGGCTCCTCCATCATAGCCGCTCGTCAGGAAATCTGCGAGTGCCTCGTTGGAGAGATGGCCGACGCGACTCATCACTCGCTGCTTCACCGACCAGGGATAAGGGCCGCCGCGCAACAGCTCGAGGTCGTGGTTCGACTCGATCATCAGCATGTGACAGCCACGCAGATGATCGCGCACATTCGGCGGAATGTATCCCAGGTCGGTACAGATTCCGACCTTGATGCCTTCGGTGGTGAAGGTAAATCCGACCGGGTCGATGGCGTCATGCGGAATGGTGAACGGCATGACGGTGACATCGCCGATTTGGAATGAGCGGCCCGACGCGAAGCATTCCAGGCGCTCCAGCTTGACCTTGTTGCCGGCGCTGTCGCGCGCCCAGCGGCGATAGCTTTCGTGCGTGGCCCCGGTGAGGTAGACGGGAATCTTCAGCTTCTTGGCCAACACATGCAGCCCGGCCACGTGATCGCTGTGCTCGTGGGTGATCAGGATGGCATTGATGCTATGCGGATCTTCCCCGCAGAGCTTCATGCGGCGGATGAGTTCGCGGCATGAAAGCCCGGCATCGACCAGTAGGCGGGTGGCTGAGCTGGAGACGAGCGTACAGTTACCGTTGCTTCCGCTCGCCAGCACCGTAATCGAAACCGCCATAGCCGCGAGAATACCTGCTAGGCTCACGCGGCGGTAGTGACAAAGTGATTAACTGGCACGAAGAAGCGCCGAAAATGACGGCGATGTGGAGCATTCCCGGTTTTGCACAGCGCTGCACAAAAATCCTTCGCGATACACACGAATTGCACAGGTTGAGCTTTCTTCGCGCTTGTCAGGTTGTGACAGGTCAGGCATT
The DNA here is from genome assembly GCA_963771535.1 of uncultured Acidobacteriaceae bacterium. Classification (GTDB taxonomy): domain Bacteria; phylum Acidobacteriota; class Terriglobia; order Terriglobales; family Acidobacteriaceae; genus CAVVDY01. Next base: position 70,089 of record CAVYTK010000003.1, on the reverse strand, counting down.
CTGCGATGCATCCAGGGCACAGGCGAATAAAGCTTCTGCAGGCGATGGGTCCAACCGGGTGCGAGGCGCGGCAAGGCAGGCTGAAGTAAAGCAACCTGCGATTGCCACCCGCTCTAAAGGGGAGCGGTTCACGGGCCGAGCTCTCAGGTTGCGTTTGCAGAAGGCGATTGAGCGAAGTGAGGGTAAGAGTGCTTACGCTGGCTGCGGCGTCCTATGTCGCAGATCGTTCCTCCCCACGCGAAGTGCTGCCGCAAGGCACCCCCACCGAACGCCGGTCGGCGATGAACTCGCGGCGCGGAAAGCGTCGCGCCAACGTTTGGGCAACAAACGTTGAGCCTGTGACTGAACCAGGTGCGACCCGCAGGTGGCTGGCCTCGCGGGTCGCATAGAAAAAAGCTGTCAGTTGTCGGCTCTCAGTTGTCAGTTCGAGCCGCCAGCTACCAGCCGCCAGCCCATACTGTTGTCATCCTGAGCGAAGCGAAGGACCTGCTTTTCGCACACCCGCCGGAAGATTTGGGAATGGCGACATTCTTCTCACATTCCCACAGCCGCTCACAGCTTTACCAACGAAATCGGTGGTCGGGCACCTGCTTCATCATTGCCACTGTTCGCCGCTATCGCTAACGTAATTAAATCCTCCGATGGCCACCCTCAGCGACATACATCTCGAACGCGGTTTACCGGCAGCACTTGAGGCTGAGCGCTCGATCCTGGGCGCGATTCTGCTGGACAACGGTCTCTACGACCAGGCTGCGCCGCTGAAGCCCGACGACTTCTCGCTTGACGCGCATCGCCGCATCTTCGCGCGCATGTCGGACCTCCAGACCATGGGCCGGCCCGTCGACATGATCACGCTGGCCGAGGAACTCGACCGCCGCAAAGAGGTCGAAGCCGTCGGCGGTGTGGCGTACCTCTCCTCGCTGATCGACGGAGTGCCCGACCGTCCCTCGATCGAGCATTACGTGCGCATCGTCCGCAACAAGGCATTATTGCGCGGCCTCATCAACATCGCGCAGAACGCGATTGCCGAATCTATCGAGCACAGCGACGAAGCGGAAGAGGTCATCAATCGCGCCGAACAGTCGTTGATGTCGCTGTCGGAGAACCGCATCGGCCAGGGCTTGGAGGCGATCCCGTCGATCGTCAAGGCGTCGTTCGGCTCGCTCGATGCGCTGTATGCTCGCGGGCAGGAGATTACCGGCCTCGCCACACACTACGGGCCGCTCGACAAGCTCACCAGCGGATTTCAGCCCTCGGACCTGATCATTATTGCGGCGCGCCCCTCGATGGGCAAAACCTCGTTCGCCATGAATATCGCCGAGAACGCGGCCATCAAAGACGGCAAAGTAATCGGCGTGTTCTCGTTGGAAATGTCAAAGGAGGCGCTGCTGATGCGCATGCTGGCTTCGTGCTCGCAGGTCGACTCACATCGGCTTCGCACCGGCTCGCTCTACAAGCAGGACATGGAGAAGCTGACGCGCGGCATGGAACAGCTGATGCAGGCTCCCATCTTCATCGACGACACGCCCGGCATTTCTGTAACGGAGATGCGCTCCAAAGCGCGCCGCCTGAAGCAGCAGGAGGGCCGTCTCGACCTGATCATTGTCGATTATCTGCAACTGATGTCGGCCGTTCCTATCGGGGGCAAACGCTTTGAGAATCGCACCCAGGAAGTCTCCGCCATCTCGCGCGGATTGAAGGCGGTCGCCAAGGAGTTGAAGGTGCCGGTGGTGGCGCTGTCGCAGCTCAGCCGCGCGCCTGAAAGCCGTGGCGGCGATCATCGGCCGCAACTGTCGGACTTGCGCGAATCAGGATCGATCGAGCAGGACGCCGACGTGGTCGCGTTCATCTTCCGCGAAGAGATTTACAAGAAGAAGGAAGACATCACTCCGGAGATCGAGGGGATCGCGGAAATCATTATTGCGAAACAACGCAACGGCCCTATCGATACCATCAAGCTTGCGTTTATCAAGAACTCAACGCGATTCGAGACCCTCGCAGAAGGCTACGATGCGGGCGATTATTCCTCGGACAGCGTGCAGTAATTGCAGAGCTGGCGAAATCCGCAGCCGTCTGCTCAGAAGGACAGGTAGGCTTCGCCATTATTCTTCGGAATGACCAGGTCGACGCCCCGTTCGTGGTTCGCCGCCAGGGTCTTCTTCATATCCAAATCGTTGAGCGGTATCTTGCGGGATTGCCCGTCCACCGTCAGCAGTACGAGATCCTGCGCGAATAACGTAGCGATCGGCCTCCAGCTTCTCACCATTCAGGAAAAAGAAAAGTGTCTTGGGCATCGGTTTTGCTGCCGCGCTGCTGCGGGACAACGGCACATTGATCACCTGCGACGCCGCCGCCGTGACGGGAGCTCTGCGGGGTGAGGCGGAGGCTGTCTCCGTGTTCGATCCTAAGCCGGAGCGATCGATCAGATGGCGCAGCGATTCCTCTCCGCCGGCTCCGTGCACGCTTCCCGCGATGGCGCCATTGCGGTCGAGCAACACGTAATAGGGATAGGAGCCGGCCCCGAAGCGCGCAGCCATGTGGCGCTCCGGATCAAGCGCGATCCGTGCCGACCTTGGGCTTTTTTGCAGGTAGGCCCTGACTGTCTGCTCGGACTCGCCGACATCCACCGCAAGCACCGTCAGACCCTGGCTGGCATAGGCCCTCTCGATGGCGTCCACTGCGGGTTGATCGCGGCGACAGTACTGGCACCACGTTGCCCAGAATTGCAGCAGTACCGTTTGCCCGGCGAGCGAGCCGTTGGTCAGAGTATCGCCATCGAGTGTCTGAACCGAGAATTGCGGTGCGCTGCCCGCAGCGTGCGCTTCGATAATCGTGCCTGTGAAGACAGCACCCAGCAGAGCGCACGTGATCGCGTAACTGCTTACACGGTTATTACGGCGGCGAAGAATCTTCCGGAGATATCGCATGTCGAGATTGTGAGTAGATGTCTCGCGAGCATTCTAGTAGCTTTCTTTGCCGGTGCTGAAAATATTCACCACCCGAGGCGGGGAATCGTAGGTTTCGTTCCTGAACAGGAACATGCAAACGCACGTGTTCCTTAAGCAAACCGCATCGCCGCTCTCGTATAAACTGATTGCTTTCGGAGATCACTGTCATGCCCCGCGGCAATATCCCTCGCCAACCTTCGAAGGCCGGACGCACAGGACCGGGTTCAGCGCACAGGCGCAACCAAGGTCGCCTCGAATAAGTCGAAGGTCGCAGCCAAGACAAAGGTGCGTGGGAAGCAGGCGCCTGGCTCAAAGCCGAAGGTCGCTGGCAACAAACCGGCAAGCAAAGCATCGGGCGCTCCCAAGAGCTACAACCCGATCGCTCCCCAGCGGGTCAACGAAATCCTGAAGCGCCTCGATCGAGCGCTATCCCAACGTGGTCTGCGCGCTGCACCACAACAGCGCGTGGGAGTTGCTGGTGGCGACCATTCTCTCGGCGCAATGCACGGACGTACGGGTGAATATGGTCACGCCCGGGCTGTTCCAGAAATATCCCACGCCTGAGCACTTTGCCGCATTGCAGCCTGAAGATCTGGAAGACGACATCCGCTCGACCGGATTCTTCCGCAACAAGTCGAAGTCATTGGTCGGGGCCGCACGCAAGGTGATCAGCGACTTCGGGGGCCAGGTGCCGCGCACCATGGACGAGTTGTTGACCATCCCCGGGGTCGCGCGCAAGACCGCGAACGTTGTGCTGGGATCGTGGTACAAGATTGCCGACGGCGTGGTGGTCGACACTCACGTGCATCGCATCTCGCGGCGGCTGGAGCTGACCAAGAACACCGAGCCGCCGAAGATTGAGCAAGACCTGATGCAGATCATCCCACGCGATCGCTGGATCGATTTCTCCCATCAGATCATTCATCATGGCCGCGCGCTGTGCATTGCGCGCCGGCCGAAGTGCGCCGAGTGTCCGCTGGAAAACATCTGTCACGCCGCCGATAAAACCTGGAGCACGGTGGAGATTCACAAGACCGCCAAGCCGTAAGTTGAGCGGGGATCAACCCAAGGTTTGACGGATCACACTCCCATAAGCACGAATGGCTTCGCCGGTACCCACACCCTTCGGCCCTGCGCCGAGCAGCGCCGCCAGCGAGCGCAAGATCATTCCCTTGATAATCCCGATGCGCAGTAGCAGCACCTTGGTTCGCGAGAAATGTTTGCGTGCGTAGCGCAGCATGTTCGTGTACCAGAACGTCTGCTTTTGCGCGAAGCTTAGTTTGCCTACGCTGTGCGCGCCGGCATGACGGAAGCGGGCTTGGGGGCAGTAGACGATCTTTCGGCCGGAGTCGATCAGCCGCTTGCAGAAGTCTACGTCCTCGAACCACACGGGAGCGAACTGCGTATCCATGCCGCCGATGGTCTCCCACGCTTGCCGTGTTACGGCGAGGCAGGCTCCAGCGGGCTGCTCGATCGGCTGCACCTTCGTGTAATCGGCATCCAGGCAGCGATAGCGGCGGTTCACGGGATTCGACGGCCAAAGTTGGTTTACCAGCAGAACCTCGCACAACAAGCTGTTCACCGTGGGCAGACGGCGAAAGGCGAATCCGCGATCAGGCTCGCCGCCGTCGTTTAACAGGGCACCTCCTGCGGCGTCGGCCGACTCGGCAGCCATGCACTTCATCAGCGCCTGCACCGCACCAGGGTGGGCGATCGCGTCGGGGTTCAAGATGAGGAACACGTCGCCGCTGGCCGCGCGAACGCCGTGGTTCACTCCTGCCGCGAAGCCAAGGTTGCGCGAGATGCGCAGTAGTTCCAGCGGATGCTCAGCCCGAAACGCTTCAACTTTCGCCTCCGTGTCATCCTGCGAAGCGTTATCGACTACGACGATTTCGCAGTCCTCATCCGCGAGCGCGCGCAGGCACGGCACGATGTTCTCGGCGGAGTTGTAGGTCACGAGGATGACTGAGCAGCGGGGCATCGAAGGAAGCCGAATTATAATCGTCGCTTGCGCAAACCTAACGTGCCGCGTTCGCAGATTAACTCGAGACCGCATTGGAAATAATCCAGACCTCGCTTTCGGGAGTCGTCATCATCAAGCCGCAGGTTCATGAAGACCCGCGTGGATCCTTCAGCGAAACCTACCGTGCTGACACACTGGCCACCGCCGGCATTCACGACAACTTCGTGCAGGACAACCACGCCCGCTCCGCACGCGGCGTTCTGCGCGGGCTGCACTATCAGTTGCAGCATCCCCAGGCGAAGCTCTGCCGGGTGGCGGCGGGTGAGGTCTACGATGTAGCGCTGGACATCAGGCAGGGTTCGCCGAGCTTCGGCAAGTGGTTCGGGGTGACATTGTCGGCAGAGAACAAGCTCCAGATTTATATACCTCCCGGATTCGCTCACGGCTACATAGTCCGTTCCGCCACTGCTGACTTTCTATATAAGTGCAGCGATTACCACGTGGCCGCGGACGGATACGGCGTGCTGTGGAATGATGCCGCACTGGCGATCCCGTGGGAAGCGTCCTCGCCCATCCTGTCGGCCAAAGATCAGACATTTCTTCCGCTGGCCGACATACCGCGCGAATTGCTTCCGAGGTATCAATCTTGAAGTTGCTGGTCACCGGCGCCACCGGGCAAATCGGATGGCAGTTGCAGCGTACGCTGGCTCCCTTAGGCGAAGTCGTCGCGCTGACACGGGACCAGTGCGACCTGTCCGACCCTGAGCAATGCGCGACTGTGGTTCGCGCCCAGAAGCCTGACATCCTGCTGAATGCCGCAGCCTACACCGCGGTTGACAAGGCGGAGAGCGAACCCGAACTGGCGCGCACGGTCAATGCGACGGCTCCCGGCCGCATGGCCGAGGAACTCGCGCTCACGGGTGGCCTGATGGTTCACTACTCGACCGACTACGTCTTCGATGGCGCGAAGCCGGAACCTTACTCCGAAGATGACGCGACCGGCCCGCTCAACGTATACGGCCGCACGAAGTTGGAGGGCGAGCAAGCCATTGCGGCGAGCGGCTGCCGGTACATTATCCTGCGCACATCGTGGGTCTACGACATCCGAGGAAAGAACTTCCTTCGGACGGTGCTTCGGCTGGCGCGGGAAAAACACGAGCTGAGAATGGTCAACGATCAGTACGGATCACCCACATGGGCGCGAGCGATTGCCGAGGCGACGCTAGCTATCCTGGCGAGGATGGGGCAGCCGGCAGCCCTCAAGCCATCCGGCGTGTATCACCTGACGGCCGCAGGCAGCACGACCTGGGCCGGTTTTGCGGAAGCGATTCTGCAAGAGTACTCAGACCTGCTGGCATGGCCGGCGGATTCCGGCGAGTTCAGCGGACCGCTGCTCGCTGAGCGCGTGATTCCGATTGCGAGCTCAACCTTCAAAGCTGCTGCGCTTCGCCCATCCAACTCGAAGCTGAGTAACGCCAGGCTGGAACGGGAGTTCGGGGTGCGGCTGCCGGATTGGCAGCATCTGCTGCGGCTCGCCATGCTGGAGGCCATTCGCTGAGCGGCAGCTGACGTGTCGCGGTGCTCGAGGTTGGATTCAGCTAAACCGCGCTCCATCCCATAAAATGACTGTTGGCATTTCGGCAACGTTGCCGCGCCTGAACAGGAGTTTCATGAAAGGCATCATCCTCGCCGGCGGTATTGGTTCGCGCCTTTCGCCGCTGACGCGCGTCACCAATAAGCATCTGCTCCCGGTCTATGACAAGCCGATGATCTTCTACCCGCTACAGACCCTGGTGGATGCGGGAGTGCGTGACATCCTGATTGTCACCGGAGGCCAGAACGCCGGCGATTTCCTTCGTCTGCTGCAAAACGGAAAAGAGTTTGGCTTGCAGCAGCTCAGCTTTGCCTATCAGGAAGGCGAAGCAGGCATTGCCGATGCGTTACGTCTGGCGGAGCCTTTCGTTAAAGGCGAAAAGATTTGTGTGGTCCTCGGCGACAACATCATTGAGCAGAGCGTGAAGGAGGCGGCCGCGAGTTTTGAGCAGCAGGAATCGGGCGCCATGGTGCTGCTGAAAGAGGTAACTGATCCCGAGCGCTTTGGCGTTCCCGTGTTTGAAGGCGAACGCATCGTGCGCATTGAAGAGAAGCCGCGCCAGCCAAAGTCGCCCTATGCCGTCACTGGAATTTATTTTTACGATGGCACAGTGTTTGACCGTATTCGCCAACTGAAGCCGTCGGCGCGCAACGAATACGAAATCACTGATATCAACAACAGCTACATTGCCGATGGAACGTTGCACCACTCCATCATGCAAGGCTGGTGGACCGACGCCGGCACCTTCGAATCGTTATGGCATGCCAGCAATATGGTGCGCGAGAAGGCGCTGCGCGAGGCCCCGTCCCTGGCAGCCGCAGGTGAACGATGAAGCTCGTGGTTACCGGAGGCGCTGGATTCATCGGCTCAAATTTCGTACATCGCACCTTGGCTGCGCATGCTGACTGGAAGCTGCTGGTCCTCGACAAGCTAACCTACGCTGGGAACCTGAAGAACCTTGAATCGGCGCTGCCGTCGGGCCGCTGCGAGTTCGTGCAGATGGATATTTGCGACCCGGCAGTGACCGACGTGCTGCGCGGCTGTGACGCGGTGGTGCACTTCGCCGCCGAAAGTCACGTGGACCGCAGCATCGAAGATGCCGCCGCTTTCGTGCGTACCAACGTTGAGGGCACTCACAACCTGGTGCAGGCATCGCGGCAGGCGGGAGTGCCAAGGTTCATTCACGTCAGCACGGACGAGGTCTACGGCAGCCTGGGAGACGACGGCGAATTCACCGAGGAATCTCCGCTCCAGCCGAACAGCCCTTACGCAGCGACCAAGGCCGCCTCCGATCTGCTGGTGCTGGCTTATGTCCGTACTCACAACTTCCCGGCGATCGTGACGCGCTGCTCGAACAACTACGGGCCGTACCAATTTCCCGAGAAGTTCATACCGCTGATGGTTGCGCAAGCCATGGCTGGTAAGCGGCTGCCCGTTTATGGCAGGGGCGCCAACGTGCGCGACTGGCTGCACGTTGCCGATCATTGCGACGCGATTGAAGCCGTTCTAACGCAGGGCCGCTGCGGTCAGGTGTACAACATCGGTGGTGGACGCGAAATGCGCAACCTTGAGGTCGCCCACCTGATCCTCGAGAGGCTCGGATTACCCGAGACATTGATCGAGTTCGTCAAAGACCGGCCGGGACACGATCTGCGTTACGCCATATGCTGCGAGAAGCTGTCGCAGGAGACCGGCTGGCAGGCGAAGATTTCTTTCGAGGAGGGACTGCAACAGACGATTAACTGGTATCGAAACAACCAGACTTGGCTCGATGACGTCCGCTCAGGAGCCTATCGCGACTACTTCGACCGCCACTACATCCGCAGAGAAAGCACCTTCGCTGGGTAAAGCGTGGTTATGCTTCGGCACAAAAAGTAAAGGGACGGCACGGATGCCGTCCCGGGTCGAAACAGCTTGTCTTCTACGGCTCAAGTACGTGCTTGGCGGAGTCGCCCCTGAACGTCATTTCCTGCAGAACGTGCTCGTTCTTGGCGTTCTCGGTATAGCGCTGTTCAGTCCTGCTGGCCTTTTCTGCTAGCGGCACCAGATTGCACTTCGCTTTGGCTTCGCCCTTGGTTCCGGCGATGCCTTTGAAAACCATGATGTGCTCCGTGCCGTTCATCTGGTGAAGCACCTGGTACTGGCCGGCCGGCAGCACCGTGCCGCCAACGAGCGTGGGGGTGTTGAAAACGATCGTCTGCTTGTTGGCGATCCCCAGCGAATTGTCCGAGGCCTGAACCAGAGCTGCCGTGCACAGAATGAGAGCAACCGTCATCATCATGACGAACCATTGTTTACGCATACAACCTCCATGAGTGGGCCCGGGCTGCGAGCCCCATGAGTCCAGTATCAGTTTAGGAACAGAAACCTAAAGCTGCCGTGAGCGCTGTCACATCGGGATGTGAGGACGAGGAATCGGGCTCAGACCCGCAAAGGGTGATAACTCGAAAAACCGTCGAGGAGGTCGGAGAAGTAACCAGGAGCATCGGGCCAAATCACCCGCCTCCTCGGAAGCAGTTCCCGCAGACAGAGGAAAAACTGCCCGCAGCGAAACGCAGCAAGCCCATAAATGTGAAAAAGTTGGGTCGTTCGATACGATTCCGCGCTATATTCCTTATTCAGCAACTTCGTCTTCAGTTGCCTCGGTATTGCTGCTCGACGATTCGAATCTGCGCCGCTAATGAACCTGATTCCAGATTGCTTGGGAAGGAGTTGTATGGGTGTCCGTCGTTCGGTTCCGGCTTTCTACGTCATCGTTCTTGCCGTGACTTTTGTTGTACTTGGTGTTAGTCGACCTTTGCTCGCTGCCATCGGGGACTCGCAACCGCCGAGTCAGTTCACGAGTGTTACGGTGCTCACCATATCCCCCAATCCTGCGATCCTGGGACAGACGGTCACGTTCACAGCCCATGTCAGCGGAGTGCTTGGAACGGGGGGGGTTCCCACCGGCACGGTGACTTTTCAGAACGGCTCGACCGCACTCGGCACGGCGACCTTGGATGCCACCGGTATAGGTACATTCTCCACCTCTTCGCTGGCGGTGGGCTCGTACTCCGTAACCGCCGCTTATGGTGGTGACGCCAACTTTCTGCCTTCAACCTCTTCCCCTCCCGTAATCCTGAACATTGTGCCTCAAGGCTCGCAGAACCCCAGTGCAACAGGTTTGAAAATTGTTCCCGATCCCGCCATGCTTGGCCAAACCATAACCTTCACGGCGCACGTGGGAGGCGCCACGGGAATTGGTGGTCAGGTGGCGACCGGAACCGTCACCTTCTTCGAAGGCACAAATCAGCTAGGGACAGCTAGCCTGGATTCATCAGCCAACGCGAGCATTACCGATTCTTCCCTGCCGGTCGGCTCGTATAACGTCACGGCAATGTACGGCGGCGATGCTTATTTCGCGCCTTCTACCTCGCCTGTGGTGAGGCTCGACGTCGTTCCCGTGGGAACCCTGACTCCGACGACAACAACTATCACGAGCTCTGCGCCCAGCGCCGACTTCGGAACCAATATAACTTTCACCGCCAAGGTCACTGCCGGTTTTGGGAATCCTCCTACCGGAACCGTGGTCTTCAATGACGGAGGTACTGAGCTTGGCATGGGTACGCTAAGCAACGGTCTGGCGACCTTTAGTACCAGCTCGCTCTCGGTCGGAACTCACCAGATCACCGGTGTGTACTCTGGGGACGCGGTCTTCGCCGGCTCCACTTCGCCGCCGTTCACTGAAACCATCAACAACAGCACCAGTGTGATGTTCATCCTCACGGTGAATCCGACTTCCATTACCGTGAACCAGGGGAATAGTGGAACCGCCACGGTGACGCTCACCCCGTCGGGCGGATTCAACCAGCAGGTCACGTTCCTCTGCTCGGGCCTGCCTATTTATGCACAATGCAGCTTTTCGCCTCCCACGCTCACTCCCGACGGCAGTAACACACCTTCCTCGGTGGTTATGACCGTCAGCACCAACGTCGCGACCGCGATGCTCAGCCGCCCGAAATTGCATCGGGGAGGTGTGCTTCTGGCCGACATGGTGGGGCTGTTCTCGGTAGGGATGCTGGGTCTGGTGCAGATCCGGGGACGCCGTCAGAGAAAACCCGGGCGTGCCACCCGGCTGGGGAGAGCTACAACCTGGCTCTTGTTTTCGCTCGCCGTGCTGGCAACGCTGGTGCTGGTTTCCTGTGGCGGAAGCAGCAGTAACGGCCGTGTATTGACTCCCAAAGGGATGAGTACGGTGACGATTGCCGGCTCGACCTCCACGGGAGCTCAGACAACCAGCTTCACCTTCACGGTCCAATAGCTACAGAGCATTACGATTGCGCGCCCCGGGTCGAACTCGGGGCGCGCAACTGCGTAAGACTATAAAGGCTTTTGAAAGAGGGCTGCCAGGGTGTGGCGGACCTTCGGGCGGTCTTCGAGAGTCAAATCCGGAATCGGCACTGTGCGCCAACAGGTCGCTGTCGGCTTCACGCCAAGAGCCAATGGCCAAAGGCGGCCTCTCTACAGCTTCTGCACCCGCTGCACCTCGCGCACGCCGGGGATCTTTCGCACACCCGAGATGATGCGCTGCAGGTGGACGACATCGGCTATGTCGACAATGATGTCGACCGTTGCGTGGGTCTCTTGCGTATTGGCGCCGATATTACGAATGTTGGTGTTGGCATCGCTGATGACGGCGGTGATCTGCTTCAGCATGCCGGGGCGGTTGTCGCAAAGTACCACCAGCTTGGCGGGATAGCCTCTGTCCCACGGCGAGGTAGCACTAATTTTGCCTTCCGCACCCCACTCCACGGCGATGCGGCGTTCGGGCTCGTACATCAGGGTCTCGACATTCGGGCACGCCTTGGAATGGACGGCAACGCCCTTGCCGCGAGTCACGTAACCGATGATTGCCTCACCGCGTATAGGGTTACAACAGCCGGCCCGGTAAACCATCAGGTCGTCATGGCCGGTGACTTTGAGCGGTGACACGTCGCCGCCGAACACGCGGCGCACAACGCTGGTGAGAACGCCGGTGTCGTCTTCGGGTTCGCTGAGCTCGTTGGAAGCGTTCGAGGTCTGCTGGGCGGGAACCAGTCGGGCCAGGATTACGCGCGCGGAGAATTTTCCATAGCCGATGGCGGCAAGCAGATCGTCGGGGCGGCCGAGTCCGTGCTCGCTGGCAACCCGCGTCAGCTTCTCGTCATTGATCTCTTTCATCGACACGCGATACTTGCGCGCTTCCTTCTCAATCAGCTTGCGGCCGATTTCGATGGCACGCTCACGCTGATGGATGTTCAGCCAGTGCTTGATCTTCTGCCGGGCGCGAGCCGATTTAACAAAAGCCAGCCAATCGCGGTTAGGCGTGTGTCCCGTCTGCGTAAGAATTTCTACGATGTCGCCGGAGCGCAGCTTATAGCGCAAGGGAACGATGCGGCCGTTTACCTTGGCGCCGACGCAGCTGTGACCAACCTCCGTGTGGATGTTGTAGGCAAAATCAATTGGCGTCGCTTCGCGCGGCAGAATCACGATCTTACCCTTGGGGGTGAAGGTATAAACCTCTTCGGGGAAGAGGTCGATCTTCAGCGTCGAGTAGAATTCCTCGGCGTTCTCGACGTCGCGCTGCCACTCAACCACCTGTCGCAGCCATGCCAGGCGCTGCTCGTCGCGCGCCGAGACCGGTCCATCCTTGTACTTCCAGTGGGCGGCAATACCTTCTTCCGCCATCTTGTGCATCTCTTCGGTGCGAATCTGTACTTCGAAGGCGTGGCCGTTATCGGCAATGACGGTGGTGTGCAGCGATTTGTAGAGATTGGGGCGGGGCATGGCAATGAAATCCTTGATGCGCCCCGGGACCGGCCGCCACTGGTTATGGATGATGCCTAGCACCGCGTAACAGTCGTTTACCGATTGCGTGATGACGCGAAGCGCGAGCATGTCGTAAATTTGATCGACTGAGATGTGCTGCCGCTGCAGCTTTTGCCAGATGCTGTAGAGACGCTTGATGCGTGCTTCTACCTTGGTCTGCAGGCCGGCTTCCTTAAGCTTGCCTTCGATGTTCTTCTGCACCTCGGCAAGAAACGCCTCACCCTCTTTGCGCCGCGATTCGATGGCTTCCTTGACCTGGCCGTAAGCGATGGGGTCGACGTATTGGAAGGCGAGGTCCTCGAGTTCGCCGCGGATTTTTCCCATGCCCAGCCGGTGGGCAATGGGAGCGTAGATTTCCTGGGTCTCGCGTGCGATCTTCTGTTGCCGCTCGGGTGACAAATGTTGCAGAGTTCGCATATTGTGCAAGCGGTCGGCCAGCTTGATGAGCACGACGCGAATGTCGTCCACCATGGCAAGCACCATCTTGCGGACGCTCTCCGCCTGCGCCTCTTCCCGCGAGGCAAATTCCAGCTTGCTGATCTTGGTGACGCCCTCGACAATGTGAGCCACCTGCTCACCGAACTCGGCCTTGATCTCTTCGACCGTCACCTGGGTGTCTTCGACAGAGTCGTGCAGCAGGCCGGCGACGATGGCGGTGGTGTCGAGGCGCATTTCCGCCAATACTGTGGCCACTTCCAGCGGATGAACCAGGTAGGGCTCGCCGGAGGCGCGCGTTTGGCCGGTGTGGTGCTCGAGAGAAAACTCGTAGGCTTTTTTGACCAGGGCGAGGTCGTCGTTGGGGCGGTAGCGGCGGATTTTGCGCAGTAAGTCGCGAAACCGAGTTACGGTAAGTACATTGGTCTTGATGGCTTCGCGCAAAGTCGCCATGACCGATTATACGGCACGTGAGACACGGTTACAGCTCGGGTGGAGAACACCTTCAGGCGTACAGCCGTGCTCAGTCTGAAATTGCATCGGCGTTCGAAGGCACAATGCGAATCTTGATCAGCGGAGCTTCAGGACTTATCGGTAGCGCCCTTCGTGAGCAGCTAGCGCAGGGCGGCGTAGAAACCGCCGCGCTGGTTCGTCGTGCAGCCAAAGATCGCGAGGTGGGCTGGAATCCCAGCAAGACGCTGGATCCGGCGGTCCTGGCTGGCTTCGGCGCGGTGGTTCATCTGGCAGGGAAGAGCATTGCGGGCCGTTGGACTGAGACCTTCAAGCAAGAGGTACGCAACAGTCGCGTGCAGGGAACCCACACCCTCGCTACCGCTGCTGCGGAATCATTTCGGCAAACAGGTATGCCCCGCGCGTTCATCGCCGCCTCGGCAATTGGATATTACGGCGATCGTGGCGACGAGGTGTTGACCGAATCCAGTGCTCCCGGCCGAGGCTTTCTTCCCGCGGTATGCGAGGAGTGGGAAGCCGCGGCCGATCCCGCGCGCGAAGCCGGCCTGCGCGTGGCGCACATGCGGATCGGAGTGGTGCTGGCGAAGGATGGTGGAGCCCTGCCGTCGTTGCTGCTTCCGTTTCGGCTGGGACTAGGAGGACGGATCGGCAACGGCCGCCAGTACTGGAGCTGGGTGGCGCTGGAAGACGTCGTCGGCGCGTTTGCCTTCGCTATACAGAGCGACGGCCTGAGCGGTCCGGTCAACGTTGTCTCGCCCAATCCGGCAACAGTCTCGGAGTTCGTTCGCACGCTTGCCGATGTTCTTCATCGTCCGGCGATGCTTCCGCTCCCCGCGTTTGCGGTGCGAGCATTGCTCGGCGAAATGGGACAATCGCTTCTCCTAGATTCCGCTCGTGTGCTCCCTGAAAAGCTGCAAGCAACCGGTTACCGCTTCGCTTTTTCGGAGCTGCGAGGCGCCCTGGAAGCCGCGCTGCGTGGCTGATTAAGCTGCCTGAAGGCTTGCGAATTCCGGCAATTTGATCCGAGTTTTCCAGAGGCTGCAAGGCCTTTCATCTCACCCTTCTAAGCTGTTGAATTAACGTGGTTTGCGCAGCACCAAGCCGGCCATTCAGCAGCTCGAAATATGGTACAATCAAGTTGGATCGTTGCACCCATAAGTCATTGAAAAAATTAGGACTTCGGCGCTAAAGAGCGGGTCGCTCTGGCGGCGGTCCCCGCGTGAAATTCGCTTGCGAAAAAGTAAGCTCGCGAGCGGCGAAATGGAGCAGGATGGCCTCAATAGATTCTCAAGCTGCAGCGGCAGCACCCGACGACGACAACAACTCAGAAGAGACAAAGCAGAAGACACCGAAAAACGGAAAAAACGGCAACGGTCACTCCGACGGCGAGTACACCGCTGATTCGATCAAAGTGCTCGGTGGCATGGAAGCGGTGCGCAAGCGTCCCGCGATGTACATTGGCTCGACCGGTGACATGGGACTGCACCATCTGGTCTACGAAGTCGTCGACAACTCGGTTGACGAAGCGCTGGCTGGATTTGCCGATCGCATCGACGTCAGCATCCACATCGACGATTCCATCACCGTGGTCGATAACGGCCGTGGCATTCCGGTCGACGAAATGGACATGGACGGCGAGCGCGTTCCCGCCGCGCAGGTGGTGATGACTGTGCTGCATGCGGGTGGCAAGTTCGACAGCTCGACTTACAAAGTTTCCGGCGGACTGCACGGCGTTGGCGTGTCGTGCGTGAATGCGCTGAGCCATCAGCTCGACCTGGAAATCTGGCGCGACGGCTCGGTGTTTGAGCAGACCTACTCCAAGGGCGTGCCCACCAGTAAGCTGAAGAAAACCGGCGCCACCAAGAAGCGCGGCACCAAGGTCCATTTCGTTCCCGACAAGGAAATCTTTACTGTTACCGAGTACAACTACGACACGCTTGGCGCAACGGCTGCGCGAGCTGGCCTTCCTGAACAAGGGCCTGCTGATCACGCTGACCGACGAGCGCACCACCGACTCGAAGACCGGCGAGCCCAAGCACACCGAGTTCAAGTACAACGGCGGTATCGCCGAGTTCATCAAGCACCTGAACCGCGGCAAGAGCGTGCTGCACGAGAAGCCGATTTACATGGAAGCCGAGCGGGACGAGGTGGCCATGGAGATCGCGCTGCAGTACAACGACGGCTACTCCGAAACCGTTTTCAGCTTCGCCAACAACATCAACACGGTTGATGGCGGGTCGCACCTCTCGGGATTTCGCACCTCGTTGACGCGCACGGTGAACAATGCCGGGCAGCAGCTGGGACTGTTCAAGGATGTAAAGGAAAATCTTACCGGCGATGACGTGCGTGAAGGATTAGTCGCGGTGGTAAGCGTCAAGCTGTCGCAGCCGCAGTTCGAAGGGCAGACCAAGGGCAAGCTCAACTCCGACATCGCGGGAACAGTTCAGGCCTTTGTGAACGAACGCCTGGGCGCATTCTTCGAGATGAACCCGACGGTCGCGAAGAAGATCATCAACAAGGCGATCGAAGCGGCGCGCGCTCGCGAAGCTGCGCGCAAGGCGCGCGATCTGACACGCCGCAAGGGCGCGCTCGATGGTGGAGGCCTGCCCGGCAAGCTGGCGGATTGCTCCGAGCGTAATCCGGAGCGCTGCGAGGTGTACCTGGTCGAGGGTGAGAGCGCCGGCGGAACGGCCAAGCAGGGCCGCGATCGCAAGTTCCAGGCCATCCTCCCGCTGAAGGGAAAGATCCTCAACGTCGAGAAGGCGCGCTACGACAAGATGCTGGGCCACGAAGAAATTCGCGCCATGATTACGGCGTTGGGAACCGGCATCGGCAAGGAAGATTTCGATGTATCGAAGTTGCGCTACAGCAAGATCATCCTGATGACGGACGCCGACGTGGACGGCTCGCACATCCGCACCCTGTTGCTGACGTTCTTCTTCCGCCATATGCAGGAGCTGATCAAGCGCGGCAATATCTACATCGCGCAGCCGCCTCTCTATCGCATCAAGAAGGGCAAGTTTGAGCAGTACATCAAGAACGACGCCGAGTTTGTGAAGGTCATGGTCAAGCGCGCCGCCGACGGCATTGTGGTGCGCTATGGTGAAGGCGCAGCCACGCTGGAAGGCGCTCCGCTGACCAAGTTCATGACCACGCTGAATGATTACATCGGCTTCTTCGATAAGGTCGACAAGCGCATTCGCGATGAGCGCATCACCGAAGTTCTGCCCAAGGCCGACCTGGTGAAGCGTGTGGACTTCGAGGGCGACAGCAAGACGCCTCCGAAGAAGATCCTCGATCTGGAAAAAGCATTGAAGGCCATCGCCAAGGATCGCGGTATCAAGTCGGTCGATAAGCGGTTCGAAGAAGAGCACAGCCTGTGGGAGGTAACGTTCGTCAACTCACAAGGCGCAGAGCACGTCATCAACTGGGAGCTGGCGTCCGCTCCCGAATACCGGCAGATGATGTCGAAGTACAAGCAGATTGCTGAGTACATGCAGCCGCCATACTTCATCGAAACAGTGAAGAAGGAAGCGGCGCGTGCCACTGACGAAGAGCTGAGCGATGCCGAACGCGCCGATCAGGAGAAGGCCGAGCAGAAAGCGCCCAAGGTTTCGAAGAAGAAGTCTGCGGGCGAGACCGTCGAAAAGCAGAGCGTGCGTGAGTTGTTCGACTACGTTCTCAACGAGGGCCGCAAAGACTACACCGTTCAGCGCTACAAAGGCTTGGGCGAGATGAGTTCGACCCAGCTCTGGGAGACCACGATGGATCCCGAGCGTCGCACGTTGCTATCGGTGAAGCTCGAAGACCTCACCGAAACTGAAACCATCTTCACGACGTTGATGGGCGAAGACGTGGAATCGCGTCGCCGCTTCATCGAAGAGAACGCGCTCGACGTCAAGAACCTGGATATCTAAGGACAGCTCTCGGCGATTGGCTCTTGGCTTTGGCCGAAAGCTAATAGCCGAGAGCCAAAAGCTATTTGCATGGCCTTTCCGATCAAAACTTGCGTTGTTTGCCACGAAGAGTTCGAGCTGAAGCCGGGCAAGCCGGGCTTTGCCAACCGCTGTCCGAGTTGCAGCGAGCCGGAAGACGAGCCTGCTGCTGAGGGCGCTGTCGACGGCAACCCCGAAATGAATGCCGAGCGACGGCGTGTGATTCGCGATCTGCTCTATCGCAAGGACAGCTAGTCGATTTTGGTCGTCTTGGCGATCAGCCGCTCGTAGGCGTGCCAGGGCACCAGGCGTCGCATCCAGACCTGTATACCTGTACCTTTGCCGATCAGGTAGCGCAGCTTTGGATTAGGATTGTTCGCGACTCGCAGGATGAGTCGCGCCACATCACGCGCGTCGCCTCGGCCGGCGGCACGGCTCTTGACGAACTCGGTAAAGCGGCGGCTGCGTTCTTTGTTGGGTGAGTCCTGCTCCAGCCCGCCCTTGGCGACGATCACGCCGCGCGTCCAGATATCGGTCTCGTACGATCCGGGTTCGACCAGCGCGACGCGTATCCCCAACGACCGCGTTTCAATGCGCAGCGCTTCGCTGATCGCCTCCAGCGCCCACTTGGAAGCGTTGTAGGCCCCAAGTATCGGGTAGGCGACCAATCCTCCTACCGAGCTCACCTGGATGATGTGGCCGCGCCGTTGCCGACGCATGGTTGGCAGCACCGCCTTCGACATCGCGACTGCGCCAAAGAAGTTCGTTTCAAACTGATTGCGGATCTCGTCGACCGACAGGTCCTCGACGAAGCCCGCCACCGACATTCCCGCGTTATTTACCAGCACGTCGATGCGGCCGTGGTCGCGAACGATCTCGTCGACCACACCGGGCAGCGATTCAAAGTTCGTGACATCGAGCTGCCGGATATCCAGCCGCTCGCGTACGCCCGCCTTCTGCGCCGCTTGTTCCAGCCGTTCACTGCGCCCGAGATCGCGCATGGTGGCGACTACGGTGTATCCATTGGCGGCAAATTCGATGGTGGTCAGCAGCCCGATTCCGCTGGAGCTTCCGGTAACAACTGCGATTTTCCGTTCGGCCATGATTATCCAGTCAATCCCGCATCTTGCGGCAGAATGCGCCGCAGCTTCCATTCAGGGAACTTCAATTGCGCTGTTCGGTTCAATACGAGAAGATTATAAGTTTGTAGACAATCTAAACGAACGGACTGGTAGGAATGTCGAAAGATTCTTCGCAAACTCATAATAAATCCGGCAAGACAGACATCGCTCCGGCGAACGGCAAGTTGGGCATCATGATTCCTGGTATGGGCGCCGTTGCCACCACATTTGTTGCGGGCGTCGAAGCCATTCGCAAGGGCATCTCCAGCCCGATTGGGTCGCTGACGCAGATGGGAACCGTTCGCCTGGGCAAGCGCACCGAAGGCCGCTCACCCAAGATCAACGATTTCGTTCCTCTGGCGCAACTCAACGACCTGGTTTTCACCGGCTGGGACATTTTCGAAGACGACATGTACGCCGCCGCCGGAAAAGCCGGCGTGCTTGACCGCTCGCTGCTGGAGCAGGTGAAGCCTTTCCTGTCATCGATCAAGCCTCGCAAAGCGGTGTTCGATAAGAACTACGTGAAAAAGCTCGACGGCCCCAACGTGAAAAAGGGCAAGAACAAGATGGAGCTGGTCGAGCAGGTCCGCCAGGACATTCGCGACTTCAAGCAGTCAAGCGGTGCCGACCGCCTGGTCATGATCTGGTGCGGCTCGACCGAGACCTTCATCGAAGCCGGGCCGGTGCACCAGACTGTCGAGTCATTCGAAAAGGGATTGCTGGCGAACGACGAGAACATTGCGCCTTCGATGATCTATGCCTACGCGGCCTTGCAGGAAGGCGTTCCCTTTGCCAATGGCGCTCCCAACCTGACGGTCGATGTTCCGGTGATGCATCAGCTTGCGAAGCAGAACGATGCTCCCATCTGCGGCAAGGATTACAAGACCGGGCAGACGCTGATCAAGACCATCCTCGCGCCCGGCTTCAAGGCGCGCATGATCGGGCTGAGCGGCTGGTTCTCCACCAATATTCTCGGCAATCGCGATGGTGAAGTGCTCGACGATCCCGGCTCATTCAAGACCAAGGAAGAGTCGAAGCTCTCAGTGCTCGAGCACATCCTTCAGCCTGAGCTTTATCCCGAACTGTACGGCAACATCTTTCACAAGGTGCGGATCAATTACTATCCGCCGCGCGGCGACAATAAGGAAGGCTGGGACAACATCGATATCTTCGGCTGGCTTGGCTACCCGATGCAGATCAAGGTCGACTTCCTTTGCCGCGACTCGATTCTTGCCGCTCCCATCGTGCTCGACGTGGTGCTGTTCCTCGACTTGGCGAAGCGGTCGCCTGCGCTTCGCGGCCTGGGCATCCAGGAGTGGCTGAGCTTCTACTTCAAGTCGCCGATGACGGCCCCGGGCCTTTATCCCGAGCACGATCTGTTCATCCAGTCGATGAAGCTGAAAAACACCCTGCGTCACCTGATGGGCGAAGACATGATCACCCACCTTGGGCTGGAGTATTACGACTAGAGGCGAAGCTCATTCGGAGATAGAATCACCCCATGACGGCAGAAGCATCAGAGCTCCTGAAACGGGCGCTCGCACTTGCGGAAGAAGAGCGAGCCGCCCTGGCTAACACCTTGCTCGACAGTCTCGACACAAATCCTGAGTCGGTGGAGAAGGCTTGGGAGGAAGAGATAGCTCGCCGGATGGACGACCTAAAGGCAGGACGAGCGATAACGGTCCCGTGGGAAGAGTTGCATCGTGAGCTTCTGGCTCTGGTAAATGGGCGGTAGCCGCGTCGAGTTCCACGAAGGTGCGGAGAGAGATATCAGGGCGGCGGTCTCCTGGTACGTGGATCGCAGTCCCAAGGCTGCGCTGCAATTCCTGGGCGAAGTGCGGCGCGGTATCCGGATGATTCAAAGCTCGCCACAGCGTTGGCCCATCTGGGTGCGCGGAGCGAGGAGAGTACTTCTTCGGCGGTTTCCTTTTACCATCGTCTACTCAACTGACCAGTCGCGGATTACCATATGGGCGGTCGCGCATACTAGCAGACGACCCGAGTATTGGATCCAACGCCTTTCCTAACGCAGGTACTCTTTGCGCTCTCTGCTCTCGCCCTTTACAATCGCCCGTTCGGACGAAACCTAATGCCACTTAACAAAGTAATAGCCAATGCTGACGAAGCGGTGCGCGATATTCACGACGGCGCAACCATCATGGTCGGCGGATTCGGCTTGTGCGGCATTCCTGAGAATCTGATCGCCGCGCTGGTGCGGAAAGGCGTCAAGAGCCTGACCACCATTAGCAACAATGTGGGCGTTGATGAATTCGGTCTCGGCCTGATGCTTGCTGCCGGACAGATCAAGTCGCACAAGGGCAGTTACGTCGGCGAAAACAAGTTGCTGGAAGAAATGGTGCTCACCGGCCGCATCGATCTGGAACTGGTGCCGCAGGGCACCCTGGCCGAGCGCATTCGCGCCGGTGGAGCGGGCATTCCGGCCTTCTACACTCCGACAGGATTCGGAACCGTGGTCGCCGAAGGCAAAGAGACACGCGAATTCCACGGACGTCCTTATGTGCTGGAGCGCGCCCTGACCGCCGAGTTCGCGCTGATCAAGGCTTGGAAGGGGGACAAGTGGGGCAATCTGATCTATCGGAAGACTGCGCGTAACTTCAATCCCATGATGGCGACGGCCGCGAAGATCACGATCGCGGAAGTCGAGCATTTGGTCGAACCCGGCGAGCTCGATCCCGACCACGTCCACACGCCCAGCATCTACGTGCAGCGGATTTTTCAGGGCAGCAATTACGAGAAGCGCATCGAGCGCAGGACGTTGCGGAAAGCATAGCGAAGATGGTTCACCACCGAGGTCACTTAGAACACGGAGTAAGAGAGAACAACCACAGAGACACAGAGGCACGGAGAATTTAGGAGCCTTGACTTAGTTGGAGGCATTACATACAGCTGCTTCCACGGCAACATCTGAGAATTCGTTTTCTTTCCTCGGTGTCTCTGTGCCTCTGTGGTTCATTAGCGTTTCTCGGTGTCCTGCGTGTTCTCGGTGCTGAGACGGATTTGAAGGAGCTTTGAAATGGCCGACATAGCAACCGCCAAGCAGAAAGACACCGAGAAGCGCGACCGTATTGTCCGCCGCGTAGCGCAGGAATTGCAGGACGGTTTCTACGTCAACCTGGGCATCGGAATGCCGACGCTGGTGGCCAACTGCGTTCCCCCCGGAATCGAAGTAGTGTTGCAGAGCGAAAACGGCATGCTCGGCATCGGGCCGTATCCGCTGAACGGCGACGAAGATCCCGACCTGATCAACGCGGGCAAAGAAACCGTTTCTGAAATACCTGGCACCGCATTCTTCTCCAGCGCCGAATCGTTTGCCATGATTCGCGGCGGCCACGTTGACCTGAGCGTGCTGGGCGCGATGGAAGTCGACGAGGAAGGGAACCTCGCGAACTGGATGATTCCCGGCAAAATGGTGAAAGGCATGGGCGGCGCCATGGACCTGGTCGCCAGCGCCAAGCGCGTTGTCGTCGCCATGGAGCACACTACCCGCGACGGCGCTCCCAAGATCCTGAAGCGTTGTACGCTGCCCATTACCGGTCTGCGGGTGGTCGACACTATCGTTACCGAAATGGCCTACATCCGCGTCACCCAGAGTGGGCTGGTGCTGGAAGAGATCGCTCCCGGACTGAGCCCCGATGACGTGCAGAAGGCGACCGAAGCGCCTCTCATCCTCAGCCCGCAAATCCGGCTAATGCAAATTTAGCTTCGTCCAGCAACACTATGGCGACATTTGCCATCTATCCTCACATGCTTAAGTGGACCATCATCTGCGCTGTATTAGCGGTTGTTTTCGGCGTACTGGGCTTTGGCGGAATGGCGGCGGGGTTTGCAGCTATCGCTAAGATCCTGTTCGCGATTTTCCTGATCGGCGTGGTACTCACGCTGATCCTGGGCGCAACCGTATTCAAAGCGGTTACCTAGAGCTCCGCTCGCTCGATGGATTTTTTGTGACGGGATAGGTGTGTGCGTTAAGCTCTCGTCACATGCGATTCATTGACCGCGAAGAAGTCGGGCAGCGGCTGACGTACGAGAAGTGTATCCCGATCGTGCGCGACGCCATGGTTGCGTTTTCGCGTGGCGAGACCCGTCAACTGCTGCGGTCGATCATCCCTCTGGCGGACGGGCGCCTGTTCGGCGTCATGCCGGGTGCCATGGGCGAGCGTGATGTGTTCGGCGCCAAGCTGATCAGCGTTTTCCCCGATAACTTCGCTCGTGGCATTCAGTCGCATCAGGGGCTGGTAATTCTGTTCGACCCTGAAAGTGGCGCTCCCGTCTGTGCTGCTCATGCCGGGGAAATCACTGCTATTCGTACCGCGGCAGCCAGTGCGGTTGCCAGCGATGCACTGGCGCGCAAAGACTCCCGACAGCTGGCGATCCTTGGCTACGGCGAGCAGGCAGCGACGCATATCCGCGCCATCAGCAAAGTCCGAGAGCTCGAATCTATTGTGGTGTGGGGCCGCTCTCCCGAGCGAGCACAGGCCTTCGTAGGCAAGATGCAAGCCGAGGTGAGTTGTGCGATAAGCATCGCCCCAACCGTTCGCGAAACGGTGGCAAATGCCGACATCATTTGCACCGTTACCGCCGCATCGGAACCGATTCTGCAAGGCGAATGGGTGCGGCCCGGTACTCACGTGAACGTTGTCGGCTCGGGTTATGCAGGCCCCGCAGAGGTGGACAACGACTTGGTGGTGCGCTCGCGCTTCTTCGTCGACAGCCGTGAGGGAGTGCTTCAGCAAGGCGCCGAATTTCTGCGCGCTAAAGCCGCGGGGCTGATCGCCGATGACCACATCGTCGCCGAGATCGGCCAGGTGCTGGCGGGTGACGTTGCAGGCCGCCGCTCAGAGGACGAGATCACCGTCTACAAGTCGCTTGGCCACGTCGTGCAAGACTTGGCGAGCGCCTGGGCGCTGTATTCCGAGCAGGAATAACCATCCTTCCACGCGAGTTGTTGCGGGTTGCCGCGCACTTGCTTATCATCCGGGCTATGTTCAAACCTCTTCGGTTTCTCGTCCCGGCACTTCTCATCATGCCGTTGTTCGCGCAAGCTCCCGCTCCGTCTAAGGAAGTGCAAGCCGCATCCGCCGAATCTTACAAACTCTACGTCGACCTGCATGAGCATCCTGAGTTGTCATCGCATGAGACGCAGACCGCTGCGAAGCTGGCGTCCCGCTTGCGCAGTCTTGGCTATGACGTCACCGAGAACGTAGGGGGAACCGGCATCGTCGCGGTGATGAAGAATGGCGCCGGCCCGACGGTGCTGCTGCGCACCGAACTCGATGCGCTGCCTGTGCCCGAAAAGACCGGCCTGCCCTATGCGAGTAAGGTAACGGCCAAGGACGACAGCGGCAAAGAAGTTCCGGTGATGCACGCCTGCGGTCACGACATTCACATGGCGTCCATTGTCGGTACCGCCGAAGTCATGGCTGCAAGCAAGAACACCTGGCACGGCACGCTGGTCCTTATCGGACAGCCTGCCGAGGAAACCATATCCGGCGCAAAGGCTATGATCGCCGACGGTCTGATGACGAAGTTCCCGAAGCCGGATGTGATGGTTGCACTGCACGTGGGCAACGGCCTACCGGCGGGGAAGGTTGGCTATACCCCGGGCTACATGTCGTCCAACGCCGATTCGCTCAAGATCACCATCTTCGGCAAGGGCGCGCACGGCTCGCAGCCTCACAACTCGATCGATCCCATCGTGCTGGGCGCAAAGATTGTGCTGGCTCTACAGACTATCCCTTCGCGCGAAGTTAAGCCGGGCGAGCCGGTGGTGGTCACGGTGGGATATTTCCAGGCTGGGCTGAAGAACAACATCATTCCCGATGAGGCCAAGCTCGGGCTGACGGTTCGCACTTACGATCCCAATGTGCGCAAGCACGTGCTGGCAGCAATCAGTCGCATTGTGAAAGGCGAAGCAGAGGCATCCGGCGTTCAGAAGCTTCCGCGGATCGAGCACGACGAAGCGACGGACGCGGTCTACAACGATCCTGCGCTGGCCAAGAGCATGACTGCGGTGCTGGTGAAAGCTCTGGGCAAAGACAACGTCGAGCAGGAGCCGCCGTCGATGACCTCGGAAGACTTCTCGTACTTTGTCGAGCAGGGCGTACCGGGATTCTACTTTTCGCTCGGGGGAGCAAATCCTGAGAAGTATGCACAAGCCAAGGCTTCCGGTGAGCTTCTGCCGTCGAACCACTCGCCGTTGTTCGCTCCAGATGCAAAGCCCGCCATCGAGACCGGCATCACGGCCGAAGTTGCAGTGTTGCGCAACCTGTTCAGCACCTCGCCCGCGGAGTTGAAAGAGCTGACGGCGAGCGCGGCGAAGTAGAGGGGCGAAACTTCGCGTCAGGGCACCCTTCCAGTCGTGCCGATTCGCTTTTCTACTTGATTGTCATCCCGAGACGACTTCGTCGAGGGATCTGCTCTTGTTTCGTCCCTGAAGGGACTCGAAATCTCTTCAAGCGACTGTTCCGGCACGAATGAATTCGTGCCCTGACCCGTAGCGTTGCTAACCACATTTCAGCAGCTCTTCCATCTCTTCCGCCATCGTGAGCAGCGTAGTGACCGTGCGCAGATTGCGTCCCGTGACCGTAGTCTTTAGCACTTTGTCGATGGAAGCCCAGGGAAACTTCGACCGTCCCATGCCGTCGGGGAAGTAGATAAAGATTTCGCGGCCGGCGACGTGCATCTCCTCGGAGCCAATGGGCAGCGCTCTCAGCCCTTCCAATCCTTGCTTGGTTGGGGCATCCGCGAGAAACGACACCAGCAGCAGCCCAGGGTTGATGCCATCGCGACTCGCGAAAGGATTGGCGTTAACCGTTCGTCTGAGTTCCGCTGCAGTGCGCAAGACGACTCCGGGACGGAAGCCGAAAGTCTTCTCGATTGCATCCTCAAGGACCTTGGCTTTAAGGTTCTTCTCCTTCGCACCGAACACCACGTTCCCGCTCTGCACATAGGTTTGCGGATCATGGAAGCCCAGCTTGCGATAGAGATCGCGCAGCGCATCCATTTTGATTTTGTGGTGGCCGCCGACATTTATGCCGCGAAGGAACGACACATGAACATGCATAGGTGCTCGCGAAATAGCAAAGGGAGCGGACAGTGCCACTCCCTTCACCGCAGGGGCTGAAGCCCCGTTCCTCGATTACGTTTCTCGGCATGGCCGAAGCCATGCCCTTTCAAACCTAGACCGTGACCGGCTGCTTCACCGGCACCGGCGTCAACCAGCCGTGGCGATCTTCCACCTTGCCATTCACGATGTTGTAGAACTCGCTTCGGAGCGCCTTGGTAATCGGGCCGGCAGTGCCTTTGCCAACCGTGATTTTATCGACCGACCGGATGGGCGTGATCTCCGCCGCGGTGCCGCTGAAGAACACTTCGTCGGCAATGTACAGCATCTCGCGCGGAATCACCTGCTCGACCGTGTCAATCCCCAGGTCCTTCGCGATGTGCAGCACGGAATTACGCGTGATCCCCGGCAGCACGCTGTTGCCGATGGGCGGCGTATAGACGCGGTCTTTGTGGACGATAAAGACGTTCTCACCTGAGCCCTCGCTGACGTAGCCATTTACGTCGAGCGCGATGCCTTCGCTATAGCCGTTGACGATGGCTTCCATCTTGATGAGCTGCGAGTTCATGTAGTTCGCGCCCGACTTCGCGATCGCCGGCATGGTATTCGGAGCGATGCGCGACCACGACGAGACGCAAACTTCGACTCCATCCTCATCGCTGGCATGGCCCAGATACTTGCCCCACTCGTAATTGCAGACGTAAACCTCAGTCGGCGAGTTGAAGGGATTCACCCCGACCTGGCCGTATCCGCGCAGAATGATCGGCCGCACGTAGCAAGGCGCAATCTTATTGGCCCCGACAACTTCGACCGCAGCGTGACAGATCTCGTCGAGCGAGTATTCGACATCAATGCGGTAGATCTTGCAGGAATCCAGCAGCCGGCGCATGTGATCTTCAAGGCGGAAGATGGCCGGACCCTTCTCGGTCAGGTAACAGCGAACGCCCTCAAAAACGGCAGAGCCATAATTGACCACGTGCGACATAACGTGCAGGTTGGCGTCGTCCCATGGGATCAGACGCCCGTTATGCCAGATGAACTCTGACGCTTTAATGGCCATGAAGGGCTCCTTCGAGAAGATAAATTGGCATGTCAGGCCGCCTACCGAGGACGCTACCGTTGAACCTGCCTCGGCCAGAGCAGCGGAACTTCGATCTCAGGGCTTCAGCGTAATCCGGCATTATATGAGATGTCGCGCGAGTCTGCGGGGTGTTTTTTCTGTCCGCCGAAAAGTCCTGTAGAGTGGCCAAGATTGTGATGAGATTGGGAGCATTCTGCGTTTCTTGGGTGCACTCGGTTTCGCGCTACCCCGCTGCCGTGTTATCCTTTTTCTCGTAACAAGATACGATTAAAAAGTAGGAGCGCACACGATTCTGTGTTAGCACGAGAGAAAAAATCCGCCCTGATTGACCAGTATCGCACTCACGACACTGACACCGGTTCACCCGAGGTCCAGATCGCGATCCTGAGCGAGCGTATTGGTGAATTAACGGAACACTTCAAGACGCATAAGAAAGACCATGCCTCCCGGCGCGGTCTACTTATGATGGTGAGCAAGCGTCGCGGCCTGCTCGACTATCTCAGAAAGTCCGATACCGAACGCTACAAGACCGTTATTCAGAAACTCGGCATCCGCAAGTAAGCTGTTTGCCAGCCGCTGAAGTACTGCGCCTCGAAGCGTATTCTGTGTCATTTCAATTCCCCGCAAGGGCAGCTTGGCTGTCTTTGCCGGGAACGGACTCATGCGTCTTCCGTCATGGGTAATTTGAGCCATACCGGCCCGCGGGCCCCAGAGCGCATTGCAGGTCGCAGTTTGCCACCTGTCGGCGCGATGGGAGATTCTCGCCCGCCGCTCGCCTCTCCATATCTCTCATTCGCCTCCCCTGCCCCTCCAGAAGCACCCATCCCTGGCGGCAGTCCGGCGGAGCGCCCAGAATCAGCGGTTGCGCTTAGAAAAGGAAATTTGAAAAATGAAGCACGAAATCAGTGTTGAGCTGCATGGCGGAAAGTCCATCAGCTTCGAAACCGGCAAACTAGCCAAGCAGGCCCACGGCTCCTGCATTGTGCGCATGGGCGACAACGTTGTGCTCGCCACTGCCTGCGCTAACGCCGACCCGCGTGAGGGAATCGACTTCTTCCCCCTCACCGTCGACTACCGCGAATATACCTATGCCGCCGGACGCATTCCGGGCGGCTTCATCAAGCGCGAGGGCCGGCCCAGTGAGCGCGAGATTCTCACCAGCCGCCAGATCGACCGCCCCATCCGCCCGCTGTTCCCCGATGGCTTCCGTTGCGAGACCCAGGTCATCGCCATGGTGCTTTCGGCCGACACCACGAACGATCCCGACGTCGCCGGCATTAACGGCGCCTCGGTCGCGCTCAGCGTCTCTGACATTCCCTTCCATGGTCCGATCGGCGCCGTGCGCGTGGGTCGCGTGAAGGGCGAGTTCGTCGTCAACCCGACCTACGATGAGCAGCGCGAAGGCAGCATGAACCTGATGGTCGTTGGCACCGCCGACGGCATCGTGATGATCGAGTCCGGCGCCAAGGAAGAGTCGGAAGAGGTCATTGTTCAGGGCATCGAATTCGGCCATGAGCAGATCAAGAAGATCTGCGCCGCCATCAGCGATCTGCAGAAGCAGGCGGGCAAGCCGAAGCGCAAGGTCGAGCCTCCGGTCATCGATGAAGCTTATATCGCCGAACTGCAGGCCAAGTACGGCGATCGCCTGCTCGACGCAGTGAACACCGAGAAGTATCCCAAGGCCGAAAGCTACGGCCTCCTCAAGGCGGTGAAAGACGAGCTTCTTGAGTCGTTCGAGGACGAAGATGATGACGGCCGCAAAAAGGGTAAAGGCTACCTGGAAATGCTGCGCGAGCGCATCTTCCGCGATCAGGTAATCAAAGACAAGCGCCGTCCCGACGGCCGCAAGTTCGATCAGATTCGCGATATCTGGATTGAAGTTGGCGTGCTGCCGCGCACTCACGGCTCCGCCATCTTCACCCGCGGCGAAACCCAGGCCCTGGTCACCACCACTCTGGGCACGGCCGATGACATGCAGCGGCTTGAGGCCTTCGAAGGCGAAGCCAAAAAGCGCTTCATGCTGCACTACAACTTCCCGCCGTTCTCGGTCGGCGAAGTCGCATTCCTGCGTGGAGCCGGACGCCGCGAAATTGGTCACGGTGCACTGGCCGAGCGCTCCATCTCAGCTGTGCTGCCTGATCTGGCAGATTGGCCGTACGCCATGCGCGTCGTCTCCGACATTCTGGAGTCGAACGGGTCCTCCTCGATGGCCACCGTCTGCGGCGCATCGCTGAGCCTGATGGATGCGGGCGTTCCGCTGAAGGCTTCGGTCGCCGGAGTTGCGATGGGCCTGGTGAAGGAAGGCGAAGAGTATGCCATCCTCACCGACATCGCCGGTGCTGAAGATCACTACGGCGACATGGATTTCAAAGTTGCCGGCACGCGTGACGGAATCACCGCTCTACAGATGGACATCAAGGTCATGGGCATTACCCCGCAGATCATGCGCGAAGCCCTCGACCAAGCCCGCCGCGGACGTCTGTTCATCCTCGACAAGATGAACGAGGTCATCACCGAGTCGCGCACTAAGATCAGCGACTTCGCTCCGCGCTTCTATACCTTGCAGATTCCGCCGGACAAGATTCGCGACCTGATCGGCCCGGGCGGCAAAGTCATCCGCGGCATCATCGAGCAGACCGGCGTCAAGATCGATGTCGAAGACAGCGGCAAGGTCAACGTCTCGTCCAGCGATCAGGTGGCGGCAGCCAAGGCCATCCAGATCATCAACGACATCACCGCAACCGCCGAAGTGGGCAAGACCTACCTCGGCAAAGTCACGCGGCTGGCGGATTTCGGCGCTTTCGTCGAAATCATTCCCGGCACCGACGGCCTGCTGCACATCAGCGAAGTCGCCGAACATCGCATCAACGATGTGCGCGACGAGCTGAAAGAAGGCGACCAGGTCCTGGTGAAGGTGCTGGCCGTTGAAGGCAACCGCATCAAGTTGTCGCGCAAAGCCATTCTCAAAGAGCAGCGCGCCAAGATGGGCGGCGGCGAAGGGGCTCCCGAAGCCGGCGAAAGCACCGAAGGCGGCGGAGTCGTAACCTTTGAAGGCGGCCATGAAGCTGCCGACGTGGAAGCTGAGCCCAGCTTCAATCGCAGCGAAGGCGACCGCGGCGGAGATCGTGGTCCTCGGCGTGACGGAGGCGGTTCTCACGGTGGACGTGGGCGCGGCCCGGGTGGCGGCGGCGGACGCGGCGGCGATCGCGGCCGTGGGCGCGGCGGACCCCGGCGCTAATCGTCTGCTCAAGTTGAAACTCAGAATCCCCGCAGCAATGCGGGGATTTCTATCAACCGAATGTGCCAGGGTTGGTCTTGCGCTTCTCTGGCCTTACAATGTGGGAACGTGGCCTCCGGCATCTTCGCTAAAATTTTCGGATCGCAGGCGGGTCGCACCTCCGAGAACCGCGGGGGTTCGGGCCAGCGCGTCGCCCGGCGCTCCACCGGCTTCAACGAATTCATTAAGTACATCTCCCGCCAGGAGAGTCTCAGGATTCTCGACCTCGGCGCCACTTCGGCCGCCAATATCACGTTCATGACCGGACTCGGCCACAACTTCCACCAGGAAGACCTGCTGCGCCTGTCTGCCGACAAAGACCTGCTGGTGGCGAGTGACAAGGGTGAGACAGCATTCGACGCTGACAAGTTTCTGCGCGACAACCTCAACTTCGAGCGCGAGGAATTCGACGCCGTCATGTTCTGGGACATCGCCGACTACCTGCCCGAGCCGCTGATTAAGCCGGTGATCGAGCGCGTACACGTCGGCATGAAGCCCGGGTCGATCCTGTTGGCCTTCTTCCACACCAAAGATGCCGGCCCGCAGGAACCGTTCTACCGCTACCACATCGCTTCAAAAGAAGGCGTTGACATGCAGCCCGGCGAGTCACGCAAGCTGCAACGCGTCTTCGCCAACCGCCACGTCGAAAACCTCTTCCGCGACTTCGCTTCCATCAAGTTTTTTCTCGGACGCGACAACCTCCGCGACGTGCTGGTCATTCGCTAGCTCATACCTTTCGGACGCCGGCGCGAAGGGCGACGTTTACTGCAAGGCGTCC
Organism: uncultured Acidobacteriaceae bacterium; assembly: GCA_963771535.1. Lineage (GTDB taxonomy): Bacteria > Acidobacteriota > Terriglobia > Terriglobales > Acidobacteriaceae > CAVVDY01. The sequence goes on along the minus strand of CAVYTK010000003.1, from coordinate 39,555 downwards.
GGTTGTTAAGGTTTGTCATCCTGAGCGCAGCAAAGGACCTGCTTTCGTCTCCGTAGCCATTACTCTTCGCTTTGCGAACACCGCCGTCAACCGCAAACCAGAGCCCGAAGGGCGTGTGATGACAGCCCAGGGTGGAGCGCAGCGGAACCCTGGGTAGCCATCCATGAACGGTTCCAGAGCCGCGGAGCGGCGGCACGATGCACTAACCCGACGACGTCCCCGCGGGACTCGGGGAGTAATTGCGCGCTACCCCAGGACTGCGCCTGCGGCTCCGTCCTGGGCTGTCATCACACGCCCTTCGGGCTCAGAGCGTTGCATGGGCTCTAAGCCTCGCATTCGCGAAATCACAATCCGCCCTCACCCCACCCGCGTCTTCCTGATCACGTAAGGCAACACCCCAGGAATCCGCAACATTTGCAGCGCTATAGGCCAGGCAAGTTCGGGCAAAGCGAGCAATGAACGAACTCGCGTTGACGCCGCAATCAACGGCGCGAACTGCTGTTGGTAGACCGCTTCGTATTCGCGGCAGGCGAATTCCAGAGACGTATCGCGCGCGAAAAACGCACCCAAACTTTCCGCCGCGGCTTTTCCACTTCGCAGTGCCAGCGAAATCCCATCCCCTGCGAAGGGATCGATAAATCCCGCAGCATCGCCCGCCAGCAACATGTTGTCTTGCACACAGATGGGCTTGCGATACATCACAGGCGCGGTCGTCACCGGCGCAGTGACACGCTCCCAAGTCGCCGCTCGCACCTGCAACTCGGGCGAGCAATTGAGCACGCTTTCCAGACTGGTTGCGATGTCCGACCGCACCAGCGCGCAAACGTTTACCGTGCCCGCCGCGATCGGTTGCACCCCGCAGTATCCGTGCTCGAAGAAGTACAGGTCGGTGGATGGTGCCGGGTCACGCTCGCGATAGTGCGCTTTGATGCCAATCCACTTGGGCCCGGCTGGCACCGCGGTCGAATCTGAAAACCGCGACCAGCGACCAGTCGACAAAACCAGCGCCCTGGCCGAAAACTCTCCCTCGGCGGTGGTTACCGTGAACGGCCCGTCGCCGGTGAGCGACAGCACTTCACATTTACTGTGGGCAGCAACTCCCGCCTGCTGCGCGCACTCCCACAGCAGCAGGTCGAGCAGGGTTCGCGGAATGCTCAGCCCCGCCGGCTCAATGTTTGTTTCCGCCATGTGGCCCAATGCGAAGATTCGTGCTCTTGCAATCACCGGAGCATCACGCACCATTTCGTCGGCACGCCCATGCCCGCGCAGAAGCTCTCGCAATAAACCAAGCGATTCTGCCGACACAAACTCGCCACAAACTTTCTGCCGGGGGAATTCGCTGCTGTCGAACATCACCACCGAAGCACCGTTGCGGGCAGCGGTGATGGCCGCCGAAGCTCCCGCAGGGCCGCCGCCCACGATAGCCAGATCGTACTCGCGTCGCTTCACTTCCAAAGTAGAACACCCATGCGAAAAAGATAATGTTTTGAGATGTCGATACGCCGCGCCGCGCTACGGCCTGCGATGCTTCGCATTTCCTTTACGGTATAGGCTCGCCGCACGGATGCCGGCGCGTCATGCCATGTGATGCGGCTGCGAAATAGCGGCAAACCCGCATAGCAGAGTGCAAGATGCAAGCGGCTGCGAACCAGATCGTTGATGGCGACGGCGACGCGGGCCACCCGCAAGGCTTCTCTTGCGAATTGTTCGAGCACCTCGGGTTCAAAATGATGGGTCAACAGGTTGCACGAAACCACATCGAACGCTGCGTCGCGAAAGGGAAGTTGCGTCGCCTCGCCCACCACGGCGGCAACTCCATTCTGCGGCAAATGCGAGCTGACGCGATCGAGCAAAGTCACGCGAAGGTCGATCCCCAGGCTCGCCAGCCGTTCACCGGCTTTGAGCGGTACATAGCCGTTCCCGGCGCCCACCTCCAGCAAGCTCAGCGAACGACACCCGCTGGTCGCCGCGATCTGCCGCAACAACCAAACAGCAGTGTGCGTTCCTCCAAACCAGTCGTTGATGCGCTGTAAATCCTGTAGCGACTGCGCTATCTCAGGCGGGGTACCAAGATCATCGTCAAGAAGTTCTGGAACTATTACACGTCGCATGAATTGAAGAGAACGGCCTCGTTCCGGCTGACATTGGTCTTGTGCGGTAGCCCTTGGATAAATCGGGAGCAAAAGCGCTTAAACGCTGACGGTTTCCTGTTGCAGCTTCTGTTTCAAATCCGCCGCGATCTGTTGCCCATGAAAGCGGCCGTTCTCGATGAATATCTCGCTGGTGCGCATTCCCGCGACGATTACGCCGGCGAGATAAATGCCCGGGACGTTGCTCTCCAGCGTCTGCGCATCAACGATCGGCTTCTTGTCGGCGTCACCGCGCAACTGGATGCCCAGGCTGCAGAGAAATTCGAAGTCAGGATGATACCCGGTAAGCGCGAACACGTAATCGTTCGCAATCGTGACTTCGCCCTCAGGCGTGTTGAGCACCACGTGATCGCGCGCAATCTCGCGCACCGTGCTGTCGAAATACGCCTTCACCTGTCCAGCCTTGATGCGGTTCTCGATATCGGGCTTGATCCAATACTTCACTGACGGACTGATGCTCGGCCCGCGATGCACCATCGTGACGCGCGCGCCATGCCGCCACAACTCCAGCGCGGCGATGGCGGCTGAATTCTTCGCACCGACGATCAGCACATCCAGCGCAAAGAAGGGATGCGGCTCGCGATAGTAGTGCATGACCTTGGGCAGCTCTTCGCCCGGCACATTCATGTGATTCGGCCGATCGTAATATCCCGTCGCGACGATCAACTTGCGCGCGTGGTATTCGCGCTTGCGCCCGTGCATGTCCGTGGTGTGGACGACAAAGTCTCCATCGTTGCCTTCGACGCGCTGCACCGGCTCATACTGGCGCACATCCAGCTCGTAATGCTCGGCAGCCTTGCGGTAGTACTCCAGCGCCTCCTGCCGTGTAGGCTTCTGGTTGGGGCTGGAGAATGGCAGGTCACCGATCTCCAGCAGCTCGGGCGTAGTGAAGAACGTCATGTTGCTGGGATAGTTGAACAGCGAATTCACCAGGCAGCCCTTATCGATGTTGACCACCGTCAGCCCGGCACGCTTCACGTCGATGCCACACGCCAGCCCCGTCGGCCCGGCGCCGATCACGGCCACGTCGAAACGCTCAGGCCCGAGCGGAGCTTTCTCCATATCCATGGCAACAGGATACCGTGCGTGACCTCGTTTCCCTCGCCGGGCCGGTCGCAGCGCGCACACCCGCGAGGTGCATACGTCACAAATGCTGTGGTTACGGGCGGTTTATACTTTGCTTCGTAGACCCCCGCGCCGATCACGATCACGCAGGTTGCAACTTCCTGCGGCGCGAATCGAGCTTTATCTGGCAGGCAATTCATGACCGTTATCAAGCAGGAAGACTTCATCCAGAGCGTCGCTGACGCGCTGCAATTCATCTCGTATTACCACCCGGTCGACTTCATCCAAAACCTGGCACGCGCCTACGAGAAAGAACAGTCGCCTGCCGCACGGGATGCCATCGCACAGATCCTGATCAACTCGCGCATGTGTGCCGAAGGCCACCGCCCCATCTGCCAGGACACCGGCATCGTCACCGTATTCCTCAAGATCGGCATGAACGTGCAGTGGAACGCCAACATGGGCGTCGAAGACATGGTGAACGAAGGCGTACGCCGCGCCTATCTGCATCCGGACAACGTCTTGCGCGCCAGCATCCTTGCCGACCCCGCCGGTGCGCGCCGCAACACCAAGGACAACACGCCCGCCGTGGTGAACATGACGGTCGTGCCCGGCGACACCGTCGACGTGACCGTCGCCGCCAAGGGTGGAGGCTCCGAGGCCAAGTCGAAGTTCGTCATGCTCAATCCTTCAGACTCGATCGTCGATTGGGTGCTGAAGACGGTTCCGACCATGGGCGCGGGCTGGTGTCCGCCGGGGATGATCGGCATCGGCATCGGAGGGACGGCGGAGAAGGCCATGCTGCTGGCGAAAGAGTCGCTCATGGATCCCATCGACATTCAGGACCTGATGGAGCGGGGCCCATCCAATCGTGCCGAAGAGCTGCGCCTCGAGCTCTATAAAAAGATCAACGCGCTCGGCATCGGAGCGCAAGGCCTTGGCGGACTCACAACTGTTCTGGATGTGAAGGTGAAAGACTACCCGACGCACGCCGCAAACCTGCCGGTCGCCATGATCCCCAACTGCGCTGCGACGCGACACGCACACTTCGTGCTCGACGGCTCAGGCCCGGTCGCGCTCGAGCCGCCATCGCTCTCCGACTGGCCCGACATTACCTACGATCCCATGGCATCGGGCGCGCGTCGCGTGAACCTCGATACCGTGACCCGCGCGGAAGTCGCCGCCTGGAATCTCGGCGACGTGCTGCTGCTCAACGGAAAGCTGCTCACCGGCCGCGATGCCGCGCACAAACGCATTCACGAGATGCACGGGCGCGGCGAGAAGCTTCCGGTGGACTTCAAAGATCGCTTCATCTACTACGTCGGCCCGGTCGATCCGGTGCGCGACGAGGTCGTCGGTCCCGCCGGCCCCACCACCGCCACCCGCATGGACAAGTTCACCCGGCACATGCTCGAGCACACCGGCCTGCTGGGCATGGTTGGCAAATCCGAACGCGGGCCCACGGCGATCGAAGCTATTCGCGACCACAAAGCCATCTACCTGATGGCGGTCGGCGGCGCGGCGTATCTGGTCTCCAAGGCAATCAAGAAGTCGCGCATCGTCGGCTTCGACGACCTCGGCATGGAGGCGATTTATGAATTCGAAGTCGAAGACATGCCGGTGACGGTCGCGGTCGATGTTCACGGCGACTCCGTGCATGAGTCCGGCCCGAAGGAGTGGAAAGCCAGGATCGCGGAGTTGGTGAGTATCGGGTAGCAACATGGGTTGCAGCTTCACTGATCTCCCTTGGGCCGCGGGTGGAGTACCGCTTCAGCGGTACAAACTCGCGGCAATGCTTTGCGAGGGCGGCTTTAGCCGCTGAGGTGACTGATTGACTATCCCGATGCTCCACCGCAGCGGCTGAAGCCGTTATCGGAAAACGCTGCCGTGCTGTACCGCTGAAGCGGTACTCCACCCAGAATCTGATGGCGGCATCTACCCTGCCGGGCCCTCATCCTCCTGTGCTAATCTCGCGGCAGAGCATGAGCACTGAGCCGCAGCTTGCCTACAATCCTCCCAGTGACAAGCGGGTCGAGCGGATACTGAAGCCGCCCGAGCTGCTTCGCCTGCTGCAGCGCTTCTGTCAGGCCGACACGCTTCCGGCACGCCGGGCCGCATTCGTCGCTATCGTCCGCTGGACGCGCCAGGGCAACGGCGCCACCGGAGAGCTCACTCGCCTGGTTCAGGCTCTCGATGTGCTGGAGAGCGATGCCGAGCTGCGCGCCGGTGTCCAGCAAGCGCTGGGCAAGCTTCTCGTCGAGATCGATTCGCTCGCGCTTTTCGCCGAAGTAGGACTACCTTCCGTCCATCCCTTCACCACCGAGATCATTCGCCGCCTGGTGGGACGCGTGCTGCCGTCGGCGCGCCGTGACTCCGATGCCTCCAAGCTGCTCGCCGACCTGTACACCCGTGAGCGCGACGTGCAGCGCTTTACCGCGCAACCTGCCGAGCTGTTTGAGCGCATCGTCACCACCCTCACTCCGCCCGACGACCCTGCGTTTTGGGAGCGGCAAATGCGCGATCTGCATGAGGCCATGCGGCTGCTGGCCGCACGCATCAGCGGCCTTGGCCTTGCACCGGAGATGCGCGACCGCAGTAGCACGCAGGGAATCGCGCGTTCACCGTTCTACGAGCTGGTCCGCAAAACGGAAGACTTAATTTCGAGCGCTGAAACGCCAGAGGCCGCCGCTTGTCTCGCCGCATGGAAGCAGGACGTTGCCGGCTGCCGCCAGGAGATGGAAGAAGTTTACGGGCGCATGGAGTCGGAAGGCATCAGCGTCGAACTGGTCTTCGACCTGAAGACCATCCAAGCCTGCTTGCAGCGCATGGAAGCCATCGCCACTGTGCTTACCGCCGCTGATCCGTCCACGCGCGTGGCCGCGGTGCATACGCTGCTCTCGCGCCTGGAAGAGGGCAACCTCGACGACAAGCGCATCTCGTCGCTGCTGCGTGAGAATCTCAACCTGCTGGCGCGCAAGGTCGTCGATCGTACCGGCGATACCGGCGAGCACTACATCGCAACCAGCCGCGCCGAATACCGCTGGATGTGGCTGGCCGCCCTGGGCGGAGGCCTGCTCACCGTCTTCACCGCCGCCATCAAGATGCGCATCGTTGAAGCGCGTTTACCGCTATTTTTCGAGGGCTTCGCCGCGGGAACCAATTACGCTGTCAGTTTCATAGTTCTGCAAGTGTGCGGATTGGTGCTCGCCACCAAGCAGCCGGCAACCACCGCTGCCAGCTTCGCTCGCATCATCCGCGACAATCGCGGGCAGGAGCGTTCCAGCAAGTTGACGGAGTTTGTCTCGCGCATCACCAGCACGCAACTGGCTGCGGCGCTGGGAAACGTGATCGCCGTTTCCGCCGGAGCCGTCGTCTTCGAATGGATTTATCGCTTGCTGTTCGCGCACTCTTATCTGGAGCGCGAGAGCGCGGCGCACGTGTACGAAACGCTGCATCCCTTCGCATCCGGCACCGCGTTTTATGCCATCGTTACCGGCGTCATCCTGTGGCTGGCCGCGCTAGCCGGAAGTTGGATCGAGAACGCCGCCGTGTACTACGACTTTTCCGAAGCCATCGCGCAGCATCCTTTAGGACTGCGTCTAAGCGAGCGAGCCACGAAAAAGTTCGCGCACGTGGTGCGCCACAACATGGGCGGCTGGAGCACCAGCATCGTGCTCGGCTATCTGCTGGGATTCACTCCGGTGATCGGCGCGATCTTCGGTGTTCCTCTGGATGTGCGCCACGTCACGCTCTCCACCGGAACCCTGGCGCTGGCAGCTGCGCGTTTCGGAACCGCCAGCCTGGGCGACCGCTGGTTCCTCTATGCCGTGGAGGGCATCGCCGTCATCTTCGTACTGAACCTGACGGTGAGCTTCATGATCGCGCTGTACGTCGCGCTGCGCGCCTACGACATCGGCCTGCGCGAGCAGTTGCGCATGATGCGCTCGGTGGTGGCCGACGCATTCCGTTCACCGCTGCGCTTCATCGTGCCGCAATTCTCCGAATCCGCAGACGCATCGCCGGGCACTGCGTCCGAAGAGACGCACTGACAGACAGCCGAAACTCGAATCAGGAATGTTTCGTGTCAGGGCACGGCTTCAGCCGTGCTAAGCCGCGCCTCATTGTTATCCGAAGGCGGCGAATTACCGTCCCGGATAGGTAGGTTGCGCCTGCACCGTTCGTCGGCGGTTGCTGCGCGTGATCAGCCACCAGACAAGCGCCACAATCAAAATCACCGGAAGCAGCGGAACAATGATCAGCAGGGGCAAAACATAGCGGCCGCCCTGCGACACGATTTCGCCGCCCACCTCTGAGCCCTCTTGGCGGGCCAGCTCTCCGCCAATGGTGACCACATCGCCGCCGACCTGCGCACCTCCGCCCAGCCGCACGCCACCGCCGACGGCCACGACATCACCCTTGGCATGGCCTGCCAGATCGATTCTGCCGCCAATGGCGACAATGTCGCCGCAGCTCCCGGCCACGCGGACTGAGCAGCCGATGCACACCACGTCACCAATATCCTCGTCCTCGGCCACGTTGATGTTGCTCCCGATCTGCACCCGGTCGTTGTCTGAGCCCGATTTAGCTGCGGCAGGCAGCACCGAAGCCGCAAGTACGAAGATGGCGAACAGCATTAGACCGAGTCGTTTTCTCATGTGAGCCCTCACGGGATATGCCAGATTATGCCGCTTGCACGGGAAACACAATTCTACTTGCATAGGTACGTTAGCGGCGCCCGCGAGGTTCAGTAGGGGCTCAGGAATGTCAGCCCAAGAGAATCCGAAATTGGGGCACACGGATATTTCGTTGCTTCCCGTTGGTTTGCTCCCATTACGAGAGCGCTTGTACCCATATTGAGAGCAGATCGAGGACGTACGCACAGCGCTCCGCGCCCTTTCAAATAAGGGCTTCCTTACGTCTCCAGCGTGTACCTCTCGGCCGCAAGCCGGTACATGCGCCGCCAGACCAGGCGATTGATGGTGACCACCACCATCGCCATCACAACGGTCGAGCCCAGCAGTAAAGCGAAGTTGCCGGCGTCGGTGGCGCGCGAGATCACCGCGCCCAGTCCCACTGTGGTGTAGGTCTGGTCTTTGAAGCGGAAGTACTCGGCCACGATGCTCGCGTTCCACGCTCCGCCCGAAGCGGTGACCAGGCCGGTGATCAGGTAAGGAAAGATTCCCGGCAGAATCAACTGGCGCCAGCGCTGCAGCGAGCTGAAGCGAAACAGCGTCGAAGCTTCTTTCAGGTCGGTAGGGATGGCCATCGCTCCGGCGATGACGTTGAACAAGATGTACCACTGTGTTCCCAGCAGCAGCAGCAGGATGGAGCCGAGGCCCAATCCGCCGCCGACACGAATCAGCACCAGCAGCACGATAGGGAAGAGCGCCGTCGCCGGAACCGAGGCGGCGATCTGTGCCAGGGGCTGAGCGATCTTCGCCAGCCGCGGACTGAAACCAATGGCGACGCCGACGGGTATCGTCCATAGCGCACCAATCAGTAAGGCAACAATGACGCGCAGAAAGGTCGCGCCCGCGCCGGTCAGGATCTCGCGATATTCCTGGCCGCTCAGTCCAGCGATCATGACGCCGGCGCGAAATACAGCGTAGAAAATCGCGATGACCGCGAGCGATGCGATGAGCCGGCCGGTCCAGACCTTCCATTGTTCGGGCGTTCGCTCTTCCAGCGAAGTGGCGTGCTCGCGGGCAAAACGCATTTTCAGGTATTCGCCGACAGGCCGTACAGACGCGCTTCCGCAGTCTTACCAAACCGCGCGAGCCCTCGACCAGGTCGAGAAACCATGACTGCGGCGCATCGCTGCTCTCGACCTGCTCCATCTTGAACTTCTCTGCCCAGGCGATTACCGGACGCCAGACGATCTGGTCGATCACCACGATCACCGCCACCATGGCCGCGATGCCCCACAATATGCTCGGCGTATCGCCAGCGCTGGCGGCGGTCTGCAGGTACGAGCCCAGTCCCGGCAGACGAAAGTCGTTCGATCCGAGCACGAACATCTCGCACGCCATCAGGAAGAACCATCCGCCGGCCACCGACATCATCGAGTTCCACACCAGGCCGATGGCCGCGTAGGGCAACTTCGAGTTGGGTGAAGCGCTGCTACCAGCTGAAGCGGTAAATGCTGGCGGCCTCGCGCATGTCGCGCGGAATGCTCTTCAGCGACGAGTAAAAGCTGAACGCCATGTTCCACACCTGGCCGGTGAAGATCAGCAGGATCGCGCCCAGCTCGACGCCGATCTGATGATGCGGAAACAGCGCCACCATGGCCAGCATCACGCCCGGCAGAAAGCTGAGCACCGGAATCGATTGCAGGATGTCGAGCAGCGGAATCATGATGCGTTCGGCCCGGGCGTTGTAGGCGGCGACATAGCCGTAGACCAGGGTGAAAGCCGAGCGAGAGAAGATAGGCGATGCCGATGCGCATCAGCGAGTACGCCGCGTACACCGGCAGCATGCGCGGATCGCGCGAAATCTCCACGTGCGGATTGAATGGCCCGAACCAGGTGCGCGCCAGCACCACCACGCCGTAGAAAAGCGAGAGGCCCGCGGCGAAGATGATGAAGTCAGTGAGCATCGACCAGGTCTGCGCCGGCAGCAGAGACCAGGGCCCCTTGCCCAGAATCTTCACCGGCTGCCAGAGGTCGCGCGCCATCGTTCCCTATTTGTCCTGCGGTCGCTGCGAGTTCGGCGTCTTCGCGATGGAAGAGGCGTCCGGTTTCGGAGTCGTAGTCGAAAATCTCAGCGTAGCGTCCCCAGTTCAACACAGTGTCGAACTGGCGCTCTACTTCATCGGCGCTGAAATGTTCGTCGAGGATGTCGCGGAAGAATTCTTCGCCAATGGCGTGGTCGCGCTTGGCATGAAGGGTGTTTTCGATGAGGCGCAGAATCGCCACGTTCTTCAGTGCCGCATCGCGGAAGAGCTGCTTTTGCTTCTGGATGTCGGCTTCGCCAAACTCGCGGCCTTCGGGCGTGATCTCGACGTCGCCTTCGTGCACCTTGGCGAAGCCCAGAATCACGGCCGCGTCCACAATGGGGAGCAGGTCGTCGACGTCCATCGCCAGCTCGTCGGCAGTTTTGTAGAGATCGTCGCGGCCTCCACGATCCGCCAGCAGTTCCAGGAATCCGGCAATGCCGCCGGGACGCGCGTGCGGCAGCATCTGGAACTTGGTGCGCTGTTTCTCCCGGCCATTAGCACCGGCGAGTGCTGCGGCTTGCGGCACCGACATCTCCTCCTCCGGCTTGGTCAACGCCTTGTAGATGTAATCGACGTACGCGACGAACCGCGGTGATTTGCGGTCGCGATACTGCGGAATGTCGATCTCGAAGTCGGTGCGAATGCGCCCGGGATTGCGTCCCAGAACAATCACGCGATCCGCCAGCAGCACGGCTTCTTCAATGTTGTGGGTAACGATGAAGATGCAGGTGGTCGGCATCTTCTTGTTCAGCCACAGCTCCAGCAACTCGGAGCGAAGGTTCTCCGCCGTCAGCACATCGAGCGCGGAAAAAGGTTCGTCCATGAAAAGCACTTCCGGCTCGACGACCAGCGCGCGGGCAAAGCCCACGCGCTGCTTCATGCCACCGGAGAGTTCTTTGGGATATGCGGTCTCGAATCCGTCGAGGCCGACCGTGTCGATCATGCGCAGCGCCCGCTTATGCCGTTCGATCGCGGCCATGCCGCGCGCAGCCAGAGGTGCTTCCACGTTCTCGATTACGGTGAGCCAGGGAAACAGAGCGAAGCTTTGAAACACGATGGCCACATGGGGAATCTGGCCGGCCATCGCCTTGCCGTGCCACAGCACCTCTCCCGACGAAGGAGCCGACAAGCCTGTCAGCATGCGCAGCAGCGTCGATTTTCCAGAGCCGGAGGGCCCAAGCAGAGCAATGATTTTGCCGGGCGAGACTTCCAGGTCGGTGGGCGCGATCACCTCAATGCGATTGCCGTCCGGTTGCGTGTAGTACTTTTCTACCGCGCGCGCTTGGATGATCGTGTCCGGCAAGACTGCCCCCGCAATTAGAGTCGAGCTTCCAGTGTATTGCTGGGCTGTTCGGCGCACAATGCAGCAACACCGCTCTTCATGAATGCGAGATTAATAAGCAGGTTGACTAGACGGTTGCGTTCATTTGCTTGTCGTTTTCGTCGCCGGGAACAATGGAGGGTTCGCTGCCCAGCTGTGCGACCCGAGCTGGCTGGGCTACGGAAATTGCGGAGGCCTCGGGTACAGCACGGGTTGGATCTATTTTTTTTCGCCGGCTTCGGCGATAGCTGTACTCAAACCATGCCGCTATAGCGCCAACGGCGGCGACTGTTATCCAGTTCATGTGTCTCCTGAAGCAGTTAGGATGCGCCGCTAAAACGCGCAGATGCTACAAAGGCAGAGCTGGACAGCTGGGTGGCGCGTCATCCCATCCGAATGTTGTTCCTGCCGATGGTCTCGAAGGTTTCGAGCAGATGAGTGACTCCGAGGAGCTGCCGAATAGGTTTGCCGATGTTAACCAGCTCCAGTGTGCTGCCCGCAGACTTAGCGTGAACATAAGCGCGCACCAGGCTTCCCAGCCCCGAGCTGTCCATGTGTTGCAACTCAGTGAAATCGAGTACAACGCGACGCGCGCTTGGCGTCAGCTCACGTACCTTGGTGTAGAGCTGATCGCCCACGCCCGCGACCAGGCGGCCCGAGCATCGTACGGTTGCGGTGTCGCCTGCCTGAACGACTGCCAGGGTCAGGCCCCTTGTAGCGGCTTGCTCAGTCATGCTTGGTCAGCCCTTGGTGCAGGGATTGGTGGATGCTGTGATTGTCACACGGAACGGTACAAATAGAAACGCTTTGCAAGCGCCACGCGACGTTAACGGGGGATCGTTCTCTGCTTTACCGGAATTTGCGATACATTCACTGGTGAATAGCGAACGTCTGATGCCGGCAACAACAGCCTGCGACAAGTGTAGCCATGATAGAAGCTGATCCGAGCCAATCCGCAGAAGCCCTCCCGCTTTTCATCCCCGTGATCTTAGGCACGGTGAGGAAAGGGCGCATGAGCGAACATGCGGCGCGGCTGATGACAGCGGAGTTAGCAAAGCGGCCAAAGGTCGAGACGGAGTTGATTGACATCGCCCGTCTGCCTCTGCCCACCGATGATGCCGGCACTGCCATCAAAGACGCCGGCTTCGCGGCCAAGGTGAATCGGGCTGACGGGCTGGTTATTGTTTCGCCGGAATACAATCACGGGTACTCCGGGTTGTTAAAGCACATCCTGGATAGCTGTCTGCAGGAATACATTCACAAGGCCGTGGGAATTGTTGGCGTTTCTGCCGGCCCATTCGGCGGTACGCGTGGCATTCAGGACCTGCTGCCGGTCATGCGAGAGCTGGGATTGGTGACCATCTTCTGGGACGTAAACTTCGCCAACGTCCACAAAGCTTTTAGTCCCGACGGCACGCTGCAAGATCAGGCAATGCTGCCGCGCATTGACCAGTTTCTGAAAGAGCTCATCTGGATGGCGAAGACCCTGCGTCATGGGCGTGAACACATTACCCTGGAGTAGCCTTCTTCGACACCTCACGGAGGCGAGCACATGAAGTGCCCTAATTGCGGTTGGACTATGAACCATCATGCCGACAAAGCTTTGTTAGACAGCGACGAGGACAACGGCAAGGTCGGATCTAAGGCAATCGAGGCGTTCTCCTGCCCACATTGTGGGACAAACGCCAGCAGGACGCTGGAGGCTTAATTCACGCGGGTAGCAAAAAAGTACGGCGGCCCGAGAGCCGCCGCGACCAGATTCGTCAACTGTTGCCAGATGCTTCCGTTCTAAGACACCGTCCGGATTTTGTTTGGCATGAAGTGATACGGAGGCCAGGGCCCGGTGATGCTGACCTGGCAATCTTTAAAGTGCCGGGTGGCTGCCGAATACCGGTTCTGGTATTTCGGGATCGAACTGCTGTCGATCAGGTGTGCGAAGTCGAGCAGCATGTTGGCGGCATCCACGCGCTTGCATACGATGTCTTCTTCCAGCGGCGCAAATAACTTGTGCACCTGGACAGAAAGCGCGCGCGCCTTGGTCTGCCGCTCCCGCTCGCGGCTGGCCTGCTCCCGCAGCTTGCGCAGGTATTCGCCACCCACGCCGGGCGGCAGTCCGCGCAGGGCCTTTTCGACCTCGGCATCCTTCAACACGATTTTGAAGTGCATTTCCGCTTTTCCCCGCAGACGCGCAACGCTCTCAAGGAACGTCTTGCGATTGGTGCGCAAGGCGCGGCGTAGCGCTTCGTCGGATTCGAAGATGGTGCCAAAGCGGAAAGGTAATACCGTCATGGTTCGAAAACACTCGCTGACGACGCGGGCGTGATCGACAATGGATTGCTGGTTGAGCTGCTTCGCGGTGGCGTATTCGCTGACGATGACCGCGAAATCTCCGCTGGGATAAGCGAAAACCGAGGCGTCATCTACGCCTTTCAGGTTTTCCACAATGTAGGGACGCCGGGGGCGAGTGCCGTTTTGCAGGCCCGGATGTTCAGTAATGCAGTACGCGTACCACGCCATCTCCGTCTTCTCCTGGGAAAGCTCACGCAGAACCTGGGGCGCGCGTGAGAAATGGCCGACTTTGAACGTGGAGTTACTGGTAAGACTTTACTGCGTTTGTGGGACAGCTCCCGCTCTTCATTCTATGCCTGCACTCTGGATTAATGCAATAGAAACGTTGCAAGCGGTGCAAGATGAGTTCCCAATCCAGCTATTCTGTCGCAAAAGGGAATCGTCGAACCCATGATTCCGGCCATCCTTAGCCTGGAAAACCGATTCGTAGCTTCAGGCTGAGCTGCGACCATCAGGCACTCGAAGCTTCCGCCCGCCGAGCGTATGAGTAACGGCTCTCGACTGTCTTATGGCCCCTACCCGAAACTCCCTTGTCCCAGCCACTCCCGAACAGTTCGTCGTCGAAGTGGGTGCCGAGCTAAGCCCGGAACTTCTGCAGAGCCGCTCCAAGGCGGTCAACGCGTTGCTTCGGCTGGCCATGCTGGCTGGCTCTGGAGATGGAGTTGGACGTTGCCGTCAATACCTTCGCCGACTTCATGGCGGAGATCGTGCCCTATGACCGAATCCTGGTTTTCTTTTGGGACGAAGAACGCGAACTGCCGGCCGTCCGGCTGGCCCGAGGTCTCGAAGGGATCGATCCCCACGCCTACATCGAGGGAAATATTTTGCATGTCTGGGCGAGCCGGTTATGCCAAGCCCATGCTGATTTCCGCCGGAGAGGACGAGTCGGCCGACAGCAGCCTGCTCGCGCTGCAAAGCGGGTCCGCTTTGGTGATTCCGATTACCATTCGCAACCGTGTCATGGGATCGGTGCAGCTTTTTTCTCGCCGGCCACAGCGGTTTTCGAAAGACGACGCCCAGCTGCTCTGGATCTTCCTGCTGATCGCCGAGAACCAGCTCAACCGCGGACGCGCTCATGACGGCCTGATCAAATTTGCCTTCACCGATTACCTCACTGGACTTCGCAGCCGAGGCTACTTCGAACAGCAGTTGGATCTGGAAATCAAGCGCGCCGAACGCAAGGCTTCGATTCTGTCATTGCTGATGGTCGACATCGATCGCTTTAAGCTTTTGAATGACCAATGCGGACACCACGTCGGCGATCAGGTGTTGCGCGACGTGGCATTGCTGCTGGAACGAGACATGCGCGAGTTCGACACTCTCGCCCGTTATGGCGGCGAAGAGTTTGTCATTATCCTGCCCGAGACCGACGCCGCGGGCGCGCTCCGCGTAGCCCAGCGCATGCGCCAGACCATCGAGCAGGCGCAGTTCACACCCAACGTGCTACTTCCGGTTGAGCGCATCACCATCAGCATCGGGATCGCGGTTTATGGAAAGGACACTCGCTTCAAACGGGAGCTAATCGAGTTCGCCGATGCCGCTCTCTACCGCGCCAAGCATCGTGGGCGGAACCAGGTGGTGATGTACTCAGAAGCCGAGGTTGATCCTGAAGCAGAGCAAAGATCAGCGTGATGGAGGAGCAGGCGTAGTTCGCAGAAGTTCCTACCGCCGCACAGCTTTTTTGGCCGGAGACTTGGCCTTCGCCGCGGTTTTCAGCACCACGCGCTTAGGCTTTCTTGCCGGGACGGTTTTCTCGGGGCTCTTAACCGGAGCGGCTTTCACCACCGGAGGCGCTTTCACCGCAACGCTCTTGGCTGCTTTGGCGGGCTTCTCGGCAGGCGTCGGCTCTTCGTCCTGCGACGTTTCGGCAGGCTGACGGCGCTCCAGCGCTTTGCTGACGACGTAGCCCATTTCAGCCACCGGAGCAGGCTTGCCGGTCCAGATCTCAAACTGCCGCGCGCCCTGCTGCACAAACATCTCGAGACCGGGAATAACGTGGATATTCTTGGCCTTGGCCAGCTTGACCAGCTTCGTCTCCGCCGGGGTATAGACCAGGTCGAACAGGTAGCTGGTGTTGAGTTCCTTTTCCTCGAGCGGCATCTGGCCGGTTGCCGTTCATGCCCAGCGGCGTGGCGTTGATGATGACGTCGAAGCTCAACTTTGCCAGGTCGGCGCGCTTCACGTACTTCGCCTTGGCCTGGCGCGCCAGGGCTTGCGCCCGTTCCGGAGTGCGGTTGACGATGAACACCTCAGCTTCACGCGCCTTCAGTCCGAAGACGGCGGCGCGGGCTGCGCCTCCTGCTCCCACCACCAGGATCCGTTTCCCCGCCAGGTGCATTCGCTGTTCCAGCGGCGTGACAATTCCGGCGACGTCGGTGTTGAAGCCGTAAAGCTTGCCGTCCTGGCTGCGGACCACCGTGTTGCAGGCGCCGATCTGGCGGGTCAGCGTGTCGGAGTTCGACAACGCCTTAACGATCTCCTCTTTATGTGGCATGGTGATGCTCATGCCGCGAATCGGAATGTCTTGCACACAGGCCAGCAGATCTTTCAGGCTCTTGGCGTGCAGCGCCAGATAAACCGCGTTGACCGTCTCGCGCCGGAAGGCGGCGTTCATCATCACCGGCGACAGCGACTGCGATACCGGGTCGCCCGCCACTCCATAAACCTGGGTGGAAGCCTCCACCGTCTCGATGCGGTAGGTATCACGCAATTCGCTGAGGGTAATCTGCCCCGGCGCGGTCTCTTCGCCAACCGCGGCCGCGCCGAAGGTGAAGATGCTGCCGGCTCGCACTCCCAGTACCCGGCTGATGATGCCCTGTTCTCCCATGCACAACCCGACCATCTCGTATTTGCCGGAGTGTGACTGGAGGAACTTCATCATGGTCACATTGTCGTAAAGATTGGTCGCGGTGGTGACCACCTTGTAAAAGTCGGCAGGGTACTCGCGCATCGCCGCGAACTGCTCTTCCAGCTTCTTGGTGCTCTTGAAGTCGTGGAAAGAGAGGATGACGCCCACGCGGTTCTTCAACTCGGCCAGTTGATCGCCCTTAAGTTCCTGAGCGCTCTGCACTTCGATGTCGACCAGTTGAAAACCGTTATCCGCCGCTTTGAGTAGAATCTCCAGTTGAGCCTGGGCCGATCCCTTGAACTTGCCGCCGTTTACCGCTCGACGGCAGGTGGCGATCACGGTAGCCTCGGGATGTAGTTCGAGAAACTGGCGGAGCTTGGGAAATGCCGCCGCCGGCTGTCGGAAGGTAGTCTAACCTGAACTCAAGAAACGGGTTATCTCGAACCACGGACTCTGCCCGTTCCAACAGGTTAGCCGGGTCTGAACCGATGACAGCTACGCATAGCCGGGGCAATCGAAAGCGCTGGATTCGGGAGTAAGTAGGGGCGACTCGCATGTTTAGGCGCCCCGATACTACAAGTTGCACCTCCAGTGTTGCAACTGTATTGTTTATGAGATTTTGATAAGTGCCGGGCAAGACACGCCCGGAAAGGGCTTCAGACCCCACCCACTGAATGGCAATGAGCGAACAACTCGGCCTTACTTTCGCCGCCCCGGCCCGCAGGATTTATCCCGTCCGGGAGCTGGTGGCCACGGTCAGGACTGAGCTAGAGCGTTCATTTACAGACATTTACGTCGAGGGCGAGGTCTCCGAACTATCGCCCTGCGGAGTCCGGCCACATCTATTTCACCCTGAAGGACGGCTCGGCCCAGCTCAGGGTCGTGCTCTGGCGAAGCCAGGCACGGCTGCTGCGCTTCCGTCCCGAGAACGGAATGCAGATCATTGCCCGGGGACGGGTCACCGTTTACGACGAGCGCGGCGAGCTGCAACTTCAGGCCGAGTTCCTCGAGCCTAAAGGAGCCGGTGCCCTGCAGCTGGCGTTCGAGCAGCTCAAGGCGAAGCTCGCGGCGGAGGGTCTTTTCGACATTGCTCGCAAGAAACCGATACCTGCCCTGCCGCGGCGCATTGGAGTCGTAACCTCTTCCCGCGGCGCGGCGCTGCGCGACATCCTGAACATTCTTCAACGCCGGCACGAGTCGGTGAACGTGCTGATCTATCCCGCGCAGGTGCAGGGAGAAGCGGCGGCCGGCGAGGTGAGCGCCGGAGTTACATACCTGAACCGGGCCGGGAAAGTCGACGTCATCATCGTCGCGCGGGGTGGCGGCTCCCTCGAAGACCTGTTCGCTTTCAATAATGAAGGACTGGCCCGCGCCATCGCCGCTTCGAAAATCCCGGTGATTTCCGCCATCGGCCATGAAACCGATTTCACCATCTGCGACTTCGTTGCCGACCGCCGTGCGGCAACGCCGTCCGAGGCGGCGGAAATCGTCGTCTCCGCCAAGCAGGAACTCGACGAGCGCCTGCACGGATTCCACAAACGGTTGCTGAAGGCGATGCAGTACCGGCTGCTGCTGGCCAGCAATAGTCTCTCGCGGCTCACGCAGCATCCCTCGTTTGCGCGAATGCGAGACTCGATTGCTCGTCGCGAGCAGCGGCTCGACGACCGCCTCCACCGCATGCTGCGAGCCGAGGCCCAAATCCTTACGCGCCTGCGCCGGCAGCTGGAAGTACTGGATTCACGTTTGCGGCATCACGACATGCGCATTCGGCTCGGCAACGTTCGGCGCGAATTGAGCCATCGCGACTCTGCGCTTACCACCGCCATGTCGGAGTTCCTGGCGCGACGCCGCGACCGCCTGAGTCGACCCATTGCATCGCTTGGCCGCTCCGCCGAAACCATGATGCTGCAACGGCGTTCGCAGTGGATGGGACTCGAGCGCAGCCTCCACGCCTTGTCACCCAAGGCGGTGCTGGAGCGCGGGTACGCGCTGGTTTTCGATGAAAATGGCGTACTGGTCAAGAAGGCGTCGCAGCTTACCTCACGCGACAGGGTGAGGACGGAGTTAGGCCAGGGAAGATTTACATCGGAAGTGCAGGACGTGGATAAGGGCACATCCAGCGAATAGTTCTTGGCAGCCCGACCCTACTTGGTGTCACCCGGCAGTTGCTTACCTGCGCCGTCCACTTTCCTGGCATCGCCAAACAGCCTTTGCAACAGACTCAACAGCTCTTCCGGCTTGTGGCTGTTCACCACATGATCGGCAAGCCTGCCGCCTTCATCGCCGCTTGGACTGAGTGCCACCACCTGCAGATTGGGCAATGTCAACTTGACCGCTCGTATGATTTCACGCGCCACCCTTCCCGGGGTATCGTCATGAATAATGAGTGCGTCAACGTTTGGGAATGCGCTCAGCAGCTCGAACATCTCCGGCTCGGAGTGGGCCGTGATCACGTTGAACTTGAAGGTTTCTAAAAGGATCTTCCGGCTGGAGAGCGCCTGGTCGGGTTCAGGCTCGGCAACGATGAAGGTTGGTCTTCGCATGGGTGGAGTGTCAGCCGCGAGACTGACACCCCCAGTAAGGTGCCGATTTGGCGGTTAAGGATGGCTGGCTGCTTTGCCGCCGAGCACGCCATCCTGTGACAACAAATTCTGTAACAATTGCAGCACTTCGCCTACCGCGACATCTGCTCGCGTACTGCCCGCGCGGGTAACAACTTCCACCATACCTTCTGCGAGTTTCTTGCCGACGTTAATGCGATACGGAATTCCAACCAGGTCGGCGTCCTTGAACTTCACGCCGGGCCGCTCATCGCGATCATCCAGCAGCACGTCAACGCCTGCCTGCTCAAGCTGATTCGCAATTTCGATCGCGCCCGAGTTGATTTTGTCATCGGTGGTATTCGTCGGTACAACAACTACCTGGAACGGAGCGATGCTCGCCGGCAGCCAGAATCCGTTGTCGTCGTTGTTCTGCTCGATGCAAGAAGTGAGGATGCGCTCCAGGCCGATGCCGTAGCTGCCCATGATCGGCGTAACTTCTTTACCGTTCTCGTCGAGAACGCGCGCTCCCATCGTGGTCGTGTACTTGTCGCCCAGCTTGAAGATGTGACCGATCTCAACTGCCTTGGCAACCTTCAGCGCGTGCCCGCAGTTTGAGCAAAGATCGCCCTCCACCGCATTGCGAACGTCGGCTTGCAGGTTCCACTTGAAGTCTCGTCCGGGCGTGACATTGCGCAAGTGATAGTCGAGCTTGTTGGCGCCGCAGATCATGTTCTCGCGGCCGACAAGTCCCTCATCCACGACCACCGTCAAACCCTGGCTCATCGGCTTGGCAGCAATCTCCAGCCCTACGGGTCCCAGGAATCCACCGGGAGCGTTGAACGACTGCCTGCACTTCTTCCGGATGCATCGGCCGAATCTCGGTGATGTTCACCGCTGAGCCCGCGCCCTGGGGCAACGCCTGGGTCAGCACGGCGTGCAGCTTGGCTTCGTTGACCGTGTGATCACCGCGCAACAACACGGAAACGGCTACAGGCTTGGGCTGCTCGGCCTTGGGATTGGCGTCCTGCAGCAGCGCCATGTAGGCCACAACCTTGATGTCCTGGTTGGGCGCGACCTTGAGAAATTCGGCAACGTCGGCGATAGCGCCCTTGCCCGGTGTGTGTACCAGCTCCGGCTTGCCGTCGCCGGTTGCAGCGAGCTCTTCCACCGGCTCGAGCTTCGAAGTTGCCTTTTCCAAGTTCGCCGCGTAACCGCAGCTCGGGCAGCTCACCACGAAGTCTTCACCCGCATCGGTGTAGACCATGAACTCGTGCGATTGCGATCCGCCCATCGCGCCAGAGTGCGCTTCCACCACGACGTACTTCAGTCCGCAACGGTCGAAGATGCGGCAGTAAGCGTCGTAATGTTTTTTGTAGCTGACGTCGAGTCCGGCGGCGTCAAGGTCGAAGGAGTACGGAATCCTTCATGGTGAACTGGCGGACGCGCAGCAGGCCCGACTTAGGCCGCGGCTCATCGCGAAACTTCTGCTGAATCTGGTACCAGATCTGCGGCAGCTGCTTGTAGCTGCGCAGCTCTTTACGCGCGATCTCGGTCATCACCTCTTCTTCGGTCATGCCCAGACAAAGGTCGCGCCCGCTGCGGTCTTTCAGGCGAAACATGTTGTCGCCCATCACCTGCCAGCGTCCGCTGGCCTCCCAAATCTCGCGTGGATGCAGCGCTGGCAGGTAGAACTCCTGGCCGATGCGGTCCATCTCCTCGCGCACAATGCCGGTGATGCGCACCAGCGTGCGGTTGCCGAGAAAGAGGAACGAGTAGATGCCGGCGGCAAGTTGGCGAATGTATCCGGCGCGGACGAGGAATTTATGGCTGGCTACTTCGGCGTCGGCCGGAGCTTCGCGCAGCGTAGGAATGAAGAGTTTCGACCAGCGATGCATAGTAAGTGGATGTCCCTGTAGGTGAAGCTCTTATTGTAAGGGAAGGAAAAGAATTCACCACGGAGGTCACCGAGGTCACGGAGAAATCTAAGAAATTGATTTCTCTATGCTCTCCGTGTTCTTCGTGGTGAGTGCGCTCTTACGCTTCGCGCGATTGCACGCCGAACATCTCGGGAGGCTGTCCGGTCAGCCGCTGAATGCGGTCCGCAATCGGCGGATGGGTCGAGAACAGGCTGGCAAAACTCACGCCCAACAACTTCGGAGCCACGATAAACAGATGCGCCGTTGAGGGCGACGCCAGCAGGGGAACGCGCTTCGAATACGCATCCAGCTTGGCCAATGCGCTGGCCAGCGCATAAGGATTGTGGGTGAGTTCAGCGCCGGTAGCATCGGCCTGGTACTCACGCGAGCGCGACACCGCGAGCTGAATCAACGTCGCCGCAATGGGGGCTAGGATCAGCATCAGCAGCCCCATCATGCCGCCGCCCTCGCGATCGTCGCGACTGCCGCCGAACCAGAATCCCATCCGCGCCAGGAAGGTTATCGCTCCGGCCAGCGTGGCCGCGATCGAGCTGATCAAGATGTCGCGATTGCGCACGTGTCCCAACTCATGCGCCAGCACGCCTTCCAGTTCGTCGTCACTCAGAAGATCGAGAATGCCCTGGGTCACAGCCACAGAAGCGTGTTGCGGATTGCGCCCGGTGGCGAACGCATTGGGCGAGTCCGTGGGGATTACATAAATCTTCGGCAGGGGAATGCCCATCTTCTGCGCCAGCCGCTCAACGATGGTGTAGACCCGCGGCAACTGCTCACGCGTAGCCGGTTGAGCGCGATACATGGCCAGCGCAATTTTGTCGCTGAAGAAGTACGACGCGAAGTTCATCACCACGGCGATGAGCAGCGCGATTTCCAGACCACGCCCGCCGCCAAACATCTGCCCCAGAAAGAGCAGGAAGAGCGTCATCGCGGTCAGCAGTAAAGCGGTTTTGAAAGTGTTTCCCATATTTGAGTCACGTCCACTCAACTATGTAGATGACAATGGGCCGCTGCGGTTGCGCAAACCGCGAGGCGGGATGAGTTTCGCGCCCGCTGGGTTGCAGGCCTAAGTGACCTTAATTCTTCGCGATTGGTGCAAACTTCTGCTCGAATTCTCTATCCAAGTACAAGAACGGCGTAGCGGTCTACGCCCCAGTAGATTCCGGGTGTCCAGAGGAGGGCCCAAGGATTTATGAAAAAAATTGCCATTTTGTTCGCCGCGCTTCTGCTCTGTGCATTTACCGCGGTAGCGCAGAACAGCTCGAACGCAAGCAGCAGCGCCAACGGGACTGACACCAACAACACCGACACTACCAAACAGCAGCAGCGCAACACCGCCACCAGTGACGAGATGGCTGCGCAGTCAGCCAAAGACAGGGCCAAGAATGCCAGCGGCGCCAGCGCCGAGCACGATAAAGCACTGGCTCGGCTCGACGAGGGCGGCAAAGTCCTGAACCAGCTTCTAACCGCGCCCGACAACGGAATACCGGGTGAAGTGATGGACAGTGCCAAGTGCGTCGCCGTCATTCCTTCGATGTTGAAGGGCGGTTTCATCTTCGGCGCTGAGCACGGACGCGGCGTTGCCACCTGCCGTACCGGCAAGGGATGGAGCGCACCGGCGTTCTTTACCGCTACCGGCGGCAACTGGGGCGCGCAGATCGGCGGCCAGGCCACTGACTTGGTCATGCTGTTCATGACCCAGCAGGGCGCGGAAAAGCTGCTCAACTCCAAGTTCAAGATTGGTGCTGATGCCAGCGCGGCTGCCGGACCTGTGGGCCGCGAAGCCAGCGCTTCCACCAACTGGAAGATGCAAAACGAAATCCTGACCTACTCGCGCTCGCGCGGTCTTTATGCGGGTGCCGTCCTGAACGGCGTAGTGGTCAAGCCTGATGAGGACGCAATGACCGGCTACTACGGTCATGACGTGGGCTTCCGGCCGGTGCTGACCGGCCAGGTTAAGGACCCCAGAGCGGCAACGACCGCTTTATCGCTGCGGTGCGCAACGCGCACGCGCGAGGCGACGGCGCAGAAAGAAGACAAGAAGTAAGGTTTCCAGAAACGCAGGTTGCTGGAGATGTAAGAGCGGTGGGCTAACCGGCCCGCCGTTTTTTTTGCGCACTGGTTTGCCTCCGGCGGCTGCTTCGGCTAGACTGCCGCGACCGGAGGCAACATGCGAAAACTTTGTCTCTTGCTCCTTACCTTGGCCCTTGCAGCGACTCCTGTGTTCGCGCAGAAGGCCGCCCCTGCGAATGAGGCAGACACCCAGATCCGCGCACTGCTGCAGCAGCAGGTTGCCGCCTGGAACCGTCACGACCTCGAGGGATTTATGGCCGGCTATTGGCACTCGCCGGAGCTGACCTTCTTCTCCGGCGGCACGGCGACCAAAGGCTGGGAGCCTACCATGCAGCGCTATCAGCAGAGATACCAGGCTAACGGCGCGGCGATGGGCAAGCTGGAATTCAGCGACCTGGACGTGGTGCAGCTCGGGCCGGACGCGGCGTTCGTGACCGGGCACTGGCACTTGACCATGCCCGACGGCAAGCAGCCCGAGGGGCTGTATACGCTGGTGTTGCGCCGCTTTCCCCAGGGCTGGCGGATTGTTCACGACCACACCAGCGCCGCGCAATGACCCTTGCCAACCTGCGCCGATTGTGACGCAAGGCATGTTGACGGAGGCCGCGAAAGGTGTAGAATCCTCGCGTTGCTGGTCGCATCACATGAGGGTGTGACAAGCACAACAGGTGGTATCCGCTATGCGGAACTGCACTGGAGGGCATCGTGAGCATCACTACGGGCGACTTCGGCAAGAAGATTACCGCCTCCTCTCTCCTCGAAAAAAAACAACGCCACGAACTGATTACCTGTCTGACAGCGTATGACTACCCCAGCGCACGGCTGATCGACGAAGCCGGCATTGACATCGTCCTGGTGGGCGACTCGCTGGGCATGGTCATGCTGGGCTACGAGAACACCTTGCCGGTCACCGTGCAGGAGATGCTGCACCACGTGCGCGCGGTACGCCGCGGAGTGAAGCACGCTTTCCTGGTCGCCGACATGCCCTATGCGTCGTACCACGTTGGCATGCGCGACAGCCTGCGTAACGCGGTCCGCTTCATGAAAGATGGCGGAGCCGAGGCGGTGAAAATCGAAGGCGGCGAGAAGCGCGCTCGCCTGGTTGAGCGCCTGGTCGATGCCGAAATCCCGGTCATGGGACACATTGGTCTCACGCCGCAATCGGTGCACGCCATGGGCGGCTACAAGGTGCAGGGCAAGACGCTGCAGGCGGTCGAGCAACTGATGCGCGACGCCGTGGCCCTGGAACGCGCCGGCGCATGCTCGCTTGTGCTCGAGGGCATACCGCGCGAGGTGGCGGCCATGATTACGCACGAGTTGGAGATCCCGACCATCGGCATCGGCGCCGGTCCGCAATGCGATGGCCAGGTGCTGGTCTTCCACGACGTGATGGGATCTGACGTTCGCGCCGCCGGCCAAGTTCGTTCGCCGCTATGCCGATCTCGGGCAGCGCCGTGACCACCGCAGTGCTGAACTTTAAGGACGATGTGAAGTCGGGGGCGTTTCCTTCCGAAGCCGAGGCCTACCATCTGCCGAAGGACACCCAGGCAGCGCTCAGCGATATTGCCGAGCGCAAGCACGCCCTGCGATGATGTGAGAGTGTGGTTGCCGCGTAAACTTCTGAGCTTTTCTCGGGTATCCCATTCCGTTCGGGTGCCCCATTCAACCATCTTTTGCTTGAGTGGGTCTTTGTCGCCGGGTGCCGCGTGTGGTTCGGGTGCCCCATTCCGGCCTCCTTTTGCCGGGGTGGGGGTGTTTCCGTCCGGGTGCCCCATTCAACCATCCTTTGGTTGAGTGGGTCTTTGTTCGTACCTTGTTGATCTTCGCTTTCACTACGTCCACTGGCCTGACTTGTCTGGCGCAGACGAACACGGCGCGCTCGCACGCCACCGCCTCGCCAAAACGATATTGCCAGCCAGTCGGTGGATTCTGCTTCAGCTATCCCGCGAGTTGGACAATGCTGGGCGAGTCGGTGGGCGACGGAGTGGTGGTCGCACCGCAGCAGACGCTGGATCACACATTGTGGGACGAGGTTACAGTGGCAGCCGTGGTGCCGCCGCCCAGCGAAGATCAGCCTGCCATGACCATCGACAAGGTGATCGAAACCGCCATGGCCAACATGCAAGCCAGCGGTCGCAACCCTGCCACCTTGCAGCGCCAGGAGCGCACGGTCGCCGGCCTGCCCGCGCAGATGATCCGCATTCGCTATCACGATGAGCCGAGCGGCCGCGACTGGATTGAGCAGCTGGTCTTCATCGCGGGTCCCGAACAGGAGATATATTCGGTTGCGCTGAAGGCGCAGCCGGGAAGCATTGCGCGCCTGCAGCCGGCATTCGACGCGATTGTGAGAAGCTGGAAGCTTGCAGCCGAGCGATAACGCTTCCGGCTCGCAGCCGCCGGCGCCTTCGCCCAGCAAACCGGCTTCATCTGAGCCCGCTCCACATTAACGCTCCCCATGAAACACATTGAATCGGTTGCCGAGATGAAAGCAGTGTGCCGCGAGATCACCCGCAGCGGGCGCACGCTGGGATTTGTGCCGACGATGGGCGCGCTGCATCAAGGCCACGCTTCGCTGGTGCGGGCCAGTCGCGCACAGTGCCAGGCGACGGCGGTGTCCATCTTCGTGAATCCGCTGCAATTCGGGCCGACCGAAGACCTCGACAAATATCCGCGCGCCATGGAACGCGACAGCCAGCTTCTGCGGGAGTTGGGCGTCGATGTGCTGTTCGCGCCGACGGTGAGCGAAATGTACACGCCGGGCGCGACAACCTTTGTCGAGGTGAGCGAGATCAGCAACCGGCTCGATGGCGCCTCGCGGCCGGGACACTTTCGCGGAGTCGCAACTGTCGTCGCGAAGCTGTTTGAAATCGTGCGGCCCGATCGCGCCTTCTTCGGCCAGAAGGACGCAGCCCAGGTGGCCGTCCTTCGTCGCATGGTTCGCGACTTGGCCATGGACGTGGAACTCGTGGTCTGCCCGATCGTTCGCGAGAGAGATGGGCTGGCGATGAGCTCGCGCAATGCGTATCTCAATGCCGACGAACGGAAGCAGGCGCTGGTGCTGAATCGCTCGCTGATGCGAGTGCAGCACGCGGCCGACGCCGGGGAGCGCGATGTAGCCAAGCTGATCGAAGCGGGGAAGAGCGTGATCGCCGAAGAGCCCGCCGCGCGCTTGGATTACTTCGCCATCGTCGATCCCGACACGCTGGAGCCGATGAGCGATGTCTCACACGGAGCGCTGGTAGCAGTCGCGGCGTATGTTGGCACGACGCGGCTGATCGACAATATTCTGCTGGCGCCACGCTGATCGGGGTGAAAGCTGAGGATCAAAGTGCTCGACAGCTTTCCGTATGCGAGCGAGAGGAGGTTACCGCCTGGCCTTCACTTTGTAAAGATATCGTGGTCTTGGTCGTACTTGTTTTCAACTCCCTCTGCTTTGCCCGCCATTTCATCTGCTTCCTTTTCCAACCGCTCGAGGGCCGCCTTGTCCTCAGACTGACGATCGCTTGACGGTTGTTGTTCCGAGTTAGTTGAACCCTTGGTGGTATCCGGCACAGTGCACCTCTCAAAGATGAGTTTTCAGCCACCCATCATTACATTGCCGGGCAAGGGCTGCAACTCGCCAGACAAAATGACACGGGCGTTCTCCCGGCTCATAAATGTTGCGCACTTCTCCGATGGCAACTCACCCATCCCGCCGCCAACACCAGCACCACCGGGAAGCACTCCAGCGTGTAACGCGGCTCAGGATTTTCCAGGGTTCCGAGGAAAGCCGAGCGCAGCAGGACGAACAGCAGCATCATCCCCAGGTATTGCGGGCGCGGGCCTCGCACCACGCCCATCACCGCCGCAACAACGAACAGCAAATTGAGCGCGCCCCACATCGTCGCAAGGATGGCGTCGTGCGGATCGTCCGCGAATTGCCACCAGTGCGAGTCGAGTGGAAGCATCTCGGTGCGCGGGCGAAGCCACATGTCGGCAGCGCGCAGCACGGGAAGCCAAACGTAATAGCGCACCGGATGCCGCGCAATGCGTTGTTTCGCCAGTTGCGCGAATCGCGCGTCCAACTCCGATCCGACGTAGAGCGACTTGTTATATTCGGCCCACAGAGCCTGCGTCTCAGCGCATTCCCCCGGCGTATCGCAAACCCGGCCCGGCAGATTGTTGAGGTCGACCGGGTCGCCGTCCACGTGCCAGTAAACATCTTCGGTCGCCACGTAATCGACCGCCCAGGTGCGCATCCAGCGATTGAAGCCGTCGGCGACGAACTCCCCGGGATCATTGGCGTAGCGCGGCGCCAGCGGTTGAAAAACATGGAACACCCGCCAATTGCGCACGGCCCAGGGAGCCAGCGGCGCAATCGCAATCGCCAGCAGCAGCGCGCCGATCCAGAACAGTCGCCCGCGTTGCTGTGTCCGCCGCCACATCCGCCACAGCAGATACAGTCCAATCGGCCACCAGCGTGATACCGCCGTCGGGCCGCAACAGGATGCCCGCCGCCAAGGCTACGCCGCAAGCGATCCATGCTTTCCACGCGGTTCGACTTGCGTCTAACTCGATGAAGCCGGCAACGGCGGCGTCCAGTGCTATGGCCACGAAGAAGATGCTGAGCGTTTCGGCCAAGGGAGCGACGGTGTAGTTGGCGGTGAACGGGCAAAGCGCGGCCAGGGCGAAGGCAATTTTCCCGGCGCGTTGTGAGATCGTCCGGCGAGCCAGATCGGCGATCACCAGGCAGCTGACGAGGTCGATCGCAATCTGCACCAGCAGCACGGCGTTGTAGTGCTCGTGTCCGAAGAGGGCGAAGCAGGCGGCGACGAAAGCGGGGTAGCCCGGCAGGCGGATTAAGGTTGGCTGTACTCCGTCGGCGTGGCTCAGGCCGTAGATGCCGTGCTCCAGCCAGTTCTTCGCGATGTCGCCGTAGATGAGCGAATCGCCCGCGACGTGCGGGAATCTAAAATAGAAGATAAGCCGCAGGAACAAACCGGCAAGGAAGAAGATCAGGAAAAAGCCTCGAAACTTCCGGAGCATGCTGAAGAACGAGCCTGGCTCCGCCCTCCCCAGCGCGTTGACCTCCTGTTCAAGCACGTGGCGAATATAGCATCTGAATTGTGGGTTAGAAGTAGAAGCCGTTGACGCGTGTAATGTAACGCGTTACGGTCTAGAGGTTCCTTACGATGGCGAAAGAAGCTTCCATGCCGATGAAGAACCCTCCGCACCCGGGCGGATTCGTATTACGCACGTGCATCGAACCGCTAGGGCTGACCATCACCCAGGCGGCTGCGGCACTCGGCGTAACCCGCACAACTCTGTCGGAACTGGTAAATGGCAAACGAGGCATCTCCCCCGAAATGGCCATCCGGTTGTCGAAGGTGTTTGGGGGCAGCGCGGCAAGCTGGCTTACTCAGCAGGCTCACTATGACCTGGCTCAAATCTCTCCCGATCGTATTAAGGTTGAAAGGTTGAAATCGGCCTGACCTCGCGCGGCGTGTGTGCCGACTGATTGGCTCGCAAACAGATGTCTCCTCCTAAGCAAATTTTCTACGACCCCGACCGCAAGCGCTGGCGGCGGCTGCGACTGCTCATCGATAGCAGCGTCATCGTCGTCACCCTGCTGGTCGTGCTGTTCGTGGTCAGCATCATTCGGGGATCAGGCGTCCCCACCGTCTCCCTGCCTGAGGTCAAGAAGCCATATCACGCGCTGAAGGAGAACCAGAAGCGCAAGCCGGTGCGGCGCGCGAACACCCACCGCAAAACCAAGAAGCCGGCATCGCAAGTCGTCCTGAACGCGGAGGAAGGCATCCGCGGCGCTTTCTACGTGCAGTGGGACGCGGCCAGCTTCGCGTCCCTCAAGGAGTACTACACCCAGATCGATTTGCTCTTCCCCGAATGGCTGCACACCCTCACCGCCGACGGCCGCTTGCAGGGCGTGACCGAACAGAACACGCTCTTCGACCTCATGGACAAAGGCAAGCCCCGTCCGGTGGACGAGAAGGTGATGCCGTTCCTCAAGGGTGAAAAGGCCCCGGTGGAAGTCCTGCCCCTGGTCAACAACTATGACCCCATCAGCAACCAGTGGGACCCCGACGCGACCGCGAAGTTTATGGCCGACCCGGCGGCGCGGCAGCGCTTCCGCAGCGAGCTCATGGCGTTTCTCGCCACCGATCAATACAAGGGCATAACCCTCGACATCGAAGCCTTCCCCGAAAGCTCGCGCGCTGACTACCTCACGCTGGTGCAGGAACTCTACGGCGACCTGCACGCTAAGGGGCTCAAGCTGTACATCGCTGTCCCGGTCAACGACAAAGATTTCGGCTACGCCGCAGTCGCGCAAAATGCCGACGGCATCATCCTGATGAACTACGACGAGCACTATCCGGGCGGCGAGTCCGGGGCCGTCGCCAGCCAGGATTGGTTCCTCAACAACCTGAAGGACGCGCTGAAGGTGATCCCGCGCGAGAAGATCATCGCCGCCGTCGGTAATTACGGTTACGACTGGGCCATGAAGAAAGGCCAGAAGAAAGGAACTGCGCCAACCGACGTGCACAACGTCTCGGTGCAGGAAGCATGGCTTGAGGCCGAAGACGCCGACACCGACGTCAACTTCGACGACAATGCGCAGAACCCGCACTTCGCTTATCTCGACGAGAACAATGTGCGGCACGACGTCTGGTTCCTCGACGGCGTAACCGCGCTCAACGAAATGCGCGGCGCGCGCGAGCTGGGCATCAACACCTTCGCCCTGTGGCGCCTGGGCTCCGAGGACCGCTCGCTCTGGGCAGTGTGGGACAAGCCTGGCGACGCCAATTCTCCTGACGAATTGAAGACTGTGCCCCCCGGCCAGGACGTCGACATCGAAGGCCAGGGCGAGATCCTGCGGATCGATAGCAAGCCCGCGCCAGGCGAGCGCCAGATCGTAGTTGATCCCGATACCAAGCTGGTCAGCGACGAGATCTTCAAGACCATGCCGTCGCCGTACAAAATCGATATGTACGGCAGCTCGCCCAAGAAAATCGCGATTACCTTCGACGATGGGCCCGACCCCGAGTGGACGCCCAAGATGCTCGATGTGCTGAAGGAGAAGAACGTCAAGGCCACGTTCTTCCTGATCGGCATTGAGGCGGAAAAGTACGGCGCTATCACCAAGCGCGTCTACAACGAAGGCCACGAGATCGGCAATCACACCTTCACTCATCCCGACATCAGCAACATTAGTAAGCGCTACTTCGAAGTCGAGCTGAACCTGACAGAGAGCCTGTTCGAAAGCAAGCTGGGCGTGAAGCCGGTTCTGTTCCGTCCGCCGTACTCCATCGACCAGGAGCCCGACACCGCCGACCAGGTGCGCCCGCTTGAGCTGTCGCAGGACATGGGCTTCATCACCGTCGGCGACAAAATTGATCCCAATGACTGGCACGATAATCCCCGGCGCACCGCCGACCAGATTGTGCAGGACGTGATGTCGAACCTGCCGCCGTGCGAAGCCAGCAATCTCAAGTGCGGCAACATCATTCTTCTGCACGATGGCGGCGGTAACCGCAGCGAAACCGTGAAGGCGCTCCCCGTCATCATCGATCAGCTGCGCGCCAAAGGTTACGAGCTGGTTCCGGTTTCTGAGCTACTGGGCAAAACGCGGGCCGACGTGATGCCGCCGCTGTCGCGCAGGGAACAGTGGGCGGCATGGGTTGACAGCCTCAGCTTCGCCCTGTTCTCTGGCCTCTCGATGCTCATCATCTTCGTGTTCTTCGTCGGCGATGTGCTGATGAGCGCGCGCCTGGTGCTGATTGGCGCGCTGGCCATCTTCGATCGCGTTCGCAGGCGGCCTCCCCTCGACCCGACGTATCAGCCTGCGGTCGCGGTGCTCATCCCTGCCTATAACGAAGAGAAGGTCATTGAGCGCACGGTGCGCTCGGCGCTGGACTCCGACTATCCCCATCTTCGCGCCATCGTGATCGACGACGGATCGACCGACTCAACGCTCGAGGTCTGCCGCGAAGCCTTCAAGAAAGAGATTGCGGACGGCCGCGTGACCGTACTCACCAAGCCGAATTCGGGCAAGGCTGCCGCTCTTAACTACGGCCTGGAGTACGTGAACGAAGATCTCTTCGTGGGCATCGATGCCGACACTTTGATCGCTCCCGATGCCATCTCAAAGCTGGTGCCGCACTTCGCCGATCCACGCGTCGGAGCCATGGCGGGCAATGCCAAGGTGGGCAACCGGGTCAATCTCTGGACCCGCTGGCAGGCGCTGGAATATATCACCAGCCAGAACTTCGAACGCCGCGCGCTCAACACACTGAACGCGGTGAGCGTGGTTCCCGGCGCGATCGGCGCATGGCGAACGGCTGCGGTACTTGCGGCCGGTGGATATCACCACGACACCGTTGCCGAAGATGCTGACCTGACGATGGCGCTGCTCGAGGCCGGTTACCGGGTGAACTATGAAGACCGCGCGTTGGCCTACACCGAGGCTCCGACCACCGCGAATGGGCTGATGCGGCAACGCTTCCGCTGGTCCTTCGGCATCATGCAGGCGGTTTGGAAACACAAGGCGGCGGTGAAGCGCAAAGGCGCGCTGGGCTGGGCGGCGCTGCCCAACGTCGCCATCTTCCAGGTGTTGCTGCCGCTGGTGTCGCCGTTTATCGACGTAATGTTCGTCATCGGGGCGTTGAACTACTTCGTGCAGAAATACTTCCATCCGGAATCGGCGAACCCTGCCAGCTTCCGTCGGCTGGTGGTATATTTTGCGCTGTTCATGATCATCGACTTCATCGCGTCGACCATCGCGTTTGCCCTTGAACGGCAACAGCCCGGCCGTAAGCGCGATTTCCTGCTGCTGGGCCATGTCTGGCTGCAGCGATTCGCGTATCGCCAGTTGTTCTCGCTGGTGCTGATCAAGACCTTGAAGCGCGCCATCGAAGGCGGCACTTTCGCCTGGGACAAGCTGGAGCGCACCGCCACCGTCAAGCAGCCGCTGCCGGTGCCCTCGAAACAGGAAGTTGGGTAAGGCGGCGGCGGGTGCTTGGCGGATAACGCCGCTTTGAAAGGGCACGGCTTCAGCCGTGCCGCGTGAAGCAAGCCGCAGGCCGCCTTCAGGCGCTGAGGGAACGGCCTCCTCAGCGGCTAAAGCCGGCTGGTTGCTCGCGATAGCGGCACGGCTGAAGCCGTGCCCTTTCAAAACAGCTGCCCTCTTACTGCCGCCGGAGTTTGCGGCGAGTGAAGCGAAAGCAGGTGCTTCGCTTCGCTCAGGATGACAGAGGAGGGGGGACCATCGGGAAATGGAATTCCCACTTGCTACACTGGTTCCGCAATGTTCCGCGCCAAACTAGCCGTCCTGCTTGCGGTGTTACTCGCAGCGATTGCCTGCCTCGGCTCCGCCTACCAGGCCAGCCCCAAGCTGGTAGTAATCCTCGTTATCGACCAGTTTCGCGGCGACTACCTGGAGCGCTATCACTCCGAGTTCGGCCCCAACGGTTTTCGTCTGTTCACCGATCGCGGAGCCTACTTCCCGGCCTGCTACTTCCAATACGCCAACACCCGTACCGCTCCCGGTCATGCGACCATCGCCACCGGAGCCTACAGTCCGGCGCACGGAATTTTTTCCAACGAGTGGTGGGACCCGGCGCAGAAGCGCGTGGTCTCGAGCGTAGAAGACAGCTCAACCAAGCTCATCGGAGCGGACGTCGAAGGCGTTGGCGCCTCGCCGCATAATTTGCTTGCCGGAACGCTGGGTGACGAGTTGCGACTCGCAACCCAGGAGCAATCGCGCGTCTATGGCATCGCCCTCAAAGATCGCGCGGCGATTCTCTCCACCGGCTACAGCGCCAACGCGGCATTCTGGATTGATCCCGAAAACGGCGCCTGGGTCACCTCGACGTACTACATGAGCTCCCCACCGCGCTGGCTGCTGTCGTTCAACGGACAAGGCTCAGCGAAGAAGTATCTCAACCAGGAATGGAAGGACACCGACGGCACCCTGCTGGCCTCTACCGCGCCGCACAACTTCGATGACGGCAAGCCGGTGAGCTATCTACGAGCTGGTCGGGTCCACTCCCTTCGGCAACGATTACGAGTTCGACTTTGCGCGCGAGCTCATTCAGCAGGAAAAGCTTGGCTACGGCGCGGTCACCGATCTGTTGGTGATCAGCCTTTCCGCCAACGACATCCTCGGCCACATGACGGGACCGGATTCGCCCAACATGCATGCCATGGCGCTCGCACTCGATCACCAGATCGCCGACTTCGTCACCTTCCTCGGGCAGCAATATGGGCAGGGACAGTTCTGGGTAGTGCTCACGGCCGACCACGGAGTCGCGCCCCTGCACGCCACCGACAAGCATCTCAATCTTCCCGCGGCGTCGCCCTCAAACAAAGAGCTGCGCACGCAACTGAACAAGGAACTCTCGAGCCGCTTGCGTAAGCCGGGCGAATACGTACGCTCGGTCTCGTATCCCATCGTGTTCGTCAACAGCGAAGCCTTCCCGCCGAACGTGAGTGAGTCCGAAGCCGAAGGCCACGTTGCCGATGCCATGAAGTCGATGGGCTTTCTCGCCGCGTTCACCAAGGAGCAGATGGGCAACGGCGAGCTTCCGCCCACCCCGCTGGGACATCTCTACCTCAACAGCTATTCGCCCTACGGCGGAGCCTGGGTGATGGGAGTGCCTACACCGTTTACCTACGACGCCACCAGCAAAGCGATCGCCAACCATGGCGCGCCTTACAGCTACGATCAGCATGTGCCACTGGCGTTCTACGGACCTGCGTTCAAGCCCGGCGTCTATCGCGATCAGGTCGAGCCCATCGATCTAGCACCTACGCTCGCGGTGATGCTCGGCATCAATAAGCCCACCAGTTCCAGCGGACGCGTGCTGACCGAAGCGATTGCGCAGCGGAGTCGCAGCGATGAGCCGCTCCTCGATCATTGCGGCGGCGAAACCTCGCGCGCCGAAAGAGAGCCATCCGTGAGTCCGGCGTCCAGGCCCTCGCTCGACCTCTCCGTCAATGTCGCCGGCATCGAATTAAAGAATCCGGTCATTGCCGCCAGCGGCACCTTCGGTTACGGAGTGGAGTTCGAAGACATCGTCGCGCTCTCCCGCATTGGCGGCTTCGTGGTGAAAGGCCTCTCGCGCGAACCCATGCCCGGCAATCCGCCGCCACGTCTGTTTGAAACCGCCGCCGGTATGCTGAACGCCATCGGTTTGCAGAACATCGGAGTGCGCGCCTTTCTCGATGAGAAGCTGCCGCTGCTGCAGAAGATCAAGAACATCGCCGTCTTCTGCAACGTCTTCGGCCACTCGCAGGACGAGTACGAAGATGTGGTGCGCGCGCTGAATGAAGGGCAGGGAATTGCCGCCTACGAGCTCAACGTCTCGTGCCCGAATACCAAGTGCGGTGGCATTTCGTTTGGCAGTGATCCGCGCATGTTGTTCGACGTGGTCAGCGCGGTGAAGAAGCTCGCAACCCGGCCGCTGATTGTGAAGCTTTCGCCGAACGTTACCAGCATCCCGGACGTAGCCCGCGCCGCCGAAGACGCCGGGGCCGACGCCATCTCGCTGGTCAACACCTTCGTCGCCATGGCCATCGATGCCGAGACGCGCAAGCCGCGCATCTCCAACATCACCGCCGGCCTGTCAGGACCGGCGATTAAACCCATCGCGCTGCGCATGGTTTGGGAGGCGGCAAAGACCGTCCGCATTCCGGTGATTGGCATTGGCGGTATCAGCACCGCGGAAGATGTGATCGAGTTTATGTTGGCCGGAGCGTCGGCCATCGAGGTGGGGACAGTCAACTTCTGGGATCCCTGCGCCAGCGAGACGCTAGTCGATTCGCTGGAGAAGTGGTGCCTCGAGCATCGCATCGAGAAGATCAGCCAGCTCACCGGCGGATTGCAGACTTCCTGAACGCTGGCCCGGCACCTGCCCTACGCCCCAGCCGAAGCGATATGCGCCGGGTCGCCTCCCAGTTGGCGCACGCTGGTTTCCAGGTCCGCATCGTGCGGCAGCAACGAGTCAGTATGGGTGACGCTCAACAGGTTTCTCACGCGCTCGTTGGCGCCGCTAATGCGGAACGCGCCGCCGACCTGTTCCAGTTGGGAAGACATGTGTACGATGACTCCCAGTCCGGCGCTGTCGACGATTTCCGTATGAGTGAGGTCAAGCACCAGTTTACGGTCGCCTTCGGCCACCAGAGAGTCGACCAGCGATTCGGTTTCCTTCAGGCGTGTACCCATGGTGAACCTGCCGGAGCACGACAGCACCGTGATACCGGGCTCGATCCGGAACAATTCTGTCTGAAGCATCATGGCAAACCTTCCTGGCTGCAAGCGGGAACATCAAAGTAGCACACTTGGATGGAGTTCTTCCGTGAAATGTAATTGCCTTCCGGTTCTGGCGCTGGCGCTGCTGCTGCTCGCGATAGCTTCGGCGGCCCAGAACGCTTCGCAATTCGACGCCGATGCCGAAGCCCAGGTCTTCGCCGCGCTCAATCAGTCGCGGGCCGAAGCCGGCGTGCCTCCGCTTAAGTTCGACGGCAAGCTGCAGGAAGCCGCGCGCCGCCATTCTCTTCTGCTGGCCAAGCGGCACGTCTTGTCGCATCAGTTCCCGGGAGAGCCTGGCCTCGCCGATCGTTTTCGCGCCGTCGGGCTTCTCTTCACCGCGGCCGCCGAAAATGTAGGCATGAATACCGAGCTCAGCGACGTGAATGACATGTTCCTGCGCTCCCCCGGCCATCGTGCCAATATGTTGAACGCAGCCTATGACGCCGGAGGAGTAGGGGTAGTTCACCTGGGATCGTCCTACTGGATAACCGAAGACTTCGCTAAGTTAACTCCAGAGCTTTCTGCCGATAAAGCGGAAGATGAAGCTGCGGCTGCCTTCGAAACTCGCTGGAAGCACGACCACCCGACTACGATCAAGCGCGTAGGTATCTCTAGTCTCCGGGCGTTTGCCTGCAAGACCGCGCGCAGTGGAGGTAAGTTACAAGGCGCCTCCGTCACCTATGACAACCAGCCTGCACGGCAACTCTTTGCCTACAGTACCGAAGCGCCTTCTTCTCTGGCTCCGCAAGTGGATGCCAATCTAGGTGGGGTGCAAGCTACCACCTATGCTGTAGCTGCCTGTACTCCCCAGGAGTGGGGAAGCGATGGTCAGTTCTGGATGGTGCTGGCGCTCTTCTGACAATTAGCTTGACATTCAGTGGGGCTATGCTACTTTGGCGGGAACCTACCCGCAGGCGCAGGAGAAGCTATGAGTCTGCTCGATCGCGCAGTTCTCTACATTGGTGTTCCGCTGGCCGCAGTCTTTTCCGTATTAGCTTTTTTAGATGCTCCGCGCAGTGTTCCGCCACCTCCGCAGCTTAAACTACTGTCGGTTAATAATACTATTGTGATCAAGCCGGGAGCAGCATGCGGCGATGGAACATACCTGTGTTGCACGCAAGACGCAACTCTAGGTGTTAACGGAAGCAGTGCCTATGTCAACCCCGGTGATATTGTGCAGTGGATTGTGTTTGCGGCCAATGTAAAAAACCTCGATGTCAAATTTCCGAACACCAGTTCACCGTTTTTTGATCTTCCGAATGATTCCTCGAACAGCGTAAACGCTGGTATGCCAATTTCCAGTGCCCCGTCAAATACGACTTGGATCTATCAAAGTGTGACTTGGAACAACGGCAGTGGTTCCTGCAAGAACGTTGCGGGCTCGAAGCTGGGAATTGGTCCGCTCGGCATAATCATGCGCCCCCCGGAATAGGGCTCATTGCGGTGGGAAAGGGTAGCGTCGTTCAACCTTAGTCCGGTCCGCTAGCGTCGAGAAAGTGTTTGTCTAATTGCAGAGACTTGAGATCCGGGGAATCCTCGACCATTGGGCGCGAATATCCTAAAGACAGTGCTTTCTTTAAATACACTAATGCTTTAGGCTTC
This sequence comes from uncultured Acidobacteriaceae bacterium, assembly GCA_963771535.1. Taxonomy (GTDB): domain Bacteria; phylum Acidobacteriota; class Terriglobia; order Terriglobales; family Acidobacteriaceae; genus CAVVDY01. Next base: position 2,651 of record CAVYTK010000003.1, on the reverse strand, counting down.
TGCTGCAGGCAATTGTAAACAATTGCTGCGCGAAAGAGGACTTCCGGATTAGACGGAGCGACGGTTAACGCCTTTTGTATATAACGTACTGCTGTTTCCCTGTCGCCCAACATTGCGTAGTAGTTTGCGACGTAGGGGAGGACGTTGGGGTCCTGCGGGTTAATTAGCAATTTGGCCGACGCTAAATCGAGTGCCCTGCGATAGTTTGCTGCCGCTTTGGCTCTTTGGTCCGGGCTCCAGTACAACGCATCGGCGAGATTCCCCCAATTTTCCCAGTAGTTTCCGTTCAACGAAATCGCTTTCTCGTCCGCTGCGATAGCCTCTGGAAATTGATGCATCAGATAAAAGGTGTATCCGAGGTTGCCATAGGCGTCCGAGGTTGGCCTCAAATCTATCGATCGTTGTAGTGCAGCGATTGCGTTTCCATAGTGCCCAAGGGCGATGTAAGTTCCTCCCAAGTAGCTAAAGCCTTGGAAGTTGTCCGGGGCAAGGCGGGTAGCCGCCAGGAAGGCCGCTGCCGCATCTTGATAACGTGCCTGTTCAAAGTAGAAGTAGCCTAGTGCCTCCTGGGCACTCCAGTAGTTGGGCCACTGCTCAGCAATCTGCCTGTATGTCGATTCGGCAGCCGGCAGGTTGCCGCTCTCCGCATACGCCTCAGCTAGTCCTTTCATGGCTGCATAGTTTTGTGGATTCGCCTCAGCTACGCGTTTGAATGCATCGATTGCTCTCTCATACTTTCCGCTTCCACTGAGGATCGTGGCCAGGCAGATGTGGGCTTCCGACAGATCGGGGCTCAGCGACAGAGCTTTCTCACAGTTCCCCGACGCCTTTGCGGCCACTTCATTTCCCTTATCCAATCGCGTGTACTCCATCCAATAGGCGTCCCCCAGTCCCGCATAGCCCAGCGCATAGTTCGGATCAATCTTTACAGCCTGGGTAAACTCCGCGATAGCGTTCTCAATATTTTCCGGCTTTTCGTATTCCTGAAGATATCCTCTGCCTCGAATGTAGGCGTCGTAAGCAGCCGGCTGCGTGTCTTTCACCGCGTTCAGCTTCTGGCGCTCTTCCGGCTTCAGCCTCACAGCCATCATGTCCAGCGCCGCGGTTACGACCTTGTCCTGCAGACTAAACGGGTCGGTAGTATCGGACTCAATCGTCTTGGCGGCAATCTGCCCGTGGGTTTTTGGGTCTACCAGGGAGCAGTTGATGCGAATGTTCGTTCCCGAGCGTTGCATGCTGCTTTCCAGCACGTAGTCCGCGCCGAACGTGCGTTGCGCATCTTCTGCCGTTTTTACCTTCCGGTCGCGGAGATCCTGGGGCGAGACAACCTGAATGGCCGACATATCACTCGCCTGTACAAGTTTGGCGGCAACGGTTTCCGTGAGGCCGAGTCCCAAAGCGTTGGTTGCCGGATCTTGTCCCACCGTATCCATGGGCAGCACAGCCATGACGCGCTGCCGAGGCGGCTTTGGCTGCACCCCTCTCCACAAGTAAAACGCAGTGACAGACAGTGCAACCAGCACCACGGCAGCTACGACTATGTTGCGCCGGTTGTCGGCGATCCTATGTAACTCCGGAGACGCCAGGCGGCGGCCGGAGGGATGGTGCTCCGTTGAAAGCTGTTCGAGATCTAGTTGCAGGTCTCGCGCCGCCTGATACCGCTGTCTAGGATCCTTCTCCAGGCACTTGAGAATGATGGCTTCCAGTTCCGGAGAGATTTCCTTATTTTTAGCCCTTGGGGCTGGAGGGACGGAGTGCAGAATCATCTCCACCATGGTCTGGCGGCCTTGTGGAAAGGGCTTGGAGCCGGTCGCCAATTCGTACAGCACAACGCCGGCAGAGTAGATATCGGAGCGTGCGTCGGGGTCGCGGCCTTGAATCTGCTCCGGCGAAAGATAGGCGGGAGTACCGGCCAACGGGCTCTGTGCTTGCGATACCTCCAGCGTGTCGTCCTCCGGCATCACCATCAGTTCGGCCAAGCCGAAGTCGAGGATTTTGAGCACGTTGTCGGGGGTAAGCCGTAGATTCCCAGGTTTCAGGTCGCGATGGAGAACACGTTGCGCGTGAGCAGCTGCCAGTCCGCGGGCCAGTTGGATGCCCAGTCCGATTACTTCCTGTTCGGGCAGGGCCCCACGCTTGACGAGTTCATTGAGGGTGATGCCGGGAACGTACTCCAGGACAAGGTAATCTATGCCGTCATCGGAGCGGAATTCGTGCACGTATTCGACGTTGGGATGACTGAGCCGGCTGAGGATTAAAGCTTCGCTGCGAAACCGTTGCCGCGCTTTTTCATCGGTCAGTCGCTGCGCGTTGAGTACCTTGAGCGCCACGTCACGCTTCAGGGTGGTGTCATGTGCGCGATAAACGACCCCCATTCCGCCTGCGCCGAGTTCTTCGACCAGCCGGAAATGCCCAAGAATCTTGCCCGGGTTCAAGCTTCGAGCTGCCATAGGACCCTACCGCGAAGAGTATGCTGTTGTTAACTAAGGGTCAATCGAACGTGCAGAGTCTCCTCCCAATTGTACCGACCTGGTCGCCACAATACGAAGAAGGCGTAAGGCTGCAGGGATAGCGGCCCTTTACTCGCCTGCAAGACAGCGCGTGCTGGGGGCAGACTACAAGGCACTCCTGTCACCTACGACAACAAGCCG
>CAVYTK010000002.1:0-13282 GCA_963771535.1 uncultured Acidobacteriaceae bacterium | reverse complement strand
ATTGCAAGCGTTTCTTTACGGAAGCGTGTACAGCAGATCGACCCTGAAGGCCTCTCTAGAGCCCGGCGCAACCCTTCTGGCTGCGATTAAGAAGCTCAACATCGAGCCGGACAAAGATCGCCGTGCCCGACTTTATGGACACCTACAGTCTGAACAGTGGACTGAACGACTTTGAAACCGTCTTGAAAGCCGAACTAAACGTATCGGATGCCTACCTGGTGATGAAAAAACGTGGCGACGACAACCCGTGATTTAATCGACCAAGCCGAAGCGCTTACGCCAGCGGACTTTTCCGCTAAGCCCCCCGAGGCCGTTCATGACATCCGCCAAGCGGGTAAATGTATCGCTTTCGAGTTGGGGACCGCAGCGGGATTTCATATCATGCGCTGCACTGAATTAGCGCTTCGCAAATACGACCAGGTAGTAACCAACGGAGAACCACCACCGAAGACTACCAACATGGGGGATCATCTTCGCGAAATGAGAAAACAAGGGGGTGGGCGCGGACAAGGTTAAATCCACCCTGAAACAAATCAAAGACCTTCATCGCAATGAGCTTATGCACCCGGAAGAGAACCTCAGCGTAGACGATGCGATCGCGCTGCTCGGAATTGCGCAAAGCGCGATCATAGCCATGTTGCGCGCGCAACACCGCACCAGCTGAAATGTGGCTGACGCGCCAGCTTAGGACGGCGCGTAGGGCGAACTCAGGTCTCAGTTCGCCCTTTTCCTGCAATCTGGTCGCGCAGCATGAAGTACATATGCATACTTATCTGCGCGGCATAGCAGGGTGTCTTCCATGATCGGCATGGACACACAGCCGATCCTCTCCCGGCTCCTTCGGAATGTGAATCGGTTCGTCCTGTGCTTCTTTGGCTAAGAACCAGTAAAACTCGGTTTCGAGAATGACCTTGTAGCCGTGCTCAATCAGCACGTCCCTTAATTCCTCGGGGCGGGACGAGGGCTAGTGGCGGCACGCGAAGCGTTCTGACTTTCCTGCGCCACTTAGCGTCATGGTACAGTCCTCGTAAAGCTCTGCCTGGTGATCTACGACACGGATATACTGACCCCCATCCTCGGGCTTCATGTTGGCCAGTTCCTTCGGGTCTGCCTTGAAGATACCGCGCCCGTGCATAACCTTATCGAGAATGCCACGTTCTTGGCACAGCGTTACGAAGTTAACAACTAGGTCGTGGACGGCGGCCTCAATGCGCTTCTCATCTCTTGACTGCGTGAACATCTTCAGCATGGGGACAGTAACCCCATACTTTGGCCTCTTCGTCTCTTGCGATCTGGCAGTCCAAAGCGCGTACTCGACGGGGGACCTAGTAGTTTTCATTTGTTCCTCTCCTCTGACTTAGACTCGGTTATGGGCGAAAGGGATGCGGCGGGCGTAGCAGAGTGGCCGGAGTCATTTACGGCAACACACCCGCGCAACATCGGAGCTTATCACAGACATTCGCTCCGAAATCCAGTGATTTGTTGGGGTTCTGAGAACATTCTAATCTACTTAGACCCCATTCACATAACATCTTCCCTGTCACGGCTCTTTCACCCAACCATAAACATTCCGTTAGGTATATTATTGCCTGTCTAAAGCATTGAAAACACGGAATCACGCATAACATTTTTTCGCGATTTCGATCCGAATTCCGACCATGTCCAAAGCGCCGTCCCGACCTAACCCCGCTACTCAGCTTCGCCTATAATCGAACTCCTGCGGGTACCCCGTTGCTGTGGGAGCCCCATGCCGGCCTCGGTTGCCGGGCTGGGGACTTATCCTGGAAGCGATCATGCCAGCCCGCGCCATCCCAATGAGCCGAGCCCTACTGATAGCCCTTATGACACTTGCCGCCGTCTCCTCTGAAGCCCAGACCTCGAAACCTCAGCCGCCCGTCGCCAAGAAGGTTCATACCGAGCGCACGCTCAACGGCGTCACCCTGACCGACGACTACGCCTGGCTGCGCGAGCGCGACAGTCCCGACGTGAAGTCGTATCTCGAAGCCGAGAACGCCTATGCCGAGCAGATGACGGCCACGCTGGCTCCGGTGCGGCAGAAGCTCTATGACGAGATCGTCAGCCACATCAAGGAAACCGACGACACGGTTCCCTATCTCAAGGACGGCTATTACTACTACACGCGCACGGAGAAGGGTAAGCAGTACTTCGTGCTCTGCCGCAAGAAGTCTCCGCACGGTGACGCGCCGCCAACCCGCGCGCTGGGCACGCCGGAATCGATTGACGCGCCCGAGCAGGTGCTGCTCGACCTGAACCAGATGGGCGAGGGCCAGCCCTTCATGTCGCTCGGACCTTCGGCGGTCAGCGACGACGGCAACTGGCTGGCGTACACCACCGACAATGTAGGATTCCGCCAGTACCGCCTGCACATCCGCGATCTGCGCACCGGCAAGGACCTGCCCGACACCGCTGAGCGCGTCACCTCCGTCGCCTGGACCTCGGACAACAAGACGCTCTTCTACACCATTGAAGACGAGGTGCAGAAGCGGTCGTATCGTCTGTATCGCCACACGGCCGGCACCGACACGGCGCACGATCCGCTGGTCTACGAGGAAGCCGACGAGCGCTTCAATCTCGGGGTAGATCGCACCCGCAGCCGCGAGTTCGTGATGCTCATCGCGCAGAGCCACATTGCGACCGAGTCGCGCTTTGTGCCGGCTTCGCAGCCCGAGGCGCAATGGCGGATCATCGAGCCGCGCCGCGACAACGTTGAGTATTACGTCGACCATCGCGGCGACCAGTTCTACATTCGCACCAATGACACGGCGCAGACCTTCCGCGTGGTGACCGCTCCGGTCGCGAGCCCGGGGCGCGAGCACTGGAAGGAACTGATTGCTCCGCGCAAAGATGTTCCGGTAGAAGACATCGACGTCTTCCAGAACTTCTACGTCGTCACCGAGCGGCTGGGCGGATATCCCGCATTTCGCGTGGTGCAGTTTGCCGACGGCGCAACCAAGCAGATCGAGTTTCCTGAACCCGCATACTTTGCCGGAGGCCAGGCGAACGCTGAGTTCAATACCAAGTCGTATCGCTATCAGTATCAGTCGCTGATCACGCCGCCTTCGGTTTACGAGTACAACGTCGACGGCCATTCCTCGACCTTGCTGAAGCAGAACGAAGTACCCGGCGGATTCGATCGCAACCACTACGTTTCCGAGCGCGTGTTCGCCACGGCAAGCGACGGAACGAAAGTTCCTATCTCGCTCTTCTATCGCAAAGACCTCAAGGACAAGGCGAAGGCCCCGTTGTACGTCTACGGCTATGGCTCGTACGGATATCCGCTGCCCGCCAGCTTCAGCGTGGCGCGCTTGCCGCTGGCCGATCGCGGCGTGGTGGTCGCGCTGGCGCACATCCGCGGCGGAGGCGAACTGGGCAAGCCGTGGCACGATGCCGGCAAGATGATGGAGAAGAAGAACACCTTCACCGACTTCATCGCCGCCACCGAGTACCTGGTGGCGCACGGCTATGGCGCGAAAGACCGCGTCGCGATTGAAGGCGGCAGCGCCGGCGGCCTGCTGGTGGGAGCGGTGACGCAACATGCGTCCTGACCTGTTCACCGTGGTGCTGGCGCAGGTTCCGTTTGTCGACGTGATGAACACCATGCTCGATCCGTCACTGCCGCTGACGGTTCCGGAATACGAGGAGTGGGGCAATCCCGAGCACGATCCGGCGTTCCATTACATGCTGTCTTATTCGCCGTACGACAACATCGCGAAGAAAGCCTATCCCGTCGATCCTGGTGCGTACGTCGTTCGATGACAGCCAGGTGATGTATTGGGAGCCGGCAAAGTTTGTTGCAAAGTTGCGCACATGAAAACTGATGCGCATCCCCTGGTGTTCTACACCAACATGCATGGCGGGCATGGCGGCTCCAGCGGACGCTACGACCGCTACCACGAAATCGCCTTCGACTACGCCTTCATGCTGTCGCAGCTTGGGGTGGAGGAGCCGGCGGCGAACATCGCCGGCAGTGCAGGGATTAAGTAAGATTGGTGACCTGGAAAGGACGCGGTTTTGACACTCGGGACGGTCATTCGGGCGTACAATCCTGAAAAATGCGTGCTGCCGAGACACGCATCGTGGGGGCTGTATGATTCCATATCTTCGTCCGTTTGGGTTCCTTCTTCTACTGCCGCTTCTTTCCGGACTTCCCCTGCAAGCGCAAAAGGATCATGTCAACTGCCCCCGCGGCATTGACGGTGACATCAGGGTTCATTTGCAGTATCGAGATAACAGCCCCGTTGAAGCCAACCTGCGTGTTGATCTCACGACCCAAACCGGGCAGACCCTAACCCAGCAATTCACCGACGGCAGCGGCCTAGTGAGATTCCACGTTACCAGTGACGGTTCGTACTACGCCAAGGTCTCGGGCGTAGGGATTCAAAGCGTCACTTCCGAGCCCATTGTGTTCGACAACCTGGCGCTTTCGTGTCAAGGCATTCAGGTGGCCTACGTGTATCTCAAGCCGGCCGAGAGCAAGGGGCAAGACCGCGACCCAGAGCACCGCGAAGGCGCCTAGTGCAGCCATCACTTCTGCCGCGGAGTTGCGCGTCCCGCAGAGCGCCCGTAAGGCATTCGAACAGGGCATGACGGCGTGGCAGAAGAAGGACTACCAGCAGGCCGCCGACAAGTTCGAGAAAGCCGTCGCTGACTATCCGCAATACGACACTGCCTACAACAACCTGGGTGTGATGTACGCCCACCTCAACCAGACCGACAAGTCGGTCGCCGCCTTCAAACGCTCGGTCGAATTGAACGATAAGAACGCAGATGCCGACCGCAACCTGGCAAGAATGTTGATCCGGGAGAAAGACTATCCCCAGGCGGAGGAGTTGCTGAAGAAAGCGCTCGTGGTGCAGCAGCCGGATGCCTCTACCTTGACCATGCTGGCGATTGCCGAGATCGAGGACGGCAAGACCGACGACGCTCTTCGGGACGCGCAGAAGGTTCATGCGTTGTCGCACGACGGCTACGCGGTCGCCCATTACATTGCGGCAGAAGCGCTGGAAGACAAACATCAGAACGCGCAGGCCGCGGCTGAGTACAACCTCTACTTGAAAGAAAGCCCCAACGGTCCTGAGGCGGCACAGGCAAAGAGCGCATTGGGACGGCTCTCCAGCATGAGTAGCTCAGCCGCTCCGCCCGGGCGATAGCGACTTCGTCGCCGCAATTCGGTGCTGCTTGCTCATACACCCGAATTCATGGCTTGCGGGTCTGTTGCGAAACTGCTAGAAGAAGGCAACGAGCAACTCTGCTTCCGGTGCCAACGCCGGCTTATCGTCGAGGTCTCCTTGTCTGAAGTCAGTTCGAACGTCGAATACGCCCATCGCATTCATGAGCACGGTCATGAACACCAGCACGGTCCCTCCGACCGGCATCACGAATGGCTGGCCATTGCCGAAGCCATCGTGCTCGCTATTGTGGCGGTCGCTACCGCGTGGAGCGGATACCAGGCTGCAAAGTGGGATGCGCTTTCGGCGAAGCAGTACGCCCTGAATGCCGATGCCATCATGTCTTCGCAGGAGAAGGCGATGATGGCGGGGCAGGATCATCTCTACGATTCCACGACCTTCAATGGCTGGATGTTCTCCCGCAATGCCAAGGACAAGGAGCTGATGGACTTCTATGTCCGTCGCTTCCGGCCCGGTTACCGCCAGGCCTTCGAGGACTGGCTGAAGCTCGATCCGTTTCATAATCCTGATGCGCCGGCCGGGCCGAGTTTCATGGCGGGATATAAAGACAACAATATGGACGAATCAGCCGCACTGGCGACAAAAGCGCGAGGGTATTTCCAGCAAGCGGTAGCCAGCAGGGAGATCGGCGATCAGTACGTGAAAGTCACGGTATTCCTGGCAACGGTCCTGTTGTTGACGGCGCTCAGCCAGCGGTTCAAGCTTTTGGGCCCGCGTATCACGGTGGTGGCGGTTGCTTTTGTATTGCTGGTGATCAGCACGAGTCTGCTCGTGCAGTTGCCGCGCGCTTGAGCTTGCACTGGCGAAGTTTTCAGAACAGGAAACCCACTTCAATCACGCCGCGAACCTGGTTCTGATTGGTGCCCTGTCGTCCGAACGCGTAGCCCGCGGCATAGTCCATAGCTCGCACCCAGGAAACATCGCCTCGTCCGAAGAATTGTTTGTATTGATAGGTCGGTGTCGCAGTAAGAGAGAGCCCCGCGCTGCCGGGACCGTAGAGAAGGTTCACCGACTGCTGCGGGACGCTTCCGGTCGTCGCCAGATACTCCCAGCGAAATGGCAGCGAGAAGCCGTGCTTGAACGTATGATTCACCAGAACGGCGCCGCCCCAGGTCGAAGCACCGTTGCTCACACCGACTTGCGGATTCGTGGGCACCAGACCGACCTGGAAGTATGGCTGCACGATCCAGCTTCCCTTGGTGTAGGTATAGATCGCGGCATACATGGAACCGTTGTTCTGCACTGGAGTGGCGAGCGTCTGATACGGCGTTTGCCCCAGGTTTCCCATGGCAGTCAGCGAGAAACTGTGCGCGCCGCTAGCATAGGAAAGAGATCCGGTCAGCCATGAATATCGGTTCGAATAGTAGCCGTCGTTCCAACTCACGAAGATGGAAAGTTTCCCCAGCGTCTGCTGGATCTGGATGCCGCGAGTGATGGCGTTCTCCTGTGCCCAGAGCAGGCCGCGCTCGATGTTCATGTTCTCGAAGTCGAAGGTGTACTCGGCTCCCATCAGAGTTGTAAGTTGCCCGATTTCGATGGAGAGGCTTTTGGTGGGCGCAAGCTTTAAGTAGCCCACCGGTACGGGCCCGTAGAGGCCGTCGATCGTACGTTGCGTAGAGAGGTATGGCGTTCCGACAGTGACGAAATTGTAGGCGCCCGATTGGATGTAGAACTGCCACCAGCCCGAAGTCTTTTGCAGCATCAGCTGCGCATTGTTGAGCGACCATTGCGTGCCGTTGTTCCCCGGCACGGGATTGCTCTGGAACAGCCCTGTGCCGCTGACGATGCCGTTGAGGTTCAGCTTACCCAGCGGACCCGCCTCAAATGAAACCGATGGATGGATTTGCAGTGGACCCGTCATTCCGGGAGCGGGCAGCGACTCTGGCGCAGATGGTGCAGGTGCGGGTACAGCTTGAACCTGCGGCGCGGCGTTCTGAGAATCGGAACTTCCCTGCCCGTAAACGGCACTGGCAACCGCGACACAAATCGTCAATGCAGCGAACTTGCTGAGGCCATGCAGCCTTGTAATGTTGATCACCAAATCGTTCCTCGGGCGAAACGGCTGCGCAGAATCCTGCGTCGACCTCTACAACATCACTGTCGTCAGTTTCGCACCTTATGATTAGAAGTGAACACACATAAATCTCGAATAAAGCCGGCATTAAACTTTTCTCAACCCGAGTTGCCGGGCTTCCTCGACGAACTACACGGCTGAATCCCTGCCCTTCAAGGCTGTCCGCACGCTTTCGCCGGTGCTATCCTCCTCCTGAAACCTCATGCGGATTACCAGCCGGACATCCACCATCGCATTCTTCATCACGCTGGGCGTTCTCATCGCCGCGGCCGCGGCGGTGCTCAACATCGGCTGGATCATCCTCAACTGGCGCGAGGTCGTCCCGCTCATCCTGGGAGTTGTATTCTTCCCGGTTATCATTGCCGGCATCATCCTCAACACCATCTTCCTGGTGCGCGAGGTGCGGCGTAACGAACAACAGGACAGCTTCCTCAACGCCATCACCCACGAGTTGAAAACTCCCATCACCTCGATCCGGCTGTACCTGGAAACTCTGCAACGGCGGCCGATCGACGACAAGCAGCGGCAGGAGTTCTACCAGATCATGATGGCCGACACCCAGCGGCTGATGGGAACCGTGGAGCAGGTGCTGAGGGCGGCACGCGTGACGCAGAAGAACGCTGTGCTCAATCGCTCCGAGGTTGAGGTAGGACCGCTGGTGCAGGATGCGGTCGAGCTGGCGCGGGCACGGCATCACCTTTCGTCGCAGGCGCTGATATGGGAGTTGGACGGCACGCCTGCCGAGCGTCTGCTTACCATCGGAGATCGCGAAGCACTCTCGACTGCGCTCTCCAATATGCTGGACAACGCGGTGAAGTATTCTCCCGTCGACCCGAAAATCCGCGTCGAAGTGGTCACCCCCGATCTGGAGCATGTGCGGATTTGCGTGCAGGACAATGGTGTCGGCATCGCGCGGGGAGAGCTGAAACGAATCTTCAAGCGCTTCTATCGCGTGGTCGCCACCCCGGCGCTCCAGGTGAAAGGCAGCGGCCTGGGGCTGTTCATCGTGCGCAGTATTGCGCAACGCCATGGCGGACGGGCTTACGCCGAAAGTGAAGGCGCAGGAAAAGGCACGACTGTTACCATCGAGCTTCCAAGACACGTCGCATGAGCGTTCGCATCCTGCTGGTCGAAGACGAAGAGCATCTTGCCGCCGGGTTGAAGTTCAATCTGGAGGCGGAGGGCTATCGGACCAGGGTCGCAGGAGATGGCGAGACCGCGCTGGAGCTGTTGCTGAACAAGCATGAGCATTTCGACCTGCTTGTGCTTGACGTTATGCTTCCCGGAAAAGACGGCTTTACAGTTGCGTCGGAACTGCGCAAAGCCAACGAATACATTCCGATCCTGATGCTGACGGCGCGCGGCCAGCCGGAAGACGTGCTGAAGGGGTTCGAGTCGGGAGCGGACGACTACCTGCCGAAGCCGTTTGACCTGGCTATCCTGCTGGCGCGCATTCGCAGCCTGCTGCGACGGCGGCAGTGGGCGGGAACCCTGTTGTCGGACCCGCCGACCGAGGCGAGAGTTGCGGACGCCAAGCAGCACGACCAGCCGCGAGAGTTTGACGTCTACCGCTTCGGCGGCAAAGAGGTAGATTTCGGCACGCTCGAGCTGCACAGTGGGGGCAAGAGCTTCCGCCTGACGCTAATGGAAGCCGAGCTGCTTCGTCATCTGATCGCGAACGCAGGAAAGAATGTGGCGCGCAAGCAGATCCTGGAGCAGGTTTGGGGCTTGCACGAAGATACTGACACGCGCGCCATCGACAACTTCATCGTGCGCCTGCGCAAGTACATCGAGACCGATCCCGCAAAACCGCGTCACTTGCTGACCGTACGCGGTGTGGGATACCGCTTTCTTCCCGATCCGCAGCCGCTGCAAAAAGTGTGATCGCTTAGCGTGCGCGCGCCAGGACCAGCGTGACGTCGTCGGGCTGCTCGGCGCCGCCAATCCAATCGACAACTGCGGTAACCACAACCTCGCTGATGCGGGCCAGCGGCTGATCGCGATGCAGCTGGATCAGCTCGATCAGGCGCTCTTCGCCAAACTCGCCAAACTCGTTCTCCGGCTCGGTCACGCCGTCGCTGAAGGCGATGAAGATGTCACCGGGCCGCATGGGAACCCGGCTCTCGCTGTAAGCCACGCCGTCGAACAGACCAACCACGGTGCCTGAAGTTTCCAGGTGCACGATCTCGCCGTTCTGCGACAGCACATAGGGAGGAAGGTGGCCGCCGTTGGAATACACCAGCGAGCGTTCGATGGGGTCATAGCAGCCGAGGAACATCGTGGCGTACTTCGCGGCCGGCGTAGAGCGATAGAGCTGGTAGTTCAGCGTCGTCATCAAGCGGCCGGGAGCAAGGTCCTCGTCGCGGGTTCCGTTGCCACGGTAATAAAGGTCAGAACTACCCGCGGCTGCGGCTCCGGCCAGCAGGGGAGCGAGCGCCAGTTCCGGCTCCAGGGAGTAGGCGCGTACAAACGCATGCACCGTCGCCATCAGCAGGGCCGCGGAGATTCCCTTGCCGCTGATATCTCCCACGGCCAGCACCATACGATCGTCGGGCAGGGGAATGAAATCGTAGTAGTCTCCGCTGACGGTGCGGGCGGGACGGCACACGCCGTGAACTTCCAGTGTGGGCAGGTCGCATTCTTCGCGGGGAAACAGCAACTCCTGCACTTCATGAGCGATGGCGAGTTCGTTTTCCAGCCGCTGCTTGTCCTTTTGCTCGGCCATCAGCCGGGCCAGCGATGTGGTCATGGAGTTAAACGACTGCTCCAACGCCGCCATCTGGTCCTTCGACTCGACCTTGATGCGATGCGTGAGGTCGCCGCGGTTCACGCTCTCCGTCGCTTTATAGAGCTCGCCTACCGACTTGGTCATGCTGCGCGTGAGTCGTGCGCCGATGAACAACGCAATCAGCTCGATGATGCCGAAGAAGATGGCGATAGCGGCGAGCGCCTGGATGAAGATGGTGGACTTCTCGCCGAGCTTGCCGAAGAGCACGTCATAAAGCAGCGACGGCCGGGTACTGACCATGACGGCTCCGGTTCCCTGGGACCCGGTTTGCCAGTCGGTGGCGTTGAACAGTGTCCAGAAGTCGAACTCGCGGTCGAAGCTGTTGGCCGGCGGCGCGACCTTGCCCGCCGAGACATTCGTCGAAGCTCCGTTCAGGTTCTGCCCGGCAATCGTGACACTTGAGTGCGAACCGCCGATGTCGATGGTGACGCTATCGTCACCTTTCTTTTTGTGAGCGTCAGAAGGTTTGCCGGATTTGGCTTCCTCAACTTCAGCAGCCTTAGGCGGATAGAGATCGATTGCCCCTACCATCGCCGCCGTGCGTTGCAGAAGTCCGGCATTCACCGGCATGTTGGAGATCACCACCAGGTGTTTGGCACCCGCGTCCGCGTGCTTCACCGCGCGGAGATCCAAGCGACCCTGGTCCATGGTGAAGCTGCTGAAATCGCCCTTGATGGCGTCGGGCAACTTGGTCTGAGTTTCCTCGACACGGCCACCCGGACTGATCACGTATCCCTTTTCGCCTTGCAGCACCGTTACCGTACGCTGATGAAAGTTTTCTTCTGAGGCGCTGGCAATTTCCGCCGCGAGCTGGGGTGTGAGTTTGTTATCGCTCACGAGGGATCGAAACTGCGTTGCCAGCGCGTTGTTCGCCGAGTTAAGGTGCTCCAGCTCGGTCTGCAGATCAGAGAGCGCGATGTAAGTTGCGAACTGGCCGGCGAAAAGATATCCCGCAAGCAGGCCCATCCCCAGCAACAGAAGGATGGGGATCACGCCGATGAAAACGTAGGTAACAATGAGGCGGTTGCGCAGGCGCCACATCATCTTGCGGCGCATCCAGCGGAATGCCATGAGCAGCAGGCAGACCAGGAACAGGAACGACAGGAACTGAGCCCAGCCACTGAGCATGGTGCCGGGAGCCGAGCGGGATAGCAGCCGCACAACCTCAGCCGCTCCGGCAAGCACGCCAAACCAAAGCGTGGTCCTGCCCAGCTTGGATTGCGGGCGAACCAAGGGGCGTAAGCGAGCTTTGATCTGGTCTGCTTCTAGCAAATTCATGGGTCAGCGAGAGTTCCGCGCCGGGCGCGGGAGTGTTATCGCTATCCTATATCGAGTCGCCATGCGGCCGAATGCTCGCCATGGTTTTGCTGGGCCGTTAGATTTCCGGATAAAGATCGAAAAATGCGTCCACACTCTGACGCAATTGCTTCTCGATTTCTTCTTTGGAACCGTCGAGGATGTGCAGCGCAATATGAGCCTCGCGTCCGTTTTTCAACTTCACGGTGCCCTCTCCGACTTCTTCCACTTCCTCTGCCGGTAGCAGACGCATGCCGTACACCAAGGTGAGCTTAGCCATGGGAAGATTCTAGCGTGAATGCGGCGGTTGGCTCCTGGCTGTTGGCTTTTGGCCGGGAATGGCTACTGGCTCTTGGCCAGAAATGCTTCGGCACTTGGCGTTTTTATTACGCACAACGTTTTGCATCACGCCCTAGCGTTTTGTCATCACGCACTTTAACGTTTTGTCATCGCGAACGAAGTGAGGGATCTGCTCTCGTCCACCCTTGCACGTAATAGGGTCGGAGCCCCCAACCTTTTCAGGCCGGGGATGGATAGCGGTTAAGCGATGGAGAACAGATCCCTCACTTCGTTCGTGATGACAATACCGAGTTCGTGATGACGATACGAGGTGGTGATCACAATCCCGTTCGTCAGGACAACGCCGAGTCGGTGATCGCATCCTGCGAAAAGCATAGAGCGAAAGGCGAATAGCGAACAGCGCCTCCTCTTGCTAGAATCCGGAGTGCTTCCCATACTGCTGTACATCGTTGAACCGGGGGCCGCTGCATCTTCGGCTGCTCCCAGGAATCTATCTTCTTTCGTATGCCAGAAAACGTAAACAACGTAGTGATTATCGGTTCCGGATGTTCGGGCCTGACAGCTGCGATTTACGCGGCGCGCGCCAACCTGAGCCCCATCGTCATTGATGGCCATGAACCCGGCGGGCAGCTCGCCATCACCACCCTGGTGGAGAATTTTCCCGGCTTCCCGGACGGGATCCAGGGCCCTGATCTGATCGAAAACATGCGCAAGCAGGCGATACGGTTTGGGGCGGCGTTCCGCAACGGACACGTCTCGAAGGTCGACCTGAGCCAAAAGAAGCTTGACATCGGCAAGCAGCCCATCGCAATCGACGTCGGCCGCGAGAAGCTCTTCGCGCGCACGCTCATCATCGCGAGCGGCGCGTCGGCACGGTGGCTTGGACTGCCCAGCGAGCAGGCGCTGATTGGCCATGGCGTAACTTCGTGCGCGACCTGCGACGGCTTCTTCTTTTCGGGCAAGGAAGTCACCGTCATCGGCGGCGGGGATTCGGCGATGGAAGAGGCACTGTTCCTCACTCGCTTCGCCACCAAGGTCACCCTCATCCACCGCCGCAGCGAGTTTCGCGCGTCGAAGATCATGCTGGATCGAGCGCGCAAACATGAACAGATTCATTTCATGACCGATACCGTGGTGGAAGACGTGTATGACCCGGCAGCCAAGGAAGTGACTGGGCTGAAGCTACACAATCTGAAGACCGATAAGGTGTTCGACTTCCCCACCAGCGCAATGTTCCTCGGGATCGGCCACACGCCCAATGCGGACTTCGTTGGCGATCAGCTGAAGCGCGACGGGGAGGGCTACATCATCCCGCAAGGTTACGTTTGCACCAGCATGCCGGGCGTTTTCGTGTCGGGCGATGTTGCGGACCGGCATTACCGCCAGGCCATCACCGCCGCGGGCACGGGATGCATGGCCGCGCTGGAAGTGGAGAAATACCTGGAAGAGATTGGCAAGTAATGTCGAGGTGAAGGATGAAGCCCTGCTCCTGGTGGGTTCTGCCGGCGGTCCTGCTGATGGGTTGCGTTGCTTGCGGTCAGTCAGCGCCACAGAAAAACGGCAACAACACCGTCGACCTGCCTTCGAGCAAAGCGCTGCACCAGCCGGTCATCG
>CAVYTK010000001.1:0-30742 GCA_963771535.1 uncultured Acidobacteriaceae bacterium | reverse complement strand
CAGTGCGACCAAGGGCATTGAAAATGATTCCCTGTGCCGCATGACGGAGGTGATTGCCGCCACCGTGCCCTTCCCGGTGCGTATCGGCGCGCTGAGTGGACCGTCATTTGCCAAGGAAGTCGCAGAAGGACATCCCACCGCTATCACGGTTGCTTCGAAAGACCGCGAGCTGGCGCAGATTGTGCAGAACGAATTCAGCGATCCTGGATTTAGGGTGTATACCAACGATGATGTTGTCGGGGTTGAGCTGGGAGGCGCGCTCAAGAACATCGTGGCCATCGCCGCCGGCGTGTGCGATGGGCTGGGCCTGGGACACAACTCGGTTGCGGCGCTCATCACCCGCGGCCTTGCCGAAATCACGCGACTGGTGGTCGCCTGCGGCGGGCGTCAGGAAACCATGGCGGGACTGGCCGGCTTGGGCGATCTCGTGCTCACCTGTACCGGAGGCCTGTCGCGCAATCGCAGCGTCGGCGTCGCTCTCGGTCAGGGGCAGAAGCTGGACGCAGTGATCGCGGGCATGCACGGCATGGTCGCCGAAGGTGTGCTGACTACCAACGCTGCCATCGGCCTGGCGCACAAGATGGGCGTCGAGATGCCGATCACCGAACAGATGCACGCCATCCTGCAGCAAGGCAAATCACCCAAAGAAGCTATCCGCGAACTGATGACGCGCCCTTCCACCAGCGAAGGCATGAGCACCGGACGATAGTTCCAACCCGCCGTGACCAGTGCTTCCGCACTGGGCTGGAATTGGGCGTGAGGTTACCGCGCCGGTTCACCCCATCATCATCGCGTCGAAAAACGTCAGCAGGATTTTGCGCACGGTCTCTTCGGGCATGACGGTGCGGTCGAGCATGTGCTCCAGGGTAAGGCCGCTGCTCAAAGCGAACAACGCTTTGCCCACCGCGTAGGCCGGAACCGGCAGCTCTCTCCCGACTTCGTGCATGACCTCCTGCAAGATCTCGACGGCGGAGGTCACCAGCCTGCGATGCATGGCGGCGAGCCGGGTTTTTACCTCAGGATGGCGAATAGCAAAGAGCTTGAACTCCAGCGCCAGCACGCTCCAGCGGCGGTCCAGCGAGGTATCGAGCCAGAAATCGCGCAGCGCCAGCAGCTTTTCCGAAGGACTTTGAGACTTGGATACGCGCTTTCGCACGTTTTCGATGCGGGCCTTGATCTCCTCTTCCAGCAGCGCGAAGAACAGCCCTTCTTTGGAATCGAAATTGGCGTAGAAAGCGCCGCGGGTATAGCCGGCTTCGGCGGCGATTTCCTCCAGTTTGGCGGAATCAAAACCGTCGCGCGCAAATATTTTCTCCGCTGCTTGCAGGAACCGCGAGCGCGTAATGTCGGTCCGTTCCTGGTGCCGGGAAATCGCAGCCGGGCCCTTCTTTTGTCGCGAAATTGTCATCTAAAACGTGTGTCTCTGGGTGCCGGGTATTTTTTCCGCAACTCCGCGCGGAGTGCCGTCATCTAAACTGACTTGAAAGAATTCATACATGCATGTATGTATTAGATACAACATGGAACGTTTAAGATGCAAGCCAAAGTCTGGCCGGCGGTTGCCCGTCGCCGTTTCGCTGGCATCGCTTCTCCTGCTGGCGGCAGCTCCGGCATTTGCGCAGGGCACCAGTGCCACCGGTCTCGCGCCCTTGCCATCGCCCGAGCAGGTGATCCAGCGCAATACCGATCCTTATTCCGGTTCGCTGCCGCAGGGAAAGGCCACCGCCGAGACCATCGATTTGACCATCGAGCAGGCGCTCGACATGGGCCTGAAGTACAACCTGGGCCTGTATCTCAGCGAGCGCGTGACCGACCAGTCCCGCGCCGCACGTCTGAAGGCGCTCAGCGAACTGATGCCCAACTTCAATGGTTCGGTTTCCGAAGAACTCCAGCGGGTCAACCTGAAGTCGTTCGGGTTCACGTTTCCCGGATTTCCCTCTTCCATCGGACCTTTCGCGCTCTTCGAAGTTGGAGCGACCGGCACCTGGAATTTCGGCAATCTCTCGCACATTGATTCATTCCGAGCGGCGAAGCAAAACGTGCAGGCCGCGCAATTCAGTTATAAAGATGCGCGCGACACCGTGGTGCTTGCCGTGGGCGCGAACTATCTGCTGACCATTGCCGCCGAATCACGCGTGGCTGCCGTGCAGGCTGAAGTCACAACCGCGCAGGCGCTTTACCAGCTCGCACTGGATCAGGAGAATGCCGGGTTGGCGCCGCAGATCGACACCTTGCGCGCCCGCGTGCAGTTGCAGGCGCAGCAGCAAACCTTCATCCAGGCGCAGAACGATCTGGAGAAGCAGCGCATCGCACTCGCTCGCGTGATCGGCTTACCGGTGCAACAGAAGTTTCGCCTGGTGAACCGCGTGCCCTACCATCCCGTTCCTGACATTGATCTGAATACGGCTTACGAACGCGCTTTGGCGACGCGAGCCGACTACCAGGCGGCGCTGGCGTCTCTTCAAGGCTGCACAATTCAGTCGCTCCTCCGCCTGGAAGGAGTATCTGCCGTCGCTTGGCGCCTCCGGTCAATATGGCGTGCTGGGATACACTCCCGCCGGGCTTGCTCCCCAGTACTCGGTCGCCGGCACGTTGAGCATCCCTATCTTTCAGGGTGGCAAAGTGAAAGCCGACGTGGAGCAGGCTGACGCCGTCCTGAAGCAGCGCCAGGCGCAGCTCGACAACCTGAAGGCAGGCATCGAGCAGGACGTGCAGGATGCGTTGCTCGATTTGAAAGCTGCTGCCCAGCAGGTAGAGGTCGCGACCGTCGGCCTCGATCTGGCCAAGCAGACCCTGGCGCAATCGCAGGACCGCTTCGCCGCCGGCGTGACCAACAACGTGGAGGTCATCCAGGCGCAGCAATCGCTGGCCGCGGCCAACGATCAGTACATCGCCAGCCTCTACGGGCACAACATTGCGAAGGTGCTGCTGGCGCGCGCCATCGGCAATGCAGAGCAGCTGGCCAAGCAATATCTGGCGGCTCCGGACGACACTACGGCTCCGCCAAATATGAATCAGAATCCGCCGTCGGCGAGTCCAAACACTACACCGGCGGCTCCGCCCCATCCTTAGGAACCGTACACACCGCGGTCCTGAGCTGCAACGAAGAGAAAAGAATCTAAGCAACAGGTGAGCAGATGAGCCCGACGACGACTGAGCCCAACGAGACCGAACAGCAGCACAACAACGCGGAGCGCCAGGGCGAGCGGAACCACGATCCCGAAGCGCAGCCGCGCGCCGAAGATCGCCGCAGCTTTTTTCAGCGCCATCCGGCAGCCAAGCCCATTGTGTTTCTCGTGGCCATTGTCGCTCTCTTGTTGGTGGGCTGGTTCTGGTGGGAAGGCCGGCATTGGGAAAGCACCGATGACGCCGAGATCGATGGACACATTTATCCCATCAGCGCGCGTGTCAGCGGCCATGTCACCAAGGTGAACTTCGACGACGGCGCTTTCGTTCACAAAGGCGATGTGCTGGTGCAACTCGATCCCACCGACTACCAGGTAGCGTATGAGCGCGCGCAGGCCGACTATGCCGATTCCCAGGCCAGCGCACAGGCCGCGCGAGTATGGCGTGCCGGTATCGAGCGTAGGTTCAACTTCGCAAATTCGTTCTGCCCAGGCCGATATGCAGAACGCCGAAGCCGGACTGCTGGCAGCGCAGAAGCAGGTGATTGCCGCTCAGGCCCAGGTGGCCGAAGCCCAGGCCAACGCCAAGAAGCTCAATGCTGACGTGGAGCGTTATCAGCAATTGCTCGGCAAGCGCGAGATCTCGCAGCAGCAGTTCGACTCGGCTACCGCCGCAGCTACCGGAGCCAACGCCACGGTAGAAGCGCGCCAGGCGTCCCTGCTCGCGGCCCAGGCGCAGGTGCAGCAGGCGCAGTCACGCATCACCCAGGCCAATGCTGAGATCAAGAACGCGCAAGCCACTCCCAACCAGGTTGCGGCGACGCAGGCCAAAGCTAAATCCGCGGATGCGCAGGTGGAGCGCTACAAGTCCGTCGCTCAATCAGGCGCAACTCAATTTGCAGTACACCACCATCACCGCTCCCGTCGATGGCGTCGTCGGACGCCGCTCGGTGCAAGTGGGACAGAACGTGCAACCCGGGCAGGACCTGATGTCCATCGTGCCGCTGCGCGATATCTGGGTCACCGCGAATTTCAAGGAAACGCAGCTCACCAACATGCGTCCCGGTCAGCCGGTGAAGGTGAAAGTCGATACCTACGGCGGCCGCACCTGGCAGGCTCACGTTACCGCCGTAGGCGGAGCCACCGGCGCCAAGTACAGCTTGCTGCCGCCGGAGAACGCCACCGGCAACTACGTGAAAGTGGTGCAGCGCATTCCGGTGCGCATCGACTTCGACAACAACGATTCACCCGACTTCAACAAGGATGGCTTGTTGCGTCCCGGCATGTCGGTCGAGCCCGATGTGAAGGTGCGCTGAGGTGGGAGACGCCGACTTCAGTCGGCTGTTACGAAAATTATGATTGGGCCGCGACGGTGTGACAAACCACACCCCCGTCCCGCAGGGACAGCATATCTAAGCCCAGCGATTCATCGCTGGGAAGGCGTAAGTGGAAACCGCGAGTCCGCTTCGGCGGACGGCACGAGTTTCGTAACTGCATCTTCAGTCGGCTGAACTGTAAAACAGTTCAGCAACCATAGGAGCGATTCCAATTTGCGCTTTAGCCCTGCACGCCAGCGCTGAAGTGCGATCAAGGACACGGCGGTTTCCCCTCCCATGAATGCGAGGGCTTCCACCTGATCGCCCGGTAAAATTTCGGGCGCCGAGTCTGACTCATTACCCATCATGCCCGACGTACAAGAGCCCATAGATTACAGCTGGAAGCCGCGCTACAACCCGTGGATCATCGCGCTCACGGTTACGCTGGCCACGTTCATGGAGGTGCTCGACACCTCCATCGCCAACGTCGCGCTGCCGCACATCGCCGGCGGACTCAGCGCCAGCCAGGACGAATCCACCTGGGTGCTCACCAGCTATCTGGTCTCGAACGCCATCGTGCTGCCCATGTCGGGCTGGCTGACCACCGTTATCGGGCGCAAGCGCTTCTACATGACCTGCGTCGCGCTGTTCACCATCTCGTTCCTTGCTCTGCGGATTCGCGCCCTCGCTGGGGATGCTGATCTTCTTCCGCATTCTGCAAGGCGCCGGCGGCGGAGGCATGGGCCCCAGCGAACAAGCCATCCTCGCCGATACCTTCCCTCCGGAAAAACGCGGCCTGGCCTTCGCGGTCTACGGCATGGCGGTGGTGGTTGCGCCCGCCATCGGCCCCACGCTCGGCGGATGGATCACCGATAACTACGATTGGCGCTGGATCTTCTTTATCAACGTCCCGGTCGGGCTGCTTTCGCTGTTCCTGACTCAACCGTGGTCGAAGATCCGCCATGGCTGAAGCGTTTCAAAAGCGCCGCCATGAAGGTCGACTACATCGGCCTGTCGCTCATCGTCCTGGGCATCGGATGTTTGCAGGTGATCCTCGACAAGGGTCAGCAGGACGATTGGTTCGGCTCGAACTTCATCACCTCGTTCGCGGTGATGGCCGCAGTCGCGCTGGTGTGGCTGGTCATTCACGAGTGGCGAACCAAAGATCCGATCCTCGAACTGAGGCTGCTGAAGAACCGCAACTTCGCTGCCACCGTCTTGTTCAACTTCGTGCTGGGATGCGTGTTGTTCGGAACCACGGTGCTCATCCCGCAATTTCTGCAAACCATGATGGGCTACACCGCTCAGAAGGCCGGAGAAGTGCTCTCGCCGGCAGGATTCATGCTCATGATGCTGTTTCCCATCGCCGGCATTCTGTCCACCAAGGTTGATCCGCGCTACATGATCGCCTTCGGCTTCGCCATCACGGCGATCGCCCTGCATCACCTCACGAATTTGAGCCTCGCCATCGATTTCCGCACCATCATCTTCTGGCGCATGTACCAGATGTCGGGCCTGGCGTTCATCTTTATTCCGATCAGCATCCTCAGTTACGTCGGCGTGCCGCTGGAGAAGAACAACCAGGTTTCGGGCATCAGCAACTTCATCCGCAACCTGGGCGGTAGCGTCGGCATTTCCATGCTGACGACCTTCCTGGCGCGCCAGACCCAGGTTCACCAAACCGACCTGGTGGCGCACGCCACCAGCGCCAATCCTCAGTTGCAGAACATGCTGAACGGCTCGACGGCCTCGAACATGGCGCACGCCGGATCAGGGCCGGTGCTGGCGATGCAGCAGGCCTACGCGCAGGTGATGGGCGTCATCGAGCAGCAGGCGGCGCTACTGTCGTACGTGAACGCATTCTGGGTCGTCGCACTGATCGTGGCTTGCCTGGTTCCCTTGCCGTTCTTCCTGAAGAAGCCGAAGCCGGGAGCCGAGCCCGTCTCGGCGCATTGAAGCGCCAGCCGATTGAACGTCAGTCGATTGGACGTCATTCCGTTGAACGCTCCCCCAATTCCGAGCCCAACGCGGAAGCGTTCGGAACGCGGATCCCCTGCGAACCCACGAGCCCCTTCAGGGGCTCCGATTCCGTGAAAGCCGCTGTGACCCAGTGCTTCCGCACTGGGCTGGAATTGGAAACAGCGCGCCTCCGAGCGACCTGCATCCCGCGATGCCAGCCACCAGCCACCAGCTAAGCCAACTGCCAACTTCCGGCTGACAACTGCCAACCGCCAACTTCTTACTGACAACTGACCCCCGCCAACTGCCAACTATCTTGTAAATCGTTGCGTACCAAAATGATCGACCGACACTTTCATCCACATTCCCTAGTCACATGTGACAAAAAAATGACTTGCCTTCTGACTCGCCACAACGGATAATTTCGGCGTACTAGCGCCGTAGTACTTTCCGTCCCGTTGGGAGTCCGAGCTATACTCCTGAACTGAAGTCCACTCAACTGCTGCCAGCGCGCTTCGTCCCCCCGTCGACCGTGTTAGCTGCACTTCCAAAGGAACAGAATGTATCGGGTCCCGTGTTTCACGTTGCTTGTAGTACTAGCGGCCGGCATGTGCTGGGCGCAACAGTCTTCGGGTACAGCAGCGGCTGGCGCCACCGCTGTGTCCGCTTCCTCCAATTCCAGCAGCACTCTTCCTCCCGACCAACGTGTTGTCATGAAAGTGGGCGACACCAAGATTACCCAGAAACAGTACGAGGATATGTACGGCGACTTCCTGAAAGGTCAGGCAGGCGCTCCCGTACCCAACAAGAAGACGACCGCCGAGAATTTTGCCGGCGGCCTCATGCTTTCGCAGGAAGCCGTAGCCAAGGGCCTGAATAAGACGCCGGAAATCCAGCGCGAACTGGAGATGAATCGCATCCAGATCCTCTCCACCGCTGAGTACAACGTACTGCAGGACAAGGCTAAGCCCACTACGCGGGAAATCTCGGCCTACTACGACTCGCACCTCGACGACTTCGACGAGGTCGCCATCCGCCGCGTCTTTATCTACAAGCAAGCCGATCACACCAACGGGCATGGACTGCCCGCAGCCGAAGCCCAGGCGCGCGCCGACCAGATTCGCAAGGCCCTCACCACTGGTGGCGATGCCAAGGCCTTGATCAAGGACACCAAGGACGCGCTCGATGTCGATCCGCTCAGCTTCCGGCGTGACGATTTGCCCGCCGTTATGAAGCAAGCCTTTGACATGAAGGTAGGCGAGTGGTCGCAGGTTGCCGATACGCCCGACGCGCTGATTTTGTTTGAGGTTGCCGCCAAGCGCCGGCTTACCGTCGCACAGGCCACGCCCGAGATTGAAAAAAAGCTGCAGGGCCAGAAACTCCGCGAGGAGATGGATGCCCTGAAGAAGAAGACTGGAGTTTGGTTAGACGATGACTATTTCGCTGGCCCCGTGTCAGCGGCTACGAGCCCGGTTCGCAGTCCCTCCGATGAGAAACGGGCCGAACAGAAGTAAAGACAAGCAACACTAAGCAACAGAGGACAAAGAGGAGCGAAACTATGACGAACCGCATGGCAATTGGCATGCTCACATTGGCCGCCTGTGCACTGGCCGTTCCGGCTGTGGCGCAGAAGACCACCACGGGCATCGATTGCTCACAGATTAATGCTCTCCACCTTCTCCATCAGGACAACATGCGCGCCGGCCTGACTTTGATCGAGTGCGGCATCGTGCAGGGCGGCTCGGATGAAGGCGGCAGCGACATCAACTTCCCCCAGCCCCCGAATATCCTGGTCAGCAACCGCTCCTGCAGCTCATCCAGCAGCTGCACCAAGAGCGAAAACATGGTGTGGGAGAACGGCTCGACCGTCGTCGTGAACTACAACGACCACAACGCCAGCCAGTACTCCGGCACGTCTTACTCGACCGATGGCGGCGCTACCTTCACCGAGATCGCTCCCCCGCCGTTCGGCAGCGGCCACGGCACCAACTATGGTGACCCGATTGTCGTCTTCAACAAGAAACTGAACACGTGGTTCGCTGGCGATCTGGCAACCGGCTGCGGCGGCCAGGGTATCGGCCTGTGGTCCTCGCCCGATGGCATCACCTGGACCACCGGAGCCTGCGCTCACAACAGCGGCGCCGACGACCGCGAATCCATGTGGGTCGATAACGATCCCACCAGCGCCGGTTACGGACGCATGTACATCTCGTTCGGCAACTACAACATCGGCAACGGTGCCTTGCAGGTCGTCTACTCTGACAATGGCACCAGCTGGACCACCGTAACCGTCTCCAACACCAACACCTTTTATCGCGACGTTCAGGTTACCGGCGCCCAGATCAGCCCCACCGCAGCCCGCGCCAGCCTGCACGGCTACAACTCGGTTTTCGTAGCCAGCATGGATGAAGGCAACGGTGGTCTCGCCACTCGCCAGAACGTCATGTTTCGCTCCGACAACGGCGGCGCAAGCTGGACGCAGGTCATCATGGGTCCCCGCTTTGCCGCGGTGGGCGATGGCACCTGCCCCAGCAACAGCTACTTCGCCAAGATCAATCCGATCTGGCGGCACATGGGATGGGGTGAGCCGGCCGTTGGTCCTAACAACACCGTTCACTACGTCTATGCCGGCCATGGTCAGGGTTCCGACAACGGCGACATCTTCTACACCCGTTCCACCGATAACGGCGCCACCTGGAGCACTCCGCTCCTGTTGAACACCGATACCCCGGGTATTCAGTACCACACTCAGTGGATGCCGAACCTGTCGGTCAATCCGGCCGGCAAGGTAACTGCCTCCTGGTACGACCGCCGCAGCGTTGCTACCGCCTGTAACTCAGCCACTGATCCGGGCTGCAACTACGAGCGCTATGCCCGCCAGTCCGCCGACAACGGCGCCACCTGGGGCGCTTCGGACTTCGCTGTCAGCACCGCGATCATTCCTCAGCCGCAGCAGCAGGACAGCGGCGTGCAGAGCTGCTACGCCGGTGACTACGACTACAGCACCGCGCAGGGCGGCAATGCCTACGTGACCTGGACTGATGGCCGCCGCAACGTGAACGGCGTTCAGGTGCAGGACGTCAACCTGGCTGTCGTCCCCGAGCAGTAAATTCGAACTACCTGAAACAATTAAGGGCAGCCGCAAGGCTGCCCTGTCTTATTGCCCCATAAAACTGCCCCAATTCGAGCCCAGCCCGGAAGCGTTGGGAACACTCTTGCTCCACTGCGGAAGCATCTCTCTTCCCCAATTCGAGCCCAACGCGGACATGACTCCGTTCCTCCAATTCGAGCCCAACGCGGAAGCGTTGGGAACGCGAGCCCCTACGAACCCCCGAGCCGCTTTCAGGGGCTCCCCACTTCGCAAAAGCCGCCGCGACCCAGTGCTCCCGCACTGGGCTGGAATTGGGCGTGAGGGATGATCGCGCAAAGCGATCCCAATCCCATCACGAAACCCAATTCGAGCCCAACGCTCTGATGTACCGCTCACCTGCACGAAAGGGCATATCGCCACTTCCCTTTAGTAACCTCCGTTCGTCCCAGTATCACTGACTTTTTGGTTGACATGTGCATAGTCTGGAAACTGGTGAAGTGTCACCTTCACCACAGGAGAGACATCCACTCATGTCGCAACGATTTTGCCACCACGTCAACCCCGCCGGGGTCTTCTGCGGAGGGCCGCCGGTCAACCACCGCGATTATTGTTTCTGGCATATGCACGAGACCGGGCGTCGCATGAAAGCCGCCCGCGCGCGGGCCCGCTCCGAACGCGTCATCATCCATCTGCCGGTGCTCGACGATCTGCACGCGGTGCAGGTCGGCCTCATGCAACTGGCCGACGCCATCGCCCACCGTGAGATCGATCCTGAAAGCGGACGCCTGCTGCTTTCCGTGCTTCGCCTGGCCGCTGCGAACCTCAAAAGCGACCGGGGTTGGAGCCAGAGAGCCCAGATCGACACCTTCGGTATGGACGCGAACATCGTCGTCGAGGAGCCCGCCTTCGAGCGCCAGTACGGCCTGCCCAACGGCTTCGACCTCAGTCGTAATCCGGAACAGGCATTCCCTCCGCCGCAGCCGGCCGTCGAAGCCGCACCCGCGCAGCACGCCGACGAACGCCGCACGCGACCCGCTGGCGCCTCGCATCGTTCCAAAGCCAAGCAGTCGCATCGCCGCACACAATTGCCGGAGACGCCGGGCAGCGACCGTCACTCGGTGAAAGCCAAGCCATCCCGGGACGCTGACGCCAGCCGCAAACCGCCACACACCGCAGCCGACGCACGCTCTTCCAGCGCAGTGCGCAGCGCCGCGGGCTCACTGTAAATCCAATGGAATCTATAATTTAGATTTAACTAGCTTAGAATCAATAATTTAAAGCAGAAACGGTCGACAACTAACTGATAACAAAGGATCCAACAAGACAAAATTGAGCAACCGGCGAAGACCCAATAGCAGTCTGATAGCCGGTACCTGACGGCTGATACCTGATACCTGACTGCTGATACCTGACAGCTACCTGATAGCTGTGGCTTATGACTGGCGGCTGGTAGCTGGTAGCTGGCGGCTGGTAGCTGGTAGCTGGTAGCTGGTAGCTGGCGGCTGGTAGCTGGCGGCTGGTAGCTAATAGCTGATAGAAGATAGCTGGCGGCCGAAAGCCGATAGCTCGCCACTCAGCAGAGATTGTCTGACAACTGCCGACTGCCAACTCCCGTCTGCCAACTGCCGACAACTCCCGTCTGGCAACTGCCAACCGACAACTGACAACTACCCCTCGAGCTTCTTGTTCAGCAACTCGTTAACTATCGCAGGATTCGCCTGCCCCTTCGACGCGCGCATGATCTGGCCGACGAAGAATCCGGCCACCGTCTTCTTGCCGCCACGATACTGCTCGAGCTGCTTGGGATTGGCGGCAATCACCTCGTCGATGATCTTCTCGATCGCGGCCGTATCGGTGATCTGCTGCGGCTTCTCGCGTTCGTAGACGACGGCGAAATCTTCGCCGCGCTCGAAGGCGATGTCGTAGAGTTCCTTGAGTTGCTTGCCGCTGATGACTCCACTCTCCACCAGGTCGGCCGACATGGCAACGCCCTTCATCGAAATAGGCGACTGCTCCAGGTCAAGCCCCTTGGCCTTCAGTCGTCCGAGCAACTCGCTGTTCACCAAATTGGCCACGCGCTTCGGACTTTTCGCCGCAGCCGCTGCTGCTTCAAACTGATCGGCGCGCGAGCGCGAGACGGTGAGCGTGTAGGCGTCACCCTTGCTGACGCCGTACTGCTCGATGAAGCGTGCGCGCCGCGCCTCCGGAAGCTCAGGCAAATTGCCCGCGATCGCGGTGCGCCACTTCTCATCGACCACCAGCGGCAACAGATCGGGCTCGGGGAAGTAGCGGTAATCGTGCGCCTCTTCTTTCGAGCGCATGCTGTAAGTCTTGCCTTCGGCGGCGTTATAAAGACGCGTCTCCTGCGTGATGCGGCCGCCGGATTCGAGCACCTCTTCCTGGCGCGCGATCTCGTAATCGATCGCCTCGCGGATAAAGCGAAACGAGTTGACGTTCTTGATCTCGGTCTTGGTGCCGAACTCTTTCTGGCCCGCCGGCTTGATGCTGACGTTGGCATCGCAGCGCAGCGAACCTTCTTCCATATTGCAGTCGCTGA
This sequence comes from uncultured Acidobacteriaceae bacterium, assembly GCA_963771535.1. GTDB lineage: Bacteria > Acidobacteriota > Terriglobia > Terriglobales > Acidobacteriaceae > CAVVDY01. The sequence continues at coordinate 18,694 of CAVYTK010000001.1, read as the reverse complement.
CGCCGGTGTAGAGGATGATCTCCTTCAGCTTGGTCAGGTATTCGTAAGCTTCGTCGGCTGTCGAGATGTCGGGCTCGCTGACGATCTCGATCAGAGGCGTGCCGGAGCGGTTCAGGTCGATGGACGTCCACTCGCTCGAATCGTGCACGCCGTCATGCAGGCTCTTGCCCGCGTCCTCTTCCATGTGCAGGCGGGTGATGCCGATGCGCTTGAGTCCGCTCGCGCCCTCGATCTCGATGTAGCCGAACTCGGCCACGGGCTTGTCGTACTGCGAGATCTGGTAGCCCTTGGGCAGGTCGGGATAAAAGTAATTCTTGCGCGCGAAGATCGAGGTCTCGTTGATGCGGCAGTTCAGCGCCATCCCTGCCAGCACCGCGAACTCGACGGCCTGCCGATTGAGCACCGGCAGCGCGCCGGGCAGGCCGAGGCACACCGGGCACACGTTGGTGTTCGGCGGATCGCCAAAGTGGGTGGAGCATCCGCAGAAGATCTTGCTTTTGGTCAGCAGCTGTACGTGAACTTCGAGCCCGATAACCGGCTCGTACTTCAAGCGCGTCGCAACTGGCGCTTCCGGAGTGGTGGCCATGTTGCGATTATAGCGAGGGGAAAGGCAGCCATCAGCTGTCAGCCACAGCCACCGGCTGTCAGCCGTCAGCCGTCAGCTGTCAGCCGCGAGCCACCAGCCACCAGCCACCAGCTACAGAGATCGCCTAGAGAGATCGCACTCGCTGACGGGTGTCATCCCGACCCCGAGCGTAGCCGAGAGGCGAGGGACCTGCAGTTTGCTCGCACGGCCGACAATTGCATTCTTGGGCACGAGCCATTTGGGCACGAACCGCATTGTCATCACGAGCGAAGCGAAGGACCTGCTGTTTCGTCAACGGCCAATGCATCCGCCGACTCGCATGTAGAGCCGCTCTGGCCAGGGATGGTGAACCCATTTATTCGATCCGTACAAATCCGTGTAATCCGTGGCCAGGCTTTTTCCGATCCGCGTCCTCCGCGCCTATCCGCGGTTACGGGTTTGCCGCATTCCCCGCGATCAGCGGAATCTCGAAGTACATCAGCTCATTGCCGCTACTGTCGCGCACCCCGGTCAGATAAATGTGCGCGCCCGGGACCGGGTTCTTGAGGTCCTGAATGTCGAAGAACAGGAAGCCCGACTTGGTGGTATGCGGCTCGACGGCCTCGGCGATGAACGCCGCCCTGCTCAGCTCGTCATATTGCTCGTGCGCCTTTTTGTTTTTGGCGCCGGTGGGCAACGGAATCGGCCCGACGCGCTGCGGACTGGTACTGCTGGCCTTGATGTGCGCCACGCGACGGAAGACGTCGTCCACGCCGAGCCCTTCGAGTTTGCTGCGCGAGGCCGTCACCATCTCGGTATGCATGTTCTTGGTCGAGATGGGCTGGTCGCCGCTGTTGGTAATGATAAGCAGCACCGGCAGTATGCCTTCCTGCACGTACTTGGTGCCGAAGATGTCGTCCTTGGGTGCGGTGTTGTAGAGGTCAACGGCGGCGGTGACCTTCTCCAGCGGATGAGCGTCTTTGCTGGCGAATGTGTCGGCGCTCTCCGGATGCGGCGCGACAAACTCTTTGAACGCCCACACCGACGTTCCCGCCAGGACCAGGGCCAACGTTAGCAGAACCAGGCAGCCTGCGCTGCGAAGGCGAAAGAACATAGGCAGGATTATGCGCCTTTGAGCGCCTGCTCTCAACTCAGAGGGACAAGCGGGTGCGGCACGGTTAGAGCCGGCCTTCAGGCCAGCGTGGCAGCCGGGCACCTCCCCGGCCTTCATTTTGATTCTCCGCCGCCCGATACGCTTTGGCCTTGTCCGCCACGCAAGTACAATCGCACACGTGTACTGGCTTTACAGTGCGCTGCTGCTGGTCACGCTCGTGCTGAGCGCGCCGTGGTGGCTATGGCACATGCTGCGCCATGGCAAATATCGCTCCGGCTGGAGCGAGCGGCTGGGCAGCGTACCGCAGCGGCTGCGACGGGGCGCAGCGTCGAACACCATCTGGATCCATGCCGTGTCGGTGGGCGAAGTGCTGGCGGTCACGCAGCTCGTGGCCGAGATGAAAACACAGTTGCCGAACTATCGAATCGTCGTTTCGACTACCACCGACACCGGGCAAAAGCTGGCGCGGCAGAAGTTCGGCGAGGACAATGTCTTTCGCGCTCCGCTCGATCTGCCCTGGGCGGTGCAGTCCTTCATGGATGCGCTTCGTCCCCGCCTGCTGGTGCTGGCCGAAAGCGAGTTCTGGCCTAACCTGCTGCACGCCGCGCGGCGATCGGGCGCTGCCGTTGCCGTGGTCAACGCCCGCGTGTCTGACCGTTCACTGCCGCGATACCAGCGCTTTCGCTGGCTGTTCGCACGCGTGCTGGCCGATGTCGATCTTCTGCTGGCGCAGAGCGAAGAAGACGCCCGTCGCCTGATCGCGATCGGCGCACCGGCGGAGCGGGTGCATGTTGGCGGCAACCTGAAGTTCGAGGTCAAGCCGCCGGCGCGAGGCGACATCCACGCACGCTTGGCAGACGCTATCGCGCGCGACAGCATCGGCCCGGTGATCGTTGCCGGCAGCACGCTTGAGGGCGAAGAGGAGATGCTGCTTGCGGCCTTCCGCGCAGTGCGCGAGCGCTACTCTGAGGCCATGCTGATTCTGGCGCCGCGACATCCTGAGCGCTTCGAAGCCGTCGCCTCGATGCTTGCCTCGTCAGGAATTCCGTTCAGAAGACGGTCGCAGTGGGACGGAGAACTTCCCGTAGCAAGCGGCGTTCTGTTGCTCGACTCCATCGGCGAGCTCGCCAGCGCCTACGAGTTTGCCGACCTGGCATTCATCGGCGGCAGCCTCGTGCCGCGCGGTGGGCACAATGTACTGGAGGCCGCTTACTTTGGCGTTCCGATACTGGTCGGTCCACACACGGAAAACTTTCGCGATATCGTCGACATCTTCCGTCGCGCCGATGCGCTGCGCATCGTCACGGGAGAAACGCTCACCCCCGTAATGCTCGATCTGCTGGTGAACTGGGAAGAACGCGAGCGCCTGGGACGCAATGCCCGCGACGTCATGCATTCGCAGCAGGGCGCGACACAACAGAACCGCCGAGGCGCTGCTCGCCCTACTGCCCAGTGCGCAGCCTCACATCATCGACGCAGCCGCTACGGAGCAGCGCGTTTGAACCCCCTGTCAGCCGTGTTCGGCGCAGCCGTCCGTGCGCGCAACGACTTCTACGATCACGGCACGTTTCGCGCTTACCGACTGCAAGGACCGGTGGTAAGCATTGGCAACCTCTCGACCGGCGGAGCAGGCAAGACGCCGTTCCTTCTGTTGTTGGGCGAGTTGCTCAAGCAGCGCAGCGTGCTCTTCGACGTGCTTTCCCGTGGATACCGCCGCGAGACCAAAGGCGTCGCGCTGGTTGATCCCGCGGGTACGGCGCGGCAGTTTGGCGACGAGCCGCTGCTGATCGCACGCAAGCTGGGAGTGCCCGTCGTGGTCGGGGAGGACCGTTACGCCGCGGGCCTCTACGCCGAGCAGAACTTCGGCCCGCAACTGCATTTGCTCGATGATGGCTTTCAGCATCGGCGGCTGGCGCGCGACTTCGATATCGTGATGCTCACGCCCACCGACGTCCGCGACACGCTTCTGCCCGGTGGCCGACTGCGCGAGCCGCTTTCATCGCTGGGGCGCGCCGACGCCGTCGTGCTCAGCGGCAATCTTGCGCCCGAGTCGATTCCCGAATTCGTGAAGCGGCGCTGGCGGGTGCAGCGCAGCATCTTCGCTCCGCCCATCAAGGACGCATGCGTGGCATTCTGCGGCATCGCGCGACCCGAACCGTTCTTTTCGCAGTTGCAGCAGGCTGGATTGAACATCGTCGCGACGCAACGCTTTCGCGATCACCACGCCTACGACGCGAGTGACATCGAGAAACTGCTGCGGCTGCGGAACCTGAATCGCGCGTCGGCTTTTGTGGCGACAGAAAAGGATGCAGTGAATCTGGGCGAACATTTGCGTGAGTTAGGGACCGTGCACGTCGTTGCGTTGCGGATGGAGTTGGAGAACTCCGACGCAGCGGTGAACGAGATTCTCGCGCGAGTGAATTTGAAGGGCGCGTGAGAGAATTGAAAGTTCGCCAAGGGCATTTGGACAATTCCAGCCCAGCGCCGAAGCGCTGGGAACTGTGCCATCGACATGCTGTCCCTTTAGGGACGTCAGCGGATGGAAAAATTAAGAGTGTTGGTGATGCAAGCCAACTGCAGGTCCCTCGGCTCCGCTGCGCTGCGCTCGGGATGACAAACGTTAGGGAGATTTACGCCAACAGCGAAAAGCCAGAGCGAAGCGCCAACAGCCAAACGCCAACAGCCAATTAGCCAACAGCCAATAGCCAACATGACTCGACACGCTAAAGATCACGACCGCTGGAAGAAGATTGTTGCCTCGTTCCCTGAGCTCTCCATCACTGTACTGGGAGACCTGGTTGCCGATGAGTTCGTCTTCGGCGAGATCGCGCGCGTCTCGCGCGAAGCTCCCGTGCTCATCCTCAAGCATCGTGAGCGCACCGTGGTCCCAGGCGGAGGCGGTAACGCCATCATGAATCTTGCCGCGCTGGGGGTGAACGTGCTGCCGGTCGGTGTGGTCGGCGATGACGAGCCCGGCCATCTGCTGATCGAGGCATTGCACCACAAGAAAATTCCTACCGGCGGCATTCAGCGGCTGAAGCACTACACCACCACAACCAAGACGCGCATCCTGGCGGGCATGTCGCACAACAGCCGTCAGCAGGTGATCCGCGTTGACCGCGAGCCCGAGCCGCTCGAAGAAACGCATCCCGCGCTGCTGAACCTGATCAATGTTGCCCGCGAGTATGCCACCGCGTCCGACGCGCTCATGATTTCCGACTACGGCTACGGCGCCGCGACCCCGCGCCTGCTGACCTTCGTTCGCTCCAATGGGTGCCTCGACAACAAGCCGGTCACGCTCGACTCGCGCTATCGCATGCTGGAGTTCGACGGTATCACCGCCGCCACCCCGAACGAGCCGGAAGTGGAAGAGGCGCTGGGCATTCGCATCGGCAACGACAACCAGAAGGTGTTCGATGCCGGCCGTCAGTTGATGAAACAGATGGAACTGGACTCACTGGTGATTACCCGCGGACGCGATGGCATGGTGGCTTTCGAGCGCGATGCCAAGCCCGAAAGCATTGCGATTTTCGGCTCCGACCAGGTGGTCGATGTAACCGGCGCCGGCGACACCGTGATTGCGACCTTCACCGCATCACTGGCCGCGGGAGCCGACGCCACCACCGCGGCGCGATTGGCGAACCTTGCCGGCGGAGTCGTTGTAATGAAGCGCGGGACCGCCACGGTTTCGGCGAAGGAGTTGCTCGCTGCCATCGATCAATACGCGGCGGCGCACGCGTGAGCGGCGAGTCTAAAATCCAGACGCGGCAATCCTTGCGCACCGTTGTCGAACGCTGGCGCCATCAGGGCGAGAAGATCATCTTCGCCAACGGAGGCTTTGACCTGCTGCACGTTGGCCACGTTCGCTATCTCCGGGCAGCCAAGGCGCTCGGGGGCAGGCTGGTCGTCGCCGTCAATTCCGACGCGAGCCTGCGCGCACTTAAGGGTGCCGGCCGGCCGGTGATGCCGGCAGAGGAGCGCGCCGAAATCCTGGCTGCCATCGAGCATGTAGACGCGGTCATTATCTTTGATGAGCCGAACGTGCGCGCGCTGATTCGCGAGATTCATCCTGACGTGCATGCCAAGGGCACCGACTACACGCCCGAGAGTGTGCCCGAGCGCGACGAGGTATCGGCGTATGGCGGACGAGTCGAGATCGTCGGCGATCCCAAGGACCACTCGACCAGCAGCTTGCTTTCGCAGATGCAGAACGTCAAAGACAACAACGCCGAGTGACGGTCGATTCCATGGCGCAGAACGAGAAGCAATCGCCGGAGCGCACGCGCCTGCCTCTGACTTGGAGCCGCGTCGCGCGCCGCATCCGTGTGCCGCTGGGCTTCGCCTTCGCCGCGTTCTACCTGTGGCGCGCCAGGCCGACGTGGCTATCCCTCATTGTGGGAGTCGCGGTTGCTGCCCTGGGTCTTGGCATCCGCGCGGTTGCCTCCGGCCATGTCGACAAGAACGCTGAACTCGCCATGAGCGGCCCGTACGCGTACGTGCGCAATCCGCTATACCTCGGTTCCATTGTCATGGCCGTGGGCTTCGCTATTGCGGCGCGCGACCTTGCCGTCGGTGTGCTGATCGTGCTTCTGTTCGCGCTGATCTATGTTCCGGTAATTCGCTCGGAGGAGACTTTTCTTCGCGGCCGGTTCCCGGAATATGCCGCGTATGCTGACGCGGTTCCGAGACTGCTGCCGCGAACACTGCGCATCGGCGGCATGACCCAAGGCTTCTCTCGCGCGCTTTATTTGAAGCACCGCGAGTACAATGCGATATTCGGTGCTGCTGCAATCCTGGCGGCGCTGGTGGGGAAAATGCTCTGGTTTCGTGGATGACTTTAATCCTTCAACGATCTCTCTCAATCCTGCTGCTTCTTTTGCTTTCGCCGGGGTTCCCTGTGCATGCGGGCACCGAACCGGCGCAGGCGCAATCGGGCCAGACCATGGCCGCGGCACATGACGCGACCATCGGCGCGACGGCGCACATTCAGCCGCTGCGGGCAGGCTTCGCATTTCCCACGCAGACGCTGCGTTATGAGGCGGAGTATCGCTTCTGGACCGCGGGCGTCGCGACCTTGAAGATCCAGCAAAGCGGTCCACAGATGCATGTGCTCGGCACCGCCGACTCCGCGGGAGTCGTGGCCGTGCTCTTCCGTGTGCAAGACCGCTTTGAGTCTTACTTCGATGCGACGCGCATGTGCTCGCAGTCGCTGACCAAGCACACCGAAGAGGGCTCGCATCATCGCGACACGCAGATTGTCTTCGACTACAAAACCGGCAAGGCGGTGCTGAACGAGACCAATCTGAAGACGAACGAGAAGAAGCGCGAGGAGCACGACATCCCGGGCTGCGTGACCGATGTGGTTTCGGGAATTCTCTATGTCGCCAGCCTGCCCTTGACGCCCAACGCGACCTACGCCTTTCCGCTCAACGACGGCGGAAAAACGGTTACCGTGCAAGCCCACGTCGAAGCCAAGGAACAGGTGAAGACGCCGGCCGGAACCTTCCAGACTATACGCGTGGGTCCTGAGGGCGATTACGGTCCGCTGAAAAACCGCGGACGCATCTGGATCTGGTATACCGACGACGCCCAACATCTGCCGGTGCAGATCAGGGCCCGGCTGTTCTGGGGAACCTTGACGGTGTATTTGACAGCGGTGGACGGGAAGTAGGGGAGCGGCTGTTGTTTCTTGGCTCTTGGCTGTTGGCCGGAAGCCCTCCAACTTGTCATCACGAGGCCGCTTCGGCCGAGGGATCTGTTCGCTGCGCACCGTAACGGCCGAGTCCATGGGCACGAGTGTTGGGTGCGCGCTGAAAGCAGGTCCTTCGCTTCGCTCAGGATGACAATGCTAAGGGTGTGCTCGTCAACCGACGAAGCGTGTTCGCGACCACAACAGAAAACCCGCGGAGGGAGGTCGCTCCGCGGGTGAGTGATTCGGGCGCTTCGAATTCTAGGTGAGGAAGAATTCGTGGGCGATCCTGGTCCACTGATCTTCAGGAATCTGTCCGGCTACATCGTCGACCGCTACGCCACCGTCCTGCGCCAGCGCTCCCAGGGTTGCCGGCATCATGCGCTGCAACCGCATCGAGGACTCTTCGGTCCACCAGCGAGCCAGCGCGCCACCCAGCAGGTTGCGGAAGTTGGTCTTGGAGTCGGGCGACTGGACCGTGACCAGCCAGCCTTCGCCGTAGGGGTCTTTGCTCGCCAGCGAAGGATCGTTGACCACGGCTTCGTTGATGTCGCTCACGCTGCCTTCGATCGGCGAAACCATGTCGAGCTTCACGCCGTTGCGCATCACGCTCCAAACCTTCTGTCCCTGGCGGATCCACTGGCCGCGTTGCGGCAGCGCGATGCTTTCGATCTTGCCGGTGAGCTTGGTAGCGAAGTCGTCCATGCCGACCCGAACCAGGTTGGGGCTCTCGCTCAGCGCCCAGGTGTGGCCGGGATGATAGCGAAGATTGTCGGGAACTGAGAATCCGCCCACCAGGCTGGGCCGGGCCGGAACGGTCGCGACACCTTGCTGTTTGCGCATCGCAGGCGCGACCTGCAGAACCGGGTGTTTCGCCTTGGCATAGAAGAAATCGATACTCAAGAAGATTGCGAACATTGCAAGAACCAGTAGGACTGTCATAACGGCCTCCGAGAGCTTTCTGTTTAGCGCCTTTACTGCTTGCGCTTACGCCATTTACTAAGGCACGAGGCATGCCAACCGTGGGGCCAGGCCGCCATGGATGCTAAAGCGTTTAAAACCAGCTGCTGTTGCATTCACTTACAAAGGTTGATGCAAAACGCAGCGCCGCGATGGACGGGGCTGAGAGCCCGCATGGTTGCGAGCTTTTGCAACGGAGAGTCAGGCTGAGGAAGAGGAATGGATTTCGTAGCGCTGCCAAGATGCGCGCCTTCAGGCACTTACGCGGCTTAGGGCATGTTCCGGCTTGTGTTGCGATTCACAACGGGCACTGATGCGGGTTGCAACAGTCGACTGGCCTCGTGACACGGGTCAGCATCGGCGACGAAGAATATTTCTACGCGATACGGGTGATTCGAAGACTCGAGCTACTGCGCGGCTTGGCCCTTGAGCACGATCCCCAACGATTCCGGCTTGCCTGACGAGGACGAGAGGCTGACGGTTATCACCAGCATCTTCTGGTCGTCGAATGCCGCCGTGCCGGGTTCGCCCGCGCTTGCCATGGCGATGACGGCGGGATGCGCGCCGGTGGACTTGGAGCTGAGTGCCACGAGTTTGGCCAGGGGGTAGACGGCATCAGGCTTGTCATCGCTGGCAATGGGGATGGCCAGCAGAAAGTCAGGGTTGGGCGAGACGCCCATGTGGTTGGCGTCCTGCGGGATGAGTTGGTAACGCAGGCTGTAGATGCCGCCGGGAATTGCCTGGCCGCGGAAGTCGGTCATGCCTTTGGGCAGGCTAACGACGCCAACGAATTGGCTGTTGCTGAGCTCGGGATAGAGCGCGCCAGGTGCATCTTTCGTTGTTACCTTCAGACTTCTTGCCAGCCACAGTTCGGCAGACCAGCCGTCATCGAGAGTGACGCGGTAGCCTTTATCCTCGATCGCGGCCTTTGTCGCCGATGAAACGGCGGCTGGGGCCGGACCTGTGCGTTCGACCTTTGCGGATTCGGCGAGGAGCGGAAGTGCGACGACGAGGACAATAAGAGCAAGATGTTTGCGCCAACGACTCATACGCTAACGAACATAGATGGTGCATTGAGGAGCTGCAAGGGCGGACGTCACAGGAGTAAGGAAGCAACTAGCAATTAGCGACTAGCAATTAGCCAAAACCGAAAAACCGAAAAGCCAAAAGCAAGCAAAAGCGGCAAGCCAAAAGCCGCTTCTCTAGCCCAGCCTGCCGCGCGCTGATCGTGCATAGCCGAGCAGGCGATCTTTGCTGACGATCTCCCACCCGGGCAGGTGCCAGAGGTAGAAGCCGGCGACGTAAACCGCGCCGAAGCTGAGACCGGTCAGCGCCAGGCGAACGAACAGAATTTGATTGGCGGCGGCAGTGCGCACCCCGTAGGCGGCCAGGGCAGCGACGGCAGCGACGAGGGCGACGCGCGGAATGTCAGCCAGCAGACGCAGATCGCGCCGAGTCGCGCCGATGGTGCGGCATATCTTCGAGCCCACGATAAGCCGCTCTGTCAGGTCACCCAACACGGCGCTGACCGCAGCGCCAATCATTCCAAAGTGGTGAATGACGGGCACGAGTACGATGCACAAGACCACCAGCACCGCGATGCGCACCAGCAGAATGAATTTGCGCAGCTCCAGGTAGGCACGAACCACGGGATCGTAGATGAAGACGTTCAGCACGATCAGGGTCAGAGTGATGTAGAAAATCGGCGCGCTGGCGGCGTACGCCTTGGTATAGAAGAAGACAATCAGGTCGCGTCCGGCGACCAGCAGAACCGCGTAGATTGGGAACTGTACCGTCGCCAGCCGGTTGATAGCGCTGGCCAGCACGTTGCGAATGTCTTCGGCCCGGCCTTCCTGGTGCAGCGCGCTGATGCGCACCACCATCACGGACAACATCGATTCGAGGAATAGCGAGATGAGCGGGACTTCCAGCCAGCCGATGGCATAGATGGCGTACTGCGCCGGGGGATACATGGCGCTGACGAAGTAGTTGTCGAGGTCTTTGCGGATGACCCAGATGATGCCGTAGGCGCCGAGCGGCACCGCGTAAGCCAGCTGCTCCAGAAAGAAGTGACGATCGAACTGCTTCCAGAAGGCGCCGAACTTTTGGTAGAGATAGCGCAGCAGGATGACGACGGACAAGGCGGCGGCAATCATGCAGGCCACCACGATGCTGCGCACATTTTCGAAAACCACCGCGGCGAAGACCACGGCGAGGGCCTTGAACAGTTGCGTACCCACGACGAACAGTGTGGAGTTGCGCACGTCCTGCATCGCCGTGGGAATCATCTCGACCAGCGACGAGTTGAGCAGCAGCATCACGAAGATGCCCAGCATCAGGGCGTAGGGTTGCAGATCTCCGCTGCGAAACACCAGGCTGAGGGCTCTGGGATAAAACAACAGGACCAGCAGTGGAATCAGCCCGACCAGGAAGTTGTAGACCAGGATGTTGAGCGCGATCTGGCCTCCGCGATGCGGCTGCCGGGGCATGTAGTAGAACGCGCTGACGCCGACGCTAAACGCCGCGAGATTGGTGGCGGTGCCGGCGAAGAGAAAAACCTGCTTATAAACGCCGTATTCGTGCTGGCTGAGGATGCGGACCAGCAGAATCGGGGTCACAATTCCGAAGATGGCGGCGATGAATTTGGCGAAGGTCAGCCAGAAGGCCTGGACCGCCAGTCGGGGATGCGCACGAGTAACCGCGGAATTGGTCGCCAAATCCTGTTCCTGGCCAGATCTTTAAATCGAATTCTAGCTTACCCTTGCGGATATCTCGTTCCCGTTCCGGTGGTACCCCGGCAAAATCATGCAGGGTTAACCTTGTCATCTTGCGCGGGATAAGGAGCATTGAATATAGTCAAGGGGAACGCTCGCCAACGCAGGTTGTGCTCATGCGCTGCATTTCGTGCTAACCAGCACCGGGACCTTTTCCGTGAAAATCACAGAAGCCCTCAGGATTGTGCAAGCCACGCCGGCCGACGCTCCGCCGTTCCGCGTGACACTGGCCTGTGGGTTTACTCCGCTGCATCTTCATACGTTTTTGCAGGCCCATCTGCAACTCGCTTTGCCGGCCCGCGCGGTACATATAAAGGAAGGGCTCTACGGAGACCTGTGCGGCACGCTGGAGCGGCTGGGCGACAACGATGGAGTGGTAGTTGTGGTCGAGTGGCCCGACCTCGACGCCCGCCTGGATTATCGCAACGCCGGGGCCTGGGGACGGGATTCGCTGGCCAGCGTGGTGGAACAGGCCACCCTATCGCTCGACCGCATTAAATCGGCGCTGGGCAGGATTCCCTCGGGCATACCGATCGCGCTGGCGCTTCCCAGCATACCGATCGCTCCGATCTTCTCTGCGCCCGGCTGGCAGGCCTCCGACGCCGAGCTGGTGCTGAACAGCGCCTTGCTCCATTTTGCGTCTGAGCTGGCGCGCGATGGACGGGTGCGGATTGTCAGCCGCGAGCGGCTGGCCCAGGAATCTCCATGGGAGACGCGCTTCGACCTGAAGAGTGATCTGAAAGCCGGGCTGCCTTACACCGTCAAGCATGCCGACGAAGTGGCCGGCTTGCTGGCCAAGACGCTGGTACCGCCGCCGCCGAAGAAAGGCGTCATCTCCGACCTGGACGACACCATGTGGAAAGGCATCGTCGGCGAAGTGGGGCCGGAGAACGTTCACTGGGACCTGCACGCCGATGCGCAGATGCATGGGCTCTATCAGAAGCTGCTGGGCTCGCTGTCGGACAACGGAACCCTGGTAGGCGTGGCCAGCAAAAACGATCCGGCAGTAGTTGCGAAAGCGTTTGAACGTTCGGACATGGTGCTGCGACCGGAGCAGGTGTTTCCTATCGAAGCCAGCTGGAATGCGAAGTCGGGAGCGGTGAAGCAGATCCTGGAGATTTGGAACATCTCGGCCGATAGCGTGATCTTCGTCGACGACAGTCCGATGGAGTTGGCGGAGGTTGCGGCGCAGCATCCCGGCATCGAGTGTGTACTGTTTCCCAAGGAAGATCCGGTAGCGGCTTTGCAGATGTTGCGCCGCCTGCGCGATCTTTGCGGCAAAGACAAGGTATCGTCGGATGACATGCTGCGGCTGGCGAGCATTCGCCAGGGAGCGGCCTTTCGCCAGCAGGCAGAGGGTGGGTCGGCGCCGGAAAGTTTTCTGCAGCAGTCGAAGGCCGTGGTTACGTTTGATTTTTCCGCTGCCGCCGAACCTCGCACTCTAGAGCTGGTGAACAAGACCAACCAGTTCAACCTTAACGGACGCCGCTGGGCCGAGGCTGACTGGCACAAGGAAGCGGCCAGCGACCGGTCGTTGATCGTGGCCGTGAGTTATGAAGACAAGTTCGGCCCGCTCGGCACCATCGGCGTGGCCAAGGCAAATTTCCAGGGCGAGCGCCTGCTGGTAGATACCTGGGTCATGAGTTGCCGTGCATTTTCGCGCCGCGTTGAGCACCAGACGCTGCGCCTGCTGTTCGAAACCGCCGGGGTCGATGAGATCGAGTTCGCCTTCCAGCCCACGGCGAAGAACGGGCCCACGCAGGAGTTCTTTGCTTCGTTGCTGGGTGAACCGCCCAAAGCCGAGTTTCGTTTGAGAAAATCGCAGTTCGACGAACATTGTCCTGCGCTATACCACGAGGTGAAAGAGTTGAAAAAGGCGGAAGCTCATGGATGACGTCAAACCCAAACTTATAGAGTGCTTCCAGATTGTCTTTCCCGACCTGCAGGAGAAAGACATCCCTACGGCGTCGCAAGAAACCATAGCGGAGTGGGATTCGGTCGCCGCCATTACGCTGGTCAACGTCATCGAAGAGCAGTTTGGCATCGAGATGGACCTGGACGACGTCGCCGACCTGGACAACTTCGAGAAGGTTCGCGCCTATCTCGAAAAGCGGCAACTGCCGGCTTGAGCAACCGTCCCATGCGGCTGCACCACGTAGGATTTGTGGTGGCCGACATCGCAGCCGCGATGCCCGGCTTCCTGCGCTCCATGGCGGCTACCTGGGATTCGCAAATCTTCGCCGATCCTCACCAGAAGGTGAAGGTGGCCTTCCTCAGCACCCGGCCGGGCGACGCGCAAGTGGAACTGGTCGAGCCCGACGGCGCCGACTCTCCCGTGCTACGCTTTCTGAACGAAAAGGGCGGCGGCCTGCATCACGCGTGTTATGAAGTCGGCGACATCGAGCAGGAACTGAGCGATTTCCGCAGCCGGGGAGCGTTGATCGTAAAACGTCCCAAGCCGGCGGTGGCCTTCAATGGAAGGCGTATCGCCTGGGTGCTGACGCCGGAGAAGTTCCTGGTCGAGCTGCTGGAAGAAGGCAGCCAGAATCCGCCGCAGGATGTTGCCTGAGTCGTACCGGGTTAATTCATGGGTTCATTTGTTCTGAAACTTCGGCGCGGTGAGACGCCGTTTTACCGGCGGCTGAAAGGCATCGTTCATAACGTCCGCTCGAGTAACCTGCCGCTGCCGCGATTCTTCAATCCGGTGTTGCGTGGCGGATTTTACCTGTTCCACAACATCGAGTCGGCGATTCGCTGGGGACTGGGTTACTTCATCTACGAGCCGCTGTTTCGCGGACGTTGCGAGTCGGTCGGCAAACGCTTTCGGGTTACGCGCATGCCGTGGGTGGTAGGCCAGTCGAAGATTTACATCGGCGATGATGTGAATTTTTTCGGCAAGGTCGATATCTTCAGCGGCTCGCAACTCGACGAGCCCCGGCTGGTGCTGAAGGACCGGGTGGACATCGGGCACAACGTCATCTTCATGGTGAACCGCGAAATCGTGCTGGAAGAAGACGTCAACGTGGCGTCGGGCGTCCGCTTTATGGATAGCGATGCTCATCCGCGCGACGCCATGGCGCGCATCGCAGACCTGCCCGCATCACCCGATGAAATCAAGGCGGTGCGCATTAAACGCTACGCCTGGATTGGCCACAACAGTTTCATCATGAAGGGCGTGACCATCGGCGAAGGCGCGATCATTGGGGTGAACAGCGTGGTGCTGAACGACATCCCCGATTACAGCGTGGCCATCGGAAACCCCGCACGCGTGATTGTGAAAAACATCAACCGCACGGCAGCAGCAGCGAGTGCGAGCGCCGACGCGGGAACGACGAGCCAGTAGCTGCCGTGCGTGGCTTAGCGAACGAGAGCAGATCCCTCGCTTCGCTCGTGATGACAAGGCCTTTTAGAAGGACGGGAACTTCCGTGATAACAGAACCGTTTATTCACTACCGAGCTTCAGCCCGAGCATACGAGTACAAATGAAAAAATATGTAATCACAGGCGGCGGCGGCTTTATCGGATCGGCTTTAGTCCGCGCACTGCTCGCCCGCAACGATGGAACGGTCGCGGTCATCGATAACTTTTCTACCGGCCGGCAGGAGAACCTGGCGGAGGTAGCCTCGCAAGTCGAAATGCACGTTGCCGACATCTGCGACTTCGACGCCATAGCCCCGATCGTTTCCGGCGCCGACACGGTATTCCACATCGCGGCGATTCCCTCGGTGCCGCGTTCGATCTCCGATCCGGTTCCATCGCATCGCTCGAACATTGATGGCACATTCAACGTTCTGCTTGCCGCGAAAGATGGCAAAGCGCGCAAGGTAGTCTACGCGGCGTCGTCTTCGGCCTACGGAGATACGGCAGTCCTGCCCAAAGTGGAGAGCATGCAGGCGAATCCGAAGTCGCCCTACGCGGCGCAGAAGCTTCTGGGCGAATACTATTGCGGCAGCTTCGCCGAATGTTACGGGCTCGATGCCACTGCGCTGCGCTTCTTTAACGTCTATGGGCCGCGGCAGGATCCCTCCAGTCCCTACTCGGGTGTGCTCTCAATTTTCATTCGTTGCCTGCTGGAGCGGACCTCGCCAACCATCTTTGGTTTTGTTGTGCAGCCTACTTGGCTCCATTACGTATTGCTGGCCAAGATTTTCATGTCGGTACGGGACACGATCGTCCGCGCCTACATGGCCGGCGCAGGAGATCCTGGCTTTGGCGGCTTGACTTTCAGATTACAATCAACGTGCAGACCGGCCAGCCGATCGTCGGAGCGCTGCTGTTCCGGGTCGGCTTTTGCATGCTTTCGCTGCTGGGCTTCGACCTGCTGACCGGCCTATCTTGTCCTTGCGCCGTTGGCTTTGCTCGATAAGCGGCCCGGCGTTACGGTCGGCGGCGTGCTGCGAAACTGGGGCCTCGTCTTCATCGGTAACTTTGCCGGCGCACTCACCGTGGCTTTCATTGATGGCGTTCGTGACCACCTTATGGCTTTTACGCAGCCCAACCGGACAAAGTCGGGACCAAACGATCGGCAGTATAGGCGAAGCGCGCACCCTCGGTTATGCGAGCAACACGGAGAGCGATGGGCATGGTAAGGATGTTTATACGCGGGATGCTCTGCAACTGGATGGTTTCAACCGGTGTCGTCGGCGCCATGATATCGACCACCGTTCCCGGCAAGGTGATCGCGATGTGGATGCCGATCCTGGTCTTTTTCTACATGGTCTTCGAGCATTCCGTGGTGAACATGTTTCTGGCTGTTCCCCGGCCGGACTGATGCTCCAGTGCACCGTTCTGGATTGATCTCCGATTATTTTGTCTGGGAAAGGGTTTCCAACGTGCTCGGCAACCTGGTGGGCGGCATTTCGTTCACCGGTCTTACGCTCTATGCCACCCACGCGAAGACCGCGCCCAAACGTACGGTCATGCTCAAGCAAGCCGCCTGAGCGCACCCGTTTTCTTGTTGTTATAGCCTGAAGCCTCAACCTTGGCCGGGTTGAGGCTTCTTCTTTATCCGCTGACGTCCGGACGGCTCCTGCCAGCGACGGGCGGTGCCGTTCACCCCGTGATTTATCAGAACTTGATACCGGCGCCGATGCGGCCGGACATGAGCGAGACGGTCATATCGGCGAGCGGCGCGAAGCGGACGTATTCGAATTCGCCGCGCAAAAAGAGATTTGCCGTCACCGCGACGTCCATGCCGCCACCGACCGAGAAGCCGTACATCAGTGCTGAATTCTGCCCATCGCTGTTTGCGTAAGCAAACGGCACCGGATTCGGCCCTAATGGATTCTCTACGCCCTGAACCAGCGAGGTCCGGCTGTAATCGGCGCGACCGACCACGAAGCCCGCGAAGCCGTAAGGGCGGAAACGCTGACAATCCCAGCCCGCTCGCGCCCGCAACGAGGTGTAGTCGATCAGCCGCAGCGCGGCCGTGCCCTGGATCGCGACGTCATAAGTGTTGCCGCCTGCCGATGTCTCGCGCGCAATCAGCAAGGTGAAATGCCCGGCATTGGACATCGACGCATATGTATAATCCGCCTCAAGTCCGAGAATCAGATATTGCCGCTGCATATTAAATCCAGCATAAGCGCCATACGTCGCTTTCGAGGTGCTGGCATTGGTCAGCAGTCCAGCTTGAGGAGGTACTGCTCCTGCTTCCAGCGTCGTGTTGCGCAAGCTGAATGCGACCAGCGAACTCGTGGCGTTGGAAAAATCGGTGGTGTCGTTGCTGTAGCCGATCTGGCCGCCGCCGTAGAAGCCGCTCCAGTTCCGAAAGGTCGCCGGCCCCACCGTTTCCGAGCCCCGCAGAGCATCGTCGAGGTCGGCCGCGAACGCGCTCGTCGTGAGCGCGGACATGATCGCCGTACAGATGAGCCAACGCTGCAGTCGCACGTTTCGTCCCTCCGCCGCATCGAGCGGGCATTGCGTCCTGATCATCAGGCATTAACCTTAATGGAGCGTTAGCTCGGCGAGCCGCGACGCCGGCTTCGATGGTGCGAAAGCCGCTCAACGATCTGACGGCGCAGGTCTTTTCAGGAGAGAGCGGCGCTTTTCGGAGTAGGGTTTCCGGTCCGAGCACTCTTCCAAAACCAAAACGGCGCGGTTGCCCGCGCCGTTTGTTTCGGTTGCGTGGCGGCTGGATGCCGCCGCGGGTCATCAGCGGCTGGACCGGGGCCACTTCCGGTTGGAGCATCCAGCGCAGGCCGATGCGGAAGTCCTGCGAAGTCATGTCCTTCAGGGTGTAGTAGCGGGCCCGGCCGCGCCATTCGTCTGGCAACTGACCGAATTGCAATTGACGACGTCCAATGCGGCATCCCCATGTTCAGGTACCGATAGCTGAAGTCATCTTGCGATCTTGGAAACGAAGGAATAGGTGAGACCCGCCTGGACGTTCAAGGCCGGTTCCAGTTTGTTTGATCGTTGGCCGCGTAGCCGAAGCCGGTGTGAGCCGCTCGCCGTCGGAGATAGCCGACGTCGTTGATGCCGGTGATCCGGTTGTAGGCGCCGCCGGAGCGCGGAGAACCGATATACGGCGTGAGGCACCACCAGGTGCCAGATCGATGTAAGCGTTCGCCATGAAGACGGCGGCGGATGATTGGCATCGTAGGAGGTGTCGAGCAGGCCGCCGGTGCCGCAGAATTCCTTGTAGCCGCCGATCGCCTTGACCTTGGCTTTGGTGCGATCTCACCGGTCACATCGAAGCGGAGCCAGTTGTTCGCCTATAGCCGACACCACGCCGAAGATGCTCGGTGTCCTGGATACCCGCTGAACGATCGACCAGGCTCGGCCGGCCAGGACACGAATTTCGGGGTTCGTCTGGTTGTGATCGAAGTTCGAGAAGTTCTGCACACCAGACCCCGCATCGCCACGGCCAGATACCAGCCGCTCGATGCCTCCGACGACGGCTCGCTGGAGCTGCTCCATGCCCCGTCATTGACGGAGGCGGAGGAAGATCGGCGGCGTCTCGCCGCGCTGCTGATCTCGATGGTTGCCGCACAGGCTCGGATGAGGCTTCTTTTTCAAACGCTACCATGGTCACGTCCCTTTCCTTCGGCAGGTCTCGACGCGGCACCAGCGGCCCTCCGACGTTGAACCTAGGCGACCATGCCAGCAAATGCTTAAGCCTCTTAACCTTCTTTTAACCGTGAGTGTTAACGCGCTAACGGCGCGGGTTTCTGAGGTCGGCGAGCAAACAAACAACAAAAAAGCCGCCGCGTGGGTGCGCGCGGCGGCGGTGTTTGTTTGTTAGATTCCCTAACGATTATGGCGCCGCGTGGGCACGCGCCAACAACAAGATCGGTGGTTCAATCCTTGTCGTCTTCGAGTTCGCCGATATGGTGTTGCGCATAAAGCTCGAGGCCGAGCTTGGCGACGAGGTCGAGTTGGGTTTCGAGGAAATCGATGTGGTCTTCCTCGTCGCGCATCAGCTTCTCGAACAGGTCGCGGGACACGTAATCGCGCACCGAATGGCAATGCGTGGCGGCCTCCTCGTAGAGCGCCCGGGCCGACATTTCGGCGGCCAGCTCGCAATCGAGGACCTCCTTGACGTTCTGGCCGATATGCAGCGGATCGAGCACCTGCATGTTGGGAAAGCC